>CAZTCI010000011.1:0-1602 GCA_964612665.1 uncultured Planctomycetales bacterium | reverse complement strand
ATTTTTATTTTTTAAAATCATAATCTTATTTTTGTGTTACGTGTTATGTGTCACGTGACACCTGACACGTAACACTATTTATATCTTCCCAAAACCATACAACAGTTGCTTCCGTTAGGGCCAAAAGTGTTTACCAAAATATTATTTAATTTCATCCTTCGGGCCGTGTTGGGAACGTAATCCAAATCGCAGTCTGGATCGGATTCTTTGTAATTAACCGTTGGAGGAATAAAATCTTCGCTAAGCGCGCCTAAGGAGGCCGCAACCGCAAATGAGCCGGATAAACTATAACATTCGCCCGTCATGGATTTAATCGAGCTCACCGGAATTTTGTACGCCTGTTTTCCAAACACATCTTTAATCGCCGCGGTTTCAATTTTATCGGCGTCTTTAGTCGAATTGGCGTTCGCGCAAATATAATCGATGTCGCTCGCCTGCATCCCGGCTTGATTGAGCGCATTTTTCATCGCCTCTTTCATGCCCGTTCCTCTGGGGTTAAATTTATGGATCTTAAACGGATCAAAATAATACCCAAAACTTAAAACCTCGCCGTAAATCCGCGCGCCGCGTTTCTTCGCGTGTTCCAAATCTTCAAACGCAATCAAACACGCGCCTTCGCCAAACGTAATTCCATTTCGGCGCTTGTCAAAAGGGCAATTGATAAACTCCTGGCCGTCTTTAGAGCCCGAAAGATATTTAAGCGCGTAAAATCCCCAGAATGTTTGGATGCATAATTCTTCAACACTCCCGGTAAAAACCAACTTGGCAAGGTCCATCTGAATAAAATCATACGCGTAATTAATGGCATCCAAACTCGAGGTAAAACCCGTCGAGATGGTTGAATTAAATCCTTGGATATTGTGCCAAATGGAAACCTGGCTCGCCGGCGAATTAATGACCGTATTTGGAAAAAGCGCGGGGTTGGTGTAGCGCGGGCCGTCACGAAGTGTCACCTCATCAAATTCACTGATGCTTTTAAGGCTACCTAACGTCGTACCAACCGAAACGCCAACATCATCCGTATTCTCATCGGTAATTTTAAACCCCGTATCATCGACGGCTAAAAAGCCGACGACACCAAAAGTCGGGTGCTTCGATCAAGATTACGCAAACCCTTCTTTCCCATATATTGCACAGCATCAAAATCGCTGATCTCGCCAGCCACTTTGACTTGAAAATCAACCGGGTCAAAAAGAGTAATCGGCTTATGACCGGTGCGGCCTTCCTTGATGGCTTGCCAAAATTCATCCTTACCCTTACCGTTACTGGCCAAAAGCCCCAATCCTGTGACGACAATCCTTTTTCCCATACCTCTATCCCTTACCTCTTCCCTCTATTATTCAAAACATACTTCGCCAGAATATCTGTTTCAATATTTACTTTATCATTTTCTTTCTTTGATCCTAAAGTGGTTATGTTACGCGTGTAAGGAATCAAATACACCGAAAAAAAATCTTTTTTAACCTCTCCGACCGTCAAGCTCACGCCGTCGATACAAATCGAACCCTTGGGCACAATGTATTTTTTTAATTCCTTGGATAATGCAATTCTTAATTCGTGATAATTTTCTTTTTGAATCTTTTTTTTGATAGAGCTCACGTC
>CAZTCI010000010.1:0-1832 GCA_964612665.1 uncultured Planctomycetales bacterium | reverse complement strand
AAAGCTATGTTGCCGAGAAAATCAAATTTGGCAAAACAAGCAGTGGTGTTGGCGGCGGGCCGGGGAGTGATTTTTATCAAGCCTCCCGCTTAGCCCACGCCATGGTTTGGCGCTACGGCATGGGAAAATCCGGGCTTATTGGGGATTTTTTAATTTCTGGCAACAATGGCCAACTTTTTATATCGGAGAAAACCAAGGAAATTCTTGATAATGACGTTCAAGACATTTTACAAACAGCCCTTAAAGAGATCCGCGAGATTATTTTAAAACACCAAGATTTATTTGAACATTTCGCCCAAGAACTGCTTCGCAAAGAAGAACTCGAATACGATGAGATCGTCGCTATTTTTGATAAATTCGGCGTTAAACCCTTAAGTCGCCCCTCCTTAAAAGGATAATGTTTAAATCGACATCCCTTAAAAAATTTTTCCTGGTTTTTCTTTCATTTTATTTGTGCGGATGTTTTAAATTTGGCACAAAAGAGCCGGTTAATTTATCGCAAGCACAGGAAAAATTAATTCAAATCGCCAAAGACGAATTTCATTACGACATCGTCACCAAACGAGTAGGAAAAACGATTTGGGTATATCTTCCCATTAAATATCCTTTGGTTGAAGCCAAAGCTGCAAATGAAAACACTCCAAATTCTAATCAACCAACGGAAAGTCTTTCTCTTCGTTTTATTGACGCCCGTTTTAATGAAAAAAATTTTGAAATTGAGTATGATATTGCCACGACAAAAACTTATTCCAAATCCTTAGGCTACACATCAGGCTATAGCCAAGAATATTTAAAAGCCCAACAAAATATTTTATCAGCCATCCAAAGAAGTTTCTTAGACCTTGATCCCCTGCACGCCAAAGAATCCTTACCTCAGTTTATTGTCTTTGTCATCGCTGATGTCGTGCGGGGAATTGAAATTGTGCATACCGTCTATTTCGATGATCTTAAAAAAGGTCTTTCATTGATTGCTGCTTTAAGTCAGGAAGAATTTACCAAACGTTTCGTATATGAAGTGCGAGGGGATAATAAAATCAAAGAAGATTTGGAAGGAAAGCATATCGAATACCGCGAAATTAATTTAAGCGAATTTTTAGCCAAACAGATTGTGCAGAGGATCACTTATAAATATCAATCAAGCGCGTTTAGCCCGTCGGAAGATACAAAGAAAGAAATTTTAAAACAAGCGGCGGACGTTATTGATGCGTACAATTTTAGTGACTTTGAAGGTGTTAAGATTACAGATCTTAATACAAAAACAACCGAAACTATTCAGAAACCGGCACTAGAAGATCTCAAAGACAAAGATGGGCACACCATCGAAATGAATTTTGCGCTTCCTAGCGGGATGTAAAAATTTATTCAGCAGAGGAATGTGTTGCGGAGTCGTCGATTTCTTCTTTAGAAGAAGCTTCTAGGATTTTAACTTTCCTTCCTTTGATTTTCAAACGCCCCTCCACAAAAAGTGAAATGGCTTTAGGATATAAACGATGCTCAACATTGTGAATTTTCTCTTCCAGTGTTTCCAAGGTATCTTTTTCTCCAATACGAATCGCCTCCTGCAGAATAATTGGCCCATGATCCATTTTATCGTCGACAAAATGAACTGTGACGCCTGTCACTTTTGATCCGTATGTAAAGGCATCTTTAATCCCGTCAATTCCTTTAAAGGAAGGCAAAAGCGAAGGATGGATGTTAAAAATCTGCGGATAATTTTTGATAAAAAACGGTGTTAAGAGCCGCATATAACCAGCCAGAACAATAAAATCAATCCCCTCATCTTTTAAATGAATGATAATTTCACGTTCATAACTTTGTTTGGTGGCGTAATT
>CAZTCI010000009.1:0-37114 GCA_964612665.1 uncultured Planctomycetales bacterium | reverse complement strand
CGGGTCTCTACTACTACGGGGCGAGGTATTATGATCCGTCGCTCGGGCGGTTTATCACGCCTGATACGATTGTTCAGTCGCTAAGTGACCCTCAAACCTTAAACCGGTACGCATATTGCGGGAATAATCCAACTAACCGCATCGATCCGAGTGGGCATTCTTGGTGGAAGAAGTTTTGGAAGGGTGTTGAAAAAGTTGCTTCCTATGTGTTGGGAGGAGTTCTTTTACATGATCAGGTTTACCAAGCTTTTCAGGGCAATTGGAGACCATTAATAAGTGCCGGTATAGGCCTTGCAGCGGGCTTTTTGCTGCCTGGTATTGGGATGATTTCCAGTAATTTGTTTATTAATATTGGGGTTCATGCGCTGATAGGTGCGGCCGAGGGTGCAGTGATCGGCGGAGTATCGTCGGTCATTATGGGAGGAACATTTGGTCAAGGAGCCATATCAGGGGCGATTGGTGGAGCGATAGGTGGGGCAATCCAGGGAGTAACAACTTCAGAACAGTTTGGGAATTGGCGTGCGGGAAATGGTTTTAAATCAAATGCTGATATTCAAAAAGAGGTAATAGCCAAAATAAGAGCTTCTGCATCTGGAGATGTTGGTCTAAGTTGGAATGATGTAGCGGTTACTACTAATGATAAAGGTGCAATTGATTGGTGGCTTAAAGAATCGGCGGTCCCTGGTCCTTTTGGCCAGCCAATGTCAGAATGGCAAAATGGTAGTCCAACTGGATGGGGCGATATTATGCAATATACTGAAAGAGCTGGTGGTGGAGTTATGTGGGTTGAAAGGGCGGCTGTAGGGACAAGTGCCGCTGCTACCGCTGGGGCATTGGCGATAAATGCTGGGGCAATGGCTAATTATAGCTTTAAAATAGGTTTTCATCCGGCTGAGCATTATTTCGCAGAATATGGAGAAAAATTGCAACATTTTCAAATTAATAGGTGGATTCAGGGTATTAAAGGAAGCGGCAAGGTTTGGAGATTCCCGATTAAATGGTAATTAAAAAGCAAAGGAAATATGGATAAATTTTTTCAATTTTCACAAAAGGTTGATAGCTCAAAATTTTTTAAGGCTTTGGGTATTTATTTCTCGAATGCAACAACACTTTTTATTGAAGGGACATCTATTGCGATGGATGTTATGAAATTTTATAAAGAAAATTTAGAAGAAGGAGAATATCTGCCTCCTGCAGGGACTATATTTCCTAAATCTACAAAATTAAGATGTAAATTTTCATTAAACTTTGTGAATGAATTGTCTTCCGTGGCTGAGCATTATGCTGAACCTGAACTTCTTGATCATGTGCATGTATATAAAGATGATAAACCACTTTTGATATGGATGGATGCTTTTTCTGACACAATATATATTTCAAAAGAGATCCCAAAGGATACAATTGATCATTTCTTAGTCGACATACGTTCTTGAAATAGCTGACATTACTTTACGTAATTCTTTAGAAATTTTGAAGGAAACGCACGACCGGGAAACGCACGACCGGGTACCGGCAGGAACAAAGATTTGAATGCTTTATGACGTAAGTGGCACCATATTCATGGGAAGAATACGACGAGAGCTATAACACACACGACCGTCCCGATTGACTCTTTAAATGATACACTTCACTCATAACTAATTTCTGGCAAATAAGTAGTGGGTACCCGGTTGTGCATTTCTTACCGTTAACAGTAGCTCAATATGTAGGTTATATAGATACAACACCAGGAGTAAGTAATTTAGTTAGAATTATTAGTTCTCCCGGTAAATGGGGATATCGAATTGATAAACCTGACCTTCATAAGCCTTTCATTCATGATCATTTTTGGAGATGGTAAATTTTATGAAAAGAGATTATTTAGAAGAATTTCTAATGAACAAAACTGAAGAAATTAAGAAATGGCCATATGAGGATTTGCTGCTTTCAACAGATATGATAAAGGCTTTTTCTGAGAATTATCAAAATCATAAAATTAATATTGAAATTGAAAGTATAAAGACTAATGATGGCCTAAAAGTAATGGTTGAATGCTCTGTACTCAGATTTTTCTTAAGTTATGTTGGAAAGCAGAAATTCTTTTATAAAAGTAAGAACGGTGATGTAAAAGATATTGATGGAAGCGAATTTTATAGGTAAACGCAGAACCACATGACCGGTGGAAATGCACGAAACGCACGACCGGGTACCGGCAAGAACAAAAAATTGAATGCTTTATGACGTAAGTGGCACCATGTTCATGGGAAGAATACGACCAGAACTATAAACCGCACGACTGTCTATTCTAATCAGAAACAAATTAAATCTGCTGTAGAATATAAAGGGGTTTTTCCCAAAAAATAGGAGATCAGATGAATATTAATGAAACCGATAAATGGAAAGAAGAAGGAGAAAAAATTAATTCTAGAGAGAATTTAGAAAAAGTGAAAAGTGCTCTCGAGCATGGCGTTCTTATTGTTCAACATTGGTTTTATCGAGGAAGCAGAAATCCAAACAGATTTTTTTTGAGGAATTCGAAGAATATTTCGACTACTTATCTAAAAACGTCAATCCTGGAGATATTTTAGAAATTTGGCCAATGTATTTAACATGTACAAGAGAAAATCTTCTCGTCCAAGGGAAATATCCAGACGCGAAAGGCCGTATCCCAGAAAAGGGTGCATATTAAAAAAACCAGTTAAGAAACCGCACGACCGGGTACCGGCAGGAACAAAGATTTGAATGCTTTATAACGTAAGTGGCACCATGTTCATGGGAAGAATACGACGAGAACTATAAACCGCACGACCGTCCCGGTAGGTAGACAAAGACGTTTACGTATGATCACTGGGAAATCTCTTAACCAAAGATGGACTAACGTACACGTATCCAGGATCAGGCGCAGCAAGGCCGCATGGGGTCAGTTCACTGTCCGACGGAACAGCGTTCACGTATGACGCCAATGGCAACATGGCAACGCGCGCCAAGAGTGGAACAACAACGACGTACAGCTATGACCCTGAGAACCATTTAACCAAAGTCGTCGCGGGTTCAACCACACAGGCGCAGTTCGCCTATGATGGCGATGGCGGCCGGACCAAGAAAATCGCCGGGGCGACAACGATCTGGTACGTCGGTAATTTATACGAAGACAACGGTTCTTTGACAACAAAACACATTTACTTAGGTTCAACTGAAGTCGCCGCGGTCACCAACGGCACCACGACGCTGTACTATCATCAAGACCATTTGGGTGGTACGAATGTTACGGTCGATGTGAATGGCGTTAAGAAAGAAGTTGCTGAGTATTTGCCGTTTGGGGGATTCTCACGGCATGATAAGTACGGAAGTTCGTCGGAGGTGGCGTGGTTTTACTTCACCGGCAAGAAACTCGATGATGAGACGGGTCTCTACTACTACGGGGCGAGGTATTATGATCCGTCGCTGGGACGGTTTATTACAGCGGATACAATCGTTCAAGCGCCCGATAATCCTCAAACGCTTAACCGTTATTCGTATGCGAATAATAATCCGGTTAACAACATTGATCCGACGGGGCATTCCTGGTTTTCGAAATTATTCAAAAGTTTTGCAAAAGCACTCATTCAGGCTGTGGCATATGTGGTCTTATCCCCTATAATTACGCCTGTAGGGGCTGGTGCTTTAATAGGCTTCGTTACCGGGGGGCTAACGGATAATGGGTGGAGTTGGAATGGGGCATTTTTAGGCGCGGGTCTCGGGGCTTTAGGAGGTGCCGCCTTTGGGACAACGGGCACGAATGGCTTTCTAGGTGCTTTGGGGCCCAAAGTAGGCCTGGGTTTGCTCGCTGTGGGTGCTGGTTATTCAGCTGCTACTGGAGGATTGGAAGGTCTAGCTAATTTTGGTGCAAGCGTAGCAGGTGCTGTTGTTGGAGGAGGTATTGGGAATAGTATTAATAAAGCAATTCAAAGTAGGGCTGCACCAACGGGTATTAACCAAGCTCAGGAAAAAGCCGGCGTTAAACAACCAATTGGAAATGAAGATAATAGCGGGACGAAAACCCTAAACATTAATCAGGGGGCAAAAGCAAGTCAAGAACAAGCGCTAGATTCCCCTAACAAAGATATAGTTGGATATGAGTCTAAAACGCTCCATTTTGAAAAGTCGGGTAATCCATTAGAAGGGGCTCAATATCATGATAGAGTCATTCAAAGATTACCAGGTAACGCAATAAAGCCCGATTTTCATAGTTTTCCTCAACAGGTCGAAAACTTTGCAGTTGATGCTAGAGTGGATAAAATAATTTATTCGGACGGCTCTTTTCGTACCATAATTTCAGTTCAGGGATCCTATAAAGGACAAAATGGATCTTTTGAATGGATAAAAACCCAAGATAATACAATAATTCATAGATTTTTTAAACCAGATTGAGGTCTTTATGACGTTACAATTCAAAATATTAGATGGACTGCCAACAAGCGGCCCGCTTCCTAATCAATTTAGTGCTTCAGGTCAAGGAACTCACAGTGAAGGCTTTGTTGTCGAGTTTAATTCAGGCAAAGAATCATGGGTAGGAAATTTTCAACGAGGACTCACATATTTTGATACCGTTATAAATCATCCCGACAATAAAAATATTATTGTAATAGCAGGAGGACAGGCATATATCGTCGATCCTGCATCCAGACAGCTTATTAATAAATTGGGAGGAGCCATTCAGGATGTCTTATTTATTGATGAGAAGTCCCTATTAGTGCTTAATAATAATTTTAATTTAAGTGCCTATAATGAGGCGGGTGAATTGTGGAAAACAAGACGACTCACAATCGATGGGATAAAAAATCTTAAATATGATAAAAATATCATTCAGGGTGAAGGATTGGCTTTGAATGACGAATGGTTTCCCTTTCAAATTGATGTTAAGAATGGCAAAGTTTTAGATGAGAAAAAACTCCGAGAATATTTACCTTTAGATTAAGTATGGAAACGCACGACCGGGTACCGGCAGGAACAAAGATTTGAATGCTTTATGACGTAAGTGGCACCATATTCATGGGAAGAATACGACGAGAGCTATAACACACACGACCGTCCCGATTGACTCTTTAAATGATACACTTCACTCATAACTAATTTCTGGCAAATAAGTAGTGGGTACCCGGTCGTGCATTTAGTGCATTTATGGAGTGGCCCTTTTTTTCTTTAAGTAAGGATAGCAATGAAGACCAATAAACCCAGTAGCTAACCGGAAAAGGAAAGGAAAAACTATGGTAGAGGCAAAAGCGGCGTTAAGAAATGTTGTGGTGTCAGTGGTGATCAGTGTTTTTATAGTTAGTATTTCAGGATGCGCCTCTATTGTTCAGAGTGCTCATCAAACAGTTAAAATTAATTCTGATCCGTCGGGAGCATCGCTTAAGATTTATGATATTGAAGGTCAGCAAATTTTTTCTGAACAAACACCTTTTGTCGCGACATTAAAACGGGGACGCGGATATTTCAAAGGATCTGAGTACAAACTGGTGATTGAGAAAAATGGTTATAAAACCAAAGAGATTCAAATTAGCTCAAGAGTCGGAGGATGGTATGCTTTTGGCAATTTACTTTTTGGCGGATTGATCGGTTATTTGATTGTGGATCCTATGACTGGCGGTATGTGGACCTTAACTCCGACGGAAGTTAATACCAGTTTAACGGCAAGCTCAACTTTATCTAGACAAAAGACTCAAGAAGGGTTAGTGGTTGTTCTCAAAAAAGATGTTCCGGATGATCTATTAGAGAAGATGAAGCCGGTTGAAGCTAAAGCTGTTTCACAATAAAATCAAACACTATTAACTGAATAAGGATAAAGAATGAAAAGACTGACATTGTTAGGCATTTTTATTTTCAGTATTTGCGGCTGCGCCTCGGTTGAACAGATGGTTCCGTTCCCTGACCAGAAAGTTAAGATTGAAAATCCCCAAATGTGCCGGATTTATGTCATGCGTCCTGCTGGTTATTTTGGTGCGGCTATTCCGATGTCTGTTAAAGATGGCGATAAATTTATCGGCGACACAAGCGGGGCAAGTTACTTGTGCTGGGAAAGAGAACCGGGAGACGTGACCATATCCAGTAAATCAGAAAATGAATCGTGGGTAAAATTAAGTACAGTTAAAGGTCAAGTTTATTATGTTTTGCAGCGTTATGAAATGGGGTTTGTGCTGGCCCGCAATAAATTAGAAGAAGTCAGCGCCGAAGAAGGTTTGAAATATTTAGCGCAATGTAAACCACCGAAAGTTAAGAAACAGTAAACACAGGAGAACGCAAATGACACCTAGATGTAAAACAGCAATCCGAATTTTAGCGGTAATTCTTTTAAGTGTGGTCACGCTGCCGCGGGTAAGCGCCGCCGCGTCTGATGTTAAACCTGAACTCACCGTCGGGCCGTATGTTTCGTACATTCAATATAAAGAGCCTGATGTGGCCAAGGAAACCGGTTTTATGCTGGGCGGGTTTGCGGATTATAGTTTGCATTTCGCGCAGGGGCTGATGCTCGGCGCGGATGGGACGCTTGCGTGGGGACAGGTGGATTATAATTCTAACGGGACAGGATCGATTGATAACATCGATGATGTGATGGCCGAGGTGCGGGGGACAATCGGTTATGACTTTACAACCGCCAACCAACAGCACCGCATAACACCGTATATTGGGATTGGCTACCGTTATCTTTTGGATCAGGTCGGCGGGAAAACGTCAACAACTGGCGCGCTGGGCTATGACCGGATTTCACAATATCTGTATCTGCCCGTCGGCGTTAAAACGCTTTGTGATTTGAATGAAGGATGGAAACTTGGGTTGAATTTGGAATACGATGTATTTCTCAACGGTACTCAGAAAAGCGAGCTTGGCGACGCGGTGGCGGGGCTCGACACACTAGAGAATGACCAAGACAAAGGTTTCGGCGTGCGCGGGTCGGTCAAGCTGGCCAAGGATTTTCAGACGATCAATCTTTCTTTAGAACCCTTCGTGCGCTACTGGCACATCAGCCAATCTGACATCAAAGCTGTGACCTTCGGCGGTACGCCCATTGGCGTCGTCGGATATGAGCCGAAGAATCATTCCTTTGAGAGCGGGGTGAAAGTGGGCGTGAATTTTTAGAGCTAATTGAAAAGCGAGCTCGGGCACAAGGGCACCAGCGCACCAGGCATAAATCGGCCATGGGCGCCGGTGCCCTTTTTTATGCTTCAAGCGTCTGAAATTCTAAAACGAATCTCCTGATAAATTTGCTTGACGGTATGGATGGGTATGGTATGTTTTTGACGTGGAATTTTGTGACGGTTATCAATATCTTTCTTTACTTTAAACTTACCTTAACACCATTGCGAAGATATCGGCAAAAAACATGCCTATTTTAACGCATCAAGATTTAAAAAAAATCCTTCCGCAGGCGTATCCGTTTTTACTAATTGATCGAGTTACTGACTATAAAGAAGGCGAGAGCCTGACTGCTGTTAAGAATATCACGGCTAATGAGTGGCCGTTTGAGGCTGTTGCCGACGAGAATCTTAGTAATTCACACGTCCCCGAAACCCTGCTTATAGAATCCGCCGCACAGGCGGTACAATATTAAAACATGTCTTCGCCAAATAATAGAAGAGTGGTGATTACTGGTTTAGGGCCAGTATCTTCCTTAGGAATCGGTTGGAAAGAATTTTGGGAGAATTTAATAAAGGGCAAGTCCGGAATTACAAAACTTTCTGCTTTTGATACATCTCCCTACGATATCCATTTCGCCGGAGAAGTAAAGAAGTTTGATCCTAAGGAATTTATTTCTGCTCAAAGAATTTCACAGTTAGGGAAAGCTTCTCAAATGGCGATTGCTGCTTGTCAACTTGCTTTAAAAGACGCTAATATTAATTTAAGAAATTTGTCTAAGTACAAGATGGGTCTCACAGTAGGGACTACTTTAGGCGAATCTCAAGTCATTGAACAAATAGTAAAAGGTAATATTTATCCCGCTAAATTAAATGCGAAGAGAAAAAGAGCTCTTATATATCCAGCTAATATTATTTCTTCACATATTGCACAAGAATTTAGGTTGACCGGCCATAACATTCTTTTTGCGAATGCTTGTGCGGCAGGGAATTATGCTGTTGGTTATGCATTCGATCTCATAAAAACAGGCCAGTTGGATTATGCGTTAGCTGGGGGGGTTGATGCTATTTCTCGATTGGCATTTACCGGTTTTGGTCGATTATATGCCATGGCTCCGGAAAAATGCCAACCTTTTGACAAGAATCGAAAAGGCATGATGCTAGGTGAAGGAGCCGCTTTTCTTTTATTGGAAAATCTAGAAAGCGCAGAAAAACGTAAGGCTAGAATTTATGCAGAAATTATCAACTATGGGTTGTCATGCGATGCCTATCATATGACTGAGCCCAATATTAATGGAATTATACAGTGTATTAATAGAACCCTCCAAGCAAGTAATATAAAGTTAGAGGAGATTAATTACATAAATGCTCATGGTACAGGCACTATAGAAAATGATCGTGCCGAATGCCAAGCTTTTAACAGGGTTTTTGGAAAATTACTAAAATCAATTCCGGTTAGTTCTATAAAGTCTATGTTGGGACATACAATGGGCGCCGCGGCTGCTTTCGAAACGATGGTATGTTGTTTAGTCATAAATGAAATGGAAATACCGCCAACAATAAATTTTCAAGAATTAGATCTTCAATGTGAAATTGACTGTGTTCCAAATAAAAGTCGTAAAAAAGAGGTGACTATTGTAATGAATAGTTCACAGGCTTTTGGCGGGAATAATGCCACTTTGCTAATAAAAAGACTTATTCAAAATAGAAGAAAGGCATAGTATGTTTGAGTTAGAAACTACTCTAAAAAAGATAGCTAAAAATAGCAAAAATCAATCGCGGACAGAGATGAAAAGGACTGAAAAAATTAAAAAGGCTTTAAGAATTTTATATGACAATATATTAAGGTTAGAAATATTTTTAAAAAAAATTGAGAGCTCCAAGGGAAAAGAAAAAAGAATTTTAATTCAAAAGAGAATTTTTAGAGATTTTAATTTTGCCTTTAGAAATATACATAAATTTGAAAATATATCTAACGATACTCTTTTGAAGAATCAAATAAAGCGCTTTTTTCGAAAAAAATTAGGAAAACTAATTTTCAAAAGTAAATTATTTAAAAGAGGTTATAAAAAGCCAAAAGGCTACCCTGGCGATTTTATGATTATTGAAGCAATGTATAATAATGTTCCTCTTTCAAAAGGGTTAGGATATTACTTAGACTTATATTTTTTGCAGAATAATTATGTTGAGGCAGTTAGACAGAGAAAAGATTGGATAAAGAGTAAATTATTAAATTTTTTATTAAAAAAAGATGAAGAATTAAATATTTTGAATCTCGCTTGTGGGTCATGTAGAGAGTTTCGAGAAATTATTCCCGTCTTTCCTAAAAAAAAGAAGTTTGAGTGGATAGTTAATCTTGTTGATCAGGATCAGTCTACGATAGATTTTGTAAAAGAGAATTTAATAGGATTTCCTGATAAAATATCATTTCGTTTTTTTAAGAATGATGTATTAAATTTTGTAAAATCGAATAATGAACAAAATACTAATAAATATAATTTGATATATAGCATTGGATTAGCAGATTACTTGCCTGATTCATATTTAAAACTTTTAATTAAATATTCCTTTAAAATACTACAACCAAAGGGTACATTAATCATTGCGCATAAAAATGTTACCCGTTTTTCGGCTCCGGTTGCAGATTGGATGTGTGATTGGAAATTTATACCAAGATCAATACAAGATTTCAAATTTTTAATTAGAGAAAGTTTGTGTAAGTTTAATTTTACTGAAAAGTATGAATTCAGTGAGAATAAATTAATGTTTTACGTTACAATTAAAAATAAAGATTAATGTTTTCTTTCAATCCTTACTCTATCCCTACCCTTGTAATTTCGTTTTTCCTCTTTTCACTTGGAATTCTTGTCTTTTTAAAGAATAAAGGAAAACCAGCAAATAGATCTTTATTTTATATGTGTTTTTCAACTGCTGTTTGGTTATTTTTTGAATCTATAGCATACAATTTAACAGATGAAAATTTAGCAAACATTTTTATGCGTATAAGTTATCTTGGGGTAACTTTTATTGCTATAACTATGTTTCATTTTATTTATAATTTTCTAAATTTGATGAAATGTCGACGATTTATTATTGTTTTCTATTGTTTAGGTATTTTTGAAAGTATTTCGATCCTTTATGGAAATTTAATTATAAAAGGTGTGAAGAAGTATTTTTGGGGTTACTATCCACTTGCTGGAAGTTTTCATCTTGTCTTTCTTATTCTTTTTATATCATTAATTGTTACTTGTGTGATTTTGTTAATTCTTTCATATTTAAAAACTCAAACTTTGTCAATTCGAAAGCAACAGATTAAATATGTTCTATTTGCAATTTTTGTTTTTGATTTTTCTTCTGTAGACTTTATAGCAAATTATGGGATTTCCTGGTACCCTTCTGGTTATTTAACTACCACTTTTTTGTTAGTTGTAATTACATACAGTATTATTAAATACAGATTACTGAATATTACAGAATTAATTACAAAAACGGGAATCTTTATCGCTGTTTATAGTCTTGTTCTTGGAATTCCTTTCGCAATCGCTTTTGGTTGGCAAGAAAAAATAGAAGGTTTATTCGGCGATAATTGGTGGATTGTACCTTTATTAATATCTACCTTATTAGCTACAATAGGCCCATTCATTTATCTTTATATCCAAAAACGCGCCGAAGATACTCTCCTCCAAGAACAACGCAAATACCAAACGACCCTCCGCCAGGCCTCGTCGGGGATGGGGCGCATCAAGGATTTGAAGCAATTATTGAACTTGATTGTTCACATCGTGACCCGCGCGGTGCATTTGGAGCACAGCGCGGTTTATTTGTTTGAGCCTATGAATAAGCGGTTTATTTTGGGGGCTTCCCGGTGGCGTAAAGAGACATTGAAAGATATTGAAAAGATCGAAAATGATTCGCCTTTAGTTGAACATCTTTTTAAAACCCATGAACCGATTGTTTATGAGGAGATCAAACAGCAGACGCAGGATTTTGGAGATCGGAAGCTTGCGCAAGTTGAGTTAGTTCTCAAAAATCTCGACGCCGCTGTTGTTGTCCCTAGCTTTATTGAAAACCGATTATTGGGTTTACTGGCTTTGGGTAAAAAAAAATCCGGCAAGCTCTACAGCGCCAGTGATCTTGATGTTTTTACGATCCTCGCCAACCAAGCTGCGCTCGCGATTGAAAACGCCCAATTCTACGAAGACATGAAGCGCACGCACGAACAGCTTTTTAAAGCCGAGAAAATGGCCACAATCGGTACGATGGCCGACGGGTTGTCGCATCAAATCAATAACCGTCTGCACGCGATGGGGTTTATCGCCGGAGATGCGCTGGATTCGATTCATTTGAAAAAAGAGGCCGCTGCGTCGACGGAAATCAAGGAATTATTGCATGATTTGGAATTTGCCCTCACCCGCATTCAGGAAAATGTGAAGCAGGGAGGCGAGGTCGTTCAAGGGTTGCTTAAATACACGCGTAAGGGAGACCAGGGATTGTCCGCCGTTGAACTGGACAAATTACTTCACTCTGCTTTTGAAATGGCCCAATTTAAAATTAAATTGAATATGCTTTCGGTTGTCCGCGATTATCCGAAAGATCTCCCCAAACTCAAAGGCAATTTCACACAGTTGCAGGAAGTTTTTTTTAACCTGATTGATAACGCTTATGACGCCATGATGCAGCGCAAAACCGAGAAACATGAATCTGATTACACGCCGCAGCTTAAAATTTCAGCGGTCCCCAGCGGCAGTATTGTCAATATTACCGTCGCTGATAACGGCATCGGCGTGAAGAAAGATGATCTGGATAAATTATTTACGCCGTTTTTCACAACCAAACTTTCCAGCAAAAAAGGGACCGGCCTCGGACTTTATGTAATTCGAAAACTGATTGAGGATAATCATGAAGGACGGGTTACATTTGCGTCGGAGTACATGAAAGGGACGCGGTTTTTGATTCAGTTGCCTATTTTTATTTAGCTTTAAAGAAGTAGAGAAGTAAGAGGTAGAGATGTAAAGATAAGACAACGAGGATAAATCAACAAGGAGAAGAGTAATGGAAGAAAAGAACATTATTAAGACGTACGAAGACTTGAATGTGTTTCGCCAATCGTATGGATTGGCTATGGAAATTTTTGAGATTACTAAAAAATTTCCTAAGGAAGAGACCTATTCGTTAACAGATCAAATTCGGAGATCATCACGATCAATCCCGGTTAATATCGGAGAAGGTTGGGCCAAGCGAAAGTATGAGAATATTTTTTTGCGCCATTTGAATGATAGTAATGGGTCTTGCGTCGAAACTAAAATTTGGCTGGATTTTTCAAAAGATTGCGGCTATATGACAGCAGAAGAACATAAAGAGCTCTTAAATAACTATCACAAGGTAGGCGCGATGTTAAATTCATTAATGCGAAAATGGCAGACTTTTTAAATCTTTACCTCTCTATATCTTACTTCTTTACTTCTCCCATTGCCTCCACGCTATCCCGCTAAAAAAAACAAGATACCGGTTGCAACGGTACTAAACCTGCTATAAGCTACCAGCCGTAGTCATGCACCTTACACCAAGGAGCTTATGGCTGAGCAAAACCAACCCACGGATTCCAACCACAATGAGGTTAAAAACATGCCAAAGATTTTAATTGTCGACGATGAAAACGATATCCGCGAGTTTGCTCGAAACTTTTTTAAGAAACGTAATCTTCAAGTGTTTACCGCCAGCGGCGGCCAGGAAGCGCTTAATATTATTGAATCAGAAAAACCCGCCCTCGTTCTCCTCGACATCCGCATGGAAGAAATGACTGGCATCGAAGTGCTCAGGCAGTTACGCCAAAAAAATAACGCGATCAAAGTTGTGATGGTAACCGGTGTCGAAGAAGAATCGACCGTCAAAGAAGCCTATCAGCTCGGCGCCAGAGCCTATATTCATAAACCGCTTGTATTGGATGAATTGGAAAAAGTCGTTTTAACGGAGATTGCTTCGTAAATTGCGTAATGTGAGACGAGAGGCAGAGAAGTATAGAAGTAGAGAAGATATCTCTGCTTCTTTGCTTCTTGCATTTCTGCCTCTTTAACATCTGAGACATGCCGACGAAAATACAACTTATCGACTATAAAAAGGAGCTTGAAGCCGCCAGCAAGGGCATGATTTTAGTTCATGACCCGAAGACATTGATCAAACTTATTGTCCGCATGATTGTCCGTAAAGTCAAAATCAAACATGCGGGCATGGTTTTATATGATCCGAAAAAGAAAGTTTATGTTCTGACCATCTCGCGTGGGCAAAAAGGTTTAAAAATCCCCGCCGGATTCACCCGCCTTAATCCCGACAATCCGTTAATCCAGCTCTTTACTCATCCTGAATACCGCAACTTTCCGTTTCGCCACAGTGCGATTGTTCTCGACGATCTAAACCGTTTGATCTGGCAGGAATCGATCATTGGGATTTTTCCGAGCACGGAGGTTTTGCATCGCGCGATTGATCAGATGCAGATGTTTAATACCGTCGCGTGTGTCCCGGCGTATTACCATGATACGTTGCTTGCTGTCTTACTCCTCGGTGCTAAAAGCGAGGACGAACCTTTTGAATCGCATGAATTGGATTTTTTTGCAGCGCTGGCCTCCGACGTGGCGATGGCGATTAAGAATGCGCAGCTTTTTATTGATTTAAAAAGTGAAGCGGACCGCAACCGTAATCTTTTCTTGCAGACAACACTTGTCTTGGCCTCGACGATAGAAGCGAAAGATCAATACACTCGCGGCCACACGGAACGCGTCACCAATTATTCCCTGGCCATTGCTCGTCACATGATGGAAACCGGTTTGATGCAGTTTAATGAAAAATTCTTTGAAGATTTGCAGGTGGCCGGTCTTATGCACGACATTGGAAAAATCGCGATCCCCGAATCTATTTTAAGGAAGACCGAAAAATTGACGCCCGAAGAGTTCGAACTTATGAAAACGCACACGGTCCGCGGCGTTGAAATTTTAAAACCGCTGGCGCATGAATTTAAAGAAAGTATGAAGGGGGTGCGTTCCCATCATGAACGCTATGACGGCAAGGGTTATCCCGACGGGCTCAGAGGCGATCAGATCCCGATCATGGCCGCGATCATTGCGGTCGCGGATACTTTTGATGCTATGACATCGGACCGTCCCTACCGTAAGGGTTTAAGTAAATCCGTTGCGATTGAAGAAATCCGCCGCAACAGCGGGGTTCAGTTTAATCCGTTGGTGGTGCAGGCGATGATGGAGTTGGCTGAGCGTGGCGTAGTGTGATTTGGTTGGCTTATGGCTTATAGCATATGGCTTATGATCGAACTATAGAGTTGATCTAAAGGCTTGTATTTTTCTCGCGAGCAATTCACCATCCTTATACAATTCTTGGAATCTTTCTTCCGTAATATATTTCCTTTTCTTGGCGACAAATAAACCGGAAATAGTTTCGAACGTCGAACGCACAGAGTAGTTTAAAAAATTTTTAAATTCCGGTTTCGAAGCACTTCCCGAAGAGTCAATCGGGGCGGTCGTGCGTGTTATAGCTCTCGTCGTATTCTTTCCATGAATATTGGTACCACTTACGTCATAAAGCATTCAAATCTTTGTTCTTGCCGGTACCCGGTCGTGCGGTTTCTTATCTGTTGCGGGGACCCGGTTGTACGTTTTGCTTTGAGGGAAGCCAAACAGCCAGTCCTGCATTACCTGGTTGAGAAACAATTAACATGCCATCATCTCTAGCAATAGTCCATGATTCAAATTCATAAGAAACTTTTACTTTAATATAATCTCCATTTATAAAACTTATCAATAATGAGCCATCCTTAAAAGCTTTAATTTGACTAGTTGTTTTATTAAAAACGTCTAAAGCTTGACCAACTTCATTTTTTTTCTTCGGATCAATTAAAACACTCTTTTCATTAATGTATAGTTCAAACTTATTAGAAATTCGAATTGAAATGGTGTCATCTTTTTTATATAGATCAATTGTATAACCATAATCAATGTACAACCCGGTCACATTTCGATCCACCAAAGATAATTCCCAAGAATTATCGTATTCAATTAACTTTTCACTCATTTAATTACCTCGTTTCTCTGTAGCCATTATTGGGTAATGGAAAATGCGTTTCAGGACTTGAATCTGGTCCAGGTTTTCCATAAATATTTAGTGGTTGTCCTCCGCCAGAAGCATTAAACTGTCTCACATAGCCATTTTCATAAAGATTATTTTGTCCCATAATTCTTATAGAGTTTATATTGTTTGCACTTCCTGGAGGACGATATATGATGCCTTGTTTATTATAAGTAATATCAGCTTGATAACCTTTCGGAACAGTTACATTGCCTTGTTGCGTCGGTATAGTCAATCCACCCTCGGGTGACACACTTGGATAAAACTGTCCTTCAACCCAATACCCTTCCACAATGCCGTCTTTCGACTGCACATAAACTTTTGTATCTGGAGTTTTATTTGGAACGGCTTGAAGGTTAACTTTAACTGCGTATTGTTCATTAAAAAATTCTTTATAAGATTCGCTTACCCAACTATTTAATTTATTGAGAAGATGACCAACTTTGCTTTCACTAATTGCATTGCCAATCTTAGCTCCAATAGGCGTCATGCCTATACCTAATGTCAGGGTTGCCGTAATTGCTCCTACGGCTGCACCATGAACAAATGATCCACCACTTTGAAGCTCTCCAACTCCGGTCCCGACGGTTGCCGCTGCAACACCTATAATACAATTAGCTACCCTTAAAACAGTGGCTGACGTCGTCGGTGAAATTATCCCCAGCCCCACGGTTCCAACGGTACCTGCTCCAAAGGTGAAGCCAGTAGCCGCTCCTGATATGGCCCCATTTATTATTCCACTGCCAATTCCAGCCCAAACATTGGTACCGTGAATTGCCGCAGCAATGCCCCCAACAACTCCACCCACAGCGGCTCCTATAGCCGCTCCTGCTATGGTAGCTTTGGCAATAAAAACTAGGGCAACAAGCCAAGCGAAATTACCTGTGGGGTCAATAAGATTAACCGGATTATTATGGGCATAGGAATAGCGGTTAAGATTTTGCGGATTAAAAGGATATTTAATGATTGTATCCGCCGTAATAAACCGCCCCAACGACGGATCATAATAGCGCGCCCCATAGTAGTAGAGACCAGTTTCCTCGTCGAATTTTTTGCCGGTGAAGTAGAACCAGGCGACCTCGGACGAACTTCCATACTTATCATGCCGTGAGAATCCACCGAACGGTAAGTATTCGGAGACTTCTTTTTTAATACCCGAAGAATCCGTCGTGACATTCGTACCGCCCAGATGATCCTGATGGTAGTACATTGTCAAAGAACCGTTCACCGACGCCACTTCAGTCGAACCTAAGTAGATGTGCTTGACCGTTGCGGTTGCGGTGTCTTCGTAGAGATTCCCAACGTAGCGCGTCGTGGTTGTTCCGGCGATCTTTTTAACTCGGCCGCCGTCACCATCGTAGGCAAAGGTCGCCTGAACGGTTGTGCCGTTTTTGACCTGGCACAGGCGGTTTTCAGTGTCGAAGGTGTAATACGTTGTCACACCCGCCTTGGCCTGCAGAAATGCACGACCGGGTACCCACTACTTATTTGCCAGAAATTAGTTATGAGTGAAGTGTCCTTTAAAGAGTCAATTGGGGCGGTCGTGCGTGTTATAGTTCTCGTCGTATTCTTCCCATTAATATGGTGCCACTTACCTCATAAAGCATTCAAATCTTTGTTCTTGCCGGTACCCGCTCGTGCGGTTTCGGTTCGAATTATTAACCCCAAAAATGTACAAAATTCAAAAGCATCGAAGAATTTTCTATCCCTTTCTAATCGGTATCCTCGAATAGGAAGATGGATTTTACCTAAAGCGCCACATTGCATGTATAGCCCTTCAACATTTATTTTATTTTCAATAGCGTTTATGTTCTTGATTGAGGAGTAAGGAATAAACTGCCACACTTTATTTTTATAAATAAATAGACCTTTGCAAGAGACACAAAAAGAATTTACTAAAGAGTTCTCAATATTTCTATAAATGCCCAAAAGCTCATCATCTTGATCAAGGTTCAATTGTTTGTTTAATAGACTTGTCTGGTTAGACGCATTTTGATAGTTGTTCATGCTATTAAATCGTCTTTTAGCTCCTAATTTTATTCCTTTGAAGTGCATTGTTTTATTTACCTCTTGGCATATCAAGTTTATCAATAGTAAAGAAATCAATCGAACCATCAGTTTTCAGAGAATATTGTGCATCCACAAAGTGCATTAACTTCTCGTTAGCATATATTGCTTCAACCCTTAAAGAAGTGGCACCATATTGACGAGCAGTTCTGATAAGATTTGGAACGATTTCTCGAGCATTACTTATGGATCCTGGCTCGGCCCGTAGCATATCTACTCGAACTATAGCTTGATTCCCCTTCATCGTGAAGGTACCTTTAAGATCTTGGATTTTGCCTTTGATACCTAAATCCGCATTTGTTAACTCTCTAGTCCCTTGAAAACGAACTTCATTATTTCTCAAAGCTTGTTGAACGCTTGCCTTGGATCCTTCATCAATATTCAGCTTTGTTTCATGATTTTCTTGTGTTCCAATAGAGGTCTTGTTTCCATTAACACTTTTAGCTGCATTTGCCGCTTTAATCGTTTCAATGATTTTTGAACCCGCATAAAAAACAGTGTAAGTTCCGGCAGCGGTGGCGGCCGAATAAAGCCCTGTTCGTACACCATCGATAATAATTTCGCCGAAAGGCGCTCCATCAAAAGCTGCAGTTGCAGAGCCTTGCGTCATGCCTCCCGCCAAACCTCCTGCTGCACTACCTATCAGACCTCCCCAGAACTCCCCTAAAGCTGGTCCAGCTAAACCTCCAACACCCAGCCCAACACCGACGCCTACAACTCCACTAGCAGCTCCTATTGTAGAATATTTAGCAACATCCCAATAATTGTGAATATTACCAGCAAATGCGTTAGCCGCTACGTTTACAGTAGCGTTAACTGCTGCTGCAAAAACGTATGGATGTTCAATCGCAGCTGCTATGATTGCTCTCACGACAGCAAAAATAAATCCCCAAAAATGTCCTGTCGGATCAATTAAATTAACAGGGTTATTATTGCAATAAGTATATCGATTAAGTGTTTGAGGATTCGACGCGGCCTGAACGATGGTATCCGCGGTGATAAATCGCGCTAGCGACGGATCGTAATACCGAGCGCCATAGAAGTAGAGGCCCGTCTCATCATCCAACTTCTTGCCGGTAAAATAAAACCACGCTACTTCCGACGAACTGCCGTATTTATCATGCCTTGAAAACCCGCCGAAGGGGAGGTACTCGGCGATTTCTTTTTTGACACCATTTGCATCCGTCGTGACATTCGTACCGCCCAGATGATCCTGATGGTAGTACATTGTCAAAGAACCGTTCACCGACGCCACTTCAGTCGAACCTAAGTAGATGTGCTTGACCGTTGCGGTTGCGGTGTCTTCGTAGAGATTCCCAACGTAGCGCGTCGTGGTTGTTCCGGCGATCTTTTTAACTCGGCCGCCGTCACCATCGTAGGCAAAGGTCGCCTGAACGGTTGTGCCGTTTTTGACCTGGCACAGGCGGTTTTCAGTGTCGAAGGTGTAATACGTTGTCACACCCGCCTTGGCCCGGGTCGCCATGTTGCCGTTGGCGTCGTAGGTAAAACTTGTTCCGTCGGATAAACTGCTGACCGCATGCGGTCGAGCGAATCCTGCCGCCGGATACGTGTACGTCAGCCCGTCTTTCGTTAAAAGATTTCCAAGCTGATCGTACGCAAACGTCTTCGTTCCATAACTGCCGACCGCCTGCGTCAAACGATTCAACGCATCGTACTGGAACGTCTGACTCGCTGTGTTCACGCCATCTGTGATCGTTAATATATTCCCAACACTGTCGTATGTATAGGACAAATTCTGTAAAGTTGCTGACACACTGGTGGTGGTGAGATTCGTTAACCGTAAGGTCTTGGAATCGTACGTGTACGTCGAGATATCGCCGTTGCCTAATTGCACTTTAACCATCTGCCCGGCGGCGTTGTAGTCGACGTTCGTGACATAGGTGACAGGAGAGGAGGTGACCGTTGGGGCATAGGCGCCTTGCGTTGTGTACTTCACCTGATCAAACGCAATTAGCCCGCCGTAATTGACCGTCGTTGACATGTCGCCCCATTCAAGTGATTTTGCCGTCGAGGCGCTATTGAGCGTGCCGCTTAATCTTAACGTATTGTCCACATAAACTTTTAACAGCGTTCCTTGAACGGTCACGCGATAGCAATGATACGCATCCGTTGTCGCCATTGCGTAGGTCTTGACTCCTTCCGCTAAATAACCGCTGGGAACTTGAATCTGCGTGTCAAAGAACCTTAGAATAAATTGTTTGCTGCCATCGGAAACTTTTAAATCAACTGCGCCTGAACTTCCTGAACTTAACACTTTGATTTTCTTTTCAATCGTGTAACCGGTTGCGGGATTGACCGTATCAAACCACTTCGTGCCGGCGGCAGTTTGTGCGTACCACAATGTGTAACCACTGGCCGTACTCGTATCCAAAACCAACCGCTGACCGCTGGATGTACTTGAATCGTTCTCAACATACGCCGTTGACGGCTGACTTTCGCTGCCGCTGCCGGAATTGTAAAGACCAGCAATCTCCGTCGATCCTAACACCCTTTTGTAATACCGCATATCATCAACCATTCCGCTATAAAAGGAATTATTGTTGTTAGGATCTGTGCTGATATTAAACGCCGCTAACCGGCCATACGTGATCGGTCCGGCCCAATTATAAGTAAACCAAGCGCCATTCACATTGCTGACTTGAAACGTTAACGTCTGCAAAACATTGTTCACATAAATTTTGGGACTCACACCATCTTGGACAACCACAATGTGACTCCAAACACTGGGCGCCACACTGGAAGGCGGCGTTGAACATTTAAACGCTGTGCCATTACCGCTGATCGTTAGTGCCACATTCTGATTGCCGCTTAAGTATTCGAATTGAATGTATCCGCCGGGTCCCCCAAAATTAAAGATCGTTCCGCCGCCGGTTGTAGGTTTAATCCACAAACTAAACGATCCCGTCGAATCAGTTCTGACCTTAGATAAAAAGTCATCCAGATTCACATATTGACTGGTGCCGTTAAAATTAAATGCGGCATTTATTTTGCCGGCTTGTGAAAAGCTTGACGTGCTTGTACTCGCTTGAATCACACTCGCCCCGCTGCCCGTGTCATTAACAGATGTGGATGATGTATTATCATTCAACCGCCAATGCGCAAAAATATCCGTTGTGCCAGCGGTATTTTTAGTCCAACTGGAATCCGGCAACCCGTTCGATGCCCCGTACGTCACATCCCACGACACCTGGCCCGATCCGCCGTTGGGATCAATGTTGTTCACGCTTTCAATTTGGCCTGTGGCGTTGTAGTTGTAATAAAGAACGGTGTTGTCAGGATACTTAAGGGAGGTTAATCGGCTAAGCGCATCGTAGGTGCGTTCAACTGAATAACTATTCGAATCAATTGTCTTCGTGGATTTGATTTCCCGGCCCAAGGGATCATAACTGAAGGTTGTATTGCCGTTCGTGTAACTCGCCTGCGTAATCCGTCCTTTGGAATAACTCGTCGCTGTGCTGTCATACGTGTAGTTCACATTTAAATTCGATGTGCCGTCGGTTTTATTTGTTAAACGGTTTAACGCATCGTAAGTAAAGGTGATTGTCTTTAACTTGGCGTCTTTTTGCGTCGCCAGATTTCCCGAAGCGTCATAAGTGTAAACCCACGTGCCCATATCCGGATCGACCATTTGGGTTTTCCGGCCGAGTGTGTCATAGGTGATGGTGGTTGTATTATTCTTGGCATCAATTGTTTTAAGTAAATTCCCTTCGGAATCGTAATTGTACTGTGTTGTCGCGTAAAGCGTAAACGCGCTCGACGGATAATTCGTACTGCGGCCATCAGCGCCTGAATATTCTTCTTTTTTAATCAACCGCCCGTACGCATCAAAATAACTCATCTGTTTGTGGCCGTTCTCATCAATTGTGGTTGTTGTCCAATCGTCATAACTAACCGACGCGTGAGTGTTATCCGGATTCAACGTATCCACCGCCCGGCCCATGGCATCATAAGTGATCGTTGTAAACGGACGCGTGGTGTCGATTGTTTCGATTGTATCTAAGGAATTAGTTGAAAAGAAGGGAAGGTACTTTTTTTCCGGCAGACCGCGGGAATTGTACTGCGTCTGCCCGCTGACAGAGTACTGGCCGGGTGTTTCTGCCGGGCGTTTGCTTTGAATGACCCGGCCAAGCCCGTCGTAAGAATCATAACTGTCAATTGTATCCGGCTGACCTGATACTTTACGGCTGTGCGTTGTTACCTTTGAATATGTTGGATTGATTTGATAATCAATCGATGTGGTCGGAAAGTTAACCGAATCCGCCGGGCCAACCATAAAAACCGGTCGCCCAAAAAGATCATAACTCGTTGTGCCTTTTTGGTTGTTTGGATCCGTTGTGCTTTTAAGTTGGCCCCACAATCCTTGAAAACCATCGCCGCTATTTAAAACAACACCGTTAATACCGTAATATTCGTTACTGACCGTTTGGTTAAGCGCATTTGTTGTTGCCAATGGAAAAAGTCCATAATCGGGATCGTATGTAATTGTGGTGATATTCCCGCGCGGATCGGTTGTGGTTTTTAAATTACCCAAAGAATCATAACTAAAATACGTCGAGGGATTGACCGCACCCGTTTGACTGCCGCCCCATTCGGTTTTAGCGGTTAGAAAACCATTCGCAGGCAAGGTCGTTGACGAAGTCGCACCGTCATAATAAAACCACGTTTGACGGACGATATTACCGCTATTGTCCCGGACAAAAGTTGTCTGCGGGAAACCCATTAACCAGGTGTTCGTGTTATTTCCGTAAGTCGTTTCCACCGTCCGGGTGTCGGTGCCAACTTCACTGCCGTCGGTTAAATTGACTTCACCATGCTGAATGACTTTGGTTACGTTGCCGTACTGCGGGTTTTCGCCGTAAGAATATTCTTCGGCCGTGCGTCTTCCGGTTGAATTACCGTCGTAAACGTAATTATCAACGCGCTGTAAAAAAGGAAACGTAACACCCGGATAAATCGTCTGTGAAGCCCAGGTGTTAACAGTTTTACTATAAAGATTTCCATTCACATCAAAGGCCGAAGCATCACTGATCCTTCCTTTATAAATATCGTCTTGTAAATAATTCGTAATTGTATAATTTCCGTTGGGATCAGTCACCTGGACGTTGCCGAACCCGCGGAATTCGCGCTGCGCATAACTAAACGCGCACTTTTTATATTGATAATTCGTTGAGTAGCTGTCGCCTTGCGCGGTTTTGTTAGTAATCGATTTGACTGTATTAAAAAACAAAGTGTTATAAGCAAACCGGCTTTGAAATCCTAGTAAGCACAGCAGTTTCACGTGATCATATTGAAGTTCGGTTGTAGCACCCATCGAATTGTCAATCTTGACCATAACGTTGGGTCTTTCACTCCGGGAATCAACCTGATTGAGATAAACTTTATAGGGCAAAAACGACGACGATCCCCAAAGAACATCTGGCCGGTTATCACCGTTGACGTCAACCAATTGCACATTCCACGAATCTAATCCTTCACTCCCAGGATAATTACTTAAACTGACCGGTGACCGGAATCCATTGACGCCATCATTTAACCACACCCGCCAGTTGTTACCCTGCGAATCTCCATACAACAAATCCAAAAACCCGTCGCTGTTAAAATCAACCAGCTGCATTTTATTATCGGTAAACGAACCGCTAAAAGACGCCCCTCCGTCCGCCACACCCCCGGAAATGAAATCACCCTGCCCATTATTCCAATAAATGACAAGTCCATTTGCGGCGCTTAAAATATCGGTCAGGCCGTCACCGTTCATATCCACAAAATAAACCAGACGACTGCTGATTGATGCCGATGGGGCATTGAGAATTTGTTTAGGTGGATTAAAACCGTTTTGTCCGTTGTTAATCCAAATTGTATATTTTGTAGGAGAGGTCGATGAACTCATCACCACATCTAAAAGCCCGTCGCCGTTAAAATCCGCCACCTGAACGTTAGGATCATTAATCCACTTTGTCGGAAAATTTACAGCCGGGATGGCCGGCCGAAAATCGTTATTCCCATCATTCAAATAAATGACGCCTGGCTCAACCATGTCCGGTTTTCCATCACCGTTCATATCAGTTATCAAGAGCTGGTTATCAATAATTTTTGTCACAGGGTAATTCGTCAATGTCTTCGCCGGACTAAAACCATTACTTCCGTTGTTATACCAAACCCGATAAGCGCCTCCGGCTCCATAGACGACATCGATCAGGTTATCTCCATTCAAATCAACCATGCGCACATTAGGATCATTTAATCCTTCATCCGGCGTGTTGAGCGCCGCTGCCGCTGGACTAAAATCATTATTGCCATTGTTAAAATAAATCTGATAACTGTTCGCCATTCCGTCGACAATATCGATAAACCCGTCTTTGTTCATATCTAAAAAACGGATGGTATTGTAGGTCACTAAACCTTTGTTAAGAATACTGGTCAAATTGATAGGCGCTTTTAATCCTATATTGGCGGTACTGTAGGTAAAAAGACTCGCTGGTAATGAAGAGATACCATCGCTTCCCAAGGGCGTGATTTTGGTTAAAAGTGATTGCTGGGTATCCGGGTCAAGGGAATATTCCAAGTTATAAGCGGAATAAAGATTACTGTTCGCGTATGTTTGAATCTCTCTTAAACGCATATTCGTAGTTGTTTTAAATCCGCCCTGATAATTCGTTAAAACATCAGGCCGGGCATTCCAGTTCCATCCGAAATGAACTCTTGCAAAAGCAGACTTACCCTGGCTAGCATTCGATGTGTAGTTAATATCGGTTGGATAAACTTTATTCAAATCGATTGTATAATCGATTGTCATGGTGTTCCCGACGGTATCGGTGACCATATCTAAACACCATTTAAAAATGTGGCTGGAATTATTCGGGTCGGCCTCACGGCTGTTATTGTTGGAGCCAAAGGTATAGCGCGTTCCTTTTTTGTCATACATTGTCCAGTTGGTGCCATTAAATAAAATCTTTGAAAATCCGCCTTCAATCTTCGGACGAAATTCCGTCCCGTTGCCGCTGATATCAACCAACTCTTGGCTGGATCCGGCTTGCAATAGAACAAAGGTATCGGCATTGGTGTACGCGGGAACACCCTTTTTTGTTGAACGTTCAATTGTCCCAAGTTCCATGATCCATCCCATGCCAAGAGGACCATTCGGACTGCTGGAATTATAAAGAAGCGTAACACTGGGTTGGATTCCGGCACGTCCCGGAGGCACATTAATAGGGAAAGTGGTCACCGTTGTACCGCTGGTGGGATCAACGTCGAGCTTTTGGGTGGCCAAAGTGGCTGATACGCCCCAGGCATTTGGCGTCTTAAAAATTAAACAAAAAATGGATACACTGAAAATTAAGGCAAGATAAATTCTGAAGGAAAAGCTAAATAAAGGCTTGAGATTGCGCGTTGTGATGAACATGAGCTGTCTTCTCCGGTTGAATAAATCCAAGCAATTGAGTTGATATTGATCTGAAAAACAGCTCAAGCATAACACAACAATTTATTCATGTCAAATAATATTGATTAAAAATCAAAACAAAATTAAAAAACAGAGAATAAGGGATGCATCTCCGTTTTTTTAATTGTCTGTCTTTTTACCGAAAGTATCAGTTGAAATGACCAAGCCAATCACAAACTCCGTTCCCGTCTTAACCGCACTGCGCACCCGGATTGATCCGCCGTGCTCTTTCACGATGCGATGCACGATGGCCAAACCCAATCCGGTGCCGTTGTCTTTCTTTGTAAAAAAGGGATCGAAGATGTTTTGCAAATCTTTGGGCTCAATTCCGCAGCCGCTGTCAGCGACGGTGATTTCGAGAAAGGAGGGGAGGTTATCGGGGGACATCTTTAATTCCGTGCGGATAAGCAGCCGGCCGCCTTCTTCCATGGCTTCAACGGCATTTAAGAATAAATTGAGGAAAACCTGTCTGATCTGCTGGCTGTCAACTTTTAAAATGGCCTGCGGCGATTGAAAATCGGTTTCGACATGAATGTTATGTTTGATAAATTCGTTTTCCAAAAAACGCAACATCTCTTTAATCAAAGCATGGAGGTCAGTTTCTTTAAATGCGGGGGTGAGCGGTTTACTAAAATCAAGAAGAGTATGAATGAGCTCATTGATGCGGTTAACTTCCTGGCCGACTAATGTGGAAAATTTTGCCAGGAATTCTTTGTCATGGAGTTTGTGGGGAAGGTATTCTGAAAAAGTTTTTACGACTGTCAATGGATTTTTAACTTCATGTGCCAGCCCGCTCGCTAAAAGCGCCACGCTTTTAAGTTTTTCAGTATGCGTAATTTCCTGCCGCAGCAGTTCATTCTGCCGGACGATTTCCGTGTGTGTCCCTTTGAAAAAAATCCGGTCGATGACATTCTGCACCAGGTTACGCAAAGGCACGAAAATAATCCCTAAAAGAAAAGCGGTCCCGACGGTTAAATAGATGGAGGTGTAACCGACGAAGTGTTGGAGGAGGCGTTCGGAGATGACGACGATTAAAAGATAAGAAATCGATAACAAGGCAATCGCAATAGAATAAGCAATACTTTTTTTAAGTACAATCTCAATGTCCATAATGTGGTGTTTCAGAATTGAATAAGTAATAAACATTGCATAAATTGGGATAAAAAGGTTTCCAACTGGATAAATATTCATATAGGCTGGTAAAAAGTTCATTGTTCCACCTACAAATCCAAGTGGAAGCCCAGATAGCAATGTTAAAATTTCCTTTTTCTTGGTGGCGTAACTATGAATATAATTTTGGAGCAGTAATAAATGACCGATGACAACAAGTGCTTCCCAAGATATAAACCAAGACAGATGTATATATGTGGCCCGCATATAATACATGGAGTTAAACATCCATTTGTAACCAGCAATCATTTTGTTTAGAAAATTCATTCCCAAATAGAATAGACCTTGGATGTAAGCTAAGTAAATGAGAAGTCTTAGCTGATTACCGGTAATTAAGACTATAGTGTGCATTAATGTGACAAGAATGAATATGACAAAATAAATAGAAAATTTCCAAATAAGAGGAGCAACTGCTAAATCTGAGTTAAAGCCAATTTAAAAGGATCCTATTCCCCACCCAGTCACACAAAAAAGATGTAGAGCATAAAGTTTTGATACTTTATCTTTTCCTTTTAGAAAAATTAATAGGGAAAGGGGCAGATAGGTAATCACAATCAACAACCCCGAAATCGCAAAAGGATTTAATTTAATCATGCTTCACTCCTTTGGCCGTGATCGGAAGTTCAATAATAAACGTTGTTCCCTTGCTTGTTTCGCTTGTGACCCGGATGCGTCCTTTATGTTCGCTGATAATCCCATGAGAAATGGAAAGGCCCAATCCCGTTCCATGTTTCTTTTGGCTAAAAAATGGATCAAAGATATGGGGAAGGTCTTTGGAAGGGATACCGCAGCCGGTATCGTTAATATAAATTTCAAAGATGGACTGGTTTTCTTTCAGTTGAGTCGTGATTGTTAATTTGCCGCCCGACGGCATGGCGTCCATGGCATTCAGGAATATATTTAGCAAAACTTGTTTCATTTGCTTGGCGTCGACGGATAAATTCAATTGAGTATCATTGAAGTATTCTTTAACAACACTAATATAGGTCTTGTTCAATTTATTATGGATAAGGTTTAAACTTTCATCGATAAGCTGATGGATATTGACATTTCGAAAAGAAAGAGGGGCCGGCTTGGCAAAATCAAGCAAACCTTGCATTAAATCGGTGATCCGGTCGATTTCACTGGCCGTCATTTTTGTGTAGTTTTGAAGGTATCCGGGTTCGTTGATCTTTTGCGGTAAGAATTCGCTGTGGGTTTTGAGAATGGCGAGTGGATTTCTAACCTCGTGTACAATCCCGCTCGCAAGCGTTGCGGCGACTTTTAGCCGTTCAGTTCTAGCTAGTTCTTGCTTTAAAAGCTCATTTTGATTAGCTATTTCCGTCTGAGTGCCTTTAAAAAATATTCGGTCAATGAGGTTTTGGATTTCATTACGTAAAGGAAAGAATATAAGACCAACGCCAAATGCTGCTGTAATGCTGATAGCAATCGATTGATAATGAAAGTATTGTTGAAGAGATTTTTCGAGAATAACGACAATTAAAAGATAAGAAATCGATAGCAAGGCGATAGCAATGGAATAAGCAATGCTTTTTTTGAGTACAATCTCAATATCCAAAATGTGGTGTTTAAAAATAGAGTACGTAATAAAAATTGCATAAATTGGAATAAAAATATTTCCAAATGGATAGATATTAATATTATACGCAGCTAAGAAATTTGTTGTCCCACCGACAAATCCGAGTGGGAGACCATATAACAATGTCAGGATTTCCTTCTTTTTGAGAGGGTAACTGCGCATATAATCTTGAATTAATAATGAATGAGCTATTATGACGAGCATCTCCCATGATATAAACCATGATAGATGGATTTTGGTTCCTTGCAGGTAGTACATTGAGTTAAACATCCAATTGTAGCCCAGGGCCAATTTACCTGAGAAATTCATTACTAAATAAAATATAGCTTGGACATAAGCTAAATAAATAAGCCATCGTATTCGATTGCCGGTAATCAAGACTACAGCATGCGTAAAAAAGACAGGAATAAATATGACAAAAGAAAGGGCAATTCTCCAAATAATAGGGGCAAGATGTAAATCTGAATTAATCCCGATAATAAATTCCGTTAATCCCCATCCACTTGTAACAAAAAGATGTAGTGCATAAAGCTTGGCTGCGTTAGGTTTCCCCTTTAAAAAAATGAATAAGGAGAGGGGTAAATAGATAATCACAATCAGCAACCCCGAAATCGCAAAAAGATTTAACTTAATCATGCGCTGGCTCCTTGTGCGTGATCGGCAATGCAATGATAAATGTTGTGCCCTTATTAACTTCACTTCGCACTTTAACGGTGCCTTTATGCTCTTTAATAATTCCATGAGTGATTGATAAGCCCAATCCTGTGCCATTTTTTTTCTTGGTAAAGAAGGGGTCAAAAATGTGAGGGAGGTCTTGCTTGGCGATTCCGGAACCTGTATCGACGACTGAAATCTGTACACAGCGTTGATTTTTGGTTAGTTGTGTCTTGATGGTGACTTTGCCGCCATTGGGCATGGCTTCTATGGCGTTTAGGATTAGATTCAGGAACACTTGTTTAATTTGGTTCGGATCGATTCTAAGAACGATTGTTTCGTGACAAAAATTCTTGGTGAGGGTGGTGTGATTTCTCTTGAGTTTATTATCGATAAGCGCCAGGCTTTCATTTAAGAGTTTGTGGATATCGGTATTTTGAATGACGAGCGGCGTTGGTTTGGCAAAATCAAGCAAACCCTGCACGAGATTATTAATCCGGTCGATTTCATTCGCGACGGTTTGAGTATAATTTTCAAGATATCCGGTCTGCTTAATTTTTTGCGGAAGATATTCGCTATGGGTTTTTAAGATGGTCAAAGGATTACGGATTTCATGGGCAAGGCCGCTCGCTAACGTGGCCACGGCCTTGAGTTTTTCGGCGTGGGCGACTTCTTTGCGCAGCATTTCGTTTTGTTCCGCAATATCTGACGGAGAACCATGAATGAAAATGCGGTCAATAAAATTCTGGATGCGGTTCTTTAGCGGAATCAAAATGATGCCCAAACCAAAAGCTGAAACAACGCTAATGAGTATCGACCGATAACCCATGGTAATTTGAAGCCATTTCTCTGTGAGAACGACAAGCAGCAGATAGATAATCGAAATGGTCGCAATCAAGATTGAATAAACAATGCTTCGTTTAACAACAATAAAGATATCCATCAACCGGTACTTAAAAATCGCGTAAGTCATTATGACCATGTATCCCCAGATCGATAAATGCCAAAACGGATACATCGGGATTCTAAAAGGCGGTAACAGCGTCGATAGTCCGCCAGCCCACCCTAGAGCCATTCCCCAGAATATATATAAAGCTTGAATTCTTTTTGAATCAACAGATCTTTTGGTGTTCTTAAATAATTCAACAAAAGTTAGGAATGTGATACTGCAAAAAGGGAACAGCCAAATAATAAACAGCGGAGTTGCGCCGTGATAGTAGATCGAATTGAATATAAAAATAACAGGAGAAATAAATAAGTTAGTGAATCCAATCAACAACGCAAAAAGAATCCCTTGAAGATAAATCGCAATGAGCATAAATTGCCGGCGCAGTTCACAAAAATAGCAAGTGAAGTGATAAAACTCAACCGCAATAAAAGTGGCTGCCATGTAAGTGAATTTCCAGCGGGGAACCGCTTCGGCAGGATTCGACGCGACACCCGCCAAAAAGCTCCCGAAAGACCAAAGAGCGACGACGAGATTAAAAACAGCCCAAAGCCGGTGCGTTTTTGTTTGCGCAAAACGGACGACAACCACGGATAGAATTAAACACCAAATGGCAACGGATAATCCGGCGAAGGCAAATAGAGTCATGTTGAGTTTCCAGCTTTAGGAAGTTCGATACTAAAGGTCGTTCCTTTGTTGACCTCGCTTGTGACACGGATTCGGCCTTTATGCTCTTTAATAATTCCCTGCGTAATTGATAACCCCAATCCAGTCCCATTAGTTTTTTTACTAAAAAATGGATCAAAGATATGAGTGATGTCTTTTTTGGAAATGCCGCATCCGGTATCTGAAATAATAAGGTCGAGAAATTTATTGTCTTTGTTTATACGAGTTTGAATAGTTAATCTGCCGCCGTTGGGCATGGCGTCGATGGCGTTAATGATTAGATTAATGAGCGCTTGTTTAATTTGAGTTGGGTCGAGATTCAGGTGGATTGGCTGAGATTCAAATTCTTTTATTAGAGTAATCTTTTGTTTTTCTAGCCGGCGGCTGACTAAATCCAAGACGTCGTTGATGAGAGAATGCACTTCAGTCGATTTAAAAGAAGGCGGCGCGGGCTTGGCGAAATCGAGTAATCTTGAGACGAGTTCATCAACGCGGCTGACTTCTTTTTCAACGACGTTAGAGAAGGTGTTGAGGAATTCCGGGTCGTGCTTTTTGGCAGGGAGATGTTCGGCAAAAGTTTTAAGCGCGGTCAACGGGTTTCGAATATCATGCGCAAGCCCGCTGGCCAGCGTCGCCGCCATTTTGAGTTTCTCGCTTCGGGCTAGTTCTTGACGTAAAAGTTCGTTTTGCTCGGCGATTTCGGCCTGGGAACCTTGAAAGAATATACGATCGACGAAATTCTGGATTTTATTTCGTAACGGCATAAAGCAGGCAGCGATTGTGGCCGCTAGCGCAATGCTGATCGCGAAGGATTGGTAGTGAAGAAATTCTCGGAAGACAACTTCGATTAACAAAACGATCACTAGGTAAATAATTGTTATTGAGGTAATCAAAAAAGAATAAACAAGGGCTTTACGAAAAATTATATGAATATCCATCAATTGATATTTAATAATTCCGTAAGCAATTAGGATTAGAAAAAGAGTAGTGGGGCCATAGCCAAATGGATAGATTGCAATCCCATAATTTGGAACAAAATCTAAACAAGCGATGCTTATAATGCATGCGGCCATAAGAAGGTATTGGCCTTTTACTTTTTGTTGACTTGGGAAATCTTTTTCGGAAATTTTTACGACAATTAAAATGATTGCTGCTGTTAAGGTAGATACAAAGAAAAATAGATAGAGGGGATGTAATGGACCTGCTTTAGGGTATGGACCCCAATAAAATTTTTGTAGTCCGGTTACAATTAAGTTCGTTTTAAGTATTAAGAGGGAAAAAATGATGCCGACTAAGAAATTTATCCGATTCCAATTTTTTACCCAAGCGATTTTAAAGAATTGGACAATATAATTAAAAAAGGTCGGTGCGATAAAAGTAATTCCGCAGTAAGAAATACGAAACCACCCGAGAACGATAGGTGATGGAGGGAAGTTATACAAAACCGCATAAAAGAAAAGCCAGCCAATAATTGTAATGCACAAATAAAAAAACTCCTATTCACCGGCGATGTGGGTTGTTTTTTTAAAACAATAATCCCCAAGGCCAGGGCCAGGAGTGAGCATGCCGCGGGAGGTAGGGAGTAGGGGTTGATGGACATAGTTGTGTTTAACGCGAATCATCGCGAATTGCACTCGAATTGCCGCGAATAAATAGGGCTTGATTCGCGATGATTCGTGTGTGATTCGCGTCCATTCGCGTTTAAATATTTTTAACGGACTGCAAACAGCTTCTGACCGTCGATAAAATCTCATCGGATTTAAACGGCTTTACGATATAGCCAGAAGCGCCCAGGCGTACGGCTTCGCCGGCAGTTTCAACGGAACGGTAACCGGTTACGATAATGACATTCATGTCCGGATGGCGGCTTTTCAATTCTTTAAGCGTGTCTAAACCATTGACCCGCGGCATTTTGATGTCCATTAAAACGAGTCCAATGTCTTTGCTGTTCGCCAGACAATCGAGGCACTGCGCGCCGTCTTTGGCCAGGATCAAATCATAATGATCCGACAGAATCAATTTAAGCGACTCGCGGATGCCTTCTTCGTCGTCGCAGATTAGGATTTTTTTTGTCATTGTTTGTTCCCTCCTTATAGGTGCTGGGTCTTAGGTTTTAGGTGTTAAGGTCATTTTCGTTTGAGATTGCTGATTAATTTGCTAAGCATTTTTAGAATTTCATTGATTGAACTTTCAAATTCCTTGAGTGGTATGGAATTAAATTTTAAACTTTCAGCAATAAGAATTTGTGTTTTAAGTTCAGCGGCAGAACTTTTAGCAATATAGAGGAATTGAATATATTCTTTTAAGTGATTTCGGGAATGGCCTTCAGCAATATTGCACGGGATTGCAATTGCAGACCGTCGCATTTGAGCGCTAAGGCCATACCGCTCTTCAGACGGAAAATTCTGGGTAAGTTGATATACATTGGTGACTAAATTCATAGATTTTTGCCATACAAGTAAATCTTTGTGTGAAAAAGAATTCTGGTCCATTGATGTTTTCTCCTTGTTGTTATTTGTATTCTTTATTTATCTCTCTAACACCAACCACCTAAAACCTAACCCCTACAACGAAACCGGCGTACTCACCGAAACCACCCGCGCAACCGTCTTCCCTATATTAACGAAGTAGTGCCGCAGCGCCGAATCGAAATAGAGGGTGCTGTTTTTGGAGAGTTCGTATTTGTCGCCTTCCACATGGACTTCAATCTTGCCTTCAATAACAAAAATAAACCGCTCGGTGCCCAATGGGCTTTGCTCTTCATTGGTCCGGCCGCCCGGTTCAATTTTAAGAAGAATCGGCATCATTTTTTTGGAAAGGACTTTATTGGTTAGAATTTCGTGGGAGGATTTATCGCTATGGACAAAAATGTCTTTGGTGCCCAAATCGGATTTAACGTCAACGACGCTCTCTTCCTTAATAACGTCACTGTAGAGCTGGGTGAGATTGAGTCCCAGCGCCTTGGCAATTCTAAGGTGGGAATCAAGCGTGCCGGTCATCTTCATGTTTTCAATCCGGCTTAAGGTTGCCATTTGGATCCCGGTTATTTTAGAGATTTCAGTTAAGGACATTCGGCGGGCTTCTCTGAGCTCGCGTAATTTTTTTCCAATAAGCATAATTTTTCTCCTTAAGCGTTATATTGCAAAAAACAATGAAACACATCAACTGGTAACAAGATTACCATATGCGTTCAACAATAGTCAAATTTACTTTCATGATTGGCAAATTTACAAGGAAAGTCAGTATTATTTTTTATCGAAATTTCAGTCTATTGATAATTAAAGACTTACGAACAATATTAATTTTGATAATTAATCAAATAATATTGACAATATATAATTTTATGTTATACTTGGGGCACTTCGAAAGGAAAGTGACCATGCAACCAGAGTATACACAACCAGATCCTAAAGCAAACCTCACAACGCTGTTTTCTCCCGGACAGACCATCGCTATCTACACGGTCATGCGTATTCTGCTTCTCATGAAAGCCCGTTTAGGTCTCGAAGCAATGCTGGAATATGTTTCCCAGTATCTCAAAATCATCGAGTCCTATAATCCCCAAATCAAAAATGCGGTTTCCCAGGCAGTCGAACTCATCAGTGTCGAAAAAGTCTACAAGGAAACTGTCCATGGGAAAGAAACGTAAGCTTTTATTAAGTGTTTTGTTTTTATTTGGGATAGCGACATCGGGATTTACATCCCAATCAACCGACTGGCAGAAGCTTCCTCTATATATAGGGGAACCGGAAATCACAAGTCTCCTTAACCTATCCGGCCCAACCCCTATAACGCTCGTCGGCACTCCGCACGGCGTCTATCGTTCCAGCGATCAAGGACAACATTTTGATCGGGTCTTGTCGCTTCAAGGGAATGGAAGGCGTGTTAATTATTTGTATTCTAATCTTCTCACCAATGCCTCACCAGAAAATATTCTAGTTTTTGCCGCAACTGATACGGGCCTTTTCTTGAGCCAAAATCTTGGGCAGGACTGGGAACAAATCTTTCAATCGGCAACTGCCTCAGATAAACGTTGTTTAAGTGTCATCACTCAAGCGCAAACGATTTATCTCGCCACCGCCCAAGGTCTTTTTTACAAAGAATTTTCCGACAAAATCTGGCAAGAAGAACGGAGCTTTCAAAATAAGTTGGTTTCTAGTTTGGCTGCTGATGAAGGAAATATTTATGTGGCGACCGACCGCGAAATTTACCGCTTGAACACCCAGAGTCATGAAATTCAGGAAATTTTTTCCTTAATCGGAAAGGAAGCTGAAGCGGTCGAGGAAAAACCCGAAGAAACCAGCACAGATAGTGCTTGGCTCGGTCAGATTAAAGAAATTAAGACCGTTTCCGACGGCAAAACGCAAATTTATCTGGCGACCATCAAAGGAATTTTCTATAGTCCGGATGCCGGCGCGACCTGGAAAAATTTAAATCCAGAAGGCTTGCCGATCGATGCAATCAATTCTTTGGTTGTTTTGGATAGCAGCCACGTATTTGTCGGCACAGGTAAAGGTGTTTTCCAATACAACGGCCAGATTTGGATGCCGGTTTACGAGGGAATGGAAACGCAAGAGATTAATTTCTTAACCAATTCGACGGATAAACTCTATGCCTTGAGTCATCAAGGCATTTTTTTTATGTCTTATGAGAAAGCGTTTGCCGACGATCGTTGCGGGGTGGCGATGCCCAAAACTAATTTGAAATCAACATATAAAAAATTAGAAAAACGCTACGACAACGAGCCGTCCGTGCAACAAGTCCAAACCATGGCGATCAAATACGCGGAAGTGAGCCCGGAGAAAATCACAAATTGGCGACGGGCTGCCCAGAAAAAAGCATTGCTCCCCAAATTTTCCATGGGTTTAAATCGCTCAACGGGCGAACTTTTTCATTGGGACAGCGGTCCTAATCCGGATAATTTATTGAAAGGCCGCGATTATGTGGATTGGGATGTTTCTTTGTCGTGGGATTTCGGCGAGTTAATTTGGAACACTGACCAAACGTCGATTGATTCGCGTTCCAAATTAATGGTGGAATTGCGCGACGATATCATGGATCAGATCACCCGGCTTTATTTCGAGCGCCGCCGGTTGCAAATGGAATTAACGACGTTTACTTTAGACGCTCAAGCCAAGATCGACCGCCAAATGCGCGTCGAAGAATTGACCGCCCTAATCGACGGATTAACCGGCGGAAAGTTTAGTCAGACAGTTGAGAATAATACTAACGCTGAGATTAAAGACAACTGAAAAGGGCAGAGAGCTCTTGTGAGCCCTGCCCAATCCTAAAATATTAAACGTGATGTGCAAGTTTTTCTGTCCCGCAATGACATTTAGAAAATACTAAAGCTGCAAAAATACAACACAGTCCGACAACCAAAGGAGAGAAAGAAATGAAAAAGCAATGGATGATGTTATTTTTAAGTATCACTTTTTTATCGGTGACAACCTTGGCGCTCGCCGAGGATGTCTATGTCACCAAAAACGGTAAAAAATACCACACTCAAGACTGCCGCTTCATTCAAAACAAAGGGGCTCAGAAAATCACCAAAGAACAAGCCATCGCCAAGGGTTTAAAACCTTGTCCGAAGTGCATGAAAGACGAAGCCGCTTTGTTACCTAAAGTTGACAAAAACAAGACGACGGCTGCTTCAGAAAAAGTGCCGCCCGTCAGCATGAATTTAAAATAAGAAAAATTTTTGCAGCTTTAGTATTTACTTGTCCTTCGTTTGCGAAGTTTGGCAGAATCTCGAGGGATTTGTCTAATGTCCATCAACATTAAAGGAGAACATCCATGTCTGACAGCCAGCTTAGTATTAAAGTTGAACGCATTCATCGTTTAAATACAGGCGGTACCATGAAGGCCTTCGTCGATATGAACGTCAACGACGCGTTATTAATTAAAGGATTAAGAATTCTTGAAAGCCCTAAAGGATTGTTTGTATCCATGCCTCAGGAACAAGGAAAAGATAAAAAATGGTATGACACCATTCGATGTATAACGCCCGAAGTCCGGCGGTTAGTGACAGAGAAAGTATTGGAAGCTTATCAGGAAGCTTAATCCATAAATCCAGAACATGAAGTGTGCTTCCACTTCCGTTTAATTACCCTGGAAGCACACTGGGCTTAAGAAATTTCTAAAGCAAAGGACGTTCTGTGTCTCAGGAGGCAGATGACCTCCGTTCGGCGGGGATAAGGGAGAGCCGGAGACAGAAGGTGCTGGGAAACCTTGAACGTCCTTTGTTTTATTTTCTAAGAAGCAAAGTTATTTAAAATTTAACGCTCTTTAGCTGTTCAAGTTATTGCGAGGCCGATTTTGGCCGAAGCAATATCTCACGCCTGCTTTGAGTAGGCAGGTGCCACGAAGAATTTTACAAAAAATTTAGGATTAGAGAACATGGCAGCAAGATTAGCGCGCAATCTTCAATCAAACAGCACTTACCTTATTATCACCCGCGGCCGTCGACGTCCGCTATTTACCGCCGGTAAAGATTATGCATGGTATTTAAAATTGCTCAAAAAATACGCGCAAAAATCCCAGATCAATATCTTTAGCTTTTGTCTTTTACCAGACCATGTTTATCTTGTCGTTCGGTGCCAAGAGGCCAAGCAGTTGTCGGCTTTTATGCAAGGCTTAGGATTAACATATGCGCTTTATTTTCACCGCCGCTATTACACAGAAGGAAAAGTTTGGCAGGGCCGCTTTAAAAGCACATTACTTAAAAATTTGAATGACATTTTTGCCTGTATTCGATTAGTCGAGTCGATGCCGGTCCGTTTGGGATTGAGCGTTTATCCGTCGGATTATCCTTGGAGCAGTGATCGAGGACGGCTTTCATCACGGCAAAAATATTTATTTGAAACATTTGACCTGGGGAGTGTCTTCGAGATGTCGTCTATGCCCGTTCAGAGTCTCCCTCCGGAAATGAAGACCGCTGGCATGTGAAGACATTCCTTAGGTTATCTTGTTAGACACAAGGCTTTGTGCCCCGCCCTAGTCTTTTACTTTAATACACCAAGTTCTCCTACTGACTTTTGCATTGCAAAAGTCTAGTACTAGGCCTTTTCTCCCTGAGAATGAGAACAACCTTATCTTTGGGAGAGAAAAGGCCAGTAAAACCCCATCTTGGATTAACAACAAACCAAGCCTTTTTCTCACTGATAAAAGGCTGTCAGAAAGGAGAACTATGGAATCATTTGGCTTTATTTATTCAAAAATTTTTAAAAGATCTTTATTGTTGATTTTCCTCTTGATAACCACTTGTGATCAATTATTAGCGGGTCCTTCCCAAACCACACCCTCGATCCAAAAGCTGGACGTCGATCCAACAACAGGGACGGCGGTGACGA
>CAZTCI010000008.1:0-66368 GCA_964612665.1 uncultured Planctomycetales bacterium | reverse complement strand
TCGTCACCGCCGTCCCTGTTGTTGGATCGACGTCCAGCTTTTGGATCGAGGGTGTCACAGCGGCCCAAAGCCTGGTCGTAAATAGAAATAAAATTAAAAGGGTGAGAAAATTTCTGGAGAACAAACATCTAACAAACGATCTAATACGGTAAGCGCCCAATGAGGTTTTCATAGATGTCCTTTCTAAGGTCGAGTGATGGCTACTAGATTTTAAAAATTTAGCGGCTGGAAAACATTAAAATAATAACACAATAAATAAATAATGTCAAATAATATTGACTAAAAATCAATATTATAATAATTAATATTTAAATAACTTATAAAAAATTAGAAATTATTAGAAAATCCATTTCCTAAAAAGCCGCTCAATTCAAGTTACAAGTCTATATTTTTTCCTCTATTAAGGCTGTCAAAGTTAATGAAAGCCATTTAATTTCTCGCTCTTTAAAAAAAATCAGTTGCCCGTTAGAACAAAATTTGTCAAAATGCGAAATTAGAAAACGTATTAATCTGTTATGCGGAGGAAACGCTGTATGAAATTAACCAAGTTTCGTATTCACAATTACAAATCAATCATCGACAGCGGGTATTGTGAGCTGGCGTCTGATATTACAATTTTTGTCGGGAAGAATGAATCCGGCAAAACCGCTGTCTTGGAGGCGCTGAGGGATTTTAATCCTGAAGTTACAGAATTTCCTCAAAATGCCTTCTCTATTAATGGAAACGACGCCCTGCCTAGAGTTGAATTACATTTTAAATTGACTCAAAGCGATATTGAGCGCATGCAGGCGGCCGGAATTGCGGTCACCGAAGAATTTGCCACTCAAATGCTCACGAAAGGCCTGACCGTCATCAAAGACGGCATCGGTCGTTATTTTTTAAACGACGAGTTATTATCCCAATCACATCAAGAAGATTTGGAAGGGGCAGATGCCCGCGTGAGCCAAATCAAAGAGGCCCGAGAACAGTTGGTTTTTCTCTTGGAAGGCCGTATGCTGCCGGACTTGGGGCTTCACCATCCTCCTTCTGAGATCGAACGACAGTCCCGTCAGTTGATGTCGATTGTGAAATCGTTTTTGCCGACCGTCAAAGATGAAAATAAAGAAAATGAAATCCTTAAATATGTACGGATGATTCTCAATGAAACCAAGAAAGTCCCTTCTCCAGAAACAGCGTCGCCGCTTAAAGAAAAGCCGGTCAACTCTCTTCTTGATCTTTTACCCCGCTTCGTCTATTGTCCGGAATTCATCGGCTCCTTCCCCTTTACAACGCCGATTGCCAGAATGAAAGAAGTCGAACCGCTGCGCGATTTTGCCCGGATCTGCGGTTTGGATTTGGATAAGATTATTAATGTTCAGGATATTCAGCGCCGGATTAATATCCTTGGGCATCATTCCGCGGTTCTTAACGGAGAATTCTGCGATTACTGGCAGCAAAACCGCATTGAGATCGTCGTAAAACCAGAAGGCGATATGATTTTGTTTGGCGTCAAAGAAAAGGACCGCACAGACATCTTTAAAATTGAACAGCGCAGTAAAGGATTTCAATGGTTTCTGTCTTTTTATCTTCGGTTGGCTGCGCAGGAATCTAAAAATAATATTATTTTGATCGATGAACCGGGGATGAATCTCCATGCCAAGGCACAGCGAGAAATTTTAAGAGTTTTAGAACGCAGAATCGCCCCGCAATCTCATGTCATCTTAAGCACCCATTCTCCTTATTTCATTAATCCGATTCGCTTAGACCGAGTGCGTCTCATCATGAAGACACCTGAGGACGGTTCCATGATCAGCAATCACATTCCGAAGGATGTCGACGCTGATACGATGATTCCGATTCACACGGCGTTACAGATGGAAAACGCCGGGTCCCTTCCTTTTGCCGGCAAATGGAATATTGTGGTCCCCAATATGGTTGATTATTATCTGCTCGACATTTTGAAACAGTACATTGAATTGCCGGACCAAAAGGAAATCAATTTGATCCCCTGCCCCAGCGATGGACAGCTGGAACAACTTGTTTCGCTTTTAAAAGGGTTTAATTTTGATTTCCGGGTTGTTTTGCGGTATCCGCAGGAAGGTGATCAGACAAGGACTGAACTTAAAAACACTTTTGGCTTGGATGAAAAGAGTATTGTTTATATTCCGCTGCAAGCAGGATTATCGACCGAAGATTTATTTTCGCTAAACGATTTCTACACGTTCATTGTGCCGGGCGAAACCGAAATGCTACCGGCGAACCGCAACGCCAATGTTTTAAATTCTCAATATCTGCGCACTAAGAATATCAACGATGTGTTCGCCGCGCGGCGTTTTCATGAGAAATCCAAAGGCACCCAAATTACGTTGTCCGACAAAACAATCAACGCCTTTCAAGAAATCTTTAATCGCATTATCCTGGGTGAAAAACCACCAGCGCCACCAGCGCCGCCTCAACAGCCCATCAAAGAAGAACTAGAAGAAACCGCCGAACAATCGGCCCTGGTCGAAGAGTTCAACCGCAGAAAACTTAAAGAAAAACAAACCAAACCATCCGTCGAAGAACAGCCGCGCAAAAAAGTCAGCTGGTTTTTAGGGAAATAATTTGTTGTTTGTCTTTTATTTTTAACTTTTCTTCGGCCGCCTGCCAAACCAGACCGTAGGCCTCAATGGGCGAAACTGTTTTCTTTCATTCCACCACAATCTTCTCGTCTCGAAATTCAACCGCCTGCCCGGCGCGAATCTTTCGCCCTCGACGCGTTTCAACCTGACCACCCACCTTGACTTCACCTTCATCTATATAACGCCCCGCTTCCCCGCCGCTGGCGCAAAGGTCGGCGGCTTTAAGGAGTTGAGCGAGAGTTATGAAATCGGTTTTTAGTCTGAAGGAAAGCATGAAAAGATCAAACCTTACGTTGAACTCTTTGGCGACAGTTAAAGTTATTGATTGTGGACTGATACGCTTCAATTGTTTTGTCGCAAATTTTTTCAATATTAAAATGATTGGTCACTTTTGCCACGGAATTTTGCGACAATTTTCCTGCCAGATGTGGATTTGTTAATATTTCACAAACTGACTGAACAAGCCTTTCAACATCTTGGGGTGGAATCAAAATACCGTCCTCACGGCTACAAATAAACTCCGCGAATCCCCCCAAATTACTGGCAACCGTCGGACATCCGCACGCCATCGACTCAAGCGCTGCATTGCCGCCCGCTTCATAGAGTGAAGGAAAAACCGTAACAGCGGATTTCTGATAATACTGAATGAGTTCTTCCGTCGGTATTTGTCCTAAGAACAAAACATTTTCTTTGGGAATTTTACTTAATATAAACTCCCTCCAGTTTCCGCCTCCGGTTCCGCACGGACCGTCCGCCCCAGCAAAACAAAATTTTAAGGTCGGAAACGCTTTAAGAATGACTGGTATGGCTTGAATTAATATACCGATCCCTTTATTTTCTTCAAGACGCCCGACGAAAAAGACGTCTTTTCTCACGTTAATCTGTTGATCAGAGTTGAAAACAGTTTGATCAACGCCAGAATGAACGATTGAGACATCGAGATCTTTGAACCGCCAAACTTTTTTAACCAGATCTGCAAATTCAGATGAAACTGCCGTTATGCCGTGCGCATTTTTTAAAATATACCATTCACTTAACCACAAGACACGGTCCCGCATCCCGCGGTAAAGGTTCTGTGTGTGATACCGCTGCAACAAACCTTTGTGCCCGTGCAGACGCAAATGCACGGGGAATTTTTTCTCCCACAATACAAAAATGGCTTCGCCAAAACCGTCCGGGGTGACGACGATGTCAATGGGATATGTTCGAGTGATCTCTTTGAGTTTCTGGGAAACAGCTTTAGCGTATCGAAAATTTGTAAGCGGTAAGATATGGTCAATATGCCAGTAGCCAGGAAAGGGGCGTTCGGTAAAATCAATTTTGTGAATAAAAACCCGCTTCCCTAAATCCTGCAAATAAAACCGCTCTTGCCCTTTGAGGGTAATGATGTGGACCGTGTGCCCTCGCGCGGCCAGATGTTTGGCCAAAAGATAATAGGTTGTTTCGACCCCACCTCTTGAGCGGTGGAAGGTTCGGCAAAGATAGCAGATATTCATAGGTGTGTCATAAAATTCAGATTACTTTCTAAAACCAAAAAAAATATTTTTACCCATACCATCGACGACGGCGATCCAGCATCCAGGCCGGTCTTCCAGAAGAGAAACATGGTGCATCTTGCGGGCGTTCCACCCTTTGCCGCTGGGGGCAAGAAACGGTTTTTCCGAAACCAGCTCTTCGCGGTATTCATCCGGCGTTAAAGTCGTGACCCGAAAAGCAAAGACCTGATGGCCGTAATGCGCCCCGTCATCCTGCACAAAGCGGATGATTTGATTGTTCCATTCAATCAACCGCCCGGCGGGACGCGCGTAATTAGCATTGTCTTTCATCAACGGACTGCGGGGGTGTTCTTGCCACGGGCCGGTAAGTTTATCGGCATAAAACAGATAAACCGAATCATTGCCTTTGGCAAGCCACAGCCACCAGCGGTTTTGGTAATAAAGAAGGGCATGGTCCGAAAATTGGTCAGGAAACAAAGTCGCGATGCATTCCCAAACTTCGGGAAATTTTTGAGCGCGATAAAGACGCACGGCGTTGGCCTCTTTTGATTCCGGAATCATATAAAATTCATTTTGCCACTCAAAAACGTGAGGGTAAGACAAATGAAACGGCTCTTTTAAAATAATCCGCTCATAATGCCAGCGCTTTGCGTCGAGACTGATGGCCAGACCAATTTCGCCGCGGGAATTTCCGGCATTTAACACTTCAAAGAATAAATAATATCTGGCATTCTTTTTAACTAAAAAAGGATCAGCCACAAACTCCGCTTTAACGTCAGTCACATCGTGGGCTTTTAAGACCGGGTTTAAAAATCTGGGGGCCCGAAGATCAAACGGCGAAGCCCCCTCATAAATCCCAATCGCCCAACCATAATCCGTCGCCATAAACGGCATACCGGGTGCAGATAGAATAGATTTAATACCTTGGGCAAGTTGGGTTGAATTCGTTTCGGGATTCAAGATGGTTCTCCTTAAAATTTTTATACTTCACACTTAACCCGCTTTGAAACTGAAACCCTTGCTTGATTGTACACTGGCTGGGTAGAAGCTCAGGCTTTGCGGCAAGATCACGCCAGGTCAATTCTCCGGCGAAAGCGGCCGTTGCAATCAACATGATGGCCACGAATAAACTAACGAGGCGCATTATTTTTCCTCCTTGGCCGGCGGCTGTGCCACAACCGCTTCGGGCACTTGGTTATGAATGGGCGTTAAGGTTTTTAGATAAGCATAAATAGATTTTAAATCCTCGTCGGACATTTGCGCAAAATCTTGCCAGGGCATAGGCGTGAGGATCGGACGGGCAACACCCCAGTGTTTGCCAGTACGGATGGTGTTCACAAAAATGTCTTCAGTCCAAACGCCGATACCAGTATTCTCGTCGGGTGTTAAATTAGTGGCGTAACTGATACCCCATGGTCCGGCGAATGCGGTATTGGTGCCAGCTCCTAACCAGACCCATGGGCCTTCAGGAAGTTTTGGCGGCGCTGGCATTTTAAGCGACGATGGATGTCCCGATAACATCTTTGTCATATCGGGTTCGGGTCCGGTTTCTTTCATGATCAAAGGCGTGTGGCAATCGTTACAACCGGTCGTACGGACAAGATAACGCCCGCGTTCAATTTATTGTTTTGAATATTGTTTGGGTTTATCTTGGGGCTGTTTAGAAACTTCCGCCCAAAGATTATTTTCAAAAGCGCCGCCCGATCCCAGCGCAATAACGGCGGGCACTAATACTTTCATTAAGGTATTTCCTAAAATTCTTCTCATTGTTCCTCTCCCTCTTGACCCTTCAACCGCGGGGGTTGAATGAATTCATTCAACCCCCGCGGTTGATTTGGTCAAAGTCATTATTTCTTCGACTTTTTCTTCATATCATTCGCAGCCGGCGCCGAAGGAAGACAAATCTGGCAGGGTTTATAGCCAGCTTTCTCGGCTTCCTCTTGACTAGCAAAGGTCACCTGTTTATTAGAATTAATCTTGGCAGCCATTTTGCACGTCGGTAAATGGTATTTATCCGAATCTTTGCTGGCCACAAAGGCAATTTTTTTAGCGTTTCTTTTAATACAAAGCTTACAAGGCGTGTAGCCGGCTTTAACGGCTTCACTTTCTGAATTGAAATGAATACGTTTTTCTGGCTTAATTTGTTTCGCGACACTGCAGGTCGTAACGTGGTATTTATCGGAACCTTTGCTCGCCACAAAACCATCGTCCGCCGCTGCGCCGATCCGGCAAAACGCAAAAATCGCTACACCTAAAATCACACCGGTTAATTTCGTCCTCATGAAGTCTCCTTTCGTTAATGTTAAGTTCACAACTGAGCCGATTTCTGTAATTGTTACATCATTAGGACTTTCGCGTTTGGTTGTGAACGAACTGAGAACCAGCTCTGCCTTCATTAGTATTGCTGGCCTTTTCTCTCCCAAAGATAAAGTTGTTCTATCATTCTCGGGGAGAAAAGGCCTTAGTACTAGACTTTTTGCATTGCAAAAGTCAGTAGAAAAGGCAGAACAGGTTCTCCGTGAGAGAACAGCCAAACGCGAAAGTCCTGATCATTTAAAATTCCATCTGTTCCCCTGGATAATGCACTTTCCCTTCCTTAATCTTGGCCATTGGATTTATTTTATGCACGGTATCTTGATGCGCGCTCATGATGTCTCTTACTTCAAACCCATCTGCAGTCAACGCATCCGCGATAAGCGAACGGTGGCAGCGCCAGGGCACAGCTTCGGCGCACATGATAACGGTCCGGTGTTTTTTAGATTTTTTGATAAGTTGGTGCAGATTCTCATCGAACTCTGGGGTCTGCATGTAATCGGCGAATCCCCTAAACGAGGCGTTGCGCCAGGCTTTGTTGATGGAATCTTTTTTAGCGTGCCTCAGCCCGCCGAGGCCAGGCATATGTTCGCAGATTATATGTTCTAATTTTAGTTTGCGCGAAAGCGCCTCTTGATTGAACTGCGGATTAAAACGGGATTTTGGAATCGTGCGCACATCAATTAATTCTTTGATCTTAAAGTTTTTCAGAATCACCACAAACTTTTCGATTGGGTGCGTGGAATGGCCGATTGTATAAATGATGGGAGATTTTTTTATTGGCATGTTGATGATTTAACCCCATTCAATCAAGTAGGAAATTGAATAGGTATTGAATAAGACAATAATCTTACACTGAAAATTGATAACCTGATTGCTTTTATATCCTAAGCCTTTTTAAAAGTCAATTAAAGAGTCGGCCTGTTAAAAACTTTTTTGATGATTGACAATTGAATAAATGCCGCATTTATAAGCGTACGATATCCTTTATTTCTCCGACGAGAAAACATTTTCTCATTCTGCTCCACAATACTTGCATCCGCTGTAAACAGCATTCTATACTTTAATTATCTAATCAACAATCTAGAACGTATCTCATAAATAGCCGAAGACAGCGGGTCCTGTCACGGCAAACCGCTTGTGGGCCCCTCCGCCCGGCGTGGATCCTCCCACAATCGGCTCGCCGTGCCACCCGCTGCCCGCTCAATGCCATTTATGAGATGACTTCTATAAAAATAACTGCGGATAAAACCGTTACTTTTAATATCCCTTTGGTTCATAACGGTTCACTTATCATCTTGGGATGGTTTCTTCTTGGGATTGATTTTAAAAGTAACTCAGCGCCATGGAAAGTCGGCGGAATAGCCGAATAACAGTTCTTATTATTAAAGATTTTATACAATAAAGGAGCTTTATCGAGATGAAAAAGCATATATGGGATTCTTTGTGTCTTTTTATTTTTATTCTATTTTTTTGGGTACACGGTGTGCCGGACGCCATTTCTGCCTCTCCGGTGTTTTACGTCGACAACAAATTGACAACAACCTGCAACGGGAATTATTCAATCGCCGGCCGGAATTGTTCCGGGACCGACGGCACCGCTTATAAAACGCTTCAGGAAGCCGCGGCTGTTGCTGCGGCGGGGACCACAGTCTTTATCCGGAGCGGGACTTATGTTCATAATGACACTAACCGGGAATTTCTTAAACTTTCGGTTTCCGGAACAAGTTTGGCTCCCATCGTTTTTCAAAACTACGGCAACGAACAAGTCATCCTTAAAGGCCGTGGGTTTTTGGACCAAGATTTAAACAATGACGGCTACGCCGACGGCTCCAGCGGCTCATATACAAATGAAAAGCTGATTGACGTTGAATCAAACTACAATCAGATCAAAGGCCTGGAAGTTACGAATTCCAACCGTTGGGGTGTCTATGTCGCTGGAAACTTTAATAATATCGAAAACTCTATCGTTCATGATAATTGGGACGCCGGTATCACCCTCGACGGAAGTTCGAATACCGTCAAAAATGTCGAATCCCATCATAACCGGCACGGCAGTGGTCTAGCTTTCCGTCCCATCGCCCTCGAACGAATCGATCACAATATTGTTTCCCAATCTTTCTTTCATGATAATGGATATCAAGCAGATGGAACAAAAGTTTTGCCAGCGGCGGGTGATCCTACCGGCGGAGGTGTTTCAACTGGCATCACTGGATTTAACGGATGCGGGACATCCGTAACTTATCCAGATAATCTCTGCAACTATAACGCGATTGTTGGCAACGTGCTTCTTCACAATATCGGTGACGGCGTCAACATTACGATGGCCAACACTCTTATCAAAGACAATATTGCCATGGGATCCGGTACGACCGGAAACGCGGCAAACGGATTCACAGTTAATATTCCCAGTTTCAATCAAGTCTACGTCAATAACATCAGTTATCATAACAACAACGCGTTCAACTTCCGTGTTCATGGCGGAACATATCTTAACAATCTTGGCCTCGACAACAGCATCACTGGGATGTGGCTGGCTTTTCCGTCGGACACAATCAGCCTAAAAAACAATCTCGATATGATGGCTCCGTCGGCGAAACTGCTTTTGATTCAGCCCTGTAGCACAACGGTCTGCTCCAACAATTTAGCCGTTTACAGCAACCCGGGTAGTTATTTAGTTAATCCTTCTGTCTTCAAGGATTCATCAGGCAATCTTGTGGTAACTTTTCCTGCGGATCGCACAACCATTGCCCAGCAAGTAGATTACATACAAACAACGGTCCGGGCGGCTTTTTCTCCTGTCTCTAACAGTCCCGCGAAATCAGCCGGAACCCAAACAACTTACATCGATCCAACAACGGGTCTGATTGCCTCCGTGTATACGGGAACATCTTTTGATATTGGCCCCGTGGACCAGATTCCACCAGCTGTTTCAATCACGGCCCCAGCCACCGGTGTTACGGTTGCTGGAACAAATGTCACCGTTTCTGCCAGCGTCTCGGATAACATCGGAGTTGCCGGCGTTCAATTTAAACTCGATGATAATAATTTGGGCGCGGAAGACACCGCGTATCCTTACAGCATCGTCATGGATTCAACACAATTCACGAGCGGCGTTCACAAACTTACCGCCGTGGCCCGCGATGCCGCCGGGAATTCTACGACTTCATCGAGCATCACCGTGACCATTGACAACACGCCTCCAACCGTTTCTATTTCGGCGCCGACCAACAATATTACTGTTTCGGGCGCGGGCGTTATGGTTTCCGCCAATGCTTCTGACAATGTTGGTGTCGTTGGTGTTCAATTTTTGATGGATAGTTCCAATTTGGGCGATGAAGATACAACTTCTCCCTACAGCGTCCTGTTTGATACAACAAAAATCGCCAATGGTTTGCATATCCTCAAAGCCGTGGCCCGCGATACCGTTGGAAATACAGCCGTATCTTCGACGGTGACGGTTAATGTCAACAATGATTGGACACCACCGGCCGTTTCAATAACAGCGCCGGGCAACAATTCAATCGTCTCCGGAACCAATGTTCCGGTATCCGCCAGCGCTTCGGACAATGTCGGTGTAGTCGGAGTTCAATTTAAAATGGATGGAAATAATTTAGGGAGTGAAGTGACTGCGCCGCCCTACAGTATCATTATGGACGCAACGCAATTTTCCAGCGGGTCTCATACATTAACCGCTGTGGCCCGCGATGCCGTCGGCAATTCGACGACATCAAGTGTTATCACGATCAGTATCAGTACGTCGGCTGTCAGTTACATCTACGTTGACGGTCAGCTAACACTCGCGTCCTGCGTTAATTATTCTGTCGCGGCACGAAGCTGCGGAGCAGGAACGCAAAAAGCTTACAAAGACCTAAACAGCGTTGAAACAATCTTAACACCTGGGACGACGGTCTTGATCCGGGGCGGGACCTATGTTCATAACGACGCCAACCGGGAATTTTTCAAACTCGCGATTCCCGGAACGGCAACAGCGCCCATCGTTGTTCAGAATTATGCGAACGAACAAGTGGTCCTTGTCGGCCGCGGGTTTGAAGACCGGGACTTAAACAATGATGGTTTGGCTGACGGCCCTACCAGTTCCAGTACCAACGAAAAGCTGATCGACATCGAAGCCAGCTACAATCAAGTCAAAGGACTCGAGGTAACCAACGCCAATCGTTGGGGCGTTTACATCAATGGCGACTACAGCTACGTCGAGAACATGAACGTTCATGATAATTGGGAAGCTGGAATTTATATGGCCAGCAGCCATAATACCGTCAAGAACGTTGAATCTTATCGTAACCGTCATGGCAGCGGCATTCTTATACGGCCCGATGACAAAAAACGCGCGGATTACAACGTCATTGCAGATTCATATCTTCACGATAACGGCTACCAGCCCGACGGCAATGTGGTGTTAAAAGCGGCTGGCGATACGGATGGCGGCGGCAATTCTGACGGCCTGACCGTTTACAAAGGGTGCCAGGACAATACCGTGACACCTCCCGTGACTTATTGTCAGTACAATACCATCTCCGGCAATGTCGGTCTTCACAATTCAGATGATATTTATGACTTCTCGTTCTCTGATTCGTTGGTCAAAGACAACGTTGCGATGGACTGCTGTTCCATTCACTCCGGGACAGGGCCTAACGGGTTTAAAGTTTTTCAATACGTAAATAATGACGCTTATATCAACAATATCAGTTACCATAATCACGAGGGATTTAGTCTTCGTGTAGACGGAGTGACAGCACTCAATAATATAGACATTGATAACACCACCTCGGGTATCTGGATTGCGCATCCAGTTCTCATTACGAAATTCAAGAACAACATCGATCTGCTTGCGCCGGTCAATAAACTTCTGCAGATATCCGGTTGTCTGACGCCTGCCTGTTCCAATAATCTCAAGGATGATTTAACCGCCACCCCCTATCTGATTAATCCTGCGGTTTTTAAAGATAGTTCGGGTAAGATTGTGGTCAATTTTCCAGCGAGTGTCACTACGATCGCTCAGAAAGTGGCTTTCGTGCAAAACACGATCCGTACGGCATTCACGGCAAAACCAGGTGGACCATCGGCGCAAACCGGTGTTCAAGAATCTTATATTGATCCCACAACTGGATTAACTCAGACAATCACTTACATGAAAAATGCACCGGATATCGGCATTCTCGATGACCCGAAGCCGCCGTCTGTTTCCATAACAACGCCGGTCAACGCCAGCACGGTGTCCGGGACCAGCGTGAATGTTTTGACCAGTTCTTCTAACAATGCTGGAGTGGTTGGTGTTCAATTTAAACTTGATGGAAATAATTTAGGAAGTGAAGTGACTTCTGTGCCCTTCTCGGTCATTTGGAACACAACTACGGTTGGCAATGGAACGCACAGTTTAACGGCTGTCGCTCGTGATGCCGCTGGCAATTCAACGAGCACAACAGCGGTTAGTTTGACGATAAAAAACTAACCGGCAGTAACAGCTACTCGAGTTTGGCGATTAGAAAAATCATAAAAACGCGCGGGGCTGGTCGATCCGTTTTTTGATCGACCAGCCCCGCGCTTATTACGATAGAAAAGACTTTCTTTATAATACTAAATTTTCTAAATCTCCTGGCGTTTCAATATTAAAAACACGGAGATTGGGATCGGTTTTGCGCAGAAGACCTTTTAAAACTTTTCCAGGACCTATTTCAATAAATGTTGTGACGCCACAACCGGCGATATAACGGACGGATTGTTCCCATTGGACTGAAGAAACGATTTGTTGGGCGAGATTGTTTTGGATTTCGGCGGGGTCGCGCTGTGGGCGGCCATTTACGTTGGAAATAACGTCGATGGCCGCCCGCGTGAATTTAAAATTTTTTAATTCCTGGGCGAACTTATCGGAAGCGGACTGCATGAGACTCGAATGAAAAGCGCCGCTCACATCAAGCGGAATAACCGTCTTCGCTCCCTCTTCCTTAATAAGGCGGCAGGCCGCCTCAACTTTCGCGGCTTGACCGGTAATAACAATTTGTTCGGGTGAATTGTAATTGGCGATTTGCGCGCCGGTTTGCTGACAAATCGCAACCAAACGTTCCTTATTAAATCCAATCACCGCCGCCATCGCGCCTTTTTCGAGTTTGGTCGCTTCTTCCATAAAAAACGAACGGCGTTCAACCAAACGCAACGCTTCTTCAAATCCCAAGGCATCCGCCGCGACAAGCGCCGGATATTCGCCAAGACTTAAACCCGCGGTAAACTTCACATTCACTTCTTTAAATTTAGAATGCTGTTGAAAAGCTTTAAGAATGGCAACACTACAAGTTAGAATCCCTGACTGGCAAAAAGTAGTCGACGTCAATTGCTCCGGCGGGCCGTTGAAGATAACGGAGCTTAGACCGTTACCTAGAATTTTATCAGCCGCATCAAAAACCGCGCGCGCTTCGGCGGAGTTTTCGTAAAATTCCCTGCCCATGCCGACGCGCTGGGCGCCTTGGCCGGGGAAAATTAGAGCTATATTTGTCATTTCGTCGTTCGTTGTTCGAGGAATTCGTTCTTTTAGTTGTTATTTTTGTTTTAAACTTTTAATAAAATTCATCAGCATACGGCTCTCATGATCAAGGGCTTCTTGTAAATCAATTAAGTTGGATTCTTGAATAAACTTTCGTCTGTAAGAAATGATCAGTTGAGTTTCTAATTCTGCGGCTGAACCTAATGATACATATAAGAATTGAACAAACTCTTTATTATGCTGACGAATAAATCCTTCAGCGATATTCGAGGGAATATTGACAGCAGCTTTTCGCATCTGGACAACCAAACCGTATTGTTCTTTCGCAGGATAATTTTCAGTAAGATCATAAATGCTATCCACAATATCGATGCCTTTGTTCCAAACATCCAAGTCTTTATAATTCTTTACTTTCATAGTTGTCATCTCCTCTTGTTGAATACTTTTAAAAGAACGAATTCCTCGAACAACGAAAAACGAACGACCAATTAAGACGAAACTACCACACCACCACACTAGCCCCACTCACCAACCCCGCCCCAAACGCAACCAAGACAACCGTGTCTCCCTTTCGAATCCGTCCCTGTTCAACCGCCTCGTACAAAGCAACGGCGATCGACGCCGCTGACATATTTCCATAGCGATGAATGTTTACAAAAATTTTTTCTTTCGGAATTTCAAGTTTCTTCGCCACCGCCGAGATAATCCGGTCGTTCGCCTGATGCGGCACAACACAGTTAATGTCGGAAAGATGAATCCCGGCTTTTTTAACGACCATCTCGACGGCATCCGCCATGGAATTCACCGCAAATTTAAAAAGTTCCTTTCCCTGCATCACAACCGACGGGATTTTGACATGCAGCGTGTCTTGGTCCATGACGTCGCGGCTATCATCCACCATAACCGTCATCAAATCACCATACTCACCCTGACTAAAAAGATATTCAGAAACAATGCCGCCTTTGTCAACTTCAGAAAGAACACAAGCGCCAGCGCCATCGCCGAAAAGCACGCAAGTATTTCTGTCTTTCCAATCAAGTAAAGACGTGATGCGTTCGGATGCGATAACTAAAACTTTTTTGTAAAGTCCACTTTGAATAAATTGTTTGCCAGTGGTGATGGCATAAAGATAACCGGCGCACGCGGCGCTTAAATCAAAGGCCGCGGCGTTTTTGGCGCCGATTGTTTTTTGGACAAGACAAGCGGTTGAAGGGAAATTGCTGTCGGGACTGACCGTCGCGACGATGATTAAGTCGATTGCTTCCGGTGAAAGATGGGCGTTCTTTAATGCTTCCTGAGCGGCCATAACCGCCAAGTGACTCGTCTTCTCGCCTTGAGCGGCGATGCGGCGCTCTTTGATACCCGTGCGGCTCGTGATCCATTCATCGGTCGTATCAACTATTTTTTCAAGATCAGAATTGGTGAGACGTCGATGCGGCAGGTAATGTCCGAGGCCAATAATACCAATATTTTTCATGCGGATGTCCCAGAGACCTCAGTCTTTAAGGTAGAAAGAATATTGTGTTCAATTTCGCGCTGGGTTGAGCGGATCGCGTTTTTAATTGCCTTTGGACTTGAGCGCCCGTGGCTGATCATAACAACACCGTTAACACCGAGCAGCGGCGCGCCGCCGTATTCAGAATAATCGACTAATTTTTTAACATGCATTAAGCGGGATTTCATAAGCCACGCGCCGAGGAGTGCAAGCGGACTTTTTCCAATTTCACGTTTAATAAGCGTGCCGGCGGATTCGGTTAAACCTTCGGAGACTTTGATCATGACATTCCCGACGAACCCATCGCAAATAATACAATCGCACTTTCCGGAAAAAATTTCGTTAGGTTCAATGTTGCCGATAAAATTCTTTAATTTATCAGCCATGAGCTTATACGTTTCTTTTTGAAACTCCGTTCCCTTGCCTTCTTCCTCACCGATATTAACCAGCCCGATGCGCGGATTCGGAATATCTAAAACCTCACGCACATAGACACTGGCCATAACCGCATACTGCAAAAGATGCGGCGCCTTGGGATCCGCGTTCGCACCGATATCAAGCAAGAGCGACAATTTATCCAAGGTTGGAATGGCAAGTCCAATGCCCGGGCGTTCAACGCCGGGAATCATTCCCAGATAAACAGTGGAAGCGCACACAACCGCGCCGGTGTTGCCGGCACTGATAAAGGCGCTGTATTTTGGATCTTTTAAAAGATTAATTCCGATTGAGATTGAGGAATTTTTTTTCTTACGGATACTGGCGGTCGCGGGTTCATGCATATCGATTGATTCAGGCGCATGAACGATTTCGATGTAGTCTCGGGGAAAGGTATGTTTTTTAAGCTCTGTTTCAACGCGGGCCTGGTCACCGACGAGGACAATATGCGGATGAAATTCTTTAATGGCTTCAACCACACCCGCAATAATGGCTTGCGGAGCGTGATCGCCTCCCATCGCGTCAACGATTATCTTCACGGAAATCTCCTAAGTTTAGTAAAATTCTTCTAAATCCTAAACAAATTCGAAATCCTAATTTCCAAATTCCAAACAATTCAAAGTTTGAAACATTGGTGTTTCTGAATTTAGAGATTGTTTAGAATTTAGAAATTCGAATTTTAAAAATTGCTTTAAGATCTGCTGTTTTGCTTCTTGACTTTAAGTGCCACGATTTGTTGTCCTTTATAATAACCACAAAAAGGACAAACGCGATGAGAAATAATTTGTTTTTGGCAATTGGGACAAACCGCTAAAGACGGAACTTTAAGTTTCCAATGCGTCCGTCGTTTGCGGCCACGCTGCCGGGAATGCTGTCGTTTGGGTAGGGCCATTTGTTGCTCCTTTAGTTATCTAGACACAAATTGAAAGACACATGACACAAGCTTTAATATGTGCTGGTGTTCTGTGCCTTGTGTCCAATTATTTTACTTCCCTGAAGAACACTTGCATTTTTCTTTATTTAAATTCACACCGCACTTCGAACACAGTCCTAAACAATCCGGTTTGCACAAAATCCTCGTCGGTAAGCGCATAATCATTTCTTGACGGATATCCTCACCAAGATTTATTTCCTGCATACTGCTTTCAATCGGATAATCGAAATCAAAACTGTCACTATGCGTGTCGGTCACCGGTTCCAGACAACGCGCGCAGGCGAATTCATATTGCCCGTGGATATCAAAGTGTGCCAAAATCGTATTATCAACCCGCGAAATCTTAGCCTTGATATTTAAAGGCGACAAACATTTTAATTCTTGTTCTAAAAGACCAATATCTGCCGCGGAAATATTTTCAGTAAGCTCAAGCCCTTTTTTAGGGATATCTTTAACAATCAATTTCATTACTTCAAAATTTCTTTAAGTCTTTTTTCAACAAAACCTGGAACAAAAGATGAGATATTCGCGCCCAGCGAAGCGGCTTCCTTTAATAAAGTCGAGGATAAAAATGAATAACCTTCGGAAGGCATTAAAAAAACCGTCTCTATGTCTTCGGCAAGACGACGGTTGGTTAAAGCCATTTGCAGTTCATATTCAAAATCGGAAATCATGCGTAAACCACGGATGAGGACGTGAATCTTTTTCCGGCGGGCGTATTCGATGACTAATCCGTCGAAAGTATCGACTTTTACATTTTTGATGCCTTTGGTGGCTTCGCGTAACATGGCAAGACGTTCTTCAATTGAAAAAAGAGTATTTTTCTTAGAATTGACTGAAACCGCGACGATCACGGGACTAAAAATCCGGCTGGCGCGTTTAATGATATCAATGTGACCGTAGGTAACAGGGTCAAAAGTACCAGGATATATAGCAGCTTGACTCATTTGAATTTAACTCGCAACTTTATAAATCTTCAATAAAGATGCTCCGTAAAATCTTTCCCTTACAGCAAGAACTCTACCTTCGGCTTCAGGTAGAGTTTCTCGTCTATAACACTGGACAATAATTAGACAATTGGGCGTTAATATATCATGGGCCCCCAGGCATTTCAAGGTTTTTTTTGCCGTTTCGGACTCAATTTTTCGACGACGGACCTCCGTTTGCGGTTCCTGCGCCGAATCTTGGTCTTCCAGTAAAAAAGGCGGATCGCAAAAAATGATATCAAATTTTTGCTTTTGCTGGGCCAAACGCGGGATTTGTTCAAAGACATCGCCGACTCTGACTCTGACGGGCGTCTGCGTCGGATCCATGATATCAATCCCTAAAAGCCGGCAGTTCTCCTGAATCACTTCAAGGCAGCTCGGATTTTTTTCAATAAAGGTAACACTTTTGGCGCCGCGCGAGTACGCCTCAAAACCAACCGCCCCGCTCCCGGCAAAAAGTTCGAGAAAATCCAAGCCCTCGACATCGCCTAAGATGTCAAAAATCGCTTTACGGACAACGTTTTGAGTCGGACGGATGTCCGGAGGCATGTAGAAATTACGGCCTTTGAGTGTACCCCCTAAAATTTTCATGTGAATTCTCCAATTTCGTTGTTCGTGCTTTCGTTGTTCGTTATAGCGTTCTTTTATACCCGAAGAAAAAAACGAATTCCTCAAACGACGAACAACGAACGACGATTACCCCGCGGAAACCGCTGACAAATAATTCGGGTAACGTTTTTGAATCACGCTCCGGATCACCGGATGCTGATCTTTTTCTAAACGCGGATCCGAACCGGCGAGCGCAATCGCTTCTTTACGGGCGGCTTCTAAAATGTCGATCTGGGTTGCAGGATTTGCGACTTTTAATTCATTAAGCCCATGCTGATGCCGGCCGAAAAATTCACCCGGCCCTCGGATTTCCAAATCCGCTTGAGCGATTTTAAACCCATCACTCATCGATAAAATCGCTTTTAGCCGCGCCTGTGCTTCTTCGGTTTGCGGGTCAGCGATTAGAAAGCAATATCCTTTCGCACTTCCTCGCCCAATCCGCCCGCGCAACTGATGCAGCTGCGCCAGCCCAAAGCGTTCGGCGTGTTCAATAATCATAACGCTCGCTTTCGGCACATCGACGCCGACTTCAACAACTGTTGTCGCAACCAAAATATCGATTTTCTTATTTTTAAAATTGTCCATGACCGCTTGTGTTTCCTGACGGCTCATCTGGCCATGAACCAATCCTAAACGCCAGTCCTTAAACTCATGTTTGCCGAAGTGCTGAAACTGTTTCACAGCGGCTTTCAAATCCACTTTCTCCGATTCTTCAATCAATGGATAAACAATAAACGCCTGGCGGCCTTCCTTAATAAAGGCATTCACTTCGTTATAAATTTCCGCGGCTTTTTCCTGAGATGCCAATCGCGTTTCAACTTGACCGCGGCCCGGCGGCAATTCATCCAAGACGGAAACATCGAGATCGCCGTACAATGTCAGACAAAGCGTGCGCGGGATCGGCGTTGCGGTCATAATCAAGACATCCGGATTTGTTCCTTTGTCAGACAAAAGCGCCCGCTGGCGGATACCGAATTTATGCTGTTCATCCACGACGGCAAAACTTAAATTTTTAAATTGAACCTCTTTTTCTAAAAGCGCGTGCGTGCCGATAAGCAAATCAACCGTGCCTTCTTTTACTTTCTGAAGAATGTCTTCGCGTTCAACTTTTTTTAGAGTACTGACTAAAAGTGCGGTTCGAATTTCTTTAAATGACCAACGCTTCGCGAGCCGTGTCATATTTTCAAAATGCTGACGCGCCAGAATCTCCGTCGGCGCCATGACCGCGGCCTGAAAACCGTTTTCGATTGCGGCCACGCATCCGAAGAAAGCGACCAGTGTTTTACCGGATCCGACATCACCTTGCAAAAGCCGCAGCATCGGCACGGTTTTTTTCATATCGGTGATCATCTCTCCAATAACGCGCTGCTGGGCTTTGGTCAAATTAAAAGGAAAGATTTGGGAAAAATTATGAATCATGCCGTCGGGAATCTTGTGAGCGATTCCTTTTTTTTGGATTAAACTCAACCGGCGCATGATGACCGAGACTTGAAAGAAAAAGAATTCTTCAAACGCAATCCGTTTGTAGGATTGATCTTGGATTGAGACATTCTCGGGGAAATGAATATTATTGATGCTGTAAACGATGTTCGAAAGATTATGGCGTTTGCGAATATCATAAGGCAACACTTCTTGAATTTGGCCCGCATATTGATCCAATGCGGCGCGGATAATCCGACGGAGATACCGCTGAGAGATTCCTTTTGTTAAAGAATAAATCGGAACAATGCGGCCCATGCTCAAGCTTTGATCTTCGGGGCTAATCATTTCATATTCGGGTGAAACCATCTGCAAACGGTTTTTATAAATCTCAACCTTCCCATGCAAAACAACTTGCTCGCCAATTCGAAAATAGTTTTCCAGAAACGGTTGATTAAACCACACGCAAAAAAGCCGTCCGCTTTCATCCCCTACCGCAGTTTCAAACACATGTTTCTTGGTAAACCAGCTGCGGTGGCCGCCTCCGACGATCACTTTGCCAGTCACGGTTTGAAATTCACCGATTTTAATTTGGTTTAAAGGCGTGACCTGTGTGCGGTCTTCGTAGCGCCGGGGGAAAAAATAAAGTAGATCTTCAATTGACTCGATACCGAGGTTTGAAAGGATTTTCTTGCGGGCTGGTCCAACGCCTTTTAAATATTGAACGGATATGTCTTGAAGATTTCGCATGATTTGGGATTGATAGATTATGAAAAGGCAGGTTTCGTATAAAGGTTACGTTTTCGTAGCTCGTATCGTTATGCGGTTGAGGTAACGTAATAAAGAAATTTTAAATTACCGATTAACGTTTAACGATACCAGCTACGCAACCTTAACCATTACCGATTTAAAGAACTTCTTCCACAATATACAACGGGCGTTTCTTGACGTCATCACCAATCCGGGCGATGTATTCGCCGATAATGCCAATTGAAATAAGCTGAATCCCGCCGATGAAAAGAACGGCAGACATAAGCGATGTCCAGCCGACGACCGTTTTGTCGGTAAAAAGTTTCATATAAATACTGATCAGAATTCCTAAAAACGCAAAGCAAGAAATCACCCAGCCCATAAATAAAATAAACCTGAGCGGCATAAATGAAAAAGATGTCGCGGCATCAAAAGAAAACTTAACCATGCGCCATAATCCGAATTTTGTCCGGCCGGCGAAACGCGCTTTGCGTTCATAACCAACCGCAGCGCGTTTAAACCCAACCCAAACAATGAGCCCTCGTAAAAAACGGTGCCGCTCTTCCATATTATTTAAAAGATCAACCACTTTGCGGTCCAAAAGATAAAAATCTCCGGCGTCTTCGGGGATATCAATCGTCGTTAAACATCTTATCGCTTTATAAAACAGACTCGCGGTCCACTTTTTAAAAAAGCGTTCGCCTTCACGCTGCGTCCGGACGCCGTACACAATTTGATAGCCTTCCTGCCATTTTCTTATAAATTCCAAAATGACTTCGGGCGGATCTTGCAGATCGCTGTCAGTCACAACAACCGCCTGTCCTTGGGCGGCTTTAAGCCCGGCGGTAATCGCCAGCTGATGACCAAAATTACGGGCGAGTTTAACAATGCGCACGTGACGCAGGTCTTGTTTCTTAAATTTTTTAAGCAATTCAAACGAACGGTCCCGGCTCCCGTCGTCGACAAAAACAATCTCATAATCCAAATGAGTTTGAGCTAAAACTTCGCTCATACGCTTAAAGAAAGCCTCAATCCCCTCTTCTTCGTTGAAAATCGGAGTCACAATTGAAAGATCTATGTCGGTATTAGAATTCATCATCGATCGTTACTGACTTTTGCATTGCAAAAGTCTAGGACTAGGCCTTTTCTCCCTGAGAATGATAGAACAACCTTATCTTGGGGAGAAAAAAGGCCAGTAACGGATTATTTCTTTCTTAAACTATTTTCAAATTGCCTGAACAAAATAGAGCGCCAAAGCCGGTCTATGCCAAAACCTCCGACAAAAATCCACGCCCTCTTGTTGCCATATTCCAGAATATTAATCACTTTATCCTGAGGCGCAATCGGAAATCCTTGGCCCGGCTGTTCGTCATCGAGTTTGGAAACATAAACGGTGTGCCGGATATCCAAATGATCGATGCCTTCGTAATTTTTAATGCCACCATAATAACAGCGAAACCCGTAAATCATTACATTTAATTTTTTATCGACATATCCTAACCGGGGGATCGCCAGCATCTGGGCGATTGTGAACGGAGCGCCGATTGTGAATTGAGAAAAGTTGTTTTCAATCAGTTTCGCCAATTTCTGATTTACTCTAAGATCGTTGCGATATTCCAGACTTTTTTCCAATATGACCTGGCTGCGTTCTCCACTAAGCCCGTCGTAAAATCCATACGATATAATTAACCCGACAGCCCCGACAACAATTAATCCCCATTTTCGAATGGCGTTCGATTTGATAAACAAAGCCAAGACATAAAAAACACAAAAAAATAAAAACGGATAGACAGCCACACGGTAACGCGGGGAAACAGCGAAGAAATTCAAAAAAAGCGCGAACCACATGCCGCCAAAAATAAACATGACCAGCGCTTCCCAAAACTGTTTAAGAACGTCGAAATTCTTGTCAGAATGATTTATCAATGACTTATAAACTGCACATCCGGCAAATACAAAGAACGCCAAAAGAAAAATCACCAGCATCTTCGTGTGCTGAAACGATGGCCAGCCTTTGAAAAGGTTAACCATGCCAGCGCTAACGTGTTGGTCATGCGTGAAATATTTAAGCGAAAGATTTCCCCAGGCAAACAGAATTAAAAATACCGTCCAGAAAACAAGCCGCTTACGAAAGCGCAACTCATTATCCCCTGCGAAGAGAATGAGATTAATAAGAGCAACCGCTATGCAGACGAGAACACCTGTGCCCTTCACTAATACAGCGGCGATTGCCATTATTCCAGCCAGATGGATTTTCTTTTTCACAATCGCATCCGCCGCCAGCATCATAAATACAAGCGATGGAATTTCCATGTTAATCGCTTCGCTTTGACTTTGAAATAAAGGCATAAAAAGAACAGACAGCGCAAACAATATGGCAATGTCCTGAGAAAAACAGCGCGCCGCAATGTCCCGGAGGACCGCAATCGTCAGGGCCGCCATAATAAATGTGCCGATATGTCCGACAGCTAAAAATAATCTTGTCGATGGAATCAATTTTAATAAAATAGCCAGATACGTCGGGAAAATTGAAAACAAATACACGCGCGGTCCGCCTTCAGCATAGCCGGGTTGATGAAATAATCCGGCATAATCAAAATGGTTGTCCGCGAGCCACAACCCTTCCGCAAACGGCCCGCCGATCGCATCACCATACGGTGGGAAAAAAAGAATTTCAGGACGGGTCAAACAAAAATAAAGAACAATACCCAAAACAAAAATCAGACAGTTGGATTCTCGAAGGAACCGTAAACAAAAAATCAAAAAAATAAAACCGCTAATCAGCTGTGCTGCTGGGCCCCAGAGTACATCTTCAGCCCGTCCCAGATAGAAATCGAGACTTTGTGTGTCTTTACTGAGCGTGAGTTTATTAAGTTGCGGATAATTTTGGTGTTGGTAAAGTGATTTAATATAGACAGGCGTTTGATACTTAATCAGGATAAAGAAAATAATGCCGACGAAAAATACAACGCCTAAAAAGATTTGAGAACGCAAGCTGAATTGTGTGTTTGCATTCATTAGTGCAAAAAACCTTCCCAACCCCGGGGGTTGGGAAGGTTTTTCCTACGTCATGCGCTTGGCCATGACTTGGAAAATAAGGCCAGCGACCAGATATATTGCAGCGGCAATTGAGAGAATAAGATTAAAGCCATGAAATTGAGCGAGAATAATTGATAGCATAGAACCGATGACTGAAAATCCACAGTTGATCCCCCACGCCCAAGCCATCGCGCCTTTCACATCGTTATGAATCAAGCTTAAACCCGTCGGGAAAAAAGTCCCGAGGCACAAACCAAAGGGTAACAAAATTAAACAAACCATCAAAATCCGCATTGCAAACGGCCAGCCGATAAAATGGTTAGTGATCCATTCACTGCTACGGATTAAAGAAAAAATTAATCCGATTGTCAGAATCGTTGCCCCAAGAATCAACCGGCCTGAGCCAAGCTTAACTTTCAAAAAATTAATAAAATTGCTGCCAATCCCCGCAAAAATTAATAATGCGGCCAGTGTCACTGAAATCGCGTAAATCGGACTGCCTAAAAGCAGCGTGAATTTTTGCATGATTGGAATTTCAATAAACATAAAGCCAACGCCTAAACACGCGTAATAAATAACAAAAGCAATCCTGGCCAGCCCAGGAATTCTTTTTAAGTTTTCCCGACGTAAAAGAATGAGCGGCAGGCCGATAAAAATCAGGCAAAAGATCGTTCCATTAAACAAAACCAATCCTTGCGTCAAGAAAATAACAAACCCGGCGCCGTAATTTGAATAAGCGACAGACGCTTTGTTCAGTTCCTTGGGTTTGAAATCACTGAACCGATAATATTTATAGAAAAACGGATTGTCATCGGTGATCACTGAAATATCAAAACGGTAACTTTTAATAAAATCTTTTTCTTTCCCATTAATGAAGGCCAGCGCATCCAAATCAAAATAATTCAGTTTGTCTGTCTCGCGGTTACTTAAAGCCTTGGAAGGATAAACCAGATCCGTCTTATGCTGGTCCCAATAGTTAGTAACAAGCAGGTTTTCATCGATTGTAAACGGCGTTTTCTTAACCAGTGTCATCCCCCATCCGTGATGGGCGCCGACCATAATATTCTGCCAGGGCTGAGTGACACCGACCGAGCGTAAAGCATCCATAATAATCGTGAACAATCGGATCGTCTCGCGGTCCCAATGCTCGTCGATAAAAATCCAGCGGTTAAAATTCATCATCCCTCTTGGTTTAAGGAGCCGATAATAATCCATGATGGCGTTTTTAGTATAGAGGTAACTTTCTGCATACGCATAAGCGCCGGAAGACAGACCAGAGAATGTATCAACGCCGTTTAGAATAATTAAATCGTAACTCTCTGATGGCAGATTCTTGACCATATTACGGCCGTCGATGTTAAGGACCTTAACACCTGGGAGCTTATAAATCTTTCCCGAATATTCATACATGGGGCCGCCCGGGGACATAGAACGGTAAACTTCCGGGTTGATTTCAGCGGCGATAATGTCTGTTGCGCCATGCGTTTTGGCCATGAAGATGTCGCGCCCGCCGCCAGCGCCGATCACAACGACCCGCGGATTTTTCAAAAGCACATAAGGAAATTCCATGGCCTGGGAAAATAAATCCAGCTGGCTGTTGCGTTCATTTAAACCTTCAATTGATAACTTATAAACCGGTGTACCGCCCAGAAAGTTCGTCGAGAAATAAGAAAAATCCGGCCTAGGCTTTAAATTAATTTCAAAAGTTCCTTCCGCTTGATAATACAGAAGATCCTGCCGCTGATGACCGAGGATATGATAAATATCCGTGCGGCCCATCGGATGCCAGCGCCTATTGATGGTTTCAAATTGCGTAGGCTTAAAAAACTTTGTAAAATTTTCCCATCCCTTCGCGTCGCTTTCATAATTACTAATCTCGGGAATAAAATGTAAAATGGCCGCGCTTATAATGGCCCAGCCAATAAGAACGGCCGCTTTTCTTTGCGGCATAAGAAAAAGAATGCCTAAAAAGAAAACCGTGATCGATAAGAACACAATCGCGTGAAAAAGCTGCAGATAGTTGATCAGAAAGAAGGATGCGAACGCACCAGCGCCGGCGCCGACTAAATCCCAGAAATAAAACTTGGGGCTTTCAGCCGGGTTTTCTGAAAATAAAAATAAAATTAAAAAGCCGATCACAACAAATGGAATCATTAAAACAAAATAAGATAAAGAAAGCATCAAACCGGGACGGATGCTTAAGAAAAATTCTTCCAGCAGTTTAATCGTCAACGGCAAACGAATAATGATCAAAATGCTGGCCACAATTAAAACGCTTAAAAGAATTAAATTAAACGCAATTACTTTTTCTCGGCGGAAACGGTAAACAAAACCTTCGGCCAAAAGATACAAATTGGCGCCGATGCCGTAGCCCAGGATAGCAAACGGGATGACCACATAGACGACGTGATTGAAGGTTTTTAAATTAAGAATCCGGGTGAGAAAAAGTTCAAGAGAAATACAAAGGAAGGAAATATAAAAAATAACAATATAATCCCACAACTTAGACGACTTCGCAGAAATCAAGGTAACTTCTCTCCTCAGCTAAATGAGCCCCCTCGGGAATTTTTTATTCTAATGGTCTCACCCTGAGCGAGCCCATTAGGGACGAGTCGAAGGGTTTTGTGAGATCCTTCAACTCGGTCCACAGTTAAGAACGATAGCCTCGCTCAGGATGAGGCCCGACATGAAAAACGCCCCGATGCCTCAACTAAATAATCCCGCACATTGCCAATCCGCAAATCGTTTTGGCGTCGGTGATTCGGCCTTTTTTAAAAAGCGTTTTTATCTCGGTCGGGTTCAAAATTTTCACTTTAATGACTTCATCTTTATCTTTGAATTTTGGTGAAGGACTTACTTTAAGTTGTTCGCCTTTAAAAATAGAAATAACTTCCGTTGAATAACCCGGCACAGGAAAAATCTTTCCCAGATAGGTTAAACGTTTGGTCTCAAATCCGGTTTCTTCGGTTAATTCACGTAAAGCACATTGCCGCAAACTTTCATTTGGATTTAATGTGCCGGCGGGAAGTTCGTAAAGATAAAGGCCTAACGTGGCGCGGTATTGGTAGACAAAGGCGATTTCATTCAGTCTGACGAACGGGACAATCAAAACGGCTCCTGGATGTTTAATAATTTCAAGAGTGGAAACATGCCCGTTAGGCAGGCGTTTTTTTTCAGTGACCAGGCGCAGGAGTTTTCCTTTGAATTGATAGGTGGTCATTTAAAAACTTTATCCAGAATGCCCTCGAGGAGTTGTTGTTCGGGACGCTTTTCTTTCGGCTGCGGGTTTTGGCCGTCGGAGCTGGTTGTCCCTTGTGAAGAAGAATCTTTAGAACCAAAGACTTTGTCCAAAACTTTTTCCAATTGCTCTTTGCCTTTATTTTGAATGATCCGTTTACCGATATATTCTACGTCTGGCAAATAACTGATTTGAGGATATTTTCCGGAAATTTTTCCGGGGAAAGAAATGCGCTTGTTCTCATCGGTCAATAACTGCAGTTCCGGTGTACCGGCGATGATCTTTTCACTTAAATCGGCCGGTATAATAAAGTCCGCTTTTAAAGAAGTATTTAAATCAAATCCAACATTACCGTCAGCATTAAGTAAAAACCCATCAGCGTCCACTTCCATGGGTTGAATCACGATCGCAGCGTTTTGCAAAAGTGAATTTATATAAACTTTATTGAGAATCGTGTCTTTCTGCTGCAATTTGGTTTGATAAGCGGGCGGCAGATTGGCTTGGACTTTCTGGCCTAAATTCGGGATAACCGAAATTTTGTCCAAAACCATTTTCAAAATATTCATATCGGTTAAGCGACCATCTTTAATTTGAAAATTCCCGTTGCCTGAAAGTGTTTTCATGAAATGATCAGGATCAAGACCTTCGGCCCTCAGCGAGTATTCTCCGAGGAGAGTTCCTTGGATTTTGACTGGCTGGCTGACTTGGTTTAAGGTTTTGCTTAAATCTAAATTAGCCAATTTCATGTCTGCCACAAAACCTTGTTGGCTTAAAAGATCGTTTAAATTGCCTTGGGCGGTCAAATTACCTTCACCAATATTCACAACCGTGTTAAAGTCCGCTTTAGTACCCATCACATTGAATGTAAGCTGGCCGATTTGAATCGGCACAAGAAGCTGGCTTAATTTGACACTACCGTTTTTCAAATCACCGATCAAAACACAATTTTTAATACCTTTAGGCCCACCCGTTTCAAAACTCTTAAGATTAACGTTCAGCTGTCCGGTCATTGATTCCGGAAGCTGGTCAGTTTTTAACATGCTGATGGCTGAGGTGAGCGCCGCGGTCGTTACTTTAGCAAAATCAACATCCAAATTCGTGTTTTTAACCTCGACGGTGTTTGTGGCCATATCAAATTTAGCCGAACCCTCCAAGTTGATGTCAGGTTCCGTACTAAAAACAGCGGCCTGTCCTTTAAAAGAAAACGGATTATTCAAGGAGAACTGATTCACATTGAAATTAATTAAGGACGTGTCGACAGAAACGCCCGGGGCGATATCTTTAAAAGCCACACGTCCGTTGGTTAACTGAACATCTATTATTAGGGAAGGCGGATGCTGAGGATTCACAACTAAATCTTTAACCACAACCTCAAGCATCCCTTGCAAAGTTTGTGGAAACGGCGTTTTAGGCGGTAACGGAACAATTTTGCTTACTGACCCAAGAGAAATCTGGGTTAAATTGACGTTGGTCTTTACATTGGTTAAATGAACTTCATTTTTTCTCAGATTTAGCTCGGCGTTTCCAGAAACCTGTACATTCTTGGCATCGCTTAAGACAGCGGCCGCGGCCATAAAACTAAACGGCTTATCCAACGAAAAGTCATTGACCTGAATGCCGAGCTGATTTACATCCGCATTGACTTCTGGACTGAATGACTGATCAACGTATCGCAGATGGCCGTTATTGATTTTGATTGTGTGAATCAGGATGGGCGGTAAGCTCATGGCCGTCGTTTGAGTGGATGTCGAAGTGGCCGAAGGATACTCCACACCCGTCGGAGTTGGTGTGGGTGTTCCGGTTGCGGCCGGGGCCGTTGGCTGTTGGCCTAACTGCTGAAGATTAATGACACCGTTTTTATCTTTAATGACAACAATGTCCGGGGCTTCGATTTGAACGCTTGAGACAAGGACCTTTTGTTTGGTGATGATCGAGAAAAGATCAACGCCCAAGGCGATTGTGTCGACGGCTACGCAATTCCCTTTTTGAAAACGCGGGTCGTCTTCGATTGTAAAATTCTTAAGGTTCAAGCTTAATCCATCTTTGAAAGATATATCAAGATGAATATCTTGAAAATCAACCAGCCGACCGAGTGCTTTTTGGGCTTGCTGTAAAATTTGCGGTTTATAGCGGGCGATATCGAATGTTTTAACAAATATGACCAGGACAACTGCGCCGACGACAATCAATACTAATATAACAATGCCAATGATTTTTAATATTTTCATTCCGAAAACTCCGGTTTATTTAAACATTCGTATTTTTTTTAAGAATCCCAAAAATTTTTTCTATAGTCTAATCGAGCCTCCAGGGGTTGTCAATCCTTCGTTGATGAGTTTTGCCAGCGGTTTTTTAATTTATCTGAATTCATTCGTTCAAAAGAACATCAAGCTCTTCTTCCCTAATAATAGGCCGCTGGCACACATGATTTTGACAAATATAGACGCTCGTCTTTCCTTCAACTGACCCCTGATCTTTAATGGTAGGGATCAGTTTAACCAATTTTTCATTTGATATTGGATCAAAGGGCTTCACAATCACAGCTTTATTCGGAAGAAAACGGGCGTAAACGTGTTGAATCATGTTTAAAACTGTTCCGTTATCTTCTTTTGAACCCGGCACAATCACAATTTCTTTGACTGGGCCAACAAAAAAATCATAAGCAATCAGCATTTGCGCATAAGCGCTGGGGACCCGGCTGATTTCATGGGCAAAGACTGCAAAGTTGCTTTCAACCTTATCAAGCCAGCGTTTGTCCATGGTCAGATAATATAACCGGATTAAATCCAACGAAGCAATTGAATTACCCGACGGGATCGCGCCGTCGTAGATTTCTTTGGGACGCAAGATAAGGTCTGGGCCGGTTGACTCTGTCATAAAAAATCCGCCTTCTTTCTCATCCCAAAATAATTTGAGCATTTTATCCGCAAACTTGAGCGCTTCTTCAAGAAACCTCACCTCAAAAGTTGCTTCATACAACTCCAATAATCCATGAATAAAAAACGCGTAATCACCAATCGTTCCCTGAATCGCAGATTCACCATCGCGATAACGATGCAAAAGCCGGCCTTCGTTATTAACTAAATTATTCAATATAAATTCTGCGGCGCTGACAGCGGCTTTCTTGTAACGGTCATCATTCAAAACCCGGCCAGCGATCGCTAGAGCACCGATCATCAAGCCATTCCAATCGACGAGGATTTTGTCATCTAAATGCGGACGCGGGCGCTTTTCCCGCGCGTTTAAAAGTTTTTCTTTGGAACGTTTGATAAGACTCTTGACTTCTTCAACCGGCATATTGAATTTCTGTGCCGTTTCTTCCAAAGTATGGACGATGTATAAAACATTCTTACCAACAAATTCGCCATGCGGATCGAACTGTGCGTTGCCTTCTTTTTCAATCCCAAAATAATAATTAAAAACCAGCGCATCTTTCTCTAATATGGTTTCCATTTCAGTAAAGCGCCAGAGATAAAAAGCGCCTTCTTTTTTAACGAGAGACGATGGACGATGGACGATGGACGACACCTCATTCGTCTCTCGTTTCTTCTCTTCAAGACTATCCGCATCTTCCGCTGAATAAAATCCGCCCCGCGGATCGCGCAGATCACGCAGGACATAATCCGAAATTTCTTCAACCATCCGCCGATACTCTTCATTGTGCGTTGCTTGATAAGCTTCAAGGTAACTGCGCGCCAAAATCGCCTGGTCATAAAGCATTTTTTCAAAATGCGGGATCTGCCATTGAGAATCCGTTGAGTAACGGTGAAATCCACCGCCGAGTTGATCATAAATTCCCCCGCGGGCCATGTGTCTCAAAGTTTTGTCAACCATCATGAGCGCGTTATCTTCCAACTCCCTGTGCCAGTAGCGCAGCAGAAACATAAGATTGTGCCCCGTCGGAAATTTGGGCTGGTCACCGAACCCGCCGTAGCGTTCATCAAATTGTCCATGAAACTGTTGAAAGGCACGACCCAGGATATCCGGATTAAGAGTTTCTTCTTGGCGCTTGGCGCTGAGTCGTTCTTGTAAGTTTTGAATCAAAGACGCGCTAGACTCAATGATTTGTTCGCGACGGTTAAGCCAGGCGTCATGGATCGCTTTTAAAACATCTCTAAAGGCTGGCTGGCCCCAACGCGCTTCGGGAGGAAAATAGGTGCCGCCATAAAACGGTTTTAAATCGGTCGTCAAGAAAGCGTTTAACGGCCAGCCGCCCTGACCCGTCATGGATGACACGGCAAGCATATAAATATGATCAATGTCCGGCCGCTCTTCCCGATCAACCTTGATCGGTACAAAAAATTCGTTTAAAATCCGGGAGGTCTCTTCGTCTTTGAATGATTCGTGTTCCATGACATGACACCAGTGGCAGGTCGAATAACCAATCGAAAGAAAAATCGGCTTGTCTTCTTTTTTGGCTTTAAGAAAAGCTTCCTCACCCCACGGAAACCAATCCACTGGATTATGCGCGTGCTGTAATAGATAAGGACTTTTTTCGCGGGCCAGCCGGTTACTATACTTTTTATTTTCCGTTGATAAATAATCTGACATTGAATTCTTTAAAAATTTCTTAATTAAGAGCGTTAAAAAAATAAATCAGCCCAAAGGATTTTCCTAAGTTTATTGAGTAATGTCAATAATTTGTTGGTGGAGAGGAATTGCTTTGAGTATTGTTTGGTAGCTGAACGGCGGGTTGGGCGGGCGTTTCTGACTGTGTTTTGTCTTTCTCCGGCGCTGGGACAATGAGCGTTTGTTCTCCACGTCCGGAATCACTGCAGACGGCCACAACCCGGATACTGTCACCAGGCTTGGCATTGACGGTCAGATCATCAATCAAATGTGCGCCGTTGGTTTGAGTCACGTATCTTAAGGTTTTATATTCTTGGTCGTTTATATAAATAACAACTTTACGGATACGGTGCTGAGGGAGTTCGCGGCTGACATGCGTTATATCAAAATGCAATTTTTGGTTATCTAAATCATAGGTAAGATTAATAGCGGAAGGAGGAGTGGCGCCGGCAACGCCGATAAAAAAGCCGAATAAAAAAACAGATAGATAAAAAATCCTTAGCTTAACGTTGCTGGAATTCATCGTCTTTTTTCTAACGTTTCGGCAATCAGACTATCAGTGCCCTGCTCTCTTTTGGATTGGGAGTCTAAAGACCTAGGGCAGGTTGGTAAATTATTTAAATAATAACGGACGCGTTTGTATCCAGGCACCAGGTGTTCGACCTCTAGAAATTTCCGCTGGGCCCTTTCAAAATCTTGGAGATCATAAAAACGGAGCCCTTCTTTATAAAGCGCCTCGGCTTTAATAAAGCAATTCGGGTTTCTTAAATCGTTACTATAAGGAGAATCAAATTCTGTCCCCTGCGAAGACGCTGCCGAACTTCTGGGCTTTGCTTTTGTCCTGGTTGGATAAGAAGGACGGCCGTACTTCGCTGAGGAATATCTCGACGATGCCAAGGCAGTCATTCTTTTATTTTCATCCAAACTTCTTTCCACGCGGTTCAATTCGGTGTCCATGGCCTTACTGAAATCCCTTAATTCTCTTTTTTGTTTTTCCTGTTCGCATTGCAGGGCCAGCATTTGCTGTCTTTGATCTTGCTGTTCTTGTTTTTGTCTGTCACGCCACGTCCGTTCGTCTCCTTTTTGTTGAAGTAACGCCCTTCTGCCCTCATCTCTAAATTGCTCCGTCTGTTCAATAAGTGAACGGGGATTAGTGTTACGTCTATTGTTGTAGCGATCCGTCGACGGCTCGTTGTCTAGCTGAGCCCGCTCTACTTGGGCTTGTCTTTGTTTTTGTTCACGCAGAAATTGTTCTTCTTCTATTTGTTGTTGCCTTTCCATTAACGCTCTATGCTTTCTGTCAGCTTCTTCTTGAAGTTCGGCGAGGCGTTCTTCTTTTTCACGTCTGGCAATTTCTCTTTGCTCTTGCTTTTCTTTTGCACGCCATAATTGCTCTTTTTGTTTTTGCTCAAGCGCTTGTCTTCTCGCATCTTCTTTTTGCTGGCGTTCGAGCAAAACTTTTTGCTTTCGTTCTGATTGGGCCTCTTCAGCGGCCATAGATTCTTGCTTTTGGCGTTCGGCTAATTGTTGGGTTTCTTTTTCGCGTAAAATTTGGTCATCTTGTCCTTGTTGAAGCGAAGCGAGCCTTGATTGTTTTTTCTTTTCTCTCTCTTCCTGTTGAGCTGCAAGATGATCTTCCTTTTGCTTAAGGGCTAATTCTTTTTTCTCTTGTATTTGTTTTTCACGGAAAAGTTTTTCTTCTTGCTTCTGCTGCAATTGCGCAAGCTTGGCTTGTTTTTTAGCTTCTTTTGCCTTTACTTTTTCGAGCTGTCTCTCATGTTCAGCCGCCAACTTTTCCCGACGGGCATTTTCTAATTTATTTTGACTTAATTTGGATTCTTCAATTTCAGCCAGATATTTTTTGGTGAGCTTATAATCGCCAGCGAGGGTTTCAGTTGCATCAAACTTTTTCTGTGCTTCTGCGTAATTCCCTTTTTTATACATCTTAACGCCTTCGTTATACAGATTGTCGACCAAAGGATTCGAACGCAATTTCTTCTCTTGTTTAGCTTGTTCTTGTTTTTCTGTTGGAGTTGCTTCGCTCTTTGATTCTTTTTCTTCAAAGTTTGGCGGCGGCAGAGCTGTGTTTTCTTCTTTAGTCTGAGCTAACTGATTTTTAACCGGCTCCCCTGACACTTCAACAGGAGACGTTTCTAGTGATTCTGTGGTTCCCTTGTTATTCGCTTGAGCAGAATTTGATTCTGCCGGAGAAGTTGAAATTTCAGCAACAGGCGGCTGCTCAGTCTCACTTTTCGATAATGTATTTTGCTTTCCTTCTTCTCCCTTAGTCAAACCTTGATTGATCTTGTCCAAATAAGAACGCGTATCTTTGTAATTGCTTTTCATGCTTTCTAATTCTTCAAAAACTACTTTGGATGAAGTCAAGTCGCGCTGATTGTAAAGTTTTAGGGCATCTTGATACAATGAGTCTATGCCGTCTTCGAATTCCTGTTGCTTTGCCTCATGTTTCTGCACTAATTTTTCTTCCGCTGGATTAGGCGCTGGCGCTTGAGATTCTGGCTGAGAAGCTGTGCTTGACGTCTGGCTGGAATTCATTTTTTGCATGAAAGAATAATTGTCAGAGGTTTTCTCGGAAGATTCTGGTGCCGAAGTTTTAGCAGCGGCAAGGGTCGATGCTTGCGCCAACTTTTTTTGAAGGGCCGCCTGACGTTTGGCTTCTTTTTGCTGTTTCTCTTCTTCCCGTCGGGCAATCCGGGCTTCGCGTTCTTCTTCTTTTCTTTGTATCTTTTCTTGCCGTTCTGCTTCGCGCTGGCGGGCTAATTCGGCACGGGCCTGTTCTTTTTCTTCCTTCAATTTATTGCGCCGGTCTTCTTGCTCTTGTTTGCGCTGCTGCGCGGCCAGAATCGCCTTTTGTTTAGGCGTTAAATAACTGTCTTCTTCTAAAGGCTTTTTTTCTTCATTTTTTTTGGCTTGTTCCGAAGCAGCCGCAGTTGCTGGGGCTGCTGGCGGATTTATTGTTTGAGTTTCTTTTTCAGCCTGGCTTTGTTTTTCAGCGGACTTTTGGATTGAAGCCTGTTCTTGTTTTTGTTCTTGTTGTTCTTTCTTTTTTGCTTCTTGATTTTCTTTTTCAAAAGCCTTTACCTTGGCTTCTTCCTCGGTCTGTTTTTTTTGTTCTTCTTTTTGCTGGACCAATTTTTCCTGCCACTCTTTTTGGCGGGCTTCGGCTTCAGCCTTTTTTTGGGCCTGTTCTTGTTGTTTTTTAAGGCGGGCTTCTTCGCGGTCTTTAATTCTTTGCGCCGCTTCAGCCTTTTTCTTGGCGAGCTGCTCTTCTTTTTGCTTTTGTCGATTTATGCGCTCTTGCTTTTCAGCCTGAGCTTTCAAGATTTTATTTTGTTCACTCCTTATTTTAAGACGCATCTTCTTTAAATAATCGTCGGGGAAACGGTTGTTTGCTAGCAGTTTTTCAAATTCATTAAACGCCTGCTGCGATTCCTCAATCTTATTATCATGATAAAGATTGAGCGCATTTTGATACATTTCATCCGCGTGCTTAATTAAGAGAAGCTCGGATTCGGTCAATTTATGTTTGCCTTGCTGCGCAGCAGCCTTAGCTTCCTCTATATGAGGCGCGGCCGGCTCCGGGGTTTGAACATTGTTGGCCTGTGGCGCGGTTTCCGCATTTGCAGTGGCCGTAGCAGCGCCCGCTCCTTGGGCACTTTCACCTGCTGACATAGAGGAAGGTGCTTGTTGTTCTTGGGCCGCCATCAATTTATTGCGTAATTTTTCCTGATTAAGCCGCACCTGCTCTTTTTGCTTTTCAATCATCTTGACAGTGCGTGAAAGATAAGTGTTGGTCTTTTTGTAATTCGGATTCTTGACTTGAATCGCTTCAAATTCCTGTTTGGCCAATTCATAATTTTTTTGTTTATAAAGATTGATCGCATTTTTATAGATATCTTCAATACTTGGTTCGGGTTTTTCATTTGCAGTTGACGTCGGAGAAACGGCTGCGGCCGATATTTCTTGACTTTGAACGCTAGGTTGCGCCGCAGGCTGCGCCGGCTCTGCAGGAGAAGGGACCTGTGGTGCTTCTTTTATTTCTGGGGGCGGTTCTTTGGCAGGTTCTTTTCCTGCTTCTGGCTTCACTGGTTTTTGATGGGAAGTTTGCTTCTTTTGAATTTTAGGATATTTGTGTTCTTTTAAATCGTTATAAAATTGTTTTAATTTCTTTTCTTGGTCCAGTAACGAAACATCCGCCTTCTGACGCTGCTGGCGCGGTTCGCACATAATGTGCCAGTTGCCCGGAATCATGCCGCTGCTTTCTAAAATGGGTAAGTTCTCCTCGGAACATTGAATTTCCTGCTGATTGTTACGGTTTTCCAGCAATTTGATTTGATCGGCCTGTTGACGGGCAAGTTCAGCTTCACGTTCTTCATCCAGCTTAATCATCCGCTTAAGCTCTTTACCTTTTCTTTTCTGCTCATTTAATTCTTCGCGGTTCATTTCCTTCATCGAACGTTTATCTTGCGCTAATTTTTCACGGTTAAAATGCTGATCCTCCGCATCTTCTTTATTAATAAGATGCCTTTGTAAGATTTCATCATTCTTTTTCATAACCGCTTCCGCGCGTTTTTCATTTTGTTCAATACGAAGTTGGGCTTCATCGGTTTTTTGGCGCAGCCGTTCTTTCTCCTGTTGAGCAATCTTTTCTTGACGATTTTCTTCTCTGGCCCGGCGAAGCTCTGCTTTATAACGGGCAGCTTGCGAGCGCAGGGTTTCTTTCTCCGGCTCAAACAACAAAGGCGCGCCAAATGTTTCCGGATTGACGTCAGTGGGCGATTCTACAAAAATTTCTCTTTCTCTTAAATTCTGGACGATTCTTTCTCGTCTTTCCTGAAGCTGTTTCATTTTTGCTTGCGCCCGACGGGCTTTTTCTTCAAAGACCTTCTGTTGGGCCAACGCATTTTCTTTTTCATGACGCGCAGCTTCTTCAAGCCGGGTCTTGTCTTCAACTAACTGACGCGCTTCGTTGGCTTTCTGTTGAGCTAACGCAATTTCTTTTTCATTAGCCGCTTTCACAGATTTATCCTCGGCGATTTCATTTAAAACAGCCTCTTTTCTTTTTTGCTCTTCAGCAAGCCGGGCTTGTTTTACTTTCTCTTCTTGAACTTTTTTTCGGGCCGCTTCTAAATCGGTTTGTAATTTTGCTAAATCCTTGACAGCTTTTTCTTTTTCCGCTAAAGCGGCCTGCGCTTGATTGGCTTTTTCCTCGGCGGCACGTTTAGCTTCTTCGGCCTTGGCTTTGGCATCTTGAAGCATGCGTTGTCTTTGAGTTGCTTCTCTTTCTTTTTCTTCTAACTCTTTTTGTTTTTCTTTCAACCGTCGGAGTTCAACGGATTCTTCATTATTATTAGCTTGAACAGCTTTTTCAGATTCCGCTGACTCAGCAATGGAATCTTTCTTGGCAGTTGAAACTTCTGGTTCTTTAGCTTCTTCAACTTTTTCTTGAGATTCAGAACTGGTTAACGCCGCCGTCACTGACGATGAGGATTCTTCAGCGGATGAACTTTCATCTTTAGTTTGAGATTCTTCACTTTCATTTTTAACGACTTGCTCTTTAGATTCTTTAGGTGCGGACTCTTCCTGAGCGGCAGGTTCTTTTTTGACTTCTTCTTGCAAGCTTTCGGATTTGGAAATAGCTTTAGCTGTCTTTTCCTCGACGGGTTGAGATTCTTTTGTGTCCGTCTTTACATCTTTGGCAGGCTTCTGGCCGGTTTGTCTTTCAATAATGACATCGATTTTATCCAAGTATTTATTGGTGTCTTTATAATCAGCCACCAAATTTTCGACTTCCACAAATTTACTGCGCGCGGCCATAAAATCTTGATGTTTATATAAAGCAACCGCTTCTTCATAGGTGGCATCAGTTTTATCAGTCAATTTTCTTAACTCTTCGCGTTTCTGCTCCGTAATTTGAACTTCGCGATCATCTTGTTCTTTCTTCTTTTGAGTGTCTGTTTTTTTCTTTTCTTCATCCAATTCCCGCTGGCGTTCAAGAATAACGCGGCGGTCTTCTTCCTTAATATCCTTATCTATATTCTTTAAATATTTCTGCGTGTTCTTATAATTGGGTGACACCCATTCGACTTCCTGAAATTTTTCTTTAGCCTGAACAAATCTTTTGTGCTGATACAACACAACCGCTTCGCGATAAATAGTGTCAGCTTGGGCCAACTGCTTTTGTTCACGTTCTTTTTCCTGCTTGTCGATCCGTTTCTGCCATTCTTCTTTGGCTTTTTTCTGGGCGAGCTCTTCTTCCTGGCGCTGGCGTTCTTCTTCTTTTACTTTCTCTTTATCTAATTCTGTTCTTTGGGTTAGGATATCCTGGTCAATGATCTTTAAATAACTTTCCGTCGCCTTATGGCCGGGCATCAATTCTTCGACGTGTAAAAATTCTTCTTTCGCCGCTTCAAATTTCTTTTGTTTATATAAAGACACCGCAGCGTTATAACTGGTTGAGACTTCTTTGTCGCGCTGTTCTTCAGTTAAAGCAATTTGTTTTTTCTGGGCGTTAGCGGCCTTTTTCAACGCTGATACTTCATGATTAAACAGTCCCGGATTTTCACGCACATAATCTTTCATTTCCGGATGTTCCGTAATCTTAATTGCTTTTTCCCATTCCAGTCGGGCTTCATCGTAACGGCCTTCGGCATAGAGTTGATTGCCGCGCTCGTAATATTGACGCGCTTTTTCTTCGCGCTGCTGGTTGCGTTTTTTCTTGGCCTGGTTTTCCAATTTCTTATTAACTTCCTTTATTTTTTCTTTGGAACGTTTAATAAGTTCTTGAAGATTAACGGTGTAACCGGATTGATCTTTAGAGGAAAGTGATTTTTTTTCTGGCAGGGTTGGAATGGCCATGGGTTGTTGATCAGAGGATGATGGTGTATCAGAAGAAGCGGAGGAATCCGCTGTAGAACTTGGCGTTGATACGGGCGTAGTTGCCGTCGAGGTTTGGGTGTCTTGTGTTTGAGGTGTTTCAGCAGCCGCAGCAAAAGTATTGAATGCAACAATACAAAAAGGCAGCGAAAAGACAATTAAAAAATTTTTCAATATTTTTGCCGTAGACATTGCGGTCATTTTACCACAGGCTTTTCTGTCTCTTCTAGTATTTTTTGCCATAATTTTTTCGCCTCTTCATACTCACCTTGTTTGAAATGTTCGTTCGCCATCGAGGCATAATCTTGCAGCTTTTCCTCAAACGAAACGCGCCCTAAAATATATTGAGACGCTTCATTAAACATAATGTCGCCCGCTACAATAATGTCTTTATAAATTTTTTGGGCCTCTTCCAAATTCCCTTCGGCCCGCGCTTGCTTGGCCATTGCAAAGAATTCATTAAGCTGTTCTACAATCGGACTATCCGGCCTGACCAATTCACGATTGATGATGTCCCAAGCCCAAATATTAATTCTGTCCTGCAGCCATCTTTCATGCGCCAGGGCTTTTTCCTGCGGCGTGCGGTCATAGAGTTTCGTCGTCATCCGCAAAAATGGCCCTTGCGCCGTGTAACCCAAATCAGTTAAGTCATCACTAAACTGAGTGAAATTCCATCCAGCGCCCAACTGAGCAAAGTCGTTCACATCACGTGAAACCTCAAGGAGAAAACCGCTTTGGCTGTCTTTGGCTTGAATCTGCGCCAATCTGCGGTATTCGCCGCTCACCTGCCAATCCTTCGCGATGTTGTAATTCAAACGATGAATCATGAGCCACGTCTGAGTTTGCGTAAAATCAAAGCCCGGGACTCTTTCTTCATTTAAACGCAAAGCCAATTTTTCCGACAGCTGCCATTGAGGCGTAAGATCATAAACAACTTCACCCGCAAACACATGGGCCCGCGTCTCATCGACGCTAGCGTTACTAGATTGACTGTCCGGCGACAAATTAGTCAAATACGTGTAGCGTCCCAAAATGTTTAAACGGTCGGCGTAAATCGGACGGTAAGCGCCGCCTAAAATAATTTCTTTGTATTCTGCTTCTTTGTTATTGCTGCTTGTATTTTCTGTCTTAGACAATTGTGTCTTCAAATAAATAGAAATCTCCGGTGTCAAGCGGCCTTCAGCAGAATTATAAAGAACATATTGATATTTATCGGTGTCGCCGGAATCTTTGCGGAATTCAATTTTGCTCGACGCTTTTAACTTTTCAACGCCGGTCTCTTTGTCTTTATCAACGTATCCCATCCCGACGCTGACTGCATTGCGGTCCGACTGCTGGCCGTTATGGGACTGAACAATCCCGCGTTCATAAGAACCGTTTAAAGCAAACTTGTCGCTGCCCACATCGCCGGACAATCCATAAATGTTGGAGTCAGACGTTTCTTGCGTGCCTTCGGAATGCTGACGGGTGATTGTTCCTTGAAGTTTATGCCCGTCTTTTTCTCGAATCATTCCGTAACTGCTGTTCTGAGAGACAATGTCGCGCGAAAATCCAAAAGAACGTTCGGATGTCATCTTAACCTCGTCGGTCAATTGCTTTTGCCCGCCTAATTTGAAATTCGTCATCTTGGATTCGCCGGGCCGCTGACTGACATCAACGCCGCTTGTCACTTGCGTTGTATCATCAACTTGACGTGTGGCATCGGCGCCAAGAGTTTCCCCGACTCCGCCGGAGGAAGACTGAGTCATACCGATTTTGGCGCCGAGATCCGTTTGGCTGTCAACTTTAGTGCGTCCCCCAAGGGCGAGCGTCGTTGTTTTTTCACCGCTCACGGTTTGTCCGAGTCCGAGCGCGCCCTGCACGCTGGTTTTATCAGTTAACTTTATATCAGCACCTAAAGAAGCTTGCGCGCCATCTTTATCACTGGCTGAACTGCTGACATTGACGCCTGGACTCAACTGGCTGCCTTGATTGGCTGAACCGCTTAAGCCCGACGTGCGTCCCGCATTATTTTTGACAATTGTGTAATCACCCGCGATTTTAACTTTGTCATTGAAATTCTTGGTTGCGCCCAAACTCGTCGCGTTTCCATTCTCGGCGATCGTTTCACTCGCGCGCAATTCTAATGTTTTGTCAGGACGGATTGCGCCGCCGACGGTTGTTTGCGCGTTAGATGGGCCTTGGATGGATTGCTGGCGCTCGAGATAAACATTGGCGTTATCATTAATCGCGTAGTCAGCTTTTAACGCTAACAAATCTCCTTGCGTGTTTGTCTCAGAAACAAATTGTCCATTTTTATCAGTTACTTGTTGATGACGGTATTCACCTGTTAACGTGAGCTGGCGGATTTGATGGACTATCTGCATCGACGTTGTTTCGGTGCGTGACGCGCCCACTTGAAGCTGTGTTTGCGCATTACCGCTGTCAAGCAACCGTTGAACATCATGACGCATCGAAAGCCGCGTCTTCGGCGAGATTTCGTAATCCAAGGCCACACCTTCCAACTCCTTACCCTGCTGAGCAGTTGTGGCGGGCGTTGAGAATTCATCATCAATCCATTTATAATAACTGGTCAATCCTATGCGGTTAAACAACCGCGCGTCGCCACGCAGACCATAGGCCTTTCCTTGCGCGTCTTGGTTCGTTTGCAATTCGGTAAATGTTAACCCTCCGTCGGTCGAAACAAAAGTACCGGTTGCCTGTGCCTGCGACTCCGCATATTCGCCTTTGATCGTGGCGTCATGTCCAAGATGTACCGTCGTGTCTGTTGCTTTTAAATTGTATTCACCGCCCTGCTGATTTTCTTTGACATAAGTTCCGCCAACAACAACGTTATCGGAAACAGCCTGCGCCACGCGCGCACCAATTGTGGCTTGTTGAAAATCATCAGAAGGTTCGTACTCATAGTCAGTAAGTACATAGACAGGATTACCGCTTAACAACTGGCTCGAGATGATCGACGCGCCTTCAACCAAAATGTTAACCGGCTTCCAGAAAAGGATGCGGCCTTCTTTATAATCAATTTCATAATCAACCCGCGGTTTCATATCACGTGACGAAATAACCAGACCCGTAATCTTATCGCGGATTTGAACGCTCACTTTTTCTGAACCTTCAATCACATCTTTGTTTTTCAAATAAAACAGCGACCCGCCGGTCCCGACGAATTCGTTGTGCGCCCCTTTCTGCTGGGCTTTCGCGCGGAATAAAACGACCCTGGTGTCCGGTTCTCCATACGGTGTTGCGGCCACCGTTTGATAATCAATTTTTCCGCCGTAAAGCGACCGGTTGTATTGAGCGAATTCCGTATCCGTAAAGCCGACATTGTAGTTACCCCAAATAACCGACGACTTGTCCCATTCGACGAGCAAATATAATTTCCCTTGCGTGTTCGTTGCGGAATAATCTTTGGAAGAATTATCGCCGTAAATTGGATAATACTGGTTCGGATTGATATTCTTAAAGATTTCTTTTTGTTCGCGGTTGCTGTCAAAGCTCGAGGTAACAAGATATTTCCCGAGGATCTTGCCCTTTAAGAAATACGCCAGTTTCCCTTCGCTCCAAAAGCCGGCTTTATACTGATCATCTTTGGCAACATCTTCGACTTTACTACGGTCAAAGGTGTATCCGATTTTGGCATCGCCCATGCCGACGAACATCATGTAATCCTCGCCGACTTTTACTTTTTTGGAATACGTTTGGATCGGCAACGGTTTCAGTGTCGGAATGCCGTCGGGTGGAAGTATCGGCGGTGACAGCGGTGTCACGTTTGGCGCCGGGACGGCCGGTGATAATTCTTTGCTTCCTTCTTGGACTTGAATCTCATAATTACCTTTAGGCAGAATGATTTCAAGTTTATTCGTCGGAGATGAAACATCCTGCGGGGTTTTAATGAGTTCAGTCGCCGTTAAGCCTTGGCGGTCGACGATCGGGACTTCATAAAATTCTTTCTTGCCGGTCATTGATTTTCCATCGGTCTTAATGACGCGCACGCTCCGCACATCCGGCGAATAACGATCTAAGAAGACAGTTTCGCCGTCTACTTTAATCGTTTGCTTAACGAGCCGGTTGCCTTTGTATTCGTTCGCCAGCCATTGACGGTAATCAATGACGCGGTCTTGCGCTTCAACCAGCTGCTGGTTCGTCTCCGGTGTCAGTGATTTATTTTTGTCATTCAAAATCGTTTTGGTCAGTTCAACAAATTTTTCTTTTTCCGGATTGGTCACGAGAACATCGAATGGCTGTTCACTTGTCTCATCTTGGTTACCATCTTTATCAGCGACCGTTAATTTATAAGCATAATGACGGTCATCGAGGACCATTTTGCCAATCTGGTCTTTGCCGTCCCAATAAATTGGATCGGAAATGTTGCTGCGGTCGCCGGTAAAGGCCCGGATCAACCGGCCGCTTTGTTTGTCGCGGATTTCTAATTTCCAACTGTCGATAAACGGCGCGTAGTTGGTAAAGATCCTGAACTCCGCCGGAGCACTTAACGTATCATTTCTAATAACCACTTGATTCTTGAAGAGACTGACGTTCAGCCGCGGCTGCGGTTTGGATTTATCCTGGATCAAGTTAACGTCATGCACGAAGAAATCCTGTTCGTTTTGAATCGTCGTTCCAGTTAACTGCACGCCGAAATTAACCTTGGCAGTCAGGCCTTTTGTAATATCGACGATAACAACTTTGTCCGTCGTTAAATAAGCGCCGTCCGGCAGTGTGCTTTCATCGATTCTAAACAAGTGCCGTCCAGGTGTAATGCCGGGGACGCTGAACTGTCCGTTTTGATCGCAGCGGATCATCGTACCGTCTTCCATGATGATCTGTGCGTTTGGAATCGAAGTCTCGGTGATTGTTTCGCGGTCCATATCGAAATACGTCGGCGGATCTTGAACGCCGTTTTCATTTTTGTCCCAGAAGACCTTGCCAATAACCGCGCCCATATCGAAGAGCGGGTCGAGCACAACTTTGACGCTTGCGCTCGCCCGGTTTGAAACCGCCAGCTGATTGGCATTACGTCCGACGGCCACGTTGTCATAATTTCCGGGTGTCACACCGCTGCCGACGATGAGCTGATATTTCAAAGTCTTCGTGGTGCCGGCGACAAAATTACCGACATGGAAAGTCACCGGCCGCTGGGTTTGCGTATCCGCGATAGGATTACCGTCAAGAATGACGCGGTTGGGAATGAACTTGAAGCCGGGCGGAATCTTGTCTTCCAAAATAACACCCGAAACATCAGAAGTTGAAATGTTCTGCATGGTGACCGTGTAGGTCACTGGTTCACCGACGTGGACTTCTTTTTTGTTTGCGCTTTTTTCAATGCGAAGCAGCTGCCCGTTGGCATCCATCGGATGGTCAATTTGTAAAATAACACCCGCGACTGTAAATGTTTCGCCTTTTGAACCCGTCGTGACTGTACGGCTCGATGGGAATGATGTCTGAGTTGAAGGATAATCATACCCGGTCGCACTGACGGTCATCGTATAATCACCGTTAGCGGCCAAAAATGAATAATAACCATCGGCACCAGTTGTGTAGGGATTAGTGTCAGACGCATCAAGTTCAACTCCAGGAGTCGCGACAGCGCCTGTAGAATTATAAATAGTAACAACCGCATTCTTAATCGGCTGGCCCGTCGAAGAATCAAAGACCACACCAAACGGATCAGTCAAAGCCACATTCAAAATACTTGTCGCCACGTTATCAATCGTAACGGAAAGATAATTTGTTCCCTTCGGCAAAGCGGTCGTTAAGGTCACTTCATAATTGCCGCTGGCATCAACGGTGCCGGTGCCAACAGTTTGTAATAAGAAGCTGCCTGTGCCATTACTGGCCAGCACAGCGAGCGTACTGCTGGGATTACCCTGACCGCGTATCGTGGGCATAGAACCATTGACGCGGTCGCCGTTGTTATGCGAAGTAATCGTCGGGACTTGGGATGTTGTCGGACTGGCAACAACCGTTAAACTATTCGCCACTCCATTTAAGATACCCGCAGACGGTTTTAAAGAATTGGCGCCCAGCGCCAGCGTACTTGAGGCGACGCGGAAATTTCCATTAGCATCCGATGTTACAGTGGCGACCGTGTTGTTACTTATATCTTTAATTGTAACGGCTGTGTTAGGCGGAGCGACACCAATGATCGTCGGTGTTTGGCCGACTGTTTTTCCGTTTGCTGGAACAGCGATCGAAAGCGTGCTAAAAATCCAGTTGGCGTTGTTGTTGCCGCCGTTGGTACAGCTAAAGCAGGTAATGGTGTTGCTATTGGCATTGGAATCTTTGACACTCACATAGCTGGCGGATTGCGTACCGTTGGGGAATGTAATGTCCCATTTCACGCCGGTATTGCTGGTTGAATGAAGGATCACATCGTTCGACGAATCTCCAGTGAAGTTAACATTGTTGGTGACAGTTTGGGTTGTTCCAGCGGTAAAGTCGACTTCTTTTGCGGGAGTAGTCACGGTTAAATTGTAAAATGTTGTGTTACCGCTAATCGTCGCCGTGGTTGTCGTATCCAAAGTGACGGTACCATTGGAATTTGTAAAGGTGCCACCTGAATGCGCAAAGTTTCCGGCAACAGTAAAGTTCTTTCCCGCACCAGGAGCCGTCAAAGTTCCAGAACTGACAGTTACTGAATTATTGGCGTCGATATTACCGTTTGTCGCCGTTAACGTACCGCCGTTGACTGTTAATGCGCCCGTCGTGGTTAAGGTGTTGGCATTGGCGGAAATATCCATTGTACCGCCCGTTACTGTTAATGCACCATTGACGGTAAGATCAGCATTGGTCTGAAAGACATCCGGTGTTGCATGTGAATCATTGATTGTCAAATTGTAGTATCCAATGTTCGCAATCGTATCTGTGTCAACGATGCCGTCACCGTTTCCAAGATAAGTAAACGTACCTGAGTTTGTGTCCGGAACATTGATCGACACGCTTTCACTGCCAAAAAGTCTAACATTACCGCTGTTATCAAGCGTTCCAGAAACCGTCATATTTTTACCGTTAAGATCAAGTGTTGCGGAAGCTTGCAAAGTTAGATTCAATACGGTGACATTCGTTGCCAAGACTGGCTGGGTCGCCACCGACGGGATAATGACCGAATCTGTACTGCCCGGCACAAAACCTAAATCCCAGTTTGATGCGGTGTCCCAGTCGGTTGACGAAGTCCCAGTCCAAGTAACATCCTGTGCCCCGAACAACCAGTTTGAATTGCCGTTGGAATTAACTGAACCATTACGACCGACCAGCGTGGTGCCGCCGTTGGCATTGTTATCAGCCACATTGACGTAGGAAATATTCTGCGACCCGCCGGATTGTAGGATAAGATTGGCCGCGACGGTCGGCGTTGAAGCGGCGAGCACCAGCAATTGCCCGGAAGCTCCTTGCAGGGTTAAATTATTGGTAACAGTTTGTGTCGCGGAACTTTCAAACGTCAACGTGGCCGTACTAGCAACCGTCTTGGCCAAATTGTAGAAGGTCGTTGAACCGTTGATGGACTGGCTGGTTCCGTCGAGCGTTAGAGTTCCAGAAGAATTGGTAAACGTGCCGCCGGAGTGGGTAAAGTTACCAGCGACGGTAAACGTTTTACCAATTGTCGGCGCAGTCAAAGTTCCTGATGAAACAACCACGGCGCCGTTGGCATCAATGTTACCGTTCGTCGCCGTTAATGTGCCGCCGTTAACCGTAAGTGTTCCGGCGGTCGTTAAGGTATTGGAGTTTGTTGAAACGTCGATTGTACCGGCGGTGACGGTAAGCGCGCCGGCGATCGTTAAATTCGCATTCGTGCGGAAGGTGTCTTTGACGCCGCTTGTATCATTAATCACGACGTTAAAGTAATCAATCCCGGCCGCGCCGAGATCTGGGATCGTAAAGTTTTCACTGATACCGTCGTTATCCCCAGTAAATAAAAATGTCCCGGAATCGGGATCAACGGTACCGATATTAACGGTTTCACTGCCGAACAAACTCACCGTACCGTCGTTCGACAAAGCGCCGGTCACGGTTAAGTTTTTACCGTTTAAAGTAAGTGTCGCGCTGCTATTGATGGTTAAAGTGGCAATCGTCACATTCGTTGCCAAGATTGGCTGCGTGGCGACGTTAGGAATAACAACCGCATCGGATGCGCCCGGGACTAAACCAAGATTCCAGTTGCCCGGCGTGTCCCAGTCAGTTGAAACGTTTCCAGTCCAAGTAATCGTGGTCGCACCAAAAATCCAGTTAACGTTCGTTCCCGGCGTCGTATTGACTGAAGTCGCGCCGGCCACAAGTGCGAGGCCGTTGCTGGCGTCGGAATCATTCACATTCAAGTACGAAAGCGTCTGCAATCCTCCCGACTGCAAAGTGATTTTATGCTGACTTCCATTAACATCACTTTTAATCGTCAATAGTTGTCCGGCAGCGCCCTGCAACGTTAAGTGATGTGTGACTATTTGTTCGAGGGTGCTAGGCAAAGTCAAGGTTGCCGCGCTGGTTACTGTTTTTGCAAAATCATAGAAAGTTGTCGAACCTGATATGGATTGATTCGCGCCATCAAAGACAACACTGTTGCTTCCTGCGGTAAAAGTTCCTGTGTTCGCCCAGTTACCACCTACGGTCATATTTTTGCCGTTGGCGTTCACGGTGCCGGCGGTATTGGAAAAACTGCCGTCGAGATCTAGGTCGTTGGCATTAAATTGAAGTGTGCCTGCGCCGGAGTGGGTGAGATTATAAAACTTTTTACCGACAGCTGTACCGCCGGAGTTGAGGGTTTGTGTTGCCGAGGCTTTAGTAAATTCAGTTGTACCTGTCCCAGAAGTATATGTCCCAGAACTATTGTCCCAATTGCCGCCGACTTTAATACGTCCGGTTGAAACTTGGATTGTCCCTAAGTTCGTAACGTTACCTGGAACATCCAACGTCCCGCTATTGACATTAACACTTGAAGATGCTGGAACTGAAAGACCATCAGCCCAAACTGACGTTTGACTATTTATAACAAATAAATTTATAAAAGAAAAAATGAAGGCAGGCCAGAAAGGTAAGAAAATCCGACGGAAACAATGGCTGAAAAAGAAAGAAAGAAGAATGGATTTTTCCGCTGGTTCGCGTTTTTTATTTGTCACCAAGGACTTAAGGCTCTCAGATAACAATCGTTTTATCCCGTTGGCTATCCTACTTCGCCGCACAAAACAATCATACTGAGGTTTTATATTCCATTCATTCCTCGTCGGGGCGAAGGAGAATAAAAATTCCCCAAGATATATTTTTTCCAGCATAAACCATTTATATATTAAATAAATAGTCTACTTATTCAATATAAGAATGAAGTTTTTTCGAAGGAATTTTTAAAAATCTTTTGAAAAAAAACTGGCGAGTTTTAAAGATAATAATCTACTCCTGTATTGTATTGCGCCCTCCTTGACTTTTCATTGTGACGGGCGCTATTTTTTCGACATTGCCAATCGCTGGTTCATCGTATATAATTTTGCCTATTACTACACAATTTAATAATCAATATCACAGCTTTGCGCAAAACACCCAGGAGAACAACATCTATGAAACGACACGTTTTGATTATTGCTGCAACCCTCCTATGTTCCACAAATCTGTGGGCTTCTGTTCTAGAAAAAACTGAATCCATCTCGACGGAAACTCCTTCAACCGAAACAGCGCAAAAAGATTGGAAATTCTCAGCGGCCATCAGCTACGACTCCGGCGACTTTGGAACAGATGCAACTACCAATACCGTCTACATACCCTTCACTCTCAAACGATATTTCAGTGCCGGTGATTTGGCGGTCACGATTCCTTACATTTATCAAGAATCAGGACGAAACATTAGCGCGCTTTCCGGCCGTCCTTTTCAAACGAGCAAAAGCAATTCAGGGACAAGAAGCAGTGAAGGCATTGGCGATGTCCTTGTCAAAGGCAGCTATTACCTTTTAACGGAATCAACAACGACTCCCTTCAATCTCTCTCCCGTCGCCAAAATCAAACTTCCCACCGCTGATAAAGATGAAGGATTAGGCACCGGTGAATGGGACGAGACGTTGGGACTCGAAACAAGCAAGACCCTTAACACGGAATGGAGTTTACACCTTGATCTTTATTACACTTTTATTGGCGATCCCAAAGGCATTGATTTGAACAATCAATTTTCTTTTGATGTCGGCGGACTCTATCAATTTACCGAAGACACGGCCGTCGGACTTTTTTATGAAGAACAGACAAATTTAGTGAGCGGCCGGCCCAATCCGCGGGATTTAGATTTTACAATCAATCATAAAATTGATCAGGATTATGAAGTCTTCGGTGATTTGATGATTGGCTTATCCAAGGGTTCTCCGGCGGTCGGGGTTACCGCTGGAGCGAGCGCCCGGTTCTAGTAAAACCTAATCACAGGAAAAAAATGAAAAAATTGCTTCTGTTTTTAACGTTGGGAATGTTTCTAACATTAACAGCACCTTCATTCGTTGTTTATGCGGATGATAAAAAAGACCACGCTGAAAGCAAAGACGACGCCAAAATGGATGACGAGGCAAAATCACCTGATGGTCAAAAACATGTGGTTGAAAAACTTGAGAAACAATTTAATGTCGATGGGAAACGGATTACGGATCTGCGAAAGGAACATTTAGGATACGGCGAAATCAAGCATGTCCTTAAGAACTGAGCATAATCACGAACATCATGGGAAATAATCTATAATAAAAATAGATCGAGAAAAACAAAAACCCCGCTTCAATATTGAAGCGGGGTTTTTTTCATAAATAATTTAATTACATTTCATTTTTTTAAAATAAAACTCGTTTTCATTCTTTCTTCGAGCGTTGGTTCTTTGAAGGAACCGGCTTCGCCATCATCTAAAAGTTTTTGGAAGGCATCCTCCTGGACATGAGCGTTTTCATTTTGAATCGAAAATAATTCGTTGGAATTACTTTTAGAAAACCAAGTGGGTTCAATATCCTGATTGCTCATCAAAATATCTTGCGTGTTAGCTTTAAAAATATAATTCACATCAGCGGTCGGAGAATTGAGCGCTTGAATAGAATTATCGAGATCCCAATCCGTGTCAGTGAGCGCAAATGACAATAAAAACGCGTGCACGGCGGGTGTCAAAAAAAAGCAAAACAATCCTAAAAAACAAAACACTAAAAAATTTCGTGGACCGAGTTTTGGGGACTTCATTTTAAATTTCTATCAATTTATCAGTTGAGAATCAAAGTAAACAACGTCCTATCGGCAGGAAATGATGAATAGAAAATAATTCTATTAAACAATTTTGTCAAGAGATTTTACCTCCACCAACCGCGGGGGTTGAATGAACCTGTTCATTCCCCGCGGTTGAATAGGTTCATTCAACCCCCGCGGTTAAAATGATTGGTTGAAATGATTCTTGACGAAGAATAATAAAAATTTATAATATGCCCATTAAAATACCTTCCCAGATTTCCTTTTAAAACTCCCCAAAATTATAATTAAAAACTCTACCAACCCCCGCGCTCGCGCTGGAATGAACTTATTCATTTTCTGCGTTTTGGGATGGGCTTCTCTCCCGACACAGAGGAGGTTCTAATGCAAAAACCAACACCACTCATCACCGGAGAAATTTACCACATTTATTCAAAAAGTATTTACGGTTACAAAATTTTTAACCGGCCTCGAGATTACATCCGCATGCTTTCACTCATTCAGTATTATCAGTGGGATTTTTCGGTGCCTTTTTGTCATTTCTTGAAATCCAATCAAACTCAACAGCTTGGATTTCAAACCAGCTTAATTGTCTCAAGTGCTCAAAAGAAAAAAATTATTCAACTCATTGCTTATTGCATTATGAAAACGCATATTCATTTTATCCTCAAACAGACCGTTGATAATGGCATCAGCCAATTTATCAATAAAGTCTTTGGTGGATATTCGCTTTATTTCAATTTACTGCGCAACCGCCGTGGGCCATTATGGCAAAGCCGCTTCGGACGACGCCACATTGATGGGCTGGGAGATCTTATTTCAACTTCTCACTATCTCCATGCGAATCCTGTAGAAGCTAAAATTGTGACATCCCCCAGGGCTTGGGAATATTCTTCCTATGCTGAATATTGCGAAAACATCCCGCCATCTGATTGTCTTTGCCAATGGCAGGATGTGATGCCCATTCATTCCCTCGATTATCAGGACTCAATGACCCAATACCTATTCAACCGCGGGGAATGAACCTGTTCATTCCCCGCGGTTGGTGGAGGTTTTAAGTTATTTAAAATCCAGTGAAGAGGTACACAGATAGTCACTTCCGTCGTAAAAACAACTAATCAAATCAGTGCCGGTTGCTGGTGTTATCGTTAACACCGGCGGTTGGCCGTTGTTGTCGAGCCACTTGACTGTTTCTGGCCAGATGACTTGACGCGAACCAATCATATCTTGAACCAACTTCAAAAAAAGCTTGTCAACGCCGTCGGGCGGTAAGAAGTTCAATGTGCAATTGTCCGTTAACAGGACTTTCTGATTATCACTCTTGTTCCAGTCGATCGTTAGCAAAGCTCCCGAATTACCGTTATCATAAATGCCTAAGCTGCGTCGACCATCAGAAGAAGTCGTTGATTCGATTGTCTCCATCCGCCGAATCAACGCCTGGATCCCCACCCACGGATAACCCAGCTGGGCGGAATAGAAATCCAAATTCTGATGGCCATGCTCATCAATATAACGCAGCGGTTGCGGCGCTTCTTCCGCAATGATCCCATAACGTTTCATCTCCGGATGATCAGTCTTAAAATAAAATGAAGCCATCTTTGAATTCTTAATTTGGTTTAGAATATCTGCGGTTTGTTCAGCGCTGAGATATTCAATATCATCTTTAAATTCCCTCGACGAAGAACAGGTCGAAAGATTATTGCTCGCATCCCGGCAGACCGTTGTAGCCGCCGCGGCGGCGAGCGTCGCGACACGGATCTCGCCGTTGACATCTAATACCTGCGCTGGCACCGTCGAGCCGATGCCTACGTTGCCGTTATCTAATGCTGTAATCAGCGCCGTTGCCGATGAATTTTGCGTCTGCAATGTAATCCCCGTCGTTGTCCCGGCGCCTTTCACAATCAATTTTCCTCCTGGGACAGACGTCCCAAGCCCAACGTTTGCGCTGTCCTGCATCGTCACCAGTGCTGTTGCGCTTGAATTTTTCGTCTGAAAATTAGGCGCTGTGGTTGTGCCTGTCCCTTGGATTGTCAATCGTCCCGTCAAATTAGTTGTACCAACGCCCACATTCCCTGAAACCGTCCCCAAATTAGTTGTTCCTGTCGCCTTCAATGTTCCTGCGCCGCCGGCATTATCATCCATTGTTAAAGTATTGGTCGCTGAACGATACAATCGCGTATCCCGAGTTGATCCACCCCCCGCTCCCCATGCCGCTTCACCAGTGGTTAAAATACTTAACCGTTTAATCGAATCTGAACTTATCCCGAGTTGAAACGCCCGATCGCTCACATCGTCTCCCAAAGTGGTCATTATAGGAACACTGTTGGCGCCTGTATCAAGTTGACGGACGGTAAGCATCGTTTGATTTGCTGTTGACGTCATTTCAAGAGGACTTGTTGGCGCCGAGCTTCCGATCCCCACGTTGCCGTTGTCGAGAATCGTCACTCTGATGGTTGCCGATGAATCGCGAAACCTCGCCATGATATTGGTTGAAGCGCCGTTGCCCTGCACGGTCAATTTTGCGTTCGACGTAAAGCTGGTTGTACCGATGGCCACATTATCGCCATTCGTCGTCAGCTTCACATTCGTTCCGCCATCGGTCCAGCCGGCGGGATTCAGGCTTGTTAACAAAGAACCGTCCCCTTTGATTTTTCCTGAACTTAAATCCAGCGCCTGTTGCGGCAATGTTGAACCTAACCCGACGTTTCCATTATCCAAAATTGTTACCTGCGCCGTCCCGCCAGAAGACTGAAACTGCGCCATAATATTTGTCGAAGAACCATTGCCCTTGACCGTCAGCTTTGCATTGGTGGCAAATGTGGCTGTCCCTATCGCCACGTTATCACCATTCGCCGTGAGATACATATTTGTATTTGTCCCGCCGTCGGTCCAACCCCCCGCTGCCGCTGACGGCGCGGTCCATGTCCCCACACCATTGGCATCCGAGGTCAGCACGTATCCACCCACTGACCCGATTAACTTAAATCCCGTCATTTGGATAGTTCCATTAACATCCAGTTTAGCCGCGGGCACCGTCGAACCGATACCAACATTGCCGCTGCTTACATTCAAATAAGAATCTCCTGATCCTGTTGATTGGATGGTTCCGTTAACATCCAATTTGACCGCGGGCACGGTTGAACCAATCCCAACATTACCATTATCCAATCCTGTCACTAACGCTGTAGCGCTTGAATCTTTTGTTTGGAAATTAATACCAGTCGTCGTGCCAGCGCCTTGAATAGTCAACTTGCCCGTCACATTGGTTGTATTAATGCCGACATTTCCCCCTGGCGATAATGAAAGATCACTTGAACTTCCGGTTATGATCTTATGAGGACCCGTTGAATGGCTAAACGTCATGTTGCCCGCTGAACCTCCAATGTCCAATAACTCCGCAGGCACCGTCGAGCCAATTCCGACATTGCCTTTGTCAAGTGCCGTGACTAGCGCCGTGGCTGAGGAATTTTGTGTGCGCAAGGTAATTCCCGTCGTTGTTCCAGCCCCCTGAACAATCAATTTTCCCGTCGGTACCGATGACCCAATTCCCACATTGCCACTGTCTTGTCCTGTTACCAATGCGGTTGCTGTTGAATCTTGCGTCTGAAAGTTGATGCCCGTCGTGGTTCCTCCCCCTTGAATTGTAAACATCCCTCCCAAACTTGTTGTCCCAATCCCGACGTTTCCATTATCCAAAATCGTCACCTTCGCCGTCCCGCCAGATGCCTGAAATTGTGTCATAATATTTGTACTGCTTCCATTGCCGGCGACAGTTAATTTCGCATTTGACGCAAATAACGTTGTTCCAATCGCGACATTGTCCCCGTTCGCCGTCAAATTCATATTTGTTCCGTTGTCGGTCCAGCCGCCACTACTGGTCACGACATTCGAACCATCTCCATAAATTGAACCGTCCACTTCGACATCACCTTCAACATACAACTCTCCAGCAGACGTGGCGTTCGTATTCGTTCCGGCTCCCGTCCAAACCCGCGCCGCTCCGCCATTCACATCTAACTTGATCTGCGGTAATGTTGAACCGATGCCTATATTTCCATTATCCAAAATTGTGACCTTCGCATTCGCCGAGGAATCACGGAATTGTGTGCTGATGTTGGTTGAGCTTCCATTGGATTTGACCGTTAATTTCGCATTCGAGGCAAAACTTGTCGTCCCGATGGCTACGTTGTCTCCATTCGTCGTCATATAAACATTCGTTCCGCCGTCGGTCCAGCCTGAGCCAGGCACACTCGTCATTAAGGATCCGTCTGCGATGATCTTATTTGATCCGATATCCAGCACCTGCTGAGGGAGGGTCGAACCAATCCCGATATTTCCATTATCAAGAATAGTTATCTTCGCTGTTCCGGCGTTCGTCCGGAATTGTGTATTAATTCCCGTCGTAGAACCATTACCTGCAATGGTTAGTTTCCCACTGGAAAATAACGTTGTCCCAATCGCCACATTGTCGCCGTTGGTCGTCACATAAACATTCGTTCCACCATCCGTCCAGCCTCCGGCGGCACTTACGGATGCTGACCATGTCCCCACACCGTTGGCATCCGATGTCAATACATATCCATTTGTCGGGGAAGTCGTTAATTTAAAGCCGGTCATCTGCACGGTTCCATTCACATCCAATTTCTGCGCCGGAACGGTTGAGCCAATGCCCACATTGTTTCCACTACTCGCCAAATAAGAATCTCCGGCTCCCGTCGCTTGAATTCCACCATTAACATCTAACTTGTACGCCGGAACGGTTGAGCCGATCCCGACATTCCCGTTATCTAATCCCGTCACCAGCGCCGTGGCGCTTGAATCTTTTGTCTGGAAATTAATTCCCGTCGTCGTTCCTGCTCCTTGAATAACTAATTTTCCTCCTACACTGGTTGTATTGATCCCAACGTTGCCTCCAGGTGATAACGACAAATCACTTGAACCACCCGTTGCAATCTGATGCGGCCCCGTCGCATGGCTGAACGTTATATTCCCTGCTGATCCTCCAATGTCCAATAACTGCGTCGGCACAGTTGAACCGATCCCGACGTTTCCGTTATCAAGCGCCGTCACGAGAGCCGTCGCTGATGAATTTTGTGTCTGCAATGTGATCCCCGTTGTCGTTCCCGCCCCTTGGACGATCAACTTTCCCGTTGGAACTGATGACCCGAGCCCCACATTCCCGCTATCCTGCATCGTCACCAGCGCCGTTGCTGAGGAATTTTTTGTTTGAAAATTAAGTCCCGTCGTTGTTCCCGCTCCTTGAATCGAGAACATGCCTCCCAAATTCGTCGTCCCAATCCCAACATTCCCGTTATCTAAAATCGTCATCTTCGCCGTCCCACCTGACGTTTGAAACTGTGTCATCATGTTCGTTGATGATCCATTACCCGCCACCGTCAACTTCGCATTCGACGCAAACGCCGTTGTCCCAATCGCAACGTTATCGCCGTTCGTTGCCAGATTCACATTAGTCCCACCGTCCGTCCAGCCGTTCGCACCAGCAGCGATTCCTGTAATATTCACCCCATCCCCATAAATCGATCCATCCACTTCCAAATCACCTTCGACATACAATTCACCCGCTGATGTCGCGTTATTGTCCGTTCCTCCTCCTGTCCAGACCTTCACAACTCCATTCGTCACATCCAATAATGACGCTGGCAGCGTCGAACCAAGTCCTATATTTCCATTATCCAAAATCGTCACCTTCGCGTTCGCCGATGAATCCCGGAACTGCGTACTGATGTTGGTTGAACTTCCATTGGCCTTGACCGTCAATTTCGCATTCGAGGCAAAACCTGTCGTCCCGATGGCTATGTTATCTCCATTCGCCGTCAGATAAACATTCGTTCCGCCATCGGTCCAGCCGTTAGCACCAGCTATTCCTGAAATATTCGCCCCATCCCCATAAATCGATCCATCCACTTCCAAATCACCTTCGACATACAATTCACCCGCTGATGTCGCGTTATTGTCCGTTCCTCCTCCTGTCCAGACCTTCACAACTCCATTCGTCACATCCAATAATGACGCTGGCAGCGTCGAACCAAGTCCTATATTTCCATTATCCAAAATTGTGATTGTCGCTGTTCCTGAGACGTCCCGAAACTGCGTATTGATTCCGGTTGATGATCCATTTCCTGCTATCGTCAGCTTCCCAGGCGACAAGGACGAATTCGTTGACCCGATCGACACATTATCGCTATTCGTCTCCAGATACAGAATTGTCCTACCATGCGTCCAACCTGATCCAGTAGTGTTATATACCAATGACCCATCACCAACAATGCCTCCAGCTGCTCCCAAATCCAACGCCTGCTGAGGCAACGTCGAGCCGATTCCAATATTTCCATTATCTAAAATTGTTATCTTCGCCAAGCCTGCATTCGTCTGCCATTGCGTATTGATTCCCGTCGATGATCCATTACCCGCAATGGTTAATTTTCCATTACTCGCAAATCCTGTCGTTCCTATCGCCACGTTATCCCCATTCGTCGTCGCATAAACATTCGTCCCGCCGTCCGTCCAGCCCTGATTCGGCAGGCTTGTCAACAGTGAACCATCACCAATAATTTTTCCTGATCCCAAGTCCAACACCTGCTGAGGCAGCGTCGAACCTAACCCAACATTTCCATTGTCTAAAATCGTCGCTTTCGCTGAGCCGCCCGATGCCTGGAACTGCGCCATAATGTTCGTCGATGAACCGTTGCCCGCGACCGTTAATTTTGCGTTCGATGCAAACGCCGTTGTCCCAATCGCAACGTTATCACCGTTCGTTACCAGATTCACATTCGTCCCGCCGTCCGTCCAACCTCCAATATTAATGCTGCTGATATTCGCCCCATTTCCATAAATCGACCCATCCACCTCTAAATCTCCTTCCACATACAATTCCCCGGCGGAGGTGGCATTCGAATCTGTGCCGGCGCCTGTCCAAATTTTAACGGGACCATTCACGTCCAGTTTCGCCGCCGGCACCGTTGAGCCGATCCCCACATTAGTGGTATTGCCGTTGACAATGAACTTTCCCGAACCGACATCCAATTTATTCCCGGAACCTGTTCCAATAGGAATGGTCTCAGATCCCGTCCCGTCGGAAATGGCTAAAACCAGCCGCGGCGTCATCAACAGGCCGATGAGGCATAGCATTAACCAATTCTTTAATAAATGAATTCTCATTTGCTTAAAAAACTTGCAAGTATAAATAAACATTAACGTCATATATCAATTTATCGTCCGTTTGACCGAACACCGTCGGATTATCTTTTTCCATCGTGTCACTGTTGTCAGCAACAATCATTTTGATCAAATTTTTGATTTCATCTAAAATCCAGAATTTCTACACAAGTAATCAATTCCATCATAAAAACAGCTGATAATGTCTGTTCCCGTCGTTGGCGGCGTCGCTAATCTAGGGATATTACCGCCAGGCCATTTGACCGTCTGTGGCCAACTCACTGTCCGTGAACCGGTCGAGTCCTGGACCAGTTGCAAAAGCAGCCTGTCAGCCCCGTCGGGAGCCGCGAAAGTCAATGCACAATTGTCCGTCAGTTTGACTTTTTGATTCCTTCTATTCTTCCAGTTAATCGTCAATGCCGATCCCGAATCCCCGTTGTCATAAATAGCTGGCCTCGATTTCTGTTTAGAATAAACAGTAGATTCAAGTGTCTCTATCCAGCGGGTCAAAGCTTGAATCCCCTCCCAGGTATAACCTAGCTGAGCCGAGTAGAAATCTAAATTCGGATGACCATGTTCATCAATATAGCGCAGCGCTTGCGGCGCTTCTTCTGCAATGATCCCGTAACGTTTCATCTGAGGATGGTCCGTCTTAAAATAAAATGAAGCCATCTTTGAATTTTTAATCTGATCTAAAATATCTGTGGTTTGTTTTTCATCGAGATATTGAATATCGTCTTTGAATTCCCGCGATGAAGAACAGGTCGAAAGATTATTGCTCGCATCACGGCAAACAGTTGTAGCCGCTGCGGCCGCGAGCGTCACGACGCGGATTTCGCCATTCACATCCAAGACCTGCGCCGGCACCGTCGAGCCGATGCCAACGTTCCCATTGTCTAAAGCGGTGACTAATGCTGTTCCTGAAGAATTCTGCGTCTGCAATGTAATCCCCGTCGTACTTCCTGCGCCCTGCACAATTAATTTTCCTTGAGGCGCAGATGAGCTAATCCCAACATTCCCGCTATCCTGCATCGTAACTAAAGCTGTCGCGCTAGAATTTTTCGTCTGAAAATTAGGCGCGGTCGTGGTTCCGGTCCCTTGAATGGTCAGCCGTGCGCTTAAACTTGTTGTGCCGATTCCAGCATTTCCAGAAACGGTCGCCAAATTTGTTGGCCCTGTTACCGTCAAGTTCCCTGCGCCGCCAGCGTTGTCATCAAGTGTGAACGTACTCGTCGCGGAACGATACAATCGGGTATCTCTCGTCGCACTCCCTGAACCCCACGACATTTCACCGGTAGTGAGCATACTAAAACGTTTAACAGTATCTGCACTTAAACTTATTTGGAACGCAGTATCGGTTGTATCATCTCCTAACAATACAACAGCAGGCTGGCTTGACGCCCCACCATCAAGCTGAGAAACTTGAAAAACAATATTGTTGGCCGTTGTTGAAATATCCAGCAAACTTCCGGGATTTGAACTCCCGATCCCTACGTTACCGTTATCAAGAATGGTCACCTTGGCGTTCGCCGAAGAATCACGAAACTGCGACATAATGTTGGTTGAAGTCCCGTTGCCCTGCACGGTCAATTTCGCATTCGTTGCAAAGCTGGTCGTTCCGATACCCAGGTTATCGCCATTCGTTGTCACATACACATTCGTCCCGCCGTCCGTCCAGCCGTTGGCAGCGAGACTGAGGCCAGTTAACAAGGATCCGTCACCAATAATCTTTCCTGATCCCAAATCCAGAACCTGCTGCGGTAATGTTGACCCAATTCCAATATTGCCGTTATCCAAAAACGTCACCTTGGCACTCGCTGAAGAATCACGAAACTGCGTCATGATGTTTGTGCTGCTTCCATTACCAGCGATGGTCAACTTGGCATTAGAAGCTAATATTGATGTCCCAATCCCCATATTGTCACTATTGGTTATTTCAAATATATTTGTTCCGCCGTCCGACCATCCTCCTCCACCCGGCGCTGCCCAAGTTCCAACGCCATTGCTGTCGGAAGTTAGCACGTATGTATTTGTTGGTGACGTTGTCAATTTAAATCCGGTCATCTGGACGGTTCCATTCACATCCAACTTCTGTGATGGCGTTGTTGAACCGATCCCTAGATTTCCGCCGGTACTGTTTAAATAGGAATCTGATGAGCCCGACGATTGGATTGTGCCGTTGACATCCAATTTTGCGGCAGGCACCGTCGAGCCTATTCCAACGTTCCCATTGTCTAATCCCGTCACCAGCGCTGTGGCGGTTGAATCTTTTGTCTGGAAGTTAATCGCCGTCGTTGTCCCTGTCCCTTGGATTGTTAATTTTCCCGTCACATTTGTCGTATTAATCCCAACGTTCCCTCCCGGTGATAACGCCAAGTCCGTTGTTCCTGCCGTGATAATTTTGTGCGGTCCCGTCGCGTGGCTGAACGTCATGTTCCCTGCTGATCCTCCAATGTCTAACAACTGCGCCGGTACCGTCGAGCCTATCCCAACGTTCCCATTATCTAACCCTGTCACTAACGCCGCCGCTGATGAATCCTGTGTCTGCAACGTGATCCCCGTTGTCGTCCCTGCTCCCTGCACAATTAACTTTCCTTGCGGAACCGATGATCCGATCCCCACATTACCGCTGTCTTGCGCCGTTATTAAGTTGGTTCCCGAGGAATTGCGCGTTTGCAAATTCAACCCTGTTGTCGTTCCTGCCCCTTGAATCGTGAACATTCCTCCCAAATTCGTCGTCCCTATTCCCACATTACCATTATCTAAAATTGTCACCTTCGCCGTCCCACCCGACGCCTGGAACTGCGCCATAATATTCGTCGATGATCCGTTACCCGCCACCGTTAACTTCGCACTCGACGCAAATAACGTCGTTCCTATCGCCACATTATCTCCATTCGTCGCCAGGTTCACATTCGTTCCGCCGTCTGTCCATCCGCCGGCACTGATATTTGTAATGTTCGCCCCATTTCCATAAATCGACCCATCAACTTCCAAATCTCCTTCGACATATAATTCTCCGGCTGATGTCGCGTTATTATCTGTCCCTGCTCCTGTCCAAATCTTCACAACGCCGCTTGTCACATCCAACAATGTTCCAGGCAGCGTCGAGCCGATCCCTACATTCCCGTTATCCAAAATCGTGATCTTCGCATTCGCTGAGGAATCTCTAAATTGCGCCATAATATTCGTTGAAGATCCATTTCCAGCGACCGTCAATTTCGCGTTCGACGCAAATAATGTTGTTCCAATCGCCACGTTATCGCCATTCGTTGACACATAAACATTCGTCCCGCCGTCTATCCAACCGCCCGCACTCAGATTCGTCAACAATGATCCGTCGGCAATGATCTTATTTGTCCCCATGTCTAACGCCTGCTGCGGCAGCGTCGATCCGATTCCGATATTCCCGTTGTCTAAAATCGTGATCTTCGCTGAGCCTGCATTCGTTTGCCATTGCGTATTAATTGCCGTCGAAGATCCATTGCCGGCAATCGTCAGTTTCCCACTTGAAAACGATGTCGTCCCTATCGCCACATTGTCGCCGTTCGCCGTCACATAAACATTTGTCCCGCCATCCGTCCAGCCGCCGCCAGCACTGGGGACTGACCAACTTCCAACACCGTTAGAATCCGAAACTAACACATATCCATTCGTCGGTGATGTCGTTAATTTAAATCCCGTCATCTGCACTGTTCCATTAACATCCAACTTCTGGGCCGGAACCGTTGAACCGATCCCGACGTTTCCACTGCTGCTGTTTAAATAGGAATCTGATGAACCGGTCGCTTGGATCCCTCCATTTATATCTAATTTAAATGCCGGTACCGTCGAACCTATTCCAACATTGCCATTATCTAATCCCGTCACCAGCGCTGTCGCGCTTGAATCTTTTGTCTGGAAGTTAATCGCCGTCGTTGTTCCTGTCCCTTGGATTGTTAATTTTCCCGTCACATTTGTCGTATTAATCCCAACGTTCCCTCCCGGTGATAACGCCAAGTCCGTTGTTCCTGCCGTGATAATTTTGTGCGGTCCCGTCGCGTGGCTGAACGTCATGTTCCCTGCTGATCCTCCAATGTCTAATAACTGCGCCGGTACCGTGGAACCAATACCGACGTTTCCGTTATCAAGCGCCGTCATTAACGCCGTCGCTGAGGAATTCTGCGTCTGCAACGTGATTCCCGTCGAAGACCCTGCGCCCTGCACAATCAATTTTCCCGTCGGAACCGATGACCCTATTCCCACATTACCGCTATCCTGCGCCGTCACCAACGCCGTTGCCGAAGAATTCTTCGTCTGAAAGTTAAGTCCAGTTGTTGTTCCAGCTCCCTGAATCGTGAACATTCCTCCTAAATTCGTCGTCCCTATTCCCACATTCCCGTTATCTAAAATTGTCACCTTCGCCGTTCCACCCGACGCCTGGAACTGCGCCATAATATTCGTCGATGATCCGTTACCCGCCACCGTCAACTTCGCATTCGACGCAAATAACGTTGTTCCGATCGCCACATTGTCTCCATTCGTTGACAAATTCACATTTGTCCCACCGTCTGTCCAACCGCCGGCACTGATATTTGTAATGTTCGCTCCGTTTCCATAAATCGATCCATCCACTTCCAAATCTCCTTCAACATACAATTCACCCGCCGATGTCGCGTTATTATCCGTCCCTGCCCCGGTCCAAATTTTAACAACTCCATTTGTTACATCGAACAACGTTCCCGGCAGCGTTGATCCGATCCCCACATTCCCATTATCCAAAATCGTGATCTTCGCATTCGCCGAGGAATCCCGAAACTGTGTCATGATGTTCGTCGATGTTCCATTCCCTTGCACGGTTAATTTTGCATTCGACGCAAATGACGTTGTCCCTATTGCTATGTTATCTCCATTGGCCGTCATATAAACATTTGTCCCGCCGTCCGCCCACCCTGCGCCGTCAACGTTGCTGATGTTCGCCCCATTTCCATATATGGATCCATCAACTTCCAAATCTCCTTGGACGTAAAGTTCGCCAGCTGACGTCGCATTGTTGTCCGTCCCTGTTCCTGTCCAAATCTTCACAACACCACTCGTCACATCTAACAATACCGCCGGCAGCGTTGAACCAAGTCCTATATTCCCATTATCCAAAATCGTGATCTTCGCTGTCGCGCCCTTCGCCTGAAACTGCGTATTGATCCCCGTTGATGATCCATTTCCTGCGATTGTCAACTTTGCACTTGGAAGAACACTCGTCCCAATACCCACATTGTTTGTAATAAAGTTCATATACACATTTGTTCCACCATCAGTCCATCCATCGAAGGTCACATTAGTTAAAAATTCCGCATCGCCAATAATTTTTCCTGATCCCAAATCCAACGCCTGCTGGGGCAGCGTCGATCCTATCCCAATATTTCCATTGTCCAAGATTGTTACAATCGGTGTTCCTACATTTGTCTGCCATTGCGTATTGATTCCCGTCGATGATCCATTACCCGCAATGGTTAATTTTCCATTACTCGCAAATCCTGTCGTTCCTATCGCCACGTTATCCCCATTCGTCGTCGCATAAACATTCGTCCCGCCGTCCGTCCAGCCCTGATTCGGCAGGCTTGTCAACAGTGAACCATCACCAATAATTTTTCCTGATCCCAAGTCCAACACCTGCTGCGGCAGCGTTGAGCCTAGCCCTACATTTCCATTATCCAGAATCGTGATCTTCGCGGCACCGGCATTCGTTTGAAATTGTGTATTGATTCCCGTCGATGAACCGTTGCCCGCGACCGTTAATTTTGCGTTTGATGCAAACGCCGTTGTCCCAATCGCAACGTTATCTCCGTTCGTTACCAGATTCACATTCGTCCCGCCGTCTGTCCAGCCGCCACTACTAATGCTGATATTCGCCCCATTTCCATAAATCGACCCATCCACCTCTAAATCTCCTTCCACATACAATTCCCCGGCGGAGGTGGCATTCGAATCTGTGCCGGCGCCTGTCCAAATTTTAACGGAACCATTCACATCCAGTTTCGCCGCTGGAACTGTTGAACCAATTCCAACGTTGCTTGTATTCCCGTCGAGGATAAACTTTCCTGAACCAACATTCAATTTATTCCCGGCATTAGTTCCGATAGGAATTGATTCAGATCCCGTGTCTGAAACAGCAAAACCTAGCCGCGGTGTCATCAATAATCCGATGAGAATCGCGATTGCAAAAAACCACCTTACTGGCCTTTTCTCTCCCAAAGATAAGGTTGTTCTATCATTTTTAGGGAGAAACGGCCTAGTACTAGACTTTTGCAATGCAAAAGTCAGTAATTCCCACAGCTGAACAAATTTATTCAGTCTTGGCGAACGGTGCAAATTTTTAAGATTCAAATGCGTTATCATTTTAAATCCAAGGAATCTGTACACAAATAATCAATTCCATTGTAAAAACAGCTGATAATGTTTATGCCCGTCGTGGAAGTCGCCGCCAATCTAGGAATATTGCCGCCAGGCCATTTGACCGTATCTGGCCAACTCACTGTTCGCGAGCCAGTTGAATCCTGCACTAGTTGCAAAAGCAGCCGGTCAGTGCCGTCGGGAGCCGCGAAAGTCAATGTACAATTGTCCGTCAGTCTGACTTTCTGATTCCTGCTATTATTCCAGTTGATCGTCAATGCCGGTCCCGAATCCCCGTTGTCATAAATAGTTGAATTTCTTTTATGATTTAAATAAATAATCGATTCAAGCGCCTCTACCCGATGGATTAAAGCTTGAATTCCCGCCCAGCTATAACCCAGCTGGGCCGAGTAGAAATCCAAGTTCTGATGGCCATGCTCATCGATATACCTCAGCGGTTCCGGCGCTTCTTCCGCAATGATCCCATAACGTTTCATCTCCGGATGATCAGTCTTAAAATAAAATGAAGCCATCTTTGAATTTCTAATCTGGTTTAAAATATCGGCCGTTTGTTCGTCGCTCAGATACGCGATATTATCTTTGAATTCCCTCGATGAAGAACAAGTTGAAAGATTATTGCTGGCGTCCCGGCAAACTGTCGTCGCCGCGGCGGCCGCAAGCGTCACGACACGGATTTCGCCATTCACATCCAAGGCCTGTGCCGGCACCGTCGAGCCGATGCCAACGTTCCCATTATCTAACCCTGTTACCAGCGCCGTCGCTGAAGAATTCTGCGTCTGCAATGTAATCCCCGTCGACGTTCCCGCGCCTTGGACTATCAATTTCCCTTGAGGCGCCGATGAACTGATCCCAACATTCCCGCTGTCCTGCATCGTAACTAAAGCTGTCGCACTAGAATTTTTCGTCTGAAAATTAGGCGTCGTAGTTGTTCCTGTCCCTTGAACTGTCAATCGTCCCGTCAAATTAGTTGTGCCGATCCCCACATTTCCCGAGACGGTGGCGAAATTAGCAGAACCTGTTACCGTCAAAGTCTCTGCGCCTGCGGCATTATCATCCATGATGAAAGTGTTTGCCGCGGAACGGTACAATCGGGTATCTCTCGTCGCGCTCCCTGTCCCCCATGACATTTCGCCGGTAGTCAGGATACTATAGCGTTTAACAGTGTCAGCACTTAAACTGATCTGAAACGCTGTATCGGTTGTATCGTCTCCTAAGAATATAACGATCGGCTGGCTTCCAGATCCTCCGTCAAGCTGAGAAATTCCAAGCTCAGATATATTGGATGTTGTTGAAATATCGAGGAGATTTCCTGGATTGGTACTTCCAATCCCGACATTACCATTATCAAGTATTGTCATCTTGGCGCTCGCCGAAGAATCGCGGAACTGCGACATGATGTTGGTTGAAGTTCCGTTGCCCTGCACGGTCAGTTTCGCATTCGATGCAAAGCTTGTCGTTCCAATCGCCACGTTATCGCCGTTCGTCGCCAGGAACACATTTGTCCCGCCGTCGGACCAGCCTTGATTTGGAAGACTTGTTAACAACGAACCGTCCCCGATAATTTTTCCCGCCCCCAAATCCAACACCTGCTGAGGTAGGGTTGAGCCGATCCCAATATTGCCGTTATCGAGAATTGTCACTTTTGCCGTCCCGCCATTCGCCTGAAACTGCGCCATGATATTCGTCGATGAACCGTTACCCATTACCGTCAACTTCGCATTCGACGCAAATAATGTTGTTCCCATCGCCACATTATCGCCGTTGGCTGTCACGGTTATATTTGTTCCGCCGTCCGTCCAACCATTCGCCGAGACGGCAGAGGCCCAAGTCCCGACACCATTGCTGTCGGAAGTCAACACGTATGCGTTCGTCGGGGACGTTGTTAATTTAAACCCGGTCATCTGTACCGTTCCATTCACATCCAACTTCTGTGCCGGTACAGTTGAACCGATCCCTACGTTTCCGCCGCTGCTATTAAAATAAGAATCCGACGATCCTGAAGATTGGATACTGCCGTTGACATCCAATTTTGCTGCCGGTACCGTCGAGCCTATTCCAACATTGCCATTATCTAATCCCGTCACCAGCGCTGTCGCGCTTGAATCTTTTGTCTGAAAGTTGATCGCCGTCGATGTTCCTGTTCCCTGAATAATTAATTTTCCTCCCACACTGGTTGTATTGATCCCAACATTGCCTCCCGGTAATAATGCCAAGTCCGATGTTCCTCCTGTGGTAATTTTGTGCGGCCCTGTCGCGTGGCTGAATGTCATGTTTCCCGCAGATCCTCCAATGTCCAACAGCTGCGCCGGTACCGTGGAACCAATACCGACGTTTCCGTTATCAAGCGCCGTCATTAACGCCGTCGCTGAGGAATTCTGCGTCTGCAACGTGATTCCCGTTGAAGACCCTGCGCCCTGCACAATCAATTTTCCCGTCGGAACCGATGACCCTAACCCTACATTACCGCTGTCCTGCATCGTTACCAACGCTGTCGCTGAAGAATTCTTCGTCTGAAAGTTAAGTCCCGTCGTCGTTCCTGCCCCTTGAATCGTGAACATTCCTCCTAAATTCGTCGTCCCTATTCCCACATTCCCGTTATCTAAAATTGTCACCTTCGCCGTTCCACCCGACGCCTGGAACTGCGCCATGATGTTCGTCGAAGATCCATTCCCCGCCACCGTCAACTTCGCACTCGACGCAAAACTTGTCGTCCCTATCGCGACATTATCTCCGTTCGTCGTCAAACTTACATTCGTCCCACCGTCTGTCCAACCGCCCGCACTGATACCTGTAATATTCGCTCCGTTTCCATAAATCGATCCATCCACTTCTAAATCTCCTTCGACGTATAATTCCCCGGCGGATGTCGCATTGTTATCTGTTCCTGCTCCTGTCCAGATCTTGACAACGCCATTCGTCACATCCAACAACGACGTTGGCACCGTCGAGCCGATCCCTACATTGCCATTATCCAAAATCGTTATCTTCGCCGTCCCGCCTGACGCTTGGAACTGTGCCATGATATTTGTCGATGTCCCGTTCCCTTGCACTGTTAATTTGGCATTCGACGCAAAACTTGTTGTCCCGATCGCCACGTTATCCGTGTTCGTTGTCACATTCACATTCGTCCCACCGTCCGTCCAACCGCCTGTAGGCAAACTTGTTAATAACGATCCATCCGCAATAATCTTGTTTGTGCCTAAATCCAACGCCTGCTGCGGCAGCGTCGATCCGATTCCGATATTCCCGTTATCTAAAATCGTGATCTTCGCTGAGCCTGCATTCGTTTGCCATTGCGTATTAATTGCCGTCGAAGATCCATTGCCGGCAATCGTCAGTTTCCCACTTGAAAACGATGTCGTCCCTATCGCCACATTGTCGCCGTTCGCCGTCACATAAACATTTGTCCCGCCATCCGTCCAGCCGCCGCCAGCACTGGGGACTGACCAACTTCCAACACCGTTAGAATCCGAAACTAACACATATCCATTCGTCGGTGATGTCGTTAATTTAAATCCCGTCATCTGCACTGTTCCATTGACATCCAACTTCTGGGCCGGAACCGTTGAGCCTATCCCTAAGTTTCCACCGGTGCTGTTAAAATATGTATCGCCTGAACCGCTCACTTGAATCGCTCCATTGACATCCAATTTTACCGCCGGCACCGTCGAACCAATTCCAACATTGCCATTATCTAATCCCGTCACCAGCGCTGTCGCGCTTGAATCTTTTGTCTGAAAGTTGATCGCCGTCGATGTTCCTGTTCCCTGAATAATTAATTTTCCTCCCACACTGGTTGTATTGATCCCAACATTGCCTCCCGGTAATAATGCCAAGTCCGATGTTCCTCCTGTGGTAATTTTGTGCGGCCCTGTCGCGTGGCTGAATGTCATGTTTCCCGCTGATCCTCCAATGTCTAACAACTGCGCCGGTACCGTCGAGCCTATTCCAACGTTCCCATTATCTAACCCTGTCACCAACGCTGTCGCTGAAGAATTTTGTGTCTGCAATGTAATTCCAGTTGTTGTTCCAGCTCCCTGTACAATCAATTTTCCCGTCGGAACCGATGAACCTATTCCCACATTACCGCTATCCTGCGCCGTCACCAACGCCGTTGCCGAAGAATTCTTCGTCTGAAAGTTAAGTCCAGTTGTTGTTCCAGCTCCCTGAATCGTGAACATTCCTCCTAAATTCGTCGTCCCTATTCCCACATTCCCGTTATCTAAAATTGTCACCTTCGCCGTTCCACCCGACGCCTGGAACTGCGCCATGATGTTCGTCGAAGATCCATTCCCCGCCACCGTCAACTTCGCATTCGACGCAAATAACGTTGTTCCGATCGCCACAT
>CAZTCI010000007.1:0-148209 GCA_964612665.1 uncultured Planctomycetales bacterium | reverse complement strand
ATATTCTTTCAGATGCGGGTGTGAATTGGAATGATATTAATGTGATGTCAACGATTGGTGTCAACTGGGCGAATATTAATGAAATGTCGACGGCCGGAGTGAATTGGTCAGATTTGGATATTTTAAGTGATGCCGGAGTTAATTGGAATGACCTTAGCACGTTGAGTACAACGGGAATTAACTGGAGCGACATAGGTGTGTTGTCAACAACGGGAGTAAATTGGGCTGATTTAGATATTCTTTCAGATGCCGGAATCAACTGGAGTGATGTGGATATCTTGTCAGATGCAGGGGTGAATTGGAATGACATGAATGTTTTAAGCAATGCGGGAATCAACTGGGCGGATTTAGATATTTTAAGCGACGCGGGGGTGAATTGGTCGGACATCGATGTGATGAGTACGATGGGTGTGAATTGGAGTGATATCAATGTGTTGTCAACGATAGGAGTGAACTGGGCGAATATCAATGAGATGACAACCTCAGGTGTGAATTGGTCTGACATTGATATCTTAAGCGATGCTGGGGTGAATTGGAATGATTTAACTGCCTTAAGCACGACGGGCTTGAATTGGGCTGATTTAGATATCTTAAGTGACGCTGGAATTAATTGGAGTGATCTTAATGTCTTGTCGACAACCGGAATCAATTGGAGTGATATCAATGTTCTTTCAACCATCGGTGTTAATTGGGCCAACATTCAAGAGATGTCAGCTTCCGGGGTTAACTGGTCTGATTTGGATATCTTAAGTGATGCCGGCGTTAACTGGAATGATCTATCTGTAATTTCGACGACAGGAATCAATTGGTCTGATTTAGATATCATGAGTGATGCCGGAATCAATTGGCTGGATATTGATATCATGAGTGACGCAGGCGTGAATTGGGCGGACTTAAATATCATGAGCGGCGTGGGGGTCAATTGGGCGGACTTAAACACGATGAGTATGGTTGGCATCAATTGGAGCAATTTGAATGATTTGTCTAATTCCGGTGTGAACTGGTCAGATATCGATATCCTAAGTGACGCCGGGGTTAATTGGAACGATATTAGTACCATGAGTGCGGCCGGTGTTAATTGGAGTGATATGGATATTCTTTCCGATGCCGGCGTGAATTGGAATGATTTGAATGTTTTAAGCAATGCCGGAATTAATTGGGCCGATTTCGATATCTTAAGTGATGCCGGAGTTAATTGGGCGGACATTGATATCTTATCGGATGCGGGCGTGAACTGGAATGACATGACGGTCTTGTCGACGATCGGTGTCAACTGGGCGAACATCAATGAAATGTCGACGGCGGGAATCAATTGGTCAGATGTTGATATTTTGAGTGATGCCGGTGTTAATTGGAGCGATATGGCCGCATTAAGTACAACGGGCATTAATTGGAATGATATCGGAATTTTATCGGCTACAGGCGTTAACTGGGCTGACTTGGATATTTTAAGTGATGCCGGAATCAATTGGGCTGATTTGGATATCCTTTCAGATGCCGGAGTGAATTGGTTAGACATCGATATCATGAGCGATGCAGGAGTGAACTGGGCAGACATTGATATTCTCTCGGATGCGGGGGTGAACTGGAATGACATCAATGTGATGTCAACGATCGGAGTCAACTGGGCGAATATTAATGAAATGTCGACGGCGGGAATCAATTGGTCAGATGTTGATATTTTGAGTGATGCCGGTGTTAATTGGAGCGATATGGCCGCATTAAGTACAACGGGCATTAATTGGAATGATATCGGAATTTTATCGGCTACAGGCGTTAACTGGGCTGACTTGGATATTTTAAGTGATGCCGGAATCAATTGGGCTGATTTGGATATCCTTTCAGATGCCGGAATCAATTGGGCGGATCTTGATATCATGAGTGATGCCGGTGTTAACTGGGCGGATCTCGACATTCTTTCGGATGCTGGTGTCAACTGGAGTGACATCAATGTACTTTCTACAATCGGTGTGAACTGGGCAAATATTAATGAAATGTCAACAGCCGGAATCAATTGGGCCGATATGAATGTCTTTAGTAATGCCGGGGTTAATTGGAGTGATTTAGATATTCTTTCTGACGCCGGTGTTAACTGGGCGGATCTCGACATTCTTTCTGATGCTGGAATCAATTGGGCCGATTTCGATATCATGAGTGATGCTGGTGTTAACTGGGCCGATATCGATATTCTGTCAGACGCAGGCGTGAATTGGAATGATATCAATGTGATGTCAACGATCGGTGTCAATTGGGCAAATATTAATGAAATGTCAACCGCTGGTGTCAACTGGGCGGACATTGATGTCTTAAGCGACGCCGGCGTTAATTGGAACGATATGTCCGCATTAAGCACAACCGGCATTAATTGGGCAGATCTAGATATTCTAAGCGATGCCGGAATCAACTGGTCCGATTTAAATGTCTTATCCACGACGGGGATTAACTGGTCGGATCTCAATGTCCTTTCCACAATCGGCGTTAATTGGAGCAATATCAATGAAATGACAACAGCCGGAATCAACTGGTCTGACATGGACATCTTAAGCGACGCCGGTGTCAACTGGAACGACATGGCGGCTCTAAGTACATCTGGGATTAACTGGTCCGACTTAGATATCCTTTCTGATGCCGGTATTAATTGGAATGATTTAACTGTTCTTTCCACATCGAGCATCAACTGGTCGGATATGGATGTGCTCTCAACCATCGGTGTCAATTGGTCAAACATTAATGAGATGTCGACGGCGGGTGTCAACTGGGCTGACATCGACATTCTTTCGGATGCGGGCGTGAACTGGAATGACATGGCGGCGTTAAGTACAACCGGCATTAATTGGAATGACTTCAACATATTAAGTAACGCGGGAGTCAATTGGGCGGATCTGGATGTTTTGAGCGATGCTGGAATTAATTGGGCGGATTTGGACATTCTCTCCGACGCTGGAATCAACTGGAGTGATCTGGGTGTCTTCAGTACGACGGGTATTAATTGGAGTGATCTTAATGTGTTAAGTCAAACAGGCGTTAACTGGGCAGATCTGGATGTTCTTTCCGACGCGGGAATCAACTGGGCTGACTTAGATATTATGAGTGATGCCGGTGTGAATTGGGCGGATCTCGATATCCTTTCTGACGCCGGTGTCAACTGGAGTGACATCAATGTGCTTTCTACAATCGGTGTCAATTGGAGCAATATAAATGAAATGTCGACGGCTGGCATTAACTGGTCAGATATGGACATTTTAAGTGATGCCGGTGTTAATTGGAATGATATGACTTCAGTAAGCACCAGCGGCATTAACTGGGCGGACTTAGATATTCTTTCTGATGCTGGAATCAATTGGAATGATTTAAGTGTTCTTACCAATACCAATGTGAACTGGAGCGATATAACGGTCTTGAGCACCTCCGGTGTTAACTGGAACAACATTCAAGATATGTCAACGGCGGGTATCAACTGGCTGGATATGGATATCTTAAGCGACGCAGGAGTTAACTGGGCTGATTTTGCCGCCGTATCGACGACAGGAATCAACTGGTCGGATCTCGGCGTCATGAGCACAATTGGTGTCAACTGGGCGAATATTAATGAAATGTCAACCGCCGGCATCAATTGGTCTGACGTTGATGTCTTAAGTACGACGGGCATTAATTGGAATGACGTGTCTTCTTTAAGCAACGCTGGCGTTAACTGGTCTGACTTAGATATTCTTTCAGATGCAGGAATCAACTGGAATGATTTAACTGTTCTATCTACCTCAGGAATCAACTGGTCAGACATGAATGTTCTTTCAACAGCCGGTGTCAATTGGTCGAACATTAATGAAATGTCAACGACAGGCGTGAACTGGGCTGACATTGACATCTTAAGCGATGCGGGTGTGAATTGGAACGACATGGCGGCTTTAAGCACGACGGGCATTAATTGGAACGATTTTAATATATTAAGCAATGCCGGTGTTAATTGGGCGGATCTGGATATTTTAAGCGATGCCGGTATCAATTGGTCTGACTTGGATATTCTCTCAGATGCTGGAATCAACTGGAGTGATATGGGTGTGTTGAGCACAACCGGCATTAATTGGAATGATCTTAATGTATTAAGTCAAACCGGCGTGAATTGGGCGGATCTGGATATTCTTTCCGACGCAGGCATTAATTGGGCGGATATGGATATCTTAAGCGATGCAGGGATTAACTGGTCTGACTTAAATGTGTTGTCAACGACCGGCATCAATTGGTCGGATATGGGTGTCTTAAGCACGATTGGTGTTAACTGGAGTAATATTAATGAAATGTCGACGGCTGGTGTCAATTGGTCGGACCTGGATATTTTAAGCGATGCGGGTGTGAATTGGAACGACATGGCCGCTTTAAGCACAAGCGGCATTAATTGGGCTGACTTTGATATCTTAAGTGATGCGGGCATCAACTGGTCAGATTTAAATGTGCTTTCCACAACTGGTGTCAATTGGAACGATTTCGGCGTCTTAAGCACAACCGGTGTTAACTGGAACAATATTCAAGAAATGTCTGCTTCGGGTATTAACTGGTCTGACTTAGATGTGTTAAGTGACACCGGTGTCAACTGGAATGATTTAGGTGTTGTTTCAACAACAGGTATTAACTGGTCCGACATCGGTGCCATGAGCAATATTGGAGTCAACTGGAGTAACATTCAAGAAATGTCGACGGCGGGAGTCAACTGGTCAGATATCGACATTCTCAGCGATGCGGGTGTGAATTGGAACGACATTAATAATATGAGTACATCTGGCATCAATTGGTCAGATTTGGATATTTTAAGCGACGCGGGCATTAATTGGTCTGATTGGGCAGTGCTTTCAACAACCGGATTGAACTGGTCTGATTTAGGTGTCATGAGTAATGTTGGGGTCAATTGGAATAACATTCAAGAATTATCAACATCCGGCATCAATTGGTCGGATCTCGATATCTTAAGCGACGCTGGGGTCAACTGGAGTGATATGGGATCGTTGTCGACGGCCGGAGTTAACTGGGCTGATTTGGATATCTTAAGTGATGCGGGCGTTAACTGGGCCGATTTGGATATTTTGAGTGACGCCGGAATTAATTGGGCTGACTTTGATATTCTTTCTGACGCAGGGATCAATTGGTCAGATATGGGCGTTTTATCGAACACAGGGATCAACTGGTCAGACATGAATGTCTTAAGCACAATTGGTGTTAATTGGAGCAATATCAGTGAAATGTCGACGGCAGGTATCAATTGGTCGGATATGGACATATTTAGCGACGCGGGTGTGAATTGGAATGACGTGGCGGCGCTCAGCACAACCGGAGTCAACTGGGCTGATTTGGATATCTTAAGTGATGCTGGAATCAATTGGGCCAATTTGACGGAACTTTCAACTTCCGGAATTAATTGGTCAGACATGGATATTTTAAGTGATGCCGGCGTTAACTGGAATGACATCGGTGCGCTATCGACCGCGGGCGTGAATTGGAGCGATTTAGATATCTTAAGTGATGCCGGCATTAACTGGTCTGATTTTGCGGTCGTGTCAACGACGGGGATCAATTGGAGCGACTTCGGTGTGCTGAGCACAGCCGGTGTGAACTGGAGCAACATTAATGAAATGTCAACGGCGGGAATCAACTGGTCGGACGTGGATGTTTTAAGCACGACCGGAATTAACTGGAATGACGTCGGTTCGTTATCGACAGCCGGCGTTAACTGGGCGGACTTTGATATTCTTTCAGATGCCGGCATCAACTGGAATGATTTGGCCGCGTTAAGCACAACCGGAATTAACTGGAGTGATTTGGATATCTTAAGTGACGCCGGTGTCAATTGGGCCAACGTTCAAGAAATGTCCGCCTCCGGCATCAACTGGTCGGATATGGATGTCTTAAGCACGACGGGAATTAATTGGAATGACTTCGGCGCGTTATCAACTTCCGGTGTTAATTGGGCGGATCTGGATATTTTAAGCGACGCCGGCATCAACTGGAATGATTTTGCTGCCGTATCAACGACGGGAATTAACTGGTCTGATCTCGGCGTCATGAGTACAATTGGTGTCAACTGGAGCAATATTAATGAAATGTCTACGTCGGGAATTAACTGGTCAGACTTAAATGTCTTGAGTCAAACCGGCGTCAATTGGAACGACTTAGGCGCGTTATCAACATCGGGCATTAACTGGAGTGATCTGGATATCTTAAGCGATGCCGGCGTCAATTGGGCCAACTTAAATGAGTTGAGCACAACTGGAATCAACTGGAATGATATCGATGTAATGAGCCAGGCCGGCGTTAATTGGAATGATGTTGGAACGCTTTCTACTGCCGGAATTAACTGGGCGGATATCGATATCTTAAGTGATACCGGTATTAACTGGTCAGATCTCGATGTGATGAGTGATTCCAACATAAATTGGTCAGATATCGGTTCGATGAGCAATCTTGGTATCAACTGGAGTAATATCAATGAAATGTCTTCGACGGGAATTAACTGGTCGGATATCGATGTTTTAACTAAAACTGGAATCAATTGGAATGACATTAGTACCTTGTCGACGGCGGGCATCAACTGGTCAGATATGAATGTTTTAAGTCAAACGGGTGTAAACTGGGCTGACTTGGATGTGTTGAGTGATGCCGGCGTGAATTGGAGTGATTTCGGAAGCTTAAGCACTGCTGGAATTAATTGGGCTGACTTGGATATCTTAAGCGACGCAGGCATCAATTGGTCTGATATGAGTGTTTTAAGCACGACGGGAATCAACTGGAGTGATTTCGGTACCATGAGCAATATGGGTGTCAACTGGACGAGTATAAACGACATGTCGCAAGCCGGCATCAATTGGTCTGACATGGATATCTTAAGTGATACGGGAATCAATTGGAATGATATCGGCGCCTTAAGTGCCGCCGGAATTAATTGGAATAACATGTACGACATGTCAGCGGCCGGAATCAACTGGTCAGATGTGGATGTGTTGTCTCAAACCGGAATTAATTGGAACGACTTGGGGGCGCTTAGCACTGCCGGAGTTAATTGGGGTGACTTGGATATCATGAGTGATGCAGGGATCAATTGGGCAGATTTAGATATTATGAGCGACGCCAGCATTAACTGGGCGGATTGGAATATCTTAAGCGACGCTGGTATTAACTGGAACAGTATTTCGGATATGGCCAACGCCGGCATTAACTGGACCGATATGGATGTTATGTCAAAAACAGGTATCAACTGGAACGATTATGGCGTGATGACAACGGATGGTATTAACTGGGTCAGCGTCGGAGATATGGCGGGCGGCAATATTAATTGGACGGCGATTTCTGATCTTTCCAGCGATACCGTCGGTGTCAACTGGGTGGGTATTAGTGATATGTCTTCCAGCGGTGTTAATTGGTTTGATATGGGTGTATTGTCTAATTCCAACATCAACTGGACCGATATGGATGTGCTTTCTAAAACCGGTGTGAACTGGGATGAATGGAGTGTTATTGGAACAAGCGGTATTAATTGGGATGACATGGGCGCGCTAACACAGGCGGGAATTAATTGGGGCAACGTCAATGATATGTCTTATGCCGGCATCAATTGGACCGAAATTCAAAATATCACTCTGCAGGGAATTAATTGGGCGAACGTCGGCGATTTAACCGCCTCGGGTATCAATTGGTATGACATCGGTGTCTTGGCTACAACCGGTATCAACTGGAATGACATTGATGTGATGACGAAGACCGGCATTAACTGGTCGGATATAGCGTTTATGTCAGGGGCCGGTATCAACTGGACGGATGTGAACACCACGAGCACTGCGGGCGTTAACTGGAGTGATATCTCATCGATGAGCCATGCCAACATCAATTGGTCAGGGATCGCTTATCTGGCAACGAACGCGCAATCTTTGGTAGCTAATGTCTCATCGATCCTCTCGACGATCAATTCCCTCGACACCAAAATTGGAACGACTTCTGACACCGCTTCAACCAACTCATTGTTCGGTAAAGTCGCCGCCGTTTTTGATGCCGTATCGTCTGTCAGCAGTTCATCGACGGTGGATTCAATTTTAAGCGCCGTCACGAATCTTGAATCGCTTATGGGAACCACCACAGACGCTTCATCAATAAAAAGCGTCTTCGGTAATCTTGCCGCGATCAAAAGTAATGTCAGTTCTATCGAAACATCGGTCGGGACCACGTCGGATACAGGAACCGAAACTGTTTTCGGCCAGCTTTCGAATATCCCAGATATTAAAACGTTAACCCAAAAAGCCAAGAGCGCCGCCGAGGCCGCTCTCGGCGAAGCCCAAGGCATCCGTACGGAATTAGGCGCTAGAGGGCAGAATCCTTCGACCTACGAACGGATCAAGAAATTACAGATGAGCGTCGATGATCTTAAAAACGCCTCATCCGATTTGGCCCGCAAGCAAATCGATTCAGGCGGTATCGGTAAAGAAATGTTGGATATGTTGACAGAGCTCGTCAACAAGAGTGCCAAAGCGGTCGGCCTGGAAGGCTTGACTGCGGAAAGTTTGACCAAAGATGACATCCAGGATATGCGCAAGGTCAATTCTAAACTCGATGAATTGAACGCCAAAATTACAGCTCTCAAAGAATCCGTCGAGAAAGACGACGTGATTGTAAAGACTTACTTTGAGAGTGAAGAGTAAGGATATCTTTGATGTCGAGTGTGTTGAACTATAGAGGTTTGCCTCTAACAAAAACGCCGTTTGCGCGTAAAAATTTCCTTCCTAATCTTCTTTGCTGCATTTTAACGGTTGCTTTTTGTTTTATCCCTGCTTATGTTCATGCCGCTTTAAATATTAATCTGCTTGCTGTCAACGCCTCAGCGACGGAAGCTAAAGATTATCCCATCAAATACTATCTCCCCAAAGAGTTAAAGGCCCCTGATATTTTAAACACCGGCGGATTGGAAGTCGATTACGATGTCGATGTAAAGGCCTATTATGTCAGCGGCAAGATTGCGTTGGGGCCTAAAGAGTCAAAGACAATCAAGATTGAAGTCAACGATGTTTGGAAAGTCAAAACCGATGATGTTCAAGCGGTCAAAAAGCAGCTCGATGAAAATCTTAATCGTCTAAAAGATACGCCCGATTACGACAAGGGCGTTGCCTTAAAAGCGAGGCTGGAAAAAATTATGGACGACATCCTCGCCCAGCAGGAAACTTTTTCGGGCAACGTCGACAAACGTATTGAACAATACCGAATGCACGTCGATCAACTGCAAGAAATCCGTAACGCCTCTTTGTCGGTTGATTATTGGGAAAATAAACAAGGCCCGGTCGAACCTGTTAAACTTGCCGATAAAGATAAAGGCAAGACCGTTAAATTGATTGTTGAACTGGAGAACAAAGATCCTGTTACCAAAACAATTAAACAGCAGCATTATCTTCCGTCGGAAATTAAGCCTGAAGATGTCGTTGATTCTAAAGGTTTTGAAGTCCGTTATGATGATAAGCGCGAGCAATCTTATTTATATAAGGAAGAATCTTTTCAGGCCGGTGAGAAAAAACGCTACGAAATCGAGATCAAAGATATTTGGTCGATCCCTGATGACCAGATTGATTTCATGGACAAACGCGCGAATCTCGCTTTTGAAGAAATTAAATCTTCGAAATACGCCCAGCCGTACATGATGAATGCGCAAAGTTTAATGGATGATATCGGCCGCCATGTTCAGGCGATCATTGAGTCGCAAAAAGAAAAGAAGAGTGTTAAAAAGCACATCGGTGATTTCCGGACCAATCAACAGCATTTTGATGAAGCTAATTTGTCCGCTGAAAAACTTGAAAAGATTTTGGCGGAAGTCCGTTATAAACGTTTGGAAGAGCTTGAAAAAAGCCGGGTCAAAAATGTTTTGCAGAAACTCCGTGCTTTAAACGGCGTCAAAGCGATTTCGGAGGCGCTTTTCAAACAAAAGCCGACAGCGTCGACGACGTGGAAGATTATATTCGGCGCGGTTATCTTTGTGGCGCTCGTGACGCTGGCGAATTTCTTAACTTGGATCCAGCGTTCAAAGGCAAAAGGCCTTAAAGAATTAGAAAAGAAAAAAGCCGAAAAGAAATAAGAGGAGATATCAGTGGCAGAACTTCAATATACTGAGATTGGCGTTGTCCGTTGTATCCGCGGTTGCATTGTGGTTGTAAACGGATTTAAGAATTGCATTAACGGACAGCTTATTAAATTTGGTTACGGCACAATCGGGATGATTGTCGGTTATGATCTTGAAGAAGCGCAAGTTTTGATTTTAAAAGAGACGGAAAAAATTAAAACGGGTGACCAGGCGATTGCGTCGCTAGAACCTTTTAACGTGGCTGTCGGTGAGAAATTCATCGGCCGCATTGTAACGCCCTTGGGTGAAACGTTAGATGGACTCGGCGCCGTTGAAGCGGACGCTCAATATCCAATCTTTCGTGACTCGCCGCCGATTCTTGTGCGCGAACCTTTATGCAAAACGCTTGAGACAGGTATTAAAGTTCTTGATGCCATGATTCCGATTGGTTTAGGGCAGCGCGAATTAATTCTCGGCGACAAAATGACCGGAAAAACGACGTTTGTCACCGACACGGTTCTCAATCAAAGACACACCGGCGTTATCTGCGTCTATTGTTCGATCGGTAAGGCGCGTTCCGCTTTGGCGCGGGTTGTCCAACTTTTTCAAGACCGCGAATGTTTTAAATACACCACGATCGTTGCCGCTACCGCTTCCGCCCCGCCGGGACAACAATACCTCGCGCCCTATGTCGCTTGTTCGGTCGCGGAATATTTTTTGCATAAGGGCAAAGATGTCTTTATTGCTTTTGATGATTTCACCAAACACGCCTGGTGTTACCGCGAGATTTCGCTTTTGCTTGGCCGTCCGCCGGGCCGTGATTCTTATCCGGGAGATATTTTTTATCTGCATTCCAAGATGATTGAACGCGCCTGCTTTTTGGACAAAAAGCACGGTGGCGGATCAATTACCTTTTTCCCGATCGTTGAACTTTTGGAAGGTGATTTGACGGGGTTCGTGCCTTCCAACTTGGTTTCAATGACCGATGGCCAAATTTATTTAAGCTCGGCGCTTTTCGGCGAAGGCCAGCGTCCGGCGCTCGATTTGGGTTTGTCGGTTTCGCGCGTCGGCAGCAAGGTCCAGTGGCACGCGATCAAAACGTTAAGCGGGGCGCTGCGTTTGGAATTCCTTCAGTACCGCGAATTGTTGCGTTTGACAAAATTGAAAACGACAGGGCATTCTGATGAAACCTTGCAAAAATTAAAAAGCGGCGCCATCCTCACGGAAATTCTCAAACAAGACAAAGACGCGCCGGTTCCGATGGAAGCTCAGGTCGTTATCTTCTATGCTTTTAAGAAAAAAATTCTTCACGAAATGACTTTGCTTGAACTCAATGAATTCCAAATGGCTATTTTCGAATTTACTCAGAAAAATAATCCAAACCTGATTAAAATTTTACGCGAACGTAAAAAGCTCGACGCTGAAATCGAAAAAGCCATGGACGTTATTTTGACAGCGTATCTCACTGAGCTTAAGGCCAAAAGACCCAAGGAAGAAGATAAAACGCAAGGGGCGGTGGCGAATGTGGGAGTGGATGTCCTTGATGCAGCTACCAGTAAGAAGGCATAAACGACGAATAAATTTCAATGATCAAATTCCCAATAACAAATAAAATTAAAATTACAAACTTCAAATTCCAAACCTGGACGTTTGAAACCTTTGAATTTGAGATTTAATGCTTATTTGGGATTTGGTGCTTGGATTTTGGAAATTCTAAACCATGGCTCGTTACACTGGAACATTCAAATGCATCATCATGAGCCCCAGAACTCTTATCTTGGAGAACGAGGTCACGAGTCTTTTCTTGACGGGCGACCGAGGCGAATATGAATTGCTGGCGTATCATTATCCGGTTTTAGGGATTCTAAAACCAGGGCACATCATCGTTGATTGGAAAACCAGTGTGCCCATCCAAGGTGGTGTCGTCAGATTTTTTGCTAATGAATGCATCATTATGGTGGAAGAAGATCTTGCGGCCACCCCAACGAAGGGTCATTAATGACCTTTACTTATTGCTAAGGAAAAAACCAATATATGCAGCTAGCTGATACATTTATCATTATTTCGATTATGTTCATCGCGGTCATGGGGCCGTCGGTTGTGATCGCGATTTTAGGCTACGCGGTCATTAAAGCCTTAGCCAGAAACCCATCGGCAGCATCGAAGATCTTTATGGGTATGATTGTGATGTTGATTTTTGTCGAGGCAATTTCGATTGTTGCTATATTAATTATCTTTCAACTTTTTGGAAAATGAGACATGGGGTTCGAGTTTTGGGGCGAGGGGATTTTATTCATTTTTATTTTTCTAATTATCGTCGGGATTCCATGTGTTGGCGTGGCTATTCTTGGATATCGGATGATCTGCGAGCTTGGGTATTTCCCCAGCAAGACACCAGCGATTCAAACCGGTGTTTTCTTTAAGCTTATTATTCTGGAAATAATTTCGTTTTTATTCATTATTATTTTTTATCATCTTTTCTCATCAGCCTAAAAGGAGTGAAGTCTTATGAGTGGAACGTTAATATTCCAATTTGTAATTTTGATGGGGATTGTTTTGGCGGCGGCCATTTTCGGGTTGCGCTGGGCCATCGTGAACAGTACCGAAGGCGCGGTCAAACGCCTGAATGCAGAGGCCGAAGCGGCCCGGACTAAGCAGGCGGAATTATCGGCGAAGATTAAAGAAGCCGACGAGGAATTAGCCAAACGTAAATCCGAAGGCGAACAACTCGCGAAAAAAATGTTGGTTGAAGCCGAAGAAAAAGCCCGTCAAGAGCGGGAAAAGTTGATCGCCAAAGCACGCACCGAAGGTGAAGACATTATTACCAAGGCCCATAACACGAAAGAAAATATCCGCAAAGAACTCGAAAAAGAAATGGCTCTAAAAGCAATCGACTTCGCTTCAAAAGTCATTACGACCATTTTAACCGATCAAGCGAAAGGTGTTTTGTCAGAACATCTCATCACCGAGTTTATTCAAGGATTGGAAAAAGTTGATATGAGCCGTTTAGGTCCGGATGTTAACACAGCCGACATCATTAGTGCGAGTGCAATTGACCAAAAGTATCAGGAAAAAATCAACGCGGTTCTCGCCCAGAAATTAAAGCGGCCGGTCAAAACTAATTTCGCCGTCGATCCGAAAGTGATCGGCGGAGCGGTCTTAAAATTCGGCAGTTTGGCACTGGATGGAAGCATTCAAAATTTGATTAAGGAAACGGCGGTCAGCTTTAAACAGAAAGTGGAAGTGCATGGCGGCGGATAAATTCAATTAGAGTTGTAATCGTCCACAAAAAATGGGTAAAGCGAGCAAAATAAAAGGTGAGCGCGACACGGTTTTTGAACTGGTTTCATTAATCCAGGTTCTCAAAGACGTCGCCGATAATAAATTCCACGCGCTGGCCGCGCAAAAGGACCGCTTCGCACGGTTTGGCGAATCGTTTGTTGAATTCTTCCGGATGATTAATTTTACAAAAGCCGGGCATCCTTTAATTAGTAATCAGGTTCAGCGAACGGCGCTGGTTGTGATTACTTCTGAAGCTGGATTCGTCGGTGATTTAAATTCGCGGGTCGTGCGCACGGCGTTGAGCGAAAAGTCCAAATACCAAGACAGTCTGTTTGTTTGCGTCGGGAAAAAAGGCGCGACTCAAATCAACGCCACAATGAAGGTCGAAAAAAGTTTTGAAGAGTATGAGCAGGCGGGATTGTATGAAACCGCGGTCAGACTCAAAAAATATTTGGTTGAAGAAGTCATGGCTGGCCGCATTGGCAAAGTGGTTGCCATTTATCCGTGGCCCAAGAATTTCAGCATCCAGAAACCACGCGTCTTGAAATTGTTACCCTGCGATGAACTGATTAATAAACAAAATGAAATTGTTGATAAAATTGAAAAGGTCATCGAGGAATCAGAGCCCGGTGACATTATTGGTTACTTAGCAGATCTTTGGCTGTCCTGCCGGATTTATGAAATGCTTTATGATACGATTATCGCCGCGGCCGCGGCCCAATCAGCACAATTGGAAAATAGTTTAAACAAAATGGTCAAAGAAAAGAAAGTTGTGCAAATGAAATACCGCAAAGCCAAAAAAGGCGACATCGATAACAGCCTGCGCGAAGTTTTCTCAGCGCGGATGATGAGTTTGAGATTTAAAAAATAATTCTTTTAACGCGAGAATTCGCGTTAAATAGGAGACATACAAGATGAGCGAATCCAATCAAAACGAAAATCAATCCAAGGAAACAGCCGCGACCACGCAGGTGGCTGCGCCGGCTGAACCTCGTCGAGGTCCGGGCAAAATTGTTTCTTGCCAAGGACCGGTCGTTGACGTTCAGTTTGAGAATTTAGCGGACATTCCGGCGTTATATGACGTGATCGAATCGTTTACTTTTGATAAAAGACGGGTTCTGCTGCAGTGTTCAGAACATTTAAATAGTAAAGTTGTCCGTTGTGTTGCGTTGATGGATACACTGAACCTTCAGTTGAATTCGGTTTGTTACAACACATTCCAGCCGATTTCAATTCCAATCGGTGACGAATGCTTCGGCCGCGTTATGGACGCGACCGGCCGGCCGCTTGATAACGGGGAAGAAATTAAAACTTCAGCCCGCACCCCGATCCGCCGTCTTTTCCGTCCGGCGGGATTTGATCTTAAAAGAAAAAAAGGCGAGCGCCCGGAAATTCTTGAAACCGGAATGAAATACATTGATCTTTTGTTTCCTTTAGTTAAGGGAAGCAAGACAGGAATCCTCGGAGGTGCTGGCTGCGGCAAAACGGTTGTTATTTTGGAATTGATCAATAACATCGTCAAGGCGCACGGCGGCGCATGTGTGTTTACCGGCATTGGAGAACGCATTCGAGAAGGAAACGAACTTTTTCACGAACTTAAAGATAATAATCTTCTCTCGAAAGTTATGCTGGCCTTTGGTCAGATGGACCAGCCACCGGGAATGCGCGCGGAGGTCGTCAATACCGGTATTACCTTGGCTGAATATTTGCAAGCGAAGAACAAAGACGTTTTGCTTTTTATGGATAACCTTTACCGTTTTATCCAGGGAGGCCAGGAAGTCTCGACGCTGTTGGGACGTGTCCCGGCCGAAACTGGTTATCAGCCGACTTTAGCGTCGGAGGTGAGCGGCGTTCAAGAACGCATCCGTTCGATTGAAGGCGGCGGTTCGATTACCGCCATGCAGGCCGTTTATGTTCCGGCTGATGACATGACCGATCCAGCGGTTGTGGCGATTTTTAGTTATTTGGACGGTTGTATTGTTTTGTCGCGCGATTTGGTCCAGCGCGGTATGTATCCGGCCATCGATCCGTTGCAAAGTTCTTGTACGAATTTGGATTACGCGGTCGTCGGGCGGCGGCATTATGATGTGGCCCAGCGCGTCTTGCAGCATTTTAGTAAACACAACGCGCTGAAAAGAATTGTCGCGGTTATCGGCGTTGAGGAATTGAATAAAGAAGATCAATTGGTCTACAAGCGCGCCGAGAAATTATTGAATTTTATGACGCAGCCTTTTACGGTGAGCGAGGTCTTTACCGGTAAAAAAGGCGAGTACGTTACGATTGAAGACAACGTGGACAGCTGTTCAAGAATATTAAATGGAGATTACGATAAGTTTAAATCGGAAGATTTTTACATGATCGGCAAAGCACCGAGGATATAATCTATGACAAAACCCAGCGACAAAACATTATCCGAGCTTCTGGTCAAATACAATCTGCTGTCGGCAGAAGAAGCGCAGAAGTTTTTAAACGAAATTAAAAGTTCCAACCAAAGCCTCTACAGTCATTTGGTCCGCCGCAATATTCTTACCGACGAGCAAATTCTGCAAACATTGTCGACGGCTCTAGTCATGGAGGTCGTCAGCCTCAAAGATTTAAATTGGGATAAGGCGGTCAGCGAAAAGGTCCCTGTCAAGCTGGCGACGTATTATAACTTTTTTCCGGTTAAGATCGACGGAAAAGTGATTACGCTCGCGCTGTGCGTTCCGCCGGATATGAAAACGCAGGATGAAATCCGCGTATACTTGGGACTGGAACCCAAAATTGTTTTGGCCAAAGAAAAAGAAATCCAAGATGCACTCAAGAAACATTACGGACTCGCGGCTGAAACAATCGACCGGATTTTAACCCAGGAGTCAGCGAAAAAAACCTTTGGCGATTTTGATAGCGGCACATGGGTCGAAGATATTGAAAAAGCGGAAGACGCCTCCGTTGCTAAACTCATTAATCAAATCATTCTCGAGGCCTATCAAAAACGCGCGACCGATATTCACATTGAACCTTACCGCAATAAAGTGCGTTTGCGTTACCGTATCGACGGGATTTTGGTTGACGGCCATCTGCCGCCGGAGGCCAAGCAATTTTTGCTTCCTATGCTTTCGCGCATTAAGATCATGGCGAATTTAAGTATCGTTGAAAAAAGACTGCCGCAGGACGGCAGTGCGGTGGTTAAAACGAAAGATCAGGACTTGGACTTACGCGTCTCGACGATCCCGACTCCGCGCGGCGAAAGTATTGTTATCCGTATTTTGCCTACTAAAGTCATGCTCTTTAGTTTGGAGAAATTAGGATTGGACAAGACAACCGTCCATGTCTTTCGCGAACTGCTTAAACGTCCACACGGTATTATCTTTGCGACAGGCCCGACGGGAAGCGGTAAAACAACAACACTCTATGCATGCCTTAACGAAATTAGTTCACCGCAGCGCAAGATTATCACAATTGAAGATCCGATAGAATATGAAATGGAAGGGATAACGCAGATTCAAGTGAATCCTAAGGTGCAATTTAATTTCTCAACGGGTTTGCGCAGTATTTTACGGCATGATCCAGATATCATCATGGTTGGTGAAGTCAGAGATTTGGAAACCGCCGAAATCGCGATCCGTACGGCGTTAACTGGCCACTTGGTCTTTTCAACATTGCACACCAATGACGCAGCGAGCGGTATCACGCGTCTTATCGAAATGGGACTGGAACCTTATTTGGTTGCCTCCAGCGTCGAGGCATTTGTGGCTCAGCGTTTGGTGCGTTTGATTTGTCCGGCCTGCAAAGAAGAAATGAAAACGCCGCTCACTGATATTAAGGAAGAAATCGCAACAGCGCTTAAGCTTGAACGTGGGGATCAAATTAAAATTTACCGCGGCAAAGGCTGTGACCAATGCAACCATACCGGATTTTATGGACGGACGGCCATTTATGAAATTCTTGTTATCGACGAGGAGATTCGGTCTTCTGTTTTAGAAAAACCGCGTGCCGAGGAAATTAAACGGATTGCCATGAAAGGCGGTATGATCACGCTTCGCCAAAATGGTTGGAAAAAAGTTTTAGAAGGACTTACCACTCCCGCCGAGGTTGTCAATGTAACGTCTCCTGACAATTGGCCTCCTAAAAGAGAAAATAAGGAATCCGTCGCTGTCCAACCACAACCGTCCTCACCACCGCCTGCCGCGAGAAGTTTGGCGTCTGTCTACCGTGTCATTAGCAAGGATGTTCTTCAGGTAGCCAATGAATATGAATCCCGCATCTACCCGAGAATCGCTGCCGCTGTTAATGTGCGTTACCGTTTGCTTAAGACTGACGCTCAGGAACCTAATGTTCTTCAAGCCGACAATGTTGAATATGCTGCGCTCACTTTAAATATCAGTGCGGGCGGATTAGCTTTCAATACTGTTGATCCTGTGCCGCCGGATGCGATTTTGCTTCTGCAAATTCACCTCGATAAAAATGAACGCGGCATCAATTGTTTGTCCAAAGTCGGTCGCATTGAAGAAAATCAAGTGACTGGACAATCAACGGTGATTGTCTATTATCTCGACATTTCAAGCGGTGACCGCGCCAAACTTGGTAAATTTGTTAAGGCGTTAGACAAAGCTAATTAAATCCAACATTTTGGTAACGGTTAAGGTCAACAGGCCCGTTTCGGTAAATGGTAAGGGTAAAGTAAAAATTAAAAGGCTTTGATGTGAAAATAATTTTGATATTTAACCCTAACCTCTAAACGAAACCGGCTTCGTTACCTTAGCCGATAAAACCAAAACTCCATGCCAACCTTTTACTACAAGGCCAAGAAAGGGGCTGAGGTCACCATTTCCGGCCAGGTGACGGCCCTTAACCTCGACGACGCGGTTGAGCGTATTTCCCAGTTAGGTCTTGTTCCGGTTTCAGTTGAAGACCGGTTGGTTAAACAGCAAGCCGCCAGCCCTAAGACCGTCCGTCATGGGAAGGTCAGCGCCAAAGAAGCGCAAATCTTCACGAAACAACTTTTGAATTTGCTTAAAGCCGGCATCTCCATTCTAAGGGCCTTAGATATTATTACGGCTCAAACACAAAACAACTATTTTAAGTCCGTCATCCAGCAGATTGCCGCCGGTATTAGAGAAGGCCGGGCGTTTTCCGACTGCCTTAATGAGTATCCGCAAATTTTTTCGGGATTTTATGTGAGTTTGGTCAGAGTGGGCGAAGAAGGCGGCAGTTTGAAAGATGTTCTGGCTAACATGGCGGATTACCAAACCAATCAGCAGGAGATTATTTCTAAAATTAAATCGGCGCTGGCTTATCCGATTTTTATGGCACTTGTCGGTGTCGGTTCAGTCATTTTTACATTGACCTTTGTCATGCCGAGAATCATCGGGCTTTTTAGTGATATGAAAGAAGATTTGCCGTTGCCGACGGTAATTCTCATGAATGTCAGCCATTTTTTAAAAGGTAATTGGTATTGGGTGATACTGGGGTTCGTTGTCTTAGGCGTTCTTTTATTCCAATTTAAAAAATCCGCCCAGGGAAGAATTATTCTAAGTCATCTTGCCTTGAAGCTGCCTATTTTAAGTTCCTGGACCATGAAAGTTGAAATCGGCCGGTTTGCGCGTACCCTTGAACTTTTGCTGCGCAGTGGTATTCCGGTTTTAAGGGCGATCCAAATTTCAACGCCTGTCGTGCATAACATTTTGATCAGAGATGCGATTGCGCATTCTCATAAAGACCTTTTGAGCGGCCAGTCATTGGGCGCGAGTTTCCGGCAGTCCGGATTGATTCCAGTTATGGTCTGCGATCTTGTTGTCGTCGGGGAAGAGTCGGGTTCGTTGACTGAAGTTTTTCATGATATTGCTGATTCTTACGAACAAGAAACCAAAGAAGCCATTAAAATGATCACCAGTTTAATGGAACCTTTAATGATTTTGATTGTAGGTAGTGTGGTTGGGTTTATTGTTTTTGCCATGCTGCTACCGGTATTTCAAATTGACATCCTATCGCGTTAAAAGTTGTTGTCGATGGTTGTGGTTTTTAGGACTGTTCTTTTTTATTGGAATTGGTGTGAACGGTATGGACTCGATGTGCGGGCAAGCGGTGGCCGATGAGGGCATTTGGCATGAGGCCAAAGGTGAACACTTCATTGTCCTTTATAATTTCACCCAGGATGACGAAGCCGCCCGGACGGTTTTAAATACCGCCGAGCAATATTATCATTCAATCGCCGATCAAATTGGGTATTCGCGTTACTCAAATTTCTGGACGTGGGATGACCGGGTCAAAATTATAATTTTTCCTGACCAAGAAACTTATATGCAAATGACCGGCGCACCCCAGTGGTCGAATGGTTATGCAACGCGGGATTATCGGCTGGTCCATTCCCGGATGATTGTCACATTCCGCCAGGAAGATGGTTTCCTCGACGGAGTTTTGCCGCATGAGATCAGTCATTTGATTTTGCATGACTTCATCGGATTTGACCGCCCGATTCCTATATGGTTTGACGAAGGTCTGGCGCAACTTCAGGAAGCGGAAAAGAAAATCAAAGCGACTTTGATCATGCGTAAGGTGGTCAGCCACAACGAATTTATTCCGCTCGTTATGCTCACTCAGTGGGACATCCGTCAGGAAAAAGACAGTAAAAAGGTTATGCTGTTTTACATTGAGAGCGTGGCGCTGTTGGATTATTTGATTCAACAATTTGGGAGCATAAGTTTTGGGGAATTATGCCGATATCTAAAATCTGGAAAAAGTATGGAAGAGGCTTTAGTGCTGGCGTATAATCCATCCATTGATTCTTTGGCAAATTTAGAAGATCGCTGGATGCGGTATCTTAAGAGATAATTAAAATTTTTGGCCGGCGTGAATTACACACAAATTATTCGCGAATATTCGTGTGCAATTCGCGGGAATCCGTGTTTTAAAAAAAGTATTTATCCGAAAGACAAGAGGAGACATATGAAAAAATTACGTGGGTTTACTCTCATTGAAATTATGCTCGTCGTTATCATTATTGGGGCTTTGGCCGCGATGATTATTCCCCGTCTTTCTGGCCGCGCTGAGCACGCGAAAGTTCAAGTCGCCCAGGCGGATATCAGTACGAATTTAGCCACCGCCCTTAAACTCTATGAGCTTGACAGCGGTATGTTCCCGACGACAAGTCAAGGCCTGGAAGCGTTACGTTCCAAACCTGCCACGAATCCAACTCCTCAAAACTGGAACGGCCCGTATATTGAAAAAGAACCGATCGACCCCTGGGGGCATCCATACATCTATATATCGCCAGGCGATCACCGCAGCGATTATGATCTTTATTCCAAGGGAAAAGATATCAATAGAGACGATGATGATATCGTCAACTGGAAATAAATTTTAATGTGATCAATTTACAATGTCCCACGCAGCAAGATTAGCTCGTGGGACATTTTTTTTGTTAACACCTTCCCCAACCCCCGGGGTTAAGAAGGTATGAATAAAAAAAGACAAAACTCCGGCCTGACTTTTTTTGAAGTCATGGTGACGCTGACAATCCTCTCCGTCGGCCTGCTCGCCATCTATAAATCGTTTTTTATTTCTCTGAATTACACGAGGCATCTCAATTACCGTTTGTACGCGATCAATCTGCTCGATGAGAAAATACAGACGATTGAAAAAGATTTTATTGATACCAAAGCCCTGCCGTCGGTCACATCCCACGAAATGACAACCGTTGAAGTCGATAATAAACCCATTGATTATGAGTACAATATCAATTTCCAAAGCGTGGACGGGGCACAGGATCTTTTTGAACTGGTCGTTAAGATTTCATGGTTGGAACAAGATAAGCTGATTACTTTAACGCGGTCAGTTTACATCGCTAATTACAGACCTATTGTTTAATGAGCGCATTAGTTGCGTTGCGATTTTTGCAACGAAACTAGAAGCGCGAATTAACCCCGCACGTTTCTTGTGCGGGGTTAATGGGTACAAATTCCTAGCAGCTTGCTGCGAGGTTATTCATTATGGGCCAAGCGCATACGTTTCTTAAACAAAATGATTTCAAATTACGAAGAGCCTTTACGCTAGTTGAAGTGCTTTTGGTCATGACGATGCTCTCAATGATTGGGCTTGCGTTGTTTAATACTTTTGCGAATGGTTTTAAAATTTGGGAGCGGCACCGTAAATTTGTTGTTGAGCAAGATGTGCTGATTTTTTTTGAAAAAATTAATCAGGATTTGAGAAATACGCTGGTTTTCTCACCGATTCCTTTTACGGGTCAGGAGGATTCGATTAGTTTCCCGACGAGGATTAAAACGGTCCGCGAAGATACCGGTGGTGTGATTCCTCAAATAGGTGAGGTCATTTATGCCTTTGATCCGACAAGCAAAAAACTGACCCGCCGTCAAGGCAGTTACATGCAGGCCGTGCATGGAGATTTGCCCCAGGAACAACAAATCCTCAAGTACATTGATAGTGTCCGCTTCACTTATTATTACCTTGAAAAGAATCAAATCATAACCAGTGATTCGGTAAAAAATCTCATCCCGCGTACCGTCTTGATTGAGGTCACGATTCTTGATACTCAAGGGCACCAGCGGCTGCTGCGCAAGCTGATTAATTTGCCGCAAGGAGTTTAGGCATGTTAAACAAGCGAAGAGGAAGCATTTTAATTTTAGCGTTATGGACGCTTGGCATGCTGGCATTCTTGGCGGCGGCGATTGGCCTCAACATCCGTCAACGTATTACTTTTTTAGCGCATCTGGAACAAAAAAATAAGATCCGTTTTGTCACCGAATCTGCGGTTAAAAAAGCGATCATCCTGCTTAAAAATGACATTGAGCATAATCGCGGTGTCTTTAATGCGGCAGCAAAATCCTTCCGCGGCAACAGCGAATACCTGTTTAACGATATATCTCTACCCGACGGAAAAAGTGAAATCAGTTATACCTATTCCGATGGGTTGGAAAACGAACCGGTTAAAATGTTTGGCATGGTTGATGAGGAAAGTAAAATCAACCTTAACGTTGTGCCTCTGCCCGTATTAAAGAAATTAATTTTAAATGTTTTCGACTGGGATGACAGCCGGGCTCACGACTTGGCGCAAGCTATTCTCGCCTGGCGTGAAAGTCCATCGAGCGATGTGCATGTTTCTTCGAAAGGACCGTTTGAATCAATGGATGAACTTTTGCTGATTAAAGAAATCGATGTCGAAACTTTCACCAAATTGAGCCAGTATGTAACTGTTTATGGCAGCGGAAAGGTTAATATTAATACCGCTTCTCGTCCGGTCTTAATTGCCATGGATTTGGATCCCAGGTTCGTCGACAAGATTCTCTCTATCCGCCGGGGAAACGATGGACAGGAAGCAACCGCGGATGATTTTATTTTTAAACAGACTTTCGATATTGTCAGCGACTTGAAAAATTTTTTCGAAGTGGACAGCGATCAAGCGGCATCCATTGACCGTCTGAATTGGGCAAACCTGCTGGATGTCAGTTCCCATATTTACACAATCACTTCACACGGCGTTTTAAAAAAATCAACCATCGCCGCAACAATTGTCTGTGTTTACAATACTTCCGATGGACGAGTTGAATACTGGAGTGAAAAATAATTGTTTTTTTAATAGTCATTCTTTTTATTTAGGATATAATTTTTTTACTTAATTAAATGGTGAATAAATTTTCTGTGCGGCAACTTCATTAGTTAAGACGGCGAGCTCTTTAGGATATAAATTTAGAGAAGGAATATGATCAAAAAAGATCGTGCGTATGTCACCATTGCCTTGAATGAGGAATCCGTCAAGGCCGCTTATATTCAAGTTACCGGCGACAAAACCAAGCTCTTGGGTGTTGCTAAACGTGATGTCCGTAATCTTCCCGACCTCGACCTTACCAAAACGGTTCAATCTCTCATCAACAGTTTAAATCCCAAGAATGCCGAAAATATTTTAGTGATCCCTGCGGCGCTTGCGACCACTAAAAATATCGAGATCCCTTCACGCGACCCCAACGAAATAAAATCGATTATCAATCTGCAAGCCGGCCGGCATAGTCCGTACTCGCGGGAAGAAATTTTAATTAGCTACGCAACGATCGGCATTCATGACAACAGCTATACAAAAGTTTTGCTCGTTATCAGCAACCGCAATGTGGTCAATAAACAGCTTAATCTTTTAGAAAGAGCGGGAGTGGAAGTCTCTCGAGTGCTTTTCGCGCCGGAGGCGATGTCGCAATTTTATGCCAAGCGGTTAGATCTTTTGAATGAAGAGGTGCCGGTCGGGATCATTGATTTGGGCGGCCAGACGACTGACTTTCTGATTGAATTGCGCGGAAAAGTGATTGCCTGCCGCAGTATCGCCGTCGGGATGAAGCAATTATCGACCACGCCGGAAACAAGAGATAAATTCGTCGCCGAGCTTGCTCAATCGCTTGAAGCTTACCAAGCTGAGGCGATCGATAAACTGCCCGCGACTTTTATTTTAAGCAGTGATGATGTCAATCTCAAAGAGTTGCAGCCGGTTTTAAAAGAAAAGTTGAAAGCCAATATCAAACCTGTACCGTATCTCGATCACATCGAATCCAGCCAAGTAGCGTTGTTAAAAGTTATCCAGGAATATAACGACGATTCATTTTTAGATATTATTTCCGCCGCCGGCATTGCCGACGATGCTCAGGTGGACCTCATGCCTGAGGAAATGAAATTACAAAAATCGCTTAAAGAACACAGCCAGGATATTATTCAGGCGTTTCTTTACGGTCTTTTATTTGTGGCTGGTGTGTGTGCTGTTTTTGGGATACAGCTTTATTTTAAAGGTCTTTTAAAAACGAGATTGGACCAGGAATTTATCCGGCGCCACAATCAAGTGACTTCACTACAGGCGATTGATACCAAAAATTGGATCGTCAAAGATTATCTTAAAAGCCGCATGATCGGGCTTGATGTTTTTAAGGAATTGTACCGCATTGTGCCGGCGGAAATTTATTTGGAAAGCGTGGACATGGATGACAAAGGGACGATTATAATCCGGGGTGTCAGTGATTCTTCATCCTATGTTTTTTCGCTTGTTACCGATTTGCAGTCTTCGAAATTATTTAAAAATGTAGAAACACACGCGACGACGCCCAAAAAAGACCGTGGGAAGGATGTTTATTCTTTTGAAATCGCTTTCCAATTAAAGAACGCAAAAACAGAAGAGAAGAAAAAAACCGACGATAAATCAGAACCAACGAAAGAAGCAGCCACAGCCACAACCAAATCTTAACGCCTTATGAATGCACTGACAGAACAAGTGAAAAAGTTTATATCGGGTCTCTCAAAAAATGAGAGAGTCCTTTTATACGTCGCGGTGCCGGTTCTAACAGCCGCGTTAGTGGATTTGCTTTTTTTGGCGCCGGTCACTTCCAAGCTCGGGGCTTTAGATGAGGATATTAATACGCAGCAAGACAATATTAAAAAGGACATGCAGTTCTTAGAATATAAAGACAAAATTCTCAAAGAAAAAGACGGGCTGAAGGGGTTTTATAATAAAAAGAAACAAAACCGTGAAGAGGTCATGAATGAGTTTTTAAAGAAGATTGAATCATTTGCCCGCGAGGCCAATATCATGATCCGTACAACGCCCTCGCAGACTGAAGAAAAAAACGGCTACACACTTTATGCGGTTAATTTGGATTGTACGGGAAAGCTTAAAGGGATTGTTACTTTTATGCATTTTGTAAACAGTTCGGATGAACTCCTTAAAATCAGCCGCTATAATGTCAATTCCAAAAAAGCCAGTGCTGAAGATATTCAGGCGACGATGACAATCACGAAGGCTGTTGTGGATCCCGCAGGAGCCCAGGACAATGCGCCTAGCGCCGATGAAACGGCAGTTCAGCCGAATCAAACCTCTCCCGCCAACGGGCAAGCGGCTCAGCCAGCGGCGAACCACCTGCCGGCCTCAGCTGCTGATAAACCTATTTCTCAAAATCCGCCTGCGGCTGCCAATGCCGCAGCGCCGTCTTCACCGCCTGCTTCCGGCGGTGGAACCGCTCAATGAAAAGAAATTCTAGATTCGGAATAATTATTGTAATCCTCCTGGGGATGACGGTCGTCAATCCTTTCCCGTTGTTTGCCCAAAACATTAAAGCCCTTTTCCAAGAGGCGGAAACTGCTTTGGCTAATTCTGATTACCCTAAGGCGATTGATCTATTTGGGAAAATCATTGAGATGGAACCGAATTTTGCTCCAGCTTATAACGGTCTGGCCATGGCGTACCGGGAAAATAAGAGTGATATGAATGAAGTGATCTGGCTTTTAAAAACCGCAACCGATATCGACCCGAACTATGCACAGGCCTATGATAATTTAGCGAAAGCTTATTATAACGTCGGGAATTTCGATAAAGCTGAAGACTATTCACTCAAGGCGCTTTCGATCAATCCGGATTTGGTCAGCAGTCAATTGTCTTTGGCGTGGATTTATCTTTTGGGAAAATCCCAGCCGGATAAAGCGATTCCTTATTTTAAACAAGTTGTGGTTAAAAATAAAATTCCCATGGCGTTATATGGCTTAGGCATTGCTTATTGTCAGAACGGTGAACAGCCCATGGCGATGGAATCGGTGACAGAGTTGCGAGGATTAGGCAAAGAGGATTTGGCAGGGCAATTGGAAACCATGATGCGCGCGAGGTCTTCGGCCGGCCATCAAGCGAATCCGGCGCTTGCGCAGGCCGCGGGTATGCCGCCGCCGGGCGCATCTTCGCCTGCCCAAAATAACGCACCTGCTTCACCAGCAGCACCGGCGCCCGCAAAAACGAATGACAATAAAAAATCCATTATGAAGGTTCGTTTACGAGGCAAGATTGTTCCGACTGGAAGTGAACCATCGGCTCCAAGCGGTAATCCTGAACAGGACGCTGCGGCTCGTCTGGAACATATTAAGAGTTTGCGTTCGGGCGGAAGCGCATATTGATAAAATAACGACGGGCCAACCCTTCGGCGATTTAACTCTCCGGGGGTTGGCCCGCCGCTTTTACTTCAATCTCACACAGCTAATCTTTCCAAAACTCTTCCCAATTAACTTTATAAACATAAATATTCGTCCGCTTCGTCAAATCCGCCGCGTGTGTAAATAAACTGAAATATTTAGAGCCTTTACCCTCAAAAAAATAAAGCCGCGTCAAAACCGAAAACGCCAATCGTTCATCCATTAACATGGCGCTGTAACGGTTCCCATCTTCAGAAAGTACGACCCAAAAAGGAAGGCGAGCATCCGGCAATCTTTTATATTCCACAACGCCGTCTTTTAAATAAACAATCCCTTTAGGCGTGCCATGACCGTAGTGCGGTGAATCGATCCGCGCCGCCATTCGATCCATATCAACTTGAAGCCCCTCATCGAAAAGAAGCCGATGGTCTGATTGAAAAAGCTGGCCCAATGCGTCGCTGTAGTTGAGCGGCCCGCCGGCCACGTCCCACAAAAATTTAATATATTGCGGTGACTTTTTCGCCGGGATAAGCGCGCGCGCCTGCGGGTCGTGGCTTATTTCTTCGATCTTTTTAAAATTCCACCGGTCAACAAAACTTAGAACCAAATTTTTTTCGACGAGTTCATTATAGATGAGAAGGTAAGAGGGCGGCGGCGCGGCATGGGTTAATTGAAGAAGTCTGTCTGCCTGATCGGGTGTGAGCTTACTTTTCTGAAGGAAGGATGCGGCTTCTTTTTTCGATAAAGGAATGATCGCACGTAATATATCAATGGCCCTTGCTAGATCAAGCCCAAGTGATTGTAAATAATCGGTCGCTTCATTGGCGCTCGTATTTAGCATCCGTAAAATACCGAGCGATTCATCTTCATTACCCGTCAGAAAGACATTCGCCATCCAATACGCCTGAGGTTTATTAATGGTGGCTCCGTCGAAGGTAACCGCACGGTTCGCCATGGCTTTAATAAAATGCCCGGGTGGCCACCAGGTATTCACAATGCTGTTGGCCGGTGTTTCGGATTTTATTTTCGTTAATACCTCATCCCAAGTTTTGTTATAAATTCGGTTTAAAAGATCCAATGTGGTGTCTTTAGCATTAATAATAGGAAAGATGGTTAACGCTAAAAGAATGACGGACAACCCTAGATTCAAACGCCACGGTTCATGTTTGAATATAGGAAATTTTCTCTGACCCCAGGCATTCAGAAACGTATAAGCTGATTGCAATCCGAGTGTAAAGAAAATCGACATAGGAACAACAAGCAGGAGAGCGAACCGCTGTGCGCCCAGCGTTAAGATGAAACTTGAAATAAAAAAAAGTCCAAGTATTAAAACCGGCGTAATTGCCCGCGTCTTGTGTTCTCGCCACGCTTGTAAACACGCGGCGATAAACCCGGCGATTGAAACCGCGACAAAGAATATACCGCCGGTAAATTCCAAAATTTCACCAAAAGTCGCTTTACGCAATTCCCCGACGCTGACATACATGTCCGGCCACAACGAAAGCCCGGGCGCTAAAAATTCTTTTAAAGCCTTCCAGCCTTCCTGGAACAAAACAAAAAAATCTTCAAAACCAAATGTCATTGCAATACCGGCAAACGTCGCAACCACGATACCAATTAAAAGGAAAAAAGCACTTTTACTTTTTTTTCGGTCCGCTTCAATGAAGCGGTTGAATACAATAAGTCCGGCGAGTGTAATCAAAAGCAAACTAAAAAAGTAGACCCAGCCCTGCCAAAAGAAAGCGTACAAAACCATTCCCGCTATATCCCCCCCCATAAAAACGGCACGCTTTTTAAATTCGATTTGAAAATCAGTCCCTTTAAAAAAACAAAGCATGAGCAGAAGCGGAAAGAGAATATTGTATGGATCATTGTCATACCATCCAAAGCAGCTGCGTTTGATAAAAATCGGCGCCAGCAAAAAAAAGACGGCGCCCGTCAAGCTTACGGCCCAATGGCAACGTAAATGATAACACAAAAGCATAAAAAATATTAAACAAAAGACGGTGATTAAAAGTGAACTGAACCCAACTGCGTACATAAGCGAAATGCCGGGGTTGAATAGTGAAACCACCCGGTAAACGCCAGCCCCGACGTACGGCAGCAAATTTAGCGGCTCATAATAACCTAAAGGCGCCATCATCAGTTTGTTGAAATACTTGCTGCCTTTAACCTTGTCGCTGATTTTGCCGGTTTTTAAAATATTTTCGGTTAAGTTGTAATAGTCAAAAGAATCTGATTCTAAAAGATACGGCACCTCAGATCCTAATTGTTTGTCCATGGACAAAGACGCGCGTTCGATTGTATCACGCACTTTTTGGCCTTGATGGTGCAAGAGTTCGTCAAAATTTTTCTTAGCAAGGCTGAGCTTCTGGGCGCCGGAAAGTTCGGGATAATTTGCTTGCACTTGTTCATTGACCACTTTTCTTAAATTGGCAAGGACGATAAGAGTTGCTTTTTCGGACGCTTCATTACTGGTGTGAAAAATGAGCGGATAAAGACGGAAATATATTCCGATTGAAAGCGCAATGAGGCCGCTTAAAGTATAAGTTATAAGAGAATTATTAAAACCACGCATGGTTATTTAAGATTAAAGTTACCTCTTCCACCTACGAGGCGAAAGAGGGTTATTGTTTTATTTTTGAATTTTCAAATACGCTTCATAATATTTTTTAATTTTATTCGACGGAATCGCAAAGCTTGAGCGGTTGGCGTTATTTTGTTTGGCGACCATCATGCCAACCAACCGTCCTTGCGTGTCTAAAAGCGGCCCGCCGCTGTCGCCGTGATAAATGTTGATGTTGACCTGCAGAAGGTCCACCGGGTCAGATAGAGGAGAACTTGCATGCGTGCCGACGCCGATTATTTTTCCACCCGAGATCGTTTGGTTAAGAAGCGGGGAACTGCCAACGGTCACAATGTCTTCACCTAACTTAATTAAATCGGAATTCATAAAAGAAATCGCTTGTAACGGTCCAACCGGCGTCACTTTCAAAAACGCCAAATCATAATCGCCCACAACCGACAGCAAACTCGCCGCAAGCGTTTTACCGTCGTGAAAACCGACCGTAATATATTGGCATTGATAAACCGTGTGTAAGTTAGTCACAATAACGCCGGCGGCATCGATAATAACACCCGAGCCGGATTTCTGATAACGCATGGCCGGCGTTTGATGGATCTGAACCAACCGCCCGGAATGTGGATCAAAGGCAATCTTACTGGCCGCGCTTGGTCCGAGATTAATATTTTCAGCTTTAATGCTGACGATCGAATTTTGGGCGTTTTGGATGGTTTCAATCACGGAAGGTTGGGCGAAGGAATAGGAAGACATTAGGCTAAGAAAAAAAATTAAAAAGATTTTCACAACTGAATAAGAGTTCATGAATGGAAATTGTACCTTGCATTTCCGCCTATATTAGAGAAGGCAGGTTTTAATAGATACAAAATTTGATACATTTTAGCCCTTCCTAGAAAGCTTTTCTACAATAATGTTGTTTGTATTTAATTTTACTAGAATGAACTTCACCTTGACCGGAAATAACGCCTCAAGTATACTTTATCTTGTTTTTATAATTTTTATTGCTTTGATTAAGCCGAACTCGGGATGTTTCAACTATGATCAGCTACTTTGAACAGCGACGACATCATTTTTTTTTCGTATCTTTGCCGTATTCATGCTGATTAACTTTGTCTTAAGTTGAATCAGTCCGCCCGCGAGTGTTTACGCGCAATACATTCCTCCCGCCGAACTTAATCTCCCCGCCGCCGGCAAAATGATTTCCTTAACCGACAAATTTGTTCCCGTCATTATCCGCGGCATCGAAATCCATCCTGACAATCCTCTCAAATTTAATTTCTTTATTGATACTGGCGATAAAAATCTTCAAGGCGCGGCCTTTAATAAAGAAGCGACTACGTTGATTAAATATTTTCTGGCGTCCTTAACGGTTCCTGAAAACGATTTGTGGGTCAACTTATCGCCTTATGAAAAAGACTGCATTATCCCCGCCGGCTTTGGCACAACCGAAATGGGCCGCGACATGCTTGCCCAGGATTACCTTCTCAAACAGCTGACCGCTTCCCTAATATATCCTGAAAAAGAACTCGGCCGTGAATTCTGGCAGCGCGTCTATAAACGTGCGCAGGACATGTACGGCACAACGCAAATTCCTTTCAACACTTTCAACAAAGTCTGGATTGCGCCTGATAAAGCGGTGATTTACAAATCAAACGCGACGGGCAAGGAGTTCCTTTGTTGATGAACCAGCAGCCTTTGAATAACATGAAGATCGACGGATTTTTCCCTGTCATCATGAACGTGGCGCCGATCAACTTGCCGTTGTTACTGAGTGATTTGGATAAAAAAGACGATTCAAATAATTTAATCAAGAAACCGGCGCTGGGGCCTGCGAAGGAACCGGAGCACGTTGGGTTGCTTGATTCTTAGTTAAAAGATTATTGACGCGAATTCTCGCAAATTACACACGAATTACCGCGAATAATGTGATGTATATAAGTTGATCAGTGCTTTATTGAGTTTTGTAAATCCAAAGGATGCAACAAAACTCAATATTAGGCCTTTTCTCTTCGATGACGAAAAAAACAACCTTTCTTTGGAAAGGAAAAGGCCAATAATAATTTTCAGAAATGAATTCAGGAATTAATTGGGAAAAATAATTCGCGATAATTCGTGTGTAATTCGCGTCGATTCGCATTAAAATAAAGAGTGTTTTCTCCAGACTTAACCCCTCAAAAAATAACTCCTCAAAACTTCCGCCCCTACGGCTGGGTGATTGAATATCCCCGCAGGCATTTTAAAGGCAATAAACGAAATCTTTGGCGCATTATTTTAACCGAGTCCAAAACCTTTGGCTGGCGGATCGCGTATTTAGTTGTTCGCGATAAGAAAATCAAAAGAATGGAGATGCACCCATTTTCTTTTGAAAGTTTCGAGCCGGTTGCTGGACAGTGTTTGATGTATGTGGCCAAAACGAAAGATCCCCGTCGGATTAAGTGCTTTCTTTTAGACCGGCCGGTTATTTTGCGCAAAGGTATTTGGCATGGAGTCGTCACGGTCGGCCCAGAATGCGACATTAAAATAACCGAGAATGCCAAGGTCAAATGCGTTTACTGGCCGTTGGGATTTACGTTGTCGAAAACAACGAAGGGCGTTTAGAAAATGGATGTCCGTTCCCCGGCCCGCCGTATCCGGCTTGTCGGGGCGGGCACACGAATTAGTCTAAGCCTTTTCTATAGGCAATACTGGAACGTTTCCCCTTAACTGCTTGTAGATAATAGGTTTTTGTAGGAACGGGGTAGATTTCTAACTCATCAATAAACTATAGGAGAAGACGATAATTCAAAAATGTTGAATCTACCCGGTTCCTGCAGAAGTCATTGCCCGCCTAGAAGTAAAAAGGAAACGTTCCTGTATTGATCCCTGTATTGATCCCTGTATTGGTCCTTGAAGCGTCCTTTTTTTATAAAACCAATATTCCTCGAATGTAATGTTGATTTTTACTTTCCTCCCCTTATAATGATATACCTATCTTTTTTCTAAGTTTTTAAATTTGTTTAGATCTGTTTAGATCCATTCTTGCTTGCAATACATAAGAAAATGAACACAAAATTATATCTAGTCCCATGGACGGCAATCACGGTTGGCTGTTTGATTTTTTCTTCATGCACTAAAAAAGAAAGCAAACGTGTTTATGAAGAAATAACGGTCGCGCCGTCGGTTGCAGAAACCATGAATGGCGCTGACCCGCAGGCGATGCTCAAGGAAATGCTCGCCCGCGGCGAAGATCCGCACGCGTTTTTGAAAAATAATGCGCAATCATTTGATGACACCGGTTCAATTGAACCATCGGCCTCTTCGAATGAAACCTCCGTCCACTGGAATGTCCCGTCGGGATGGCGGGAGATGCCTGGCGGCGGCATGCGGTTGGTTTCCTTTAAAAGTGACGCGAGTCCGGATGTCGATATTTCGATTGTGACCTTAAGCGGGTCCGTCGGAGGATTGATGGCGAACATTAACCGCTGGTTAGGACAAATCAAATTACCGGCTTTGAGTGAATCTGAATTTGACGAATTCATTTCACACCAGCCGAATTTAAAAAATAAAGACGGACTTTTGATCCGCCTGGTTGATTTTTCAAGTTTGCTTAACAACGGCGGCCCACAAGCGTTAAGCATTCTCGCAGGCATTCTGGAATTCGATGAGCAAACTATTTTTGTAAAAATGATAGGCCCGGTGTCTGCAATTGATAAAAACCGGGAAGCGTTTAAATCACTTTGTGAATCGTTAAGATTTCAGGAATAAAGAGAAATTTTACCAAAGCTGATGTCTTCGTCTCGAAATCAATTCAAGAATAATCCTCTCCTAAAGCAACTATCGTCGCTTAAAATTACTGTCAGCTGTTTACTTTTACTTTTTATTCTCACCTTCTGGGGCACGATCGACCAAGTTCAAAACGGTTTGTACCATTCTCAGGAACAATTTTTCCATTCATTTATTTTTAAGGCTTTTGGGTTTTTGCCTTTCCCCGGCGCGCAGCTGGTGCTTTGGGTTTTATTTTTTAATTTGGTGTGTGTGGCGATCACCCGCTTTGTTTACAGCTGGTCGCATATTGGCATTCTGATCATTCATTTTGGATTGCTCACCTATTTTGTGGCGGCGTTTGTGACTTTACATGATGTGGAAGAATCGCAGTTGACGTTGTATGAAGGGGAATCGTCGAACGTTTCGGCGGATTACCGGGAATGGGAATTATCAGTCTGGAGGCAAGAACAAAATAAAAAACAGGTTGTGGCGTTTGATGCCAAAAATTTGAAGCCGGGAGAGGCGTTTGCGGCTCCCGAATATGATTTTAATGTCGGCGTTGAAACTTATTATCCGAATGCAAAAGCTTATACGGGAAATGAAGGGGCAAGACAAAATATTTTAAACAGTTCCGGGATCAGCGCTTTAACTGCGATTGATCGCAACAAAGAGCCGGAAAAAAATTTGCCCGGTGGCGTTTTTATCATTGAACCTGCTCAAAATCCTGGTGCTAAAACTCAAAAGACAGCTACGATACTTTTGTTTGGCGGGGAGATCAAACCGACGCTGCTTAAGCTCGGCGGGGAAACTTATTATTTTATGCTGCGCCATAAACGTTATAAGCTTCCTTTGGTTGTGAAACTGATTGATTTTCAAATGGAAAAACATCCGGATACTGAAATCGCGCGCAGTTATAAAAGCAAAATTGAAATTCAGCATGATGCTTTATCCAGGGAAGTGGTGATCGCGATGAATGATCCGCTGCGTTATAAGAATTATACGTTTTATCAGGCATCGTATTCAATTGATGCGGCGGGCCGTGAGCTTTCGACGCTCGCGGTTGTTAAAAATTCCGGACGGATTTTGCCGTACGTGGCGAGTTTGACGACGTTTGTTGGATTGGTGACGCATTTTCTTTTGATGGCGTTTAAGTCGCGTGGGCGCAGGAAGGGTGAAGTGAGATGAGCAATATTGACGGAAGACGAATAAAAGACGACGGGCCTTGGGCCTGTCACGTCATTAGCGGGCCCAAGGCCCGGCTAAACTTTAGTCTCATCGCCGTATTCATCATCGGTCTATTATTCCCAACAAATTTTCTCCACGCCGAACCTATCAAACTCCTTAATCCTTCAACGCCAAATGCATCCTCCCTGAAAAAACCGCTGGGCGTTTCCTCTTTGGAATCTTTTAAACGCATTGCTGTCTTGGAAGACGGCCGCGTCAAACCGATGGACACCTACGCCCAAAACGTTTTACTCCAATTCTCCGGCAAGCGCCGCGTTGACAAAGAACCTGCCGTGCGCTGGTTCGCCCGTTTTATTTTCGCGCCGGAAACAACGACCGACGACAAAATCTTTCTTATCAATAATCCCGAGATCCCCATGGCACTTGGGCTAGAACCGGATCACCGGCGCCGTTACAGTTTCAGCCAAATCGAACCCCATTTCGAAAAATTGAATGAACTGAGCCTCAAAGCCTCCGCGATCGACAAGAAAAACCGCAGCATCGTTGAGGAAGAAATCATCCGCGTTGAAACCGCGGTCAAACTTTACGCCCAGCTTTTATACACTTTTAATTTTGCTTTCCCCAACGCCGATTTCACCGTCAATGACAAAGAGATCAAACGTATTTTAAAACTGCCCGACGATCAAAATCAATTTTCTTTTCTTGATATCGCCGAGCGCGCCGAGATTTTACAAAAAGTGACCGAGCCATTGAGTCAAAAACCACAATCCCAATGGAACGCGGGAGAAAAAGAGATTTTAAATTTAGTCGGCAACCTTTATCAATGGTCTATGACCTATAAAGATCTGCCGTTTCATTTGATCCCTTCGTATGATGACGGCAGTGAAAGCTGGTTAAGTCCTTGGGATGCGATTGCCCAAGGATTTAAAACGCCGACCGGCCGCGCCGAAATCAACACGCTCGCTGATTTAATAAAGGCCTATTGGAACGGCCAGCAGCTCGAATTTGACATTGCCGCGAAAACGTTTAACGAATCCGTTACCCGACGGTCCGATAAGCGAGCGCAAAAAAGTTTAAATAAGATTGATCTGGAACTTCTTTATAACCGTTTGGATCTTTTTTTAATTGCCAAAATATTTTACGCGCTGGCTTTTATTTTATTTTTATGTTCGTTGTTTTCCAAAGAAGATAAACGCCCGCGCAAAGGCGGGTTCGCAAAAGGACAAGCAACGGCGTTAGCGTTTGTTGTCGTCGGATTCGCGGCCCACGCGTTCGCTTTAATCATGCGGATAACAATCATGGCCCGTCCACCCGTCACAAATTTATACGAAACATTTATTTTCGTCGGGTTCGTGAGTGTGCTGGTTGGTCTTATCGTCGAACGCGTTAACAAACACTGGCTGGGGATTGTCATCGCCGGTGTAAGCGGTTTTATTTTTTTAACGATCGCCTCTAAATTCAGCGCTGAAGGCGACACCTTGCGTATGCTGGTTGCGGTTTTAAATTCAAATTTTTGGTTAAGCACGCATGTGTTAAGTATTACAACCGGCTACGCGGGGGTTTGTGTCGCCGGAATTATCGGGCATGTTTATATTTTGCAAGCGCTCGCTAAACCTCATGACAAGAAATTGCTCGACGATACCTACCGCTATATTATGGGTGTGCTGGCATTCGGTTTAACAATGTCTTTCTTAGGAACGAACTTAGGCGGCATTTGGGCGGACCAATCGTGGGGCCGTTTTTGGGGTTGGGACCCGAAAGAAAACGGGGCCATGCTGATTGTTCTATGGTGTGCGATTGTTTTTCATGCGAAGATTGGACGCTTGATTGGGCCGTTAGGTGTCGCGGCCGCGAGTGTTTTTGGAATGATCGTCGTGACCTGGGCGTGGTTTGGGGTCAATTTGTTAAGCGTAGGATTGCATTCATATGGATTTACATCGGGAATTTTTAACGGGATCATAATATATGTTGTTTTTCAATTGCTTTTTATTGTGATCACCGTTCCATTGGCTAAAAAACGATTACGTCATGCATAAACCAACAAGGGAGACGCCTATGATTTCGGTTACTGAAGCTGATAAACTGATCGCGGACCAAATTAAGATTTTCTCGTCGCAGACACTAAATTTAAAAGATAGTTACGGCGCAGCTTTACGCGAATCAGTCAAAGCCGACCGTGATTTACCGGCGGCATCTAAATCATTGGTCGACGGCATTGCCATTTCAATTGAATATTACCAAAAAGGTGGCCGCCGGTTTCCTGTTCAAGGTATCCAGCCGGCCGGCGTTAAACCGCCGCGTTTATCAAACGTTCAGCATTGTTTCGAAATCATGACCGGCGCCATCGTTCCCGCAGGCTGCGATTGTGTTATTCCAGTTGAACAAGTTAAGATTGAAAATAACGAAGCAGTTTTGCCGGATGATTTACAGTTAAAACCCATGCAGTTCATTCGAGTTCAGGCGGCGGATCATCGTAAAGGCGACATTCTTTTAAAGGAGGGAAGCAAATTAGGCCCGGCTCAAATTTCGATTGCAGCCTCCGTCGGAAAAGCTAAAATTAAAGTAAGCGTTTTACCTAAAATTGCGATCATTTCAACGGGCGATGAACTGGTTGACATTAATAAACCGGTTAAGTCTTTTCAAGTCCGGACTTCCAATTCCTACGGCATTCAATCAGCATTGGCGCACCAGGGATTTCGGGATACCCAAATCTTTCATATCCGTGATGATAAAAAAATTTTGGAAAAGAAACTTGGCGGCATTTTGCAAAAAATTGACGTTATTATTCTAAGCGGCGGAGTGTCGATGGGAAAATTTGATTTTGTGCCGCAGGTTTTAAAGGAATTGGGTATTAAGGTTTTGTTTCATAAAATTCGGCAGCGGCCGGGCAAACCGTTTTGGTTTGGTCAAAGTAAAAAAGGAAAAACTGTTTTTGCTCTGCCGGGTAATCCGGTTTCAACGCTTGTCTGTTTATACCGTTATGTTCTGCCTTTTTTAAAAAAATCGATGGGGCTTAAAGATATCGGCACGGAAATGATCGCTTTAGCGAAGGGATTTGAAAATAAAACTGACCTGACATTGTTTTTACCGGTAAAAATAGATTACTTTGCCGGGCGGTTAACCGCCCACATGCTTGAATACGGCGGCTCGGGTGATTTCGCTGGTTTGGCGCCGAGCGATGGGTTTGTGGAATTGGAGGATGCGCTGGGAGTTTTTCCTCTGGGAACGGTTGTTCCGTTTTATCGGTGGTGATTTTCTTGTCAGGAAAATAGCATTGGCACATGGCACATTGCGAAGGAAAATAAAGAATGGGCACAAGGCACAAGGCACAAGAGATAAATAAAAAAGAATTATATGGGCTGGTGTTAGGCGGCGGCAAAAGCACGCGGATGAAACAGGACAAATCGCTTTTGAACTATCATGGTAAGCCGCAGATTCAGTTTGGTTATGATTTGCTTAAATTTTATTGCGGGCGGACGTTTGTTTCAAACCGTAAAGACCAGGCGTCGATTGCCGGGCATGAAGGGTTGCCGCAGATTCATGATGACGAAAACTTTGGCGCGATTGGTCCCTTGGCTGGAATTTTATCAGCGATGAAGGCGTTTCCCGGCGTGGCGTGGCTGGTGTTGGCTTGCGATCTGCCTTACCTGACGCCCAAGGTGATTGAATATTTAATCGCGCACCGTGATCCAAAGTTTATGGCGACAGCTTTTATAAGCAGCCATGATCAACTTCCTGAACCGCTGTGCGCCATTTATGAACCATCGAGCCAGCCGGTTATTCTGGAATTTTTACGACAAGGCATTAACTGTCCGCGCAAAATTATGATTAAGTCCGCGAATGTATGTTTACTACAACTTGAAGATAAAACCGCATTAGATAATATCAATAATCCCGACGAATACGCGCAGGCCAAAACCATTTTGAAACATCATGACCAGCGAACCAAAAAATAAAAAAAACGCCGCGACTAAGACCATCCACATTGAATATTATGCGCTGTTACGCGAAGAACGCGGTTTAATGAGCGAAACAATTCAGACATCCGCTAAAACTACGTTGGATCTTTACCGGGAATTAAAAACTAAATATAATTTTAAACTACCGACGAGCATTCTGCGGGTGGCGGTCAACGACGAATTTGCCAGCTGGCAAACAGTTCTCAAAACGAAAGATCGGGTGGTTTTTATTCCGCCGGTCGCGGGGGGGTAGGGCGAAGAAAAATAGCGGGCTGGCCCCGCCTCGAATTAACGCGCCGGGGCCAGCCCAGCGTTCATTCGTCCCATCTCCAAAATTCTTCATAAATAATTGGATTGCCCTCAGGGGTTTTGTTATACTCGATAAAAATATTTAATTTAATTCTTTTTAGAAAATAATATGCATATCAGCGTTTTCGGCCTTAACCATAAAACCGCGCCCATCGAAATCCGGGAAAAATTTTATTTAACTCCCATTCAGCAAGATCTTTTTTTAAGTGAATTGAAAAGCAATCCGGCTGTCTCGGAAGCTTTTGTCCTGTCCACGTGCAACCGCACCGAAGTTTATCTTAATTGCATTGAGATGCCCAATACACTCGATGCTGTCATGAAATTAATTCTGGATGTTAAGAAAGTTGAATTCACCCCAGAATTAAAATCTCACTTTTACGCCTACAGCAATGAATCCGCCGTCAAACATCTGTTGAATGTTGCCTGCGGATTGGATTCGATGGTTTTAGGTGAGAAGCAGATCCTCGGCCAAGTGAAAACCGCGGTTGAACGATCGCAGCACAGGCAAATGTTCAGCCGGTATTTCAATATTTTGTTCAATATCGCGATCCGCGCCGCGAAAAAAGCGCAGACCGAAACGAATATCAGCTGCGGCGGATCGTCGGTCAGCTGGGCGGCGATGGCATTAGCGGAAGATATTTTAGGATCCCTTGAAGGAGCTTCGATTCTCATTATCGGCGCCGGAAAAATGGGTGAGCTGGCGTTAAACCAGATCCGTAACAAAGGCGTTAAAAATATTTACCTTATGAACCGCACCGGCTCCGCCGCCGAAACACTGGCCGAAAGCTGTGACGGCATTCCGGTTTCATTCGATGACATCAAAGAAGTTTTAAGTACAATCGATGTCTGTGTCTGCGCCGCCAGCGCGCCGCATTACATTCTCGATAAAAAAATCATCGAAAAAGTGATGCTGCGCCGGCAAAACCGCAAACTGATTTTAATTGATATCTCAATGCCGCGTAACATTGACCCGCAAGTGGGACATGTGCCTGATGTTTTCTTGTCCTGCATCGATGATATGCGCAAAGCGGTTGACCAAAATATGACCCGACGTCAAGCCGCGGTCAGCATGGTTGAACAAATTATCGACGAAAAATTAAACGCTTTTTACGCAAAATTAGATAAACTCCCCGCCAGCGAATCAATTGAGTCTGAGTTTTCTGAATCAATAGAATCTTAAAGGTTGATCGGCTATGGTAACGAAGCCCGTATCGTTTTACGGCCAAGGTTATATTTTTTAAAAAACGATAAACGTAACCCAAAAACGAAACGGGCTTCGTTACCTTAACCTCTAGCCCTTAATTTGAATCGTCCCAATATTCTCAAAATTTATGAATTTTCATTCTTATCTAACACTTTTTCTCGTATCCTTTTTTGCTAATCTGCCTCTGGGCTATATTAGGGAAGGTTCCCCCAAATTTTCGAACCGCTGGTTTATTTGGAACACCATTTCGATTCCTTTCCTGATTTATTTTAGTTTTAAATGGAACGTCGGTTGGATTTTTCCCATTTGTATGGTGCTGGCTGTTTTCGGACAAAGGCTTGGCGCGCGATCGCGTCAGCGTAAGGTAACGCCCGAGATGGCTGAAGCGCAGGAATGGATTACGGATTTAAAAATCCCCGCCGCTTCAAATCAGCGCATCCCCGACGAAGAAATCATGGTTGTTCTGTTAAACATGGGCGGTCCCAAAACGATTGAAGAGGTCCGGCCTTTTTTAACGCGGTTATTTTTGGATGAACTGATTTTGAAATTTCCGTTGTCTTTTATCTTACAACCGCTATTTGCCAAATTGATTGTGGCCTCGCGCGGCAAAGAGGCGGAAAAGCGTTATGCGTTGATCGGTGGCGGCAGTCCTATTTTTAAATCAACCGCGGATCAAACCGCGGCGCTTGCCCGAGAATTTAAAAACCGCGGCCGAAAATTAGATGTCATCTTTTCTTTTAACTACAGCGATCCGCTGCCCGATGAAACGATCCGCCAAATCAAAACCGCGGGCAAAAAATATATCCTGTCTTTAGGATTGTATCCGCATTATTCCCTGGCCACGATCGGTTCGAACATTCACTATCTTAAAAAAGAAGCGCAGAAGAATTTTCCGGAATTGATTTTTTTAAAGTCAGGTTCCTATTATCTGGCGGATTCTTATATCGGCGCTTTCGTGGATCGCATTCACGAAACATTGAAACGAGACGAATCGCTCGATGATTTTTATCTTTTGTTTTCCGCCCATGGTCTACCACTTTACTTCTTGATGCAAGGTGACCGCTACGCATTTGAGATTTCTCAGACGGTAGCGAAGGTCTTGACGCGCTTAGAGCGCCAGAATCTTTGGGCCATTTCCTATCAAAGTGCGGTTGGTTCACTCGAATGGCTGAAACCCTCGACGGAAGCCATGATCAAAGCGCTCGCGCACCGCGGCATTAAAAAACTTCTTGTTGTTCCGATTTCGTTTGTCACCGATCACATCGAAACGCTTTGTGAAATTGACATCGAATACCGCAAAGTCGCCGAGGATGCGGGCATTAAAGATTTTAGAATAAGCAAGGCGTTAGAATGTCATCCAGGATTTATTCGGGCCCTAGGCGATTGTGTTGAGGAATCGTTAAATCAACGTGCGGTTAAAAAAGAAGAACGCTATTCTCGTGTTGAACGTTAAAAACATATCAAAAATTGTTTGGCTTTTGTATGGGATTCTTTTATTGTTTTATGCTTTTAGATACTAACGCTGTGTGCGAGTTTTTTTTGTTGTGCAATTATTTCAAAGATAATCCTAAATAAAAACGAAAGGAGGGCGCATGGTTAAGAATTTGCCATCAAAATTTGATACGAAATTATTAAGAGAGAAGATTAAGCGGATTTGTGAGGCTAATGATATTACTTTTCTGGCGCTCTTTGGTTCGTTTGCGACAGGTAAAGCAACTAAGACAAGCGACGTCGATTTGATTGTGAAATTTGATAAGAAAAAAGAAAAAAGTTTATTGGATTTAATCCATGCCGAGAATGAAATGAAAAAGGTTTTTAAACGTAAGGTGGATTTGCTGACTGTTTCAGGTCTTAGTCCATATTTACGGGAGAATATTTTAAGTTCAATGCGGGTTGTTTATGAGAGATGATCGAGTTTATTTACAACATATTTTAGATGCAATTGAGAACATTCAATCTTTTCTTAAGAATATTGACAACGAAAAATTTTTAAAAAATATCTTAGTAAATAGTGCTGTTACTCGGCAGTTGGAAATTATTGGAGAAGCTGTTAAGAATTTACCTTCGGATTTTAAAAGAATGTACCCAGAGGTTAGATGGCGTGATATTGGACGGCTTACGCAATAAACTGATCCATGAATATTTTGGGGTTGATCTTAAATTAGTTTGGAATATCTGCCAAAAGGATATTCCAATTTTGAAACAGCAGATTTTAAATATTCTTAATAAATAGCTCAAAGGAGGATCTAATGAGCGCTTTTAAAATTGTTTTAATCGTTTATGGTTTGTTAATGCTCGGCGGCGGGTATATGGGATACGCTAAGGCCGGGAGCAAGATGTCGCTTATCATGGGAATTATCTCCGGCATTTTGATTTTTGTTGGTGTGGCGCTCATGGGCGGCAGTACGATGGCGGGAACTATTCTGGTGACCGGAGTTGCGGCTGCATTGTCAGCTGTATTTCTTATACGATTTATGAAAACTAAAGCTTTTATGCCGTCGGGAATGCTGTTGGTTTTAAGTGTGGTTGTTTTTATTATTTGTTTGATGGAAGTGATGAAGCAAGGTTGAAATGAGCGAGGGCGGGCCCCGCGGCGTTTTGCGGTCCGGGGCCCGCCCACAGGTCTTTTATGTCCCCCTACGATCCCGAACAAAAAGAATCCAAACCTCAATCCGTTTTTGGCGTTATCATTCATTCGTTTTTCGTCGTGCCATTTTTGATCGCGGTTTTTAGCGTGCTTTTATTTGCGGCGGTTCGATTGCTCACGATGGAAAAACAAACCGTGAGCGATCTTCTGGAAGAAATCAAATCCGGCGGCGCAACCAAACGCTGGCAGGCTGCTTTTGAACTGTCCAAAGTTTTATCCAATCCTCAATCATTCCCGACGGATGAAAATTTTTCCCGCGAACTTATCAAGGCCTTTAATCAATCTGAACATGATGACAACCGTGTTCGCCAGTATCTAGCGTTAGCCATGGGCCGTACGGGCAAAGATATTTTCATTGATCCGATTCTTACCGGTTTAAAAAATGAGAAAGAAGAGAACCTTTACACGGACATCTATGCGCTCGGAATTCTTCGGGCGAAAAAAGCGGTCCCAACCATTTCCAGTTATCTCGATCATTCTGACAGCCACATCCGGTTGGCCGCTGTCATGGCGCTCGGCGACATTGGCGAAAAACAATCGATAAATTTGTTAAAAAAAGCGTTGAATGATAGCGAACCCAATGTACAATGGGAAACATCTATTGCACTGGCAAAATTAAATGACGCTTCTGGACGGGACATTTTATTGAAGCTTTTGGACCGTAACTATTTATCGAAATTTCCAGAAGTGGACATTCAGGAGCAAACGCATATCGTATTGACAACCATCGCCGTTGCCGCCAATCTTCACGATCCGCAAATCACCGAAATGATTAAGCATCTAGCCGAAACGGATCAAAATATGAATGTGCGTAAGCTGGCCATGTCGGTATTTGAAAAAAAATGAAGCAAATTTAAATCCCAATAACCAAGAGACACTTCACCAAACAATGATCAATAACCAATTGCCAAATATCAAACAAGTACAAATTGGTAATTGGAATTTTGAAAATTGTTTGTTTATTGTCTCTTGCATCTTGGTTATTTTTTAAGGAATTCATGACGACCCCAGATCCCAATAGCAACGCCGCCACTCCCAACACGTCGAACTCACAACCTGCTTCCAATGCCACCCAACCCAATGTCATTCAAGCGCCTTTAAACGACCCAATCGACCGCCGGACTTTTATAAAATGGTCAACGCTCGGCTGGGCGACGTTTGCCGCCGTGTTAGGCGGTTACGGCACGATGATTTTGCGGTATCTTTTTCCCAATGTTTTATTTGAACCGGTGCAAACCTTCCGCGCTGGTCTTCCTGATGAATATCCTGCGAACCAAGTTTCTGAACGCTGGAAAGATAAATACGGCGTTTGGCTCGTGCGTGATGATGAAAAAATTTACGCGTTATCGACGGTGTGTACACACTTAGGCTGCACGCCGAACTGGCTGCCGAATGAAATGAAATTCAAATGCCCGTGCCATGGCAGTGGTTTCTACAAAACCGGCGTCAATTTCGAAGGCCCGGCCCCGCGGCCGCTTGAACGGTTTAAAATTTATCTGGCGGATTCGGGTGAAATTATCGTCGATAAAACCAAGAAGTTTCAGCAGGAAAAGGGAGAATGGAAAGATCCAGAGTCGTTTATAGCCGTTTAAACTGACGAATAAAATTTCCAATGACCAATCACCAAATCACAAACCAATTCCAATTAACAATTTTAAAATTTCCAAAAGTGTTTTGTTTTGAAAATTCGAATTTGTGTATTGGTCATTGTTTGGTCATTGGAAATTGGTGATTGGAAATTAACGGATCGCAGGTCTAAGCTTTCAAGTGAGAGAAGTTCTAATGCAGGAGAAAAGTAATGTCTCAAGAAAACCCCGATAAACCGAGCTTCATGGATCGCCTCAGGCAAACTTCCGTCTGGCGTTCGATCTTTCGAACCGGCGGTGCTCCTATCACGACCCGCCGCCAGCGGATGATGATTGTTCTAAACAGTGTGTTTCTTCATTTGCATCCCGTGCGTCTGCCGAAGCACGCGGTTAAAGTTAAATACACCTGGTGCATGGGCGGGCTTTCGTTTTTTATTTTTTTGGTTTTGACGGTGACCGGGATTCTCTTAATGTTTTATTACCGTCCGACGGTGGAATACGCTTATGGGGACATTGTGGACTTGGGTCAACAAGTTCCACTGGGAATTATGCGGGAAATTCACCGCTGGGGTGCGCACTTGATGGTCATCACGGTTTGGCTCCACATGTTTCGCGTTTTTATGACGGGTTCTTATAAACCGCCGCGCGAATTTAATTGGGTCGTTGGCGTTGTGCTTTTGGTTTTAACGATGCTATTGAGTTTTACCGGATATCTTTTACCGTGGGACCAGCTCGCCATTTGGGCGATTACTGTCGGATCCAACATGGCGGGCGCGACACCTTTTATGGGTGCGAACGGTCCGGGCTCATCGTTTCTTGCCATCGGCGATGTGAATTTCATTCATTCCGGAAGTGACGCGCGGTTTGCGCTTTTGGGCGGCCGGTTCGTCGGAGAAGGGGCGCTGTTGCGGTTTTATGTTTTGCATTGTATCGGACTGCCGTTTGTGATTATGATTTTTATGATTGTGCATTTCTGGCGCGTGCGTAAGGATGGGGGAATTTCCGGTCCGACGTAAATTGCCAAAGACGGCCCAGCAGGCCGTCTCTACGTATCGCGAATTAGATTTATATGGAATCTATTAAACATCTTATTAATATCATTTCCAGCCCCAAAATCATGTTCACCGTGATTTTGGCCGTGTTCTTTTTTATTTTTCCACCGACGGAGCGGCTGTATCAGTTAAACCGTAAATGGGGATTGGACAAGATTTGGACCAAGCGCGGGATTAAAATTATTTTTGCGATCCTATTCGTCATTTTTGCTTTTGGGTTAACTGATCATAACTTCCGTTTGATTGTGACCAAGCCTGACAATGTTCCGATTGTCGGGCTTATTTTTTTGGTCGTTTGGTTTTTGTGGCTGGCGTTGTCTCAGGCCAGAGCGAATGATTTAAGAATTGAATCCGGTCAAAAGCCGAATGAGGCGGAAGATTCTAAAGAGAAAGTTTTGGTCTGGCCGGATCTGGTCTATATCGAATTTATTTGTTTGCTTGCCGTTTGCGCGTTATTGCTGATTTGGTCTATATTTTTGAAAGCGCCGCTCGAAGGACCAGCCAACCCGACGGTGTCACCGAACCCTTCCAAAGCGCCGTGGTACTTTTTAGGGTTGCAGGAAATGTTGGTGTATTTCGATCCTTGGATTGCCGGCGTTTTGTTCCCGACGGTGATTTTGCTCGGCATGATGTGCATTCCTTATATTGATGTCAATCCCAAAGGCTGCGGTTACTACAGTTTCAAAGACCGCAAGATGGCGGTTTCGATTTTCCTGTTTTTCTGGCTGGTCTTGTGGATCTTCCTTATTATGACCGGCACGTTTTTGCGGGGGCCGAACTGGAATTTCTTCGGTCCGTTTGAGACCTGGGACATCCACAAGCTTGAGGCTTTGACCAACATCAATCTTTCCGAACTCGTTTACATGATTTGGATGAAAAAAAGTTTGCCCCACAATATTTTGCTCAGAGAAATGTGGGGATTTTTAGTTCTCGGCGGATATTTTCTGGTTCTGCCGGCGCTGTTAGCGAAAACAGTTCTTAAAGATCTTTATGCCAAGATGGGACCGGTACGTTTTAGCATTTTTATCGTTTTGTTTCTCATGGCCATTGGCCTGCCAATTAAGATGTATTTACGCTGGGCGTTTAATTTGAAATACATTATTGCGATTCCGGAGTTCTTTTTTAATATTTGATTAAACGCGAATTCGCGCAAATTACACACCAATTCCGCGAATTTAATTTATTCGCGTTAATTCGAGTGCAATTCGCGACAATTTGCGTTAAAGAAATTTATGCCCGAACCCCAAGAACAGCATTACAACATCAATAAACTTCACATCATATTTACGCTGGTGTCTTTGATTCTTTTGGTGGCTTTGATCGCGGCGTTTAATAATGATTATGGACGGGAGTGGAAGAAGTATCAGAAAGATTTCCGCGATTTAGAAGTTGAAAAGACCCGCGTTAAATACGATCTCGCCGATAACGATCTGCAGGCCAAGTCCGATTATCAGGGCCTTTTTAAAAAACAAAAAGACGTTGAAGCTGATCTGGCTAAAAAGTCCAGCGATTTAAAGAATCTCGACGGTGAACTTGCCGCAAAACAAACCCAGTACGACATCGATAATCAGCAGTATCAATTTGCCCGCGCCAAATACGACGCCGCACGTTACCGTTATGAAACTGCTAACGACGAAAAAAGCCCAGCCACGGCGGCGACCAAGAAAGAATTCGATGACTTAGAAAAATTGTTAAAAGACCTGCAGCTTAAAGTTGAAAAAGATAAAGCCGCCATTGCTCAGACTCAAGGTAAAATTCAAGAAATCAACGCCGCTTTAAAAGCCGTTCAAAAAGATGAAAAGCCCTTCACCAAACAAATCGAAATCGCCGAGCGCAAATTAAAAAAGATCGATCCGCAGGCCATGAGCTTCTCTAATAAGATCGCGAGTATGGTGCGCGATCTGCCGATTGTTGAAGTGGCCAATCCGAGTTTCAAAGTCCAGCAGGTTGTTCTGCACGACATTAAAGACAGCGTGAACTTTATGGAAGTCCCCAAAGTTGACCGCTGCATGACTTGTCATTTGGGGATTAACAATCTCGATTACAAAGACGCGCCGCAGCCTTTTACCACGCATCCGAATCTGGAATTGTTCGTCGGCCCGAACTCCGCGCATCCGATGGAAGAATTCGGCTGCACGGTTTGTCACGGTGGCCGCGGCCGCGCGACGGGTTTCACTTCCGCCGTGCATATTCCGTCGTCGGATGAACAGGCCAAAGACTGGGCCAAGAAATACAACTGGCACCGCGATCATGATTGGGAAAATCCGATGTATCCGGCGCCATATGTTCAGGCGAGCTGTTTTAAATGTCATTCTGGCGAAAGCGCGATCAAGGGTGCCGAAAAATTAAATTTAGGTTTGAATTTAATTGAACGAGCTGGCTGTTACGGCTGTCACACGATCGACAAATATAAAGATTGGCCGAAGCCTGGGCCGGACTTGACGAAGATTGATTCTAAAACTTCTCCTGAATGGGCGTACTGGTGGATCATGGACCCGAAATCTTTCCGCCATAATACCTGGATGCCGGCGTTCTTTAATCAATCGAACAATAGTTCTTCCGATGACAAAAAGCGCAGCGAGCAGGAAGTTCTCGCGATCGTGCATTTTCTTTTCAAGAAAAGCGCGCCGTTTTCGATGGCGACCGTTCCCGCGTCAGGCAACGTGGAAAAAGGCGAAGAGATTGTTGCATCGCTGGGATGTTTTGCCTGCCATAATATCGAGCATGATAAATCCAAAGAACCGCGCACGCGTCAGTCGTTACGCCGTGAACAAGGTCCGAATTTAATTGGGCTGGGAACAAAAACCTCCAAGCAATGGATTTATAATTGGCTGAAAGACCCGAACCGCTATCATCCCGAAACCAAAATGCCTAATCTGCGTTTAACCGACGAGGAAGCTTCTGACGCGGCTGCGTTTTTGGTCAGCGATAAAAAAGAAGGATTTTTAAAGCCGGTGCCTGGCGTGGATGAAAAAGTTTTGAATACGGTTGTGACCGATTTTCTATTGAAGAATGTTTCAACCGATGAAGCCAAAGCTCAGCTTGCGAAAATGTCTGAAGATGACAAATTGAATTTTGCCGGCGAGAAATTGATCCGGCATTACGGATGTTTCAGCTGTCATAACATTACCGGCTTTGAAAATGACCGGCCGATTGGGACTGATTTAACGGAAGAAGGCAGCAAAGCGCCGGAGCGGCTTGATTTCGGGTTTGTGCCGATTGAACATACAACCGATGCGTGGTTTTATCAGAAGCTTAAGGACCCAAGGATTTTTGATCATGGCAAAGTCAAAGAACCGACCGATAAATTGCGCATGCCTAATTTCAATTTCACCGACGAGGAAGCGCAGGCGGTCACAACCGCGATTTTGGGATTTGTCAAAGAACGGCCCGAACCTTCCAAGATGATGCCGCGCACAACACGCCAGCTCGCGATTGAAGACGGGCAGAAGTTAATCCGTCAGCTCAATTGCCAGGGGTGTCATATTATTGAAGGCGAAGGCGGCGCGATCCAGCCGACGGTCACGCAGTGGCTGGTTAAATTTAAAGGAAGGGCGGACAATGACGCGAAGGCGGTCACGCTTAATTTCAGTCCGCCGAATTTAATCGGCGAAGGGAAAAAAGTCCAAACGCAATGGTTGTTTGCTTTCTTGCATCAGCCGGAAATTATCCGTCCGTGGCTTTCGATGCGCATGCCCACGTACCGGTTGGACGCTAAACAGTTAAACACAATCCTCAAATATTTTAGCGCGATCGATAACGAAGAATTTCCTTTTTCTCAAGCTGGGGACATCAAAATGTCGCCGGAAGAATTTGAAGCGGCCCACAAACTTTTTTCGGATGAATATTTTGGCTGCGGCAAATGCCACATCGTTGGAAACCAAATGCCAGGTGGTTCACCCGACAGCTGGGCGCCAAACTTTGCGCTCGCCAAACGCCGTTTGAAACCGGCGTGGGTCATTAAATGGCTGCACAATCCGCAGGATCTTCTGCCGGGCACCAAAATGCCGACGTATTTCGATCCGCAGAATTTCGCTTCCTCAGGGCCGGAAGATATTTTAAACGGCGATGAAGAAAAACAAATCGAAGCCCTGCGCGATTATCTCTTTACGTTGTCGGATGCGCCATCGGCGCCAGCGTCCGAAACGAAAACGCCGGCGGCCGCATCATCGCAAAACGCTCCGGCGGCCGCCGCTCCATCGCAATCGTCGACGACAGCACCGGCTGAGAAAAGTAAAGAGTCTTCAGGAAAAACCCAATCGAAGTAATTTGAAATTTTCCGAACTCATTCGGCCATTCTAAAATCTCCAATAAATGTTAACCATCATTCCTCTTTTAAGTTGTGTTATCTTCGCCGCGATTTATCCTTTGTGTTTTTGGATCAGCCGCCGCGAGCCGTTGGGGCAGGGGTTTCATAAGTTTCATCTGGCGCTACCTAATTTTATCGGCGGGATCACGGTTGTTGCTTTGCTTTTTATGAAGGTCGATTTATTTGTGAAGGTCGTTGCCGTTATTTGGAAAATCAGTCTTTTATTTTTTTCGTACCGTTACTGGAAGAAAGGGAATGTGAATTATCGGCTTTTGCTCATTCCTTGTTCTTTGGGCATTTATGTTTTTTCTTTGCTGCAGACCGCGTTTATTGTTTGGCCGTTACATGACAAGGGGATTGATATTCATCAGGAAGCGATTGTCGTCGGGATTTTAGCGGGAGCGATTTTGTGCGCTTCAATTTACGCAATGAATCTGGGACACTGGTATCTTAACGTGCATGGTTTGCCAATCAGTCATTTGATGCGGGCGGCTTTTGTCTTTGCCTTTTTCTTAGGCGGCAGGTTGATGTGGGACGTTTGGGGATTGATGGGACAAAAAGTTTTGGCCCAAGGTGAACTGATTCCTGTTTATAAATTCTTGATGCAGCTCGACGGGTTCTTTTTATGGATAGCGATTTTTTTCGGAACACTTTTTCCGCTGGTTTCGCTTTATTTTGTTTATGGGACTTTGAAGGTCAAATCCACGCAGTCAGCAACGGGGATTTTGTATGTGATTTTAAGTTCGGTTTTTATCGGCGACATCACTTATAAATATTATCTTTTTCATTACGGGATTGCGTTGTAATGGCGACGGTGGCCCGTGATTGTCCACAGTGTAAAAAATATTCTCAAGTGGAAGTGCGCGCCGAGACACCAATTGTCTGCGGGCATTGTTCGAGCGTTTGGGGAAACATGGGCGCAATCGAAAAAGTTTTTGACCTGTGCCCGATTTGTCAGGCTCGGCAGTTTTATGTGCAAAAAGATTTTAACCAGGCTTTAGGCTGTCTGGTTATGCTGGGCGGGATTGTCCTTGTGCCTTGGACGTATGGGTTGAGCCTGCCGGTTTTTGCGCTGGTTGATTGGGTTCTTTATAAAAAAGTTTCGAGCGTTGTGATTTGTTATAAATGTTTATCGGAGTTTCGTGGGTTTGCGATTCCAGAACGGTTGAAACCTTTTATGCATCATATTGGGGCGAGGTACGATAAATAAAACTGCGGGCGGCCATTTTCGATGATTTATCGAGGGCCGCCCGGCGCTGTTCTGATATTTCCTTTGAATAAATTTTTCAACACTTTCTTGACAAACAAAATTACCTATTGTAGTCTAAACCCATTCCAAATTTTTTTTAAAAAAAATCAGTCCTTAGGTTCTTATATTAAGGAAGAGGAGAGCTCATATGAAGGCCCGAAACATCTTTGCTTCTATTATTTTCGCAAGCATTCTTTTATTCTACAGCACCGTTCACGCCGCAACTATTACTGGGACCGTCAAATTTGACGGCGAAGCCCCAAACTTCAAAGAAATTAAAATGGACGCTGATCCGGTTTGCTTAACCCACCACAATAGTCCCGTTTATCCCCAATCCCTGGTTTTAGGCGATGGCAACACTATGGGAAATGTATTTGTCTACGTTAAAAGCGGATTGGCTAAAAAAGATTATCCGGCCCCGCAAGAACCTGTCGTCATTGATCAAAAAGGTTGTATGTACGATCCTCACGTCATCGGTGTCATGGTCGGTCAGACAGTCAAAATCCTTAATCCTGATGGAACCCTCCACAACATTCATGCTATGTCTAAAGAAAATCCCGAATTCAATATGGCCATGCCTAAATTCCGCACGGAAGTCACCAAAGTTTTCGACAAACCTGAATTTATGTTTCCCATCAAATGCGACGTTCATCCTTGGATGTCAGGTTGGGTAAGCGTTATGCCGCATCCATTTTTCGCGACCACCCCAAAAGATGGAAAATTCAAAATTGATAATCTTCCCGCCGGCACCTATGATCTCGAAGCCTGGCACGAAAAATTAGGCGTTCAAAAAGCCACGATCACCGTCGCTGAAGGCGAGACCAAGGAAGCTAATTTCACTTTTTCTAAACCCGCAGCAAAATAGTTTGAGAAATTAGGTAAGCCATTAAAAGATTTGAAGCTTGAGCGGTTGCCGGGTTTAACTACGAGCAACTGATAACCTTAACGAAATTATTTTTCTATGACAGACTATAGAGAGCATTCTCACGATTCCCACCACCACGAATTAGGTTTCTGGCGCAAATATATCTTTTCAATCGATCATAAAGTCATCGGTATTCAATACGGCATCACGAGTCTGATTTTTCTTTTATTCGGATTTAGCTTGATGCTTTTGATGCGCTGGCAGTTGGCTTATCCTGGCCAGCCGCTGCCTTTCATTGGAAAATTGTTTTCAGCCAACAACCCCAATCTGCCGGGCGGTGTCATGGTCCCGGAATTTTACAATCAATTAGGCGCAATGCACGGAACGATCATGGTCTTTTTGGGTGTTGTGCCGTTGTCCGTCGGTGCGTTTGGCAATTATGTGGTGCCGTTACAAATCGGCGCACCGGACATGGCCTTCCCTAAATTAAATATGGCAAGCTATTGGTCGTTTTTTATTGGCGGCGTTGTGATGTTGCTCAGCTTTTTGCTCCCCGGCGGCGCGGCGAATTCAGGATGGACGTCTTATCCGCCGTTGTCAGATATCGCCACGATCGGTCAGACTTTTTGGTTGATCGGAATGGTTTTTCTGATCACCTCATCACTTTTGGGTTCGGTAAATTTTATTGTGACTATTATTCAATTACGCGCCAAAGGGTTAACCTTTTCCCGTTTACCATTTTTTGTTTGGGCGCAGCTGGTGACATCGTTTTTATTGTTGTTGGCGTTTCCACCGCTTGAAGCCGCAGGTGTTATGCAGCTGATGGACCGGGTGGCTGGCACCAGTTTCTTTTTACCAAGCGGTTTGATCGTGAGCGGCCAAGCGCTTCCGGTGAGCGGAGGAGGGAGCGTTCTTTTGTGGCAGCATTTGTTCTGGTTTTTGGCGCATCCGGAAGTTTATGTTTTAATTCTTCCAGCGATGGGCATCGTCGCTGAAATCCTGGCAAATAATACCCGCAAACCTTTATGGGGATACAAGTCGCTGGTGTTTGCAATTATCTTTTTGGGATTCATGTCGTTTATTGTTTGGGCGCATCATATGTTTTTAACCGGGATGGGAACCACGATCAGCGCTTTTTTTCAAGCAACGACGATGATTATTTCAATTCCGTCGGTCATCATCTTAACCGCGTTTTTTATTTCTCTTTGGGGCGGTTCAATCCGTTTTAATGTGCCGATGCTTTTTGCGCTGGCTTTTCTGCCGATGTTTGGGATTGGCGGGTTGACCGGACTTCCATTGGGTTTATCGTCGAGTGACATTTATTTGCATGATACTTATTATGTTATTGGTCATTTCCATTATGTTGTTGCTCCAGGATCTATTTTCGCGTTGTTTGCCGGAATTTACTATTGGTTTCCGAAAGCAACGGGACGAAAATTGAATGAAGTGTTGGGACATTTACATTTTTGGCCGTCGTTGGTTTGCATGAACTTAATTTTTATGCCGATGTTTATTCAAGGCATGGCGGGCGTTTCGCGGCGTCTTTATGACGGCGGCGCTGAATATGCGCATGCTCAGGGCGTTATTCATTTGAATGTTCTTATGACGATGGCCGCTTACACCATGGCCGCGTTTCAACTGCCGTTTATTTTTAATCTTCTTTGGAGCATGTTTAAAGGTCCCAAGGTCAATGATAATCCCTGGGAGGCGACAACCTTAGAATGGAGCACACCAACTCCGCCGCCGCACGGAAATTTTACCCATGAACCGGTCGTGTACCGCGGCCCGTACGAATACAGCGTGCCCGGTGCCACCAAAGATTTTACACCTCAAGATCAACCCACTATAACTTAAAACTATGTCTGATATTATTCCCTATACCGTTGAGAGTCGCCCGGACACGGGTCTGTATAACGCCAAAATGGGCGTGTGGCTTTTTTTAACTTCTGAAGTCATGCTGTTTGGCGCTTTGTTTTCTTCCTATATATTATTGCGCGTCAGCGCTCCAGTTTGGCCGCGCGGCTGGGAACACTTGAACGTTCCTTTGGCAACGGTTAACACATTTATTCTGATGATTTCCAGTATCAGCATGGTTTTGGCGTGGGCCGGACTTAAAACGAAGAATTTTAAAAAGTTTAAAATGAATTTAGGCCTGACAATCCTTTTGGCCGCACTTTTTTTGGTTTTAAAATCATTTGAATACCGTCATGAATTTGCCGAAGGGTTTTTTCCAAAAACAAGTACGTTCTGGGCGATTTATTTTACGTTGACCGGACTTCACGCCTTGCACATCTTCGGCGGGATTGTTGTGAATCTTTATAACTGGGGGCCGGGGAGCAAAATGTGGACGACGGATCCAGAACGTTTTACCAATCGGATTGAAGTCGCTGGACTCTACTGGCACTTTGTTGATTTTGTTTGGATTTTTCTTTTTCCGATTTTATATCTTTCTTAACGAAGGGAAATTATGGATAATAATAACGCCGGCGCCGGCGCTCAAGATATCCAGCAGGAACTTCGCAAACATTTTGTTATTTTTGGCTTTTTAATCGCGTTAACCATTGTGAATTTTTTTGTGAGCCGTCTGCATTTGCCGCCGGTTATGACCGTCGTGAGTGTCCTGTCGATTGCCGCTTTTCAGGCGTTTTTAGTTCTGTGCTACTTCATGCATCTCATTTCTGAACGGAAACTCATTTACTTTTTTTTGATTATTACCATTCTTTGTTTTGTGGGTTTAATCTTTCTTCCGATCCTTGGTTATTTCGGCGTTATAAACGGAACGAACCATGTCTCTTAGAACTTTCCATATCATTTTTATTTGCTTGGCTTCGCTCATGTCTTTCGGGTTCGGCGGCTGGGCCATTTCCTATTACCGCAGCGTCGGGAAAACATTGTATCTGCCGTTCGGCATGTTTTCATTTTTATTTGGAATCGGGTTAGTGATTTATGGAATTAGTTTTATTCGAAAGCCGGCTTTGAAATGATGAAAAATTTTTTTTTAATGTTATGTTTGGGCGGCCCAATTTTTTGTTCAACAAATATTTGGGCCTGCGCGGTTTGTTTTGGCGCACAAGATTCGCCAATGACATCCGGGTTAAACGTCGGAATCCTGACGATGCTTGGTGTCGTCGGCGGTGTTTTATTCGGCATTGCGGCTTTCATTGTTAATATGATCCGCCGGTCAAAGGGAATCAGAGAATTCGAGGGAGGCGCATGTTAGGTTTACCCATTAACGCGTCGGCGCATGGTTCGCAAATTGATGACTTGATTGGATGGGTTCATATTCTGATGGCCGTGCTTTTCGTCGGCTGGGGGTTATTTTTTATTTTCACGCTGGTGCGTTTCAACCGCGCGTTTCATCCTAAAGCTGATTATCATGGCGTTAAAAGCCATCTTTCCAGTTATCTGGAAATAACCGTCGCGGTTATTGAAGCTGTTTTGCTTATCGGTTTTTCGATTCCTTTTTGGTCGAAACAAGTCGATGCATTCCCTAATCGTAAAGATACCGTGACCGTTCATATCGTGGCCGAACAGTTTGCCTGGAACATTCATTATCCAGGTGCCGACGGGATTTTTGGAAAGACTGATCCGAAATTAATTGACAAACAATCCAATCCCTTAGGCCTTGATCCCAACGACCCGAACGGCAAAGACGATATTGTCACAATCAACCAGCTTAATATCCCCATTGGTCATCCTATATTAGTTTATTTATCTTCCAAGGATGTCATTCACAGTTTTACAATCACTCTAATGCGCGTTAAGCAGGATGTTATCCCGGGCATGGTCATTCCGACGTGGTTTACGCCGACGAAGCTTGGCAAATATGAAATTTCTTGCGCGCAGTTGTGCGGTATCGGCCATTACCGGATGAAGGCTTTTGTGACGGTTCAAAGGCCGGAGGAATTTGATAAATGGGTTGCTGAACAATCCAAAGCGTCTTCTTCCAGCGGCAGTGATTCGTTCTGGAATTGATCTGCCGCCAGTTTTAATGAGCGCATTAGTTACGTTGTGCTTTTTACAACGTAACTAGAAGCGCGAATTAACCCCGCGTTTTTGGGCGGGGTTAATGGGTGGAATTCCCCGTAGCTTGCTGCGGGGTAGTTCATTTTCCTCGTCAATCATTTTCAATTCCCACCGTTTTTTAAAGTCCGCTTCACCGGATAAAAATATAATTCAATATTTTCCAAACTCAAAGTTGCCACCGGCGGAGAACGAATTTTTTCATGAACAATTCAGCGCTAAGAATTTTTTCCAAGATAACCTGCTTTGCGACGTTATTGTTGATTTTTATAGGCGGAATGGTAACGAGCACTGGCTCCGGGCTTTCGGTTCCAGACTGGCCGTTGTCGTATGGAACGCTTTTTCCGCCGATGGTGGGTGGTGTTTTTTATGAGCATGGCCACCGGATGGCGGCTGGAACGGTGGGATTTCTTATTCTCATCTTAGCAATCTGGCTTGGCCGTTGTGAGAAGCGCCGCTGGACGAAATTTTTAGGATTTGCGGCGTTAGGAACAGTTATTCTGCAAGGCGTTTTGGGCGGGATTACAGTTTTGTTTTTTTTGCCGATGGGCGTTTCGGTTTTTCATGCGGTCTTGGCACAAACGTTTTTTGTTCTGACAATTTTGATCGCCTACAGTCAGTCTGAAGAACGCCGAATGCGTGAAGAGAAAGAAGAGCCTTCACCCAGTGAAGCCGTAAAAGTTTTTTTGAAATTAAATTTTTTATTCTTAATTGTTGTTTACTGCCAGCTCATTATTGCCGCGCTCATGCGCCACACGCATTCGGGACTCGCGATTCCTGATTTTCCGACGATGGGGGGACGTTATTGGCCGGCGTTTGATCAAGCCATGCTTGACCGCATCAACGAATGGCGGTTTATGCAGAATATGGATTTGGTTACAATAAATCAGGTGGTGATTCATTTCATTCATCGGGTCATGGCGTTCATTATTTTAATTTTAGGTGTTTGGTTATTCGTAAAAGGATGCTTGACCTTTCCCGCAGATTCGTTAGTCCGTAAAACGCTAATTTTTCTTGTGACACTTATTGTTTTCCAAATTACACTCGGTATAATAACAGTGTTAACCAGAAAAGCACCAACGATCACGAGCTTGCATGTTATGGTTGGAGCGGGGACGTTAGGCACGAGTGTGCTTCTTTTATTGCGTTCTTCACCCCTTGGCTGGAAAGAATTTAAAGAAAAGATTTTTAATTAAATTAATTTGGGAGTTTATGTCGCAGTTAAAAACTAATCTTCAAGCGTATATCGAATTAACCAAGCCGCGTATCTTGTCGCTTATTTTAGTGACAACAGCGCTCGGATTTTTCTTGGGCGGGCATGGGATTCATTCTTATTCGAAATTAATGATCACACTTTTAGGCGCAGGTTTGGTTTGCGCCGGAGCTTCCAGTTTAAATCAATATTTGGAACGCGACAGCGACGGAAAGATGGATCGCACCAAAAAACGCCCGATTCCCCAAGGGCTTGTTTCCGCTAATAACGCGATGCTGTTTGGAATTTGTTTAATTTTGATTGGCATTTTTATTTTGGCGACCGAGATCAATGTGTTGACGGCTTTCTTAAGTTTGTTGACCGCTTTTTTATATGTTTTAGTTTATACACCGTTAAAAAAGATTAGCTGGCTTAATACTTCAATCGGCGCGATTCCGGGTGCCATTCCGCCGATGGGAGGATGGGCCGCGGCCACGGGGCAATTGGATTTGGGCGCTTGGATTTTATTTCTGCTTTTGTTTGCCTGGCAGCATCCGCATTTCTATGCGATCGCGTGGCTTTTAAAGAATGACTACCGTAAGGCAGGATTTAAGATGTTACCCGTTGTTCAGCCCGACGGGCAAAGTACGTTTGCCCAGATTAAATTTTTTTCCATCCTGCTTATTCCAATATCACTTTTACCTTCCTTAATTGGCATGTCCGGACGTTTTTATTTTTATGGAGCTTTGATTTTGGGATTGACGCTTTTCGTTCTCGGGCGCCGGCTGACTTTGTCTCATTCCATGCAAGACGCGCGGGCGCTTTTAAAAGCGACCGTCATTTATCTGCCGCTTATCCTGTTTTTAATCATGCTGGACAGCCAAATTAATTTTATCTTCCCTAAATAAGTTAATCTTTCTCATGACTTCCAGAAAAATATTTTATGGTTTACTTATATCAACCACTGTCATCTTAGCCATGGCGTTTTGTGCCTATTCTTTCAAGAAAGAAATAACAGCGCAGCGGCTGCCGGTTTATGGCGAAGTGAACAATTTTCATCTGGAAGACGCTCGAGGTGAAAAGTTTTCACTGGCTAATCTCCAAGGCAAAATCTGGGTGGCGGACTTTTTTTTTACAAGTTGTTCGGGAATTTGTCCGCTCATGACAAAGAATATGGGCTATTTGCAATCCGCAACTGCCGTTTTTGACAATGTTGATTTGGTTTCAATCAGCGTGAATCCAGAGAATGACACGCCTCAAACTTTGAGTCAATACGCCCAATCGCGCAAAGCCAACCCCGCGCGCTGGCATTTTTTAACAGGATCGCGTGATGAAATTAAAAAATTGGTTTTAGGAAGTTTTAAAATAGGATCGGTTGAAGACCCGATCTTTCACAGCGACCGTTTTGTTTTGGTTGATCAGAAGTTTCAAATACGCGGTTTTTACGACGGAACAAAAAAAGAATCGATCGTGGAAGTCATTAAGGCCATTGAACTGTTAAGGAAGCAAAAGCATCTATGACCGCGCATGATTTACCAACTTTAAATGCTTGTTTGAATGGTCTTTCAGGGATTCTGCTGTTCTTGGGCTGGCTGGCGATTAAGAATGGAAGGAAGGACATTCATCAGAAGTTTATGGTTTCCGCTTTAATTAGCTCGACCTTATTTCTGATTTCTTATCTTACCTATCATACGCTTGTGCACGGAGTGACACGTTATCAGAAAGAAGGGATATCAAAAATTGTTTATCTCTTTATCCTCGCCACTCACACGCCGCTCGCTGCGATTATTGTTCCGTTTAGTTTGATCGCGCTCAGGCATGCGATTAAAGGAAGGTTTGACAAGCATACACGGATTACGCGCTGGCTCATGCCCGTGTGGATGTATGTTTCCGTCACGGGGGTTGTCATTTATTTAATGCTTTATACTTTTAAAGGACGAGGTTTTTGAGTTTCGGCGCGTTGCGTGAACCGCCGTTTGATCGCACGGCCCATCGCTTTTTGTCTTCCCCAGAAGAAATTAAACTGCCCCAAAAATAAACTGAAGAACAGCGTCGAGATCTGATAAAGAGGCACAATCAAAATCAGCCACGCCGTTACGTTAACCCACCAGGCCATGTGATTGATCCCGAGTAACTTAAAGATTGCTCGACGGGAAAATGTAACACCCATCCCCGCCAACGAAAAGACGATCATAATCGCGGTAAAATCCCAATTGTTAGCAATGTTCCATTTCTTTTTTAAACGTTCAACCCAGTTCATATCTAAATCCTTTCTCGAAAATATCCCATAATAAGACGAAGCCGCGGATGTTCCGGTGAACCGGTTGCGGGCCCCTCCGCCCGGTGTGGATCCTCCCACAACCGGTTCGCCGGAACATCCGCGGCCGATCTTTATAAGATAGTTTTACATTGACCGAAAAGTTGTTATCAAAAAATAAACCCCGACAATCAAAACAATCACCGCCGTCGCCGCCAGCACATAAATCATTTTCATAAATCCGTCGGCGCCGGTGTCGAATTTTAAAATCATCCGCATAAAACTATCCGTAGGGCTTTCCGGGGTCAGCTATCCGCTCACGCGATCCAATCTCCGCCTTTTCTGTAAAGAAGGTAGGCGGAGGTTGGATCGAAGTTCGCTTGATAGCCGACCCCGGAAAGCCCTGAGTTATTTCCTTAAAAGAAAACTTTCAATAATCCATCCAAATCCAAAAATAAGTATCCCTAACATCAATTCCTGGTGCGACATTAAATTAGGAAATTTCCTCACAAAGCCGATGGCTATGACCGCCAAACCCGCGGCCTGCGCGGCTTTGGCGACGTAGTACATCATGGCTGTATGACTCCTGACATCTGCAGCACAATCGCGGTCATTTCTTTGAAGCTTTCATGTTCAACAACGATCACTTTAAAAAAATGAAAGAAGCTCACATAAAAAAGAAGACCATGAAGCCAGCCAGCCAAATGTTTGGTATCAACCGCACCGCCGGAGATAAATAGAATCATCATTAAAAGAATATTGAGTAAAAGCGGAGGGTAAACTTTTTGTTTAATGGCAATGGATCGGCGGTGATACGCTGGATCGAGTTGGTGCATTTGAATATACTCTTTGACACTAACGCCAACACCGACAAAATAAAAAATGACGAGAGTCTGTGTAAAAAGATAGAAGATGATCGTCAGCAAAGCAAAGGTAGGATGAGTTGCTTTAAAGATATTGAAATGAAAATGTCCTTGCAGGGCCGTTAAAAAAAGCATAATAGTCGTGGCTGCCGTTAAAAGATAACAAGAAATCATGAAAAACCACATCGTTTTAAATCGGCTCCTCAAAAAATTGATTGTTTAACCGGCGGGAGGAAATGTTTCAGTAATCGTTATGCTGAAATCTTTTTCAACCTTTTCTGTCGCTTCCATCCGAATGGCATCCCAAGTCAATTTAGAACAGACTTTAACGCAAATTTGACAGCCAATACATTCATTAAAACGTATTTGAACCGGAGGGATGGGGAGGTTGTACTTTGATTGTGGTACGGGGCTGATGCAATCGACTGGGCAAAAGGGAACACACACCTGACAGCCGGTACAATTATTCTCGTCGACGATTGCAACTTGTTTCGGCTTTTTTCTTTTGGTTGTAACTTTATCAGGTAAATTGGGAACGATTTTGTAATGATCGTAAGAAATTGTCATCTGACAGAGTTCCTCGAATCATTAAGACATTCTTCTTTAGAATAGAAGAGAGTGAATTTTTCCCTAAGCCCGATAATAGTATAACCTATTCTGCTCCCCAAGACTTCAACTTTTTCGTTGTTGGGAAGAGCAACAACTATTCTTTTTTAGCTAACGGCTCTTTCTTTTGAGTGATCGTAGGAAGAGTCGGGGCTTTCTCTTTATTAAGACTGATAAAGCTTTTCCATTTTTCAGGAACATCGCCTTCCGGATAAATAGCTTGGACAGGACATTCTGGAACACAGGCGCCGCAGTCGATGCAGACTTCCGCATCAATGACCAGCATTTCTTTGTCTTCATGAAAGCAATCAACGGGACAAACTGATACGCAGTCCGTGTAACGGCATTTAATGCAAGGTTCTGTAACAACATGAGCCATGTTTGTCCTCCTCGAGAAAATTATATGCGGTTAATTATTGTCAAAAAAATAGTCAATTTTTTTTCGTAGCAGAATATATCAAATACTTTTTGGGCTGTCAACGGGACGTTATTTTTATTTCAACGTAAAACAGTATTATCTTCAGCGACCGGAATGATTGTTTTGCCTGAGTCCTGATGATGAGGTTTCTTAGAGAAAGAACCACCTAGATTTTTAGCAAAATAATCAATGAAAGATTTAAACCCGTGAAGCTTTCGCAAAAGATCGCCGATGTTATTGATGGAAATCAGCATCTGCCACATCTGTTTGGGACGCAGATAAAATTCTTTTAATCCCGTGTCAATAAACTGGTCAATCTCTTTATGGGAAAGCTGAGGGTAGCTTAATAATGTCCGTTGTTCGTGCTGGGGGGTGAGCCATTCGCGCCAATCCTTGGCCAGAAGATAATTGTTTTCTTTGGCCCATTTATAAAGTGTTGTGCCTGGATAGGCGGCGACACCTGTGATTTGAATGGTATCAAGGGGAAGTGATTTGGCAAAATCAATTGTCTTGCGGGCGCTTTCGGCGGTTTCACCAGGAGCGCCAATCATAAAACATCCGTGAATGGTAAATCCTAAACGATGCGCTTGCTCGGAATAGCGTCGGGCCATGTCCGTGTTGACGGCGCCTTTGCGGATCGCGCGCAGCTGTTCATTGGTTCCAAATTCGAATCCTGTCATCAGCATCCGGCAACCGGCTTTGCGCATGATAGGAAGCAACTCTAAATCAGTATTGACCCGCATGTTGCAAGACCAGGTGATTTTTTTGTTGATGCCGCGGCGCATAATTTCTTCGCAGACTTCAGTCACATGTTCTTTGTCAGCAGCGAAGGTGTCGGTTTCAAACATGATTTCGCGGATTTGCGGATGGACTTTAAGATCATATTCCATTTCTTCGACGACTAATTTCGCCGTGCGGTTACGCAGTCGGTAACCATACATGAGTTGCGGATCGCGGCAGAAGGTGCAGGCATTGTTACAGCCGCGGCCGGTAATCAAAGTGAGAAACGGAAATTTTTTTCCACCGTCAGGATACCATTCTGGTTGAATTAATTGCCAGGCTGGAAAAGGAAGTTCGTTGACATTAATTGCCGGTGGTTCCGCGTTGTTGACTACAACCGCACCGTTCCACCAGGAAATACCTAAAATTTTTGCCGGATCATGGCCGTTTGCTAAATCGCGCAACGAATAATCGTATTCCCGACGGAGAACATAATCAACGGTGGCGCGGCCGATTTCAAAAGTGTTTTCAACTTCCGCCGTGACGTGTTGTCCCACAAAAGCAACTTGGCAGTCGGTTTTATTTTTGATGGCTTTGGCTTGTTCAAGATCAGAATAAATGGAAGGGGTTGTTGCGTGAATGACTAAGAGTTCAGGTTTGAATTCTTCGGCGATGCGTAAAGATTCAGCCACCGAAAGATTGCAAGCGGCGGCTTCCAAGAATTTAACGTCATGACCATTGTCGAGGAGGATTTGCGCGGCAATGAGCAAATATTCTGGATGCCGCTGTACACGCCCACGAGATTTGGCCGCCCAGCGCGCCACCCGAACAAAATTGTCGCCGAATGAAGGGTTTAGAATTAAAACTTTCATAGAATGGGAAAAATCTTTTTAAGAACGAGTTCATGGTAACCTTCTTTGATTTAGATTGCAAGAAAATTCTGAGAAAATAATTTAATTTTCCGAATATAATCGTTCAAAATTTCTTATTTTGTGTTTGTTTTTAAATGTAATTCTCTTAATATAAAAGCATGTTGAGTGGCACTGAAAGAAAGTTTAACCGGGGCGTTTCCATAACCGTGTTATTAGTTGTATTGTCGGGATTGTTATTGTTGATTATTTTGTTGAGCAATCGTTTTGTGTCTCAAAATGATTCTCCTGTCAAACAAGTGTCTTTGAACCAAACTTTCCCACCGCCATCTTTAGAAAAACCAATTCCTGCAAATGAACCGGCACCCGCCGCGTCACCGGATAATTCATCAGAAACAGTTGTTTGCAAAAGTCAAGTCATCCGGGCGGTGAACGAGACGCAAATCGTTTGTTATCGTGGGAATCAGGAAATCGCGCGCAAGGTCATCACATCCGATGGTCAAACGCAGCAATCCGGCCAAATACCAGACGGGGTAGTTAAATTTACAGACAGTTACAATAATCTTTCCGGTGAAGATAATTACCTGAACGGAAAGAAATTTGGCACCTCTAAAATGTTTTATGCGGATGGCGTTTTGAAAACGGAGACGAAATATGAAGCGGATAATATCATCTGGCAAAAGGATTTTTACCACAATGGAACTTTGCGTTTTGAAGCGGACTATACAGATGCCCCGCGTGACTATCAAATTGATCCTGAGGTTGGCGTGGCCAAATTATATTACCCCGACGGTAAACTCAAATATGAATGGAATATCACGCGCACAACTAATCCCGGCTATAAAAAATCCTACAACACCGACGGTAGTTTGAGGGCCGTTACTTACTTCGATGGAGAAGGTCATCAGATTACACCACAACCAGCCCAAGGCCCAACAGCAGCTGTTTCCAGTAAATAGATGTCTAATTGCTTTTCGGAGGTAAAAAATTGTATATTTTAATTAGGGAAAGCAGTATGTTTTGACGATAAAGGCAAACCATCTGTAAAGATGGGACCCCGGCTTCGCTCCAAAACTTTTGTGTTGGAGCTACGCCGGGCCATGTACCTAACATAGTACATGGGCAAAGCTAAAGGGTCCTTGCAGGAAAAGGATAGCCTGGCCGCCGAATCAAAAACGATTTTTTATAAAGCGGAAGTCTATCCTTGTTAAAGAGGATAGGCTTTTTTTATTGAATGACTATGCGAAACTGGATGACATTATTAGCAAAAATTGAGCAATTAAAACTCCGACGAAAAAAGTCCGGTTTTACGTTAGTTGAAGTTTTGATCGCGGCGGGAATTTTAGTGATCGTTATCTTGGGACTTATGGAAACTTATATTTACATAAACATAATGTCAAATACAGCCCGCGACTTGACGCACGCTTTAACGCAAGCGCAAAATAAAGTTGAAGAGATTCGTAACACAACTTACAGTTCAATCGCCACCAACTATGCTTCTGGAGGCACCCCAGGGAATAAATTTAATATTACGTCGCCGACAGGAGAGGGTGTTGTGACCATTGATTCTTCTAATAGTGATCTTTTACAAATTGACGTCGTGATTTGTTTTAGCACGAAAGGCGGTCGGATCATCGGAGAAGATACTAATTTAAACGGCGTACTCAATGCCGGAGAGGACACAAACGGTAACGGTAAAATTGATTCACCAGTTCATATAATAACGAATATCGCCAAAAGATAAGGCGATGAAAGTTTTAAAAGGAATTTTATGAAAAAAATCCTGATTCAAATAAGAATCAAAGACCAAAAAGGAACGGGATTGGTTGAAGCTATGATCACCGTTGTTTTATTCTCGGTCATCAGCGCGGGATGTATTGCGGTTCTTTTATCAGGATTTGATTCTTGGAAAGTGAATAACGCTCAACTGGAAGTGCAGGGCAGTTTAAGGAAATCGGTCGACTGGATGAAAGAGGATTTGCTGGAAGCTGGGGTCGCTACGATTAGTGATGTTCCCGCCGATGGGAACACTTATTCGCAGATTACATTTAAGACCTGCACGGGCGTCTCCGGTGGTTCGGCGCAGTGGTCGACGAATAATATTCAATTTTCCTTAAGCGGGAATCAACTTCGGCGGACATCAGGCGCTCAAACCAAAACCATCGCTCAAAACATACAGACTCTGCAATTCAAGCGCATGTCAGCAACGCCGAATTATTTGGAAGTTTCTTTGACGGGACAGAAAAGTAACTCTAAAGGAGGAACGATCAGCGAAACGACGAGTTTTAAAATTTGCTTGAGAGAATGATTATGAAAAGATGCTATATTAAATTATTAGATTTGCTGAGCAACCAAAAAGGAAGTTTGCTGATTATTGCTTATTTTTTGATTTTGGTTTTGCTTGGTTTTAGCGCCGCAGTTTTCTTATATAGTACGCATGAATCCCGCGCTGCCGAGCGGGATCGCCGCACGCAGGAGGCTTTTTATATTGCCGAGGCGGGAATTGAAAGAGCTTTATATGATTTGCGCAGGGATTATCTCTATGATGCGACAAGCCCCAGCTTTTCCGACGGAGATATCGATGGAATAGCGGCTGGGCCGGATTCCAGTAATTTTTATACGCTGCCTTACAGTGGGACAACGCTTAACGGCGGTAGCTACACTGTTTATTTAAAAAACTCAGCAAGTTCCAGTCAGGAGATTTGGGTCAAATCCGTTGGAACTATTGGCGGTTCCAGCCAGACAATTTTGGTATATGCGAGAATGGACAACGTGTCTCCTTGGAACAACGCGATTTTTGCCGGCGCCGGCGCCAGCGGTGCGACAGTCAACGGTAATGTGGATATCCGTGGATCAGTCCATATTTTAGGGACAGGAATTAATAGTACTGATTATGCAATCGATTTGGGCGGAACAGCGGAGCTGGTCGGAAATAATTACAACGGGGTTCCCTCCGCACTTTTACCTAAAGTCCCGGTGCTGCCTACGACAGTCTTCAATGGCCAGACCGTTTCAACACTGAACGCGAAGTTACGGGTAAAAAAAGGAATGGTGGGCTTAAGCGGTTCCTCCGCCGTCGGGGAAGTTGATAATTCGGGCAACTCCGTCAAGGAAACAGTGGATGGTGTTTATGTTACGAATGGTTTTGGTGGTACGGCGGGAACAGGCCATGTTTACTCAGACAACGGCTGGTCGAATGCTTATGATATGGGTGACTCTGTTGCTTTTCCAAGTCTTTCGGATCCTTATCCCGGTTATGCTACATATAAGGATTATTTAAAAGCTAATGCCTTAGTTATATCCAGTGCTGCCGATTTAACCACTCTCGGGGCCATGACACCTAAGGTTTCTTTTAGTAAATCGAATGCTAATGGAAGTATTAGCTTTGACGGTAATGGCAATTTGACCATTTCGGGGATCGTTTATGTCGACGGCGGCGGGTTTAGCATTGCCAAATCCGGTTCTAGTAAATCAATTACTTATACCGGCAGCGGTTCACTCTTTACGACGGGAGATATGCAGATTAATGTTGATTTTGTGACCAATGGCAATAATTCTTTTCCAACAAATATTATGGGGTTCATGACCCCAGGCAATATAACCTTTAATGAAGCCAGTATCAACGTCATGGGGTTGTTTTACGCAGAAACAAAGGTGGTGGCCGCCAAGCAGACCAACATTATGGGTACGATTGTTTCAAACTATTTTGACATGGGAACGAATGTGCCTTCTATTTTTCAAGTTCCTGACGTCATCAACCACTTGCCGCCGGGTTTAATCGGTCAAAGTTCATCATGGATTATGAAAGTGGTCTCTTGGCAAAAATTATAAATTGTAAGGTTTTTATTTTTCATGACCTTTGATTGACGCTCAATATTCCATTCAATATAATAAACAAGCTTCTTCAAATTTTATACAGATGCCGTAAAAACTAAAGGAGTATGTTATGAGTGTTGTTTACAAACCAGAATCCGCCAAGAAAGTTATTAAAACGTCGTCGGGAAGTTTTACGATATTCCATTTAGACAGCTTAAGCCAGTTTGGCTTGGGCGACCCTCACAAATTGCCTTTCTCAATTAAGGTCCTGCTCGAAAGCGTCATGCGCAACTACGATAATTATCAAGTCACAATCAATGACATCAAGCGTTTAAGCGGCTGGTCGGCTACATCTTTGCCCGCTGAGGAAATTTCTTTTAAACCGGGGCGCGTTATTTTGCAGGATTTTACCGGCGTTCCTTGTGTGGTTGATTTGGCGGCGATGCGTTCGGCGATGAAACGCTTGGGCGGCGATATTAAAAAAATTAATCCGCAGGTGCCGTGTGATTTGGTCATTGATCACTCCGTGCAAGTTGATGCGTTTGGAACTAAAGACGCGTTGGCGATTAATATTAAAAAGGAATTCGAGCGGAATACCGAGCGTTATGAATTTTTAAAATGGGGGCAGCAGGCGCTGCAAAATTTTCGGGTCGTTCCGCCGGCAACGGGCATTGTTCATCAAGTCAATTTGGAATATCTGGCGCAGGGTGTTTTGAAAAAAACAATTGGCAACGAAGTTGTTATTTATCCTGACAGTCTTGTGGGCACAGACAGCCACACGACGATGATTAACGGGTTAGGTATCGTCGGGTGGGGCGTCGGTGGGATTGAAGCCGAAGCGGTTATGCTGGGCGAACCGATTTACATGCTGCTGCCTGAGGTGGTTGGTTTTAAATTAACCGGGGAACTTAAGCAAGGCGTTACGGCAACGGATTTGGTTTTAACGGTGACGCAGATATTAAGGAAGAAGGGCGTCGTTAATAAGTTTGTTGAATTTTTTGGCGAGGGCATGATTCATTTAAGTCTGCCGGACCGCGCCACGATCGCGAACATGGCGCCGGAATACGGCGCGACCATGGGATTCTTTCCCGTCGATCAAGAAACACTTTCCTATTACAAAATGACTGGGCGTAGTGCCCAGGAGATTGAACTCATTGAAGTTTACATGAAAGAACAAGGGATGTTCTTTGTGCCTGGAAAATATAATATCGAGTACAGTGATGTGCTGGAGCTCGATTTATCGACGGTGGTTCCTAGTCTGGCCGGACCGAAACGTCCGCAGGACCGCGTGTCGTTGGCAGATGTTAAGAATAATTTTAAAACGTCTCTGACGGCGCCGGTTGTGAATCGCGGGTTTGGTTTAACCGAAAGTGATGCCGCTAAAAAAGCAGTCATTGCTAATGGTTCAGTGCAAGAAGTTGGACAAGGCGCGGTTGTGATTGCGGCGATTACAAGTTGTACGAATACTTCAAACCCAAGTGTTTTGATTGCCGCGGGATTGGTCGCGCAAAAGGCGGTTGAAAAAGGTCTTAATGTGAAAGGTTATGTGAAAACAAGTTTCGCGCCGGGTTCGCGTGTCGTCGAGGAATATTTGAAAGAAGCTGGATTAATGCCATCTTTGGAAAAGTTGGGATTTAATATTGTCGGATACGGCTGCACGACATGTATCGGCAACAGCGGGCCTTTGCCTGATAATGTGGCGGAGGCGGTTTCGAAAACGGATTTGGTTGCGGTCAGTATTTTAAGCGGGAACCGGAATTTTGAAGGACGGGTGAATCCATTGGTCAAGGCGAATTATTTAGCCAGCCCGCCTTTGGTTGTCGCATATGCGCTCGCCGGGCGGATTGATTTGGATTTGACCCGAGAGCCGCTGGGCAAAGATAAGCAGGGCCAAGATGTTTTCCTCAAAGATATCTGGCCGACGCAGGAAGAAATCAAGAAGCTGATTTCCAGAGTGGTCACCGCGAAATTATTTCAGGACAGTTATAAAGATGTTTTAAAAGGGAATGCTGATTGGAATCAAATTAAAACAACGGTCTCCGATCTGTATGCTTGGAAAGAATCCAGCACCTACATTCAAGAGCCGCCGTTTTTTGAAAATTTAAACGCGCCGGGAAAAATTCAAGAGATTAAGGGAGCGAAGGTTTTGGTCATGGTGGGAGATTCGATTACAACCGATCACATTTCACCGGCGGGTTCAATTTCTGAAAAAAGTCCGGCGGGGATTTATTTGAAACAATTAGGAATTAAGCCGGATGATTTTAACAGTTACGGTGCCCGTCGGGGAAATGACCGCGTGATGACGCGCGGAACATTCGCCAATATCCGGTTGCGTAATCTGCTTGCATCTGGGACAGAAGGTTGGTGGACAACCTACCTTCCTAAAAACGAAAAGTTGAGCATCTTTGATGCAGCGATGCTTTATAAGAAAGACAATACGCCGCTTCTGGTGATTGCCGGAAAAGAATATGGAACTGGCTCGAGCCGTGATTGGGCGGCGAAGGGAACAGCGCTTTTGGGTGTCAAAGCGGTCATCGCGCAGAGTTATGAAAGAATTCACCGCAGTAATCTGGTCGGCATGGGCGTTTTGCCGTTGGAGTTTAAGCCGACGGACTCGGCGGAGTCGTTGAGTTTAAAAGGGAATGAAACGTTTGATATCTTAGGGTTGACAGAGCAGTTGAAACCTCACCAGGAAGTTAAAGTCCGCGTCACGGCGGCGGATGGTCAGGCCAAGGAGTTTCCGGTTTTGGTTCGGATTGATACGCCGGTTGAGGTGGATTATTATCGAAACGGCGGCATTTTGCCGACGGTTTTGCGTAAATTGGCGAAGGGGTAATTTTAAAAGAAATTTCATTTTAGTTTTTAGAAGAGGAAATTTTAGAGCAGAAGTTTCTGTCGGACATGTATTTACGAAAGAAAACGAAGGGGGCCGCCGGCGAAAAGAATCGCCGGCGGCCCCCTTGCTTTTTTCCCCGTCTATATGTTATCTTTTAGTAGTCTATACAACCAGTGATTACGACATCAGGCGCCCCGGCCGGAAAGGCTTCGGGGCGCTTTCCTTTTACCCGCCATAACACCTTGTTTACACTTTGAAATCTTCTTGACAGCGTTCTTCTTACACGTATACTCAAGAGTAAGGAGACTCAAAAATGCAAACCATTAAAATGACCTCAAAACGACAAGCCACCTTTCCGGCGGAATTATGCCAGCAAATGGGCATTCATCCAGGCGATGAGCTTGTTTTGGAGCATCGTCTAATTAACGGCGAAATGTGCTGGATTCTCTACCCTCATGAAAGAAAGTTAAGCTGGTTGGGGGCTTTGCGAAAGTATGCCAAGAATAAACCTCACGCCATGGAAGATATTCGACGGAGCATAGCTAATGCTCGCAAGAAATAATATTGGATTAGACACCAGCGTTGTTTTAAGATTGCTAACCGGCGAGCCGCAAAATCAATTTCAGAAAGCCAAACAATTCATCGAAGATCAATTAAAAAACCATAAAAAATTGTTTATTTGTGATCTTGTCATCGCTGAAACCTATCACGCCTTGCATTATCACTACGAGGTTCCCAAAAAAGAAGCCATTGAGCAATTAAATAATTTTTTGTTTTATGGCATTGTTCAACCTTTGCCAGGCAGTGTTTGTAAAAAAGTTTTTCAAGAAATCGATCACTGTAAAGCAGGTCTTGTCGATCAATTAATTTATGAACAGTATCTTACCCACACCGATCATGTTGTTTCCTTTGACAAATCAATGTTGCCATTAGGAAGCGTCATAGGTTTATAAAAAATGTCTTCGCGCAGTTTATACCAAAAAATTTGGGACGACCATTTGGTCCACGAAAGTAAAGGGCAGACATCCTTGATTTACGTGGATATGCATATGGTGCATGAAGTGACTTCCCCTCAAGCCTTTGAGGGATTGCGTTTGACCAAGCGCCGCGTGCGCTGTCCGGAAAAAACCTTCGCGACAATGGATCACAACGTCTCGACGCGCACCAAAGATTATTCCAAAATCGAAGAAACCTCCCGTATTCAAATGGACACCCTTGCGCGCAATTGCCAAGAGTTCGGCGTGTCCTTATATGATTTTCAAAATAAAGATCAAGGCATTGTTCATGTGATCGGACCGGAATTGGGTTTGACCCAGCCGGGCATGGTCATTGTGTGCGGTGATTCACATACGGCCACGCACGGCGCTTTCGGCGCGCTCGCGTTTGGTATCGGAACCTCCGAAGTCGAACATGTCTTGGCCACTCAAACCCTCCAACAAAACAAAGCCAGATCCATGTTGATTAATATCAACGGGAAATTAGGATTTGGTGTCACACCTAAAGATATAATTTTATATATTATTGGATTAATTGGAACCGCTGGCGGCACTGGTTATGTGATGGAATATGCCGGCAGCGCAGTTCGCGCGCTTTCGATGGAAGGCCGCATGACAATTTGTAATATGAGTATCGAAGCCGGCGCGCGCGCCGGAATGATTGCGCCCGATGAAATCACCTTCGCCTATATTAAGGGAAGAGACTTCGCGCCCAAAGATTCAGATTGGGACAAGGCCGTTACTTATTGGAAAACTTTAAAAAGCGATCCCGACGCGCATTTCGATAAAGTGATCACTATCAAAGCCGAAGACATTAAGCCGCAAGTAACGTGGGGAACAAGCCCGGGACAAGTGACTTCGATTGAAGACAAAGTTCCCGACCCGCAAAGTTTTTCAAATCCAATTGAACGTCAAGCCGCGGTCAATGCGTTAAAGTATATGGATTTGAAAGCCGGAACACCGATGTCCGAAATTCCCATTGATAAAGTTTTTATAGGCTCTTGTACCAACGGCCGCATTGAAGATTTGCGCGTCGCCGCTGCCATGGCCAAAGGCAAAAAGATTTCGGCTAAAGTTTACGGCATTGTTGTGCCCGGATCAGGCCGCGTCCGCCGGCAAGCGGAAACGGAGGGATTAGATAAAATTTTTGTGCAGGCAGGATTCGAATGGCGTTATGCGGGTTGTTCGATGTGTCTGGGCATGAACGACGATCAATTAAAAAAAGGCGAACGATGTGCATCAACGAGTAATAGGAATTTTGAAGGCCGTCAGGGCCCGGGCGGCCGCACGCATTTGATGAGCCCGCAGATGGCGGTCGCGGCGGCGATTGAAGGAAAGATTACGGACGTCAGGAAGTATTTATAAATTTGTCGTTGGTTGGTATCGTAGCTCGTATCGTGTGTCGTAATTCGTTGGTCGTGAAAAAATAAAAACAACTTGAATATTCTCCTAGGAAAAATTATGGATCAAAAACCAAAGTTAAAAAGCTTTCTAGATTTAGACGTTTATCAATCTTCTTATAAAATGATGTTAACAGTGTTTAAAGATGTGATTCCTAAATTACCCAAAGAAGAAAAATATGATTTGGTTGATCAATTGCGCCGATCTACAAAGGCAATTCCTCGGTTAATTGCAGAAGGCTATTCAAAGCGGCACCAAAGAAAAGGATTTCAAAAGTATCTGGACGATGCATTAACTGAATCTAATGAAACAATCGTTTCATTAAGTCAAGCGCGCGATTTATATCCCTCTTGTATTAATATATCGCAGTGCGATCAGTTAATTGATGCTTATGATAAAATCAGTCGCCAAATTTATAATTTGGCTTTAGCCTGGGATAATTTTAATTTACGAAACCGAAAGACGGCAACCGATACGAGCTACGAAACCGAACAACGATAATACGAATTATGGATCCCTTCATCAAACACATCGGCATTGCCGCTCCCTTAGACCGCGTCAACGTTGACACCGACGCGATTGTGCCCAAACAATTTTTGCGCAAAATCGAACGCACGGGATTCGGCCAGCATCTTTTTCATGAATGGCGCTATCTGGATTATGAAGGAACGAAAGAGAATCCGGATTTCGTTTTGAATAAACCCGCGTACCGCAACTCGACCGTGCTTTTGACGCGGGATAATTTTGGCTGCGGATCGAGCCGCGAACACGCACCGTGGGCGCTTTCGGATTATGGCTTTCGCGTGATCATCGCGCCGAGCTTTGCGGATATTTTCTATAACAATTGTTCCAAAAATGGAATTCTGCTTGCCATTCTAAAATCTCAAGAGGTCGATGAATTGTTTAAAGATGTTTCAGCTGCGCCAGGCAGCAAGATTACCGCCGATTTAAACGCCCAAACCATCACCGGCCCGACGGGAAATATTTATTCTTTTCCCATCGACGGATTCATGAAAGATTGCCTTCTAAAAGGCCTAGATCAAATCGGCTGGTCGCTTCAATTCACCGACAAAATCGCCGCGCACGAAGCCGCAATTAAAAAATCAAAACCGTGGCTGGTTAATCCTTCTTAAAATCAGCTACGCGAGAGTTATCATATGAAAAGGTTAAGAAACTATGGATAAAAAATTCGATACAATCAAAATGGTTAGAAAAATACGAGAGAAATTATCTCGTAAGACAAAGAATATGTCACCTCAAGAATTAATGCAGTTCTATAAAGATGCTGCTCAGCGGGCACAATCTAATAAAAGGCATTTTGCCAAAAATTAAATAGATAAAGGTCTTACTGGCCTTTTCTCTCCCAAGGATTTTAAGAAAGTAAATCTAAATGAAAAATACTAATCCTCGTTTGTTTTCTTCCCTTGTCATCGACGGCTACGAACGCGCGCCGTCGCGGGCGATGCTGCGGGCGGTTGGGTTTAAAGATGATGATTTTAATAAACCGCAAATTGGCATTGCTTCGACATGGAGCATGGTGACACCTTGCAACATGCATATTGATCACCTGGCTAAAAAGGCGGCGGCCGGCGTTGATCAATCCGGCGGCAAAGCCGTTGTGTTTGGGACGATCACGATCTCCGACGGGATTTCAATGGGAACCGAGGGGATGAAATATTCGCTCGTGTCGCGTGAAGTGATCGCGGATTCAATTGAGACCGTCATGGGCTGCGAAGGATTCGACGGCTTGGTTGCGATCGGCGGCTGCGATAAAAATATGCCTGGATGTATTATGGCGATGGCCAGGCTCAATCGTCCGGCGGTTTTTGTTTACGGCGGAACGATTCTTCCTGGCTGTTATAAAGATAAAAATGTGGATGTGGTTTCGGTTTTTGAAGCTGTGGGCGCCTATGCCAATAAAAAGATCAATGAACAAGAATTGACGGCGATTGAATCCTGCGCGATTCCTGGTCCTGGCTCGTGCGGCGGCATGTATACGGCGAATACGATGGCCTCCGCGATTGAAGCATTGGGCATGAGTTTGCCAAATAGTTCGGCGCAAGCGGCTGTCTCGCCGGAGAAAGAAAGCGATTGCGTCCGCGCCGGCGAAGCGGTTTTAAATTTAATTAAAATTGGAATCCGCCCGCGCGATATCATGACGAAAAAAGCTTTCGAAAATGCGATCACAATGGTAATTGCGCTAGGCGGCTCGACGAATGCTGTACTTCATCTTTTAGCGATGGCTAATGCGTGCGGCGTTAATTTAACAATCGATGATTTTACCCGCATTGGCAAAAAAGTTCCGGTCTTGGCGGATTTGAAACCGAGCGGCCGTTATATGATGGCCGAGCTCGTCGCGATCGGCGGCACAGTTCCTTTGATGAAGAGTTTGTTGGATGCGGGATTGTTGCATGGCGATTGTTTAACGGTGACTGGAAAAACAGTGCGTGAGAATTTAAATGGTGTTAAATCGTATCCTTCCGACCAGAAAATCATCCGCCCGCTTAACGATCCAATCAAAAAAGACAGCCATTTAGTTATTTTGTATGGCAACCTCGCGCCAGAAGGTGCGGTGGCTAAAATTTCTGGTAAAGAAGGAAATATTTTTACTGGAACCGCGAAAGTTTTTGAATCCGAAGAAGCCGCGCTCAAGAAAATTCTCGATGGCACAATTAAAAAAGGTGATGTGATTGTGATCCGTTACGAAGGTCCCAGAGGTGGCCCTGGCATGCGAGAGATGCTCGCGCCAACTTCCGCGGTCATGGGCAAAGGATTAGGGAAGGATGTTGCGCTAATTACCGACGGGCGTTTTTCCGGCGGCACGCATGGATTTGTAGTCGGACACATCACGCCAGAAGCTTACCTTGGCGGACCGCTGACGATTATTAAAAACGGCGACCCAATCACGATCGATGCAAACAAGCGCGAAATTAATTTGAATATTCCTTCCGCAGAAATCAAAAAGCGATTAAAATCTTGGAAACAACCGCGCCCGCGCTACACGCGCGGCGTTTTGGCGAAGTATATGCGTGCGGTGAGTTCGGCGTCGACTGGGGCGGTTACTGATCTCTAACCGTAATCATGATCGTTTAATAAAGTTTCTGAATCAATTTTTAATAATGAAATTCAACAAAACCCAGATAAAACAAAAAGTATCACGTTTTTTACGTACGCGGCCAGAAGTGAAATTTGCCTATCTTTTTGGATCGGTCGCGAGAAATGAAGACAATCGTCTAAGCGATGTTGATATCGCGATATTTATTGATCCGTCATTTAACCAAGAATTTTTCCCTTACGGCTATAAAGCCAAAATTATCACCGATCTTATGCAGGTTTTGAAGACTAATGATATTGATCTGGTTATCCTTAATGAGTCACCCTGCCTTTTGCGGCATCGAGTCATTCGTGACGGTATCGTAATTTATGCCCGGAATGATGAGGAGCGTTTAGCCTTTCATGTCAAGACCGTCGATGAATACCTTGATCTTAAACAATTCTTAAAAGTATCAAAACTCAATTAAAATGATTGACCACAGAGTTATTGAGAAAAGAATCAATTTACTCAAAGAATATCTTCAAGCGCTTAAGGAACTTAAGAAAATATCTTTTGAGGATATTGATTCGTCCTTACAAGCGGCGTGGGCCGTAGAGCATGGACTTCAATTAGCCATTCAATCCGTTATCGATATCGGCAATCATATCCTGGCTTCTTTAGGCGAAAATCATATTGAAGAGTATGGAGAGATTATTGATCGGTTGGGAAAAAAGGGTGTTATTCCGAGTAGCTTTGCGAAAAAAATAAAAGATATGACGGGATTTCGGAATATTTTGGTTCATGAATATGTCGAAGTTGATTTAAAACGTGTTTATGCCATTTTACAAAATCGGTTGAATGATTTTGAAGAATTTATAATCTATATTCAAACTTTCTTAAAAAATAAAAAGACGGATTTCACGAAAAAATAACGAACAACCGACGACGTTAAAGGACCCAAAATATGTCAGGAAATTCCTTCGGAAAATTATTCACCATAACCACCTTCGGCGAAAGTCACGGGCCGGCGATTGGCGTTGTGATTGATGGCGTTCCGCCAGGATTGGAATTGTCTGAGGCAGACATTCAAGTGGAATTGGATCGCCGTCGTCCAGGGCAAAGCAATATTACAACCCAGCGCAAGGAAGCGGACAAGGTTGAAATTCTATCTGGGGTTTTTGAAGGGAAGACAACTGGCGTTCCGTTGGCGATGCTGATCCGAAATGAAGACCAGCGTTCGAAAGATTACGATAATATTAAAGATGTGTTTCGTCCTGGGCACGCGGATTTTTCTTATTTAACAAAATATGGGTTGCGTGATTATCGCGGAGGCGGGCGTTCGTCGGGCCGCGAAACGGCTTGTCGTGTGGCAGCGGGCGCAGTTGCGAAAAAAATTCTGGCGCAGGAAGGCGTGCAGATCATCGGCTACACGCTTGCCGTCGGTGACATTTATGCCAAGACAATCGATCATTCTGTCATTGAAAAAAATCCGGTGCGGGCGCCGGATTTGGCCCAGGCGGAATTGATGATTCAAAAAATCGAAGAGGTGCGCAAAGACGGCGATTCGATCGGTGGAATTGTGGAAGCAGTCGTTAAAAATTGTCCGCCGGGATTAGGCGATCCGGTTTTTGACAAGCTCGGCGCGCGATTGGCTGCGGGCTTGATGTCGATCGGCACGATCAAAGGCGTTGAGATCGGCGGCGGGTTTGGTTTAACTAAGATGCGCGGGTCAGAAGCGAATGATGTTTTTTATAGTGAAGGCGGAAAAGTTCGCACTAAAACAAATCATGCCGGCGGCATTCTCGGCGGGATTTCAACGGGTGAAGATATTGTTCTCAGAGTCGCCGTTAAACCGCCGTCGTCCATTGCTAAATTTCAAGACACGATCAACACCTCCAAAGAAAAGACAACAATCCAAGTCCGCGGCCGTCATGACCCGTGCATTTGTCCACGGGTTGTGCCTGTCGTGGAAGCGATGATTGCGGTGACTTTGGTTGATTGTTGGTTGATTCAAAGAAGTATTTGTTGAGAAAATTCTAAATTAAACGATGGGCTTGGGGCCGCTATGTTAATCATAAGCCCCAAGCCCATGTCTATTATGGGTACTTCTTTAAAACCCCCAGACGTTATTCTCATCACCGGAACCTCGAGCGGTTTTGGATTGTTAACCGCCGCCCGGCTGGCCGCCAAAGGCTACAAAGTTTTTGCGACGATGCGCGATGTGAATAAGAAGGCTGAGCTTTTAAAGGAAGTTGAATGGCGCGGCGGGCGGGTCCAAGTGTTAAGGCTGGATGTCACCGATAAAATTTCAATTAAAATGGCCGTCAAAGAAATAATGGCGCAAAACGGCCGCATCGATTGTTTGATTAATAACGCCGGCTATGGGATCGGCGGATTTTTTGAAGATTTAACGGAAGAAGAAATCCGTGCGCAGTTTGATGTGAATTTTTTCGGCATACAAAATGTTTGCCGGGAAGTTGTGCCAATCATGCGCCAACAGCGCCGCGGGCGGATCGTGAATGTCTCAAGTATTGCAGGACTGCAAGCGAATCCGTGTTTTAGCGCTTATAACGCGAGTAAATTTGCCGTCGAGGCGTTCTCTGAAAGTCTTTATTATGAAATGAAACTTTTCGGTGTTGATGTCATCCTAGTTGAACCCGGCACATACCCCACCAAAATTTTTAAATCAAATGCCCGTTACGCAAAAAATTTTTCCAACCCCGAAAGCCCTTACTATAAATTTTCCCAATTCTTAAACCAGAAAGTCATGGACTACGTTGACCATTGCCGCAAAAAGCCCGAAGACGTTGCTCAATTAATTGAAAAATTGATTGAAGCGAAGAATCCGTCGCTGCACAACTTCCCGGACAAAGAAGCGCGCATCCGTTATCTTTTTTCACGTTTTTTGCCGTTTCGATTGTCAAGTTGGATTATACGAAAAGCACTTTATTCGGGGATGAAGTAGTTAAAGGAAAATCAGCGTCATCCTTTTCTGATCTGCGGCATCCGCGTTTGCACAATCTTCTCAAAAATTTCTTTCGTCCATATCTGCTTAAGAACGTTTTGACGGCTCTCGCAGGAATCTTGAATAAGCCGGAACATTAATTGATTTCCATTCACTTGATAAGTATAAACACCATTCGGCCGGCAGCTCTCCGGATAATTCCCACCTGTATATTGAAATGTAATCTGTTTGTCCGCGACGGTATAAACGCCCCACACATCGACTTTACTGTTCAAATGATTTTGAATTTTAAATTGCCCGTAAGCGCTGAAAATAAGATTGGGATCTTGAGGCTTTTGGGTTTTCCATTTTCCGACGAGCGGGCTTGAATGGTTGGTACAGCCCATTAAAATGACCAGCAGGGCGGTTGAAATATAGAATTGTTTTAAAGAGGGCATAAAAATTTTTTTACATTGAAACGCCCATGCGTTCTTCTAAAAATTCAGTTAAGTTTTGGCATTGAAGATAAGGGTTGGTCCTTTTTTGATTGGCAACGGTATCGAATTCAACCGGCCCGTAATTGTGGCCGGGATAAATCAAGGTCTCATCGGGGAGTTTCATGATTGTATTGTAAAGAGAATTATACATCTGCTTCGGATCGCTCCCCGGTAAATCGCAGCGGCCGCAGCCGTCGATAAAAATCGTGTCGCCCGAAATCAAATGCCCCTGTGTTAAAAAACACTGACAGCCTGGCGAATGTCCCGGCGTGTGCAAGGTATCAATTTCCAGATTTCCGATTTTCAATTTTTGATTGGGTTTGACATCAATAAGATTCTTAACTTGAGGGCGAAAGATAGGGAATTCATGAGCAGAGATATAAACAGGGACGGGATGTCTTTTAAGAAGTTCAGGCAAACCGTTAACATGGTCAGGATGTGCGTGGGTTAAAAGCACGGATGTAATTTTAAAATTTTGCCGTTTCGCTTCTTCTAATAAAAAATCGACATCCCAGGCGGGATCGATGATGGCGATTTCTTTCGTTTGCGGATCGCCCAGAAAGTAAAGAAAATTTTGCAGTGGTCCTAGTTCAAATTGTTGCAAGATTAAATTTTGATTTTTTGTCATAAAATTTCCCTTTTTAGTGTGTTGATTATAATATTTTTATTATATTAGGACGCATATTTTTTACACTATTTAATTTTATCAGCCTCCGTCTTGACAGCATTAACAGCATTTCTATAATTAATTTGTAAGATTTTGTAACTCAATTCTAAATAGTATAAAGGAGGTAATTCTATGGCGTTACTCGAATCAATTATAATCCCGCTCGGCAGTTCCATGCCGGCATTTGAACTCAAAGATCCGCAAGGTAAAATTTATAAATCAAAAGATCTGTATGGACCTCAAGGTTTGTTGGTTGTCTTCACCTGCAATCATTGTCCCTACGCGCTGGCTGTTTGGCCGCGGTTGATTCGCCTGGCTGAACATGCCCGTGGGTTAGGAATTAATACGGCGGCTATTAATCCAAATATCAATCCCAATTATCCCGACGACGCGCCGGATAAAATGCTTGTTAAGATAAAGGAGTGGGGGATTGATTTTCCATATCTCGTAGATGAATCTCAAACAGCAGCGAAAGCGTTTAAGGCCCAATGTACACCTGATTTATATCTGTTTAATGCGAACCAGCAGCTCGTTTATCATGGACGTATGGACGACAACTGGCAAGACGAGCGCAAGGTCACCCGCCAAGAACTTAAAGAAGCGATCGACCATTTAGCTTCTGACAAACCAATCAATTCCAAACAACGACCTTCCATGGGATGTTCAATTAAATGGCGTGAATAAAATAAAGTAAATTTGGAATTGATTATGTATACTTATAATGATACAGTGTCTCATTATGGTGGACAAGATGATGAACAGGTTTCCCCGAGAATTTCATGCAGAAAAGATTAGATTGGAAGCCTATCTGGAAAAGGCTGGCTTACGTTTGAGTTCTCGGCGTGAAGTAGTCTTTGAAGTTGTCATGCGTACACATGGACATTTTACAGCCGAAGAATTACTAAGAGACTGCAAGAGAAAGACATCCAAGGTTTCCCGCGCAACGGTTTACCGCAGTATCCAGGAATTACTTGAGGCCGGAATTATCCGCGAAACGGCTTTTGGTGATAAACATCATCATTTTGAACATGTTTACGACGAGAAACTTCATCATCACGCTCAGTGCATCCGCTGCCGGCGTTTTATTGAATTTCCAGATTTGAAAGAAGACAAAATCTACCGTCCATTTTTAGAATGTCAGGGTTTTGAAATTCTGGGGCATGAAATGCATTTTTACGGTATTTGTAAAAAATGTAAAAATAAGAAGACATGATTTTGCTATCAGTCTCAATCGCTGCAACTGATGAACGAGGTTCGCATGAAAGATAAAGAACATTTAATGAATGAACGTCAGCTTGAAAAAGGCTGGCGCCAGCCTCTAAAACATCCCAGCCTTAGGGAAGTTTTCGCCTCCATTCCTGTGCCAACGACAGCAGGCATTTGGCGGAAAATTTTTGCGTTTGCCGGTCCTGGCTTAATGGTTGCCGTCGGGTATATGGATCCCGGAAATTGGGCAACGGATTTAGCCGGCGGTGCCAAGTTTGGTTACACCCTTTTGTCCGTTATTCTTATTTCAAACTTTATGGCGATTCTTTTGCAGCATTTGTCTTTAAAGTTAGGCATTGCAACCAGCCGTGATCTCGCGCAGGCCTGCCGTGATCATTTTTCTCGGCCCGTTGGTTTGATGCTCTGGGCTATTTGTGAACTGGCGATTGCCGCCTGCGATTTGGCGGAAGTCATTGGGTCAGCGATTGCGCTTAATCTTCTTTTTAGAATTCCGCTCGTCGTTGGTGTTGTTGTAACGGCGGGTGACGTTTTACTGCTGCTTTTTCTGCAAAACAAAGGGTTCCGGATTCTTGAATGCATCGTGGCGGTTTTAATTTTCACGATTGGCGGTTGTTTTGCCTACGAACTTCTGGTGGCCCATCCTTCTTGGAACGGTATGTTTGCTAATCTTTTACCCAGACCGGAAATTATAACCAATCCTCAAATGCTTTATATCGCGATCGGTATTTTAGGGGCAACCGTCATGCCGCACAATTTATATCTGCATTCGAGTATCGTTCAAACTCGGGCTTTTGAAAAAACGGAAAAAGGAAAGGCGATGGCCATCCGCTTTGCAACGTTTGACTCGACGGCCGCTTTGTTATGCGCGTTTTTTATTAACGCGGCGATTCTCATTGTAAGTGCGGCGGCTTTTCATGGAACAGTTCATGAAAATGTGGCGGATATTAACGATGCCTATCAATTGTTGACACCGGTTTTAGGCGCACCTTTGGCGAGCGGCATTTTTGCCCTGGCGCTTTTAGCCTCCGGACAAAATTCAACTCTAACCGGAACACTCGCCGGGCAAATTGTGATGGAAGGATTTCTAAATATTCGACTCAGGCCATGGATCCGTCGGATAATTACCCGTTTAATCGCCATTGTTCCGGCCGTTATTGTTGCCATCGTCTATGGCGAAAAGGGAGTAGGCAATTTATTGATCTTAAGTCAGGTCATTCTTTCCTTACAGCTAAGCTTCGCGGTTATACCTTTAGTTATGTTCACAAGCGACCCTAATAAGATGGGCAAGTTTGCAAATGGACCATGGATTAAAACAATTTCGTGGATTGTGACCGCAATCATTGTTTTTCTAAATATTTATCTTCTCATAGCAACGATAATGGCCTATATTAAATAAGGAGATTATTACGCGTATGTATAAAAAAATTTTGATTCCCTTAGAGAATTCTCCGACGGACCGTGTCATTTTGTCCCATATTCGTTCATTAGCAAAATTAACCGGCGCTTCGTTAGTGCTGGTGCATGTGGCGGACGGTTATGCCGCGCGTTTACAAAATCAGTTGAACCTTCAAGACTCCCAGGAAATCGAACAAGACCGGAATTATTTACAGGAATGTGAAAAAGAATTTGCGCAGGAAGGATTTCAAGTCAAAACGCACTTGGCCGCCGGCGATCCAGCAAATCAAATCCTCACATTAGCCGATCAAGAGCAGTGTGATTTGATCGCGATGTCAACGCATGGACATCGTTTTATAAAAGATGTTATTTTAGGAAGTGTCGCGGACACGGTTCGTCACCGGACCAGTATTCCCGTTTTAATGATTCGTGCCGGTGAAGACGTTCAGCGTTCGGTTTAATTTCAAACCTTTTAAACTCTCAGAACAATTATGGAATTTATCAGTCAAATAAGCAGTGCGGCGGATACTTCTAAAGTCATTGAGGATTTAACCAGAGGTGTCGAAGGTCAATTTGATTTAGGATTTTTATTTATGGCGTCTTTCAATAAAATTGCTGCTGAAGAAATTATGATGCTGCTGCGCCGACGGATCAAGGTGCGGAATTTTTTAGGCTGCACCTGTGCTGGGGTGATCGGCAGTCAAACGGAAATTGAGGGACAACCTGCCAATGTTTTAATCCTCGGTAAATTGCCTGGCGTTAAGATTTTGCCGTTTGTGTTAAATCAGTCGGAGCTCGAAAGTTTGAAATCCAAAGAAGATTGGTATAACTTTTTTCAAGTGTTTCCAAACGAGGCGCCGATTTTTTTAGTTTTACCCGACCCCTTTATGTTTGACATGAATTATTTTCTGAATCAGATTAATCAGTTCTATCCCAAATGCCAGATTATGGGCGGATTGGCGTCAGGGGCTTTTCAGCCGGGGCAAAATACATTGATTTTAAATGGAGAATCTTTTGACGGCGGATTAGTGGGCGCTGTATTAACCGGTGATGTGACGCTTAAAACCGTTGTGTCTCAAGGCTGCCGGCCGATTGGCGAAACATTTATTGTCACGAAAGCCCGCGACAATATTATTCGTGAACTTGCGGGACGGCCTTTTTTGGAAGTTTTGCAGGAAGTCATGCACAACGTCAGTGCTCAAGATAAACTGCTCGCCCAGGAAGCTCTTTTCGTCGGGATTGCCATGGATGAATACCGGCACGAATTTAAACGCGGCGATTTTTTGATCCGGGGATTAATGGGGATTGATCAAACCTCGGGCGCTGGATTGATTGCTGACTACGTTAAGAAGGGACAAACGATTCAGTTTCATGTGCGCGATGCTAATGCAGCGACGGAAGATTTACAGGAGTTGTTAAACGGTTTTAAACACGGTTCTTTTGAAAAGCCCAAAGGGGCGCTGGTTTTTTCGTGCAATGGCCGCGGTATAAATTTATTTCGTGAAAAAGATCATGATATTAAATTGATTCAGCAGTTTTTGGGGCCAATGCCGGCGGCGGGTTTTTTTTGCGCCGGTGAAATAGGGCCGGTGTGCCACCATAATTTTTTACATGGTTTTACCAGTAGTATTGCTTTATTTTATCCTAAAACGGCGTCGGAAGCTGTCCAGTAAAAGATGATTGAGCTTAAAGGAAAAGTTGACGCTGACTTTAGGGTATGTTATGTTTTTTGATAGGAAGTTCATAGAAGTCATAAAGGAGTGATTAAAATGGAAGTTGTAAATAAACAACAGCCAGCATCGACGCCAAAGATTATCCATCTAACCCCGTCGGCCATTGCAAAACTTAAATCGATGAAAGAAAAAGAAGGGAAGGCGGATTGCGGGTTACGCGTAAGTGTATCGCCCGGCGGGTGCGCTGGACTTTCTTATAATCTTCGTTTTCAGAAAAACCCTTATGATAATGATATGGTGACCGAACAAGATGGTCTAAAGATTTTTATTAATGATGAAAGTCTTTCTTATCTCAAAGGCATTGAGATTGATTATGTAGATTCGCTTAATGAAAGTGGATTTAAGTATCGTAATCCTAATGCGTCCTCGAGCTGCGGTTGTGGGACGTCGTTTAGTTAAGTAAGTTTAAGTCAGAAATTCTTCAATGAATAAAATCCTCAGCTTAGAAGATAAAAAATATTTAGATAAACTGAAAAGAAATCTTATTGTTGGCAAAATATCAGGAATTGTGTTTATTTGCTTAGCAATTATGATTTGGCTTTCTTTTTTAATCCATCCGCTTGGAGTTTTTGCTCCGTTTTGTTCCCGAGATTTAATCACCAAGATAGCTGAAAATAATAATTATTTGAATAGTCTTGAACCTCATAGTGAGTTAGAAAAACAGTTGCTGACATCGGCTAAGCTTTATTTTAGTTTGGTAATCCAACTTGCCTTTGCGGCCGTAAAGATTTTTGCCATTCTGGCGCCCGGGAGTCTTCTGCTCGTTGGAGTATTTCGTCTTACGCTGGTTTTCAGAACTAAAAGATTGTTAAATTTAATTGAATAAGAAAAAATAATTAACCGATTCTGCCTTCCATCGCGATGTTTCCGAAAATCCACTGAGTATTTCATTCATTAATTTCCTATCTCCAAAAATCATTCGCTTTCAATTTTTTTTATATTATAATGACGACGCATTCCTCAATCCGTTGCACCATAGCAAAATTCAAAAGGAAACAAATATGATTACCCAAAATAAAACCCCCACGCAAGTTAACGATGCCGCCGTCGGCTTAACTTCGCTTCAACATAATTTAAGTTTTAAACCTTTGCCGGGTTCAACAAAAATCTACAAATCCGGTAAAATTCATCCCGACATCCGCGTCCCTTTTCGAGAAATCGTTCAAAGTCCGACGATCGATATCAATCAAAAAACCATTCAGAATCTTCCCTTATTTGTATACGACACTTCAGGTCCTTATACAGATCCGCATGTTTCATTAGATATTTCCAAAGGACTACCGCTTTTGCGCCAGCCGTGGATTTTAGCACGCAAAGATACCGAGACGCTTTTAGAGTCAACCTCAAGTTATCGGAAAATGCGTGAAGCTGATCCGTCGTTGAAAGCTATTCGTTTTGCGCAAACTCGTCGCATTTTTCGGGCGAAGTCTGGTCAAAATGTCACCCAAATGCATTACGCCCGGCGTGGAATCATAACACCGGAGATGGAATTTATCGCGATCCGCGAAAATTGCGACCCGGAATTTGTCCGCAGTGAAGTCGCCCGTGGCCGTGCGATTATCCCAGCGAATATTAACCACCCGGAAAGCGAGCCGATGATTATCGGCCGGAATTTTTTAGTCAAAATCAACGCCAATATTGGAAACTCAGCGGTGTCCTCCAGTATCGCCGAAGAAGTCGAGAAAATGACCTGGGCGATCCGCTGGGGCGGAGATACCGTCATGGATTTGTCGACGGGTAAAAATATCCATGAAACCCGCGAATGGATTTTGCGGAATTCCCCTGTACCAATTGGAACCGTACCGATTTATCAAGCTTTGGAAAAAGTCAACGGCAAAGCGGAGGAGTTGACCTGGGAAATTTACCGCGACACATTAATTGAACAAGCTGAGCAAGGCGTCGATTATTTTACGATTCACGCCGGAGTTTTATTGCGTTATATTCCATTAACGGCTAAACGCAAAACCGGAATTGTTTCGCGCGGCGGATCGATTATGGCGAAATGGTGTTTGGCGCATCATAAAGAAAATTTTCTTTACACCTATTTCAAAGAGATTTGTGAAATCATGAAGCAGTATGATGTGAGTTTTTCGTTAGGCGATGGTCTGCGGCCGGGAAGTATCGCTGATGCCAACGACGAAGCGCAGTTCGCCGAATTAGAAGCGCTCGGTGAACTCACCAAAATTGCCTGGAAACATGACGTTCAAACCATGATTGAAGGTCCAGGTCATGTGCCGATGCATTTGATTAAAGAAAATATGGATAAACAGCTGGCGATTTGCCAAGAAGCGCCGTTTTATACGTTAGGTCCGCTCACGACGGACATTGCCCCCGGTTATGACCATATTACCTCGGCGATTGGCGCGGCGATGATCGGCTGGTTTGGCACCGCGATGCTTTGTTACGTTACGCCAAAGGAACATCTTGGATTGCCGAATAAAAAAGATGTGAAAGATGGAATCATCGCTTACAAAATTGCAGCGCACGCGGCGGATTTGGCCAAAGGACATCCCGGCGCTCAAAAATGGGATGATACGTTATCGCAAGCACGTTTTGAATTCCGTTGGAAGGACCAGTTTCAGCTGAGCCTTGATCCTGAAACCGCCGAAGCGTTTCATGATGAAACTCTTCCGGCGGAAGGTGCTAAGCTGGCGCATTTTTGTTCAATGTGCGGCCCGCATTTTTGTTCAATGAAAATCACTCAGGATGTCCGTGATTACGCGGCGCAAAAGGGATTAGAAACAAAAGACGCATTAAAGCAGGGAATGAAAGAGAAGTCGAAGGAATTCAAAGAACAAGGGCAACACATTTATTCTTAATTGAAATGAAAAATAAAAAACCGGTTGGTTCGATATGACCAGCCGGTTTTTTATTTTTGCTTTTAAAAAAATTAAACAGGTACAGCAGCGGGAGTCAACGAATCCAAGAAGAGATGACGGTGGGTCGTAATTAATTCTTCCAAAATTTGTTTATGACGGGTCAGTTCTTCTGACATTTTCTGACGGAATTCTTCAGTTTCTTCAAGCATTTGAGGGAAGAGGGTCTTGTAATATTCCATGCCATCAAAGAGGTTGTTTTTGAATTCTTTTAGATACTGAACCTCTTTCGTCGTCGGTTCTGGAAGGCATTTTTTGACTTCATTTTTTAAATAATCTACATACATTTTTAATTCATTAATAAACATATGCGGGCGGTAGGTATTATCTATTAAATTTGTGCGTCCATAAATATGATTGACCATTTCAGCGAGCGTTGCAATTTTTGAAAAATAGGCGATGTTTGGTCCTGGACAGACCGCGGCCACTTTTTTCTTGGCGGGATTGATATTATTTTTAATCAGAACACCTTCGCCGAGATCATTACAAATACAGGATTTCGAAACAACCTTTTGAAACAAACTTTTAAAATGGGAAGGGGAAAGATCCATTTTTTCCAGTTGTTCAATTTTGAGTTTTTGATAAAACCGGGAGGCGGTACAGATAGGTTCTTTGCTGAATTCAGTATTAGAAACCAAATGACCTTTCGGGCAGGCACTTCCCGGGCGGCTTTTTTCAACGCGGCTGTCTCTTTCTAAATCACTCGGCGAATTGCGGAGATTGTTAAAAGGAACGCCTAATGGCGAAACATCGCTTAAATAAAGATCGTTTTCTTTGGCGGCCACCAATTTTTGTAAGGTTTCCTCCTCAACATTAGTAACTTCAGGAACCAAAAGAAAAGGAGTCGCCCAGCCAGTGCCGTCGAGCTGGTAATGTTCCAGAAGAAATTTATTTTCTTTTGCCGTCCCAATACCGCCTTGGGCAGTAATCCGAATTTCATGAGGACTGAGAAAAGGGATTTTGTTTTTAAGTTTTAAGGCTTCGTTATAAACATCATGCAGACCGTTAATAAGTTCTTGTCTTTTGATTCTAAATTCCTCAAGGATAGGACCCATTAGAAATCCGTCGGTGGCAAACGCGTGGCCGCCGCAGTTCAGACCGGATTCGACGCGATATTCGGAAACCCACAAGCCTTTTTTAGCGAGGAATTTACCTTGTGTAATTGAAGAGCGGTAGTCGCTGACTTTAAGAATTATTTTTTTCTTGATAAAGCCTGTTGCATCGGCGTAGAAATCTTTGAAATTTTCGATATAACTATAGAGCCGGCGGTTAATCCCAGCGGAGAAAACAATGGCGGAAGTTAAGGTGCTTTGCGCGTAGCCGCGCAATGCCGAGAGGGCATCGGAATATTCCGACGGTAATTCTTGGCCATCTTGGCTATAGTTCATCCGGTCAAGTTTGGTCATGATATTGACATTGATGTCGCCAGGTTTGATGGCATGACGCAATTCGATTTGAAGAATTTGTTTTTCTTCGGAGGATTGCGCTTTAAGCATGGCCTGATAACGCAATTTTAAAGGAGAATCGTCATATAAAAGTTCAAAATATTTGGTGATCTCGCTGCCAGGTTCGAAGGGAGAATTTTTGAGATTTTCAAATTGCTTTTTGACAATACGGTCGACTAAATCAAGATAAGCCGTGATGCGCCGCGCACGGAAATCTTCATCGTATTTGGTAATGGGCGTATAGGGTTCTTCATGCTTGGCGCAGTAAAATTTGCGCATCTCTTCAATGAGAGTATCATCCACCAAAGAAATAACTGATGAAATTCCGTAATGAGCAACTTTGATGGGGGTATCGATGGAGAACCCGGTACCCATGACCGGGACGTGGAAAGAATGGATATTTTTGATATTCATAGATTGGGAAAAAGAGTTTTCCCTCCTTGAAAACTGAATTTACTATAACCTATATTCCGAAAAAAGCAAGAAAATTCAAAGAAATAAAAAAGGCAATTTGAGACGAGGATTTAACCGAAATTACAACGAAAAGTTGACGAAGACCGGCTTTATGGATATTCTATAGCGCGCTATCAGCGTTTTTTATTTTACCCATTTTCCATGTCTAAACTGCCAGAAAAACTTGTTGAACTATCCATTATGGGACCTGCATCCCGTTTTGGGTTGCCGGAAGTTTTGCGTAACTTTTTGCTCCAACAAGGCCTCGTTCAAGAAGATATTGTTGATTATAGTCAAGATGGTAATGCTGGGGTTCAAACTTTTTTAAGGTCGTTGGCGCAAGCTGAACGTTTAAAGGAAAAGATTATTCAGCTTAAACTGAAAAATGTCCGGGTTAATTTAACGTTGCTTAAAAAAGCGGATTGGCGGGACCGGTGGAAAAGGGATTTTGCGCCGTTTCATTTGACAAGGCGTTTGGATATTGTGCCGGCGTGGCATCGTAAAAAATATAAAGCGCTTCGTAATCGAACGCCGATTCTGATTGATACGGTGACGGCGTTTGGAACGGGATTACATGATACAACGCGTTTTATGGCCGAGCTTATTGAACAATGCCGTGGTCAGTTTAATAGTGTTTTGGATATCGGTACTGGCACCGGAATCTTGGCGCTGGTTGCTTTAAAATCGGAGGCCAAAGAAGTTTGGGCGGTTGACATTGATCCGCAAGCCATTGAAGTCGCGCGGGCTAATTGTCGTCGGAATAAGTGTGAATTGAACTATTTAGGTGCATTAGATATTAAGACTCTTAAGAGTAACAAAAAATTTGATTTGGTTGTGGCCAATTTAACAACACATGATTTAGTGCGGCTTAAACGGAAGATCATTTCTTTGGTCGCGCCGGGAAAATTGTTGGCAGTTTCGGGTGTTTCTGTTGAGAATGCACCTTGGCTGCAAAAAGAATTCGCCAGGCTTCCTTTACAATGTCTTACCATTAAAAAAAGCCGGGCGTGGCAGGCGTTTTTATTTAAGCGAAAGAGGACGCAATGACTCTAGGTGGCATGTCAGCGGAGGAAGAGATCATTCTGCAAAAGCAGATGCGACAATTGGGGGTTTCACCGGATGAGATTGAAGAATCTTTCGTGCGATCATCCGGTCCCGGTGGGCAGAATGTGAATAAAGTGGCTACTTGTGTTTATCTCGTTCATAAACCGACGGGAATTTCGGTTAAGTGCCAAGAATCGCGCAGTCAAGGAATGAACCGCTCTTTGGCGCGAAAGATGCTGCTCGCTAAAATTGCCGAACGCCAAAAAGAAAAAACGCGGGCTGAAATTCACAAGAAAGAAAAAATCCGACGGCAAAAACGTCAGCGTCCCAAGGCGCTTAAAGAAAAAATATTGGAACACAAACGTCGGCGTTCCGAAAAGAAGTCCGCCCGACGGATGCTGCGGATCGGGCGATTTGAATAAACGATAACGACGGGCGGCCCCGGCGGCGCCGCGTAGTTGCCGGGGCCGCCCACAGGTCACTTTACGAAAGGCCCCATGAACAAATCCAAACCAAACTTCCAACAAGGCATGGTCGACATCAGCCATAAAGATGCAACCAAACGCGTTGCTATCGCCTGCGGTTCAATTACCTTAAGCCTGCCCGCGTTTAAGGCATTAATAAATAAAGCCTCCCCCAAAGGCGATGTCCTTGAAACCGCCAAAGTCGCCGCCATTATGGCCGCGAAACAAACCCCCGCCATTATTCCATTATGCCATCCGTTACTTTTAAGCAAAGTGCATGTCCATTTCGAAATCAACCAAAACAAAAGAACCGTGACCGCAATCGCCGAGGTTCTTTGCCAGGGACAGACGGGCGTTGAGATGGAAGCTTTAACCGCCGTCAGCGCCGCGTGTCTGACGATTTATGACATGATGAAATGGGCGGATAAAACTATGGTGATTTCTGGTATAAAACTTTTGAAAAAAACGGGTGGTAAGAGTGGTGATTTTAAGAGAGATAATGGATGACCCGCATCCTTCGGCTTCGCTCAGGATTGATGGCGTCAGAAAGTCTGACGCCATCAAATTTCTGAAAGAAACAAATGACTATTGTGAGAATTCTTGTAGAATCGTCCTATGAAAAGATATTTGGTAGGAAGCTGCGCTTTTAATGAAGGCGAAAAAGTCAAACGCGTCATTCAAAAATACAATGATTACGGCTGTTATGATGTTTTAATTATCGATGACGGTTCAAACGACGGATCTTTATCAAATATTTCGCTGGAAAATTCTCCAGTTACAATCATTCGTAACGACGTTACCAAAGGCGCCGGACATTGCATCCGTCAAATTTTTAATTATGGACGGGAAAAAAGATATGAAGCCGTGTTTTTCGCATCCGGCAACGATAAAGATGACCCGAAGGATATTGTAAAATTCAAAAATGCGATGGAAGAGGGATATGATTTTGTTCAAGGCTCGCGTTACCTTCCGGGCGGAGTCCATGGTCGCATGCCTTTTTATAGAAAAGTTTCCACGCGGTTTGTCCATCCAGCGTTGCTTTCTTTAATTACCGGCCGAAAAATTACCGACAGCACCAACGGCTGTCGGGCGGTGCGTTTGTCATTGCTCGACGATCCGCTCATGGACATTAATCAGGAGTGGCTGAATCAATATGAACTCGAGCCTTATATGTTTTACAAGGCCATCATTTTGAAATACAAAGTCAAAGAAGTCCCCGTCACCAAGATTTACCCGCCGAGACAGCAAGGATACACCAAGATGAAGTCAATTACCGGCTGGTGGAGTATTTTACGCCCGCTTGTTTATTTGGGATTGGGAATCAAAAAATGACCGTCAACCATCGTGGGAAATCTTTCCAAAAGCTTGGTCTCGCCGCCGCTGTTATCATTTTTGCTTTAAGTCTTTTTTTTAGATTCTACGCTATCAACCAGCCGAATTTTTTTCTTTTCGACGAAGGTTATTATTTAAAGTTTAATTACAAATTCGTTAAAGCCTTGGCCGAATATCCGCCTCACGGTTTCATAGAATTTTGGAAGGCCTTTTATACTTTGATCCGGTTTTCTTTAGGTACAGGTAAACCGCTATGGTTTGTCTTGGTTGACGGCCGTGGATTTTGGGGCGCGTCCGAGGATTGGAGTTTCCCGAGGATTGTCTCCGCGATTGTGGGTGTCTTGACCTTATTCGCGACATACCGTTTTGCCAAGAAGTTTTTTCAATCTAAACCAGTCGCTATTTTGAGCGTGGTTATATTATCGATTCTGCCGAGCCATGTTTTTTATTCGAGGCTGGCTTTGCAGGAGGCTTTAAGTGGTTTGCTTTTCCTATTAGGTTTTGATTCTTATCTTTTGACCGAAGAATTCGGTTTTCAAACATTCATTTCTTCTGTTTTCTTCGTCGGGGCCTATCTATCAAATTATCGCCTGATTTTTATTCCTGCGCTCACCGCGATGACTGAAATTTATCGCCATGTTATTTCTTCTGGAAATAAGAATAGCTGGAAGCCCGTCTTTCGAAAATATCTCTGGCACACTTTAATCTTTTTTGCCGGCGTACTTATCATTGGCAGCATGGACCGGGCGCAAAATATGAATACTATTTATGCCTGGACATTTCACCAGGCAGACTTGGCCCAGGTCCACATGGATTGGTTTAACTTTTTTTCTTATCCTTATTATTTATTCACTTTGGAAAGTTTTGCTCTGGGGACTTTATTTTTTGCCAATGTTTATCTCATCGTGCGTAAGGAATGGCAGTACAGTTTCCCTTTTTTACTAAGTTTATTACTAATGGGCATTTTTTCTTTGACGAGTGACCGGGCCGTCCGTTATTTGTGTGTGGCTTTGCCGTTTATTGCGATGGCGGTTGCTTTTTTAATTGTGTTTATTTTTGAAAAAGAAAAAAGGATCCCTAAAACCTTGACCATTGCCGGAACAATTTTCTTGATACTTTCCTTAATTCCCAAAACCGCCAGCCTCGCGTTGGCGCACTCGGATTATAAAAGTTCCGTCGAGTTTTTGCGTCGAGGCGATCCCAAAGCCAGAATTCTTTCAACCCAACCCTGGATCCAAAAACTGTTTGTCACCAATGAAAATGACGTCATGCCGGCGCCATATGGTTTTCGGAGGTTAATCGATTGGTATTTGAAAGGATATCATTATGTGATCGTCGATCCGCAATCATACATTTCCTATACGTTCAATGGTGAGAAGTTTGATTTACGATTGAAAGGATGTCTCGGCATCATCGACAGCCATCTGAAACCCATTAAAGTTTTTCCGCATTTCAATTCCGCCATTTTAGAACGCATTGTATTTGAACATAACGAAAACCTTGGGCAATCTATTTCCTTTTTAAACAATAACAGAGAACGGCTCGGCACATTACGTATTTATGACACGACAGGATTAGTGACAAAGCTGGCCGGACGTTTTTCTGCGTCTCATCAAGAAAATTATCTTTCCAGGGCTTCCAAAACAGAAGAACCAGCGGCCAATGATTTTGTTCCTCTAGAATCTTTAAAGATTGATAGCCTTGCGAAATTTCCTTTGAATGGAAATGGCCGCTAAAGTTAAAAATGGGCGATATGAAAAATATAAAAAATACCCCGTTATCGTCGTGGTCAGAGTGGTTTGACCGCGCCGCTCAGGTCTTTGATGACCCGCGCATGAAAATCGCTTACTACCAAAACGGACAGACGGGTGAACCTTATAGCGAGGAAGCGGTTCACTTAACTCACCAAGATGTTTTTAATAAATTAGCGCCACGCCCAAGCGATACGATTCTAGATGTTGGCTGCGGTGTCGGTTACTTTACACAATTTTTTTCAGGCAAAGTCAAAAAGATTGTGGGCGTTGATGTCTCTTTTCACATGATCGAAACGGCATACACACTTAATCCAAAAGGTTTTTTTATTGTCGCTAAAGCGGATGAAATTCCTTTTAGAGAAATGATTTTCGACGGAATTTTTAGTTATGGTGTGACTCAATACCTTCCTGATGAATCAGCTATTCAAAGAATGCTGGATGGAATGCGGCGTTTATTAAAGGATGGCGGAAAAATTTTAGTGGGAGATATCCTTGCGCCAATGCATCACTCGGCAGCTGAAACAAAATCATACCAAAAGTCTACGGCTAAAGGCCGGCCATGGTGGCCGCAAGAATTAGACCATAATCTGACGAAATTATATATTGCTGAAGAATTTTTTTTAGGTTACTGTCGGAAGGATCATTTGGATTGTCAATTTTTTAAACAAAATATTCCCGGCCGGCCGATACCGACGCCGCGCTACGATGTCGTTATAACGGTGAAATCGTAATGAGTCAAAGTTTTGAAAATATATCTTCGGGAATTTTTAAGCTCCAGCCGCACATGCGGCCGTTGGTGCGGATTTCACCATTTACTCCTCAGCGTTGGCAAGAAATCCTTCAGGATAGGAGCCACAAACTTTCCTCAATTACGCAAGAGCCAAGTTTCTGGCTCGATGGCGGCAGACATTTAGAATACTGCAACAGCGGCCGCGCAGCGCTGTCTTTATGTTTGGAACATTTTAAAATTAAAAAAGAAGATGAAGTCTTGATTGTTAAAAATACAGACGGGCCGTATATTAGCAGTTGTGTAACCAAAACGATTGAAAAACATTGCGGCTGGTCACAGACTTTTAGTGTGCGTACCCGTGTGATTTTTGTCATTCATGAGTTTGGTTTTCCTTGTCCGCCGGAAAGATTTTTAATCTATCAGAAAAAAGGGATCCCTATTGTCGAAGATTGTGCGTATGCTTTAGGTTCACGGATTGAAGGAGAATCTATCGGAAGGTTCGGTGATTTTGCTATCTATAGCCTGCCTAAATATTATCCGATTCCGCTTGGCGGCATTTTAGTTTTTAAAAAGAAAACTAAAGTTGTTAAATCAAATTTGATTTGCGGCGCTGACATTCGGGAATTAATCAAACAAACGATCGGACATCCCCAGCGTTTTTTGAAGACTTGGAATAATATCCGTCGGGAGAATTGGAATTTCTTTGTAAAGAGAGTCTTGGGAAAAGGATTAACGCCGTATTTCATGCTCACCAAGTATGTTGTGCCAGGCGTTTGCATAGTTGGTGTCCCGCAAAATTTTGAAGGCGAGGAGACCAAACAGCGTTTAAACGCCGCTGGTGTTGAGTCGACCCAGTACTATCATCAAAAAGGTTTTTATTTTCCAGTCCATCAGTTTTTAACGGATTATGAAAAAGAGTATATTCTTTTTCACTTCTTTTCAAAATAGTGTCAAGTTAATTTGGGTGACAACGAAAATATGCGTGCATATCTCGTCGGGATTTGTACAGTTAATGAGGGTGAGAAGATTAAGCGCGTGCTGGCTAAGTTTAACGATTACGCGGTTTATGATGTGCTGGTTGTTGATGATGGTTCAACGGACGGTTCGCTGGAAGATTTCCGGGAACACCAGTCGCTTAAAATAATCCACAATGAAAAGACAATGGGCGCCGGTTTTGGCACACGCCAAATTATTGATTACGCTAAAGAGCATGGTTATCCGGACATTTTTTTTGTTTCCGGAAATGATAAAGATAAACCTGAAGATATTTACAAACTGAAAGAGGCTTTAGACAAAGGATTTGATTTTGTTCAGGGCTCAAGATATCTGCCTGGTGGCGGTTACGGCCAGATGCCTTTTTATCGTAAAGTAGCGACCCGGTTTTTACATCCGTTTTTTTTCTCATGTATTACGGGCCGGTGGATCACAGACAGCACGAACGGCTTCCGCGGGGTTAAAACCGCGTTATGCTGTGATCCTCGAATCAATTTAGAGCAAACATGGCTGGATCAATATGAATTGGAACCTTATCTTTTTTATGAAGCGATTAAATTGAATTTCAAAGTGGTTGAAGTTCCGGTTACAAAAATTTATCCGTCGAAAACGGAAGGTTACACAAAGATGAAACCATTTTCGGGATGGTGGAGTATTTTACGGCCGCTTATTTATTTGGGATTAAGGATTAAAAAGTAAGAGAGTGTTTTGCATGGATTCGCGTTTCTATAAGATAATATTTGGTTGTATTGTCGCTAGTATATTCGTCGGTATTTTAATGCGGTTTTGGCATATCACCCAGCCAGAGTTCTTTTTATACGACGAAGGACTTTATTTTAATTACAATCACAATCTGGTCGACTTTATTCGTTATCATGGGATTCACAGCAAAGAAGATTTTCAGTTCGCCCTGTTATTGTGGTTTCGTTTTTCGATGGCTTCAGGAAAGGCGTTGTGGTTTTTACTTCTTGATTCCCGAATTTTTTTAGGATGGATGGATGTCTTGTTTATCCCGCGTTTGGTTTCAGCCGTGAGCGGTGTGATGACAATTGGGGTTACTTTTTTATTTGCCCGGCGGTTGTTTGGTTCAACAAAAGCAGGATTGCTAAGCGCCGTTTTGTTGGCGGTTTTGCCGAGTCATGTGTTTTATTCACGGCTGGCTTTTCAAGAAGCGTTGAGCACGCTTTTTTTGATTTCGGGTTTTTATTGTTATTTATTCCCGCGGAAATTGTGCGTGCGGACTTTTGTTGGAAGTCTTTTGCTCGTGGGCGCCTATTTTACTAATTATCGGATGATCGTTTTACCGGTTTTAGTTGCGTTCACCGAATTTGTTTTTAGCTTAAGTGAAAAACGGCCGCCGGATATCCGTAAATATATTTGGCATACGCTGGCCTTCTTAGCGTGTATCGTTATTATTGGCAATTTAGATTTAGCTGAGAATGCTTTGGTCACATACTCGTGGATGTTTCATCAGGCGGATCTGGCGCGGGATCAGTTTGACTGGATTAATGTGTTGTCGTATCCATATTATTTGTTTCGGCTGGAAAGTTTTATTTTTGGGATTTTATTTTTTGGGAACGTCTATTTCATTTGGAAGAAAGAGTGGCCGAAGCTTGTGCCGTTTGCTATTGTGTGTTTTCAGATGCTGATGTTTTCATTGCCCGCTGAAAAAGGGGCGCGGTATTTATGTGTTGTCACGCCGTTTATGGCGATGGCGGTCGCCGCGTTGGTGGTTGCTTTATTTGAAAAAACAAAGACAGTAAGTATTGTCTTGAGCGTGTTGCTGATCAGTTCACTTTTTTATAAATCATTTCAAATTGTTCAAAGTCGTTCAGCTTATGGGCCGGCTATGGCATTTTTAAATGAGCGCGATCCGAATGCCCGCGTCTTATCAACGCAACCTTGGATTGAACTTCTTTATGCCAAAGATAAAAAAAGTGTATATGAGACACCCCACCAGATCAACGGTTTGTTCGCCTTGTATTCTAATGGATTCCGTTATTTAATCTTATGCCCGCAAACGTATATCTCGTGGACAAAAGACGGCAACCGGTTCACCGAAGACCTGGAAAATTATTTGCCTTTTTTTCAATTTAATGTCAAGCCTATTAATGTTTTTGAACATTTGAATCAAGTGATGCTCGAGCGTTTTGTCTTTGAACACAATGAAAATTTGAGAAGGTCCATTAAATTTCTGAATTCTTCGGATTCTCATTTGGGAGAAATCCGTATCTATGATATCAAACAAGGTTTAACTGAAATTAGCCAATGGATCACTCAACAGAAGAAAAACAAAGAGGTGCTTTAAGGTCAGCGGTGCAAACACTGCCATGGCCAGAGGCGGTTAAAAAACTTTCGCTTCCCGGGCTTGAGCGCAATCTTTTTTCTTCGTTCAATTGGATTTCAGTGATTAATCAAACCTATCATTGTCCGATTTTTGTCAAATACATCGAACGTCAAGGCCGAGTGGCGAGCTACATTATTTATGTTGTCGTTAAGAATTTTTTGGAATGGAAGATTTGTGTCTGTTCATATTGTGATTATTGCGACGGTTATATTGATCAGCCCGGGGATTGGGACGCTTTTTTCGAGGCATTAAAGCAGGAATATCCGCAGTATCGTATGGCGGTCCGAAATTTACGCGACCAAACAGTCCGTTCGTGCCGGTATTTTCAGGTGTTAAGTAAAGAACGGTTTCATCTTTTGGATGTGCAATCGCCACTTGAAGTCATTTGGAAAAAAACACATGATTCTTATAAATCAGCGGTTAAACAAAGTCAAAAAAAGGGTGTCACAGTAAGGCGCGGTGGCCGGAAAGAACTTAAGGATTTTTTTAAACTCCATCTTGCCCTGCGCAAAAATAAATACCGGCTTTTTGCCCAGCCGTATTGTTTCTTTGAAAATATTTGGGACCAGTATATATCAAAGGATAAAGGTGTTTTGTTTGGCGCTTATGATCCCCAGGGCCGTTTTATCGGCGGCAACATTTATTTGATCTGCGGCGATACACTGTATTATAAATTTAACACTTCTCGTCTTGATGCGGTCAAAGAGTTCCGCCCGAATAATCTCCTTTTTTGGGAAGGCATAAAATTTGCCAAGGAAAGAAATTTAAATTATATCGATTTAGGATCCAGCGGTTATGATCAAAAGGGCCTCATTCTTTTTAAAGATCATACCGGCGCGCAGAGCTTTGATATAACACATTTGGGGTTTGCTCCGCCCAATTATAAATTTAGCCAAAAGCGCATCCTTAAATTAATGACCCGGCTTTTTACTTACCCATGGGTACCCGATTGTTTGACAGAATGGGGGAGCCGAATGATTTATCCCTATTTAGCTTAAAATGGAATTAAAAGAAATATTCAACTGCTGGGCCGCTCGGTGCGACCATAATTACGTCGACAAACAATGGCTTTTAAGCAAATGGGAAATGTTTGAGGCGATCGAATGGTCTGCGCAAAAAAACGGTATTCTCATGACAAGCATTTCCGAGAATCTTAATTTGAGGCCGGGCGACACGCTTTTAGAGGTGGGCTGCGGCGGCGGCTGGATTCTTAAGGAAATAAAAAATAAAGTTAAAAAATCGGCGGGGTTAGATTTTTCTTCAGAGATGCTGAAGTTTGCTTGCCAAACTTTAAATGATATCCCTCTTTTTTGCGCTGAGGCCGGCAGATTACCGTTTAAAAAAGAAGCTTTTGATAAAATTCTTTGTTATTATGTATTTATCAATGTTACCGACGATAATTATATCCAGCGTTCCATTTCGGAAATTTGGCGGGTTTTAAAAAAAGGCGGAAAAGCATTAATTGGCCAGCTGCCGCGGGCAGACAAATCTTCGGCGTATGACGACGCCAAAAAAAACTATTTAAAGTATTACAGAAGCCGTCAGCCGATTGGACAGGATTCCGGTGATATTTTTCCGCCGCCTTTAAAACTTTTTTATCAAAAGGCGCTGGCCGATTTTTTTAAAGCCCAGCGAATTAATTTTTATTTTCGTGATTCTTTTAATCCATTTTATTATGAAGGTCAGCCGGATTTAATCGATTGGCGGTTTGATATTATTCTAGAAAAGAAGAATTAGATATGAAGCAGTATCTTGAGCTGGTGAGGCATATCCTGGAAAATGGTCAAGTCAAAGAAGACCGCACGGGAACGGGAACCATTTCGGTTTTTGGTTATCAGTCCAAATATGATTTGCGCGACGGCTTTCCCATTTTGACAACGAAAAAAATATTGTTCGAAGCGGTCGTTCGTGAGCTTTTATGGTTTATTACAGGGTCTACAAACATTAATGACGGATTAAAAGAATATACGCCTATTTGGAACGCTTGGGCTGATGAAAAAGGAGAGCTCGGTCCCATTTACGGTTATCAATGGCGCAAATGGGAAAAATTTGTTTGGGATGAAAAACAGAAGACTTACCGCAAAGAATATATTGATCAGCTTGCCGGCGCTATTGAGATGATCAAAAAGAACCCAAATTCACGACGGATTATTGTGAATGCCTGGAATGTTGCAGATTTAGACCGCATGGCTTTACCGCCGTGTCACGCGTTTTTTCAATTTTATGTGGTTGACGGGCGTCTGGATTGTCAGCTTTATCAACGTTCAGCGGACGTAGCTCTGGGTGTTCCATTTAATATTTCCAGTTACGCGCTTTTGTTAAGTATGGTTGCAATGGAATGCCGTTTGACACCCGGGATATTTGTTCATACCTTAGGAGATGCTCATATTTATTCTAACCACGTTGAAGGTCTCAAAACTCAGTTGACCCGTTGTCCAAAACCTTTACCCCGCCTTAAAATTGCTCAGAAGAATTTTTTTGATCTGACATTCGAAGACATTGAATTAACCGGCTATGTGCATGATGCTTTTATTAAATTTCCGATTGCCGTGTGAGATGCTATGACTCTTCCTTTTAGCCTGGTTGTCGCGATGGACGCTAAAGGCGGTATTGGAAAAAATGGAGGCTTGCCCTGGCATTTATCACCGGATTTAAAACAATTTAAGAAAATCACAACGACAACCACTTCGCCTAATCAAATAAACGCCGTCATCATGGGACGCAAAACTTGGGAGTCTTTACCAGAAAGATTTCGCCCTTTGCCTGGTCGTATCAATTGTGTTTTAACCAAGAATGAAGGCCTTTATTTGCCTGGTAATGTTTTAAAGGCTACCTCTTTGGAGCAGGCACTTAGCGATTTACCCCAAAAATATAAAAATCTCGGCCAAGTTTTTGTCATCGGCGGCGCCCAGATCTTTAACCAAGCTATCAACGATGCACAGTGCCAGAAAATTTACACCACGCATATTCTGCGGGAATTTGACTGTGACACATTCTTTTCTACCCTAAAAAATTGGCAAAAAATTTTGGAATCTCCCCGATTTTTTGAAAAAGACCTGCCATATTATTTTGCCGAATATATCCGTCAGTAAATAAATTTTTATGAATGTTTTTTCCTGCCAGAAGAAAACGTTTCCTGAATTAGAAGATGCTTTTTGTCTTAAGTAATCTAATGTTAAAGACTTGCTCATTTTTCTGTAGTGACATTTTTCGACGGAATTAATGAAATAAAAAGTTTTTTTCCTGACCCTCAGTCTATATACTTAAAGTGTAATCCAACACACATTTTCCAGTCATAAAAATTCAGTTCTAGTAAAACTAAAACCGGAATACCTTATGATCATGTTCAGTAAGGTCGCCAGTAAAAAACGTGTCTTGATCGTTGACGATGACTTGGCCGTTACTCAAATGTTGACGATGGTTTTACAGATACGTGGTTATGAGGTAATCATTGCGGGCTCGGGTAGTGAGGCCATAGATATGGCGGCCTCAGACAACTTGGATTTGATCCTGCTTGATTTAGTCCTGCCTGACTTAGAAGGATTTGAAGTCTGCCGTCGCCTCAAAGAAGAAAAGAAAACAAACCACATTCCAATTATCATCCTAAGCGCCCGTTATCTTTACGAAGACAAAGTTGAAGGATTATATTTAGGCGCCGATGATTATTTGACCAAGCCCTTTGATCAAGAAGAGCTCGTTGCCCGGATGGATGCCGTTATTCGCCGTAGGTCGTTAGTTGTTCCCAAGACACTCGACGGATCAGACCTTATGGTCAGTGAGTTGCGCAAAATTATCAAACAAGAAACGCTCGAATCGTTTTTTCAGCCCATTTATTTTTTAAAACCTTTTCGTTTATTTGGATTAGAAGTGTTAAGCCGTGTTTTGGCGCCGAGTCCATTGGCCAATCCGGAAGTTTTATTTAATCTTGCTTTACGTTTTGGCTTATATTCTGAATTGGAAATGCTGGCTTGGCGTAAAGCCTTGAGAACCATACGCCCGCTTCTGCGGGACGAGAAAGTTTTTCTTAACTGTAATCCTTACTTTATTGAGGGACCTAAATTTCTGGATATCCAAAATATTTTTGATGACAGCGGTGTCAGCACCAATAATATAATTTTAGAAATTACTGAACGCTCAGAGATTTCTGATTTTAAAATTTTTTATGAAAGTGTGCAGCGTTTTCGTGATAGAGGCTTTTGGCTCGCTGTGGATGATGTAGGGGGCGGTTATGCGAGTTTCGAATCGATTGTAGAAATCAAACCAGAAATTGTTAAAATTGACCATCACTTGGTCTCGAGCATTCATCAAGACCAATTCAAACGCAGTGTCGTTAAATGTGTTGTTAATTTTTGCCGGGAAAACAATATTATTTCAATTGTTGAAGGAATCGAAACTAAAGAAGATTTGCAGGTTGCCCTCGACTTGGGTGTTGATGCTGTCCAAGGTTATCTGCTTTACCGTCCAACTAATGCATTAGACCTCACCGATATGCGTTCTAAAGATGTTGGCCTCTAAAAAAAATTTTGATTTTTTTTAAATAGTGTCAAATTATTCACATCTTTGTGTTAATATTAACATTCCACATTCTTCTCGATGCGCTTGATGCTTAATCCTAAGAAGTAAAAATAAACATAATTAATTTTTTTATGAAGTCATTGATGATGAATAATTCTGCCGACCAAAAACAGCATGGATCGCCGGTTATTTATGGCAAGAGTTTCTTAACTGAACAAGACATCTATCTTTTTAAAGCTGGAGAACATGCCCGGCTTTATGAAAGGATGGGCGCACATCCCATGGTTGTTGACGGGCAGGCAGGAACGCATTTTTCGGTCTGGGCACCTAACGCTGAACGCATTTTTCTGATAGGAGATTTTAACGGGTGGAACAGGCAGTCGCATTTGCTAAGTTGCCGATGGGATTCATCTGGAATTTGGGAAGGTTTTATTCCTGGCATTAACCCGGGTGAACGTTACAAATATTTTATTATTTCTAAGCACAGTAATTATCAAGTTGAAAAAAAGGATCCATTCGGATTCTTTAGTGAAGTCCCGCCTCAAACCGCTTCGGTTGTTTGGAATCTTGATTACCAATGGCAAGATCATTCCTGGATGACGAAGCGTTCTCAAAAAAATAAATTAAATAGTCCCTGGTCCATTTATGAAGTTCACTTGGGTTCCTGGCGCCGGGTTTGTGAAGAACAAAACCGTTTTTTATCTTACCGAGAGTTTGCCAATTATCTCGTCGATTATGTCAAGAAGATGGGTTACACGCATGTGGAATTAATGCCGATCATGGATCATCCGTTTTATGGTTCGTGGGGCTATCAGACAGTCGGTTATTTTTCGCCGACGGCCCGCTATGGTTCTCCACAGGATCTTATGTGCTTCATCGATTGTTGTCATCAAAACGATATCGGCGTTATTCTGGACTGGGTGCCGTCGCATTTTCCGGCGGATGAAGCCGGGCTGGTGTATTTCGATGGGACGCACTTATTTGAGCACAAAGATCCACGTCAAGGTTTTCATCCTGATTGGACAAGCTATATTTTTAATTATGGACGGCGGGAGGTGGCGGCATTTCTAATGTCGAGCGCTTTGTTTTGGCTGGATAAATATCATGTCGATGGATTACGGGTTGATGCGGTCGCATCCATGCTTTATTTGGATTATTCACGCAAGAATGGCGATTGGATTCCGAATGAAAACGGCGGCCGCGAAAATTTTGAAGCCATGCATTTCCTTCAGAAACTCAATGAAACAATTTATTCTTCTTATCCTGATGTTCAAACGATCGCCGAGGAGTCGACGGCCTGGCCAATGGTGTCGCGTCCGGTTTATTCAGGCGGGCTCGGATTTGGGATGAAATGGAACATGGGGTGGATGCATGACACACTGGTTTATTTTTTAAAGGATTCTATCTACCGCAAGTATCATCAGAACGATTTGACCTTTAGCATGCTTTACGCGTTTACCGAAAATTTTGTGCTTTCCTTGTCGCATGATGAAGTTGTCCATGGGAAAAGTTCTCTTCTTAGCAAAATGCCCGGCGACGATTGGCAAAAGTTTGCCAATTTGCGGTTGCTTTTTGGTTATATGTACGGCCATCCGGGTAAAAAACTTAATTTTATGGGCAATGAATTTGGACAATGGCAGGAATGGCATCACGAACAAAGTTTGGATTGGCATCTCTTACAATACGCCCCGCATCATGGTTTGCAAAAATGGATGCAAGATCTAAACCGATTTTATCGCAGTGAAAAAGCCTTATTTGAAGACGATTTCACGCCGCAAGGTTTTGAATGGATTGATGGCAGTGATTGGCAGCAGAGTATTATGAGCTTTCTGCGCAAAGGTCATAACTCTCAAGACCGGGTTCTCGTCGTCTGTAATTTTACGCCCACCGTTCATCATCAGTATCATATTGGTGTTCCTTATGAGGGCTATTGGAAAGAGGTCTTAAACAGTGACGCCGCTCTCTATGGAGGAAGCAATCAAGGCAACGGGGGAGGGCAAAATACGGTTCGCGTCAAGGCTCACGGCCGCGAGTTTTCACTTTCTTTAACCCTTCCGCCGTTAGGGGTTATCTTCTTAAAATACTTTCTATAAATCCCCGTTTTTTTCTCGATTTTAGTTTGACAATGAATCACCTTTCCTATAACATCTTCGTGTATTAATTTTAAAAAATTATTTTTATTATTTATCCGAACTTACTTTCGGTGTAAGGTCTTTTTTGTCCATGCGCATTGCTATTTTTGCCTGGGAATCCACTCAATCCATTAGTGTTGGCGGCATTGCCCTGCATGTCTCTGAGCTGGCCTTCGCCCTTGAACGCAAAGGGCATGAAGTTCATCTTTTCACCCGCGTCGGTAAGCCTCATCAGTCTCCCTATGAAGTGATCTTTGGTGTTCATTATCATCGCTGTTCATACCCAGGTTCTGCCGATTTTATCGAAGATGTCAACAATATGTGCCGGAACTTTGTTCAAGCTTTTTTTATGGTTGAAGATTTAGCCGGACCGTTTGATGTTATTCATGCGCATGATTGGTTAACCAGTAACGCGGTTGTTTGGATCAAAGAAGTGCGTCACCATAAAGCGGTCATGACAATTCATTCAACCGAATACGGACGCTGCGGGAATAATTTTTATAGCGGCACTTCTGCGGTGGTTCGTGATCATGAGCGGCATGGGTCTTATTGCGTCGATCATGTGATCACGGTTTCGCATGCGCTTAAAAATGAAGTGACATGGATGTACAATGTTCCGGAATCCAAGGTCGCGGTTATTTATAACGGTGTTAATTATCAGGATTATAACGGCTGGATTGATGCGGGCGCGGTCCGACGGATGTACGATATCGGGCCGATGGATCCGATGGTATTATTCGTCGGACGCATGGTTTATCAAAAAGGTCCGGATATTTTGGTTCAAGCCATTCCAGATATTTTAAAATATTATAATAACGCGAAATTTGTTTTTGCCGGCGACGGCGAAATGCGCCGGTCAGTTGAAGAACAAGCGAGCACGATGGGTGTTGCGCACGCGACGCGTTTTTTAGGGTATAAAAGCGGGTGGCGGTTGGCGGATCTTTTTAAGGCCTGTGATGTGGTGTGCGTGCCGAGCCGTAATGAACCGTTTGGTATCGTTATTCTGGAAGCGTGGAGCGCAGGCAAACCGGTTGTGGCCACCTCAATCGGCGGTCCGTCGGAAATTATCTGGAATGAAGTGACCGGGCTTAAAATTTCGCCCGAGCCTGATTCGGTTGCCTGGGGATTGGGAACGGCTTTTGAAGATTTTGATTACGCCCGCTGGATGGGCCGAAACGGTCGCATTGCCGTCGAGACGGTCTTTTCGTGGGATACGATTGCGGATCATGTATTAGAAGTTTACTGTCATTAAAAATTTCCAATAAACAATTACCAATTAATAAACAAATTCCAATGCCAAATTTTTTAATGACCAAACACACTCGTCAAACTTTTTGGTCATTGTGATTTAATGATTTGGAAATTATTTGTCAATTGGAATTTGGGAATTGGAATTTCATTAAGATAAACACCCCAATGCCTACTTCAAAAAAAATAACTTCGCAAAAAGAAAAGCCAACCAAACGCTTAAAAGCGTCGGCTTTAAAAATGCTTCGTCCTATCAAAGTCCTGAAAACAAAAACGAAGATTGCGGCGATAAAATCTTTCAAAACTCCAGTTCCTAAAACATCCAAATTTTTACAAATCCCATCGCTCACCGCCATAAAATATTATGTCAAAAAGCAAGCTGAAAAGCCTTTGATCCCCTCCAAGCTAAAAAGAAAACAGGCTCTAAAAAATTTATGGCACTCGGACAACACCGCTGAAAAACCGGTGACTAAAAGTTTCCAAGCCAATAATATTGATCATGCTGAACTCCCAACCCACTACGCCAAAACTTGGCTGACACTCTTTGTGAAAGACCCATTTTGGATTTTTGCAACCTGGGAATTATCTCCCGGCGATATAGAACAACAGTTGGAATTGATATTGAAGATTTACGAAATTACCGACGGCGATCAGCAGGGAGCGACTCTGGATATTCATGTGGGGCAAGCTAATAATTGGTATGTCAATCTTCCGAAGGATAATGTCAGCTGGGGTGCGCAGATTGGAATTTTAAAATCTTCCGGAGAATTCATCGCGTTAGCCCAATCGAATATAATCCATACACCGCGCGCGCAATATTCTGAGCGGACCGAACAGATTTGGATGGAAGTTAAAGATGAAGAAGTTCAGAGTCCGTTTGTTATCATGCCGCCGACAAGAAAAATAGGCGATGATTTTAAAACTCGAATGTCGGTAAAGCGGCCGTGGGTGTTGTCGATCACGGATGATGATATCCGACGGTATTATTCACGTTTGATGCCGTTTCTTTATAAAGTTCTTGGCGATCGTCTAGCTAAATTCGCGGCTAGAAAACTGCCGCTTACTTTTGCGCATCAGTTAAAAAAGCGGAAAGGTGTTTACGCGCTTTTGCCCAAGAGAAAATTTTGGCTCGGCGCTTCCGAGCAAGGTGAAATGTGGGAAGAAGAAGAGTTGACTGCCGAAGGACTCAAACAACAGCAGCTGGGCGGCGCGAGCAGTTTTCTTTTAGGCGCGAGCGAAAAGCATCAACAGAAACAGCGGAAATTTTTCTTTGAGCTGGATGCGAACTTGACGGTTTACGGCCGTACGGAACCGAACGCGGAAGTTTGGATGGGAAATAAAAAATTGGAACTTCGTCCAGATGGAACCTTTAGTTGTTTTTTTGCATTTCCCGACGGAAAGATTCCGTTGACCTTTACAGCGATCTCCGGAGATAAAGTAGAAACGCGAACGATTGCGCCGACGTTTGTCCGGCAGACACGTTGTGAATTGCCAGTTTTGTTGCAAGGAAAGATTTCGTAATAAAGTGAAGCGCTAACGTCCAATAAACAAACCACAATGACCAAACAAATTCCAATGTCAAATTTTCAAAATCAAAACGTTGCATTTGGGATATTGTCATTTTGGAATTGGTAATTGTTTGTGATTTGTTTATTGATCACTGGAAATTAATATGACTAAAGGCTATGTTTGTCTAGTTCTTCATGCTCACTTACCCTTCGTCCGCCATCCGGAAGAAGAGTATTTTCTCGAGGAGAATTGGTTTTACGAGGCGATTACGGAAACGTATATTCCGCTCATTCAAGTTTTTGAAGGACTCCTTCGCGACAGGGTTCCTTTCCGGATAACGATGTCGTTAACGCCGACGCTGGCATCGATGCTCTTGGATCCGCTTTTGCAAAATCGCTATGTCCGTTATCTTGATCGGCTGATTGAATTATCGCACAAAGAAGTGGAGCGTACCGGATTTCAGCCGCAATTCCATGGGCTGACGTTGATGTATCAGCGGAAATTAATTGAAGCGCGGGAAATTTTTGTTGAGCATTACCAAAAGAATTTGGTTGCGGCTTTTAAAAAATTTCAGGACTTAGGCGTTTTAGAAATCATTGCTTCGTCGGCAACGCATGGTTTTTCCCCGCTTTTAAGCGCCGATACGGACATGGTTCGCGCCCAAATTCATTTGGGCGTTGATTTTTATAAAGAGATTTTCGGTCGCCAGCCTAAAGGTTTTTGGCTTCCGGAGTGCGGTTACTATCCGGGCGTGGATACAATTTTAAAAGAGGCTGGCATCCGTTATTTTTTTGTCGACGCGCACGGCATTTTGCATGCTGATCCCGTCGCGCGTTATAGTGTTTATGCGCCGTTGTATTGTCCGTTGTCTGGCGTTGCGGCCTTCGGACGTGATTGGGAATCTTCCAAACAAGTTTGGAGCGCTCAGGAAGGTTATCCTGGTGATGCGGTTTATCGTGAATACTATAAAGATATCGGTTACGAGCTCGAATACAATTACATCAAACCTTACATTCATCCTCAGGGGTTTCGCATCAATACAGGTTTTAAATATTGGCGAATTACCGGCCACACGAGTCTTAAAGAACCGTATATGCCTGAGTGGGCGAAAGAAACCGCGGCCAGCCACGCCGGAAATTTTATATTTAACCGTCAAAAGCAGATCGAACATCTGAATCATCATATGGACCGCAAGCCGATCATTGTCGCGCCGTATGATGCGGAACTGTTTGGTCATTGGTGGTACGAAGGCCCGATGTGGATTGATTTCTTGATGCGTAAGGCGGCCTTTGATCAAACCGTTTTAAAAATGGTTACACCGTCGGAATATCTCGCCGAATATCCAACAAATCAAGTGTCGCTTCCTTCGGCGTCAAGCTGGGGTTATAAAGGTTATAATGAATATTGGGTTGAAGGGAGCAACGATTGGATTTACCGGCATCTGCATGTCGCTGGGAAACGGATGCTTGAACTGATAGAGAAGGCGGCGGCCTTTCCAATGAAAAAATCCACGCCGGCGTGGCGCGCTTTGAATCAAGCCGCGCGTGAACTTTTATTAGCTCAGGCGAGTGACTGGCCGTTTATCATGAAATCCGGAACGATGGTCGCTTACGCCGAAAAAAGAGTCAAGCTCCATATCAGCCGGTTTACGCGGTTGTACGAAGATATTTGCCAAAACACAATTGATTGCGACTGGCTTAACGAAGTTGAAAGCCGCGACAATATTTTTAGTGACATGGATTGCGTTCAATATTTTCAATCGAAAATAAAAATTAACCAAAGAATCTCTGACTCCTCAAGTTCAAAGGCCCACCTGCGTCGACATCCTGAGATTTTACAACCTCAAGCCTTATAAAATTTTGGTAAAAGGTTAAGGTTGCGTAGCTCGTATCGTCGTCCGGTTAAGGGTAACGGTTAAAATTTTTAAAACGTAACCGATACCGATTAACGATACCAGCTACGTAACCTTACACGTTTTTTCTGTTTAAAAAGGTGTGACGCGATGGCAAAAGATATTCTTAACGGTCTTCCCAATATTGTTCCCGACGAAAACCGCCTATTATCCTATCGGCTTTTTGAACATGATTTTTACGCGCCGCTTTCTGAAATGATTTACGATGAGGTTCAATCCGCCTTCGGCATTGCGCTTCACATGCACCAGCCAACGATTCCTGCCGGCCACGACGATCTAAGAAACGCCGCGCTTATTAGTAATCTTCAATACATGATGGAACATCAAAATACCGGCGACAACCATAACGCGCCGGTTTTTCTGAACTGTTACGCCCGGCTCGGCGACATGATTCCGGAAATGGTCGCCCGCGGACAGCATCCGCGCGTGATGCTGGATTATTCTGGAAATCTTTTGTGGGGTCTGCGTCAAATGGGAGCAAACTGGGTTTTGGATAACCTAAAAAAAATTACAAGCCAGCCGCAATATTACCGCAACGTCGAGTGGCTGGGAACGATGTGGTCGCATGCGGTTGTTTCCTCGACGCCGATTCCGGATATCAGATTGCATGTGCTGGCGTGGCTCAATCATTTCGGCGCGATTTTCGGCGAGGAAGCGCTCAAGCGGGTTAAAGGATTTTCTCCGCCGGAGATGCATTTACCAATTCACCCTGACATTTGTTATGAATACGTCAAGACTTTAAAAGCCTGCGGCTATCAATGGCTTTTGGTTCAAGAACACACAATTGAGCAGCTCGATGGATCTTCCATTCGGCGTCCAAATTTTCCGCATCGTCTCGTCGCGAAAAATTCGTTAGGACAAACGGCAGAAATCACCGTGCTGATTAAAACGCAAGGTTCAGACACAAAACTCGTCGCCCAGATGCAGCCTTTTTATGAGGCGAAAAGTAAAGGGCGTGAAGATTATCAAGGCCGTAATCTGCCGCCATACTGCGCGCAAATCGGTGACGGCGAAAACGGCGGGGTTATGATGAATGAATTTCCCCCTGGGTTTCGCCAGGCGTTTGATCAGATTTCGGACCGCGCGACGGTTTCGATGAACGGTTCTGAATATTTGGAATTTATCCGTCGGGAAAGCGGTATTAAAGACAGTGATTTCGTTCCCGTTCAACCCATCATGCAGTATCGGGTTTGGGAATTTCTAAAAGAGTTCGAACCCGGCGCTGCCGAAAAAGCCATCGAAAAAGCTCAAGCAAAATATCATGACTTTCATTTAGAAAAAGCATCGTGGACCAGTAATATTAACTGGGTCAAAGGATATGAGAATGTTCTTGATCCGATTAACAGATTAAGTTTCGCGTTTCATCAAAAGTTCGATGGACAGTCGGTTGACACAAATGATTCATATTATCAAGAATGCCTGTTGTATCTTTTAGTTTCACAAACAAGCTGTTTTCGTTATTGGGGGCAAGGGCTTTGGACGGAATATGCCAAAGAGATTTGCCGTCGGGGAATGGAAACTTTGAATCGCGGGCCAGGGAAAACAGTTCATTATATAAATCACATCGAAGAGAAGAAGAGCACAAGTACAGAACCTAATGTGGAGGAAAAGAACATGAAAGAAAAAATTATTCAAGCGGCTGGAAAAACGTGGAAGACCTTGGGTGAAAAAGGAGAAGTGAGCATTGATCAGCTTCCCAAAACGCTCAAGGAAGATGAAACTGTAACTTTCCAAGCGCTTGGCTGGTTGGCGCGTGAAGACAAAATCAATTACACGACAAAAAATAGCAAGACCTTCGTTACTTTGATTGAGTCAGAATTGCGGGCTTTTAAAAATCAAGCCGCCCCATCGAGAACAACCGGAGGAAACGGAGCTGTGACTCAAAACAGTAAGGCGAAAAAATAGTAATTGGGAAAATTAAGTTCCAAATTTCAAACGCCAAATTCCAAATAATTGTTAAATTCCAAATTTTTAAGGCTCAAAGTTTAATCCAAGGAGCCTTTGAGATTTAAAATGTGGAATTTAAAATTTATTTGTATTTGATGCTTGGGATTTGGAATTTTTTCTCTAACGATTGAGTTTTTAATTTATGAATAAGTTCATTTGCATACATGGTCACTTCTACCAACCTCCTCGGGAAAACCCTTGGCTGGAGGCGATTGAAATCCAGGAATCCGCGGCGCCGTACCATGATTGGAACGAACGGATTACCGCCGAGTGTTACGCGCCGAATGCGGCCTGCCGTATTCTTGAAGACCGGCGGATTTTGGATGTCGCGAACAATTACGCCAAAATCAGTTTTAATTTTGGGCCGACACTTTTGTCTTGGATGGAAAAACATAAGCCGGAAGTTTACCAATCCATTTTGGAGGCGGACCGCGAAAGTCAAAAAAATTTTTCAGGCCATGGCTCGGCGCTGGCGCAGGCTTATAACCACATGATTATGCCGCTTGCTAACCGTCGGGATAAAGAAACACAGGTCATTTGGGGCATACGTGATTTTGAACACCGTTTTAAACGCAAACCGGAAGGGATGTGGCTGCCGGAGACAGCGGTGGATGTTGAGACGCTGGACGTTTTGGCTGAGCACGGCATTCAATTTACCGTCCTGGCGCCGCATCAAGCTAAGCGGATAAAAAATTTGAATGATAACCATTGGAAAGATGCTCAGGGAAATATTGACCTTAACGTTCCGTATCGTTGCCGTTTGCCCGGCGGGCATTCGATTGTGCTTTTCTTTTACGACGGCGGCGCTTCGCATGACGTCGCGTTTGGCGGTTTATTAAATAGCGGTGAAACTTTTGCAAATCGTTTAATCGGCAGTTTCCCTGATGATACGCAAGTCCGGCTTATGCATATAGCTACCGACGGAGAAACCTATGGGCATCACCACCGCTTCGGCGATATGGCGCTTGCTTATTGTTTGCATTACATTCAACACCATGTTGAGCGGGGTGTGGGTTTGACTATTTACGGAGAGTTTTTAAACAAGTTTCCTCCCACCCATGAGGTTGAGATCGTTGAGAGTACATCTTGGAGTTGCGCTCATGGCGTTGAACGCTGGCGGGCGAATTGTGGCTGCTCCGTCGCGACTCATCCAGGCTGGACACAACAATGGCGGCAGCCTTTGCGTAGTTGTATGGACTGGCTGCGCGATAAATTGATCGATGTGTACGAAAAAGAAATGAAAGTCTTTACGCAAGATCCGTGGGCGGCGCGCAACAATTATATTGATGTCGTTTTGAATCGCAGCGAAGAATCTATCTCAAAGTTTATTCAAAAGAATATGAGCGTTAAAGAAGATAAAATCAAAATTCTAAAACTCATGGAAATGCAGCGCCACGTTATGCTCATGTACACGAGCTGTGGATGGTTTTTTGATGATATTTCTGGGATTGAAACGATTCAGGTTTTGCAATATGCCGCGCGGGCTATGCAGTTGGCCCAGGAAGTGGGCGGTCCGGATTTAGAAAAAGAATTTTTAGATCAGTTGAGTTTAGCTTTAAGCAACAAATCTGAAATGAAAAATGGGCGGCGGGTTTACGAAGAATTTGTGACACCTGCGGTTGTCGATATCCGACGGGTCGGTGTGCATTATGCGATCGGGTCGTTGTTTGAGATGTTTACGTCGAAAGAAAAGATTTATTATTACAAAGTAACGCGCAAGGGAAGTGAAACGGATTTTTCTGGGCGTAAAAGATTTATAGTGGGACAGGCCCATATTGTTTCGGAGATAACCGATGAAGAAGCGGATGTGATTTTTGCGGTTTTGCATCGCGAAGCTGAACAAATTCAGATTGATGCGCGTCTGCGTTTAGGGCCGGTTCTTGATTTTGAAAATATTCAAAAGGAATTGAATTCACTTTTTTTGAAAAATGATATCGCCAAACTTAAAGAGCGCATGGCAGAATTGATTGATAAACGCGAATACGGGCTGAGTGATCTTTTTAAAACCGAGCAGGAAAGAATTTTAAACCGGATTCTTTATCCGACGCTAAAAGAATTGGAAGTCATCTTCCGTCAGATTTATCAGCACCATAAACCTTTAATGAAAGCCGATATTCATAGCCATGTTTCACTGCCCAAGGCGCTTGCAACCACCATGGAATTTGTTTTAAACCGGGATTTGCAGCAGCTTTTGGAAATGGACAAGATTGATTATAACCGGTTGGCGGGTTTGGTTGAGGAATTCCGGCGCTGGTCGTTTGCGGTTGATCCGTCTTTAAACTTTCTGGCCAGCCAGCGCGTTAATACCCTCATGGATAAATTTTCTTTTTCGGCAGATGATATTCTGCGGTTAGAGCATATAATTAAATTATTAACCAACCTTCAAAAGTTGCCTTTGGCACTTGATGTTTGGCGGTCGCAAAATATTTATTTTTTTGTTCAGAAGAAAGTTCTTGCGACCCAGCTCGAGAAATCCAAAAAAGGCGAAGCGCAGAATCAAAAATGGGTTCAGTTATTTAATGAGTTAGGGCAGTTGTTGCAGATTAAAAGCGGGTAACGCGGGGCGCCTTGCAGGTAAAGCGCGGGGCGCCCTTCGTCACTTTACTCCGCGGGGCGCCCACGGTAATCATTGGCAAACTTAAGCTTAAAAATTTTTAACGAAGGACCATTATGAAACATAAAGTAAAACGCGGCAGCGGCATTCTTTTTCATATCAGCTCATTGCCATCACCATTTGGCATTGGCGATTTGGGCCCTGAGGCTTATCAATTCGCCGATTTTCTCGCCGCTAGCGGCCAACGTTATTGGCAGGTCTTGCCGTTAACTCCGACGGACAACGCCTTAGGCAATTCCCCCTACAGTAGTCATTCGGCCTTTGCTATGAACACGCTTTTTCTCAATTTAGATTTTATGATTGAAGAAGGGTTGTTGATTGAAAATGATTTATCGCCCTTGCCAGATTTTAGCGCCGATAAAGCGGATTATTTTACAGTGGGTCTATATAAAAATATTTTGTTCGACAAGGCATACGGCAATCTTAAGAAAACTAAACCCGCTTTTAAAAAAGATTTAGAAAGATTTTGTGTCGAAAACAGTGACTGGCTGGATGACTTTACTTTATTTGTGACGCTTAAAGAAAAATTTTCCGGTAAAGTCTGGTCAGATTGGCCGCAGGAATTTCAAGAACGTAATCCCAAAGCGCTTCAAGAAGCGCGCAGTGAACTCGCGGATTCAATCGCCCGCGCCAAACTTTTACAATATATCTTTGCCAAACAATGGTCTAATTTAAAAACTTATTGCCGTAAAAAAGGAATTGAATTTATCGGCGATGCGCCTATCTATGTTGATTATGACAGCGCCGATGTTTGGGCGCATCCAGAACTTTTTAAATTAGGTGAAAACCGCAAGCCAACTGTTGTCGCCGGTGTGCCGCCTGATTATTTCAGTAAAACCGGCCAGCGCTGGGGTAATCCGGTTTATCGATGGGATAAATTACAGGAAACCGGTTTCGTCTGGTGGTTAAAACGCCTGCGCCATAATTTTAAAATTTTTGACTGGGTCCGCATTGATCATTTCCGCGGGTTAATTGCATATTGGGAAATTTCGGCTTCTGAACCGACAGCGATTCATGGTCAATGGATCTCTGTGCCTTATGAGGATTTTTTCAAAACCCTTTTGAAAGAGTTCCCTAAAAACATGCTTATCGCCGAAGATTTGGGCCTCATTACCGATGATGTGAAAGCGGCCATGAAACGTTTTGGGTTTCCCGGAATGAAGGTCTTGCAGTTTGCTTTTGGTGGAGATCCAAAGGACAATCCATACATACCGGAAAATTTTGATGAGAATGCGCTTGTCTATACGGGCACCCATGACAACAACACAACGCGCGGCTGGTTTGAAAACGATATTACGCCGGAGGAAAAGAAAAATTTATTTGATTATCTGAAAAAAAATGTGCCAGCCGATGATATTGCCTGGCAGCTCATCTGTGTGGCCATGGCTTCAAAGGCCGCAACGGCGATCATTCCGCTACAAGACATTCTTAATCTTGGGAAAGAAGCCCGCATGAATATGCCGGGAACCGCCAAAGATAATTGGCAATGGCGCCTGCAGCCGGAAACGATTAAAGAAACCTTAATCAAAAAGCTTTTTACGGTGACCCAGCTTTCTAAACGGATTTGAGTTTAGGACTTTCGCGTTTGACTATGAACGAACTGAGAACTAGCTCTGTCTTCATCAGTATTACTGGCCTTTTCTCTCCCAAAGATAAGGTTGTTCTATCATTCTCGGGGAGAAAAGGCCTAGTACTAGACTTTTGCATTGCAAAAGTCAATAGAAAAGGCAGAACAGGTTCTCCGTGAGAGAATAGCCAAACGCGAAAGTCCTGGAGTTGAAGTATTATCTCCTTGAGCTGGTTTTTCGGCTGTGTTAGAATCCACTTCACTATGTCCCAAATAATCCGCTGTATTTTACTGACGCATTCCATTTTTTTAACGGGGTGTTTATTTCACCATCATTCCATTATTCCCGTCGAGAATCACATTTCAAAAGAAACTGTTGTTTCCGGAAAAGTTATTAAACCATCCCTGCTTAAACACGGAGGAAAACTCCTTGTTGTGCCTTTCAGCGCCGGTCCTGACGTTGAAGCTAGTGAAGATTTACAAAAAATTTCCTTTATGATTGTTAAAGGAATTGTAGAGACCTTTAAAGAAGAAAAGACCGATTTCCAAATTTTGGAGGCCGCAGACGCTAAAAAGGCCAACGTCGTCATCCGCGGCCATATTACCCAACGGCTTAAAAAAGCAGGGTTCATTAAAAAAAGCGCAATGACTTTAAGTGCTGAAGGAAAACTCATTGATCAGAAGACGGGAGATTACGTTTTATTTTTTGAGGCCAAGAAAAAGGCTGAGTCTTCGATGGAAGATGAACGGAGTTTGGCCGAGGCGATTGGTCGGGAGATCGGTAAATTTATTATTACGAATTATAGAGATTGAAAATTCTAAATTCGAACAAATAAGAAAATTGAAATTACAATGTTTCAAGCGATTGAGTTTGTGAAATTGAAAATTTGAATTTCGAATTTGTTTAGAATTTGGGATTTAGAATTTTTTAAAATACAAAATACAGGGTTTCATTCAAATGATCGTCCTCACCGGTGGCGCCGGATTTATAGGAAGTTGTCTTTTGTCCAAGCTAAATGCCTTGGGCCACGAGGACATTATTGTCGTTGATCATTTAAACAGTCTTAAAGAAAAAAATTTAAAAGGCAAAAAATACCGGCAATATTTTGAAAAAGACAAATTTTTGGAGCTGCTTAAATCGGATCGGTTGGATGAGGAAGTTTACTGCATTTTTCATCTGGGCGCCTGCAGTGCCACGACCGAGACCAACGTCGAGTATTTAGAAAAAAATAATTATCAATATTCCTGCGCTGTTGCGGATTGGGCCTTGCATCATGACGCGCGGCTTATTTACGCGAGTTCCGCCGCCACTTACGGCGATGGTTCGTTGGGTTATAGTGATGAAGATGAGACAACTGTCCGGTTAAAACCGCTGAATGCCTACGGCGAATCCAAACAAAAATTTGATTTATGGGTTTTGGCCCATGATCTGCAAGACAAAATTGCCGGTTTAAAATTTTTTAACGTCTTCGGACCCAACGAATATCATAAAGGCGACATGCGCAGTGTCATTGCCAAGACATACGAGAAAGTTGTGAAAGAAGGCCGCATGGGGCTTTTTAAATCTTATCTACCCCAATATAAAGATGGTGAACAGAAACGTGATTTCATTTATGTGAAAGATGCCGTTGATATGATTCTGTTCTTTTTTGACTACCAAGACATTAACGGCATTTACAACGTAGGCACGGGCCAGGCCAGGACATGGAACGATGTGGCTTATGCGCTTTTTGCTGCCGTCGGGAAAACAGCAAACATTGACTATATCGAAATGCCGGAAACAATCAAAGATAAGTATCAGTATTTCACGCAAGCGGACATGAATAAATTAAAGAAAGCCGGTTATGCGAAGCCATTGACAAAATTAGAAGACGCGGTCGTCGATTACGCGGGATATTTAAAAGGCAACTCTTACCTTTAAGAATTTTCTGAAAACGTTTTTAGAAACAGGAGAGTGAATCATGATAACAATTCTTGGTGTTCTGGTTTTTGTGGTTTTCTTGGCTTTAGGCATTACCTTCATTATTAAAGCGGTCTTGATGCCTCCGAGGGAAAACATTAAGAAAATTTCCGCCGAACTTCTTAAAGAACAGCATGAACTCAAGGCTTCCCACGAAAATGAAACCAAATTAAAAGCCCAGCTCGCCGAGTTAAAACGCGATTTAGAAACGGCGCAGAATAATATTCACACAACCATGGCGCAGGAAGAGGCCGCCCTTAAGAAACTGCAGGAAATTCAAACCAAAGAAAACGAATACCGCGAACAAATTTCAACACTTGAAAACCAGCTCGCCGAAACTCGCCGTGAAGCGCAGACAGAAATTAAAAATGCGCTGGAGCTTATCAATACCTTACGCACCGAAAATCAAGCGCTCAAAGAAGAAACCCAATCCTTCCAAACTAAAATTGTCGAGCTCAAAGATGATATCAACGCCCGTCAAACTCAATCCGCCGCCCAGCAATTGCAGGTCAATGAACAAATAAACATCCTTCGCCAGGAAAACGACAATCTTATTAAGCGCCAAGAAGAATTACAGAAACTCGAAGGCATTAAAGAAGAACTGCATATCGCCCGCCAGACACTTCAAGACAGTTTAACCAAGAATAAAATTCTCGTCGATGCGCTCAACGCCGACAAGCAGAATCTTCAAGAGCAGATTGAGAAGTTAAAGCAAAACCTTTTGATTGCCCAAAACGAAAAGCAGGAACTCGCTTTTAAAATTACAACCAGTGTAAATCAATTGACCAAAGAAAATCGGGCTTTTGCCGCTGACAAAGCCAAAGATGCGGCTTTGATTGAAGATTTACAAAAGCAGGTCGCGGCTTTCAAAAGCCAAAATATCGACGAGTTAACCACTCTTGTTCAGTCTTTGAAATCTGAAAACGCCCTTTTGTTGGCGAAGATTGATAATCAATTACAAGAAATTCGAGAAAAAGAATCTCAAATTGAAGCTTGGCAAAGACAGAAAGAAAGTCACGAGGCGGCCGTTGCCGAACGAAGTTTGGAAGAGCTCAAGACGCAAAACCGGTTTTTGCAAGAAGAGCTTCGGGAGAAGATCGAACGCGTTAACGCGCTTGAAAATCAATTAGCTGGATTTGAAAAAGATGATGAAAACCGGGTAGGCGAATGGCGTCAAGCGGTCAATCGGTTGACCGAAGAAAAGAATGCGGCGGACACGTCGAGGATTGATTTGGAGCGCAATATTGTGAAAGTAAAAGAATTTAACAAGACATTGCTTGAAAAAGAACAGATGCTGCATTATGAATTGACCAAAAGCCGGGCGCAGGCCATGGGGTTTGAACAAATCAGCCAGGATTTTAAAACTGAAATTGAACGTTATAACAAAGACATCAGCCAGCTCAGGCTTGAAAATAAACAGTTTAAAGAACAGCTCACTGTCGACGCCGCAAAAATTGCCGCCCTTCAGCAGGCCAACACGGAATTGAGCCGCCAAAACCGGATCGCGGAATTTGAATTGGCCAAGAGCCGGGAACAGTTAAGTACCGTTGAGAAAGCCTATGCGGATTTTCAACAGAAATTAAAGAAGTTCGGGCCAATGGATGAGAAGAATGATGTGGAGGATGTTTAGATTGTTACGTGGGACGTAGGACGTAAGCATGTAGGACGGTCAACTGTTCTCGACGTCCCACGTGCTCACGTTACTGGCCTTTTCTCTCCCAAAGATAAGGTTGTTCTATCATTCTCGAGGAGAAAAGGCCTAGTACTAGACTTTTGCAATGCAAAAGTCAGTAAACTAAAATACATGCGAGTAGCCGTTTACTATAGCAACACTGATTTACGGATTGAAGATCAGCCAGTGCCGACAATCAGCGATGATGAAGCGTTAATGCGTATTGAAGCCAGCGGCATTTGCGGCAGTGATGTGATGGAATGGTACCGTCGAGATAAAGTTCCGCTGGTCTTGGGTCACGAAGTCGCCGGAACGATCTCGCGGATCGGCAAGAAAGTTAAAAAGTTTAAAGTTGGCGACCGCGTTGTCGCAACACATCATGTCCCGTGCCTTAAATGCGAGTACTGCCGCAGCGGTCATGAAACAGTTTGCGAGACGTTACGCAAAACACATTTTTATCCAGGTGGATTCGCGGAATTTATTCGTCTGCCCGCCATCAATCTGCGTTTGGGCACTTTGAAAATCCCTCAAAATGTTTCGTTCGAAGAAGCGAGTTTTGTTGAGCCGTTAGGTTGTGTCTTTCGTGGACAACGATTGGCTGGCATGAAAACCGGTAAACGCGTTTTGATTATCGGCAGCGGGATTTCCGGATTGCTGCATGTGAAGTTAGCGAAGGCGCTTAAAGCCAAGACGATTATCGCAACAGATGTCGATTCTTTTCGTCTACAAATGGCTAAAAAATTTGGCGCGACAGCGGCGTTCGATGCGCGGGAAAATATTCCAGCTAAGGTTCGGAAAATTAACAAAGGCCGCGGCGCTGATATTGTGATTCTATGCTCAGGCGCCCAGGCAGCGGTTGAACAAGGCCTAAAATCCGTCGAGCGCGGCGGTACGGTTTTGATTTTTACCGCGGCCGCGAAAGATTCATTTTTGCCTGTCACCACCAACGAAATTTTTTGGCGCACTGAAGTGTCTGTGTTAAGTTCCTACGCCGCGAGCCCAAATGATTTAAAAGAAGCGCTGCGATTGATTGCGCAAAAAAAAGTGAAAGTCAAAGACATGATTACGCATCGTTTGTCGCTTGAGCAGATTCAAAAAGGGTTTGATTTAGTGGTCAGGCCGGATTATTCAATCAAAGTAATTATTCAACCAGCAATGCAGTAGAAGAGGGAGGTTTGGAAATGGATTGGGGAATGAAAAACAGATTGTCGCGTATCATTAAACCTGAAACCGGCAGGGCGCTGATGCTCGCCGTTGATCACGGCTATTTTTTAGGTCCCACGTCGGGGTTGGAAGATTTGGGGAAAACCGTTAAACCGCTTTTGCCGTACACAGATTCGCTTATGATTACGCGCGGCGCGCTGCGGAATTGTATTGATCCACAAACGAATGTTCCTATTGTCTTAAGAATTTCCGGCGGCAATTCCGTTTTGGAAGAAGATTTATCGAACGAAGATTTGACAGTGGATATTGAAGATGCCATTCGATTAAATGCGAGCGCGATTACGATGTCGATTTATGTTGGGTCACCGTATCAGCATAAAACGATTATCAACTTGGCGAAGACGGTTGATTGGGGCGAAAAATACGGGATTCCGGTGTTGGCCGTTACTGCCGTCGGGAAAAACATGACGCGTGATGAACGTTATCTAAGTTTAGCATGCCGTATCGCGGCTGAAACCGGCGCGCACATTGTGAAAACCTATTATTGCGAAGATTTTGATAAGCTGGTTAAGAAAGTCCCGATTCCAGTTGTGATTGCTGGCGGCAAAAAAATTCCGGAGTCAGAAGCACTCAAATTATCCTACCGCGCCATTCAAGACGGCGCGGTGGGCGTTGACATGGGACGTAACATTTTTCAAGCCGAAGCACCAGTCGCTATGATTCAAGCCGTGCGGTCGATTGTGCACGAAGGGAATTCGGCGAAGAAAGCGTTAGCCGTGTACAATGAATTAAAAAAAGAAAAGAAAGCCAGTAGGTTTTAGGTGTTGGGTCTTAGGTGTTAGGGACAAACACCTAAGACCTGAAACCTAACACCTATTAGTGATGAAAGACAAACTCAATCGTTTAAAAACCGCACACCAATCATTGCTCGACAGCATTGATCAGATTCAACAGAAAATTCATTCTTATAAAGACGTCAAGCCCAAACTGCGGGCTTTTGAAGTGCAACTTTTGGCTTACTTCGAACAACAAAACAACGCCTTTTACGAACCGCTCGCAATTTTTTATAAAGAAAACCGGGCGGATTTGAAGATGATTGAATTTTTAAAACAGGATTTGAAGCAGCTTAAAATTCAACTGTTGACCTTTTTTGATCAACATTCCGGTGAGATGGGTGATCTGCATGCCGGAAATTTTGTGCGGGACTTTCGGGAATTTTCTGGTCTTGTCTTGGGCCGGATTAAAATTGAAGAAGAATATTTGTTTCCGTTGATTATTAAGTATCAGCCGTTGCAACTGTAAGAGGTTCTGTTATAATGCCCGCTATGATTGAATTAAAGAAAATTTTGAACGCGAATAGTCGCGAATTGCACACGAATCAACGCGAATTGAATTCGCGACTATTCGTGTGCAATTCGCGTAGATTCGCGTTCAATTTTTTATTATTCCTTTCCTTAATTATCTTATCTTCCTCAGGATGCGCCCAAATCGCCGAACCATTTAAAACCATTTGGGGTTCTTCGACACGAGCTTTGAACAATGCGCGCAGTGAGGCGATCACTAAAACCTACAAAGGTTCTTTTAACGAAGCTTTTAAAACAGTCTTGGAAATTGCCGCTATTCAGAAATGGGAAGTTTTTATTAAAAATCGAAGCAAACGTGTGATTGTTGTCATGGGTATTAAAGGAAATGTAAACACGACGGAGATTGGAATCTTTTTCGATGAATTGAAAGACGGTCTAATAAAAATTGACGTGAGTTCGCTGAGTTCTACCGCTAAAATGAAAGTTGCGGAGGCTATTTTTACGGAGCTATCTAAACAATTTACCGAAGTTCAAAAATAAAAGGAAAAATAACATCCGCCTAAATGATTTTAAAAATATTTTGAGGCGGATTTTTTTTGACTATGAGTAAGTGGTTAAACAAAATGAAAAAAGTTCAAAAGATTGACATAGTCTGCACTTTGGGACCAGCTTGTTCTAAAGCCAGCGTGCTGGAAAAAATGGCCAAAGAAGGAATGACGATCGCGCGCCTGAACTTTTCGCATGGAACACATGAAGACCATGCGGATTTTATTTTCAAGATACGCAAGCTTAAAACTAGAAGCCCACGGCCGGTTTTGATTCTCCAAGATTTAGAAGGATACAGAATTCGCGTCGGAGAACTTATTAAGCCCGTTGAAATCCATTCGAAACAAAGACTTTATTTTTCCAACCAAAACAATTTGGACTCCTCTGATACGATTCCTATCGATTTCGATGATGATTTGAAGCGTCTTAAAAAAAATCTTTGGGTGTTTATTGATGACGGAAAATTAGCTTTGAGAATTCTTGGACATAAGAGACAGGCCGTTGAGATGGAGGTTGTCATTGGAGGAACGTTAAAAGCGCGTAAGGGGATTAATATTCCGGGACTACGTTTAAAACAGAATATTCTGACAGATAAAGATCGTGATGATATTGCCTTTGGTATCCGGCACAAAGTTGACTATATGGCACAATCCTTTGTCCGTAATGCACAGGACATGCAGCGCGTGATTGATTTGGTCAGGCCAAAACTGCCGCGGTGTCAATTTATTGCCAAGATAGAAAATGAAGAAGGCTTAAAGAATCTTGGTCCCATTTTAAAAGTTTCCGATGGTATCATGGTCGCGCGCGGCGATTTAGGCGTGTCGATTCCAATTTATGAAATTCCCATTGTGCAAAAGGAAATTATTTGTCATTGTAATGCCCAGAGGAAATATGTTATAACCGCGACCCAAATGCTGGAAAGCATGACGGAATCCATTCGTCCAACGCGGGCTGAGGTAACGGATGTGGCCAATGCGATTTTAGATGGCACCGGCGGTGTTATGTTGTCTGGTGAAACAGCTGTTGGGCGATATCCTCTTGAGTGTGTTAAGATGATGCGGCAAATAATTGAGTTCACTATAAAAAAACCAAGATTAACCAGTTTGCCAGTCTGCCGGTTGTTTAGTTAATCCTCGCAAATGATCGAACACGAACTTCTATTTTTGGGACTTCTAAAACAGGGCCCGATTCACGGCTACGAAATTAAACGGAAAATTGAAGAAGAGATTTTTCAATTTGTTGGATTGAAAATTAAATCCATTTATTATCCGCTTAAGAAAATGGAAAAGCTTGGGTTGGTTAAGAAAGATGTCGGCCGCGAAGGGAAGTGGCCGGAAAAATTTGTGTACAGTATTACGCCTAAGGGTGAGAAAATTTTTGATCATTTGGTTAACGAAAGCTTTTTATCTATTGAAAGACCATACTTTAATATTGACCTCGCCTTGTATTTCCTGCCATACGTTGATAAAAAAATAGCCCAGCGCCGTATGCGCGCCAGAATTATTTTTTTAAACCGCATCAAAAGAGACCTTGAGGCTTTAAAACATAAGGTTGATACTGACAGCAGGCATTTGCTGGTTATTTTGGATCATGATCTCGATCTAGTAGGCGCGGAAATCAAATCCATTGCCCGCCTTATTCAAATTCTTTCCTAAGCAGTCCCTTCAGCGCCAAGCTCGTCGTTATATATTAATATAGAGAAGGAAGATATTGCTTGACAACGCCCCATTCCTTAATAAAATCTAACTAGTAAAATTTTACTAGTTTCTATAAATTCAAATTTCACGACCAGTTAACGTTTAAGATATCCATGATTAGAGAAATTCTGCAGGAAACAGCGAAACAGTTTCCCCAAAAATCCGCCATTGTTTTTAAGGAGCAAAGCATTAGCTTTGCACAACTTAATCACAATGTTTTATGTCTCGCGCATGCGTTACGCCAGCAAGGCGTTGAAGAGGGCGATAAAATTGGCATTTATTTACCGAACAGCCCAGCGTATATTTATAGTTACTTGGCGTGTTTTTGTTTGGGCGCAGTTGGTGTTCCTCTGGATTACATGCTTAAAACGGAAGAAATTTTATCGTGTCTTACTCATGCGGAAACCAAAATTTTGATTGCCCAAGAAAATAATGACGCAGATTTAAAAATAATTACGAGCGCTCTTCCTTCACTTAAAATCATTTTATCCGGCGACGGAAAAGAAAGGGAGAGCGCCCTTTCTTTTGAAACCTTGTTAGAAGAAACCTCTCCGCAACTTGCTCCAGCACACATTCGAGAATCCGACCCCGCCTTAATTATGTATACCTCCGGCACAACCGGCGCGCCTAAAGGCATTGTATTAACCTACAAACATTTGGAAGGCTCGCCCGCGGCCATGAAATATTTTGTGGATTTATCTGAGCGGGACTGTAAACTTTCTGCGTTGCCTTTAAGCCATATCGGCGGATTTATTTATATTCAAAACTGCATTACCTTCGGTATCACCTTGATTCTGATGGAACGTTTTAACCCGTTAGAATTTTTAAAAAATATTGAGCAATATCAGGTTACTTGCTTTCACATTGTGCCGGCGATGTATACGGCGATTCTTTCTTTAAAACAGATTGAAAAGTTTAATTTATCGTCCCTGCGCTGGGTCGTTGTGTTCGGCGCCCCAAGCGCGCCGGAAATTTTACAACGTTTTAATCAGTATTGTCCCAACGCTAAATTCTTAAATGGCTGGGGCATGACCGAAACTTGTCCGCCCAATACCGTGACTCCATTAGGCAGTAACAAAATCGAAAGTGTTGGTAAGTCCGCGCCGCATTGTGACATTAAAATTGTGGACGAAGACGACCGCGAAATGCCAACGGGACAAGTGGGTGAAATTGTCATCCGCGGCTGGATTGTCCTGAAGGAATATTATAAAGACCCTCAAACAACGGCCATGACGAAACGTAATGGCTGGTTTCACACAGGCGACTTAGGCCGGTTTGATGAGGAAAGCTTCCTTTATATTGTCGGACGTAAAAAAGAGATGATCAAAGTCGCCGGACAAATCGTTTACGCGCCGGAGGTGGAAGCAGCGTTTTATAAACATGAAGCGGTCGCCGAGGTGGCAGTTATTGGTGTTACGGATCCGTTGCGCGGTGAAGCTGTAAAAGCTTTTATTGTGTTGAAACCGGATAGCAAAACTAGTGCTGAAGATTTACGTTATTTTACTAAGGAGCATTTGGCCAATTTTAAAGTGCCTCAGACCATCGAGATTCGCGAATCGTTACCCAAAAATCGTACAGGAAAAATTGATAAAGCATTACTCAAACAAGAAGTATTAACTTAAGGAGACAATGTTATGCCAACGCAAACAGCAAAAATGACTCGAGACGTTCACTTAACCGGGAAAGATCTGATGGGGATGGTGCAGCTACGCCATGAGGATGTTGGGAAGTACGCGATTGTTCCCGGCCCGCGCGAACGGTTGGAGAGTTTAATTAAGAAGCTTGAGAATCCGATTAAGAATTTCTCCTTCATGGAATATAACATGTACACCGGAAATTTCGCAGGCACGCGAATCACGGCGATTAACGGCGGGCGTTTTTCGGCGGATACGGCGATTACAACCGAACTTCTGTGTAATGCTAAACCAGGATGTATGATCCGCGTTGGCAGCTGCGGGGCGTTAAGTGAAAATATCAAAATCGGTGATTTGATCGTCGCGGACAGCGCCTGGCGCGGCGATGGCGTGACACCGTATTATGTGAAACCAGAATTTCAACCGGTTGCGGATGCGAAATTGACAAAATCGATTTTAGAAATTGCCCAAGGTTCAGGATTGACCGTGCACACCGGCCGTGTTTGGTCAACAGATGCGATCTTGCGTGAAACCAAAGAACACGTGAATCCAGTTTTGGAACAAGGCTGCGTCGCCGTTGACATGGTCAGTTCAGTTTTCTTGACGCTGGCTCAGCTTTATAAAATTCCGGCAGCGGTCATTCTGGCGGTCAGCGACAACATCATTACGGGTGAAATGGGTTTCATGGATCCCAATTACTACATGGCCGAAAGCGCCACGGTTTCGATTGCGTTGAATTTGGTTAAGAAATTGGAAGGGAAATAGTGACTAACGTAGGACGTGGGACGTGAGCACGTTGGACGTCCTACGAAAACTTTAAAATAAATGGCAAAGGAGGAAATTAGACATGAAATTTCCAGTTACAGTGCATAAAAGCTCTCATGGTTATGATGTGCATTGTCCTTTGCTTCCAGGATGTCATAGCCAAGGAGAAACTGTTCAGGAGGCTTTGGAAAATATCAAAGATGCCATCAAGACTTATTTAGAGATGGTAGCCGATGAAGAGAAGGGAACGCTCTACGAGGTTGAGGTGAATGCTTAATGCTTTTTACAGATCTTTCTTCAGATCGCATTGTGAAAGCTTTAATGAAAGTTGGATTCAAAATTATTGGTTTGATCGATGAACAGTTCAAGGAATTGATTTAAAAGCTATAAAAATTAAGGAAATTAATTAAATATTTTTACTCGACCGAGCGGACGTCCCCACGTGCTTACGTCCTACGTCCCACGGAAACTTATGAAAGAATCTCCTTTATTTTGGCCTGCCCGTTTGGAATGCGACACATTATTGGTTTTAGATGAAACGCAATTGCCGTCGAGGTTGCATTACATTCCGGTCAAGAATACTGAAGAGGCAGTTAATGTCATTCGCAACATGAAGACGCGGGCGTTTGGGCAGTTTTTGGTTGTGTTAAATACGTTTTTGCTTGTGCTGAAACGGAAAGACATTAATTCGGATGAAAAATTATTAGATGAATTAAAGAAAACGGCCGACGCGTTAAACAACAGCCGCCCGACGTTTCCATTTTCCGAAGTTACCGGCATTGTCCTTGGCTGGACGCAAATGGCTCGAGAGCAGAAGGCGGATCTGCGGACATTCTTAGAAAAAAATATTCAAGGCTTTTTAATGGGCATCCGGGTGAAACGTTTAAAACGCGTCGAGGAAATTGCTGCCGTTATCGAAGACGGCGACCGTGTTCTCACACATTGCAACGTGAGCGGTGAACTCGCGATGGCATCACAAATTTGCGCAGAACAAGGCAAAGATGTTCATTATTTCGCGACTGAAACGCGTCCATATTTCCAAGGCGCGAAATTGACTTGTTGGGAATTAAAAGAAATGGGTGCGCAGGTGACATTGATTGCCGACAACGCGGTTGGTTCACTTATGGCTGATGGTTTGGTCAGCAAAGTCATCGTCGGTTCTGACCGGTCCTGCGCCAATGGTGATATCGCTAATAAAATTGGAACCTATCAAATCGCGGTTGTGGCCCAAGAATTCGGTTTACCTGTTTATGCGCTGACCCAGCCGTCTAATAAAATTCCGTCGGGAAATGCCATTCCGATTGAATTAAGAGACGAGGATGAGCTTCTAATGTTTAAAGGCAAGAAGATAATTGTGGGCGCCATTAAAGGATTTTATCCCGGTTTTGATGTTGTGCCGCATGAGTTGATTAAAAGGCAGATAACGGTCGATCCTTCGGGGCGGCCTTGATTCTAAATTAAGATGGATCAACAAGCATTGAATAAGAAACAAGCGCTTACTCACGCTAAAAATTCCGTTACCTTAATTCACGGTGTCTTTGATTCAAAATTTTTTGATGGTTTAAAAGAACAAAATTTTTCGGAAATATTTTTAACGGAAGGAAGGCCGACGCTCGAAGCGGCTCAGAATTCCTGCGAAGAACTTTTGAAAAGAAAGATAACTCCGACGCTGATTTCAGACAACATGGCGGGATTTTTATTTTTTAAAGAATTGGTAAAGGAAGTTTGGATGGCTTATCAGATGGCGGACAAGGAAGCGGCTTTGTGTGATATCGGCGCTTTGATTTTGGGCGTGCTTGCGAAGAAACACAACGTGCCGGTTTATCTTTTCCCCGCCGCACGCAAAACAAGATTTTTAAGCCCAGAGAAAGATCTTTTGGAATTTCAAAAACATCCCGTCGCGCCCAAAGGTGTGCGCGGGTACGCGCCCTTGGTTGAATGGCTGCCTAGAAAATATATAACGGAAATTTATTCATGAATCCGTCTTCGCTAAATTGCTTTCGCGTTTGGCTTCGCCGGACTGCGTAAGGTAATGAAATGATGAATGAAAATCTTATCAAACAACTCAAAACCAACATGATCGCCATCGGCCGGTTGTTGTGGGAAAAAGATCTCGTCACTGGGCTAAACGGCAATATCAGCGTGCGGGCGGAAGGTGACACGATTTTGATCACGGCGCACAGCACATGCCTGGGACTTTTGCAGGAGAAAGACATTCTATTGATGAAGCTCGACGGCAATTTGCTTGAACCTGGCATGGTGTCAACCGAGAAATTGCTCCATACTGAAATTTACAAAAATTTTCCAGACGTTAAAACGGTTCTGCATTCACACACAACCTACACCAGTGCCTACTTTTTGAAACATGATTCGTTTACACCAACCACTTTTGAGGCCAAATTTTATTTAGGCGAAGTTAAATCCATTGAACAATCAACGCCGTCTGTGACGGACGCGGCTCCGGTTGTGGCGGCGCTTAAGAAGAATAATATCGTGGTCCTTAAAAACCACGGTGTGGTTGCGATGGGGAAAGATCTGTTTGATTGTTTTCTTCTAATCCAGGGTTTAGAAGAAGCCGCGAAGATCGAAGCATTAAGTCGACTTTATGAATCAACGTTGTCACCGTCGGGAAAAACGGTCAAGCCTAAGAGAACTTCGAAAACAGCAAGCGGCGGAAAAAATTCAAGCAAAAAGTACAAGCTTTTCTCCGAGGAGCAGATCAAAGAGATTGTCCGCTTGGTCAACGCTGATGAACAGCTCAAAGAACTCGGGCAAAAAACGAAAATGACGATGGATCTAGCGGTGCGATTAAATGAAACCGGCAACACGTACAGTTTTCAATTTGAAAACGGGCGGATTGTGAAGACCGGCAACGACGAGAATGTAGAGTTCTTAATTTCCGCGCCTGAAACAGTCTGGCGTCAAGTTTTTAACCGTGAGATCGATCCGTTTGTGGCAACGACGCAAAAGAAAATGAACCTGCGCGGGGATTTCGCGAAAATTTCCAAATGGTACGCGCCGTGCAGCCGGTTGTTTCAGTTGTGGGAATTGGTGCCGGTGGAATAACAGAGAACGAAAAAATGAAAAAAAAATCATTTAATGGAAAAGAAATACTTGATGAATATGTCCGCCGTATTCACAAAAAATTTCCTAGACAAATTAATAAAATTTTACTTTTTGGATCTCAGGCCAGGGGAGATAGCGGTCAGCATTCCGACGTGGATGTCCTGATTGTGTTAAATACAAATAGTAGCGAAGTAAAGGAAAAAATTCAGGATCTTTGTTGGGATGTGATGATGGATTATGATTTTGCTTCCTTTGTCAGCCCGATCATATTTTTAAAGAAACAATATCAACAATATAAAAAATGGAATAGTTCATTTTTGAGCATTGTTTTTCAAGAAGGCATACCCTTATGAAGAAAAATCATAAGAAAGAAATTGAGTCACTTCTCAAAATAAGCCAGCAAAATCTGATCGATGCCAAAAATCTTTTGGATTCAGGCGGTTATCGGAGTGCTATTTCTCGAGCGTATTATGTTTTTCTGGATTTAGCTAGAGCCGCGCTATTGACAAAAGACATTGTGGCTCAAAGTCACACAGGCGCGATTACAAAGTTTGGATAGATTTTTGTGAAGCAGGGAATCATTGAAGGGAATTATGGACGATCTTTTAACAGGGCATTAGAGCTTCGGATGGAAGCTGACTACGAAATATTGCGTGAATTCACAAAAGAAGAAACAGAAAAAGGATTCATACTATGATCAGAAATCAAAATCAGGATGGTGAAAGAATCGTCTTATTTTTAAACATAGCCGCATGGTTGACTATGTTTTTTATAGTCGTTGCTGTTAAGAGAACTGAGAGTGTGAAGGAATATTTAACATCTGAAGGTATATGGTTTTTAATTCTTTTTATTGGAGTCGTAATTTTTGATCTGTTGAAATTGTTTTTTAGTTTCTTAAAAAAATGAACATTGTTAAATACAGGTTGTTTATTAACGGTCAATCGAATTTTTCCATTGAAGAGAGTTATTTTGACGCAATTAATCCTTCAACCGGCGAAGTGATTGCCAAAATTGCGCAGGCGACGAAAGAAGACATTGATGCCGCAATTCTCGCTGGCCGGCAAAAATTTGATGACGGATCGTGGTCCGGCTTGTCGATCAAAGAACGCGGGCAGTATCTTTTGAAAATTGCGCAGTTGGTTCGTGAGAACGCGAAGGTCTTGGCGGATTTGGAATGCCGTTCAACGGGTAAGACAATCAAGCAAACAACGTTTATTGATGTGCCGACGTGCGCGGATACGTTTGAATATTTTGCTAGCGCTGAATGGCAGTTAAAAAGCGATAAGCGTAACGTCGCTGATCCAGTGATTAACTTTGTTGAGCGCGAACCCCTCGGGGTTGTGGCCGCAATCATTCCTTATAATTATCCGCTCATTATGGCGGCGTGGAAGATCGCGCCGGCGTTGATCGCCGGGAACACGGTTGTTTTTAAACCGTCGCCTTTGGCCAGCGTTTCCATTATGAAGCTCGCCGAAATCATCGCACAGTCGGGTTTGCCCAAAGGCGTTTTAAATTTTGTCACAACGAACGACGCGCAGGTTTCGGCTGAATTAGTGAAACATCCGCAAGTTGACATGGTGAGTTTCTCCGGCGGTAGTAAAACCGGCCAGGAGATTATGCGGTTGGCGTCCGGCACAATGAAAAAAATTTGTCTCGAGCTCGGTGGCAAATCGCCCAATATTGTTTTTGCGGATTGTGATTTGGACGCCGCGCTTGGCGGAACAATGTCCGCGATTTTTATGAACCAGGGCCAGATGTGCACAGCAGGCTCAAGGCTTCTTTTGGAAGATAAGATTTACAACGAATTCTTAGAGCGGTTGATTGCCAAAACAAAAAGTTTAAAAATCGGCCCGGCAGACAGTTATGACACAGACTTTGGGCCGGTCATAAGTCGTGAAGCCCGTGACAAAATGCTGGCCTTCATTGAAACCGGAAAAAAAGAAGGCGCCAAAGTTGTGTGCGGCGGTAAAATTCCCGGCGGCGCTTCTTTGCGCAGTGGTTTTTATATTGAGCCGACGATCTTGGCGGACGTCAAAAATTCAATGACAGTCGCGCAAGAAGAAGTGTTTGGTCCAATTTTAAGTGTCATGCGTTTTTCCGGTGAGGAGGAAGCCATTAAGATTGCAAACGATTCCAAGTATGGATTGGCGGCGATGATTTGGACGAAGAATTTGAACAAGGCGAATGCGGTTGCAAAAAAATTACAATGCGGCGCGGTTTGGATCAATACGTATGGCGGTTTTTATAACGAAGTACCGTTCGGCGGCTACAAGCAAAGCGGTTTCGGCCGGGAGCTTGGCATCGAAGGACTTTTAGAATACACCCAAACCAAAAGCATCACAATCGACATGACGCCGTCGGGAAAACCGTTGCCGGCGAGTTGGTTTTGAAATGAGGATACTGAAAGATTTTGAAGGGAAATCTGTTCGTTTAACTGATGAAAGATTAAAACATATTCTTGAACATCCTGAAATGGTTGACATGATTTCCACCATTGAAGAAACACTTGGATATCCGCAAAAGTTATTGAATCCTTAAGTGATTCGTCAGCGTAGCTGTATTATCGTTTTTATATTGGGACAAAAGTCGGAAATAAATATCTTTGTGTTGTTGTAAAAATTAAAAATCAAAGAGATGCCTTTGTTTTAACCGCTTATTTAACTGATTCTGTTAAAAAGGGGAAGATAATATGGTCAAAAAAAATATAAAGATTTGGTATGACAAAGAGGGTGATTTTTTAGAAGTTATTTTTAAAAAGAAAACAGGCTATTTTCGTGAAACAAAGAATGATCAGGTTATGGAAAAAGTTGATCAGCAGGGAAATATTCTTGGATTTTCGATTATAAGGGTAAGCAAACTGGGCCGAAAACCGTTAGAAGTTATTCTTAACTAAAAATGAGGAGATAATTCATGAAAATTCTTTTCTTAACCCCACCGATCAAAGCCTGGGATTCACATGGACTTCACAAAGCGGCGAATCAAATGCACGCGCAGGTCGCGGCGTATGTTCGTTCGAAAGGACTCGCGGCCGTCGAGGCGCTCGATTGCCGGGCGATGGATTATGATTGGAACGCGATGATGGAATTTATCGCCAAGAGCAAGCCTGATATTGTTTTTTTGGGAGATCAGCTTTTTTCGACGTGCGGTGCGGCGATCATTTGGTATTTTAACGAAGCTATGCGAATGATTAAGGAAAAATTCCCGAAGACAATCACGGTCGCCAGCGGTTTGTGGTATTCAGCGGATTATGAACGCCAAATGCGGCTGAATCCTTGGATCGATTACATTATGATTGGGGAAGGGGAATTAACACTTGAAGATCTCCTCGTTAATTTAAAAACAAAAGCCAAGAACGAACGTGATATTCCGGGATTAGTGTCACGCAAAGATAAAACAATTGTAATCGGCCCGCATCGTGGTTTGATTCCTGATTTAAATGTTTTGCCGATGCCGGCGTACGATTTGTTTCCGATGACAACTTACATCGGGCATACGTACTGGAAACCTTTTGCGGAACTAATGACTTCCCGCGGTTGTCCGGGCAAGTGTCATTTTTGTTACGAGTGGGCGCTTTATGACAGCCGTTCGGCGACGAAAGATTTTACTTCGTGGCGAGGATTAAGCGGCAAGCGTATCGTCGATGAATTGGATGTTTTAGAAAAAGAATACGGCATCACAACCGTGGTTATGCAGGACGATGCTTTTAACAGCGACACCAAAGCCATGATTGAATTCTGCGAAGAAAAAGTCAAACGCGGCAATAAAATCGGCTGGGTCTGTTTGGGGCGGGCGGATCAATGGATTTCACAGCAGGACATTCTGCCTTTGATGAAAAAGGCCGGGCTCTTTATGGCGCTGACCGGTGTTGAAGTGGAAGATGACATGACGTTAACCAAAACCGGAAAAGGCGTCACGATCGAACAAATCAAAAAGACAATCGATATCTTAAGAGCTCAGGATATCGGGACTGTTGGAACTGTTTTGATTGGATTACGCGATGACAACGAAGAAAAAATTAAAAAGCGTCTTCAGACCGCGGATGAAATCGACCCGGATGTTTTCGCGCTTGATTATTTAACACCCGTGCCAAATTCGCCTGACTGGCGTTATGCGATTCAAAAAGGATGGATTAATCCGGATACCATTAATTTGAAGAATTGGGACTTTCAACATCCGGTTATCCCGACGGATCATTTGTCCGTTGAAGAAGTTGGCCGGCTCGGCGCCTGGTGTATGCGTGAATATTATTCTAAACCAGAACGCATTCACCGAATCATGGAAAGTAACTACGATATTAAAGTCAAATTGTGCGTGAAGGATTTCATGAGCAATATCGCGAAATGGGAAAAGAATTCCCGGATTCCCGCGCAAACCGCGGCGGCTTAAAGTAAATGATGCGAGTGAAAACATGACAGACACCCAAACCAAATTAAAATGGGAATCGAAAGCCTCCGCGAAATATTCCGAGATGATTTCCAAAATCCCGCTTTTCCACCGCGACATCGCCAAGCAAGTCGTCGACAAAAAAGCGGTCTTAAACGCCCAGGCCCGCGGCGCGGCGCAAGTGGAAGAACAAGACATTGTCAATGCGTTTTTTTCGGAGGTCCCGAAGGCTTTCTACAGTCTCATGATCCGCTTGTTAGACGAAGTGGGATTTGATTACAAAAACATGAACGAGCGCCGATCCAATTTCAAGTGACGATTCCATTTCGAAAGTTGGATAAGCTTTTTATTTTGTCTTTTGTTTTTTTGAGCTTTTGGGTTTTCATCCCAGGCGTTGGATTGAAAACAGATTTATCGACGCTCAAGATTATTCATGCTTTTAGTTATTCTGTCCTAGGTTTGTTCTTTGAAATTCCGGAATTAGGTTTAGGAATGTTTTGTTTGTGGGCGGCCGGTAACACAAATCGGCTTTTTAAAAATTGGCCGCGCTTAAGAATTATTTATCGCATCCGTTATTTTTTAACTCATTTTATTGCGCCGCCCGCTGGTATTTTTAGCATCGCGAGCGGTCTTGCGCTGATTCACGCGAAACATTTTTCTTTGAAAGAAGGATGGCTGGCGTGGATTATGATTTTCTCGACGATAGGACTTTATAAAGGCATCTTTCACCATAATCGTTATATCGCCCGGCTTTTGACTTTGATTAATAAAACTGAACCGTTTCAAAAAGAAAAAATGGAGACGATCAAAGACGCTATTCGCAGTCCTTTTGATCAGGCGTTAATTTTTAGTGAAGCGCCGACGTACGCGGCGAATTATATTCTGGCTTCTATAAAAATTCCGCAGCTAGTGAACCCGCTTATAGGTTTAATTATGGTTTTAGAATCGTGGTTAAACTCCGGCGCTGGCGCGGGATTAGCCATTGTCGTTTTGGGCGCAGGACTTATTTGGCCATTAAGAATTTTAATAAACAAGTTTAGCCGGATTCCTTTGATTGAACGAACAATGTCGTTGGCTTATTGACTTTTGTGAGTCCAAAGGAAGAAACAAAAGTCAATATTAGGCCTTTTCCCTTGGATGATAAGAATAAGAAACTCTCTTTGGAAAGGAAAAGGCCAATAAGTAGGCTGGCTGACGGGAGATTAAAATGAAAATTGCGATCATCGGCGCGGGAGCGATTGGTTCGCTTGTGGCGGCTTACCTGGCCAAGGCCGGCGAAGATGTTTTGCTCGTCGGGCGGCCACAACAAGTTCAAGCCATCAACCAAAGCGGGTTAAAAGTCAAAGGCGCCCGCGGGGAAGAAACGATTAAACTTAAAAGCGCGACCCAAATTGATCATGATCACGATTTAATTATTTTTACCGTAAAGACCCAGGATGTCGAAGATGCTTTTGCCGAGAATCATTATTTTCTTGATAACCGCAATAATATTATCCTGACAACGCAAAACGGTGTGCAGGCGGACAATCTTTTGTCTACCCATTTTGATCATGATCAGTTGATGAGCAGTATCGTCATGTTTGGCGCCACCTACACGCAGCCGGGCGAGGTGACATTTAATTTTGAAGGCGACTGGATTATTGGGCGGGCCTTTGGGCCGAATGACCCCCGGGTCGATCAGATCGCCGCGGTTTTAAAAAAAGCGTTTCCAGTTGTTGTGACCGACCAAATCAGAGGCATGAAGTGGCTCAAGCTCTTTGTAAATTTTAATAATTGTATTCCAGCCTTAATCGGTAAATCCATGCAGGAAACATTTACGGACATGGATTTGTGCCGGTTAAGCATTTTGTTATTGAGAGAAGGTGTGGCGATTGTTCAAAAGGCAGGCGTTGAGTTAGTTTCGTTGCCGCAATTTCCGGCCGAAAGAATTTTCGGCCTCACTCAAATGCCCGTCGAGCAAGCGGCCGGCATTATGAATCAGACGCTGACAAAATTAAGCAAAGAACCGCTTTACGGTTCCATTTTACAAAGCATCATGCGCGGCAAGTTAAGTGAGATCGATTATATCAACGGTGAAGTTACCTTTCTCGCCAAAAATATGGGAATTTCCGCACCGTTAAATCGTAAGGTTGTAGATATGGTGCATGTGGTGGAGCGCGATAAAAATTTTTTTAGTATGGAGGAAGTGAAGAAGGCGTTTGAACTTTTAGAGACACAGGTCTCGTGACATAAGACACAAAGGAAAATTAGTGTTTCGTGTCTATTATCGGAGAAATATGAAATGAAAAAACGACGAGTCGTAGTTACGGGCGTCGGGATTATTTCCCCTAACGGCGTCGGGAAAGAGGTCTGCTGGAAGAATATGATTGATGGCGTTTCGGCAGTGCGCCGGGTGACGGAATTTGATGTGTCACTTTTCAACACCAAAATCGCCGCGCAGGTTTTGGATTTTGATCCGTTAAAACTTGGGTTAACTTGGGAAGAAATGGTGCGCATGGATCGTTATGTGCAGTTTGCGATGGTCGGCGCGCGCATGGCGTTGGAAGATTCAAATTTAAATTTGAGTAAAGTCGACCGGGAACGTATGGGCGTGTCGCTCGCTAACGCGATTTGCGGAACGAAATATATGGAAGAAGAATTCGCGCTCGTGACCGACAGCGGCAAAAAACCGATTGATCCGGCGATTGTGCGGCCGGATTTGTATGATGCCTCCATGTTTAATACTCCGTCGAGTGAAGTCGCCGCGAAGTATGGTCTCATGGGCATTTGTAATACGATTTCAACCGGGTGTACCGCCGGGACGGATGCCGTGGGATTTTCTTATGAAGCGATTTGCGACGGTGATGTTGATATTATGATTACCGGTGCTAGCGAAGCTCCGATCACACCAATTACCTTTGGCGCTTTTGATACCGTGAATGTGTTGTCTGTTCATAATGAATTTCCCGCGAAAGCGTCGCGTCCATTTGATGCGAAGCGTAATGGATTTGTGATTTCCGAAGGCTGCGGCATTTTGATCGTCGAGGAATTGAATCACGCCTTAAAACGCGGCGCGCGGATTTATTGCGAAGTTGTTGGATTTGGGACAACAAACAACGCGTTTCACATGACTGATCTTCCGCCAGAAGGTGATGCCATGGCGGATTGCATTAATATCGCGCTTGATGATGCCGGCGTGAAAGTAAGAGATTTAGATTATATCAACGCGCATGGTTCCTCGACGCGTCAGAACGATGTTTTTGAAACCAATGCTTATAAAATGGCGCTTGGCGATCACGCGTATAAAATTCCAATCAGTTCACTAAAATCGATGATCGGCCATCCGCTGGCGGCCGCCAACGGCATCGAACTTGCCGTCGGCGCGCTTATTTTTGAACGGAACATTTTACCGCCGACGATCAATCAAGAATCACCGGATCCCGAATGTGATTTGGACTATATTCCAAACCAAGCCCGTGAACGCAAAGTCAATTGCATGTTAAAGACAAGCAGTGGATTTTCAGGAATTCATTCGGCGATGGTTTTGAGGAGATTCACTTAAAATTTTTTCTATGAAAAAAGTATATTTAACGATCGGTGTGGTCCTTTGTGGTTTGTTGATGATTATCCTGGTTTATCCGTCCTATTGCACGCCGTATTGGCCAATCGTTGTCATTTTAATATATTTCATTTTTGTGATGTATCGTAAATAGTTAGGCTTTAAGAAACAGTTGAATTTTTACGTGAGTTAATAATTGAATGAATCTTAGTATGGAGGTTTCCCATATGAGAGTAAAAAAGATGTGGACACACATACATAAGGGGTTTAAAGAAGCTGAAGAATTTGACAGAAATTATTACGTTCAAATGACTCCAGAAGAAAGACTCAATATTGTACAAGAATTGAGGGAATTTTATTTTAAGTTTAATAAAGAAAATTTGAAGGGGTTAAACAAGAATGCGAGTCGAAAAAGACTTCGAAGAGTTATTAAAGTTGTTCAACAAAGAAAAAGTTGATTTTGTCATTGTTGGAAGTTACGCCTTGGCTTTTCATGGGGCGCCACGTTATACAGAAGACATTGATGTTTTTGTAAAACCAGACAAATTAAACGCTCAAAAAGTTTTAAAAGCACTTCAAGAGTTTGGTTTCGGTTCCTTGGATCTTTCTGTTAATGATTTTTCAGTTCCAGAAAAAATTATTCAGCTTGGTGTTCCGCCAGTGCGGATAGATCTTATTACAGCATTAACAGGAGTCACGTGGGAACAAGTGGTAACTAATAAAGTAAAAGGAAAATTTGGGAGTATTCCGGTTTATTTTATGGGACGAAAAGAGTTTGTTAAGAATAAAAAAGCAACGGCCCGACATAAAGATCTCGCTGATATTGAAGCTTTAGGCGAGAATAAAGAAAAGTGAATTAGTGTTACGGAGATATAACTGAATGGAAAAAATAGCCATCACAGGCCTTGGTATCGTCAGCCCAAGCGGCATTGATAAACGGAAATTTTGGTCGAATGTTGCGCATGGGCGTTCTGCGGTGGAATTGATCACGCGGTTTGACGCTTCGAAATATCCGTCGAGAATCGCGGGTCACGTTCATGAATTGGATGCGTATAGTAATGTGTCGTCACGGCTTTTAAAAAAGATCGATGTGTTTTCGCATATGGGATTGGTTGCATCAGAAATGGCGCTGCAGGATGCCAAATTGGATTTAACGCAGGAAAATTTAAAACGCGTCGGGATTTTTATGGGAAACGCGATCGGCGGCTGGTTGTACGCCGAGACAGAATTGCGCGACATGTATATAGAGGGAAGAGAGGGCGTGAGTCCTTTTATGGCCTCTGCCTGGTTTCCGGCAGCGCCGCAGGGACAGATTTCGATTCACTACGGAATTAAAGGTTACAGCAAAACAGTTGTCGCAGACCGCGCGAGTTCTTTGATGGCGATTGCTTATGGTGCGAAAACAATCGAACGCGGCAACGATGATTTTATTTTAGCCGGCGGCATGGAAGCGCCCGTGACACCGTACGCGCTTCTGTGCTGTAACACGTCGGGCGTTTTAAGTCAACGCAATGATTACCCGCAAACGGCTTACCGGCCGTTTGATAAAACCCGTGATGGATTTGCGATCGCTGAAGGTTCAGGCGTTATTATTTTGGAACCGCAAGCGCGTGTTCAAAAAAGAAATGCGCATGTCTACGCTAATATTATCGGCTATGGGACAACAACCGACGGGGTTGACCGAATTCGACCCGCCCTAGATGGAAAACAATTGGCCCGCGCGATCAAAATGGCGCTCGCTGACGCCAAACTTGAACCGAAACAAATTGATTATATTTGTGCCGACGGTGCCGCGACGCGCGAAGGCGATATTTCAGAAACAAAAGCGATTAAGCAAGTTTTTAACGGCTCAGCTAAAAAAATTCCCGTATCCGTTCCCAAATCTACGTTCGGCAATATGCTCGGCGCCTCAGGTGCTTTGGATGTCATCACAACGGTTTTGGCGATGGAACATAATACGATTCCACCGACGATAAATTATTTCGAACCAGACCCCGACTGCGATTTAGATTGTTGTCCCAACAAAGCGCAGGCGAAAGAAATTAAAAACGCGCTCGTTATTTCACGAGGTCGCGGTGGAATTAATTGCGCACTTGTTTTGCAGAAAGTTTAGTGGTTCGACTAATTTGTTTTTGTCTATTTCGCTCACCACTAGTGCTGAGCGAATTGAGCTTATCAACAGACAATTTCAATTTAGTCGAAGCACTAGTTATAAATGAGTAGAGAATAGCGAGGAGAGATTAGAGAGTAACACGATTGATTGCCATTTCGCATTACTCTCTCCTTTCTATTCGCTGCTCTCTACTGAATAGGAGGCTCGTATGACGATAGGAATATCTCTAGAAGACAAAATTAAAGGAATCTTCAACCGCGTCCTCGCTGTCAAACCCGCCGAAATCAAACCCGCCGCCCGTTTGGACCAGTCACTCGGCGTTGACTCAACCGAGATGGTTGAAATCTCGGTTGCGATCAAAAAAGAATTCAACGTGCCCGTCGCAGATAATGAAATAAAAAAAACGCATACGTTGAATGATATCGTTAATATTTTGAAAACCAAAGGCGTAAATTAGTCTCTCAAATGAAAATTGAATACATCAAAGAAGCTTCTCTTGATTGTCCTTTGATTCGGATTTTTGGCAATGAACCAGATAGGGTTCAAGAATTAAACATTGTCTTAAAGAAGTTAGCGGAAGGAAAAGTTAACGAGATTGCTTTGCGTCAGTTAATGGGGTTTGAATGTATCGATAGTTGTACTTTAACCGCTCGCTTAGTAAATCAAAATTTGGGAGTCGTTAAGATTAAAAAAGATTCTAATGATTTCGAATGGTCTTTAAACAAAAATGCTTGGTTAAATGTGGTTGGTTTTTTAAAACCATTTTGTTTGCCTGATAGTGGAAATTCTTTTCAATGGGTTGATGAAACTTCGGATATTTCTGTTTTAATAAGCCGGGATGGACAGCGGTAGGAATATGTTTGTGGTTCCGGTCATTTATAGGAGGGAATTAAAATGAAAATTAAAGTGATCATTCACGAAGCCGACGAAGGCGGTTACTGGGCTGAAGTACCGGCAATTCCGGGCTGTGCCACTCAAGGAGAGGATTTTGAAGAGCTTTTAAAAAATATTTATGAAGCCGTTGAAGCCTGTCTCTCTGTGGATATTAAAAAGATTTCCAAAAATAAAAAAGATAGAGTACTGGAGATTGCAATTTGAAAATACTCTCAGGTAAAGAATTCGAACGGCTTCTCAAAACCAAAGGCTGGCAATTGTGAGAATCAAAGTTAGTCACCATGTGTATATGAAGTCGGGATCTCCTTTGAGAATTTCCATTCCCGTCCATAGTAATAGGTCTTTAAAAATTGGTTTACAAAAACACTTGATGAAATTGGCAGAAATAGATGAGCAAGATTTATGAAGATTATTGATTTAAGCCTTCCCATCGACGACACGCTCATCGAAACCCACGACGCGAAAATTGAGCGTATTTCGCACACCCAAGGCGTTGAGCATTTTAATTGGGTGGTGATGAGCAAACAGCCCAACGGCGAGGAACGTTTTAAAAAAGGTGAACGCGTTGCAACCGCTCAAGAGATTCCCGACGGCGAAATGCTTTCCTTGGAAGTTGTTAATTCTTCCGTCCATATGGGTTCGCATGTCGATGCGCCGTTTCATTATGGAAGTACCTGTGAAGGAAAACCCGCCAAACAGATCATGGATGTTCCGCTTGAATGGTGTTACGGGCCTGGCGTTGTTTTAAACTTTACGCATCTGAAATTTCCGGAGTTCATTACGAAAGATCACATCGTTGCCGTACTTAAAAAAATCAATTACAAATTAAAGCCCATGGACATTGTTCTCATTTATACCGGCGGCGACAAATTGCTCGGCACGGATGATTACGTGAATAAATACGTCGGCATGGTCCCGGAGGCGGTTGAATATCTTTTGGACCAGGGCATCAAAATGATGGGCATTGATACAATCGGTTTGGACCGCCCGTGTTTTTTAATGTTCAAAGAATTCCTTACGACCAAAGACAAATCTAAAATCTGGCCGTGTCACTTTTTAGGCCGCCATCGGGAATATTGTCATATGGAGCGGTTGGGAAATTTGGGCGCGATTCCAAAACCGTTCGGGTTTACCGTTTCCTGCCTGCCAGTTAAAGTCCGCAACGCGGGAGCGGGATGGGCAAGGGTTGTGTGTATAATTGAGTAGAAATGATAAACAAAATAACACATTGTACTTTCTTTATTGTATTGCTGTTTAGTGCTTTTTTTTTCGGATGTGCGAGAATGCAGACAAAATTACTGGTAGAAGGATTTGTTTCGTCTTTATTACCTCCCCGATGGTATATATGGCAGTCAAATGAAGCTTTAGTGCTTTATGTCAGTAAATTCCATTCTTTAAAAGGTCGTTGGCCGAGGGATATGGTTGAGTTAAACCATGTTTGCCAAGGTGAAAAAGATTGCATTCCGTTAAGGTGTTTTGGTGATGGGCCATTTACTGTAAATCAAAATGGTGAATTTAACATAATAAGAGGAAGTGAGACAATCATTGTCAGGCCTCCCAAAAAAAGTCGAAATACCTACGCTTATCATTCGGATCGTAGGAAGGGAGAATTTAATTTAGAAGACATTCAAAAACTTAAGTTATGCAAATAGTTTTTAAAGAGCCACGCTGTAATACAAGCACTGGTGCTTGTCAATGGAGCTTGGTTAAAAGCAATTTAAGAAATTTAATATGCCGCAAAAAAGAATAAAGACTGAAAAAGCTAAATCAGGAAAATTACGCATCGGCGACAATTGGAATGCTATCACCATTATAGCTCTGTCCCAGAACAATCCGCTTAAAGCTATCGCCGAATTTGTCGAAAACAGCATTGATGCCCGGGCTACCGCTATCACGATCATCCGTGGTAAAACTAAAGGCGAGACGTATCTTAAAATCATCGATGACGGACAAGGCGTGCCGCTGAATGAAGAAGGCATTCCCAATTTTCAGTATGTCGCCACCCATATTTGCGATTCGATTAAGCGCCGGATGAAAGAAGAAGGCTTAACAGGGATTCAAGGTGAATTCGGTATTGGCTTGCTTAGCTTCTGGACCGTTGGAGAACATCTGACGATGAGTTGTTGCGGGCAGGATAACAAAGTTTATCACATGGGCATGGAGCGTGCCGACCCGGATTTTCAGATTACGCATCGTCAACTCTTGAGTCCTTTTAAGGGGACGGAATTGTGGATCGCTTCGCTTTTGCCGGGCTTAAGACAAATCAATGGAGAGAAAATTCAACGTTATCTGGCCTCGGAACTGCGCGACCGCATTCGTCAAACTGCTGTCAAAATCAAGATGATCGATCATCTTTCTCGGGCTGAATATCAGGTTGAACCTCGCCAATTCTCCGGCCAACTCGTCCATCAATTGCCGCCGTTGACAACGCCGCATGGAGAAATTTACGCAGAATTGTACTTAAACAGTCCTGACCATGAAAATAAAATCGGGTTGTATCGACTAGGAACGCGGGTTCTCGCTTCTTTGACTCAGCTGGATGATTTCAATTCCCCACCGTGGACATCTGGATTTTTTCAGGGAATCATTGAGACGCCATTTTTACAATTGACACCAGGAACGCGCGACGGAATAATCCGGGACGAACGATTCGATGAATTCTGCCAGGCGATGGAAATTTTGAAAGAACAGCTCAAGGCCATGATTCAAGAACAAGAACGCGCGCGGGAAGAAAAATCCAGTAAACAGATTTTGAAAACAGTTCAACTGGCTTTAAAGGAAGCAATCCTCGCTTTGCCTCAGGAGGAGTACGATTGGTTTGAAGTTCACACTCAGAAAATGGCTGGAGCGTTGATGGCGGCCAGTTCCTCTCGAAATATCAGAGGATCAACTATCCTCGAAGAACAAGATGTTATGATAGCTCCCGAAGAATCTTTAGAAAATATTCCTAAACAAAAAAGTTTTTTTGAATTTCCTGGGCCGTTGTTTTCCGTTAAGATCGTTCCTTCCTCATCAATCGCGCCGGTCAACAGTCAGAAAAATTTGCGCGCCGTTTGCCGGGACCGCAAGCGCATTGTGGTCGATCAAAACCTTTCCTATCAATGGACGCTTTTGGAAGGCGCCGGGACTTTAACCAATACGGACAATGCTATCGTGGCTTTTGCCGCGTCGGCGGATCCATGCCTAAACCGGATTGGAATTAAGGTACATCAGGACGATGTTGTGTGCGAGGCAGAAGCGCTGATCACTGTGACGGATTCTATCTTGACGGGAGAAGACAGTGTTTCTGAAACAGCAAAAAAGGGATTGCCTGGGTACACGCTTAAGAGCGCCCCAGGGGAATTGTGGCGGTCACGTTACGATATGGAACAAAATCTCGTTGTAATTAATAACGCCCACCGAGATTTTGTTTATGCTTCAAAAGAAAAAAACCGAAAGCTGCGCTACATCTGCAGACTTTTTATAAAAGAATTAATCCTCGCTAATTTTCTTAATATTGATCCGGTGCAGTTATTAGAAAGAATGGTTGAGCTGTCGTTGTATACGGAGGAAAGTTTAAGATAGAATTTTGTTTATAAGAATTTTTATTCATGAGCGAAGAAATAGATGTCCTTAAATCTGTTACCCAAAAATTAGATCAAATTCATATTCCTTATTTAATTTCAGGTTCTATCGCATCCAATTATTACTCAACTCCCCGCATGACCCGCGATTTGGACATTGTGATTGAGATTAAGAAGCAAGATATAAAAGGATTTATTGAGAGCTTGCAGAAGGATTTTTTTGTTGATGAGGAGATGGTTGAGAATGAAGTAAATCGCCAAGGCATATTTAACCTAATACATAAAGATAAATTAGTTAAAGTTGATTTTATAACGAGACAACCCTCAGATTTTCAAACAAACATGTTTGAACGAAGGAAAGAAGTTTTATTTGAGAACGCTGTCATGCAGTTTATTTCTCTGGAGGATTTAATTGTGATGAAACTATTTTGGGCAAAAGATACCTATTCTGAATTACAAATTAGCGATGTCCGAAATCTTATTAGAAGCAATCGAGCTGTTTTGGATAAAACTTATATTGAAGCATGGATTTCAAAACTTGGATTGATCAATCTTTATAAAAAAGTTTGAGAAATGAAAGACACGCATCCAACAATCGAGAAGATCTATTTAGAAATGATGATGAAACGTTCTGGTGAAGAGCGCCTGCAAATGGGGTGTTCAATGTTTGATGCGGCTAAAGAAATTGTTAAGGCTTCAATACTCAATGAAAATCCTAACATTTCTAATGTCGAAATGCGGCAAAAAATTTTTTTACGGTTTTATGGAGATGATTTTAATCTTGAACATCAGCAAAAGATTTTGTCAGCTATGAGCGAACGAGAATAAAATTATGACTGAAAAAGATTCCAGATTTTCCTTAACATCCTTAAAAAAATAAAATTAAATTTTGCACGATTGGTGGTCTGGCTGTTAACCTTTACGCAGACCCTATTGTCAGCTTAGATTTGAATGTCGTGATCGTCGCTGAAAAAATTGGATTTTTTAACCCCTAAATTACAGAAAATTTTAAAGTTGAGAATTTTGCGAATAGTATTAACTTGAGTGAGAAGGGTTCAGATTTAATTCAGATACAGACAGACACGCGCTCTCAAGCCTTTGCGGCCAGTGACCGCACTCGCCGGCCTAGTCAGCGTCAGAAGGATTTGGCGGATATTTTAAGACTAATCGAAGTTAAAACAACATTGAAAAATTTAGTGCCACGGGAAATAAAAAATCAGCTCCTGGCCTAAGAAATCGAGGTAAATGAAACATCTAACCCCCCATCCTTTAAAAATTACTGTGTCCGACCAAGGTACTGGTTTTTTTGGTCTTGGTATTGCTCCACGAATTCTAGAAACTTTAGAGCGGATTAAATTTAAATCTCCGACGCCGATTCAAAGCAAAGCGATCCCGGTTGCGATTGAAGGTAAAGATTTAATCGGTGTCGCGCAAACGGGAACCGGAAAAACGTATGCGTTCTCGATTCCAATGATTCAGCACTTGGCGCAGAAAGAAGGGATCGCCATTATTCTGGCGCCGACGCGTGAGTTAGCAATTCAGATTGATCATGCGGTGCGTATTCTGGCAAACCCTTTTGGCATGAAAACGGCCTGTTTAATCGGCGGTGTTTCCATGAAACCTCAAGAAGATGCCCTGCGCCGGCATCCACGCATTATTATTGCAACGCCTGGGCGTTTTATTGATCATTTGGAAAGCCGTCGTCTTAATTTAAACAAAGCTATTATCCTTGTCATCGATGAGGGCGACCGCATGCTCGATATGGGATTTGCGCCGCAAGTTGAACGCATTTTAAAAAGCATGCCGCGCGAGCGCCAGACGATGCTTTTCTCGGCGACAATGCCGGAGGCAATCGTTCAGATTGTCAACAAACATATGAAACTTCCCATTCATGTTGAAGTGGCGCCTGCGGGAACAACGGCCGGACAAATCACCCAAGAACTTTATATTGTGAAGAATGAATCCAAAATTGATCTTTTAGGCAAAGTATTGGCGCAATACCAAGGATCAGTTCTTTTATTTATTCGAACGAAACACAGCGCCCACAAAATCACCCGCGCCGTCCGCGCGATGGGCCACCGCACGGTTGAAATTCATTCCGATAAATCAATGACGCAAAGGCATGAAGCGTTAGAAGGCTTCCGCTCTGGACGTTACCGGGTACTCGTCGCGACCGACATTGCTTCTCGAGGCATTGATGTGTCCAATATTGAAATTGTTATTAATTATGATTTACCGGATGACGTTGAGAATTATGTCCATCGCATCGGCCGCACGGGCCGCGCCGGCAGCCGTGGGCACGCGATTTCATTCGCGACACCTGATCAACGAAGCGATGTCAAAAATATAGAGCGGCTTATACGTATGCAATTACCAATCGTGAAACATCCAGAAATGCAGGCCGAAGAATTTTATCAGCCACCACCGCGCAATCCAAATCGTCCGAACGCAGGGTTTCGTTATCGGCATAAACCTCGACGAATAGGGCGCCCGAAGTGGTAAGAAATAATTTTGATAATTTTTAAAAGGAGAAGATATGGGACACACCCGAAATTCAACTGTTATCAACGCGCCATATGATCAAGTTTTCGAAACCTCCAACCGCATCGAGCGGTGGACGGAATTATTTGGCGACGAATACGTGAAGGCTGATGTATTGGAACGCAAAGGGAATGAGATTACATTTCGTCTGCATGATAAAGACGGCAAGAATTGGGTTTCGAAGCGCTGGTTGTATAAAGATTTAAAATTCGCGTACGCTTCGCGCTGGGAGCCGATGTTTCCTTTTAAGTACATGAAGATCATTTGGCTCTACAACGAAACGCCCGACGGCGTTCAGATGATTTGGATGCAGGATTTTGAATTGGATCCGGGCTTTACAAAATTCACTGAAGCGCAGATTGAAGGATTCATCAATGAACATTCACAGCACAACATGAAGATTTTTAAGAAGGTGATTGAAGAAGAAGCGCTGGCAGCTAAGAAGAAATGAAATCGTCGTCCGGCGTTCGTTAATTCGTGGAATTCGTTTTTTTATTTTAAAAATTTAAAATACGAATTCCTCGAGCGACGAATCAACGAACGACAAATCCCCTATATAAAATACGTTGTCTAATAACAAAAATATAATCTTTGCGTTTTTTCGCTTGGCGAATATAGCGATCTCATTTAGTTTCGCGGCGCTGGCTGCCGCTGTTCCCGTTATTAGTCATGACTTGGCAATTACCGACATGCGCGTTTCGCAAATTTCGGCGTATTACATGATTCCTTATGGTCTCGGCGCGCTCATTTATCCACCTTTGCGCGCTTTTTAAGTTTTCGTTTGATATTAACGATTTCAATGCTCGTTTATGCCGCGACGAATATCGTTTGCGCGACGGCACAATCTATTGAAGTTATTCTCATGGCGCGGGCGGTCATGGGATTGGCGGCGGCGAGCGTTATTCCTTTGTGTTTGATGTCGATCGGCAGGCTTTTCCCTCGAGAAACGCGCGGGCGGTTGGTTGGACTTTTTTTCAGCACAAGTTTCATTGCGTCTGTCATTGGAATTATGATGAGCGGTTTTGCGCCGTGGCGCTGGCAGTTTGTTGTTCCATCGGTATTGGCGTTGATTACCGTTGTGCTTATTTGGACTAGCGCGAGTGAATTAGGAAAGATTTACACGGAAAAAGTGCGATACCTTGAAGTTTTAAAAAGCGCTCAGCTAAGAAATATTTTACTTTTTATTTTTGCGATCAGCTTTTTATATCACGGCGTGCATAAATGGATGGGCGTTTATTTAAGTCGGATCTATCATTTGAAACAATTTGCAGTCAGTTTTTTCTTCATGTTGGTGGCGGTGTTTGGGGCCGTTGGGCAAAATGTTGGCGGTTATATCACAGATAAAAAAGGAAGATTGGCGGCTTGCCAGCTGGGCGTTTTGGTTTTAACGGTAACAACAATGCTGTTATATGGAACCTATCCGCTTTTTTTATTAGGAATTATTTTGGCGTTGTTCGCCGTCGGGTGGACAATTGGTCATAATGGTATTTCAACGGTGTTAACGGACTTTCCAGATGAAACGAGAGCTGAGTTAGCAGGATTGAACTCATCAGTGCGTTTTTTTAGTGGAGGCTTGGGGTTCTTTTTAGGTGGGCCGTTTGTTGAAAAAAATTTTGGGCTGACGTTTTTGGGATTTGGGGTTGTGATGTTTCTAGGGGTTTTTTTTCTTAAAAATATTATTCCGAATGAAAAACGAATAGGAGGCATTCATGGTTAGTTTAAAAGGGAAGAATGCAATTATAACTGGCGCCAGCCGAGGCATTGGCAAATCAATTGCGATGTGTTTGGCCGAACAAGGCGTTAATTTAGCACTCGCGGCACGCACCGCAGGGCCGCTGGATGCGACTGTTAAAGAAATTAAAGACAAATGGAGCGTTGATGTTATCGGAATTCCGACGGATGTCGGAAAATTAGCGGATCTTCAGAATTTAGTTCAGAAAGCCAATAGCTATTTTAAGAAAATTGATATCTTAGTCAATGTCGCGGGCGTTTCGAGTCAACATCCGTTTCATCAGCAGCCGATTGAAGATTTAGAAATGCTGGCGAACATTAATTATTTAGGGTGCGTGCGGTTGATCAGGCTTGTGATTCCGCAGATGGTTGAACGAAAATCTGGACACATTATTAATGTTGTTTCGGGATCGACTCTGGTTGATCCAATCCCGCGCGGATTTTTGACGTATTCGTCGCTGAAAATGGGATTGCGCGCTTTTTTGAAAGGACTTTTTTGGGAAATGCGCGAACACAATATCAAAGTCACATCGCTTCTGCCCGGCGTTGTTGCCAGCGATTTAACCGATCACTTAAAACACGTCGCCCAAGAACAACGTGATCGCTTGATGTCGCCGGAAGCGGTCGCTGACATGGTGATCTTTGCTTTGAATTGTCCGGAAAATTCCAATCCGCTTGAATTGGCGGTTATTAATCAGTTAACGACATGGACGAAACCAATTATTGATTATCAACAAACGCAGGCAAAGTAGTTAGGAGAAATTCTTATGACAGGATTTTTTGCTCTGGTTGTTCTCGTGGGAATGTTTCGATTGCTTTTGATTTTTGAAAAACCGTTGTTGTTAGCTTCTCTTTTTGCCGGTTTAAATTTTTTTTGCGTTTGCATTTTTTTGGCTTTTGGTCAGATTTCGGGGGACATGGGTTTGGTGGTTTATTCTTTTTTTGGGAATTGCTTTGATTGTAGCCGTTCCCTTTATGGCAATGGCATTAATAAGTGCAAAATCGGGTGCAAAATAAAATTGGTGAATAGCTAAAATGAAAATTATTGACGCACACAGCCACTATATACCGCCGATCGTTGCTCAAAATACGATGTTCTTTAAAATCGGTTGGTCAGACATTGACCGCCAATTAAAGACCATGGATGAACATGGCATTGAAAAATCTGTTTTGCTTTATCCAACCAGCGATGCGCATTTGAATATGGGAGGATGGGAGAATTTGAGTAAGATTTATAATCAGGAAATTGCCGCCGTCGTTAAGGCTCACCCGTCGAGATTTTCGGGCGGCGGAATCTTGACCGTCGATGATAAAAACAGTATAATTCAATCGTTAAAAGAATTTCAAGATCTCAACTTGAAGGTCATTTCTTTGGCATCAAGTTATGACGGTCGTTATCTTGATGACGAAATTTTCTTTCCAGTTTATGCGTTTGCCTCCCGAGAAAAAATTCCAATTCATGTTCATTCGCAAATTTTGAATCCGATTGGTGAAGATCGCGTGAAAGATCCGCTGCTAAGTCCAGTTCTCGAATATGTTTTTGATGTATCAATTGTCATTGGTAAATTGATGATGAGCGGTGTATTTTTGAAATTTTCTGATGTGAAATTCATTTTTGCGCATTACGGCGGCGTTTTACCGTTGGTCAAGGAGCGTTTTGATAATACGTATCTGATGTTACGTAAACGGGAATTTGTTAAAGATTTAACCAAAATTCCGTCGGAATACTTTAAAAATTTGTATTTTGATACCAGCGGCTCACGGTCACTAGCTTCACTTCTGTGCGCGTTAGAAGTGGTTGATTCGAGTCATATTTTGTGGGGCAGCGATTATCCTGCCAATCAAAATATAAAGGCTTCAATCGATGCGATTAATGAGTCAGATTTGACGGAAAAAGAAAAGTTTGGGATTTATAATAATAATTTATTAAATTTATTTTGAATTTTTATAGTAGCTTTAGAAAATCTTTAAATCCCGGCGAGATAATATTTATTTATAAATATATTTATTTAAATAAAAACTTGACAATGAGAGGGTTGTTTGGTATTCTTTCTGTCACCTTCAGAAGACGAAACATCATTCACCTCGATCGTTTAAATCTTTCAAAAGGGTTTTGAAATTCAATTAGCTGTTGTTCAAATGAAATAACAGCGCGTTCTTTTTTTGTTCTTTGAAATCTTATTATCCTAAATTCTTATAAGAGTTTTACGCCAAATTTTAAGCAAACTTTAAGCCAAGTTGTTTTTTGGAGAGTTTGATCCTGGCTCAGAGTGAACGCTGGCGGCGTGGATTAGG
>CAZTCI010000006.1:0-228141 GCA_964612665.1 uncultured Planctomycetales bacterium | reverse complement strand
CCTGGTTCGTTAAGTTTCCCGCCATAAAATTAACGTTGTCCGTCAAATCTTTCCACGTTCCTGAAACACCCTTAACATCTGCCTGACCACCGAGCTTTCCTTCCGTACCGACTTCCTTCGCCACGCGCGTAACTTCCGCCGCAAATGAATTCAGCTGATCCACCATCGTGTTGATCGTGTTTTTTAACTCCAAGATTTCGCCTTTTGCATCGACGGTAATCTTCTGCGACAAATCTCCGCGCGCAACCGCCGTGGATACTTTTGAAATGTTACGTACCTGGTTCGTTAAGTTTCCCGCCATAAAATTAACGTTGTCCGTCAAATCTTTCCATGTACCTGAAACACCTTTAACTTCCGCCTGACCGCCGAGTTTTCCTTCCAAACCGACTTCCTTGGCGACACGGGAAACTTCCGATGAGAAAAATCCCAGCTGATCGAGCATCGAGTTAACGATGTTCCCGATTCTTAAATATTCACCCTGTAGCTGCCGGCCTTCGATTTCAAGCGGCATTTTTTGAGACAAATCACCTTTGGCGACGGATGTAATAACGCGCGCGAATTCATTCGTGGGTTGAACCAAGTTCGAAATGAGCAAATTAATAGATTCCATACCTTTGAGCCAAGCGCCTTTCACTGGACCAATCGACGCGCGTTCGGTCAATTTTCCTTCTTGCCCGACGATTAAGGAAACGCGGACAATTTCATTGATCATATTCTCATTTAATTCCAAAATATCATTTAAGACCTCGCTAATTTCGCTGGCCATTCCTTCTTCTTCCACCGGGAATCGTATAGAAAGATTGCCCTGCCGTACGGCTTTGGCTACTTGCAAAATTTTTCTTAATTGATCTCTTTGCGGCGGTGGGGTCGTTTCAGTTTCATTGGCAGGAAGGGCTAACGGTAATTCTGAAGTATTTTCGATACGATTGTCGACATTTTCATTGGCCAATAAAGTCACTGGTCTCATAAAACTCTCCTCTTCGTAATTAATCAATCTAAGTTATAAAAATGGTTCTTCTGACTCTTAAAATTTGAGACGTAACGAAAAAAATATAACGTGGGAATGAAATGACGGTAAGAATGCTCAGAATGCTTACGAAAAGGATTACTGGATGACAAATTTCTTTTAACATAATGCCTTTAGATAATTTTTGAAACGAGAAATGTACTATAGAAAAATGCGGGAGGAGCGTCAATGACCTGTTTCTGCTTTTCTTTGACTTTATTCCACTTTATAGGTGTTAGTTAAATAAAGGCAGGTACTTTTAAGCTAGTAGAACAATTCGGCGCATTAGCACTCTGAGAGGACAAAAGAGTTACTGCAGAATTCTGTCAGCCGGGTAAAAAAAGTAATATAGTCCGCGAAATGATTTGGTTTGCGGATATAACCATTGGCATGCAATTGGTAGGCCTTGAAAACATCGTCTTTAGAATCGGAGCCGGTAAAAATAAAAACTGGAATATTTTTTAAAACAGGGTCATTCTTCACAACATTCAGCACTTCAAAACCGTTCTTCTTCGGTAAATTTAAATCCAATAACATAATATCCGGACGAACACCGTTATGAAATCCGTTTTCTTTGCGTAAATATTTAATGGCCTCTTCCCCGTCACGTACGGTCACAAGTTTGACCGCTAAATTAGCTTCTTCACAGGCTTGCTGAACCAGATGGAGTTCGGCTAAATTATCTTCGATGTGTAAAATTTTAATTTGTTTCGGCATTTTTAATAGACCCTCTCTCAGGAGCGCCGATTAGAACTTTGTTTTTTTATAGCGTATGAAATTTGTATTGTCAATTGTGAAATTAGCAGGCGGTTTAATGCTCGACGATGATTAAATAGTCCGCGGACAAATTATTTTTTACTTTTTATGTGGTATCTGTTCCGCTAGAAATTGGGCATATAAATCATAACCATACAGATTTAAATGACTGTTCCACATATAAATACTCTGGTTTAGACCCGCGGCAAATTCTTTTAACCTTGGTGTGATATCAACGTAAGTGATCTTATGACGCTGGCAAATTTCTTTGACCCGCGCGCTCATTTTTTGTTGATTACTGAAGGCCCCGGCACACAACGACGGATTTTCTTCTCTGATGCGGACATCGCAGGTCTCCGCTACGCTTGGGATGAAAGAAACAATGATGTGCGTTTCGGGATCTTGCTCTCTGACTTCATCAAAAATATTGGTTAACTCATAATTAAATGTATCCCAATCAATCTCATCATACGGCTGGGTGCCGTAGTGCCTCATGCCAAGCTGCCATTGCTTTTGATTAATTCCCATGGAGACCAAAAGTTTATTTAATAAGAGATGTTTTTTAGGATGCATCACGATTTTAACCAAATTCTCCTCAAGGTAATGTTCAAAAATAATAAAGGGCTCATTCTTAAAAGGCAGCCGTGAGACATGGTCTTGTGGATTCAAAAAGAATTTATTTTTCTGTTGTTCTTCTAAAGTATTGTCCTGATTCGTTTGCGCCGCCGGAAGATTATTGTTGCCCGTTATATTCTTGATTAAGTGGTTATTTTTATTAGACTTTCGTTTTTTCCAACTCAGACGCGGATCGGGATCTCCTGGACGTTTTGCATAAAAGTCATTGTCATATAAATTCACAATGACATATTGCGGTTTCTTATGAGGATTCTTTAATTTCATATAATTCCGGTATTGACACATATACTGCCAAGGACCGGCATTACAAACGCCCGTCGAATAAACAACAAGCGGACTGAGATATTTACGCAGGTAATCGGCGATCGTAACCGCACTCTCAATGCCTTCCGTAAAAGAATCACCCACTAAAAGAACATCAGCCTCATTCTTAAGGATGTAGCCGGGAGGATTCCGGTAACCGAATTCATCATATTGAAATGTATAAACAAATTCAAAGCCGGAATAATTAGGCTGACCTTTAGCGTCTTCGTAACAATAATCAGCGGGGTCAAGGCCAGCTTTCTTATTATAATAAATATATCTTTCATGGCCCTTATGAAAATGAGCGTAACGATCTTCAGCCGCCGGCGACATTCTTCCCACCAAAGCCAGCGGCAGCCAGGGCGACATATAATAAAGAATTGGATCTAAAATCAGAATTAAAATAAAAAAAACCGCGAGGTTGGTACCGATCAAAAAAGAATGTTTACGAAAGATGAGCCATAAAACAATAGTCAAAATCCCACAGGCCAAACATATTTTTTCGAGCGGACCCATGGTTTTGCTGTAACTTTTGCCTAAATGTAATTTGTCGGCAAAGAGGCTTAGGGCAATTAAGCCGATGCCTACAGCAGGAAGGAATGAGGACAAAACCATTTCTAAAGCAGTTTTAAATCGAGACAAGATCACACCACTGACTTTCAAGAAACCTCAAAGGCACCTAAATAAATGTCACATTGATATCCAAAGTCAGCAGTAATTATATTTAAAAAGAACTAGTTTGCAATTAATTGTAAAAAATAAAACCCCTGCCGTTTTTTGTTTAATTCGCATATTTTTTATTCGCGAGAGATAGCGTAGTAAGAAGTAGGCGATTAGACAATCTCTACTTCTTACTACCGGCTAAATTAGTATGAAGAGCTCAAACTTGACTTTTCGACTTTTTTAGCATTGTTGGGATTGTCTTTTTGAGTTGTTATGGTCACTTTATCTCCGTTCTTAAGATCTTTAAGGTCAGATTTGTTGTTAGCCGTATAAGTCTGCTGACTTCCACTAACAGCGTCGGTGACTACGAAATTACCGCCCTCAGAATCCACAGAAACAATTACCCCATGAACTACAGGACTGGTATCACTTCCTCCTGGATTTGAAGTGGCGGTGTTTGACGTTGAGTCCGAACTCGAGGATGTATCATTGTAAGCGGCTAACGCCGGTAACGTTATCCCCAAAGCCAACAGAAAAAGACCTTTTATAATTAAATTCTTCATGGTTTCCTCCTTTATGTTTGATCTTGCTCTAATGTCTCTAGAAAAGACCTATAAACTTTCAGTTTGAGTTTGCAAAATGGAAACGATAATTTTCGCGTACCGCAAAATATTTTGCCAGCTTGTTGATGAATGTGAGATTAAAAAAGCATTAATTTTTATTCATAGAAGCATTACGATGAGAAAACGATCCTTTTTTCTTTAGCGATCGTAAAATAGACCGTGGTTCCGTGAGCCCCATCGGATTCAACCCAAATCCGGCCCTCATGCAAGTCTACAATTTTCTTACAAAAAGCTAAGCCCATACCTGAACCTGTATACTTATCCTCGGTATGTAACCGGTAAAACATCATAAAGATTTTTTCAAAGTATTCCGGTGATATTCCTATACCATTATCGCGCACCCAAAAAAGCCATTCTTTAGGTCGCTCTTGACAGGCGATCTCAATTGTCGGCGGCTCAGCGCTTCGGAATTTAAGCGCGTTACTGATTAAATTTTGAAACAATTGGACGAATTGTGTTTCGTAAACATTAACCCGGCAAAGAGGACTCAGTAGAATCGTGGCATTATTCTCCCGAATAGGCACTTCTAAATTCGTAACCGCTTGAGAAACAATGTCGGCGGCTTCTACTTCTTTAAAAGTTTCACCTTGTCTTCCTACTTTGGAATAAGCTAACAGATCCCGGATGAGCGTTTTCATTCTGTAAACGCTGGCTTCCATGTGAGACATAAATTCCAGACCTGTTTGGTCAAATTTGTCTTTATAGCGTCGGACCAGATAATTCAGGCTTGTTAAAATAATTTTTAGCGGTTCCTGCAAATCGTGGGAAGCGATTGAAGCAAATTGTTCCAGGTCGGTATTGCTGCGCCTTAACTCTTCGACATAATGTTTTACTTCTTCTTCGGCTTGTTTGCGTTCAATCAGTTCTGAGACAAGCTTTACCAAAAGATCCGCAAGCCGCAGATCGGACTCGGCCAAACAATTAGGACGCTTACAGTATGTTGAAATGACGCCGAGATTTTTTCCGTCCTGCCCAAATATAGGTGTTGATTGAACCGCACGGTAACCTGCAGCCGCGGCGTTTTTTCGGATCCATGGAAATTCCTCGGTCTTGTCAACATCTTCAATCATAACGCGGCGGCGCTGTTTTAATGCTAAAGTAAAAACGGTCTCGCTTTCCTGCGTGGGATTATGAAGAAATTCTTGATTGAATCCATTTTGAGCTACAAGTTTAAGTGAATTTGTTTTTTTGTCACATAACTGTATATGCCCAAAATCAGCCTTCTGCAATTTGATAATGGCGTCCAAAATTTCTTGTAACAGTTCCTGGAAATCTGTAATTTGAACGAGCCGGGTACTTAATGCATGTAATCGGTTCATGGAAGCCAAATCGGTTGCCAATTTATCTTTGAGTGTTACTAATTCTTCTTGAGCTTTCTTGCGCTCACTAATATCTTGAATGATAGCTGAACTTATAACCGGTGATCCGCGATTATCCCGCAGCACTGTCCCTGTCACCTGGACCCAAATAAGAGATCCGTCTTTACGGATATAACGTTTTTCTAAAAATAATTCAGGAGTCTTGCCGTCGAGGACTTCCTGCCACTTTATTTTGTTCATTTCCCGGTCATCGGGATGAGTAATATCCATGGCTGTCATATTTCTAAGTTCCGCATCTGAATATCCTGTAATTTTACAAAATTTATGGTTTACATATAAAAATCGTAAAGTTAACGGATTAGTTTGAGCTTGCCCGACAAGAGAAAGCTCAAACATGCTTCGGAACTCTTCTTCACTCTGACGGAGTGCGTAAAACTGCTGGACAATATATCGGCTCATTCGGTAAAAAATGAACCGCCCGATCGCGAACAATAAACAAAGATTGAACAAAAGCAGCGCTAAAATCCAAAGATGGAATTGATGCACATATTCTTCATCTTTTGTCTTATAACTGTCAATCCAGCTATTTAACGCCGTCTCATTTTCTTTTTTCTCAAGCGACTTGCGGATAGAAGCAACGTTTGGATCGCTAAGGAAATGCGGCAATTGGTCCGTCGGTCTGGAAACAAAGACTTCGAGATTAGTTAAATATTCTTCCAAGAATTTTTGTATATCCGGAGGGATCAATTCAGGGTCATTAGGATTCACATTAGCCATTTTCAAGAGTTCGGCATAATTTCTCTCAGACTCTTTCACTAATTCTATCAATTCTCGATGAAGGAGTTCCCGATCGGAAAGCGGGGTTATTTTTAAGAGAAATAAATAAAAAACACCGGCACGCTGGAATAACCATGCTTGCCGGTTGGCTAAACTTAAAAAACGGTCAGCTAACCGGATTTGATCAATTTGGTAGGAGACGAAAAAATAATTTCCGAGGATGGCAACGGTGAGAATGCTTAAGGTGATAATCCATTGAAAGGTGATATTTTTTAAGATATCAGATTGATTGTGGGATCTCTCAGGCCGATTCATAAGATTGAATATTTCCCTTATCACTCATTCGCTTTGATTTTCAAGTTAGCACTCTTAAAATGAATAGTCAAAATAAAAAAAACCCCTTGGCAGAAAATTTCCAAGGGGTTTTTGAAGAATTTAGACTTAGAAAAATAGACTCATTAAGCAATCTCTTGTTCTGACCAATGCGGCGCGCCGACAGAACCGCCGATTCCAGCAGCCAAGGCGCCCAAAGCCAGCATCACAAAAGAAGCCAAAGCCGCTTTGCCTGCGGTTTTTGAAGCCGTTTGTGCAGCGTCTTGGGCTTTTTGTTTGGTTGTTTCCATATTTTGCCCCCAACGATCTACTAAATTTCTAGCCTCATTTTCATTTAAGTTAGTGTTCTGCATAAGTAGGAGGACAATTTTTTGTTTTTGCTCTTCTTCATTATTTGTCGTTGCCAAACCCGCAATCGCCGTCATTACAGGTTCCACCATATTTTGAGATCCGTTTCTTTGCTGCAATTGGTGACGGACTTCATTACGGATGTCATCAAGAGGCAATGCCTCTTTCAAAGTACCACTAACTGCCGGTGCCACCGAAGAAACGGCCTGCCCGCCGCTTTTTAAAAGTCCTAAACTTCCAGCAATTAAAGCGCCCATCGTGCTTGTCAGAAATAAAAATGTAAGAATCGTAGTTGACCCCCAGGCTAATAAACCATGTAATACACCATCCAAACGACGAGGAATTCCAGCCATACGTCCCGTTACCCAACCCCCGATGTAATAGGCAATAATCCCGCTTATAATCCACCACACGACGGCGCCGACTCCTAAGGCTTTCAGATTATCTTCTTCTCTGACATTAACTGTGGTCAAGCCAAAGCCACTCCCCAACAAAGCCATGAATAGCTGAACAACAATAATCATGATAACCCCTGCAATGATAGCCCCCCAAACGACACAGTTAAACCGCTGGCTTATTATAGTAGTAGCCACAGACTCTTCGATTGTATGTTTTCTTGGTTCTTGAACCATAATATCCTCCCCTCTTTATGCAAAAGATCGATAAAAACTTTTCCGTACAGCAATACGACTTATACTCAATATAAAAAAAATGAGATTAGCTTAGCGTTAAAATAAAATTAATTTTTTTTCATTAAGTATTGCCGCGTTGACTTCAAGGCGCGAGCGGGCGCACGGTGTCATAATTGTTGAGGAGTTTATTGAACGGAACGATTAACTTATCGCCGGATTGAAGCGTAATGTTATCTGAGGAATTTTCTTTTTCATGCAGAACTTTCAAGCAATTCACTTTTATTTTCTTTTCAAAATTATTAGTCTTACGAATCAAAGTGCATTCATCCGTTTGAGAAACCGAAGTTAACCCTGCTTTGGTAATCGCGTCTTTGAGAGTACTGTGGGCATCGAGAGTCATCATTCCAGGATGTTGAACAGCCCCTTCGATGAAAATTTTTATGGCAGAGTTTGGTGAAGATGTCTTGGAAGAAGTGCCAGCGCTATCAGCGGGCCTGCAAGCGCTTAAATAAACCGTTAAGAAAAACAAAAATACTTTCCATAAACTAGCAATTTTATGACGGGAGTTCATAGATCTAATAAGAATTCCTAAGCTACCATCGAGTTATTGCTTGACACTAACTAATGGTTAGTGTAAAAACGTCTAACCAATGTAGGTATTATATATACAAAATGAAGAAAATTATCGATCTCTTTTTGATTTTACTCACCTTTTTATTTTGCCTGGCCGTTAGTCTTTATGCCAAAGAAATTCAGAGAGATGATTTTCAATCTCGATTAAACCAGATTTATACTCTCTTTGCTAAAAATCCGGCCTCATCTTGTCATGAACTTGAACAGGCCCTGCAATCTCAAGACGCCGCCGGCCTTTCTACTCAAGAAGCCAAGACCACTTATTATTTTCTGGCCAACTGCAATTACCAACTAAAAAATTTTGATAAGGCGATTACCTATTACCAAAAAACCGCCGAGCTTGATCCTAAAAATCCACAGCCTCTGCTTGATGCAGGAACGGTTTATGTTCAGGAAGGTTTGTATGCCGACGGTGAAAAAGAATACAACGAAGCTCTGCAAAAAGTTGCCGGTGATAAATCTCAAGAGAAAAAAGTCCGGCAAATGATCGCGCACATCCCCGGGAAACTACAAAAAAATTTCATGCTGACAACCGGAATCGGCTATGACAGTAATGTCAATTCCGGCCCGGATGATACGGTGCATTCTATCTATGGTGGATTTAAGTACACGCTTGATCCAAATGCCAAGCCTCATGAGGATTTTTATTTATACAACGCGATTGCTGGCGCTTTTAGTAAGGCTCTTAATCCGGCCACATATCTTCTATTTAACGCCGGAGTAAATAACACGAGCTATTTTACACAGACAGATTTTAACAGCTCGGTTCTCTCAACTTCATTTGGTTATAGAAAAATATTTGATAATAAAAGTGTCACCTTAAGTCCATTCGTCAATTACCAGACTTTGGATGATCGAAGTTATCAAATCAGTAGCGGCATTAATTTATTTGGTGCGGCCAAGATTACCGACAAAATTAATATTTGGCCGCAGCTGGGATGGTATGCTCAAAATTTCTACAAAGATAATGTGCGCGACGCGATTGGTGTTTCGACAGGAACCAGTGCCTCTTATGAACTGAATAAAAAAACTTCTATAATCGCCAGCGCCTTTTATTCATATAATAAAGCGAAAGATAATCAGTTTACTTATAACAACTTGTTTTTAGGAGGCAGTATTAACCGGATTTTAACTGAAAATCTGACCGGGGCTTTAGGGTATAACCTTCAGCTTTTGTACTATGATGATAGAGACCCGGCGTTTGGTTCTTCTCGACGTGATAATGGCCACACAGTATATATTAGCTTTGATTATTCTCTGAAAAAGCTCCTCAAAATGGACAACACCATTCTAAATCTAAGCGTTTCTCACAATCACAATAACTCCAATCAATCATTCCACGATAACAGCCGTCTTTTTTCAGCATTGAAACTCGTCTTTTCTTTTTAAATTGATTTAAATAACAAAGGAAGCACAGCGTTCTACTACGTTCAAATGCTTTCGCGTTTGAACTTCGCAGGAACGGTCCTTCGAAGCTACAACGTAAAAACATTGCGGTGAAAAATTACCCTTAACCACGCCAAAAGACGCGGGGTTAATTCGCGCGTCTACTTACGCGTTGCAAAGAACGCAACGCGTAAGTAATGCGCTCATTAAAAAAAAGGACCAGACATTGCATCTGGTCCTTTTTGTACTAACACCTACCAACTAAACTAAATCGATGGTGGAGTCGGAGGTGTCGGTGAATTTGGTCCGTTGGGTGAATTCGGGCTGTCAGGTGAATTTGGTCCGGTCGGTCCTGTTGGAGAGTTAGGTCCCGTAGGAGAATTCGGTCCGGTCGGTGAATCCGGCCCAGTGGGAGAATTTGGTCCCGTCGGAGAATTTGGCCCTGTCGGGGAATTAGGTCCTGTTGGTGAATTCGGACTGTTTGGTGAATTCGGTCCTGTTGGTGAATTCGGACTATTCGGCGAATTTGGGCTGTTGGGTGAATTTGGTCCTGTTGGTGAATTCGGACCGTTTGGAGAATTCGGTCCTGTTGGTGAATTCGGATTGTTGGGCGAATTTGGATTATTCGGTGAATTAGGATTATTTGGTTTACTTGGCCCATTGGGTGAATTCGGTCCAGTCGGAGAATTTGGTCCCATCGGAGAATTCGGTGAGTTAGGTCCAGTTGGTGGCGTTGGTGGTGTGATCGCTGCGGACACATTGGTACTTAAAACCAATGATAAAACAAACAGAAACGCAGAACACGACCCCAGCACCGCTTTGAGTTTCCTTAACCTTGTTTTTTTAGACATCGCTACCCCTTTCTAGTTGTATTGTGTTAAATAAAAATTTGAATTGATTGTACTATGAAAAAAAATTCTATATTAGAAAATTTTAGCGAATTTTATGGAGAATTTTGTTTTTTTTATTGGCCTTTTCCTTTCCAAGGGGAGTTTTTGATTCTCGCCATCCAAGGGAAAAGGCCTAATACATGGCCTTTCTATAAGTTTCTTAAGGAAGCCAGTACTGGTTTCTACTATTTCTTTCAAGGATAAACCAGTATTGACTTTTGTTTCTTCTTGTGGATTTACAAAAGTCAATAAATTGGTAAACTTAAGCCCGTTCGCCCGCTATTTCCTGACAAGCCTCCGCACATTTAAAACATACCTCAGCGCATTCTTGACAATGCGCCATCCCTTCACGAGAACTGCATTCATTGCCACAAGACTGACAAACCTCCGCACACAAAGCGCAAAAGCGGCTGGCAAATGCCGAACCCTAAGCCATAATCGCACTCGTGCTGCGGCAAGTTTCTACACAGACGCGGTCAAGCTCAATACACCGCAACATGGCTTTTATATTGTCTTCATGCAAACATTCGGTCGCATAGTGTTCACAAATCATCGCGCATTTATTACATATATCGATGCATTTTTGAAATCTTTCGTGAGTCATGTTGAACTCCTTTCCTTCCTAACCTGCGCTTTTTTTAAAATTTCCAAAATTTCTTCTTCACTCACTTGAGCAAAATTAAGATAAAATCTGCCGACACCTTCAAAAACAGGAGGAACTTTTAAGCAAATAATTTGATCAGCCGTCTGCGATAACCTTTGAAGCGTATCGATTGGACCAACAGGAAATGCACCAATTAATTTGTCCGGTTTTTCCTGTCTGACGCTCCAGAAAGCGGCCTGCATGGTTGAACCGGTTGCGATTCCATCATCAATAACAATAACAACTTTATTCTTTAAATCAATCTTCGGACAAAGCTGCCTGTAAACTTCACGGCGCCTCTGTATTTCTAAGAATTCATTATCAATCTCTTCTTGTAAATAATAACTATCCGCGCGCACTAAGCGGGCGGATGTTTCATCGATAAAGACTTCGCCTGTTTCGGTTATAGATCCAATAGCAAATTCTTGATTTTGCGGGGCGCCTATCTTTCTCGATAAGACAATTTCAAGAGGAACCTGAAGTCGGTCAGCCACTTGCTTGGCAACAATCAATCCTCCTCGGGGAATTCCTAAAACCACGGTTTGTAAATCCCTTACTTGAGTCAAGGCTCCGGCCAAATAATCACCCGCCTCAATACGATCAGTAAAGGGTTGAGAGTCATATGAGATAATTTTTAGTTTTTGACCGGCGGCTTTCATTTTTTATTCTCAATGTTTTAAGATTATTCATAAAGTTGGCCTAAACTATATTAGAAAAAGTTTTCTTAAGAGAATATGAAAACAAAATGAGCATTTTTTAATGTTATTTTCATGTAATGTTAATGACGGTCTTGTTATATTCCATTTGTAAAACAAAAATCCCTTTTGACAGCGTCACATATTTCGAAAGAAATTGTGTATTGAACAAACCATACTTTACGTATGTTATTCAATTAAGCCGTCAAAGGGGATTTTTTTATTTTTGAATGCTTATTTATTTTTCTTGCGGACTTGAGTCCGGATCACTCAGCGACGCACACACAAGCGTCAAAACCAGATACTGCCAATTAGCAATCACATCCGGTTTCATCAAAATAGTTTGCCCTATGGTTAAAAGAAACATCAGTAATGCCGTTAACGTCCATGCTAAGCGGGGTTTTTTACCGGAAAGAATAAATACGGCTAAAAGCGGCTCAGCAATAATGATCAGCCACGCTAAAACTACATTCAATATGTGCGGCGACCAGGTTTTGTCAAAGTCAGTCGCAATGTAACCAACAAAATTATGAGGACCAATTGAAATCCATTTTACAAGACCAGCATAAAGCAGCCATAAACCAAAAAAGAACCGCATTCCAAACAAAAAGAATTTCCGCGCATCGTAATCACAAGGTTTAATTGTCATAAACGCCTCCTTAGAATTTAAACTAATTCTTCAACCGATAACCTGTTCTAATCATCCATCTCGCCAAAAAAACGCACACCGCCAGAAAAATAAAAATCATGCATAAACTTACCCCTAAGCTTACGTCCCCCGATTCGTAAAAACTAAAACGAAAACCGCTTATTAAATATACCACCGGATTAAGAAGTGAAATTTTCTGCCAAAAAGCGGGCAGCATCTTGATTGAATAAAAGCTCCCTCCTAAAAAAGTAAGCGGCGTCATGATCAGCATGGGAATGACCTGCAGCCGCTCAAAACTGTCCGCCCAGACACCGATAATAAAACCAAAAAGACTGAAAGTCACTGAAGTTAAAACAAGAAAAAAGAACATAAGCAACGGATGCTGGACTTGAAGCGGAACTAAAAACGCGGCGGTCAATAAAATGAGTAAGCCTAACATAATCGACTTGCTCGCCGCCGCCCCAACATATCCTAAAAGAATCTCAGCTGTTGCAATCGGCGCTGAAAGAATTTCATAAATACTGCCGTTATATTTTGGAAAATAAATCCCAAACGAAGCGTTCGAAATACTTTCCTGCATAACAGAAAGCATAATTAAGCCCGGCACAATGAACGAACCATAGCTCACCCCGTCGATCTGCGTAATGCGTGAGCCGATCGCTGCGCCAAAAACCACAAAATACAATGCGGTTGAAATGACCGGCGAGGCAATGCTTTGGGCGATTGTGCGCCACCAGCGGGCCATTTCAAAAATGTAGATGGCTTTGATAGCATAGAAATTCATAATAAAAACTCGTTACCACATCATCAAGTCACAAGGTCACCAAGTGATTAGCTGGGTGACGGGGTGACTTTGTGGCCTGGTGACTCATCTGCTTTATCTTGTCCTCTTACTAATTGAACAAATATATCCTCTAATGAACTTTGCGTCGTATGAATATCTTTATAGTAAATACCGGCCGAGGACAAGCCGCCTAAAAGTTCAGCAATACCATTATCGTCTTTGGTTGAATCATAAGTATAAATCAGTTGTGTACCTTCGGCATTTAACTCGAGAGTGCGCAGAAATTTCGAAGGAACTTCGCTGAGCGGAACTTTTAAATCCAAGATAAGCTGTTTGCGTCCGAGTTTTTTCATAAGCGCGCGTTTTTCTTCGGTCACAACAATTTCGCCGTTATTAATAACACTAATCCGGTCTGCCATTTCTTCGGCTTCATCTATATAGTGCGTTGTGAGAATGATCGTAACGCCGTTTTCCTTAAGCCGGCGGACTTCTTCCCACATATTTTGCCGTAGACTCACATCAACTCCGGCAGTCGGTTCATCTAAAAATAAAATCCTTGGCTCATGCGCCAGCGCCTTGGCGATCATGACGCGGCGTTTCATCCCGCCGGAAAGCGTCATGATTTTGTTGTCCTTCTTGTCCCAAAGTGATAATTGTTTAAGCGTTTGTTCGATGTATGCTGGATCCGGCGCTTTGCCAAAAAGTCCCCGGCTGAAATGAGCAGTGTCCCAAACGGTTTCAAATACATCCGTAGTCAATTCTTGAGGCACCAGTCCGATTAAAGAACGGCTACCGCGAAAATTTTGAACGATGTCCATCCCATCTACAAGAATTTTCCCTGAGCTTGGATTAACAATGCCGCAAATTACGTTAATCAAAGTGGTTTTCCCGGCGCCGTTTGGCCCGAGCAGAGCAAAAATTTCACCCTGACGGATCTCCAAATTAATATTTTTCAATGCCTGAAATCCGCCGGCGTAAACTTTATTTAAATTCTGGATGCAAAGAATTGGTTTCATAAAATAATAACTCCCTGCGGATAACTCTTTCAAAAAAACAATAAAAACCCATTGGCTAAATAAACCGCGGCAATGCATCCGAACACTAAACCAACAAGCCACATTTCTTTCCTCTTAAGAAGCGCCCCGACGGATGAAAGCATGATGCCGATTTGAAATAGCACAACGGATAAAGCAAACTGATTGCCCTGGCGGCTGATATGCGCGTTTTCCTTTCCGACGGCCTCTGCTTCCTTTTTAATATCATCCTTCTCTTTATTATAACGGTCGATATCCTCTGACGCTGTTTTCAAATTGTTGTCGATAAGCGCCTTTTGTTCAGGTGTTGTTGAGCCAAGCTGGTGCATTTGAAAAATATTGTGTTCCATTTCCAATAAATTTTCTTTAATACTTTTTGCTTGATAATACGCCCATTTGCTTCCTTCAAGCGCGGTCAAAACTTGAGATTCTGAAATACAATGCCCGGCCCTCGCCGAAGCAATAGAGGTCAAGACTGCCAAAATCGTCGTTGTGACCGCAACACCCTTCATCCACTTTTCTGGTAAAATTTCCGCCATTAGCAGCTCCTTGGGTTAGACTACACTGTTTATTTATGTTGGTTCTTTAGGATAAACCGTAATCTTATCCCCAGTAATTTTTGCGTTAGGAACGATGACTTTTTTTCTGTCTTTCGTTGTAATAATGGTGCTAAACATTTGGATATCTGCGACAGTTCCTTCGGCGCTTCCAGCTTCTACGTAATCACCGATTTCAAATGGTTGAAAAATAATCATCATCACGCCCGCAGCAAAATTTGAGAGTGAACCTTGCAAGGCGAGACCAATCGCCAGACCCGCGGCACCAATTACGGCCAAAAACGAATTGGTTTCAACACCCAATTTATTCAGAGCGGCAATGGCCACAAATGTCAGCATCGTCGCATAAGTGAGATTCTTGGCGAAAGTCGAAAGGGTCAGCGCCACTTTAGCTTTTATCAAAGCCTTTTCCAGCAAATTTGAAATCAGGCGTGACACCCATTTCCCGATTACAAAAATAATGATGGCTCCAATGAGATTCATGCCATACTGAATCAAAAAGCCGTAGATTTTATCGATAGTCTGTTCCATTTCCCCTCCCTTTTCTAAACCCGGTTATACACAAAAAAAGCAGCGGGCCGAAGACGACCCGCTGCTTTTACTTATTTTATTTTTTTAAAAAATATATCTCTCATCTAACGCCTAAAAATAAATTGTGCTGACGCGCAAAGCATTGACTCAAAGCTCACGCATCATGCGGCGCTAAATATAGCACAAAAAAATTAAATCTTTCAAAAAAATTAAAACCAACTTAAGGAATATAGTCACGGCTGATAAAAGCTAACGCCAAAGCCCCCAAAGACAGACCAAAATCCCGTAATGCAATATCATAATATCCAGGAATAGACAGTAAATTAAGAATAATGCCCCATAACCAAAAAGCAACAATGTAACCACCAACCCGGGGATTAACAAACACAATAAGCGCCGCAAGTATCTCAATAATTCCAACGATCCGCATAAACGTCTTAGCCGGAATGACATTTGAAATAAGCGGCGATAAATAATTAGACCAGTCGACTAAAACATTAAAGAATTTATCCAGCCCCGCGATAAACGGCAAAACAATAAAACCCAAAAACAAGATCCTAAAAGCTTTTCGAGAATGATCAACCTCAGGAAGCGTCATCCTTTCCTGCATCGTCTGAGTAACCATATTTCACCTCTTTCTTATATTTATTGTCATATGAAATTTATAAAAAAAGAGGTGAACGCAGAATGAAAATAGAATTAAATTATTTTAATCGGCACAAGAAGCTAGCAGATTTTCTGCACAATCACTGACCTGCCTGATTTACCTGGAATTCGGTTGATGACAAACTGTGCCCGTCAATTGAAATGTTTAGACTATATCGTCCCGAACGGATAATATTGATCGGGCCAGTCACTCCGACTAAATTGAACTTATAATAAACGGTGTTGATTTGGGCGGGAATTGAAAACGGGAACCTTACCTGCGGAAGAATCCGGTTGCCGTCGGCATCAAGCAAATCCAGTTCGGCGGTGTGTTCTCTCCCTACTTCTGTGGGCGTTAATTCCAAAACAATAATAAAACTAAAACCGATTTGGGCTGGCAGATTTTTTACGTTCCAATGATTGATTCCGCCTCTTAATAGCGAAAAAGTTCCATCGGGATGCTGTGTGGCACTTTCGGCCAGAACAATTGTTTTGACTTCCATTGGTCCTCCTGAGAATGCCTTTTTTAGTTAAGGGACTCAAGGGTCCTGTGTCCCTAGCCATTTTGTTCATTTAATCTGCTATTTTTATAACAAGACTCCGATTTATAATCAATCCCAGACTTAAAATAAAAGAGACCAGCCTTTTGGAGACTGGTCTCTTTTGATGATAATTCTTAAAACAACGCTTAATCGATTTCATCCATTCCTATGTCATGTCTTTCACTAGCCTCTTCTTTCTGCGGCTTGTCTTCTGAACCTTTTTGAATATCAACGTCTTCATGACGGACGGTTCCCGGAACATTCTGCTTTTGGGTCTGTGCTTTCTTTTTAATATGAACTTCTTCGCGCACGCGGGCCTGTTTTTGGATGACTGGCTCTTCTCGGCGAAGCGGAATATAGATATCCTGTTCACCAAAATCTTCATCGGTATCTGCCGCTTCCGATGCGGGCACTCTTTCGATTTCAATTTCTTCGTGAATGAGTTCAACCGGCTGGTTCACTGTCTCGATGCGGACAATTTTCTTTAAGCGCACACCGCCGCCTTCCACTTCACGTTTGTCAACTTTCATCTCTTCACTTTTAAGCTGAACACGAATATTGTCTCCTTCGGCCGCTTCTTTGCCTTCGACATCTTGACCGAATTCTTGAGAAACTTCCTGCTCGTCTTGATCACCCGGTTCGAGGCCATAGTAATTATAAATGCTTCGTTCAGCGACGGCATCAATATCGTCTTGCTCATCGAAGTAAGGTGCGTTTTTAACAACATCAGCTTCGAATGGAACGCGGATACGGCGGCTCGCTTCACTGATTTCCGTCGCGCCGACGGGTAAAACATGTTGTTTACCCATGCCAAGCCATCCGGTTTTCACACCTAAAAACGCCGGCTGACCGGTGTGATCTTCCAAGACATTGCTCACTTTTCCGATTTTATTGTCTTCTCTATCCACGACGGCGAAACCAATCAAACGTTCCAAATTGTGTTCAAGTTTATGCCAGGCATCACGCGCCGCATAACGGCCTTGTTCCCATGGAAATCCTGGATTTTCGCTTTCATAAGTTGAACGCAAATCATTTTCGACATCTTCAAACCGCTTATTCTCTCCGGCATAATGGCGGTAGCCTTCAACCCCGCACTGATAACCTGATTTATAATCGGAATTTTTCTCCCCTTCCCGGCGGTAATGACGGGAATTAAAATGTTTTTCCCAATAGGCCTCTTCTTCAGTGGGATTAATTGCTTCGGCCGCAGTTCTGCCGGCCAAACCTCCGCCAACTGCGCCGGCAACCGCGCCGATTGTCGCGCCAGTCGCTGAACCCGCTGGGCCCGCAGCGGCCCCCGCCGCCGCTCCTGCGGCACCGCCCGCGGCTGCTCCTGCGCCCGTGCCAATTGGATGTGAACCTTCTTCACCGCTGATTGGATCTTTATTTTTTCGATTTCGTTCTGTCATTTTAAACTCCTTTCCAGGAAAAATTAAACTTCCTTTCCATCGAATAAAATTGTTTCTTATTTTAGGAAATGTTAGGAGAATAAAAACAATTTTAGAAAAAATAGAATGAATAGAAGATGAATTAATAATTAAAAATTTCTCATTAAGAATTTTTGGAGTGAATCGGGCGGGAATGCTATTTCAGAAGAGGCTTGATCTGTTCAAAAATGCGTTTGGCAATAACTTTGTATCCTTCGCTGTTCGGGTGAACATCATCATACATATATTTTGGATTTGAGCTGAAATCTTTGAAAACATCCTGGATCAATAAAATATGATATTTACGCGACAATTCGCTAAAACTATCGCCATAAAGATTACGGAACTCTCTGTTTTCAAACGTGACCAGCACAGGAATCCCTCCGGAACCTTTAATCTGATGAATGATCGCTTCCATATTTCTTAAAGTTTCCGCCCTAGGGATATGGAACTTTATGTCATTGGAACGTTGTGTGATGATGACAATCGCCGGATGTTGGGAAAGAACGTCTCTGCCGATCCGGCGCAATTCTCCGCGCGTCGTATCACCGTTAATGCCGGCATTCATAACCGGCACATTAACCATTTTGCGTAAATAAGACGGATAATCATGCCCAACCTGAGCTCCAAACCCTTCGGTAATGCTGGCGCCGAGACAAACGATCGTGGTTTTGGGAACAGAGTTTGAAGATTTAAAAGATTGACAACCGATGAGCAGTAAGAAAAAAATAAAAATAAATCCCAGGAGAAAATTTTCCTGTAATTTATTAGGACTTCCACGTTTGGCTGTGAACGAACTGAGAACCAGCTCTGCCTTCATCAGTGTTAAAAAAGGCAGAACAGGTTCTCCGTGAGAGAACAGCCAAACGCGAAAGTCCCGTTTATATTTCATTTTCCTAAAATTCCCCATCCTTGATCAGCTGAAAATCCATGCGTCTGATAAACAACTTCAAAACTCCCGCGGATCTTTTCAAAAAGCCGCCGCCGGGCCTCAAAACATGCGGCTTCGTCGGGCGGCAGACATTCTAAGGCTTCACCGTTATAGATAATGGTATCGGCGCGGGTTAAATTGGCGATTAAGGCATCGGCGCGGGTCGGATTAAAGAAAGGATAATACATTAGTTCATCAGATTTTAAATCTGTCGCCACTAACGCCTGTGGATCGGTGACCCAAATTTTTCCTTTAATTTGGTCAAGGTGATGAAGGGCATACTGGGCCATCGGATTGGGTTTTGATTTTAAGAAAGCGATGGCACCAATACGCTGCAGTTGAACAAAGCTTAAAGGAATAAGGCTGATAATAAAAATGATTGAGAGAATCTGGCTTCTTTGACGCGCGGTATCAAAAAGATAAATCAAGCTCTGGGCTATCGGGATTGAAACAAAAGCCAAAACATAAATCATGTAGCGGCTGATCTCCGTCGGCATCCGCACAACCATAAAAAACGCCCCAGCAATCAAAAACAAAATAAGAATCTGATTGGCATTCTTGTTTTTAACCACAAGATAAACGCTGAGCGGAAGGAAAATGAGAAACGGACTTTCTTTTTCAAAAAGTTCATGCAAACAAGCCTTGAAACCATTCCATAAAGACGGCGATATCTGCGCGTAAATGCCGCGTGATTCTTTAAAAGGAAGTAAAAGATCGTGATACAAAATCCCATTTAAAATAACAAACGGCGAAACTGCCGCCACCAATCCCGCCAGCCAAAACATAAATGTTTTGAGATTCTTTTCGTGTATTGTTTCCCATAAAACCACTACGCCAACCAATCCCAAAGTCAAAACATGAGCAAATCGCGTCTCGAAGGCTAAAACCGCGGCCACCGCACAAAAAAAATACCGCTGTGAGATTAAAAAGAATACAGCCAATAACGAAAAAAACACCGACGGAATATCACTTAAGACACTGTTACTCCAGTAAAAAATCACCGGTGATAATCCGGTCAACACCATTGCCACAATTGCTGTGCGTTCATCAAAAATTCTTTTCGCAATGCCGTAGGTCAGTACAACAATTCCCAACGCAAAAATGTTCTGCACAACAAAACCGCCCACAATCGGGTCTATTTTTAAATACCACAACGCACCTAAAATCAAAGGCCATACCAGCGGCCGAAAAGGCTCAATCAATCCAACCTGGCCGCCCGAATAAATATATTTCCCCATCTGAACATAAACCGCTCCGTCCCATTTTGTATTGCCGACGGAAAAACAAGCTATTTTCATTAAAATAACTAGGGCAACCAAAAGCCAAAACAATAACAAATTTTTCTTAATCACAAATTTTCCCCAATTAAACAAAACGACCTATTGTTACTTTTTTCGAAGCTGATCAATAAAGCTATTGACGCTGGAATTATTTGATTGTTTTTCAGAGGAGGTGTTTTGATTTTGAGAAATTCCGATGGGTGTAGTCTTTTTTTCTAAAGGCTCTTCTGGTTTTGAAAAAGTCGCCGAGATCTGGATTTGATTTTTTGCGGCCATGACTGAGGCTTCGGTTATTTTCATTTCCGAAATGATCTTGCCTTCTTGATCATATTTCTTAGAAATAATGTTGTTGTGTTCATCGAGGTACGATTCTTCAATCACCCGCCCTTCTTCGTCAAAATAGGTGATCATCTTTTTCCCGTGATCAACCTTAAAACCGGCACCGTTGTCGTCTTGATTGACACTTAAGAATAAAATAACTTCCATAATATTGGGTGCGGTAGGAACCGTATTCTCTTCTGCATAGACAATAGTACTCAAGGAAAGAATCAATATAAATAAAAATATAAATTTCATAGATATCATCTCCTTTTAGGCAAAACTTAAATAAAAAATTTTTAAGGATGACATTTTGTAGTTATAAAAATACCCCTAGACACTCAAAGGTGTTCTAGGGGTTTTAAATTATGACCGGCCGATATCCATTGGCTTTTAAAGTTACTGGCAAGGAATTGGTAATAAGAATACTCAACAATTCTTATAGCCGAAGCCTTTATTGTTGTCAATGAATAGTCTGACGAGAAAACTGTTTATGGTTTTAACACTGCCTTATTGACTTTTGTGAATCGAAAGGAAGAAACAAAAGTCAATACTAGTTTTTTCTTAAGAGAACTGGAGGAAAACAGTACTGGCTTCCTCAAGACTTTATTAGGGAAGCCATGTATTAGGCCTTTTCCCTTGGATGATAAGAATGAAAAACTCTCTTTAGAAAAAAAAAGGCCAATAATACTCCCATCTTCCTTATCACGGAAAATTTTGTAACCGTCTGAGACATCATCGAGATTTAATCTTGGGTCTCAACATTCCTTTCTTATTTATTATTTAATTTATTTTGTATGTCCTTGGCTTTTTCAAGATGCTTGTTTACAACGTTCCTGGTATCTTTAAGAAATTTCTTTAAATCATCATTTTGCACACCTGGACTTTGCTGATCGATTAAATGCTTCCTATAAATAAGCAACAAACTATAACTATAATTAGATGTCTCATGGCTTCTCCTTTCTCCGACGCTCCGTTTTTGGGATCTTTCTTGCGAAAGCTAAACATTATCATTGATAGAACTCTTTTTTTGTCTTTTGGCCCAGCGCATTTGCCGACGGGCATTCATTTTATAGTCGATTGTAAAATCCTCGCCGTTATCCCAGTCTTCAGTTATTTCTAATTTCTTTTGGGCATTGCGTGGGCGGTAACCTAAATTGGGCTGACCATAGCGGACTTTTAGTTTACTTTTTTGTTTCATAACAAACTCCTCTCCAATATCCATATATCAAAGAGCTTAGGTTTTATGTTTTGTCTTTTTTTCTTTTGGATCTTGGGATGAACTTCTTCACGGACCTTCTGTTGTTATTTTAGCGTCACCAGCCATACGGCCTCCTTGCTGTCTGCGGCTATTCGATGCGTTGGACTTCTGCGGTGGCAATATATTTTTTGGGATCATGCATAAACTCATGACAACATTCGTCACCACAAAAACTATACCGTCTGCCGTCATACTCGGCGGTAAATTTATCGTCTTTCAACCTTATCCGTAATACGGAATTTTTCTGTGCCCAAAAGACCATTGTTTACCTCCACGATAAAAATTTTTAAAAATTAAATCAGCTGTTGGATCTTAAAAGGAGCTCAACTATTGGAATTACTATAGGGAAAGCAATATTAATGAAGCGTTAAAAAAGAATTAACAAATTTTCATGCGCCATTAGAGGGTTACTGGCCTTTTCTCCCAAAGATAAAGTTGTTCTATCTTCTCAGGGAGAAAAGGCCTAGCACTAGGGATGAACGCAGGATTAAAAAAAATTAATGAATTCACATGGAAAATAAAAAAGCCCTTGAAAATTTTCTCAAGGGCTTAAGTTACAATTAATTGTTCTTAAATCACCAGCCGTCACGCCTGCTTCCACAGTCCCATCATACGCCCCTCGGGATCGGTAAAAAGCGAAAGCCAGCCCATGCCTGGCACTTCATGCTCTTCGACATGAATCTTTCCGCCAGCGGCAACGACACGTTCACGATAAGACGCGAGATCATCAACCGCGACGTAAAGCGTCATATTGCCGGGCCACGGCCCTTCGCGTTCCGGTTTGATAATGCCGCCTTTGATTCCGGCTTCACTGCCGGTGTCAACGACACGGTAATTCATCTCGGGAAGGTGCTGGATCTTCCAATCAAAAACTTTTGTGTAAAAATCGGAAACTTTCGCGGGATCTTTTGACATCAACTCCCAGTGAACAACCGGCGCCCCGCCGGGTGCAGATTTTTTCGCCGCGGCTTTACCGGTGTTTGGTTGTTTTTTATCTGTTTTCATAGTGAACTCCTTTCAATAAAACTTAAAAGTAAATTTTTCTTTTGTTTGAAAAAACATTACTCATTACGCCAGCCGATAACGCGCGGCCCGCGTACTGCCTTCTTTACTGACAATACCCGCTTTGAGCAAAGGCGCGATCAGCTGATTGACCCTCGCGCGCTGGATGTTCATGACCTTTCCAATTTCCGACGAGCTTAAAACGCCGCGGTCATTAAGCAAAGCGATCAATTCTTCTTGTTTAGGCGTCAAAATAATTTTAACACCTTTGGCCAAACGCTTGTGATGTTGGAATCTTTTGACCGTCCGTTCAACACTTTGCAAAACTCCTTCGGTTACATATCCAATCCAGTGCGTGTAATCACCATCCATTTCATGCGTTTGTTTAATCATATCGTAATAACGCGAACGGTCCAAGGCAAAAAATTCATCTAATCCTAATGTCACGACGGGATCATACCCTTTTTCCCATAGCAGCCATTGACTAGCAGCGCGGGCCACCCGGCCATTCCCATCCACAAACGGATGTACGGCGACAAATTCGTGATGAAAAATAGCCGAACGGACAATGCCATGCTCAATTTCCTTTTTGTTGAGCCAGGCAAAAAGATCTTTCATGCGCTTGCCAACTTGCTGAACAGCCGGCGGCGTATAAATAACGGTGTTTCGCCCATCCACAATAAAATTTGGGATATTCCGGTAAACGCCAATACGCGTCGGGGATAGAAGCCCGTTGGTCATCAACGCATGCAGTTTTAATAATTTTTGTTCAGTCAATGCGGCCGTCTTATTCTTCATGGTCCACCGCAGAGCCTTTAGGGCATTCGACACTTCCCGTTTTTGACGCTCAGGCGCATTGACATCCTTGTTCACCGAAAGATTTGAAACCTGTTCCAGCGACAATGTATTTCCTTCAATCCAAGTTGAAGAATGGACGTTTTGAATGACCGCCTCACGTTCGATCTTCAAACGCAACGTCGTTTTTGCCGGTGCCGCTTTCAAAAGCGCGAGATGAGCCGCGATTTTTTCCAGACACTGAAGAAGGTATGGCGTTGAACGGTAGTGTGGATTAAACATAGTTTACTGGCTTTCATAAATCATCTTGAAAGAAGCCATATAAAATATACCATAATTGTATAGGAATTGTATATGGTATTGTATAGACTTCTCTGCCCCTATATTCTTACAACTTCTTACCTTCCCCATCCGTCGGAAAATTGTAATTGGGAACGTAGGAGCGCCATTTGCGGCCGTCTTGTTCAATCAAGGCTTTTGCTTGCGGCGGGCCCCAGGAGCCTGAGGCGTAAAGCGGGAGCTTTTTTGAATTTGAAGGTGATTTTTCCCATTCTTTTAAAATCGGCGTCATAAATTTCCATGACAACTCAACAATGTCTTCTCTAATAAAGAGTGTTTGATCGCCGTGCATGCAGTCTAAAAGCAGCCGCTCATACGCACTCATGAGCTGGGATTGAAAGGTACTTTTATAATCAAAATTAAAATTAATCGAAGCAATGTTCATCGCTGGCCCGGGCTGTTTGGCTTCAAAACGCAGCGCGATGCCTTCGTCCGGCTGGATTCTAAAGCACAAAATATTTGAAGCAAACTGGTCGTGTTTAAAAGAAGGAAAAATCGAATGCGGGATTTGTTTGAATTGTATGAGAATTTCTGTCCCTTGAAAATTCAAACGCTTCCCCGACCTTAAATAAAACGGAACACCGTGCCAGCGCCAGTTATCGATGAAAAGTTTCATCGCGATAAATGTTTCGGTCTTGGATTTAGGGTTGATTCCTTCTTCCTGCCGGTAAGCCGGAACCTTTTTACCGTCGATCGTTCCGCTGTCATATTGACCGCGCACGACGAATTGATCGATTTGACCTTTGGGAATCGGCCGCAAGGAAGACAGTACTTGCGCTTTCTCGTCTTGATATTGGTCAGCGATTAAATGCGCGGGCGGTTCCATGGCGCATAAAGTTAGAAGCTGGAACATATGATTTTGGAACATATCGCGCAGTGCGCCGGCCTTGTCATAATACGCCGCCCGGTGCTCAACGCCGAGTGTTTCATAGGCCATGATTTGAATATGATCAATATACTGGTGGTTCCAAAGCGGTTCAAAAATTAAATTCGCGAAACGGAACATCAAAATGTTTTGAACTGTTTCTTTACCGAGATAATGATCAATACGGTAGATTTGTTTCTCGTCGAGGAACTTGTGAAGACACAAATTAAGTTTTTGAGCGGATCCCAGATCGTGGCCGAAAGGTTTTTCAAAAATGATTCTTGTCCACGGCTGACCGGACTTTAAAGGTCGAATCAAATTTTCGCGGTTGAGATGGGTCATTGTGCCGCCATAAGCGTCCGGCGGAATGGCCAGATAAAAAAGAACATTGCCGCGCGTCTTATGTTTAGCTTCTAAATCATCGAGCGCGGAGGCCAGATGACGAAAGGAATTTTTATCTTCCCAGTCGGCCACGCGGTAATAAAGGAACTGAAGAAATTTTTTTAACAGCGCAGAATTAGCGGGGCTCTCTTTTTCTAAAGTGGCTTTCACTTCTTTACGAAAATCCTCGTCGTTCCACGGACTGCGCGAAAACCCGAGGATAAAAAAATGATCCGGCAACCGTTTAGCGCAGAAGAGCGCGAATAGCGCCGGTAAAAGTTTACGGTGCGCAAGATCGCCTGAGGCGCCGAAAATAACGATCGCACATGGATCCATTGGTTTTTCGTGAGGATCAGCGCAGTGGACTTGGACTTTTAGGGGAATTTTGTTGATCATACTTTTAGGTGTTAGGTGCTGGGTCTTAGGTGTTAGGATTTTTGACTAGCACCTAAAACCTAAGACCCAAAACCTCTTTATCGAGTATCTTTCTTAACACTATGCCCGCCAAATTCATTCCGCAGCGCGGCGATGACTTTGTCGCTGAAACATTCTTCTTCGCGCGAACGCAGGCGTTCTAATAAGGAAAGTGTGATGACCGGTGCCGGAACATTTTTTTCAATGGCCTCCGCCACTGTCCAGCGGCCTTCGCCAGAATCCGACACGTAAGGCGCAATCCCATCGAGATTTGGATTTTTACCAAAAGCGTTTTCGGCCAGTTCAAGAATCCATGAACGTACGACACTGCCCTGATTCCAAAGATGCGCGATCGCCGCTAAGTCTAAAGGATAATCCGACGATTTTAAAATTTCAAAACCTTCCGCATAAGCTTGCAGCATTCCATACTCGATGCCGTTGTGAATCATTTTAACAAAATGTCCAGCGCCACTGGGCCCGACGTGTTTGTACCCGTCTTTGGGCGCCAAGGTTTTAAAAATCGGTTCCAACGATTTAAAAACCTCCGCATCACCGCCGATCATTAAACAATACCCGTTCTTCAATCCCCAAATCCCGCCGCTCGTTCCAGCGTCGATGAATCGAATTCCTTTTTGAGCCAATTCCTCGGCGGTCTTTTTTGAATCTTTGTAAAAAGAATTTCCGCCGTCGATGACGATATCGCCTTTCGACAGCTCGGCGCTAAGCGTACGGATGGTTTGCAGTGTAACCTCACCCGCCGGGACCATGCACCACACGACTTTAGGCGAGATCAAATTCTTAACTAAATCACTAAGCGACTTCGCGCCCGTCGCCCCTTCATTGACTAATTCCTGAACGGGTTCAGGACTTTTATCATAAACAACGACCTTATGTCCGTCTTTTAAAAGCCGCCGGACCATATGGCCGCCCATTTTGCCTAATCCTATGAATCCGATTTGCATTTTATTTCTCCTTATTAACGCGAATTGCCGCTAATGATACACGAATCGCCGCGAATTCGACTAGTCGTATTCAAGTTAAATGTGTCCGAAGACCACCCCAACCCCCGGGGTTGGGGTGGTCTTCGAGCAAATGAATTTTTTTGAGCCGGCGTTTGTGCCGCGGTTCGTTTGAAAATTCAGCTTTAAGAAATGTTAAGACTAATTCTTTAGCAAGTTCGACACCGATAACGCGGCTGCCCAAGACGAGCACGTTGATATCATCATGTTCAACGCCTTGGTGGGCTGAATAAGTGTCATGGCAAAGTCCGGCGCGGATGCCGGGGATTTTGTTGGCTGCAACGCCGGCGCCAACACCGCTGCCGCAAATTAAAATGCCTCGGTGCGCTTTTCCGTCGAGCAAAGCCCGACCGATTTTTACGGCGAAATCCGGATAATCGCTGGGCCTGGCGTTGTAAGCGCCGACATCGAGGATTTTATATTCTTTTTGTTTAAGAAATTTAATTAGAATTTCTTTAAGTTCAAATCCGGCGTGATCCGAACCGATCGCAATCCGCATTCTTCACCTCTAATGAAAGTCTCTTAGAACACTATAGTAGATTATCATAATTTTTTGCGCTATAGGTTCAACATTTTTATAACGTTTCTTGAAACCAATCTCGAATCAGCTTTATAAACTCTTTACGATGCGTTTTCATCATATATTCGGCGTGCGGGGCGGTTTTGATGATTTCGAATTTTTTTATTTTGGAGGCGGTTTTTTCATACAACAATTGAGAATGCCAGGGCTTGATAAGCCAGTCGTCCGCACCATGAATGTAAAAAACAGGTCGCTGCAAAATCGCGACAACATCCCGCGGTTTTTCCTTCGGCAACCAAAAAGGCCCGGGCCTGACGCCCTTGCCAATGCGGCCTTCGCTGAAAAGACTGTATTGGATATCCAATTTGAAATTCAATTGCCAAAAATAAAATTCAATCTTTTCAAATGCCGATGGGGCGCTTACCGCAATGACCGAATCAACAACGTCCGATTTGGAAAAAGCAATCAAACTCGTCGCCGCACCCAAAGAAAATCCGACGAGGCCGACTTTCTTGTAATGTTGTTTAGCATATTCAAAGACCGCCAGCAGATCCAGATATTCTTTGCTCGTCCAATAAAACCATCCTTTACTTTGCCCATGACCGCGGAAATCTACAATCATCGCGTCATAGTTATCATTCAAACTTTGGGCCAGATCTTTCATGAGCAACGCTTGTTTACTGTTAAAAAATCCTGGGGCGATGATGATTAGTTTGTCGGAATTTCTAGCGTACAAATCACAATGGACAAGGTGATTATCTGCGGCTTTTAGGGTTTTTACAATTTGGTTCGTCATTAGTAGGCTGCTCAAGACTTTCACGGTGGCTGTCAACGAACTCCGATCAGCTCCCGCCTACCTTCTTTACAGAAAGGCGGGAACTGGATCGCCTGAGTAAACAGCCGGCCGCGGAAGTCTGTTCGTCAGTTAAGAAAAACTTCCTGCGCTTTGCGTTTGATTGTGCCTAAATCCAATTTGCCGCTGCCTAATAAGGGAAGCGCATCGATTTTGGCGAATAAATCTTTGTCCGGAATCCAGAGATTCGGCAAGCCGTCGTTTTTTAATTTGGCGATCAAATCAGGCATATCGATATCTTTGGCGTAAAAAACGGCAAGCCGTTCTCCTTTTTTATCATCGGGAATTGAAGTCACAACCGCGATTTGTTCTGAGGCGTTAAGGATTTTATGAATCGCTTCTTCGACCCTGATGTGCGGCACCATTTCTCCGCCGATTTTACTGAAACGGCTCGAGCGGTCGGTGATCGTTATGAATCCGTCCTCATCCATCTGCGCAATGTCGCCCGTGTAATACCAGCCGTCTTTAATGACTTCATCCGTTTTGGTCGGTTGATTCAAATAACCTTTCATGACGTTCGGTCCCTTGACAAACAATAAACCATTTTGATTTGCTCCTAGCGGCTCGCTGGAATTTTGATCAAGAATTTTAATCGCGATTCCCGGCAGCGGCAGACCAATTGTGCCGCGCTTGTGCGCTTTCTGTAACGAGCCTTCCCGTTCGTTGTCCGGCAAATTGATCGAAACAACCGGCGATAGTTCCGTGCAGCCGTAACCTTCCATCGGCTCCAGCCCAAATTTATTTTTAAATTCCTCAGCCAAATTTTCTTTTAACTTCTCCGCGCCGACGGTCACCATCCGCAAACTTTTAAATTGTTTCGGCTCACAGCGGCGGATATAGGAACTAAGAAAGGTCGGTGTCGTCATTAAAATCGTCACTTTATATTCCGCAATTAATTTTCCAATGACTTTCGCATCCAATGGATTGTTGTGATAAACAGCGCCAATGCCGGTAATCAAAGGAAACCACAGTGTGCCGGTAAAACCAAACGAATGAAAAAACGGTAAAATGCCAACCATCACGTCGTTCTTCTGAATATTAAAAACTTGATAAAGCCCTTCCAAGTTGGAGATGACATTGCCATGAGTGAGCATGACACCTTTGGGCTCGCCGGTGCTGCCGCTCGTGAACATAATCGTGGCGAGCTTCTCATGTTCGCGGCAGGCTTTGGGACCGAAGATTAATCGATGGGACAATACCGACGGAAACGCGAACGCCACGCCGAAGGCCTTAAGTTGATCCATCTTTGAAATGCTTGCCACAATGTCTTCGATAAAAATTTTCTCGCAAGTAATTTCAATTCCGATTTTTTCTAAAAAAACGCGCGAGGTGATCACGTATTGCATGGCGCATTGTTTAACAATTGATTGAATGGCTTCTTTTGAGGACGTGTAATTTATATTCACCGGAACTTTATTTAAAGAAGAAACTGCGATATTAACCAGCGCTGCGCCTACCGACGGAGGGATTAATATGCCGACGGTTTTCTCTTGATCGAGCCGGACGCGAATTTTTGAGGCGATGACAACGGCTGACACGAGCGTCATACCATAATCCAATTTTTTACCGGTTGAATCGCCGATACAAAATTTCTGCGGATGTTTCCGCGCTTCACGCCAAAAACTTTCCGGCAAAGTTAATTTATCTTCCAAACGGTATTGAAAAGCATCCGCTCCCAATTCCATGACCTTCGAACGGATTTCAAATGCGTTCGTTGTCGACGGAAGTGGCTTTCCAAACGAAACCGTCACGGGATAAGGAATAATTTTCGGCCACTTATAAAGGAATTTGCCGCGTTCCCAGCTGAAAATACTTCCCCAAATGCGGTCGAGATTGACCGGAATAATCGGCGTGTCGACACCTTTGACAATGTGTTCGACACCGGCGTTAAACTTCAAAGTGTTTCCAGTGCGCGTTAAATGGCCTTCGGGAAAAATGCAAACCAGTTCGCCGGCTTTCAACGCTTCTTTGGCGGTGTGCAACGCGCGGATGATTTCTTTGGGATTATCAGTTGAATTAATGGGAATCGCGCGGCCGATTTTAAAAAGAAATTTAAAAATACTGTTCTCATAAACTTCCCGGCTCATCAAAAACCGGATCGGACGCTGTACGGTCACAACCAGCAAAACAGCGTCGAGATAAGAAATATGATTGGAAGCCAACAACGCGCCGCCCTGCGCCGGGACATTATTTTTATCGATGACACGGATTTTATAAAGCGTGTGCGTCAAAAGCCAAACAAACAACCGTACCAGCGCATACGGTAGTAAACGACAGATGTAAATCGTTCCCCCAATGGTGACGACACCTAAGATAACAAATGTTTTAGCTGGATTGATTTTTAGAACTTCGCCAAAAAGATAAATCGATAATGATGCGACAAGAATCGCCAGGAAGGAAAAGAAATTATTCGTCGCAATGATACGCCCGCGTTGATCGGCGGGACTTTCATACTGCACGAGTGTATTTAAAGGAACAATGTAAAATCCGCTCGACATACCAAGTAAAAACAAGGTTAGAAAAACGTTGTAAAAAGAATGATAACTAAATCCAAGTACGATTGAGAAAATACTGAGGCCAATCGCTCCAAATGGCACCAATCCCAATTCAATTTTCTGGTCTGAAAAACGCCCGGCCATTAAACTTCCGATGCCGATTCCCAACGAGATACTCACCAGCAGAATGCTAGAAAGAAACGGATCTACGCCCATCATGTTTCGTGCGTACAGAAGAATGTTTGGCTGAAAGATTCCGCCTAGAAAAGAAAAATAAACCAACGCCACGATTGAAAGAAATATGGTTCGATTGGTCTTTACGAAAGAAACATTACCGGCGATTTCTTTAAGGAAGTTCCATGCCATCGGGCGCTTCGATCCCGACGGGCGAACGGTTGGAATGAATAAACTGGTAACAATCCCAACAACGGCAATGCCTATAAAAACAAAATACGTTTTAAAAAGCGCGGCGTTAAATAACTGTAAGAGATAACCGCCGCACGCCTGTCCCAAAATAATCGCCGCGTAAGTCCACATCTGCATCTGCCCATTACCTTCGGAGAGATCATCTTTATCCAAAATTTCCGGCAGAATCGCATACTTCGACGGGCTAAAAAACGCGCTGTGCAGTCCCATCAAAAATAAAACTGCCAACATTCCGGTCATATTGATTTGAATGAACGCAATCAAACCAAAGGTGAGAATGAAAAGTTCAGCGATCTTCGCGGTAACAAGAATTTTCTTTTTACTAAACCGGTCCGCCAAATAACCGGCGTAGGTTGAAAATAATAAAAAGGGAAGAATAAAAACAGCGCCGGCCAAAGACACGAAAAGATTTCCCAAATTACTTTTCGTAAAATAATCAATCGCCACAAAAGTCACGACGAACTTTAAAGCGTTGTCGTTAAAGGCTTCGAGGAATTGAGTCACCAAAAGCGCTTTGAATCCCAGTTGTTTCAAACTCTTAGCCAAGGTCCGCTTCTCCTTTCATCTCTTTAAGCCACGCGACCAGCAATTTGGCCAATGCTTTTTGTTCTTCTTTATTAAGCGAAGCGGTTAAGGCTAATAATTTTTTGTTATAAGCTTCCCAAACGCGTTCCAGGAGATCGGAACCTTTTTTGGTAATCTTAGTCAAGTTAACTCTTCGATCCCCTTTTAACGCCGACCGCTCAACGAGCCCTTCCTTCTCTAATTTATCAATCAATTTCGTCATATTGGATGGCGTTAGGATGAGGTGCTTGCCGATTTCAACTTGCGCAATGCCCTGGTCTTTGCCTTGATGTTTGATGACCATCAGAATATTGAATTTGCCCGGCGTTAAATCATATTCCTGAAAAAAATTAGCCATGGCGTCGTAAATGAGATTGTAAATCAACGCCAGGCCATAGATGATCTGCTTGTGATGCTTGTCTTTTGAATCCTGTATCCCGAAGGCTTTTAAGAATTCCATAGGGTTCTCCTTTTTCGATATAATATTTACCATTCAACTATTGAATTGTCAATGTATTCTTATAAAAATATCCGCCCGTTTCCCTGAGGCGCTACCATGGAATCAACTTTTAACCATTATCTTTTTAAAAACTTTTATGATATGCAAAAATAAATCGACACTTCCTTGACTTATTTTAAGATGACTGCTCTAATATACACAAATTTATTTATAAACCCATTTAACCTAACCGTTTAACTTTAATCGGCATGGCTTCTGCTTTTTTCTATCTTTTTGCGACTGTTTTAATTTTGGCGGCGCTTTCTGTCGTCCTTTCTAAAAATCCTCTTTATAATGTTTTGTCGCTGGTCCTCGCCATCTTTTCCCTTGCTTCTCTATTTATGCAGATGGAGGCTTTCTTCGTCGGCATTATTCTTTTATTAGTGTATGCAGGCGCGGTCTTGGTATTTTTCCTCTTTGTTGTAATGTGTTTAAATCTAAACGCGGATGCGCACACCACAATTAAACAAGCCCGTTTTCGATTGCTCGGCGGTGTTGTTGGGCTCATGTTTCTGTCGAGCTTTCTCATGTTGACCAAAAGCTTTTTAGCCGCTCAAACAATGCCGCCGTCTTCGATCCGCGGCACCATTGAAGTCATCGGCAAAATTATTTTTACCAATTATCTTCTTCCTTTTGAATTAACCTCATTTCTCTTATTTATTGCCATATTCGGAATTGTTTCTTTGGCCAAAGGCGCCATGGAAACAGCCTGGGATAAAGCGCAGGAAATGAAAAAGATGACAGGAAACACATGATTGGACTTTCACAATATATTCTTTTAAGCGGCGTTCTTTTTTCGATCGGCATTATGGGCGTCGTGACTAGCCGCAACGTGCTTAAGATCCTTCTTTCCTTAGAACTTTTATTGGCGGCATCGAATCTTTCTTTTGTCGCTTTCTCACGGTTTAACGGCGATTACACCGGAGAGCTGGTTGTTTTCTTTGTGATTCTCGTCGCTGCTGCGGAAGTTGCGATCGGGCTGGCGATTGTTGTTTTGATGTTCCGTCATTTCTCAACCATTCAAGCTGATGAATTAAAGGACTTAAAATGGTAAATCCACAATTAGCTTGGATTGCGTTGTTTTCACCGCTCGTGGCGTGCATTCTTATTACAGTTTTCTTTCTGCGTTCAAAAGTGTTAAGTTCCTTGATTGCGATTGCCGGGATTCTAACCTCTTTTGTCTGCTGTGTCTTACTCTTCACTCAAATTTTTAATACCACCCCTCCCGCTCAAGTTCAACAATCTCTATCCTGGATCCATTTTGATGGGCTGACAATTGATTTCGGGGTTCTCATCAATCCGCTGGCGATCATGATGCTCATGATTGTGACCGGTGTTGGAAGCGCCATTTTTATTTACTCTAAAGGATACATGGCGGATGATCCGAGTATGCCGCGGTTTTTTGCCTACCTTAGCCTTTTCGCGTTTTCAATGATTGGAATTGTTTTGGCAAATAATTTTGTTCAGTTATTTATGTTTTGGGAACTCGTGGGCTTAAGTTCGTATCTCTTGATTGGGTTTTGGTACGCGAAGCCTTCGGCGGCGGATGCCGGAGTTAAAGCTTTCGTAGTTAATCGCGTTGCGGATTTCGGATTTCTCTGGGGGATTATTTTGTTATGGAGTCTTTCCGGCGCGGGAGGCGATAGGAGTTTTCTTTTTACGCGCTTAGCGAGCGTTGTACCGCATATCCATCCAGATTTATTAACAACCGCGGCGCTTTTGATTTTCTGCGGTGTCGTCGGAAAATCCGCGCAAGTCCCGCTTCACGTCTGGCTGGCTGATGCTATGGAAGGGCCGACGCCCGTCAGCGCCCTTATTCACGCGGCGACCATGGTTGCCGCAGGTATTTATCTTTTGGCGCGAACCTTTTTCCTTTTTCAGCCGTTATCAACTGTGTTAACAATCATCGCGCACATCGGCGCCATCACCGCTTTCATGGCCGCAACACTCGCCATCGTCGAAAACGATATTAAAAGAATCCTCGCGTATTCAACACTGAGCCAATTAGGTTATATGGTCATGGCTTTAGGTTTAGCCGGGCCGCTTCAAGGGATGTATCATTTAACGACTCATGCGTTTTTCAAAGCGCTTCTTTTCTTAGGCGCTGGCAGTGTTATTTACGCGATGCATCATGAGCAAAATATTTGGAAAATGAAAGGACTTCTCAAATCAATGCCGATAACCGGATTCACGTTTCTTATCGGAACGCTTGCACTTTGCGGCATTTTTCCGTTGAGCGGATTTTGGAGCAAAGATGAAATTCTCGCTTTAGCGGCTGAACATAATGTTCTTCTCTATTGGATAGGAACAATTACCGGGGCCTTAACAGCTTTCTATATGGGACGGTTATTTTGGACAGCTTTTTGGGGCAACGACGATACGCATCACGATCATCATGTTCATGAATCGCCGGCTATTATGACGATTCCTCTGATTTTTCTAGCCGTTCTTTCAGTGATTGGAGGTTTTATCGGTATTCCACATTTCTTATATCCAGAAGAATCCCATGTGCCGATGAACATGAAGATCGCGTTTATCTCGTCGGGCGCAGCGGTTTTAGGGTTAGCTGTTTCATATCTTATTTACAGCAAACGTCCCGCAAGCGATCCCTTGGAAACAAAACTTGGGGCTATCTATCCGGTTTTAAAAAATAAATATTATTTCGATGCCGTGTACAGCTGGTATGTAGATTTTGTACAGCAAAATTTCGCCAACATGCTGGCCTATTTTGAAAGTTTTTTTATCGTCCGCTTTGGTATGCGGGGTGTCATTAATCTGGCGAGAACGCTCGGCGAATTATTCCGCAGACTTCAGACTGGATTAGTCCAGTCGTATGCGTTGGTTTTTGTTTGGGGTGTGGTTTTGTTGATTTTGGTAATGGTTTTTTAAATTGAATTTTAAATTATTTGTAATTTAAACTATGAGCATTCCTCATCCGCTTACTTGGATTCTGTTATTGCCGGTAGCCGCCGCCTGGCTGATTCTATTAGTCCCGTCGGAAAAAATCTGTTTGATCCGCAAGATTGCAACGATTGGTACGCTGTTGTCATCGCTTTTGTCATTGTGGGTTTTTGTTGCTTACGATCACACGGCCGGAGGATTCCAATTCATTGACAAAATGCCTTGGGTCGTACCTTTTGGGATTTCGTACCATTTAGGGATCGATGGTATCAATGCTGTGCTCGTCCTTCTTTTGGGGATTTGTTCTTTGGCTGCGGTTTTAATTTCACGCAGCATCAAAGAACGCGTTAAAGAATATTACATCCTTTTACTTCTCGTTGTGGCCGGCACCTACGGTGCTTTTCTTTCTTTAGATATCTTCTTTTTCTATTTCTTTCATGAAGTCGCCGCGATCCCGGCGTTTTTACTGATTGCGATTTGGGGAACCAACCATAAAGAATATGCGGCCATGAAATTGACACTGTATTTGACCGCTGGCGCTTCGTTGGCGCTAATCGGCTTAATCGGCCTTTATCTTTCTACCGGTTTAAACACATTTGATTTCATTCAAATCCAACAGCATTTGGCTAAGCATCCTTTGCCATTGGAACTCCAAAATTGGATCTTCCCGCTGATTGTCGTCGGATTTGGAATCACATTAACTCTCTGGCCATTTTACACGTGGGCGCCGATCGGATACGCCGAAGCGCCCACCTCAATCAGCATGCTCCACGCCGGAGTCTTAAAAAAACTCGGCGCCTACGCAATCCTCCGCTTCGCAATTCAACTCATGCCGCAGGCCGCTCACATTTGGATGCCGATTGTGGCTGATCTCGCGGCTATCAATATTATTTTTTGTGGATTGGTCGCGCTCACTCAGAAGGATATTAAATATATATTAGGGTATTCAAGCTGCAGTCATATGGGCTACATTCTTTTAGGTTTGGCTTGTTTAGATATTATTGGTATAAACGGTGTTGTCTTTTTAATGTTTGCGCACGGAATCATGGCGGCGCTTTCGTTTGCTTTAATCGGTTCCGTGGCAGATCAAACAAAAACTCGAAATCTAGAAGAATTAGGCGGCATCGCCAAATCCATGCCGTTTATCGCGACTTGTTTTGCCATGGCGGCGCTCGCTTCCGCCGGTGTTCCGGGATTCGCCAACTTCGTCGGAGAAATCATGGTCCTCTTAGGATCTTGGGATTATTACCGAACCGAAACCATATTAGCGGTGTTAGGGATTGTGATCACCGCTGTTTATATGCTTAAGACAATCAGGCTGGCATTTCAAGGCCCGTTGAATTCCCAGTGGAGAAAACTCGTTGATGCGGCAACACCTTTACAACGCTTACCATATATTCTGTTATTAGCGGCGTTAATTTTAGCCGGATGCTGGCCGGCTTTTATTTTGAAAAATATTGAAGCACCGGTAAAAATAATTTCGCAAAGTATAGAATTGAAGTAGGGCCTTTTGCGGATGACTGTCAGCGAACTTCGATCCTGTCTCCGCCTACCTCCCTTAAAGAAAAGGCGGAGACAGGATCGCGTGCCCGCCCCGGCTTCGCCGGATACAGCGGGCCGGGGAGCAGACAGCTGGTCCAAATTTCGGCCGATTAGCAAGAAAGCATAAACTATGTTTCCTACAATTAACTGGAACTTATTCACCTTAGAAACACTGATCGCAATCACGCTTGTCATCCTGATTCTCGTCGACATGTTTCTGCCCAAAAATAACCGTCAAGACTGGATCGGGAATCTAAGTTTAGCGGCGCTTTTGTTAATGCTCGGTTTTTGGCTAACCCAAAGCGATGTTACCGGGAAAACTTTTGGCGGCATGTTTATCATGGATCCGATGGCTTGGTTCTTTAAAGGTTTCTTTCTTATCGCGATGGTTTTTGTTTTTGTGATGACCCAGCAGTTTTTCAAATCCTCGCAGCAGCCAAAGAACGAATTCTATCTCTTATTATGGCTGGCTTTGCTCGGCATGTGTTTGATTGTATCTTCCGCGGATTTTATTCTGCTTTTTATTTCAATTGAAATCCTGACGATCTCCCTTTACGTCATGACCGCCTATCTTAAAAGCGATCATCATTCTCTTGAAGCGGGGATGAAATATTTGATTCTTGGTGCTTTGTCGTCGGGCTTTTTTCTTTACGGCATTAGTTTTCTTTACGGTATTACGCACACGACAGGATTTGAAACGATCCGCGCCTATGCGATGACGCACGCGGCCAGTCCGGTTATTTTGTTTGCTTTAATCATGATTTTTTCCGCGGTTGGTTTTAAAATCGCCTCAGTGCCGTTTCATTTGTGGGTTCCGGATGTTTATCAAGGCGCGCCGACGCCGGTGACCGCATTATTGTCCGTCGGGTCTAAGGCCGCAGGTTTTGTGATTTTGATTCGGCTTTTCTTAGGCGTTTTTTCAGCCTGGCATATTCACTGGGCTCCTGTCTTCGCGGTTCTTTCGGCGGTTACAATGTGTTACGGAAATTGCGCCGCCATGTTTCAGAAAAATATTAAACGGTTACTGGGTTATTCCAGCATCGGCCACGCGGGATATCTTTTGATGGGCGCAGCCGCCGGGTCAACGCTCGGTGTTGCGGCGATTAATTTTTATTTGCTGGGATATTTGTTTACGAATCTCGCCGCGTTTACGGTGATTGTTTTATTTTTTGTGGCGGTCAAAAGTGATGAGCTTGAAGATTATGCGGGGCTCGCGCAGCGTTCGGGAATCTTGGCGGTCGTGTTGTTGCTGGCGCTTGTTTCATTGGCCGGAATTCCACCGCTGGCGGGATTCTTTGGTAAATTTACGTTATTAATGGCCGCTGTCAAAAGCGGTTTTCTATGGCTGGCGCTCGTCGCTGCTATGAACATCGTCATTTCGCTTTATTACTATCTGATCGTTGTCAAACGGATCTATGTTGATCCGCCTCGAAACACTTCTGCCATTGCTGTTTCTTTACCTATCCAGATAATTCTCGCTGTTGCCATCGCTGGAATTATTGGTATTGGAATCTTCCAAGGCCCCTTCCTTGAAGTCGCGCTTGCGGCTGTCAAAGGAATATTCTAATCACTTAAAATTTTCTGATTGTCCTTTGTTCCTAAATTATTAAATTGAATTATTTATACAGCCAATTTTGAAGAATGATGGGCGTAAGGATGGTTGTTATTATACTCATAAGAATAATGGCGGCATAAATTTCTTGATGGATAATGCCTTGGTTTAGACCGATAAGCCCAACAATCATCGCGACTTCTCCTCGCGGCGACATACCGACGCCAACAATAGCTGCGTCTTTCGTTGACATCCCCTGCAGCTTCGCCGGCACAAAACATCCGATGACTTTTGTCAGAACCGCAACAACGGTTAATGCGATAACAAACCATATGACAGCTTGTGTCACCGCCCGCACATCAACAAGAACACCCAGCGAAACAAAAAAAATCGACGCGAAAATAATCCGCAGATATTCCGCACCTTCTTTATAATTCTTACTGTTACAAATGACCGCCCCCTCAAGCGAAATGCCGGCGAGAAAAGCACCAACGATCGCTGATAGATTAAGAAGTTCCGCGGCCATCGCATAAACAAATGCAAAGGCCATCGTAAAAATGAAAACAAACTCTGGATATTTTTGCAAAGCGACTGTTTCATCCGCCCGTTCAATCAGTCTCCTAAAAAAATTCTGTCCCAAATAAATTCCGACCACCAAAAACAAAAGAGCTTTAATAATTGGCACAATAGCAGCCGCGAGAGAAAATGTTCCATTTACAACTTGTTTAGATAACGAAAGCGCTAAGAGTGCCAAAACATCGTCGATGATAGCCGCACCCATGATCGCTTTGGCCGCTTCGGTTTTGAGTTTATTCATTTCCTTAAGAACATTAGCGGTAATAGCGATGCTTGTTGCGGTAAGCGCTGTGCCGATAAAGACAGCATTGTCGAAACTATAACCGAAAGCTTTTCCGGTTAAAAATCCGCCGATCCATGGAACTATAACGCCCACCAAAGCAATCGCGGTATAACGGACGTTAAAAATATCCTTTAATTTAAATTCCAGTCCAATCACAAAAAGCAAAATGACCGCGCCCAATTGGGCCATGCTTCTGATGAAATCAGTGTACGTAATAAGATTGAGCAAACTAGGGCCGATCAGAATCCCTGCCAAAATCTGGCCAATAACCGGCGATTGATTAATGCGTGTCGCGATCAAATACCCGACGATGGCCACGAACAATAAGAGACTGATCTGAAATTCAATTGTGGAGGTGAAATGAACAGACATGATTTGAATGCGCTCGATTGGAAAGGTTTAGAATTGAACCCTACGATTCTTCCATCAACCGTTTCTTATTATAAATCATGCTTTCACGGGAATATTCGGAGGTATCGAGTTTGCCGGTATCCATACGGATCGCGTCTTCCGGACAAACCTCGACGCAAAAACCGCAGTAAACACATTTACCTAAATCGAGGACGAATTCGGCGGGATATTTTTCAATGTTAGGATCAGGATGTTCGGCGGCGGTGATTTGAATACAGCGTGCCGGACAGACGGTTTCGCACATCATGCAAGCGACACAGCGCGGCGAACCGTCTTCACGTTTCATCAAACGATGGCGTGTCCTTAAACGTTTGGCCAATGGACGCGGTTGTTCGGGATATTGATAAGTGACCGCAGCGGGAACATCTTTATAAAGACCAAACAGATGAAGAATATGTAGGCTCAAATTACGAAAAAAATGTTTTGAAGTGATCCAGATACCCAGCGCCACCGACGGAATATAAGTGCTTTCCCACCAGGTCAATTCCCGGCGGTTCGTTTGTCTCCATGCCCGTTTCATCTGCGCCAAACGTAAAAATGAAAAGACGCCCTTAACATCAAAATACTTTTCTAATTCTTTTCGACGTTCTTGAGTTGTATTTGTATTTTCCATTTTATTACCTTAGTAACGTTATAATGACAGCCGTAATGGCGATGTTCACTAAAGAAGCCGGCAAAAGAATTTTCCAGCCGAGATACATGAGCTGATCATAACGAAATCTCGGTAAAGTCCAGCGGATCGACATTAAAAGCCAAATGAAGAAACTAAGTTTAATAAAAAATGCCAGCAAACCTAAGAAAACAACAGTAAAGTTCGAAAGCGCGAGCTGCATGCCCCACGGGAAATGAAACCCGTCGGGAAAAAGATACGGCACCTGCCAGCCGCCTAAAAATAGCGTTGTCATCAAAGATGAAACCAAAACTGTTTCAACCAAATCCGCCAGAAAAAACATGCCGAACTTCATGCCGCTATATTCCACAAAATAACCAATGATTTCGGATTCGCCTTCGGGAAGGTCGAATGGAATACGCTTTGTTTCAGCGGTTGCAGCGGTCAAAAATAAAATAAACGCGAGTGGTTGAACGAAAACACCCCATTTCGGAAGCCAGCCGAAAAGATAAGCACCTTGCGCGCGCACAAGATGTTGAAGATCGAGCGAATTAAAAACCATAATCACACCCATAATGGCCGCGCCCATTGTGATTTCGTAAGCAATCATTTGCGCCGCCCCGCGCAAGCCTCCCAGAAACGCGTAATTGTTATTGGACGAGAAACCGGCCAACACAACGCCATAAACGCCCATCGACATCATCGCAAAAATAAAAAGCAGCGCAATATTAATGTTCGCCGCTTGAAGTTCGATAGCATGGCCGCCCACGATTAACCTATCGCCGATGGGAATCGCGGCAAAACCCACCAACGCGAAAACAACTGACAAATACGGCGCCAGGTTAAATAAAAATTTATTCGCGCCATTAGGCATAAACTCTTCTTTGCTAAGCATCTTCAAAACATCCGCGATCGCATGGAAAAGCCCCATCGCCTTGAATCCAAAAATTTTCGCACGGTTCGCGCCGATACGGTCCTGCATGACCGCGCTTTGCTTTCGCTCAACCCACGTCAAAAGCCCGGCGATATTAAACATCATAAATATCGTGCCGCAGCTTAAGATGAGTTTGATTAAGATATCGTTCATATTTGCTTAGATGTTAGGTTGAGTTGAATGACTATCGGTTTCGTAGCTCGTATCGGTAATCGTTTGGGGTTACGGTTCGGACGTCACCACAACCGAAAGACGATACGAGCTACGAAACCGACCAACGATAAGTGACATTTCTACAACAATTTTATTTTTTCAACACCATACCTTGATCAGCAATTTTTTCGTAATTCATTTCAGAAAACGCCCCGACGGACTTTGCGATTTCCTTAAAAATATCCTCGGACTTTTTAAATCCCAATTGGATTCCCAATTTCTGGGCCAATGTCGAAAGAATTTCCCAGTCGCCTTTACTTTCACCTAACGGCATAAAAGCCGGCCAAATCCGTTGGACACGCTCTTGGCAATTGGTGAACGTTCCGTCTTTTTCAGCGTACACCGCGCTTGGCAAAATCAAATGCGCGTAACTGCAGGTTTCATTCACGTTACTCCCCTGAAAAACAAAGAGCCTGACTTTTTTTGCGATTTCCTCGACGGCAACTTTGCCGAAAAGATTGACCAGGTCATGACCGAAGACATATAAAAGATCGATGTCACCTTTCTTGGCTTTTTCAATTGTCTGTTGCGCATCGCTGCCTTCTTGACCTAAAATCGCTTTGGCGCCGGCGGTGTTAGGATTTCTGTCCGCTTTAAGAAGGAAGTTATCCGCTTTGCCCGGCGGTTCAGGGACTCGGAAATCGACGTTAGCAATTTTCAAATTGTCTTTAAATAATTTTCGGACGGCGAAAAGATCTTCGTTGGTTAATTGAGGGGATGCTATTATACCGATTCTATCGCTGTGGCCCGAATCTTTGAGCGCTTTAAGGGTTTGAACAACCATCTCAGCCGCCTGGTCCCAGGAAACGATGTCATTCTTATACTGAGGAAAAAAAATTCTATTCTCGTCGATAAAATGATAATTGTAACGGCCGACATCACAGATCCAATAATCATTAACGCCCGGATTATGCCGGGGCTTTAACCGCATGACGCGCGCTTTTTTCTGCAGGTGCGGACGCGATTTGTCCCAATCGATATTAATATTGCATCCCGCGCTGCAGCCTGGGCACACGGATTTAGTATTACTCAAATACCAAACACGGCATTTGAAACGGAAATCTTTATCGGTCAACGCGCCGACTGGACAAATGTCGACGACGTTTCCGGAATAATTATTATCAAACTGTTTACCCGGTGTCACATCAAGTTCCGAATGATCACCACGGTTAAAAACACCGAATTCACTTGTCTTCGTAATATTATCCGCAAACCGAACGCAGCGCGTGCAAAGGATACAGCGTTCCTGATCCAGCATGACCGTCGGGCCGATTGAAAAAGCTTTTTTGTGTTTCTTGACTTTAACGTCTTCCAAACGGCTGTTATATTTGCCGTGTTCCATGTAATAATCTTGAAGCTTGCATTCGCCCGCCTGATCGCAGACCGGGCAATCAACCGGATGATTGACGAGCAAAAATTCCAAAACGGTTTTCCGAGTTTCAAGAACTTTAGGTGAATTGGTTTTCACAACCATACCTTCAGCGACCTGCGTGTAGCAGGCGATCTGAAGTTTGGGTTGTTTTTCAATTTCAACCATGCAGATGCGGCAATTTCCGGCGATCGGCAGCGCCGGATGATAACAGTAGCGCGGAATATTAATGCCCAATTTTTCCGCGGCCTGAATCACGGTTGTGCCGGCCGGGACTTCTATTTCTTGTCCATCAATGGTTAGCTTTGGCATATTCCTTCACAGCCTCTGGCGAGTTTAAATTGGTTGTAAGCCCACAGCGTTTGTCTTTCACATGCTGTTCAAATTCATGGCGGAATTTTTGGACGTAACTGCCGATGGACATTGTGACCGCATCCCCGAACGCGCAGATCGTGTTGCCGCCGATATTCCCCACAATACCGGGTAAATTTTGTAAATCCAACGGACGTCCTTCTCCGTCGAAAATGCGTTTGACATTGCGGTAGACCCATCCGCTCCCTTCACGGCACGGCGAACACTGGCCGCAGGATTCATGCGCAAAAAACCGTGCGGCAATCATGGCGGCACGAACCATGCACGTGGTTTCATCCATAACAATAATTCCGCCGGAACCGGCCATTGAACCAATCGCTTTGAGGGAATCGAAATCCATTTTCACGTCGAGCTGATCGGGTATTAAAAGCGGCGCTGAAATGCCGCCGGGAATGACAGCTTTAAGCTGACGGCCGTTACGAATGCCTCCGGCGTGCTGATAAATAATTTCGCGCAAAGTTGTTCCATTGGGAAGTTCATAGATTCCGGGTCTATTCACATGACCGCTGATACAAAACAATCTGTTCCCACCGTTTTTTTCGCAACCCAATTTCGCATACCACTCCGCGCCATTCATAATAATCGGAGGAACGCACGCCAAGGTTTCAACGTTATTAATCACCGTCGGGCAGCCGAACAATCCAACGACCGCCGGGAAAGGCGGTTTAAGACGCGGGAACCCTTTTTTCCCTTCGAGCGATTCAATGAGCGCGGTTTCTTCACCGCAGATATAAGCGCCGGCGCCTTGGTGAACAACAATGTCCAAATCGAAACCCGTTCCCATAATATTTTTACCGAGAAATCCTTTTTGATAAGCTTCCGCGATCGCAGCGCGCAGTCTTTCAATCTGTTTTAAATATTCGCCGCGAATATAAACATAACCTTTATGGCTTCCAATCGCGTAGCAGGTAATAATCATCCCTTCGATCAACGCGTGCGGATCTAGTTCCAAAATGTATTTGTCTTTAAACGTCCCTGGCTCGCCTTCATCACCGTTGACGACGAGATATTTGGGTTTTGGGTTGTCTTTCGGAATAAAACTCCATTTCATGCCCGTCGCGAACCCTGCGCCGCCAAGCCCGCGCAAATTCGATTTCTTAACCTCATCAATAACCTGAGCGGGCGTCATTTGGGTCAGTGCTTTACGCGCGCCTTCGTAGCCTTTATCTTTTAAATAGGAATCAATCCGGTATGATTCAGGCTGATCAAAATGTCGGGTGACTATTTTTTCCATAGGTTTATTTAGAATTCTGCTCGATTAATTCATCAACTTTTTTATTGTTTAAGAAACCGATATAATCTTTATTGCACTGCATCATCGGCGCGAGTTCGCAGGCGCCCAGGCATTCGACAACCCCCAGACTGAATTTACCGTCGGGAGTGGTCTCGCCGGCTTTAATGTTTAATCTTTTCTTAATATGACCAATGATTTCTTCTCCGCCCAATAAAGAACAAGCGGTTGTTTGGCAAACAGAGAAATGACATTTACCCTGAGGTTTCTGATGGAACAAGTGATAAAACGAAATAACTTCATGCACGTGCGACACCGCAATGCCAAGATATTCCGCTATTTCTTTTTCCGCTTCCGGCGAGATAATGCCTTGTTTTTCCTGAACCAAATGCAATAAAGGAAGCAATGCCGCGCGTTTGCTTTCGTACTGGCTTGTGATTTTATCCATTTCTGGAATTAGAGTCTTCGTAGAAATAAAAGCCTCCTAAACTTTTAAGGACACAAGACGCCAGACACATGACACACGTTAGAATTTCTACTTGTGTCTATTCGTCTATCAACGATCTAACTCCCCGGCGATCATATTCACCGACCCAAACGTCGGAACCAAATCCGCCATCATGTCTCCAATTAAAACTTTCGGTAACGCGGCCATGATTGGGAAACACGGCGGATGAACACGGACGCGCCAGGGTTGATCACGTCCGTCACTGACAATATAAAACCCAAGTTCACCATTCGCCCCCTCGACGGGAAAATAAGCTTCGCCGACCGGAGGCTTAATGCCGTGACCATACATAACCAGCTTAAAATGATTCATTAACCCTTCGATATTACTGTAAGTGTCTTCCTTGGCCGGAAGAACAACATCTTTTCTTTCGGCGTTAATACCTTTATAAAATTTCTTGGTGCTGCCTTGAAGCGTGGGATCCAAATCAACCTGATCTTCAATCAAACCTTTGGTCTGTCCCATCTTGGCTTTATCAACCATTTCGGCGGCCGGAATCACTTCTGCGGTTAAATTCCCCGCAATCGGCCCATCGGGAATTTGTTCTAAACATTGTTCAACAATCCGCAGACTCTGTTCCATCTCTTCCATACGGACAAAATAACGGTCGAGGTTATCCCCTTTCGTTCCGGTCGGCACTTCAAATTTTAAACGGTCATAGATTAAATAGGGATTAGCTTTACGCACATCATACGCAACGCCCGTCGAGCGCAGGAATGGACCGGTGATGCCATAGGCGATCGCATCATCAGCGGAAATTTTTCCGATATCTTTGACCCGGTCAAAAAAGATCCGGTTACGCGTTAACAATTCATCGACTTCAATCAAGACTTTGCGCACATCCGCGATTTTTTTGAAAGCTTTGTCCGCGAAACCGGGCGTGAGGTCAGCTTTGACGCCGCCGATACGGACATAGGAAATGGTTAAACGGGCGCCGGTGATTTCTTCGACGAGTTCATACAAAAATTCCCGGGCTTTGATCATATAAAGGAAAGCAGACATCGCGCCCAATTCCATGGCGGAGGCGCCGATGCAAGTCAGATGGTCGGTCACGCGCGAAATTTCACTCATGATGACCCGGATATATTTCGCCCGTTCCGGAATATCAATCCCCAAAAGTTGTTCAACCGCCAACGCAAAGCCGACATTATTGATGAGTGGCGAAACATAATTCAACCGATCAGTATAAGGAAAACACTGCGCGTACATGACCGTTTCGCACATTTTCTCAAAAGCGCGGTGAAGATAGCCGATCTCCACGTCGACATTTTTAATTTTCTCCCCCTCCAGCTCCATAATCAGCCGGATAACACCATGCATCGCCGGGTGCGAAGGACCTACATTTAACATCATTGTGCGGGATTCAGACATATCTTTAGAATATTTAATAACCAAGATACAAACACCAAACAATTACCAAATTTCAATATTCAATTCACAAACCAATGAAGATTCGAATTTGGATATTGGAATTTGTTTGGTGTTTGTATCTTGGTTATTGGTCATTTTAATTATTGGGTCCGATGAGGGGTTGCCGTTTATTAAACGGATAATCCTTCCGCAACGCATGGCCTTTAAACTCATCGTACATCAAAATTCTTTTTAAATTCGGATGGCCGTTAAACCGGATACCGAACATATCCCAAACTTCTCTCTCATACCAATTGGCCGATGGCCAGAGAGTTATAAGTGAATCAACTTCCGGATTATCTTCACCGACGGGAACCTTGATCCGCAACCGGTGATTATGTTTCAACGAATAAAAATGATAAACAACTTCAAACCTAAATTCTTTTGGAATCCTTCCGCCCGCGAAAAAAAGATAATCGACTGCAGTTAAGTCCATGAGGAAATTAAAATCAAGTTCTGGCGTTTCTTTTAAAGATTTGGCAATCGTGCGTAAAGCGCCCGGCCGGATGATAACGGTTTCATCGCCCCTAAAGCTGTGTGTTTCGATCACGTCTTGCGGAAATTTTTCTTGAACGTATTGTAGAGGTGTCATGTGGATTCTATATGTTTTATGTGCTGCTGGACGGAATAACCTTGCTGTAATTCGGCAGGCCTGCCAATTTTTGTCCGGGGATCATAAAGCGTCCGGGATTGTTCCCCACGCTGAATTTTATTTTGAAGCTTCATAAGACCATCCAAAACATTTTCCGGACGGGGCGGACAGCCGGGAATATAAATATCAACGGGAATAATCGTATCGATGCCCATTACCGTCGCGTAATTATCATAAAATCCGCCGGTACAAGTACAGACGCCGAAAGCGACAACCCATTTCGGTTCACACATTTGGTCATAAACAGTTTTAAGGACGGGTGCCATTTTATGGCTGATTGTTCCGACGACAAAAAGGACATCGGATTGCCTAGGGGAAAAACGGGGGAAGCCGGCGCCGAAACGGTCGACATCATAATGACCGGCCGCGGTTGACATATATTCCATGCCGCAGCACGCCGTTACGAAAGGATATTGAAAAATAGAATATTTGCGCGCCCAGCCCAGCGCGTCGTTCATTTTGGATGTGAAAAAATTTGTGGCTGAACTCATGAAGGACATTGTTAGTTCCTTTTTTTTTAAACGCGAATACTCGCGAATTACACTCGAATCTCGCGAATTCGCGTTAATTGGTGTGCAATTCGCGAGTATTCGCGTTTAAACTACTCACACTCTAACGCCCCTTTTTTCCAGGCGTAAGCATATCCCAAAATTACAAAGCCCAAAAAAATCGCCATCTCAACCAATCCAAAAACGCCCATATCTCGGAACGTCACCGCCCAGGGAAAAAGAAAGACCATCTCGACGTCAAATACAATAAAAAGCATGGCGACAATATAAAAATGAACAGGAATCTGCCCACGCGGCAAGGACAGCGGTTCTTTTCCGCATTCGAATATTTTAGATTTGGCCTCGCTAGGACGTTTGGGACTCAGCAATTTAGGCAACGTCAACAAAAACGCCGCAATCCCTAAGGCAAATAGAAAGGCAAATATAATTGCGATGTACTCTAACATGATTGTAAAAGCTTAATACCGACGCCCAATAACTTCAATAGATAAATGGATTTTTTTCGGAAGAATGTTTATATCTATTATATCGATTAACGGCAAGTTGAGAAAGATTGAATTTGGAAAAAATTCATCGACAAAATAAATAAGCCATGGCTATCAAATATAACCATGGCTTATTTCATGCAACTGAAGGCGAATTCTTAAGCTAAATCCATTAAAAGAAACTCAGCATCTTTTTTCACGGCTACAGCGATTTGATTGACGTTTTCAACCGCCGCGCCGTCTCCTTCGACGAGCTTTTGACCATTCACTCCGTTCACCTGAACTTCGCCTTTAATCATTTGAAGCCAAACGCCGCGGCCGGATTTTAAATCATGCTGATAGGACTCGCCGGATTTGAGCGCACCTTTATAGATGTAGACATCCTGATTAAATTGCATCACATTCTCTCCGCCTTGTGGAGAACCGATTAAGGAAACGGGTGTTTTTGAATCCACTGATCCCAGCCTGAATTCCTGGTAAAACGGTTTCAAATTTTGCTTTGCCGGAACAATCCAAATCTGCAGCAAGTGAACTTTTTCTTTTTGCGATCCATTATATTCACTGTGAACAATGCCGGTGCCGGCGGTAATTTTCTGTACGTCACCCGCTTTAATGACCGACTCATGGCCCATGCTGTCTTTATGCGCGACTGCGCCTTCAATCACGTAGGTAAAAATTTCCATATCGCGGTGCGGATGCGCGCCGAATCCCTTGCCCGGCGCAATCCAATCATCGTTAATCACTCTTAATGAACGAAAACCCATATACTTTTCATCATAATAATTTGCAAAAGAAAATGTATGGTAACTGTCCAACCACCCGTGATTCGCGTGGCCGCGTTCAGCCGCCGGTCTTACTTGAATCGTATTTTTAAAAGTATTTTTCATAGATAACTCCCTTCTGACAACTCGATAAATTTTATTTCACGAAAACCGATCACATGTCACAATATAATCCGTATCCAAAATACCGTCAAGAACGCACTTTATTCACAGTTACTTACCGAAAGGTTAGTGTCAAAAATGGTTGAAGAAAAATGCCCGGCGGAAGATGTAATTAAAATTATTGGCGGACGCTGGAAGGTTCCGATTCTTTGGTTTCTTATGAGCGGTCCTAAACGTTATTCAGAAATCCGGAGATTTCAAAAAGAAATCACCGAAAAAATGTTAGCCCAGCAGTTAAGGGAATTGGAAAGAGATAAAATGATCCACCGGAAAGTTTATCCAGAAGTTCCGCCCAAAGTAAAATATTCTTTGACGCCGCTTGGCAGAAGTTTGGATAAAATTTTAAAGGCGTTAACGCAGTGGGGTGAGAAGCATTTATAAAAAAGTGGTTTCCTTAAATTTTTTCATTGATAAATTCAGGTGAGAGTTGTTAAAAAGTTACTAATCTGCGATGAGTTCAACATTCCAAGTGTTATTGACCCAGAGCCCGGAAACTTCCTGTTTAGACCAGTAAGGTTTGAGCCGGCGGACGGCTTCTTTGATTTGAGCGTGGTGGGTGTCGCGGTCGACGGGATTACCGCGGCAGTCGTGATGACCAATGATGAATAAGCGGGTGGATTTATTAACATTAACCGAGACAGCGATACTGCGCAAAATCTCACTGATATCATCCTGCTTTGCCAAAACCCCGTCCATACCGGCTTCTGTAATAACATCCACAAAATCGACTGGATAATTTGATTTGATCCAAGTCAAAACCGGCAACTGGACGCGGCCGTCCATGCAATTCAAACAGGTTACTCGTCTGTCCAAAACCAAAACAAACTCCTTTCAAACCTGCCACATTGTACTTAAAGGAAAGAAGGTTGGCAAATCATTTGCAGATCTTTGCAGATGTCGGTAGGAATTCCAAATCGATGATTATTGTCGATGACTTTCAGCTAAAGAGGCCGATGCTGAAACATAATTCTCTTCGATATTCTCAAGAGGCAAATTGACTCCATTGCCCATACTAATAATATCTTTTAGAAGACTACGAATACCTTTTTCATCCATCAATTCAGCCATCCGGTATAATCTTTTAAGGGTCTTGTGTAAATCTCGACGGTTAATAACTACCCCGTTGGGACTCATAAAAATTTTATTATGTTTCGTCACAAGGTCTTTTTCTTTATCCAGCAGAATTTCTTCTTCAAGCTTTTCTCCAGGACGCAGACCGGTAAATTTGATTTTAATATCTTTATCCAAACGATAGCCGGAGAGCGCCAAAAGATTTTTCGCGATTTCAACGACTTTAATCTGTTCACCCATATCAAGAATAAAAAGTTCTCCACCTTTGCCGATTGCTCCCGCCTGTAAAACCAGCAAGACCGCTTCTTTAATGCTCATGAAATATCGCTTCACGTCAGGATGAGTCACGGTAATCGGTCCGCCCTCTTCAATCTGTTTTTTAAAGAGCGGAACCACCGACCCCGCCGACCCTAGAACATTTCCAAAACGGACTACCATAAATTTCGTATAACTCTTTTGTGCTCTGGATTGAAGAATGATTTCCGCCACGCGCTTAGACATGCCCATCGTATTGATTGGGTTCACCGCTTTGTCCGTCGATATCAACACAAAACGTTCGACGTTGTAATGTTCTGAAGCATAAATCATGTTCCGGCTGCCGAAAATATTGTTTTTAACCGCTGCAACAGGGCTGTCTTCCATAAGTGGAACATGTTTGTGTGCTGCGGCGTGAAAAACAACCTGAGGACGCTTTTTCATAAACAGATTTTTTAATAACCCCACATCACGGATGTCTCCAATAACGGTCGATACGTGAAGATTCGGATATTTGCTTTTGAATTCAACAGTCAAGAAATAAACAAAATTCTCATGATGATCCAGAAGAATAAGTTCCTTAGGACCAAACGCCGCGACTTGACGGCAAATTTCAGATCCGATCGAACCTCCGGCGCCAGTCACCAAAACAACCCGGTCTTTAATATATCCCTTGATATCATCGGAATTAATTTGAACTGTCTTACGGCCCAAAAGATCGTCGGGCAAAACGTTACGCGGCCGAACTTCGCTGACTCCGGTTATCACTTTATCTAAACTCGGGCAAATCCGGATTTTGGCAGGAGTTTGTTCACAATAACTTAAAATGTCCCGAACCACTTCACCCTTGGCAGAAGGAATTGACAGAATAATTTCGTCCACTTGATCATTCTGAACGATGACTGGAATTCTTTTTCGGTTCCCAAGAACCCTGACATCTTGAATTATTTCACCGGCTTTTTTAGGATCGTCGTCGACAAATCCAATCACTGTGCCCATGCTTGGATTGCGGCGTATCTCTTTTAAAAGCCGCACACCAGCGTAACCCGCTCCGACGATAAGAATATTATGGTCTTTGGAAGAAAAATTTCTGCGATGCCACGTTTCTCTTAAAAATTTGCAAAAAACCCTGACCGCGCAGGTCATTCCCAAAGATAAAATAAAATCTAACAAAAAAATAGAACGAGGAAAAAATTCCCATCCTAAACCCAGAAAAGCAATGAAAATAATAAGCGAGGCAATAATATTAGCCCTTGTCAACTGAATCAGATCCTTAACGGAAACATAGAGCCAAAATCCTTTATATTGATTGAGCGCCGCAAAAATCAGCATTTGCGTTTCAATGATTAAAGGAAACCCTTTATATAAGCCCGGCAATTCAGAAGCCGGGACGTCAAAATCGAACCGCAGCATGACCGATAAAATATACGCGGCCACAAATATAAAAAAATGGACCAAAATGATCAGCTGCCTTCGATAACGGAGTATAATCTCTTTGATTTTAGTGTTCATTTTTTCCTTTTCCAATTGCTAGGAGAGTTTGAAATACAATGTCAATGTCTTCCCCGAGACTAATGCCATTGTTAATGTACGACAAAGCAATCCCTAACTTGTCCGGCAATATGATTTCTCGATAGGTTTTTTCCGGATCGTTGCTTCGGGCCAAAATTTCTTCTTCATGACGATACTTAATCGACGCGCGGTCTGTTATTCCTGGACGAACGCTTAAGACTTGAGCAAACTTTCCCGTATAAAAATCTTTGTATCGCGCAACCTCAGGACGCGGCCCCACAAAACTCATCTGTCCCATAAAAACATTTAACAGTTGGGGAATTTCATCTAACTTTGTTTTACGTAAAATTTTTCCAACCCTAGTGACCCGTAAAGACGAACCGGGTTCAAAACCATTTCGCTCTCTTTCCTTATCGGCGGCCATGGTGCGGAATTTGATCAGATCAAAAAAACCTCCGTCACGGCCCATTCTTTTTTGCCGAAAAAAAACAGTGCCCGGTGAATCGACCTTAATCAGCAGTGGAACAATCACAAAAATCGGAATAGACACGACTAATCCAATCAAAGATAAACACAGATCCATCAAACGTTTCCCAAAATTTCTGTACATCATATTACTTTCTATTTTCCTCGACGAGTTTCTTCATAGAAGCAATGATATATTGAATCTCTTTCTTGGTAAGACCAGGATATATTGGAAGCGACAGAATCCGTCCATAAACCCATTCGCTATCCGGCCAGTCCTTCGCTTTTAATTTAAAAGAGTCTCGATAAAAAGGATGACGATAAACCGGAATAAAATGCACGCTAGTTCCAATCCCGCATGCTGATAATTTTTCAATAAACGTATTGCGGTCGATTGCTAATCTTTCTAGATCAAGTTTGATTACATACAGATGCCAGCTTGTCTCGCGGTCCGGTTTGACCGTCGGCGTTATGATTTCTGGTAAAGGACTAAAAGCCTTTGTATAAGCTTCAGCCATCGCGGCGCGTTTTTCTCTCATCCATTCTAAACGCTCAAGCTGAGCAAGACCCAAAGCGGCGTTCAAATCAGTTGTGTTGTATTTGAACCCAGCGCCGACGACCTCATAAAACCAGCTGCCTTCTTTGGTATATCTTTTCCAGGCGTCTTTGTTCATACCGTGCAGACGCATCGTTTTCATCCGGGCGGCCCAGTCAGGATTTTCGGTTGTAATCATTCCACCTTCGCCGGTGTTTAAGGTTTTCGTAGCATAAAAGCTAAAACAAGTGATGTCCGCCAACGTTCCTACCCTTTTTCCCTTATAGGATGAGGGCAGTGTATGAGCGGCATCTTCGATAGTGAACAGTTTATGCTTGCGGGCAATTGTCCTGATTTCGTCATAATCAACCGGCTGGCCGGAAAAATCGACGGTGATGATGGCCCGTGTTTTGGGCGTAATTTTTTCTTCGATCTTTCGGGGGTTGATATTCATCGTGGCGCGTTCGACATCAACAAAAACCGGCTTGGCCTTAAAATAACAAACGACTTCCGCGGAAGCCGTGAATGTAATCGCGGGGACTAAAACTTCATCCCCTTCTTTAAGGCCGATCGCCTCTAGCGCCAGATGTAAAGCAGCGGTACAGGAGTTAACCGAAATAGCAAACTTCGCTCCGGTATATTTTTTAAACTCTTCTTCAAACAGGGCTGTTTTCGGCCCCATCGTATGCCATCCGGATTTAATGACCTCGATGACATTATTAATTTCCTCTTTGCCTACGTAACCTCTGTGAAATGGGATGAATCGATGCATGTTGTCTGTACTTTCTAGGGAACTCGCGCAAGGTTAACGGCTAAGCGCCATATCGTTCACTTTGTTTTTTAGATGCCGTTTAAGAATGAGAAAATGATAAATTCCTTTCATATAACCAAGTCCATATCCAAAATGTATCACCAGAAAAGCCGCCATCAAATAAGGTAAAAGAAGAATTCCTCGACGAAGAGCGAGACCCAGTGAAGCGGCCAAATTCCCGAGGATATACAACCCACCTTCCAAAAAGAAAAGCCACTGACAGAAAGGAGAAAACAACGATGTTATTCCCCAAAATATAAGCGAGCTGATAAACAATGCTGGAATCAACTGCCGCCAAGTCATCACGCCACCCAGTTTCACGATCGTCAAAGGTTTAAAATAGCCGTATTGAAAATACATCCTCCACAATTTTTTATAAGAACCACGCGCGTAATATTTTGAAACAATCTTTGGGACGAGAAGGATTTTCCCTCCGCTTTTAATTAAACGCGAGTTAAGTTCATCATCTTGATTGCGTACCAAATCTTCGTCAAACAACCCAATCCTGTCAAACACTTCACGTTTAAAACATCCAAAAGGAACGGTATCGACGAGCTGCGGCTCACTGACGCCGATTCTAAAAGAAGAATTACCAACACCAAACGGACTTGATAAAGCCAATGCAATAGCTTGGGCAACTGGAGAGTTGGATTCAGGCAATGTGACACAAATTCCGCCGACATTATCAACCTGGCTTTCCATGAGATGATGAACACATTGAGACACATAATCCTCAAGATAATCGGTATGCGCGTCCATGCGGATAATGATGTTTCCTTTGGCCTCTCTGATTAAAACATTAAGCCCGGTGGGAACAATCTTCTGAGGATTATCAAACCACCGGATGAATGGATATTGGGCCGCATATCTTTTCAATATGTCGCGGGTTTTATCCGTGCTCATTCCATCAGCCACCAAAATTTCTAACTGGTCTTTCGGATAGTCCTGTTCCAGGATCGAATCGAGACACGCTTGAATGTGCCTTTCTTCATTGCGGCAAGGAATAATAATAGAAACGTAATTGGTGAACATAGTTTCAGCTAATCCTAATTAAATCGCCTTAAGCAAGTTAAAAGCCAAGTCATCTCTGCGGCGAGTTCATTTATGGAAGCCCTGTCTGAGATACCGACTCTTTTTAAACACAATAAATTGGAATTAATATCATTGCATCCCATCTTCATGGTAACAGCCGACGCATATCCGCTTTGCTTTACATAAGCAATTTCCCGGTCACCAAAATCACCGTTGGGATAAGAAAAATGCCGAACAGGGCGCTTCAAAATTTTTTCTAAAGATTCTTTAGATCCTTTAATTTCTTCTAAACTTTCCGCATCACCGCATTTAGGCAGAATCGGATGAAAACGTGTGTGCGACCCAAAGTTGAAATGAGTTGTCATCTCTTTGATTTCCTGTAAGTTCAAAGCCTGACGATGAGCGTATTCCTTCATCGGTTCATAATCCACGGTTTGTTTTAAAACAGCCAAGCGCTCTTCAGTCGTGCGGCGCTTCAGCTCTTGAACATTGGAAACGCCCGTTAAAAACCAATAATGACGGTTGGTGTTAATAATGTCGCTGCACAAATAAAGCGTCACTGGGATTTGAAATTCACGTAGAACCGCCACCAAATCGTAATTCTCTTTTAAGCCGTCATCAAAAGTGATCACTAAGCTTTTCGGAGGAATGGCTGACCAATCCTTGCTTTTGATGGCTTCAGTCAAAGTCTCCAAAGGAATAATGTTGTATCTTTTCGTAAGATACTTTAAGTGCTGTCTAAAACGCTGGGCCGACGGATTGTGATAACATAAAATAGAGCTTTTGTTCCTTAAGACGACCTCACGCATAAGAAAGCTTATTCCGGTGATTCTGACAAAAATCCCGGCAAAGGATTTAATAAATTCTTCAAAAGACATCTTAAGTACCGATTAAACTAATTAATGCGGCCGAAATCGAGGAGCGCTGGAATTCATTCTCAACTTTTTTCCGCCCTCCAACGCTGATCCGTCCATAATATTCCGGGTCTCTCACGAGCTTTTCAATAGCTTCCGCTAACAATTCGCTGTTCTTCTCCGGAACTTTAATGCCGCAGTGATCGCTGATTAATTCTGAAATAGAACCCGTGTCCGTCGATATAACCGGGATCCCGTAAGACATTGCCTCGATTAACGCCACCGGAATCCCTTCCATATCTCCAGCATCGGAATTAATACTAGGAAGAATTACCATATCGACCAAATGATCCTTATACATCTCAATAATCTGCTCATGCGGCAAGCGCCCTAAAAACAAAACCTCACTTGTCAGCCCGCGGTCCTGGACCATTTTTTTCAATTCGGTTTCCAAAGGCCCATCGCCGGCGATATAACATTTAAAATTAAAACCTTTGATCTTTAATCGCTGGCATGCCGAAATAAGATATCGGTGCCCTTTGACTGGAAGCAGGTTTGCGGGAATCATCATAATGAACGGCTTATGCAGTTCATCTGGAAGATCAATAGACGGCAAATCCACACCCATATGCACGACATGAACTTTATCTTTCAGATCGTGCCCGACTATAGTCAAAACATCATCCTTTCCTTTTTGCGAAATACATCTAACGAAACTGGCCATCTGAACCTTCTCCCTTAACATATTATTTTCATAGATATCCCATCGATGGAGAGTAAAGCTATAGGGAATCCCTATCAGTCTATGAATAATATAGGCCATAGTGGCGGTTGTACTTCCCCAGTGTGCGTGAATGTGTCCCACATTACGCTCCTTTAACAAACGAATAACGTAAAGCGTCTTTGGCAAAACCACAAAATTCTTTAGGCAGGTCTTAAAATTTCTCGAATGGCGGACAATCGCTCCAATCACAGCCCAAACGCGCGGTGAAAACAAAGCCATCAAAAAATTGAATATAATTTTTAAATTAAAAAGCGGCAGCCAAATGGCATTATCGCGAAGCTGTTTGCCCTTTTGATGGAAGATTTCTTTCGGCGGATTGCGAGGGATAATTAAAAAATTCTTATAGAGGTTCTTAAGAGCGAACCCCTCTTCCAGAACAAAGCTTTCTGTTTTCCCAAATGGGATAAAAGCAGTAATGTATACAAGTAATTTTTCCTGCATAACTTCTTCCTCCCGCTTAAAATTGCGCCGATTCATTTCATTCAGCGCTGACATAAGCTTCTTTATCTTTAAACAATTTCTCCATAATCTTATTTGAGGTGAAATACAAACGATTAACCGCGGTGTTCGCTTTTCTGGCTTTTTCCAGATATTGGCCGAAGATTTCTTTATTAGTGATTTTATACATGGCCTCTATTAAAGAAATATGAAGATCTTGATAAAAAGGAGAACAAATCCTGTTCATGTTGTCATAAATGGCCCACCCGTTCGGCAGATGGTAGTCAGGCAGCATGGCTTCCATGGTGTTAAGCGTTAACTGGTATACTTTTTCCACTTCAGAATCTTTTTTATAGTTTAAATAATCATAAAGCCCAAAGACCGCAAAAATCCATCCGTTCAAAACAATATTCCCATCTTTGCGGGGGAATTCCAAGAAAGCAACGCCTCTCGTACTTGTATCAAAACGTGTGCCGCCTTGCGCAACGGGCAGCAACATGTTATTTTTTACTCTCTCAATGACGTCTTCAAGGCGAGTTTTTACTTCTGCGCTGCAGAGATTGTATTTCACAACTCTTATCGCAAAAGACAAAGCTAATCCTTGGCCCATGCCGCTGTTATTCGAATAAAATTCTTGATGCGGACTCATCTCCTTCCACTTTTCATCAAAGCTTCCGTCTGCACCAATAGCATTCGTCATCCAAACTGCCACAGTGGTGATTCTTTCCATTACAGAAGAATCTTTATCAAAGAAATAGCGGTCCAGGCTCCCGAGTCCATACAAAAATATGTCAATGGGAAATAATAATAATCCACCCGTCGAAGCTAGTTTTAAAGCGGGAACGCCGTCGATAACTGATCCTCTCCAAACTGATTTACCGCGTAAATCGTTGTAATAACAGCGCGGATCTTCAAAATATTTTCCCAAAGGCTGCGGCTGACGCGAATAATCTTTACCGCTTACAAATTTCAAGAAATCTTTGGAAAGAACAACTAACTCTTTGATATCGCGCATGGTGCCATCTCCCTGTTAGACAAACCAAAAATGCGTAGATAGCGGTCGATGGCCTGGTCCACCGTATATTCATTCAGGTCTTCTTGAGAAATCCGTCGAGGTTTTTGGTCAAGGGTTTCCTCAATCGCCTTGGCCATGGCTTCACTATCGTTGACCGGCACAAGTTTACCTAAACGTCCGGCTTTTAATATTTCCCGCGGTCCGCTCGGACAATCAGTGCTGACAACCGGGCAGCCACAAGCCAGCGCTTGGATCAAAGCACCGGGCAGTCCTTCCCATGCCGATGAAAGAACAAAAAGATCTGCGTTGGCCATAAATCTAAAAGGATTAGAATCAAATCCCGGTAAACTGACATCATCTTGCAAATTCAAACTCATGATCAAAGATTGAAGGGCTGGACGATCTCCTCCATCCCCCAATATTAATAGGCGTACAGGTCTGCGCTTGTGGACAACCGCAAACGCTTTGATCAGAACATCAAATCTTTTCTGCGAAGATAACCTGCCGACGCTCACAATCACTGGAATTGTATTTTTAGAAAACCATGGATGTTCACACGGCTTAGCCGCGTCGATAAAAAGGTCTTCGGTCAAAACTGGATTATAAATCAAATGGACTTTCCCGCTGGCAGTTTTTATAAATTCTTTAGTGTCATTAACCGCACCTTGTGAAACACAAATGATCGCATCTGCCAATGGATATAAAAATCTTACAAACGATGTTAATAGCAACCGCTTTGACCGAGCATATTTGTTTAAATCAGAAGAAGGCGTGTTAGCTTCTCTTAACACCACTTTGGTGTTAATACCGGAAAATATTTTTGCTAAAACAACAAAACAACACGAATGAAGCCGGGTCGCCATGACAACATCCGGTTGATGCTGACGGAAATATTTGATTAATGAAGAAAGACTTTGCCGCATGCGCGCGGCTTTCAGATCAATAATGCGCACCTGCGCTGGAATCAAATGCAGATACGCGGGATTGTTATTATTAGCAATCACCAAATCAACATCATGGCCACGTTCGACAAATTCTCTGGCCAAGGTTGTAAAAACTCTTTCGGCTCCGCCGCCGGCAAAATCAGGTAAAACTAATGAGATCTTCACTCGATTCTCCTTGCTTCAGTGACCATACTGTCACGCAAAGACACACAATACGCCGCTATTCCTAAAAACAACCAACCCGTCTTGGATCGAAACATCACCGCCCACATGCCGACAACAAGAAGCATTAGAATAATAGGGATTCCGATGCTTGCAAAAGAATTTGGCCTCGTTTCCCATCCCTTAATGAATAAGTAAATCGAAAAAGCAAAATAAAGGCAAAACCCGACTAATCCATAATTAACTAATAGTTCAACATACGTATTATGCGAATACACACCAAAATAACTATTGTGAGCGAACCCTCCCGCGCCCCATCCTAAAATTGGTTTTTCGTGCCACAGCGTTAACCCCTTCTCGATCATAAATGAACGGGTCTGGGCCGATCCTTTTTCAGTACCGCTTAAAAATGTGTCGAGTCTCTTGAGGACAATAACATCTTCTGAATAATTCTGAACGACCTGTAAAAGAGTCATCGAACACAATAGAACAGCTAAAAAAACCGGTAAAAACCAAAATTTAGTCACCGTGTTTAACCCACGGTAATAATTAATGAAAATGGCTCCGAGGATAAACACAACTAAAAATAATCCTTGCCGGCTGCCCGTATAAAAAAAGACAAAGGCCAAAATGGAAAATGTCATCAGCTTAATCAACAATGTTCTTTTGCTGCTCAAAAAATAAATAGTAAACGCCGCTAAGGATAAGAAAACCGCCACGTCATTGGCATTGCCGAATAAACCCGAAACCCGGCTTTCTTCATCCACTTGAAAGTCAGCCATGTTCCCATAAGAAAGAACAATATTGGCAATGGCGCTTACCGTCAACGCCGCCACTAAAACCGGAACCCTCTTTCCGGTTTTTAATCCCATAAAGATAGCTACCCCGAATAAGACAGCTGAACTGACCTTGCTTACTTCCTCCAAATCGCCGCCCCATAACAAAGATAAAGCATTAAAAACTAAGAATATCGTCGGCCAAATCAAACCTCTATAAAAAATTAATTTTCTGCCCTCAAACATTCCAAACAAAAAAAGAATCGTAAAAACGATTGAAAGGCTGGAGAAACCTTTAATCGCACTCAACGTAAATGAAGTGATAATTAAAAGAAAAAATATGCTGTCCCAGAAGAATCGTTTCATCAAATTCCTTCATTCAAGATTAGCTAATGCCAATTTGTTTGTAGCATGTAGATCTTTTACGATGGTCTTATCCAAATGTTTCCAAATATAAAGAATGATAAAGATGTTAAAAAATAATCCAACCGCAGAGAATAAAACAATTGAAGTTTGAGCTGAAAAGAAAAACCCGCCCAGCAATAAAGCTGAAACCCTGAAAATAAGATAGAAGAAATAAATTTGAAACAAACGCGATTGAAGATTAAGAATCCGGTAACAGCAAATGGCTGGAACATTGGCAAAATTAACGTAGATCCAAACGACGAGCCACCTGGAATACTCGCCGGCCGTCTCCCAATTTTGCCCCAAGAAAATTTTGAATATCATCGGTGCAAAAAAGAATATGATGAGCGACGGCACAATCGCAATCATTAACAAATGGATCGTTGATCTTTTAAAAATTTGATAAAGGTCTCCTTGCTCATTATGGACCTCGGCCGCTTTTTGATAAAACACTTGCCGAAAAGAACGCGACACTAAATCAGCCGGAACCTGTATCAATTTGATACCCAAAAGATAAAACCCGGCGATCTTGACTCCATAAAAATAGGTCAAGAAAAACGCTGGAGCGCTGATCGACACCGCGTTTAACAGATTCTGTGAAGATGAATAAACCGGGAAATCAATATATCTTTTTGCTAGAGAACGGATCTTTTTCCATCGAAGCGACTGCAGATAAGTCTTAAAATTCTGCTGCATCACCAATACAACAACTCCGACGGAGGCAACAATGGTTCCCAAAACCGCTCCAAAAATCAGCCCTAAAGATCCGCCGTCTTTATAACCGGAAAAAATCTGATAACCACCCGTGACGAATGAGCGCAGAATTTTTGCCCAACTCGATTGTTGGAAAAGTTTTTTCCTCGTGCACCATGCCTCTAATATCGCCAATATACCTAAGGTGATCACGGATACAGGTAGTATCCATATCCATGATGAAATTGCTTTTGGATTTTCAGGATAAATAAATTTAAAAGGAACAACCCACACAATTAATCCGCTCAGAACAGCCATGCCAAGACAGGCGATAACCGATAAGGCCACTAAATTGATCGCCTCTTCATCATGTTTCGGCAGAAGGATGGCCAACTCATAATTTAAAGCAACTACCGACGAGACAATCGCGATAATCCCGGCATAAACACCATAAATACCAAAATCCTCTGGAGAAAAGATACGGGACAAAATCGGTGATATTGCAATCAACATCACTTGCGATACAGCTGTTCCTATCATCAAAATCAGCACGTTGGCTTTAAAAGAACCTTTTGGAATAAATTTTTCCTGAATTTTCTTAAGTCTCTTAATTGGCATAATATTCTCAATTAGAAAACTGTTGAAATCGGAATCGCGGCGCGATACTGTTCGCAAGCTGAACGATAAACTTGGCTATAAGGTTTCAACTGAGCAGCCTTACAAATTTCGGTAACGGCCTCTTGGTCGGTTGCTTGTCTTCTCGGCAAACGTTTTAAAAGGGCCAGTCCATAATACATATGATACGCCGGCTTCGTAGGCTCAAGGGACATCGCATGAACTAGGGCGCTGAGATTGCCATTAAGACGGTATTCGGCATAAAAATAATCCGATACAAAAGGGTATAACCGTTGGGCGACGTTAAGAAGATGGATATCGTGAGATGCTACCGCTCGTTTGGAAATTATTTCTGCTGCGCCGACACAAATTAAAACAAAAAAATAAATAAGACTGACAAGTACAACCATTGTCTTCATTTTATTTCTCTAACCACTCGGCGAGTGCATGAAACGAAGTAAAATAAAAAGGCAAAAAGAAAAATCATGCCTGCCAATCCGGTTTCGGAAACAAGTTGAAGATAATCATTATGGGTATAGCGCAAAAAATTAGGCGTGTAATCAAATGTACGGTAATGCGTGAAGTTCGTGGCAAAAGTGTTCAACCCGCTTCCAAAAATCGGAAAATCCTTAATAACCCGCAGAGTATCATGATAAAAAGCTAACCGTGGATTAATAGGTCCTTCCATTTTTACAATGTTTTGTATAGATAAAAGATGAAACCGTTCCAAAAAGGCCTGGGGCCCCAGCCAAACCACAATCACTGCGCTCAACGCTATGACCGTTGCAATAGCCGTTATGGTCTTTGCCCTTCGACTGGCTTCCCCTTCCGCTATAAATATCAAAAAAAGAAAAATAATCTGACTTAAAAGAAAACTCATGATGCCGCCGCGGGATGTGGAGAGAAAAATCGTCGAAATCATGACGGAAGCCATTAATAAATATCCGAGAAAAACATAAAGCTCCCGAGCGTTCCGCCAACTTATCTTATTTTTATTCCGCTTCGATGGAAACGATATATAGAGAAAAGACGCAAAGAACATGCCAACGGCGACCGCGCTGCACAGTTCCATGAAACCGGCGAAGTGATCATAATTGTAATACGATCCTACCGGGTGGGGCGCCGGCATGCCGACCCAAAATATGTGTCCGTTAAACAGCCAACTCTGCACAATGGCAAATACAGCCATTGAAAAACCAAAAAAGACAATAAAATGCACAGCCCGCCGGAAAAAGACATGGTCATAATTTTCCGTTGGACCTCCGGTTGCAATGGCCAACAGAAACATAAAAAACATTCCGTTAGCAGGAATGTGAAGGTTGAAATCATAAAGGCTGTGAAAAAGAAGCGACAAAACGCCGATCAAACAGCTTAGTTTTAAATATCTTGCTTGCTCGAGAATTTTGGTACGAACTGATGGAAAATCTTTCTCATCTGTCCAAAGAAACAATCTTGTGATGATATAGACCAACGCGTAAAGCACAAATTGAAGAATGCCACGCAACGTGTCTGAAGGATAAAGAGAGAATGTTACTAATTGTTTAGATTGAACTCCTCCCGGCAAATACCGATTGTAAATATCATGGGCTGCCGGCGAGAGAAATTTAATTATATTTAATGGAATTGGTATCAATTGACAAAGCGCAAAAGTAAATAAACCTATTCCTAACATTGTTAAAAAAGAATTCATCACGGACTTTAATGCCTTTGGCCTGGCCATGAGGATAAAATAAAAACTCAGCAAAGCCAGAAGCGATACGATTAGTTGAGAAGTCATATGTACAGAACCGTACATCAAGGGGGCGGCCATCATAGCGGCCAGAAAAAGAATAAAAGACGTCCCTTCCTTAATAACTGTAAACCGTTTCTTCTCCGTCTGTTTTTGAAGATTAGCTTCATAAAAATAATTGTAAGCATCGTATCCGTGCATATCCATCTTCACCATATTAAAAACAGCGCCTAAAATCGGCGCATGCACAGAGGTTAGTGCCTCTTTAGAGCGTATAGCCGCTTGACGGGTTGTAATGTCCGAGCTGATCACTAAAATTGTTGTGTCTACCCGGGTCGCGAGAACGACCGCGTCAGTGGCTGCCAATACCGGTGGTGTATCGAAAATGATGCGGTCATATCTTGTCAATAATATGTTTATGAAATCTTTCAGCCTTTTCGAACTAAGGAGTTCAGAAGGATTCGACAGCACTTCTCCGCAGGTTAAAATTTCTAATCCTGGGATATCAGTTTCATGAATGAACGATTCTATATCTTCTTTATGATTCGCCAGAATGTCGGCGATTCCTTTTGACCGTTTCATTTTAAAAACTTTATGCACCCTTGGATTTCGCATGTCGGCATCGACAAGTAAGACGCGTTCATTGGCTTGAGCGAAAACCGTGGCCAGATTGACCGCCACACTAGTTTTACCTTCACCCGGAGAAGCACTCGTCACAACAAATGTCCTTTTCGAAAGGTTAGGTTCGCTAAAGATAATGCGTGTTCTTAAACCCCGGAACGATTCAGCGAAACCGGAATCCCGAATCCTCGATGAAACATGTTCCGCCGGAAAGTTATCATTCTTTAAAGGAATAGAGGCTAGACAAGAAATCTTGAGAACCTTTTCGATCTCAGAGGCTGTCTTGAAAGTTTGATCGAACGATTCCAATAAAAACACCAGGGCAAAACCAAAGAATCCGCCAAAAATAAGTCCCAACAGAATATTGAGCGCTTTTTGAGGCCGTACAGGTTTAAGTGGAATTTGAGCGCGGTCTAAAATTTTGACGTTCGTAATTTCGCTGGATGACATTGAATTATACGAAACATTTTCTTGCTTGCTCAAACGCTTGCGTTCGTTGTCAATTTTTTCATTAAGTATCTGGATTTGATTCTGTAACCCTAAAATAACTGGATGCATCTTCTTCAAAAATTTTAATTGCTGACTAAGATCCGATTCTAATTCACTGCGTCGTTGAATTAATTGATCAACTGATGAAAAAAACACATAAGCCTGGCTCCATTTATTGGCAATGCTGGCCGCCAATTTCGGATCTGGGTCTTCGACACTGACAGCAATGATTTGCGTCATTCTTACTGGAGCAATCTTAACTTGTTTTAAGAGGGCCTCAATGCGCTCATCTGTTGTAATGGGTTTAAGTTTGTTTGCGGGTTTTCCCCGTCGATCTAAAGGCTCATAGCCGCCCAGATCTTGAAAAACCAACTCAGCCAAAGTATGACTTTTTAGGATTTCGATTTGGGAATTAAAAAAATTGGGGCGATCGGCAAAATCGGGCAGGACAACTTCTTCCACCTTCACAATCTTTGGTGGTTGACTGTCTACCATGATTCGGCTCGTCGCGCGGTAGATTGGCGTCTGCTTAAAAGAAAAGATCGCCGCCAAGACCACACACGTGGCCACAATTGAAATAATCTTTTTGCGGTGTTTTACTAATTTTCTAGGGATTTCCTGAAAATCAATTTCGATAAGATCATGTGCAGATGGATGTAAATCAGGCATAATTTATTCCTTAAAATAAACTTTCCGGGACAATAACAACGTCACCGGAAGATAAAACGACATTGGCTTGGTCGTCATTTTTGTTCATGAAGTCATAAACACGCGCCACCATTTGTTCTTTCTGCCCATCGGGCTTCGTGTGAATGACTTTTACCTTGTTTTGGGCAGCAATTTTTGTAAATCCTTCCGCCAGAGAAATCAATTCTACGACCGTCAACCGGCCTTTAATCGGATAGACGCCGGGTTTCTTGACTTCCCCCATTATTGACACAGTACTATATTCTTCTATGAAAACCGTGACCTGCGGGTCGACGAGAAAGTCTTTTTCTAATAACTTTCTTAACTTTTCCTGAAAGCGAGCAACGGTCAGGCCGCCGGCCTCTACTTGTCCAACGAGTGGGAAATCAATTGTTCCTTGCGAAGAAACGCGGACTTTCTGCGATATCTTGTCTCCTTTGCCGTAATAGACATCGATTTGTAGAACATTCTCTGGACCTATGGTGTATTCGGCACTATGGGAATCAAAAGAATCTAATTTGTTAGGAGTGGTATGGGAAGAGGTAAGAATCGAAATATCTTGGAGCGGTGCCATTGCAGTCTTGTCCTGGGAGAACACTTGGCCAGCGGCCACAAAGCTGAAAAAAAGAAATATAAAGAATGTATAGTGAATTTTTTTCATTTGTCGGACCAAAGTTGCTTACAGTAAAAAATTAAAACGTAAGGAAATCAGGTGATCATTATAATCATTCACGTCGATATTTGACATATCGTCCGTATATTGGTAGCCCAGATTAATTTGAGCACGTTCTTTAATGTCGTATTGCAAACTGATCTCTTGTGACACAACCGAATCCCGGCGTTTTTTGCCCAAACTTACGTCCTGCTCTGGATAATTCCGCCGGTCGAACCGGGAAGTACTTAAAATACTAAAATGACCCCTGATTTTCTGGGTCACATTTAACATGGTGGAAATTAAATGAAAATAATTATTGCTAGCATCAATTGATTCAACCGCTATATTAAGGTGTTTCAAATCTATCGTCGTGTTCTCTGAAAGATGCGTTGTCAACTCGGCCTCGGAAACAAATCCATTGAAGCCAGAAGGCCCCTGTGTATCGTAACTTCTCTGTTGATACCCCAACTTTACAATCCCAGTTGTCTTTCCAGTTAAGTCATATTTGAAACCGGTGCGGATCTGGTTATAATCCCCGTCGCGCGTTGAATCATTAAGATAATCCAAGAACCCGTAATCATATTCAAGAAGCGTTTTTGTTTTGGGGAAAAGCTGATAAAAGACAGTGGCTGACAAAAAATTCTCAGAATAACTTAAATCATCAAATTGTTCATCAAGGTATTTGCGGAGGAAGTTAGAATAACCGATTTCGTAGGTGAGTCTGTTCGCTTCCACGCCTAAAACGGCTTGGGCAAAGTTCTCATCCCTGCGAACCCGTTCGGTAAATTCGGTGAACGAACGGTCCACGGTATCTTTGAAATCGTCTTGAATATCAAAATATCCAAAAGGAAGTTCCCCGTTAGCGCTGGCAAGGACATTCTGGTTGACATAATTCTGGCTTTTAAAATTGGCGAAAGAACCGATATCAGCCGCATACATTAACTGAAAAAGATGACGGGCTTCGGTTCCCATGGGCACATCGAGAAGAAATTTGGGGCTAGTGATACTGATATAATCGTGCTTTTTATTGTTTGAAGTTAAGAAGATGTTGCTCTCATATTGTCCTTCTTCGGAGAGCATTGCTTTTAGGCGGGCGGAGTCTCCAATCCGGATTCCTTTAATATCTTGGAATTCGCGCTGGCGGAGTTCGAGACTCTCTTCTCTGATTGATATATCTGAAAAGGCGTTGCGGGTGAAAAATAATAGCGTTAAAAAAGCCAAAGCTGTTGTTGATTTCTTCATAAGTATGTCCAAATTTTTATGGGATTAACGATTAACGCTACCGACCAATAGGACTGATGTCTTGCACAGCTTCATCATCTAAGATCTCTTTCTCAACGTCAGTTGGATCAGGTATGGATGGAGGGATATATGGGGTAGCCGAATTTTCGGCATTTTTAGGGGATGTAGTTGTGGAAACCTCACCCCGTGTTTCTTTTGAATCATCATTTTTTTGTTTATTTCCAGAGACTTTATCCTTTGAAGCTACATCCAGCGGGTTAACTTTAACCGCGGCGAAAATTCTCGTGTAAAGTAGCGTTAAAAGGATCAAGGTTAGTATTAGAATTCTTTTGACCATACAGTTTTCCCTTGCTTAGTCACTTTCCCTTGCCATCCAAAGACTCGAGAATTTTAACATATTATTTTATCGAAAGCAAAAAAATTAAGGCTATGCCCTCAAAAAATTTTTATTAGAAAGGTATTTTTCTCACTGATAAATTGAAAAGCCGTGCAGAAAAATTCTCTTTAAAAAAATGATACTAAAAAAACCGCCGCGAGATTGGGATTCGCGGCGGCTAAACAAACTGGTATTATGTATATAAACGTATTACTATCGATAACGGTAGTATGATCTCCGTGTCTGAAAAGTCATGACCGCAGAAGTAGTCGTATTTTGACTAGCATCCCGGGAGCTTACTTGGAAAGAATACACTGTCTTTGGTTTTAAGTTTGTTAAACTAACCGAGTGAACCGTAACCAAAAGTCCATTAACAACTGATTTATCCGTGGCGATAGTTCCATAGGCTGCCGCTGAATTAGACAATTCATTGGTGATCCAGCTAATTATGGCAGAATAAGGAGTGATATTTGAGACTTGAACATTGGAAATTGTCGGCGGAACATTATCTAAAATTACGATAGGTGTTACATTTTGTACTCTTATATTCACAGGAGCTGACACCGAAATGTTATTCGATGTATCACGCGCTACGGCCGTGACTACATGAGTCGCATTAGTTAAGGTCTTGGTGTCGAGACTAAAATTGTATGGTTCCGCTGTCAGCTCAACACCAACGGGTTTGTCATCGACCTTAAACTGAACACCCGCGACTCGAATATCATCAGAAGCGGTGGCACTAATTGTAATCGTTCCAGAAACCTGGGTGTCGCTCGCCGGTACTGTAATTAAAACGGTAGGAGGTGTTGTATCAGCAAGAGTGGTACTCGGCGACGGCGTAACGGGTTGAGTGGTATCTTTCACCTCATAAGCACCAAGATCAAGAGGTAAAGAGCGAAGATTTCCATCCAGATCAGTTGGGACTTCAGGTGAAGTGGCAATGCCAACACCTTTCGCAAGACTGGAAGAATTTAAATGGAAGTCATATGCAGTTACATTAACAAAACTGGGGTCGGTATTTGTTTTATTATCCGTAACAGTTAGACTACCGCCTATACTACCTGTGTTCACGACATCAACTCCGGAGCAACAGACGATATTGTTAGTAATCAGGCTGTCATTTTCTGTGTCCTGATAACTGGTGATTGCGAAGTTACGAGGATTATAAAAGATATTATTTGCTATTTTTATATTAGTGTGCGGATGGCTACTATCTGCCCAAAGCGTAATTTGACCATCGCGGTTCGGGTTCGCCCCGAAAAACGTATTATTGTAAATATATGTGTCGTGGGTGCCCGGTGATATTTGAATGCCCCACCCTGCTTTATTGTTGTAAAAAATATTATTTGTGATGCTGTAGGGGCCATTATAGATGTAGATGCCGTGATCGTGATTATAATCGGTCGTGCTTTGACCTGATGTTGGCAGACGGCCGATATTGTTAAAAACATTGCCATCAAACGTAATATTGCTTGTTCTTGTTCCGGCAAATACGCCATCTATACCAAAAACGTCAGCCCCAGATGGAACAATATAATGTCGGTTACCAATATGATGGATATGATTACCTTTAATAACAATGTCGTGGTTACCGGTGCCATTAATATGGATACCGTCCCAATAAGCTCGGGTTATATCAAAATCTTGAATCGTAATATAGGAGGCATCGCCATCGAGGATAAAATTAGAATCGCAGGCTTGCACGCCATCCGTTCCATCACCAGCATATCCGTCTGGGAGACCGCAATCCAGGACCGCTCCCCACTTGTGCTCAGCTTTAATAGTAATTGGCGCGGACGCTGTTCCAGATTTTAAAATCGAAACAGGTGTGGTATAGTCTGTTTGCTGGCTACACACAGTGCCGCACGTATAATTTCCCTCTGGCCCATAGGTACCATCTTTAACAATGACAGAGTCTCCTGCTGAAGCAGCGGCTAACCCCTTGGCAATAGTCCTAAAAGGTGCCGTTTGCGTCCCAGCATTACTATCATTTCCGTCGGTGGCCACATAAAAATCAGCCGCCACAGCTGACGAATTTAAAATACACAGCAAAAAGAATGCACTAATAAGCGTGAGGGCAATGTTTTCTTCGAAAAGGAATCGGGAGAAAAAGCGAGGAGCTTTCATAACAGGATCCTTTCTTAGAGGCATCCCAAATTTTTGAAAGCATAAAACCAGGGCGGGTGGCAATTTCGCAGTGCAATGCAGCAGTACAATGCAGATGAATAGACTCTAGCTGTGCGGCAACTGGCTGGCCCTTCCTTCAAAAACTGGTTTTGGCCCCTTTAGTTTTGCCCCGGCTCTGCTCTAACACTTTCGTGCTGGAACTTTGCCAGGCCAGGCGAAGCTGAAATTCAGCGAAGCCTGGGTCGCTGCCTTCCGGCAGGTTTGCCTTTATCGCGTCAAACTTTCTATAACGCTCTTAAAGTATAAAACATGAATTTTCGTTTTTCAAGATGAGCGGTTTCTTGAGTCTATATTCCCTAAGTATTTGTAATTACGTTTTTTATAGATATCGACTCGGTCTAAATTAAATATTTTTTGCCCCGAATGCATTTTGAGCAAATTTCATCAATGCCATTAGTGTCAAAATAAGACCAAAAACACATACCACACTGGCGCCGGTCGGGAAATCCCAATAATAAGAAATGGTCATTCCTAGCACACTTGCCAAAAATCCTATGGCCCAACCCAAGATCAGGCGTATATGGAGTATATTAGAGAAGAGCATGGCACATACAGGTGGGACAATTAGAAAAGAAAAAACCAACAATACACCAGCGATTTTCACTGAACTTGTCACAACAAAACCAAAAGAAACGTAAAAAAGAAAGTCCCAAAACCTGACCTTCAGGCCTTTCTGAAAACAAGCTTGCGGATTTTGTGAAATCATTAGAAATTGACTACGAAAAATAAAATGGACAACGCCGATGATCGAGTAAATAATAAACATTTTGATAATGTCCATCTTACTGACAAGCAAAATATTGCCAACCAACGCCTGGCGAATGTGTTCATCGCCTTCCCCCGAACGGCTAAGCACCAGTATTAATAAAGCTGCCGAAACTGCATAGGTAATACCAATAATGGCTTCTTGCGGAATGCGTTGTTTTTTAAAACGCGTCAAAGAAAAAATGCCTGCGCCTAAAATGGTAAATCCTAACGATAGCCAATACGCATACGGACTTTCTAAACTGAACCCTAAGACCAAAGCAAAACTGGCTCCCAATGCGGCAATTTGGGCCAGCGCCAGGTCTACAAAAATAACCTGGCGCTCAATGACATGAAAACCCAAATACGCATGAATTCCAGTTAGAATCAAACACGCCAGAAAGGGCAGTGTCATGACATTTAAAAATTCATGCATTATTTTATCCCTTCACTAATTTGTTTAATGTCGTAATCAAAAAAACTAAAAATATCATCCGTCCCAGAAACTTCTCCAGGTTCTTGCGCGATCGTTATCACCTTAACACCCAGACGTTTCGCCAATTGCTCGGCCGCATCCCTCGGGAAATAAGTCGCAACCGAAATCGCTTTGATCTGATTTGTCTTGGCATATTCTTGTAAAAATTCTAAGTGTTTAGGCGTTGGTGGAATTCCTGGTTTAGGTTCAAGGTATTGCTCGTCCTTCATTCCAAAAAAATCAATGATATAAGCGACCTCGTCGTGATAGGAAATGATTTCTTTTCCCGCACATTGATTACAGATATTCTTCCATTCGCTGATTTTGTGATCCAGTTGACTTAAGAAAGTCTTGGCGTTGTCCTCATAATAATTGGCATTAGTGGAATCAAACTCTTTTAACTTTTCGGTAATGGTCCGAACCATAATTTTGGCATTCTCGGGATTCATTTGAAAATGTGGATTTCCAAAAGCATGGATATCCCCTTCTGCCCGGGACAACGGATGATCTGGAACATTGAGCAGCCGGATACCTTGTGAAAGATCGACGTTGCGCCGGCCATTTCTAAAAAGTTCAGGCCGCCCGGCGGCTTCAAGAAGTGGATCAGACCAAGCTTCTAAATCCAATCCTCCATTTACATAAAGATCGGCTTGCGCAACTTTACGAACATCGCTTGGTTTTGGTTGGATAAAATGGATATTGTATTTAGGAGAAGCGATAGCAGTCACATTTACTTTATTTCCACCGATGTGCCTGACTAATTCGGCAAAAAGAGTTTGCGTTGTCACCACATTAAGTGGTTTTTCCGCCCAGCTTGATTGAACAGAAACTGTTAACAATACAATAAACGTTAAAAATATTTTTCTCATTGAAGTTCCTCTCATGTTATTGCAATTTATGTTTGTGATCTCCGATTGCGAATGTTCCCTGAAGATAGACGGTATTGTCATCTTTTCCAGTCGCTAAGCGCAGATGCTGATACTGCAGGCGCCAACGGGCGAATTCACTTTGATAAAATGTAAGATATCCTGTTTCGCCGTTATCATTATTGTGCGGATTGATCGTTGGATTATTATTGACCAGTTGCACATAATCGTAACGAAAGCCCGCTGACCATTGCGGATGAAAGTGATAATCCAAAAGACTGTAAGCGCCCCACAAATTCCCATCGACCTTAACATCAGGGATCCCATCATTGTTCGTATCGATACCTGTCGTTTTTCGGCGATTAAGATTAAAAACTTCATTTTGCCATTTCACTGTTTGTATAGGACCAACATGCTGCGTTAAAGTCATGTCCGCTCCTAAAACCTGCGCGTCAAACCCAGGTTCATCACCACCTGAACCAATCATGGGTGAAAAACCAATCTCTAAACCGCTTGTGTCAGAAAGATCGATGTAATTTTTAAGGTGGCCGTACAATGTCGGCGCCCGTCGGGTTGTGCCAAACGCGGTTCCATTCTCACCGTTGCCTCCTTCCAAAACACCGAAAGCAACTTGTTGTGTCACAGGCCAAGGAAGATTTAATGTTTTTGTAAAATCTAGCCCACTTTTATTCATACCTTCTGTCCCAAAATAACGCTGGATAACAATCGGCTCATCAACCGTATCTAAACTATCCCGGTGCGTCCCCAGAACTTTCCCGACTTTCGGTTTGAACTTTCCTAGACGGGCGGTCGTTTCAAAAGGTAAATCAAAACGCGTTAAATAAGCTTCTTCCAAAGAAGGATTATCTTCATCCGAGAATGAAATCGTGGCATCGAGACGAGAATAAGGGTCCACATTGCTACCCAGCACTAATTCTAACTCCCGTAAACTTAAACGATTGGCGCCGCTTTGATCGGCCTTAGTACTCGTTGAAGTAAATACAGTATCAGCGACCGCACCAATTTCCGGAGTCCATTTACCCGTCGTCGGACGATTAACCGCCGCCACAGATAAAGGAATTCTCTGCTGCTGTGCCAATTGATTTTCTAAATCAGTAATTCGCTTTTCGTACACTTCCTTGGCAGATTTCTGATTTGTAATCTCTGAATTTTGACTCTGGACTTTAGCTTCTAATTCCGTGAGCTTTTTTTGCATCAATTCCATTTGCGTTTTCATCGACTTAACCTCATCTTCCAGAGTAGACTCAGCGCTGACATTACTTAGACCAAAAAGAAATAGAAAGATTATTAAGTGATACAAAAAATAGATTTTTTTCATAGTTCCCCCTCAAAATAATAAAAGTTATCCAGCGGAATTTTGGATACAAAACCTTTTTATTAATTTAGAGAAAGACTGGCGGAGCGCGGAGATTAGGAAGATTGATAAAGGAATGTGTAGAAAAAGTTGGGGGAGTTTCTGAAAAGTAAGGAACGATTTTGGCAAGTAACGCGGCAATAAAGCCCAGGATGGCGAGGAAGACCTGGGTTTGAAGCAGAGAGAATGAACATTGATCAGTGGAAGCTTGATCAGTGTGATGATGAATGCAGTTATGAAGAAATTCGCCGCCAAGAGATATTGACAAGAATCCCGCGACGGCAAACAGCAGTAGAATAAGCGCAAATTTATTGATTTTGTTTTTAAACATAAAGTTAAGGTATCAAGCAAGTCTACTTTTGTCAATGCCGACGGAAAGAATCTTTAGATCTTTAAAATAATCGGATTAAACGCCTTGGCCGAAACCAAAACTCGATCGCCGACACGCCAAGCCTCCGCCTCTTTTTCCGTCGCCACAACCTTTGTTAAATTATTTCCAATCTGTACGGTTACAATATAAAGGAAATCTTCTTTTTCTAAGGCAAGAATGCGCCCGACAAATTTAAATTTGCCGCTTAACATCTCTTCGCCGAAAATATCGGGCGGCTTACCCGAGCGGATGATCCGTCCTCTTTCAACCATAAGAATCTGATGGGCGAGTTTAAAAATTTCACTTAAGTCATGCGTCACAAAGATCGTCGGAATCTTAAACCGGTTATAAAGCGCAAAAATTTCGTCCTGCAGTTTTAAACGCAAATCTAAATCGAGCGCAGATAAAGGTTCATCCAATAAAAATATTTTAGGACGTCTAAGTAACGCCCGGACTAAAGCGACTCTTTGCTTCTGCCCGCCGGAAAGGATTTCGGGTTTACGGCTTTTCAATTCACTCAAATGCACCATTTCCAGAAACTCGTCGATAAGTTTCTCATCTTTCTTATCTTTAAGCGCATATTGTAAATTCTCCCTGACCGTCATATTAGGGAAGAGATTGTAATCCTGGAAAACGAGGCTGATTTCTCTTTTTTGAATTGGGAGATTAATTTTTTTGTTGCTATCAAACCAGATTTCGCGATCGACTTCGATCAATCCTTCTTCTGGATCGGTTAACCCGGCAATCATGCGCAGGATCGTGGTTTTCCCCGCTCCCGACTGGCCGAAAAATGTAATGAATTCTTTGTCCTGTATTTGAAAATCGACATCGAGCTGCAAAGGACCATGACTGGTGATTAATTTCTTTTTAGCTTTCACTCGAATCATGGCATGACCTTATAGTCTTTTTTATTGATGATATTTAAAGCAAATAAGATAAGAAACGAAATTAAAAATAAAATCGCAGAATAAAAATTTGCGGCGGCATAGTTTAACGCTTCGACTTCTCCGAAAATCGCAATCGAAGCAACGCGTGTTTCGCCAGGAATATTGCCGCCGATCATTAAAACCACGCCAAACTCTCCCACTGTGTGCGCAAACGCCATCACGATTCCCGTCAATAAAGCCGGTTTAATATTGGGTAGAATTACTTTTAAAAGAGTTTCTCTTTTTGATTTGCCCAGTGCGTAGGAGGCCTCAATTAACGATTGAGGAAAACTTTGCAATCCGGATTTAATGGGATTAACCATAAAAGGCAGACTGAATAAAACGGAACCGATTACCAATCCGGTAAAAGTAAAAACCACTTTGAGATGAAAAACTGTTTCTAAGAAATTACCAACGGGGGACCGCGGGCTGAAGACAAGCAAAATATAAAAGCCCAACACCGTCGGCGGCAAAACCAACGGCATGCTGATGAGCGGTTCAATGAAATATTTCAATCGATTGCGGGAAAATGAAACCCAATACGCGAGCGGAATGCCGATGACGATGAGAATTAGCGTCGTGAGACACGCTAACTTGAAGGTGAGGAGTAATGGACTGATATCCATATCATTCGGGATTTTTCATTAAGGTCACTTCATTTGTTTTGACCAGCCACTCAACTTCTTCTTTTTCTTTGAGCTTCATTTGCGTGGCGGATTGGGCGGAGATAATCGATTCGATAGTGTGTGTTCGGTATTGGAGAGTAACCTTGGCCAGAATTGGACCTTTATCAATTTTCTTGATTGTGGCTTTAAACCGGTTTCTTAAACTAATCATGCCGCTCAAATCTTTAGCAAGACCAACTTCAGTTTCTTTGAAAAGCAGAGTGACATTGTCTTTAGGTTTATAACTTAACGGGCTCTTCTTTCCTTCCAATACAATGGAGCTAAAGACATCTCCGTCGACATTCACCTGAATGATTGAAATATGATCGGAGGATTGGACATCAGAAATTTTTCCTTTTAGTTTATTCATAAGCCGCCTTTCTTATTCAGGCAAAACATAACCGTATTTTTTAAAAATCTCGTGAGCTTCCAAGGAAAAAAGAAAATCAAAAAACTTCTGTGCGTCTTGCAAATTTTCTTTTTGAACATGTTTCAAGATAACCACACCCTGCGCGATCGGTTCGTAGGCTTGCTTATCGATTTCAATCCATTTCCCCTGATCTTTCATATTGGGCGCAAGCACGACGGATTGGGCGGTGAATCCAAGATCAACGGCTTTGGTTGTGATAAATTGATTGGCCTGCGCGATGCTTTCGCCGTAAACCAATTTTTTCTGGACCTGACCGTATAAATGATAATGTTTAAGCGCATTCACAGCCTGACGTCCATACGGTGCGGTATTAGGAGAAGCGATCGCCACTTTTTTGACCGCCAAGTCCGCCACGGCGTCAATGCCTTTCGTTAAATCAACATTATTCATTGTCCACAAAACCAGCGTCCCGTAAGCATAAATTTTAGGTGAGTTGTATGTCAATCCTTCCTTCTCAAGTGTTTTGGGATAATCCATGTCAGCGGAGAGAAAGACATCAAACGGCGCACCGTTCTCAATTTGAGTTGTAAATTTTCCCGACGAACCGATAATCTGTTTGACATTAATGCCCGTCTCTTTTTGAAACGCGGCTTTGAGTTCTTCAAAAGTATATTGAACATTCGCCGCCACCGCAACGGTCAAGTCGGCAAAAGCATATACTGACGAAAATAAAACAAGTAAAAGTGATAATATAATTGATCTCATTTTCATAACTTTTCTCCAATTAATTTAGAATTTAAAGGCGACTTGTGAGTAAACCCAATCCACATCATCATCCGCTCCGCTGTCTTTCACATATACACCTGGCAAAAAATGTGCGTAGCCGGATTCTAGCTTAAGATATTTATTAAGATCATAATAAACGCGCAGCGAAATTTCCGTGCCGACAAAATAACCGCGGTCACCGCTTGTTTTCGAACGAACGGCTGTTCCAGAAGAGTTATACCAAGAATCGAATTTGCTCTGCAGCCAGAAAAAATCTGTCTGCGGTGTAAATCTAAGCTTTTCCGTCGGAGAAAATGTCGCACTGATTTCTGGATTGCGCATATTTTCCCAACGGAAAAAATCCAATAAACCATAAGGTTCATGTGTGGTTTGATACAAAGGAATGAATGTATTGTTGACACTGTCATTGGGATCTTTATCACCGGAGGCCTCGTCATAAGAAATCATTAACTTAGGTTTCAATTGAACAGCTTCCCAACTTTTAGTCACATCGGCATGAAACGCATAGGCCTTGATTTCCTTTTTCTTTGAAGTCGCCGAACCAACATGACCGAATTGATAAGGAAATTCCATATCCAAAACCGTACCATCAGCTATCGTATGCTGCAGATGCGCTCCGACGGTATAGCGCTGGGTGTTTGTTGTTCCTTTAAGGTCCTTCATCTCCAAAAAGTAAGGCTCAATCAATGGGGCCATTTTATGTTTTTGATATGCGCTGTAAAAACCAGTTAAGAATTCTTCTGAACGGGATTGATTAAATTTATCGTCATCATATTTAACATCTTGTCCGTATAAAAAATCTGCCCAGAATTCCTTCTTCTGATAATGAAAAACGCCTCCATCAAAGGCACGGATGCGGTTTGCCCACGTCGGAGCGGCAATCAACCGTCCTTTACCATATTTAAATTCCTCGCGGCCGGCTTTAATATCAAAATCTGAATTCAAAATATGATGAACGTTTACATAAGCTTGATGAAGATCAAAGTCATCGACTTGATTAGAAGCCGCTTTGATCCTATAACCGCCGGTTTGCGCGTCGAGACCTTCAATAAAAATATCGACTTTGGGCTTAAGGTATTCATCGGTAAGACTGGCCATTCCACCTAAACGCAAACGGTGATACAACTGGCCGCCATTGTCTTTGAGATTTTGATTAAAATCGAAATCATTTTTGTATTCATACCGCAGTCTTTCCTCACCGGCGAGTTTAAAATTCCATTGCGAAAACTCAGGATTATTTGGCGAATCATCAGCAAACGCCGGCATAATCCCAAAAGCCAGGAAGAATCCCATAGCTTTTAAAACCTTGGAACCCTTGAACAACATTTTCATCTCTTCCTCCTAACTAATTGTTAAAAACTGATTTTATCTTCTCAACAACTTTTATAAGGTCCTTCGTCCCAAAGAAACTATTGAGTTAAACAAAAATAGAAATCCTCAGGGAATGTCTGCGATGCAGTCAATGTCTCGATTCTCTCAGAATCAATTTCCAAAAGATGGTATTTTTCGTCGAGAGGACTAGCGAAATAATTTCGCAACATCGCAATATTATTCCAAACGAGTTCCTTTTTTTCCAAATCGTAACTTATCCGGGCTTTGCCCGAAATACGGCAATAGGTCATTTGACTGTTAAGATAACAAATCTCAACCATAGGGTTATTCTGAACATGTTTTAAAGTTCTGGAATGGGGAAGAACAGCCAGTAATAACACCCCGTCATCGCTTAAATGCGGCATCATGGGCCTTACGTATGGCCGATTATCAGGATCAACCGTAGCTAGAAAACCAAATCCAGAATTCTTGATAATGTCGACGATCCAATTTTTCTTATTTTCGTCTTGTTGATTCATAATTCTTCCTCGTTAAGTTCTTTTGAGCTTATTTCAAAAAGTAATTTCCACTGTGCTTTTAATGATTCGGCATTGACAACCTAAACGACGGATTCGATCCATGCCTAATTCCTTTTCTTCTTGGTTTAACTCATTCAGATTTTCAGCGCCATTGACAATTGTGATCTGACAACTCCCGCAAACACCTGAATTACAGCTAAAGGGAACGCCTGCTTTGTAACAAACATCAGCCAAGCAAGAATTTTCACTGATTTCATAATTGATCTTATCAATAACTACTCTTACCATAACTCATGCCCTTATCCTTGTTCTTTACGATGCCCGTCGACCAGATATTTAAGACACCTTCAATGGCATCTGAAAATGAAATCTTCTCTCTAGTCAGAAATTCCGGGTTGATGACTTGATTGATGCCTCCCAAGTAAACCTGCAACGCCAGGGCAGCATTGACTTTTCTGAACTTGCCTTTTTGAATCCCATCTTCGATAAGTTTTTTTATTTCCGATATCTTTTCATTTCTAAAATCGGCAAATTGCTGCCACAAATCGGGGAGTTCAAATTTAATATCCCCTAAAAAATGTTCAAACCAAGGAGCTAATTTGTGCTGAACAAAGAAAATGCTCTTCGAGATAATTTCTAACGGGTCTTTACTACTTTCCTCTATAAGGGAAAGCTCATGATTTATTTCTTTCTCTAAGCGTCTAAAGATGGCTTCAGCCATTTCTATTTTGCTGGCGAAATGCTTGTAAATGGTATTTTTACTCATCGATAAATCTTGCGAGATTTCATCCATTGTGACTTTGCGGTATCCAAATTTGATCATTCGTTTTTCTGCAATGTTTAATATCTTTTCCTTAACTTGCGCGTCTTTATCCATTGCGACTCTCCTTTTTAGGATGGGCGGGTATTGACACCTAGATAATGATAACTATAATACTATAATAGAATTTTTAGTATTATATTCAGCAATCCATTTTTGTCAAATTATTTAAATTAACATGACCGAATATTTCGCAAATCTACGAATTCTGCATCAAAGAAGGTTAAGAATTATGGACGTACTCGCCCATAATGGAGAACTTACTCAAGAGATTAAAGTCAGAATACTCACAACCAATGCGTCCTCCCTTTTAGAAGATCTTTATGACCTCTATGCTTCTCATACTGAAACACGCGGACTCATTGCCCTAAAAAAAGGATTAGAGCCTTTAGCAAAAATCCTTTGGGCTCAGGAAAATGTTAAACCGCAAGACGATGCTTTAGCTTTTATTGAGCCAAAACTTAAGGTCAATTCTCGAGAGGAGGCGTTGGCCGGGGCAAGAGACATTGTTGCAGAACGGATAAAAAAAAATAAAGAGGCTAAAAAAGAATTAAAGTCTTTTTTAAAATCACATGGTTCATTAAACATAGCCATTATTAAAGAAAACCACCCGGAATTTACTCATTATAAAAAATACTTAAATGGCTCTTTTATTCCGCTATCAACAAAATGCTTTCACGCTTTGGAACTTTTAGATGCCGAAAGCAAAGGCATTCTATCCTTATCTATTAATGTGCCGTCCGACGGGTGTTTCAACATTCTAAACAAGTTATTTATAAAAAAAGATAATGAAGCCGGCCAGCATGTTCGGTTAGCTTTGGAAGACTGTTATCAACGTTTCCTCTTGCCTTATTTGGAAATGGAAATCAGAACACAGCTTTTCCAGGAGGCCATTCAGGAAGCATTTGACTCACGAAATAATTCTAGAAAGCCTAAAAAAGATTTATCGTTGAACGCAAGGTATTTTCTTTTACTCCCTCTTATTATTTTCATATTTCTAACACTCAGATTGGTCAGCTCTCCTGATAAAACCATTAAGAAAGTCGACAATCAAAAAGATTCTATAAAGACGGAGGCGCAAGATAAACAGTTAAATGGAATAATTAAAAAATATTATCCCAATGGTCAAATTATGACTCTCGAAGGGCGTTTAAACGGAAAACGGGATGGCGGCTTTAGAAAATTTCTTCCCAATGGTCAGATCGTTCTCTTTGCTACCTATAAGAATGATGTTCTTGATGGAGAATATCGAGAATATTACGATAACGGAAAATGGAAAATTTTAAAAAATTATAAAGCAGGACAATTGGAAGGACTGGTTAAAGAATATGGCCAAAACGGCAAATTAAAACAACAAACTTATTATCAGAAAAATAGACCTATAAAGAAACAAGAACATGAATAATAAACCAACAAAACAATGAGAATAGTTTTTGCTCAATATACTTATCATTCTTTCTTCTGGCTTTTTAGCATTTTGTCGCGGGTTTCTGCACTTTTGGAAACTTTTCCTTGATGCTTATGTAGAAGTCATCCCATAAATGGCATTGAGCGGGCAGCGGGTGGCACGGTGAGCCGATTGTGGGAGGATCCACGCCGGGCGGAGGGGCCCACAAGCGTTTGCCGTGACAGAACCCGTGCCTTCGGCTATTTATGCGATACGTTCTAATAAGCTTTACACGTGCATAACCTTTCCGTTTCTTTTCTAGAAAAAAGCCATGACTGCATTTGCAATCATGGCTTTTTTGTTAAAGATTTAAAACCGCTAAGCCTTTACCGCTTCATGTTCCCTTACTATTTCATTTGCGGCGGCTAAAAGTTCAGCGGAATAAACAAATTCAACAAAACGCGCAATCCCTTCTTTAATGCCAACCTTTTGGGCAATGGCCGCCTTTTCGGCACTCTTGTCCGTATACAAAATACATTTGATGTCTTGAGTTTTCGCCATGTATTTTAATTTAAGAATCACCATGTCACCCGGAATATCAAGCAACCCTAGTTTGACTAAAGCGACATCTGGCATAGTGTTGGCGATGCGCTCTATGCCATCGGTCCCGCTGTGCGCTGGATTAACGATGTAACCTGCGTTTAAGAAAGTAGAACCGATTTGACTGAGCATTTCCGGATCATTTTCAACAATACACACCTTTCTGATCTCTCTATTTCCCGACGGTAATAACTTGACGCTGCCGTTTGATCTTCTTTCAATAATAATGTTAACCTCGCGCAGCAGATCATCAATTTCAAAAGGCTTGGCCATAAAGCCGTCAATATTAAATTGCTTGAAAAGGCGCTCCATGTTCGCGCGGGCGGTCAGGATTAAAACGGGATACCGGGGCCGGTCATGGCGATCGCAAATATTCTGATAAAATTCCAGCCCGCCCATTTTGGGCATATTCAAATCCAAGATAACAAGATCGGGCTTCGTTGTTTTAAGGATTTCCAACCCTTCGATACCGTTACGCGCAATGATGACATTGTATTGTTGTGTTTTCAGAGTAATCTTGACCAGCTCTTGTAAATCCGTTTCATCATCGATCAGAAGAATCGTTTTATCAGCACTCATAGTTAACTCCTTCTTTCCTGGATGGGAAGGATGAAACTAAACGCCGCGCCTTCACCTAACTTGGATTCCACCCAAATTTTGCCGCGATGCCGCTCTATAATCTGACGGCAAATCGCAAGTCCTAATCCCGTTCCGCCCTCTTCATTCCTGTCAGCTGATTCAACTTGTTGGAATTTTTCAAAAACTTTTAGTAAATTTTGTTCCGCAATCCCCGGGCCGGTATCTTTGATGTGGACGATAATGTGATTACGCTCGGCATTATTAATACTCGTTATAGTGACACCTCCTTGTCTTGTAAATTTAAGAGCGTTACTTAAAAGATTATTCATGACCTGAGTGATCCTATCACTATCGAAAGGCACCGGCGGCATAGATTCAGCCAGTTCCATTTTAAGCGACAATCCCCGGTTAGCAGCGACGTCTTTTTGAGCCTCGACAACTTCCTTGATCACCTTGTTGATATCATTGGTGATTAAATTCATCTGCACTTTACCCGCTTCCATCTTGGTTAAATCTAAAATATCGTCGATCAACCGCTTTAAGCGGTCGACATTTTTCTTGGCCCGTCCGAGAACATCTTCCTGCTCTTTCGTAATGTCACCCACCATTCTTCTGACAACTAAATCAATTGCGGTTTTAATTGAAGCCAGTGGTGTTCGCAGTTCGTGCGATACCGTTGAGGTAAATTCTTTTTGCATTTCATACATGACCTGTAATTGTTTGTTGGTGGCTTCCAGTTCCTCTTTTTTCGTTTTTGCCTCAAGCACGAGATCATAATGTTCAATCGATTGACGGATTGTCGATAATAATTCAGCAGTCTTCCATGGTTTGCTTATAAACCGATAAACCTCTCCGATATTAATTGCCTCCTCGGCGGCTGAAAAATCAGTGAAGCCGGTAAAAAGAATTTTTACAATCGGCGGATATTGTTCTTTGACTTCCCTCAAAAACTTAACGCCTGAGATTTCCGGCATGCGGTAGTCGCTGACCATGACTTTTATTTTTTCCTGCTTAAGCATTTCCCGGGCCTTGGCCGGACTTGTCGTCACAAAAATACCATAATCTTCGCGCATGAATAACCGCTGCAGCCCGTCAATGATGCTCGGCTCATCATCTAAAAAAAGAACCTGGATCTCTTTGTTCATTCTAATTCACCTCCTGAATAAAAGGCGTTGAGAATATCCCGCCTTCCGATCACACCGACGATTTCTTTCTTGGCGACAACCATGACCGGCAAGGTATGAATATTTCTTTCGCACATGATCTTCATGATCTCATATAAACTCGTTTCCTCGGTGATTGTCACCACATTCCGGGTCATCAGCATTTCGACTTTTTGGTTAACATGCTGTTTTAAATCAGCTCCTTGATCAATATCTTTAATAATGCTTTTCATTAAGTCAAAAAGATCCGTCGCTGTGGCGATCCCACAGATTTCGCCGTTTTTATCAATCACCGGCACGCCGCTGATTTTAAACCGCATCATCAAATGAGCCAGACTGGTTGTTGTCTCGTGTTCTTTGATGGTGATGGCAAAACGCGACATCACATCTCTAGCCTTCATACTCTTTAATCGTTGCTCGAGTTTTTCGATCTTTAAATCGATCATTGTAACCTCCTTCAGACAAGGGAAGCACAACGGTAAACACAGTTCCTTGTCCGACTTTCGATTGGACCTTCATTTCTCCACCATGTTTCTTAAGAATTTCATAACTGACGCTTAGGCCGAGCCCCGTGCCCTGGCCAATGGGTTTGGTCGTAAAAAATGGATCGAATATTTTTTTCAAATGTTCTTGGCTAATCCCTTTGCCGGTGTCAGATACTTCAACGCAAACATGGCGGCCCTGTTGATAGGTCGCGATCTCAATGACACCTTTATCTTCAATAGCCTGCACGGCATTAACAAGCAAATTAATAAAAACCTGCCCTAATCTTTGCGTGTTGCCTTTGACCAAGGGCGTGTCGCCGTAATTCTTCTTTAATTCTGCTTTGTATTTAATTTCGTTGTACACAATGTTTAGAATATTATCGATGACCTCTTCAATCTTTACAAACTCGACGGTATCGTTGTCCTCCCTGGCAAAGGTGCGTAAATCTAAAACGATCTTCTGGATTCGTTCAATGCCCCGTTGAGTATGCTGCAATAATTTGCTGAGATCATTAATGACGTAATCCAGATTAATTTCTTTTTCAAATGCACTGATATCTTTAAGAATGTGCTTTATCTTTTCTAAATTGTCTTCTTCAATGCCTTTCTTTAGATTCTCCACCATTCTTAAAATTTTGGCATAGTCACCAACATATTGTTCAAGCATTTCCAAATTATTGCTGATAAATCCGACGGGATTATTGATTTCATGCGCCACGCCGGCCGCGAGCTGACCGACAGCGGCCATCTTTTCAGCGTGAAAAATCATGGTTTCCAATTTTTTGCGTTCGCTGATTTCCGTGGCGAGAATTTCTTTGGATCTGAATAATTCCTGGGTGCGCTCTTTGACCTTAACTTCGACGAGCCGGTTATGCGCCTCTAACTGGGCCGTTCTGTCGGCGATATTTTTCATTTCCTCAACGCTTCTACGGCAGGAAGAAATCAAGAAAAGATCTTCAAAAACAACCCACGCGGAGTGTTCTATCCAACGCCAGGGACTTGCGGTCAAAATTCCGAAAACAGATTGCGGCCAAAAAACGCCCCGCACAAAATGGTCTAAAGCCACCACGATCGTCGCGGGAATAAGAATCTTCCAGTCGCGGTAGAACGCCAAAAAAGCCAACGAACCGAAAACATGAAAATGCGTTTCAATCCGGCCCCCGGTCAAATGTATGAGTAACGCAGAAAATAACATTTGCGCGACCGCGACGACATTGCGGGTAATCACATGTCCTGGCATAAAAATTCCCAACGCGATCGGCAAAGCCGCGATCGCGCCGCCTAAAAAGACCGCGGCCCAGACATGCGTGTGCGTCAGACTTACGGTGCCTATCCAGGTTTTGGGTGACACAATCAAAGCGATCACAATTCCCGCGACCCATTGGAACGCCATCAGGCCGACAAATAAACGATCGGTTTGTTTAAAAATATTTTGGCGATGATTTAAGAATAATTCATGCGATCGTTGTGTTATTAAATCTCTTAACGCTTCCATTATTTACCCCCTTGAGCTTTATTGGACTCACGGTTAAGCAACAGGCATCCGAAAAATGACGTGCCCTTGACCGGAACCGTTCCCTTATTTAAAAAAGCCTCAATTGCGTCCCGCCCGTCGTTATCTCCTGAGTGTCCCCGTGAAGAAGTGATGCCGCCGCTAAAAACTAAATTCCCTTGAGCATCATATAACATCACTTGACCTGAAACAGCCGCGTGAAAAATGTCCGCCTCTTTTCCATTATCATCCACCAACACATCAACGCCAGGAATGGCCATAGCACTTCGCCAAAGATCAGTATTGATCCAGTCTTTAGAAACGTTCTCTGGTCTTACAAAAATCACCTGTGTCTTCGCCTTGTGCTGGCAATGCGTTTCGATTAAAGCAAGTTCTTCGAGGCTCGCCCGAGTACAAGGACAATGCGGATGGACAAACATAAGCAAGGTACTGAAATGGGGTATACGAGGCATTTGGCTCGTCAACGGCCAGCGCTGCGGCGCGGCTTCCGCCTGGCCCGGCGTATTTTCATACCGGGAAAGCATCGTCCATCCTATTCCAATAATAAATAGCCAGGCAACCAACGCCGCTATGGTTCCATATATGGAATTATTTTTTATTCGCATAAGTATTTTCCAGAAACATTTGAATTTTTTCTTTCAACGCCTGAATCTTAAAAGGCTTGGCAAGGTAAGCGTCTGCTCCCAATTTCTCTATCCGCTCTAATTCATATTTATCAGCCATTCCCGACATCAAAATAATTTTCACATTCTTATTCGCGGGATTACTTCGAACATTAGCGCACAATTTATACCCATTCACGCCTGGCATCTTAATATCCAGAATAATTAAATCTGGTTTGAAGGCCGAAAATTTCTGACCAGCTTCAAAACCATCGTAAGCCACTTCCAAATCATAAATTTTCTCTCTGATCAGAAACCGTTCAATAGAACTAACCATACCTTGATCGTCGTCAACAATAAGTATGCGTTTCTTCCCCCGGGAGTTTTGTGAAGCTATCTCGTCGGGAACAGGCATATTGTATTTCGTTAGGAAATCCACAAAATCTTCAACGCTCACGCGGCTGTGATTTCCCGGCGTGCGATACGCCTTTAATTTTCCTTCGATGATCCATTGAATCACCGTGCGCGGCGTGACCTGGCAATGATCAGCGATACCATATGTTGTTAAAGTCTTTTTAATCATCTCAACCTCAATAACTAAAATTGTCGACTACTTTTAATAATTGATCAATGTCATACGGCTTTCCTAATGTTTTATAATTCTGTCCGTTGATATTGATGCCTCTTTCTTCTTCCGTTGAAACCAGCGCGGTCAGAAAAACAATCGGAATATGGGAGACACCAGGGATCTCTCTTAATTTAACAACCGCATCCGCGCCGCTCATATTAGGAAGCATTACATCCATTAATATCATGTCTGGAATTTCCTTCCTTGTTTGCTCAAGCGCACATGAAGCATCATGACACACAATAACCTCATGACCTTCTATAGTCAGCGTGAGCTTTGTCAAATTCGCCATGTCCCGGTCATCATCAACCAATAATATTCTTTTCATATTTTGTTCTCCCTTTTTGCCGCCTTTTTAGGTTTTACCCGTATTACCTTTATATCCCGAATTGCCTGATTCTCCTGTTTAGCTCCTGTTAAAGTATGTCCGGTAAATCGAGCGGTTGTCAAGGCAGGCCAAATTCTTCCGGAAGCGTTTTCTTATATTCGGCCCCCCCATCTTGCGGTCTATTCATCTCATGGTAACCTTTAGATGATTCTAAGGAGGCTTATATGAAATCCGTTTTGTTTGAAAAATATGTTGGATTATCTTTTATTTTAATTCTCAGCTTTACGTCCCCTTGCTTCGCTTCGACAGGGTCAGATCCTCAGCCTAAATTTCTTCCTAACGGTTTACCCGTTTCCCCATTAACATCTGATCCGAACACAACGATTTCTCAAGCATCTTCCTCTTTAAATACGAACTCTGCCAATAAAGCTCCGACTAGAATTATCATTAAATTTAAAAGCGACGGAAATTATGCCGTCACCCAATCCGTTCAAACATTATTAGAGAAGAATCAGGCCTTTAAATCAGCAACGGCCGATCAGTCTGATTCGCTGGACCGTTTGCACGCCAAGCATAAATTGCATTCCGCCAAGGCGGTTTTTGAAGACCGTAATGGTATAGACACATTTCAAGCCAAGGATCATTTTCAGAAACGACTCCAATTAATTAAAAATAAATTTTCCCAACGGACCAAAAGAATAGCTCCGAACACTGCTGTGCCTGACTTGACAAGCGTTTATTCCGTCGAAATTTCCGACCCAACCGATCTTCAAACCGCCATTAAAGATTTTCAAAATGATCCACACGTCGAGTATGCGCAACCGGATTATGAGGTTAAAGCTTTTATGACGCCCAACGATCCTCGTTATGGCGAATTATGGGGACTGGCTAAAATCCAGGCGAATAAAGCATGGGATATCAAACAAGGCGAGGATATTATCATTGGCATCGTCGACACGGGGATTGATTACAATCATGAGGATTTGTCCGCCAATATGTGGCGCAATCCCGGAGAAATTCCCGACAATGGGATTGATGATGACAATAACGGGTTTGTCGACGATGTGTACGGGTGAAATTTTTCTGGTAATAACAATAAACCATGGGATGACAACAAACATGGTTCACACGTGGCAGGAACCATTGCTGCGGTCGGAAATAATGCAGTCGGCGTTATTGGAGTGGCACCTAAGGCAAAATTTCTAGCAGCAAAAGGATTGAGCTCGAATGGAGCTGGAACAAGCAGTTCTTTGGCCGCCGGAATTTATTACGCCGCCAATGAAGGGGCCCTGGTTATAAACAACAGCTGGGGATGTGTAGGCGGATGTAAAAGCAACCCTGTGGCCGAAGACGCCGTCCGATACGCGAATGGTTTGGGATCATTGGTAGTTTTTGCCGCTGGTAACGATAATGCCGATGTCAGCAATTACTCTCCTCAAAATATACCGGAATCATTTGTAGTTTCAGCCTTTGATCAAAATGACGTTAAAGCCAGTTTTTCAAATTTTGGATCCAACGTTGCCGTCGCTGCTCCTGGCGTTGGAATTCTCTCAACGACACCGAATAATACTTATTCTATTCTCAATGGAACCAGCATGGCCGCGCCACACGCAAGTGGTTTGGCAGCTTTAGTATTCAGCGTCAACCCTCTATTATCCAATGAAGATGTTAGAAATATTATTGAACTTTCTGCGGATGACGTTGATGTTCCCGGCAAAGACACTCATTCGGGGTATGGACGTATTAATGCATTCAAAGCAGCTCAAATGGCGCAAACTTATCCGCCTGGCAACATACCTCCCAGAGTGGTCATAAAAAATTTTACATTGACGGAAAAAACGGGAAATTTAAATCATGAATTAGAAGCCGGGGAATCTTTCTATCTTAATTTAGAATTATTAAATGGCAGAAAACCGGTAACTAACATAAAAACATCCCTGAGTTCGACTTCTCAATTGGTGGCCATTACAAAAGGGACAGCACTTTATGGCGATTTTAGTCCATCGCAAAGCAAACAGACTTCTTTTGAATTTTCGCTCAGCCCGCAAATTACTCCAGGAACGGATGTTTCCTTAACGGTCAATATCACCGCTGACGGAGGATTTTCTCAAACATATAATTTAGATCTTGGCTCGGTGATAACCACCGAACGGACCGGCTGGCCGTTTAAGACAATAGAAAATTTGATATCAGACCTCACTGTCGGCGATATTGATAAAGACTTGCAAGATGAAATTCTTGTTACTCCAAATTACGGAATCCTCGGAAATTATTATCAACTAAAGCCCGATGGAACGGCTAAGCCGGGCTGGCCTAAAATGAATCTTTTAGGCGGCGGAGTTATAGCCCTCGGCGATCTTGAGAATAACAATCAGTTAGATATCGTATCTTCAACACATCAGGGAGGACAACTGTTGGCAATGCATCCGGATGGAACTCCGCTGAAAAACTGGCCAATCAATATTCCTGAAGGGGGCATATCATCCCCCGCTATTGCGGATTTAAATCACGATGGTATTCTAAAAACAATTGTTCCATCTTATAAACCGCTTTATGGAGGCCCCGTCAACCCTACTAATCCTCTAGTTGATTATAAATTATACGTTTTTAATCCGGATGCTTCCATGCCATCAGGATGGCCCCATGTTTTCCCCACTATGAAATATAAATACACCCTTGATAAAGATATCGATTCTCCATCGGTAATGGCAAATGTTGCCGTCGGAGATCTTGACCATAACGGAGATTTGGAGATCGTTGTCACAACTTGGTTTAGTGATGGCATCCTCCTTCACGTTCTAAAATATAACGGAGAGGAAATGGCGGGGTGGCCTCAATTTATCCGTGGAATTTATTACACCAACGCTCCTATCATTGCGGATTTAGATGGAGATGGTAATAATGAAATTATCATAGGCGGCGTTTTCAATACTGATTACAGTGGAGGGTCCATTTATGTCTTTAGAAATGACGGCCGCTTATTCCCCGGATGGCCTGTGACAAACGCATCACAATTTAATCCGGTTATCGGAGATATAGATGATGATGGTTATTTAGAAATCGTCAGTTCATACTATAGTCAATTATCCGTTTATCGGTATAATGGGCAGGTCGCCGCCGGATGGCCGAAATCACTATCTCCCTCGTGGCCATCTGAAGTCAGAATAGCAGACGTCAATGGTGACGGTAAAAAAGATATTATTGGTGCAGTTGGTAACAGTGTCATGGCTTGGAATTTTGATGGAAGCGCTATAGCGGGTTGGCCCAAGATTGCTGGTTCAGCACAGACAATAGCATCCTTAAGCATAGCGGATATTGATCATAATGGAACAACCGAACTGATTGCTGACTCCAATAATCTTTCGGGAACAGGAGAGATCAATGTTTGGGATTTAAACGTTCCTTATGATTCCAACCGCGTCGACTGGGGCACAAAATATTTCAATGCGCAGAGAAATAATTATTATAATAAAATTCGCAGTGTCAAAAAGAATCAAGCCCCTATTGTCAATCCTGTTGCACTTCAAACAACGACGGAAGGGCAATTATTAAGCGTGTCCTTGACGGCTACTGATCCGGAGAACCAGCCCATCACCTTCCGCGCAGAGAATTTACCGCCGGGCGCGGTCTTTGATCCAACAACAAAAAAATTAACCTGGACGCCTCAATCTGGCCAGGCGGGAGTTTACCGCAATATCCGCATTATCGCCAGCGACGGCCAAACCGAAAGCGCTATTGTTCCCACTGTTGTGGTTTTTAGTCCAACTGAAAATTTTAAATTTATAGCTCTTGCGCCCACCATGACTATCGTCGAAGACACCAGTACCGTTTTTCCTGTCATGGCGGTAGATCGGCAAGGACATAATATTAATATATCTATCGATGGAGGTTATCTGCCCTTCTTTGCTTATTTTGTTCCTGTCGCTTCGGGTGCAGGCTGGAACTCTTCATTGTTTGGATGGTCTCCCAGATATTCACCAGCTGGACCAGCTCCAGGGCAATATACAGTGACTTTCAAAGCGAGTAATGGGATCGAGACCAAAACACAATCGGTTTTAATTACCGTCATTACTAAGCAAACAGTCCCCCCCATTGCTAACGCAGGGCCGGATCAAACTGTGAACCAAGGTGATTGGGTGATTCTCGATGGTTCTGGCAGCACCGATCCCAACGGGGTTTGGTTGACTTATTCCTGGGCCCAATTAGGAGAGCCTGTTGTCCAGCTGATGAATGCTTCGACGGCAAATCCAAACTTCATCGCACCCCAAGTAACAGCAACAACCAATCTGACTTTTGTTTTGACCGTCTCAAACGGGTCGGCGAGCGCAACAGACTCAGTGACAATCACCGTGAATCATATTAATCATCCGCCAATTGCCAAGACAAACTTAGGATATTTACCCATAACACTTCCAGCCATATTTCCTTTCACAATGGGTTTTTCCGGATCAGGGAGCAGTGATCCCGATGGAGATCCATTAACCTATATCTGGAATTTCGGCGATGGATCTGCATCTGCCTCTGGTATCTACGTCACCCATACCTTCACAAAATATGGCATTTATCCTGTGACACTGACGGTTTCGGATGGAGTTCTCTCTAGTACCGCCAGTGTACAAATCACGCTGACAAATCTTCCGGATCTCTTGCCATCCGTTTCTGTAAGTGCGAAAACAACTGTGCCTGGCTCAAATTTACCGACGACGAACTCAATCTTTAATCTAGGAGTGACAGCCACCGGACCGTTCGTCGTTAGTTTTCATCTTTCCCGCGACATCGCATATGGTGGGACCGACGACATTCCTCTGGCAACCACGCGGTCCATCAGCTCCTTAAACGGTGGCGCGATAAATACCGACACGACGTCGCTCGCCATTCCGGCCACGACTCCCGTCGGAAATTATTACGTCTGCGCGATGGCGGATAGTGGTTCTGTTGTTACGGAATTCAATGAACAAAATAATTCCTCTTGCAGCGCAACAACAATCCGTGTTGATTTTCCTGATCTAGTTATGACGTCTCTCTCAGGTCCGACTAGCGCGACAAAAGGAACAGCGATCAGTCTCGCTAATACGGTCAAGAATCAAGGAGGCAGTGACGCTGGAAATTTTACAATCCGTTATTACCTTTCCAGCGACACGACGATTACAACCTCCGATACTCTACTGGGATCACGGACGGTGAGTTCTCTGGCGGCGGGCGCGGTTAACACCGCGACAACAACGGTGACGATTCCCAGTACGCTCAGCGCCGGTACTTACTATCTAGGGGCTATTGCAGATTACAACAATGCATTGACCGAGAGCAATGAAAACAACAATGCTTTGACAGGAAATACGGTTAAAGTTCAATAGTGGAAAATTAAAAATTAATATTCCTAAGAATTAAAAAATAAGGCCGGCAACAACCAGGCTTGCTTCTATTGTTTAATCTAATTAACCTGAGTTCGATATAAATGGAAAGATTGGTTATATCGAACTCATCCATGTTTTATAGAAAATCAACATGATTCAGTCTTTTGTCATTTGAATTTCTTAGAAATTCTAAAAAAATTGTCCAAATAAAAATCCCTGATCGAACGAATCGACCAGTACTGTAATCAATTAAATTCTATTCATACACCTCATGGATCCCTTTAAGATCAATGGTGACGCGTCTTTCATGCCAATGAATGATGTCTTTAAAATGTTTATGGTAGACAACATCTTCGAGGGTATACGTGTGGCGGGCAATGATTGGTTGGGAAAACGTTTCGTCAATTCCCGTCAAAGAAGCGATGATGGCAACTTGTGATTCCTGCATCTCTTTTTCTGTCAAATTTTTGAAAGGACTGTGTTCATCAATAGGATGGCGCACCGTCCAGCTTAAAGCAAATAGAGGTGAATACTCTCTTTCGAGTTTAAGGTTATAAAATTTACGGTTGTGTTCGCCTTCTTGGCTGATTTCATTTTTAGACAGGCTCAAAGCCATGTGCGCCTCGGCAATTTGATTTAATCGTTGGTTGGCCACCCGAAAATAAAAACACAAGACACCGTTATGATTGCCAATAATCGCTTTGTTGCTGAAAATTAACTTCGCGGTCGGCCTGGAAAACCGCGCGTAAAATAAACCGGTAATCGTGGCCAAGGTCAGAATGCCAAGCAGCGCCTGCAGCGTCATTAACACATAAGTCAACCATCCCGACGGTTGAATGCGGCCGTAATCAATCGCCGTTAAAGTTTCGACACTCAAGAAAAAATCTTCCTTAAACCGTTCTAATCCCGCTAAGGTTTGGTCATGGGGATTTACGCCTAACAAAAAATATAAAACGCCAAAAATCAAATTAATAAACAAATAAATAGAAACGATATGAATAAAAAATCTTGGCCAGGACAAGGAGAACAAATAATGGTAAAGATCCATGATCCGGTCCTGCAGATTTCGAGGGCCATGAATATTCAAACTGCCGTCCCTTTTGATTAAGGAACGGATGTGCTCTGATTGAGGGAAATGCGAAGGTTTCATACCAGGAACAATAGCATAGAGAAAAATATTTGTAAAACAAACCCATTCACAAAACAACCCCTTAGCAATGAGTGCAAATTGCTAAGGGGTTGTTTTGTCAGAAACTATTTTTTGGCTTTATTTAAATGATTCATCCCTTTAACAACGATGAACATTGAAAAAGCCACAACCAAAAAATTGATAAGTTTATTGATAAAAAGTCCATACTTAATGGAAACCGCCGGCGCTGCGCCAACAGCCTGTTTCAAAACCAGTTCCAAATTAGCAAAATCAACCCCTCCGATGGCATATCCAATGGGCGGCATGATAATATCACTGACAATGGAATTGACAACGTTACCAAAAGCCGCCCCAATAACAATACCAACTGCCATATCGACGGCGTTTCCTTTAACGGCAAATTCTTGAAATTCTTTAATCAGCGACATCATGTTCTCCTCTTTTATAGATCTCTTGATCGAATTTAGGTAAACAGTTTTACTGGTTGTATGTAAGCGGGGTCCTGTCTTTTCCATCAAAAATTGTGGCCAACTTCAATATTCTCCAGTCACATACTTCTCTAACTGATTGATTGAAAATTTATAATCTTCGATAATTTTGCTGACTACATCGCCAATGCTAATCACACCAATAACTTTGTCACCTTCAATAACGGGAAGATGACGGATGCGTTTGGTGCTCATGAGTGTCATACATGCTTCTGTCGTTTGCGAAGGATCGACGAACAGAATACGGCTGGTCATGAGATTTTTGATGGGCGTTTTATCTAGCGGCAAATGCTCTTTAATGGAATACCGCGCAAAATCTCTCTCGGAAAAAATTCCAGCAATCTTTCCTCCATCCATAACCAGTACAGCGCCTACGTTTTTCTCGCCCATCAGTTTAAGCGCATCGTAAACCGTATCATGCGAAGTTACCGACAAAATTGTATTTCCTTTTTTACCGAGGATTTCACGCACATTTGACATTTCAACCTCCGATTTAATCTAAATTCTTGATCCGCTGTTTAAACAATTTGCAATGATGGGCTTTATATGAAAAAGGGAAAGGCCTCGTCTATGCTATACAGCAACTGCGTTGACATTTACTTTCCCGTTTTATTTACTTTTGTGAATTTAAATAAGCTCGTCGGAGATTAACTTAGAAATTATTTTCTTAAATCTTCTACAATCAAACCCGGAGCGCAGCCGATGGTCGATTGCGGGACACAGGGTAAACCTAAAAGATGTAAAGCAAGGTTCGCAGCCTCGCCATTGCGTATTGGCTGCTGTGATTCTTTGTAAGCGATTTGCCTTTCTCCCGGATTAAAACGCTGATTTTTATTGAGTTCATACAAATCCTGCCCGTGAGCCACATTCGTTCCCCAAACCAAAAATGGGATTGTGTAGTTTCGTTTGTCTTTAGGATCATCATGATTTAGGCCTGTCCCGCCGTGATCCGAGGTCACAATTAAAACTATCGACTTCCCTTTTTCATTAAAGGTGCGGATAGCCGCCATGATTTGTCCTAAATAATCATCCAATTTAAAAACAGCTTTTATATAGCTGGAAGCGGCATCAACGCTCCATCCGCGATGGTGGCCGGTAAAATCAGGATTCGAAAAGTGAATAAATAAAAAAGTGGGCAGCTGGTCTTCCTTTAAATCTTTAAGCGCGTATGCCATTGTTGCTGAATCCTGTTGGTCGGTCAAATGGGTACGATCAATTGGGTATGAGTCAGCATAAATTTTAAATTTGAGTTTCGAAGCATCCATCACCGACGATAATTTATGCTCATGCAGGACATCAAAAATACTTTTAACATACTCGCCTTTCAGCTCATGCACTGTTTTCTTCGTCCCCATATTAAGAGTGACACCATGACCAGCCGCTCCTGCCACCCCACGGCTGGTTAACATGCAGGTATGATTTGGAAGCGTCACCGTAAAATCAACATCCGTGCGCGCATTAAAAGTGGATACACCCTCTTGGATGAGCTGTCGAAAATGCGGCAATTTATTTTCAAATTGACTAATCGCATCCGGCCTTAGCCCATCAAAGCTGATTAAAACAACATGTTCAACATTCGCCCAACCCGATGGACAAATAAGGGCTATTAAAGAAATACAGATAAGAAACATTTTACTTATTCTTGAGGGAAACATACTAAATCTTTTTATCATCTTTCAAAGTGTCTGTCAGCAATTTCTGATATTCTTTCTTTCCTTCGAAACGTGACATGAGACTGTAAAAACAAGGAACGACATAAAGCGTTAACCCCGTCGAGAAAACAACACCGCCAATGACAGCGATGGCCATAGGGCTGCGGCTCTCCGCTCCCGGACCAAAAGCCAGCGCAGCGGGAATGGCACCGGCAATCGTGGCGACCGACGTCATCAGAATAGGCCGCAACCGAATTGGACAGGCTGTTAAAAGGGCTTTATGTACGGACGCTTCGCCTCTTTCTCTGATCTGGTTTGTAAAATCAACCAGCAAAATTGAATTCTTTTTGACAATTCCCATAAGAAGAATCGCCCCAATGACACTATAAATATTGATAGATCGATGAGTGATAAAAAGAGCCATAAGCGCGCCGGAGATGCTGAAAGGAAGCGCCATCAAGACGGAAAGAGGATCAATGAAACTATTAAACTGCGAAGCCAACACCATGTAAGCAACCACAATACCCAATAACAGAACCCAAACCAGGCTTTGAAGCGATTCGGCAAAAGTTTGCGAACTTCCGGTCAATTTAATGTGATACTCCGGCGGTAAAATACTCCTGGCAATATTCTGCGCTGCCAGCAAAGCTTTTTGCTGAGATTCTCCCGTCTTCACATTCGCATAGACGGTGATTGATCTTTCCCTGTTGCTGCGCCAAATTGACACCATTGATTCTTTTTCTTCCATCGTGACCAGATTGGAAAGGGGCGTCAATTCGCCGCGGTTATTGCGAATAAAAAGGCTATTTACCTTTGTACGCGGGTCTTCGTTACTTTCCTCTAACTTTAAACGGATATCATAACGATGTCCGCCTTTCTCATAAGTACCGACGAGAACGCCGCCAATCATCGCCTCAACGACTTGAGAAATACTGGCAATGTTGACCTCGTGTTCGGCCGCCTTTTTACGATCAGGCACGATATGAAATTCAGGTTGTCCCAAAGCATAATTGGTATCTAAGTCGGTAACCAAGTCTGTCTTTCCCAATTCATTGACCATTTGTTTAGAATAATCCGCCAGCTTGTCCCAATCCGGACCTTGGATTGTAAATTCGATGGGGAAACCGCGCGAAGCTGTAAAGGCCTTTGTTGAAAGGTCTTGAATGACCGCGTGCACGTCGGGAATTTTATTGAACTGTTTGCGGCATATGCTCATAAATTCCTGTTGACTCAATTCATGACCAACCTTGGGATCAATGTCGCGCTGGCCTCGTCCCTTCATCGTCACCAATACGGAACCGCTGTTAGAATCCCCCGGAGAACCTCCGCCGACTTGCAAGACGTAACGTTCAACCTCCGGCCGTTTTGCGAGGAATTTTTCAACCTCTCTAAATTTCAAATCAGAATAAGACAGCGCTGAACCGACGGGAGTTTTCAGCCGCACATTAAACCGGCTCTGATCTTCCGAGGGAATAAATTCTTTGTTAATAAATAAAAGCGCTGAAAAACTCAACGCAAAAATGATAAACGCTATGATGGTGACGGCCAGCCGATTGTTTAAAGCAATCTTAAGTGAATGAGCATACAAATCTCTCGTCTTATTCATTAGCCATTCAATGCCTTGACCAAACCGCGTCGTTCGTTTTCCAATATCGACAAACTGCGAACAGCGCATGGGTGTTAAAGTCAGCGCTTCGAGAAGAGATAATAAGACAGCCACCGTTATGGTCACGCCAAACTGAAAGAAAAATTTTCCAATCACGCCGCTCATGAAAGCCACCGGCAAAAAAATAGCCACGACGGAAACAGTAGCGGCCATCGCGGCAAAGGTGATTTCTTTCGACCCACTCAAAGCTGCTAGAATTCTGCTTTTTCCTTTTTCCTGATGGCGGATAATATTTTCCAAGACCATAATCGCATCATCGACGACAATTCCAATGGAAAGACTTAACCCCAGCAAGGTAAAAGTGTTTAAAGTGAACCCAGCAAAGTAAAGTACGACAAAAGTTCCGACGACAGAAGTTGGGATCGACAGCAGAACATTTAGAGTGGATGTCCAAGAACCCAAAAACATCCAGCAAACCAACCCGGTCAAGAGCGCCGAAAACAACAAAGTGAAATTTAATTCCCGCACCGCTTGTTCAATGTAGCGTGTACTGTCAAAATTTACATTCAACTTCATGCCATCCGGCAAACCCTTTTGGACTTCCGCCACTTTGGCACGGACAGCTTTCGCTACCTCGACGGCATTTGACCCGCGCTGTTTGAGAATATTTAACGCAACACCTGGTGTACCCATAGCACGGCTAATCCTAAAAGTGTCCGCCATTCCGTCTTCGATACGTGCAACTTGATTGAGATGAATCGGAATATAATTGGGTTGGCCGCCGCGTTGATTAATAATTAAGTTTCCAAACTCCTCGAGGCTCTTGGCTTCACCCATCGTTCGAACATTCAATTGCCGGTTGCCGTCCTGCAATTGGCCTGCGGGGCTTTCCAGGTGTTCATTTTGAATCGTGTTGATGATGTCATTGACTGAAAGCGCGTAAGAATTCAACGCTTTTTCATTAACCCAAATACGCAAATTAGGATCGCGGTAACCGCCTAAAGAAATATCACCGACTCCCGCCACCGTCGAGAATTGATCCTTGATCCGGTCATTTGTATAAGACATCAAATCTTTGAGAGGATATTTATCGCTTTCTAATGTCAACAGCATAATGGGTTGGTCTTCAGGATTAGATTTACGAATGGTTGGCGCCGTGATTTGTTTAGGTAATCTCTGCAAGACAGAATCAACTTTAGCCTGAACGTCCTGGACGGCAAGATCGATATTACGATTGAGGTCAAATTCAATTGTCACTGTTCCTTCGCTGTCTTCAGATTCAGAGGTGACACTGCGGATACTCTGGATGCTCATGACTGCATCTTCAATAATGTCGACTACGGAAGTTTCAATGACCTCCGGCGCTGCACCTTCCAAGCGGATATTAACCGAGACAACCGGATAATCCACGTCGGGAAGCTGACTGATGCCCATGCGCATAAAAGAAATGCCGCCAAAGACAATTAAACCAAACATGAGCATCCAGGCAAAGACTGGCCGGCGAATCGAAATCTCAGATAGATTCATGGTTTTTCGAGACCTTTCATAAAAGAAAGAGGATGAGCGACAGCGGCTTCCAGTTGTGAGTAGTCAATCTTGGCGAGGTAGCGGATCTTTTCTAGGGAACGTTGCGTATCCTGATAAGTGGTGAGCGCCTGTAGTACATCGAGATTAGTAACAAGATTCAACTCGTAGTCTTTAAGATTAGCTTGGTAATTTTCTTGCGCTATGTTGAATGCTTCTTGAAGGGCGGACAACTGGGCCAGATCGGCCTTGAGGTTATGGTGCAGCGAACGGATTTCCTCGAGGGCCATCCGCTCCACTTGGCTCAATTGTATTTCGCTCTGGCGTTTCTGGGATTCAGCGGTCTTGACATCCGACGAAATAATTCCGCCGGTAAAAATCGGTAACGTGACAACCAGTTCCATATCCCAGTCTCCGTTTTTGTGAAGGTCAGGCCGCTCTTCATAATAATTGCCGATCAAATCGATCGACGGTAAATAAGCTCCTTTGGCAACGGAAACTTTAGATTTGAAAGCTTCCAAATTTCTTCTGGCGGCCAGGATATCGGGTCTTTCCTTAAACTTAGACTGATAGTTATCTAACGATCCGATATTGTCAAAACAAATATCGTCGGTATTATCCAATTCAATGTCTTCATCTAAACCTGTCAGAAAAGCCAGCACTTCTTTAGCGACATCCAACTGTCCTAAGACTTGTTCTCGTTGAGCTTTGAGAATCGCCTGGGCCGATTGTATGGTAAGCACTTCGGTGGTCCTTGAGCGACCAATCTTAAGCCTATCCTGAAGTTCTTTAATTCTTGCTTGGTATTGATCCAATTCCTTATCCAGAATCTCCAGATCCTTCTGAACAGCCAAGCGGGCATAAAAAGCCCTTGACACATCCCGATAAAGCTGCAGACCAGCCCATCGTCGGGATTCTTCCTGCGCCGTAATAAAGTCTTTCGTCGCATGCAAAGCGGCAAAATCCCTGAAACCTCTAAATAAAGGTTGATCGGCTGTAAATTTTAAAGTTTGTTGCCCGACGGAAGAGTCCGTATTGCCTGAACTGGTAAGTCCGGAAGCATGTTGGTGGAAGTAAGAAAAAGAACTGTTGACGTCTGGAAGGATAGCGCCCCACGCTCGATGATAATTTTCCTCGGCTTGAACAACCAACTCCTGCTGATTGGCGAGAACTTCACTTCTTTTGAGTGCTGCCTTAAAACAGTCGTTGAGGCTGAGCGGTTCTCCAGCCCACAGGCAATTAGGCGTTAACAAAAGAAGAATGATACCCCGATATAAATTATTATTTCTCATTCTTAATAATCAAGAAAACCACTTACTGACTTTTGCATTGCAAAAGTCTAGTACTAGGCCTTTTCTCTTCGATAACGAAAAGAACGATTTATCTTTGGAAAGGAAAAGGCCAGTAATAAAGGAAAATTTTCAACAAAAAAATCTTTATTGGCCCCAAATTACTTAATGCGAAGGTCTTAATTTACGGAAAAGATTATAGTAACCCGATAATTTAAACCAAAGGATAATCCCATTATCGCCATTATTAATGCGGATACGGCTTAGTTCATAAAGATCAATATTATATCGATCATATCCTCGGTTTGTGGTCAAAGCAGCTTTATACCCTGCCAGAGCCACGATACCTTTAATCTGTTCACTGAAACCGCCACTAGGGTAAGCGATATAATTCACTGGTTTATTTAAATGTTCTTCAATGATGCGCTTGCTATCGATTATTTCATCTTTAAGTTGTTCGTCGGTCGCTTCCGGAAGGTACATATGATGACGGGTATGGCTGCCAAACTCAATGCCATCGTGTGCCATTTCCTTGACCTGATTCCAAGTCAAAAGATTTAGATTGACGCCCACGTAATCAGAAATCAAGAAAATAGTGACTGGGAAATGATATTGCTTAATGATAGGAAACGCATTTTTATAATTATCCCGGTATCCATCATCAAAAGTAATCACAACCGTTTTATGCGGGAACTCTTTTTTTGCCTTGTTTCTCTCCACATAATCATCCAAGCTAATAATTTTGTACTCATGTTTTTTTAAGTACTCCATTTGGTTGGCAAATGATTTCGGGCTAACCACATTCAAAGGGCTTTCATCGGCCAAAGAAACGCTGTGATACATCATAATAGGAACGACATATTGATTCTGAATCCAAATTAGAAATCCAAGTGTCGTAACAACCGCAATAAATAAAGTCGTTAAAAAAAGACGTTTGAGAATCTTTTTAATTTGTTCTCTTCCGGTCATCCACTCAAAGATTTGTTTAAGAATTATCCGCGGGGTCCTTCTACTTTTAATAAGTGAGATTATTTCTATCCATCCATAGGCCGAGAGAATAGCGATAAAAGGAACAATCGGCACCCTTAATCTTTCTCCCACCAGCCACATCTCACTCATAATACTACCGCAGACAAAGTAAATTATAACAAGCATAAAAAATTGATAGTACCTATTACGCCCCGTCTTTGTGATACCATATAGCAATCCACTCATCCAGAAGCTGACCCAAAGATAACCCAACCCTTTTTCAAAAGCTGTCAAGCCCTGGCAATGGAAATATTTTAAAGATCCCGGCCGGGTCATTAAGGACAAAAAACAACGCCAGGTCACATTAATATAATATTGAACCGGACCCATTCCTTGCGTATATATATCTTTATTTCTTAAATAACTGTTATACAATCCGAAATTAGCCGGATCCGAGTGGAGAATGCTGCTAAATTCAGGGTTACCAAAAACGAAAAGATTTCTGACTTGCCAAAGACCTAATAATCCATACACGACGACCAGAAAAATAAAAGAATGTAAAATGGCTTTTTTGATATTCTCATGGACCTTGACCTGAAAAATAAACAAAGCGGTTACGATTCCCAAAAAATATCCGCCGGGCCTTACATAGACAGCACAAACGAGTGTTAAAGCAGAAAATAAAAGCGTTATGGTTTCCCCGCTCTTCAGATACTTAACAAAATAAAACATAAACAAGCTTATCAAAAAAACAAACAGTGCTTCAGTAATAAGCATTAATGAATAGATGGAAAGAATCGGAGAATATAAAACGAGCACCATACTTAAAAGTGCCGATTCAGGTTCTATCTCTAACGCCGTTTTATAAGTAATCAACCCGACCAGTACGGTTAAAAGGACTTGTATAAAAATGATTCCATTGAAAGGAATCTTCATTAATTTATTTAAAACACCGACGAAAAGGGGATATCCGGGGGTCCTTCTGAATTCATAATGCAAAGATCCGTCGGCATTGCGGAGCGCAAAAGCTTTCTCGGACATTAATATTTCTCCGGCATTTAAATATTCAGAGGAGTCAGGCATAAATTTACTTTGCGGGGCGTTGATTTCGGCGAAGAGAAACAGAATAAATTTTATGAATACAGCTAAGCCAACCAGTATTAAAAAATATTTGTTTGTCACTCTCGGTTTGAATTCAACGGTCTTCATATAAATTAAAACTTTATTGATTGACCTTCTCAAAGTGTAATGTTTATTATGCTATACCTATGAAAAATCTTTCCAACCCATTCCAAATTCAAATTGTCGACTCCATCACTCAAATTAATAAAAGTGACTGGAATGCCATCTTCCCCTCCGTTCCGCAAAATTATAATTTTTTCAAAACCATTGAAGAGACGCTTTATGAACAATTCACATCATACTATGTCATCATTTACGAAAAAGAGGAAATTGTATGTATTGCGCCTTGTTTCATCCTTGATTATTCTCTAGACACAACGGTTGAAGGGATATTAAAAAAAGTTACGGAATGGCTCAAAAAGAAAAAGCCAAAACTATTTACGCTCAAAGCCCTCGTCTGTGGATTTCCTGTTTCCGAGGGGAGAATCGGTCTTAAAGAATCTTCTCGGCCTGAAATTGTTCAAACACTGGTCAATGCCCTGTTCGCCGTCGGCTGTGAAAAAAAAGCGCATCTCATCGCCTTCAAAGATTTTTCCCAGGAATCCTTAAACACCTTAAAATTACTTCCGAAAAACGGGTTTCATCGCATGGAAAGTTACCCAACAACTGAGCTTGCCATAAATTTTAATTCTTTCGACCATTATTTAACCTCTCTTAGCAAAGCGACGCGAAAAAGCACCCGGCGGAAATTTAAAGAAATAGAAAATTTGTCCCCGATTAAAATGGAGGTCGTGAATATTCTGGATAAAACGCGTCTGGAAAAAGTCTATCAACTTTATCTCAACACATTGAATAAAAGCGAAATCCAGTTTGAAAAGTTAACCAGAGAATTCTTCGCGAAAATTTCTCAAAATATGCCGGGCGAAACAAGATTTTTTCTTTGGTGGATCGACGAAAAACTCGCAGCCTTCGATCTGTGCCTTGTGGCGAATGGCATTCTCAGCGACGAGTATATCGGGTTAGATTATACGGTCGCCTATCAATACCATCTTTACCACGTGACTTTTCGCGATATTTTTAATTGGTGCCTTCAAAATAATATCCGTGTTTTTCAGGGAGGCACATTAAATTACGATCCTAAAAAACATTTGGATTTCAAATTTAATCCTTCCTACGTCCTCGTCAGGCACCGTAACACCCTGATCAATGCTATATTTGGCATCGTATGTGCTTTTTTAAAGCCGGAAAATTTCGATCCCGTTCTTAAATCCATGAAAAAAAAGCCAAATCGTTTTTTGTTAAAAATATTCCTCCTCATTTTCTTAGCCGACGTCGCCGAATCGATTGCCGATCTTTTTTTCAAAAAAAGCACAATGACCATAGGAATTAGCAACATTACGTTGCCTAATCTTTTTTATTTCACTTCTCAATTATTAACTACGCATTGGCTTTGGATTGGCGTTGGCGTGTATCTGATCAATTTTTTGCTATGGATCATTGCCCTTTCAAAAGTAGACTTGAGTGTAGCTTTTCCTTTGGGTTGTACGACGTATGTAATTGTCCCAATATTATCCCTTATATTCCTGCATGAACACGTAACGCTACTGCAATGGCTGGGAATTGCCTTAATCATAACCGGTGTATTTCTTGTCTCAAAAACAACACAACAAAATCGCCAGCAGTCATGAGCTTAAAAATCTTTTTACTCATAATCGCCCACGAAATATTCATCGCCGCTGAACAGGTTTTCTTTAAGAAAGGTGTAAAAAATCTGGAAATCACCAATTTCCGCCGCCTCGAAAGCTATTTTGTTTTTCTTAAAAAAGTCCTGAAATCTCCTCTCATTTGGCTGGGCTTTATCATGACATGGGCAACATGGTGGATATGGTTGATCGTCTTAGCCAGTTTAAATTTAAGCGTAGCCATTCCTCTGAGCAGTATTCATTATTTGATTATCTTTGCCGCGGCCCATTTTTTTCTCAAAGAACACATCGATAAAACCCGCCTCCTGGGAGCGCTTTTAATTCTGATAGGAATACTTCTCGTTGCTATTCGTTAGGTTCTACCGACCTTTAAGCAATTCCAAAATCCTAAGATTTGTTTGTTCATTGACTGCTTTAATTTCATTTGAAGTTTTGTCTTTTGCCGGAAACTTCTTGGGATGGTCAGAATGATACAAAAATTTTTTAAAAATCCCCGCCACGTTGGCCGGAGAATAATCACCAATTATATCCAGCCCCACAATATCAAGTTGCTTTTTAATTAAGCCTAACAATAAAAGCACATCGTCTAAATCCATGCAGCCTTCTTCCCAATTCGTTAACGCGTATTCTGATTTCAAGCAATCCTTATCCACGCTGACGTAGACTTGTTTTGTTTCAATCCTCTTTAATAAATCCTTGAAAAAATCTGAGAGAGAAACATCTTTTAATGTTTTCCAATATATTTTGGTGCATAAAGTTTTCCGTTCCATGCGCACAGACAAAGTTTTACGGGGAAGTCCTTTGAACGCCATGAGGGTCGGTTGATGTTTGTAAGGATAAATTTCGACGCGGTCTTTATCTAACGCCTTAAAATTTCCGGTTTGGATGGAGAAAGTAGATATGTCGTCGGAGGAAACGCCCAAAAGTATGATTTTTCTAACATTCGGGCGATTGAGAATATAGGTAATCCAAGACCCGTATCCTAATTTAGGCGGCAGGATATCCCAATCGGGATGAAAATCAAAGACGATAAGGGTAAGGGGTTCAGTAAATTGTTCAACTAAAAGCGCGGAGACATGATGAAAATCGCCGGATCCTAAAAATGTAATGGCGTTTTTAAAACCTGGCTCCAGCTGTTGACGGATATGATCCGTGTCTTTACTGTTTAAATAAAGACGGCAAAACGGGCCGATATCTTTGAGATCGACGGTAACAGGGTGGTATTTCTGAAGAAGCTGTTTTTGATTGGTAAGGCTGTCATCGAAATTCAATATGCGTAGGGAATCAGATAACATTTATTTAAGTAATCACGACGCAATTGCGTTATGAATGAGCACTTTCCATGACATGGTTTTTTTTCTCAATTGCGTTCATATAAATTAATATGATGGCCAACAATGAGGCCGTTACGATAGAGGCAGGAAGGGTTCCTAGATTGAGACCGCCTTTGACAATAGGCTTGGTGAGAAGATCTCCAAAAGTCGCCCCGAAGGGACGTGTAAATACAAACGCGATCCAAAATAATAGAACCTGATTTATTCGGGTAAAGTAATGAAGAAGAATGACAAGCGCGATAATACCAGCACACACAAAAGCACCGCCGACATAACTAAGCCTCATATTATCACTTAAAAAATCGCCGAAAGCCGTACCTAAACTGTTCGAAAATAAAACAGTGACCCAATAAAATGTTTCTTCTTTTTTCGTACAGATAGGATAAACTTCAAGTTTTTTCTCGTTCCAATACCAGACAGCAAGCGAAATCAATAAGCAAGAAACTAGGACACATGATCCCATCATGTATCCTAGTTTGAGCGTCCGGTCCATTAAATCGGAAATCTCCGTCCCCACCGTTGTTGTTCCAACAATGACCGTCCAATAAAGAACCGGATGAAATCTTTTGGATTGCAACTGCATAACAAGTGCCAACAAAAAAAAGCCCGTCGTAATTATCAGACTTGTGATATATCCAAGATTCAAAGTCATCGAGAGAAGATCGCCGAATGTTTCGCCCAAGGTAGTGGCTAAGATTTTCATGACCCAAAAAAATGCGGTGATTTGAGCAACCTTATTCATGTTTTTCACTGTCATTGTTCCTCTCATTGGTTAAATATATTCTTCTTAGAAGGCTCACTTAACGAGAAGCGTCAGACCTTTTTGCAAAGTTTCTTCAAAAAGATCGACGGCAAGACCGATTTCTTTTTCGGTAATATAGAGTGAAGGCGCTAACGTAAAAACATTTTTATAATATCCGCCCACATCAAGGATCAAACCTCGTTGCTTGCCGCCAGATGTTAATTTTCCACTTAATCCTATATTCATCATCGCATCGGTTAATTCTCTATTCGGCGTAAAGCCGTCCTTCTGGCACATTTCAATGCGGATTGCCAATCCCAATCCGTCAACTTCGCCGATGTAAGGATATTTTTTCTGAAATTTTTTCAAAAGAGAAACAAAATATTTTCCTTTTCGAGGAACTGATTCAGAAAAGTCGGATTCTTCAATAAGTTTCATGACCTCAAGCCCGACGGCTGTTCCTAAAGGGTTAGATGAAAACGTACAATGGGTTGAACCTGGCGGAAATACTTCAGGCGAAATTAATTCTTCTTTCGCCCAAATGCCAGAGATGGGATTAAGTCCATTAGTCAATGCTTTGCCAAATACAATAACGTCGGGCACAACGCCGAAATGTTCAATCGCCCACATTTTTCCGGTTCGATAAAATCCCATTTGAATCTCATCGTCGACTAAAAGAATATTATATTTGTCCAAAATCTTTTTTAAGCCCTTGAAATATTCGGGCGGTGGAATAATGTATCCTCCCGTCGCCTGCACAGGCTCGATAAAAAACGCCCCGAATTCGCAGTTCTTATTTTTGGGATTCACAACGGAATAATATTCAGATTCGAACAACTTATTGAATTGATCCAAGGCCTCTTGACAGCAGGTCTCTTTAGAGCTGGTTCCATTCCATCGAAACGAATACGGATAAGGAATAAAGTTTGCCCGATCGGCGAAATGACCATAACGTTCGCGATACCGATAGCTGGATGTAATCGCTGTTGCTCCCAAAGTTCGTCCATGATAACCGCCTTGAAAGGCAAACATTAGATTCTTCCCTGTGCGGCTGCGCACAATCTTGATAGCATCTTCAATGGCCGCGGCCCCGCCGACATTGAAATGCACACGCCCTTTGACGCCGAATTTCTTTTCCATATATTCTGCAATTTTGGTTGCCAGCTGTATCTTCTCTTCATGAAGATATTGACAGGCCAACTGAGGCAGCGTATCGATTTGCTTTTTAAGGGCTTCGTTCAATCGTGGATTTTTGTAACCAAAATTTGCCGCCGAGTACCACATTTGAAGATCAAGATATTCAATACCATTTTGATCATACAGATAAATCCCCTCAGCTTTTTTAAAAATATTTAATTCCTTAGCATAATGAACCGTATCGCCCCACGAACAATACTTCGCTTCCAACGCTAAAAGATTATCTTTAGGAGAATTGATTTTGCTTTTGTTAATCTTGGTTGCCATTTGTTTTAATGCCATCGACGACTCCTTCAAAATAATTATAAATATCGCCTAAATTCTCATATGGAATACACTTCTTCTCTTTTTTTAAGTGCTCTAACAATTTGTCTTTAGCAAAAACAATATCCGAAACTTCGGCGGGGCAAATATCGGAATGGCCGTCACCAATGTACACGATTAATTTATTTTCGTGACCATTTTTGGTTAAATGTATTTTTTTACAATGAGCGCAGGAAGGACAAAAAGGGTTGTCATAAGGGAAAGACGGAATAAGCCGGTCTTTATAAAATTTGATGGAGTTGGCATAAACTTTGACATCTTTGATACCGTAGTTTTGAAGAATATATTCAATGATAAAAGAAAAGTTGTCACTCAAAATAACGGGCTTGACCCCGTGTTGTTGTAGAAAGGTTAATAACTTATGGACATGATGGTCAAGCTTGATAGCATCGAGATATTCGCACAATCGTTTTTTAGTCACCTTCACTCCCCGCAATTGGCCACTTAAACATTCTTTAGTTCCAATCTCGTCGGTCAGCCAGGCGTTCTCTAAATCTATCCATTTTTTATTGATGGAAAATCTCTTGATAATCTCATCCAGAACATCGCATGTTGTGATTGTATTATCAAAATCCAAAAAAATCCTAAAGTTCGATAAAACTAATGAAAAATTAGATAAGAAATTCCCACCGGAAAAATTTTTTACATCTTTGAAGACTGCCGGATAATGTTTTTCATCGATCCTATTCTTAATCATATTTTGACTTCCTTCAAAACTTTCTGTGAGCAAATCTTGTTAAAGAATTCTTCTGCTTTTTGGGCCACCTTGTCCCGCTCCTGGTCGGCCGTAATAATATGATAGGAATCATACAGCATCACGATCTCCTTGATTGGAGAACCGATTCGGTCATAAATAAATTGGGAATTCTTGACACTGCTCATGTCATCATCCTGGGCTTGCATAATTTGCACAGGCGTTTTGATGAAAGGCAACTTTGGGGTTAAATGTTTAACCAATATATGATGTTGATAAAGCAGAGCCACAGGATAATAAGCATATCCGTGCTGGTTTATATTTTCCAAATCATCTATCCGCGCATTACTGTAATATTCGTGCACGCGCCGACGGATATTTTCATTCTTAATACCGTAAGGTGGTTCCTCTCTAAAATAGAAAAAATTCTTCAAAGGTGTCATATAAACGAACGGCAGCCAGTACTTCCAGCGTGTGCAATTCCATCCATCGTAAAATATGGTCGGCGACAAACAACTGACTCCCGAAATTCTTTGAGGAAATTCATCAGCCAGTAATAGTGAAAAAAGCGCGGCCACCGATAATCCGGCAACAAAAATCTCTTCACGGCCGTTCTTAGCCTCAATATCAAAAAACGCTTTACGCACCGATTGGTACCATTCCTGCCAGGTTGTGTCTCTAAGTATTTCTATAGGTTTACCGTGATTGGCCAGGCGAGGACAGGTCACCGAATATCCTTTTCGATGCAAGGCCCTGGCCAAAAACCCTACCTCATAAGGAGTCCCCGTCAGACCATGGATTAAAATCACATGACGGCCATTGTCTCCTTTGAAAAATAATCCCGCCTCGTCTTTAATATTTAACTTAAGCGCACTGGATCTTTTAATATGGAAAACAAAGCTTACAGACATAAGTTAAATTTTTTTACTATCTCCTTTCGCATTTATTTGCATCACCACATAGTCCACAATATCTTTGACGGTCTTTGCCTTAACGATATCGGCGTCGGATATTTTGATTTCAAATTTATCTTCTAACTCAAATACTATCTCAATTGAGTTAAACGAATCCATTCCCAAATCAGGCGTGAGATTGGCCTCTAAAATGATTTTGCTGATATCTAGATTTAATTGTTCAGCTAATATTTTTCTTATTTCCAATTCTATTTCATTGTAATCCATTAGATTTTCCCCTTGCCAAACACCACACTTACATTACAACTCCCAAAACCAAAAGAATTACATAAGGCAAATTTAACTTTGGCGTTTCTTGTTTCATTCGGAACAAAATCTAAATCACAATCCAAATCTTTATTTTTGTAATTGATTGTTGGAGGAATAAGATTATTTTCTACGACCAAGGCACATACTAAAGCTTCGATTGCTCCGGCGGCGCCGATACTGTGTCCGATCATTGATTTTGTCGATGAGACAGGAATTTTATAAGCATCGTCTCCAAAAACTTTTTTTATAGCTTTTGTTTCGGCTTTATCGTTAGCTTGAGTGGAGGTCCCATGGGCATTGATATAATTTATATCTTTAGTATTTAGCTTAGCATCTTTAAGAGCACTCGCCATTACCCTCGCGGCGTCTTCGCCATCCGGATGAGGCATCACCATATTGTAGGCACCCGAATTAGACGCATAACCTATGATCTCAGCATAAATATGTGCATTTCTTGCCAGAGCATGATCCAGTTCTTCTAAACAGAGAATAGCTGCGCCTTCTGCTAAAACAAAACCATCACGTTCTTTATCAAAGGGGCGAGAAGCTTCTTGAGGAGAATTATTTCTTCTTGAAAGAACTTTTAAAGCATCGTAAGCGCCAAAAGTACATTGAGTCACCGGTGCTTCCGCCCCGCCAGACAAGCATAAGTCTAATTCGCCATATTGAATTTTTCGAAATCCTTCACCGACAGCATGTGACCCCGAGGCACACGCCGTCGATATGACCAAATTAGGTCCGGTCAACCCAAACTGAATAGCAATGTGACTTGCAACGGCATTGGGAGTAACACGCGGAACACTTAAAGGATGAATTCGATCGATACCCTTTTGTAAAGCGGCCATCATCTGCTCTTCATGAAAAATTACGCCTCCCAACCCTGAGCCAACCACCACTCCTATTTTTGACCTATCTTCTTTTTCTAAATTCAAACGGCTGTCTTCCAAAGCCATTTTCGCGGACGCCAACCCTAAATGCACAAATCTATCTACTCTCTTAACAACCTCAAACGGAAAATAATCTACTGGATTAAATTCTTTTATTTCACCGGCAATTTGAGAATCAAGCACGGAGACATCGAAAGAGGTGACTTTATCTATGCCCGATTTCCCTTCTATATTTGCTTTCCAAAATCTATCCTTACCGATTCCATTGGGTGCAACAATGCCCAAACCTGTGATGACTACACGTCGTTTCATTATTTGCTTTCTGCTAGAAAAATGCCCTCTAAAGGTTCGAGCTTTAGAGGGCATTTGATTTATTTGCGATGGGACTATTTTTTATCGTTCGTTTCTTTTTCTTCCATCTCTTTAGAATCTTCCTTGTCCTCTTTTTTCTCTTCCATTCTCTTCATCATATGATTGGCCATTTTTGTTAAATGCTCGGCGAGCTCCGGGTGCGATGACTGTAGAGCGGCTGCAGAATCTTTTAAAAGCTGAATGTGCTCCGCGTGCTGCTTTTCGTTATTTTCTTTTGTTTCTTCCGCTTCTTTCTTCTTGTCATCTTTTTCTTCTTTTTCTGCCGCTTCTTCATTTGCAAATTTAGTCAGCCCATCCGCGAGTTGTGGATTTGATTGCTTTAAAGCTTCCGCTGCATCATTTAGAAGTTTTATTTTCCTTTGTTCATGTCCTTTTTCCGCAAACGATGTTGATGACAACAATACGACAAGCCCCAATGCAAATAACCCAAGCATCCAACCTTTAACTAGTTTCATTTTATCTCCTTTTGTTAAAATCCTTTGACGATGCAATAAATTAGAATGAGCAGACAGTTTTTCCTTACAAGTTCTTTAATGTGATTTTAATTATATTAATTAAATATGACAGGAGAATTACAAAAATATTACATTTTTGTAATCTTAAATTTGGGGGAAACGAAGAGTCACATTCGTTCCTTGGCCGGGGATACTCTGGATGATGACATGGCCGCCGTGTAAATTCATAATGGATTTGACAATATTAAGCCCTAACCCCATCCCTTGGGGATATTTCGAGCGTGCAGATTCACTCCTAAAAAAACGATTAAAGACATTCGGAAGATCTTCGTAATCAATACCAATCCCCGTATCCTTAACACCAATGTCAACATATTCAACGGTATGCAGAATCGAAACGGTCACTTTCCCACCTTGAGGGGTGTATTGTAAAGCGTTTGAAAGTAAATTATTGATTAACCGTCTGAACAACCCTATATCCGCTTTTAAAGATGACTCCCCGTCACAAAAAACCTTAATGCCGCCTTCTTGGGCCACGGCATCATAAAATTCAATAACTGCTTTAATTTCCCGTCGGGCATCAAAGGATACAAGTTCAAGCTTAATTTCTTTATTTTCAGAACGCGCAAGGAAAAGCAGATTGTCTATCATTCGAGAAAGCTTTAAAAATTCTTCCAGACTGGATTCGAGAATCTGGGCATACTCACTTGGTGTTCTCACTTTAGAAAGGGCGACTTGCGCCTCTCCCATCAAGTTATTGATCGGCGTGCGCAGCTCATGAGCCAGATTCATGGAAAATTGAGATAACCGGTCAAAGGAATCTTCGAGACGATCCAACATTTCGTCAAAAGCAATCGCCAAAGCGTTTAATTCTTTAGGCCAACGTTCTGGATAGATCCGTTCATGAAGCTGACTCGCCGTAATCTGATGGATTTTTTTAGTCATTTCCTTCAAAGGCTGCATCCCACTTTTGGCGACCAAAATATTAATCCCGCAAGAAAAAACAAGCCCTAAAAAAAATACTAAAGCCATCTTATCGCGAAACGCATTAACAAGGTTCTCATCTTGAGAAACATCAACCGCTAACTGTAGAACATATTTGTTTTTCTTATGCGTTGCATCGGCCCACGTACTCATTGTGAGAAATGTTTGCCCTTCCCGCGATTTCCATTTTTCTCCAAGCTCATCGGGATCGATGGTAATGGGGGACGGGAATACTTTCGGGGGGATAATTTTATCCATTCCGATGGTCTCAACAAGGATGCGTCCATTCTCATCAAGTATTCTTCTATAATATTTACTAAACCTATAGGCAGTTTCGCTTACCTTTATACTTTTTTCTACATCTTCCCAATTGGAAGACTGATCTTCTAAGTTAGATTTAACTTCCGCAATCTCGTCGATTAGAAATTTGGCATCTTTATTTTCTAAATCGTCTTTAAGCGTCCAATATAAAAATGTTGTGGATAAAAAAAGAATCAGGAGGGATGAAATGGTAGATAAGATGGTCAATCTTTTTGTGATGGAAAAAGATTGGGCGTATTTCTTTTCTCTATCTTTCTTTATTCTCTTCCAGAACATACCCCATTCCCCGAACAGTGTGAATCAGCTTAATAGAAAATGGGTCGTCCACTTTGCTGCGAAGCCGGCGGATCGCAACGTCGACCACATTCGTATCGCTATCAAAGTTCATATCCCAAACTTGTTCAGCGATCAAAGTCCTTGAGAGAACTTCTCCTTTTCTTCTGACTAAGAAAGATAAAAGAATAAATTCCTTTGGAGAAAGGTCTAATCGCTTTCCATCACGCGTCGCTCTGTGACGAACAAAATCAATCTCAAGATTAGCTATCTTTAAAATTTCTGGTTGTCGCGTGGGAACACGCCGTAAAATTGATCGAACCCTTGCCAGAAGCTCAGAAAAAGAAAACGGTTTGATCAGATAATCATCCGCACCCAACCTTAAGCCCTTAACCTTATCTTCAATAGAATCGCGTGCGGTTAAAAAAAGCACCAGGGTTTGTTTTTTCTGTCGTCGGATTTCAGCCATAATCGACCACCCGTCTCTTGCGGGAAGCATAACGTCTAAAATAATCAAATCGTAGTCATTGGTCAATGCGAGGTGGACACCATCATCCCCATTGACAGCGATGTCCACTATAAAGCCGCTTTCCGAAAGTCCTTTTTTAAGATAAGCGGCTGTTTTTTTCTCATCTTCGATAATTAAAAGACGCATTTTGAATCCGGTTCTTTCCCTTATAACTTTAGTTCCAGGCTGAATTCTGTATATAAGGCTCCATCTTTTAAAGAAATTTTTCCGGGCAGATCCCTGTACTTAAGCGTGGCGTTAAAAATTTCCCCCGATGATATCGAACAGTTTAGAGATTTATTAATCTTCAATGTTATTCCGCCCCCTAAACGTTGCTCTACATAACGAACAGTTTTCTCGTCGTTATTCTGTCTTATAGAAAATTCATCAATAGAAACGCCGCCTCGAATAAATAAATCAACTTTATCATTTAATGAATAACTTATATTTTGCTCATCGGTTGTTATATCAAATGTTAATTTATCGTTAGGTTTATAGTTAACACCAACTATTGGAAATTTTGAAGTTTCCTCATGATAGTATATAGCTACTCCTCCTAAGAATGTCAAATTCTCATTCGGGCGGTAAACAAGGACATAATGATTGGAAAGCTTAAAATTGGATGAATCAAAATTAAAACTATCGCCATAAAATCCCGGCGTCACTCCTACATTGACATAGAAATTGTTTATCGTAAACATCGGTAAAACTGTTTCAATATTTGTACCGATGCCTACCAAATGCGCAGGAAGATCCAATGGAGTCGCGTTATTTATAGCAATATCCTGCAAAGCCCATCCTAAATCTAACGGGACTTGATTGAATAATTTCAATTCATAATTGTACTCGAGGTTTGATTCAGTAATGTCGATACGGTCAGACGTCGTTTCTTCAGAAAGGCTGGGTAAATAACGGACATATCCGTCGAGACTTTGTTTATAATTATTCTCATCTTCTATCGCGGCATTAAGATTTACAATGCATAGAAAAGATATAAGAAAAACAACCACGAATGTTTTTATACAATCCAACCGCATAGAGAATTCGTTTCAGTAAATTAACCATTCAAACAGATACCATCGATAGCAAGGTTTTGATTATACCACGGTAGGATTGAAATTGTTTGACGCTTGGCCGTTGTGCGCTTCTTAGAATCCACTTTGTAACTGCCCCCACATCTTTTCCCACCCGCTTGAATGAGAAACGCCGGGCACAACCGTAATCTGCCGGTCATCACGGGCTCCCTCTTCCCGGACAAACGATTGGGCAATAAATAACGGAACGATCTGATCTTTTGATCCAACAAAATGGCGCTGAGGAATGCTTTTTATTTTCCTGGCGACGGAGAAAGGGTCAAGCGATCCTTCCAACGGGTTAACATGATGATATTGGCAAACCGCTTTTGAATTTAAATTTCCGGCAATGGTCTTGATGCTCATGATGTCACTGCGTCTGGCGGCGATTAAGACTGCGACGGCGGCGCCTCCGGAATATCCTATCAAATGAATTTGCTTAGTTGCGGCTCGAGACGCCAAGGCACTGACCGCTTCGTTCATCGATTCAATGACTTCTTCGGAAAAACGTTTATTCGACCAATACACTGGATCGCAGTCCGGTGTATTCTCCTCGGCATATTGTCCTGGCCGGGCCAGATACGCCACGTTCTCGGCGGTATCAAGGGTTGCTAATTTTAAAACAAGCGGCTGGTCAGGAGTTGGGTCGTTTGAAGATTTGGTGCGAGATATCCAACTTACGCCGTCGCCTTCAATATAAATGTGAATAGGCTGGCCGACGGATTTCAAACGGCTATAAACGGTGAGAGTGAATGAATGAGTTTTGATGAAGGATTTTTGAAATCCGTTGGCTGAGGCCAATTGATCGCTAAGGGTGGTTCTTTCTTGATGCGAAGGAATTGTGGTGCATGCTCCGAGGAAAACTAACAGAACTATCCAAACGATTTTAGAAATCATGCCGAACATTTAGATAACCGACATTACTCACGAAATTTTTTCTAAAATCGGCATTGTAGCTTACGCTGACGACGGCGGCTCCCTTGTTCAATAAAGTTAATTGGGCGCCCAATTCATATGTGTTTCGATCAGGAGTAAACCCAACGGTCTTAAATGAAGTCCCTCCACCGGTAAAGCTCGCCGTATTTTCCATAGGATCGCCCACCCAATCATGCAGCCACTTGAATTTAAATTCGGGAAGGAATTTGTCTGCAATCGGACATCCGAGTTTGAATCCAAAACCCGTCTGAGCTGAATTATAATCCTGCGCATCAACCTGCAAGTCTAAAGCTCCGGCGCCGCTTTCTGTATAACCTGGAATATAAAGCTTCATATATTCAAATGAAGCCAGCGGGGTAATCTGCCAATTGCCATAATTGAATGTATAACCGCCCTCGATGTAAGGAGAATATTGTTCTCCACCGACGTGAAAAACCGCTGTAAGAATGGTGCCAAGATCATTAACCTCGCGTGAATTATGATAACGGTTGTAGCCAAACGAGAAGGCGGCATTAACGTAGTAGGCGCCGATGTTAAACAATCCATAAAAAGAACTTTGGAAACTGGCAATGTTCGAATTATTCGCGTTGTCCTTTCCTCTAATAAGGGACTGGGAACACCCTTGGGAAAATCCTGCCTTCCCAGTATCCCACGCATCTCTTTCAATCCCGAGAATGGTGCCGCCGATACGGGCGTTATAGCCCTGACTCGCCTCTTGAGCCAACTGATGCAAACCACCGCCAAAGCCTTCAGCCCACATGGCCCAATCATGGCGCATCTCGCTTCCTGTCGATACGCCCGTCGGAACACTGTTGTCACTCGTGCTCGTGTGATTTATGGTTTTTGCCACAAACTGATCCATCGTCGTCTGGCTAACCTGCGGGATCGTATTATCAAATTTGGAACTAAACGAATTAATGCTATTGGCGACTTCACTTGCCGGCGATGCCTCAAGAGCGCTCAAAATGTTACTCATCTCGCTCGACGGATTATTCATGTTATCCAGAACCGTTCCTACACTGCCTGCATTTGTATTGGCCGCAATACTGTTGAAGGTAACGCCTGTACGATGAGAAGTCACAACCAAATCACCGCTGGCATCGGAAGCAGTGAAACTAAAAAACGCGCTGTCAGTTGTAATGGTCCCTGGCACATTCCCAATCCCTTGTCCCGATGTATCGATGACTTTAAAGTCTGTGTTGTCGGAAATCGTTCCTGTTAAATTAAATTTCAAAGTGCTGTCAGCCGAAACAGTGGCGGGGCTCGTCGTCACAATCTTACCGTAATTCGTGTTGGAGTTGGCCAGAACGCTTAAGGTCGAACCATCGTTTTGGATATAATTGCTCGTCGAGTTTAAGGTACCGGTGTTGGTAAAAGTGCCGCCGATACTGACATAATCGTTAGCCGTAAGCGTGGCGCCGGAATCAATTTGTAGATTGTTAAATGTCCCGCTAGCGTTAATCGTAGAGGTACCGGCGTAGACATGGCCGTCCCAGGGATTTCCTGCCAAACCAATGGCAGCACTGACGCTGACCGCCGCCGCTAGATCAGCCGCACTGCCTGTATATCCAAAATTAACCAGCGCGCCGCCAGAAGCGCCATCGTTGCGCATGCTTCCAACCACATTGGCATTCCCATACAGATTGACCACATTACCCGTCGATGTGCCACCGGTGCCCATGACGATCGATTCATGTGCGCCGTTGGTGAGAATACTACCGTTATTCGTGACCGTGCTGTTGCCGGCTGGAATATTGATAACGCCGACGTCAGCATTGGCTAAAAAAATGGTTTGAATAGTCCCGGCGTTAACCACCATTCCTCCGCCAGATAATTCGATTGCAGGTCCATTAGAGGTTCTGGATTTAACCAATCCGTTGGTGCCAACAGTGATGACTGAACCAGCACCAGCCACGATGCCCGGTGAGAAATTATTTTTACCATTGGCAGGACGCGTTGTAAAAACCGTTCCATCTACATTGATGGCCGAATTAGCGCCGGCCACAATGGCGCTGGCATTATCTCCAGGGAAGGTGACATCCAGCCCAAAATCTTCTACAGTTGCTCCATCCTTGACGTTAATCGTGGCATTATCGCCGAGATCGATGGCCCGGCCAGCAACGCCATCGGTAACTCTTGAACCTTGAGCAGTAATCTGTCCTCCGCTTTGCACGGTGACAGTCACATTACTCACCGTATCTCCGTCGATGCCATTGGTTACATTCAAAACATCCAAAGCACCTGTCCCCGTAACGGTCACCGTGTCTCCGCTGGAAACGGCAATGGGATCACTTTCACTATCACTAATCGTAAATGTAGCGGCCTCGGCGTTCATGCCGCTTAACGAAAGGCAGGAAAACAAAATGAGCAGATACTTTTTGAAATGTTTATTCAAAATTCTTCTTTAAAAAATTTTAAAATAATCAATGAACAGAAATTAATATAAAACGGAACCAACAAAGAGACAATATTTAATTAAACAATTATTTCTCGTAATCTTAGGATGGTACTACCGGTGAGATTTTAAGGCTTGTATTGTTCGTCGCTAACCTTCTCCATCCAGTCAGCGGTTTTTCCGTCGAGTTGTTCCTGAATAGCGATATGTGTCATGGCGGTTGTTGGCGTAGCGCCGTGCCAATGTTTCTCTCCGGGTGCAAACCAGATGACATCGCCAGGCCGAATTTCTTCGATGGAACTTCCCCAATGCTGCGCAAGTCCGCAGCCGGCCGTCACAATTAGAGTTTGACCTAACGGATGAGAATGCCATGCGGTGCGAGCGCCAGGCTCAAAGGTGACACTGGCACCAACCGCCCTCGCCGGAGCGGGCGCGCTGAAAAGCGGATCGATTCGTACTGTTCCAGTAAAATATTCCGACGATCCTTTATTGGAAGGCTGTGAGCCGCTTCGTTTGATTTCCATTCTATTTAACCTTCCTGTAAAAAAATTTTAAAGTTACTGAGACTTTTTCGTTGTAATTATTTGGATATGCTTTTAGATTTTGCAATGAAAGCCGTTAAAGCATTAACGCAAGCATTTTTGTCCGGTTGACTGGCGCGCAGCTTCGAAAGCACGCGGTCGATGGATGCATCAACAGACGTCCAATCGGCAGGACTCATAGACCGCAGTTTTGCTTCAGCATCGTCCCATGCTGTCTCAAGATCTTTTATCCGACGTTTCGCACTTGGAAGGTCATCCGCTTCTACGAGCTTCAAACTATCTTCAGCAATTTTTATAAATAAGGAAAGGTCACCTAAAGGCAAGGTAGATTTTTGAGCCGTTAACGTTTTTGTTTTATGAGATGAATTTCCTAAAACTAACCAACCGCCGATCCCAATGATCAATACAAGAGTAATAACACCAACCAACCGGCCGCGTCGAGCATTGCTGGCCTTGCTCGTGATTGTTAAATAAACCACTAACGCTAAAATCGTGATCAGAAAAAGCGCACTGGTTGCCGTTGCTCCCAACCCAAGACCACCGTCGGCGGGTGATTGGGAAAGATAATCGCCGATAGAAGCCCCCAAAGGCCGGGTAAAAATATAGGCGATCCAAAAAATAAGAATCGCGTGGACAGATTCATGCTTGTGTTCGGCGGTTCCTTTCATTTTATAATAAACAATCGCGGCGATCGCGATCCCGCCAAATATAAAAATTGATTTCAAATACCCGATCTCAAATTTCTCGGCAGTAAGATCTCCGGCGGCTGTCCCTAGGGCGAATGTAAAAAGCACGACAAGCCAATAAAAAGTTTCGCGTTGCGGTGTATCTATCGAATTAATAGACAATGTCTTCTCACGTGCATACCAGACAATAAAACTCAGCGCGAGAAGAACCGAAAATACAATGGTAGTTGTTTCAAGAGGAACATTGAGATTATCCGTAAGATTATCCGTGATTAAAGTACCGACGATACTGATTAAAACAACCGCGAGCCAGTAAATGGAAGGAATATATTTGTTTGCCTTAAATTGAAAGAACATAATGACGGTGAGCAAAACGCTCATAACCAATGATGTTCCGGTGAGCCCGAAATGAAGCGTCATATTAAGATAATCTGCGGCTGTCTCTCCAACCGTTGTGCAAAAAATTTTAATGATCCAAAAATAAATAGTGACCGCGGGAACCTTGTTCAGCATTTGTCTTATTGGCGATGAGTTCATCGTTAATTCCTCCTTCTTATTCTCGTCTAGAAATCAGAGTGGGCACAAAATACAGCAATGGAACAAGGACAAAACACAGCAACGATAAATAAACATTCACAAACGCAAACACGATTGATAATACGAAAATGGTGATCGCGGGAATACTGTGCCGTGGTCCCATCGCTTGGGCCGAGGCATGGTCTGCAAAAAGATTATGATGGCTGGCGTAATTCCTAAATGCGAAAAAAGTCACCGCCGCGAGGAGTTGGTTTGCGGCGTACAAAAGGATTGGAAATTGGTCCGTCGGGTGATCACCCAGCATGGCCGTTGGGAAAGGCATAAAACAGATCCATAACAAATAAAAATTATTCAACCAAACCAGAGCAATAGTGACACGGCGCAATTGTGCAAAAAAATAATGATGACCGACCCAATGAATGCAAATCATAACAAACGTCAGCGCGAAACTATCAATCTTAGGAACAAGTGGTGCAATGGCTGCGGCATACTCACCGAGACTAGAATGATCCGCGACGCTCGGCACGTGCAAATCCAAGACGAGTAAAGTCAAAGCCACCGCAAAAACCCCGTCGCTAAAAGCTTCGAGGCGGTCTTTGAACATGGAAAGTTTATACATTATCTTAAATATTTTTACGGCTGCGGTAAGAAGAAATCACCTTCAAATCCCTAAAATTTTTTTAGCCTTTAAATTTAAGAAAATCCTTTTGGGGAAGTAATAATGGTGTTGTAGTCATATTTTATGAACGATTTCATTATAGAAAAAGATCAATCGCTGGCAAGGAAAGATGTCAAAATTCATTGGTGGTAGATAAAAAAACGCCTGCAGCATTTTTAGTTGCAGGAATCTTAATGATCGCCCTTTCTTCTTATTATTATTTGAATAAGCTTTCTTGCTGCAAAATTTCTTTTGGATAGACAGCCTGGCCATAAATAATTTTTTCGTTTATTCCCTTTTTTCCCTTCTATCGCGTTTCATTCCGTCGGGATCCAGCATTCCTGAAGCCTTTTCAATTTCAGAATTGACCTCCGCCCCGGTCAAAATAGCGATTCCGGTCAAATAAAACCACATAATAAGAACAATGACCGCACCTAACGATCCGTAGGTCAGTGTATAACGGTCATAAACACTTAAATAAAGTTTGAATCCCAACGACGACATAAGCCAAATGCCGACGCCGATCATGGTCCCCGGCATAAACCAGTGCCATTGTCGTCGGTGAATATTGGGTGCGTATACATACAGGATATTAAAAAAGATAAACGCCGAGACGATCACAAGCAAGCCTTCAATAATTCGGCCCACAATCCCCATAAAATTTCGAAAGATCAAATGCCCCCAAATGAATTGTCCTAAACGTTCTCCACTGATAAGAATGATCAAAGACACCGCCATAAACCCGCCGCAGACAATCGTCAAAATAAACGCCGCCAATTTTTTTTTAAACCAGCTGCGAGTTTCCTTGATGCCGTAAGCAATATTCAATCCTTCCATAATCGCCGACATCCCACTTGAAGCGGACCATACGGTGAACAAAAGGGCCAGCGAAAATTTGCGGCCCGCCGGGTTTTGAGTGATTTCACTTAAGGTTGCTTTGATCAAAAGCGAAGCGGAACCCGGAACAAAGTCCGAGATATATTTGTTGATTGTTTGCTCGAAGAAATCCTTTAACAAAGGATCAGTGCGGTACAAAAATCCAAGAAGATCCATGAGAAAAATTAAAAGCGGAAATATCGACAAAAAAAATAAAACGACATCATCGCAGATTGATCCAGCACGCGGTCTTCCCAAAATTCTTTCCAGACCCGACGGGTCAAATCTTTCCAGTTAAGCCGGCGCCGATTAAGCGATGGCATGATATTCTCCTTGAAGGAAAAGTGAGGATAGGACTTTCGCGTTTAACTGTGAACGAGCTCTGCCTTCATCAGTATTAGGAAAGGCAGAACAGGTTCTCCGTGAAAGAACAGCCGAACGTGAAAGTCTTGGAGGATTAAAGATTAATTTTTCTGAATCATAGCCGGGCTGGGCGCTTCGTAACAAAATCCGCGGGCGCCCAGCCCAGCGTCCTTGCTTGAGACATTATTATATGGGATAAATCTTTAAAGCATACAGAGGAATTTGTAAGCGCAAATTCGTGCGATTTTATTTTTATAATTTCAGGGGGAAGGAAAACGTCGGAGTGCGAAAAGTGCTGTTGCCTGATAATTCGTTTCTTTGCCTATAATGTTAATGGGCCGGAGTTAAAACTCCAGCCCATTGAAAAACGAACCTAAAAAACGGATCTACTTATCACCGTTAACATCAGTTTGTTTATTATTTTTCGTCTTTGAATTAGTTTGATTATGCCGTCTATGATGATGGGCACCCTTGCCTTTATGAGAATGCACAGCCGGCTTTGGTGTGTTTTGGGTATCAGAATCTGCTGCCCAAAGTGTAGGTGCAGCCAAAAGACCCAAAAGCATGACAATAACTAATCTTTTCATTTTCAGCTCCTTTCATTGATTAAGACTAAATATCTTATAAAGCTCCTAAATATTATTCTGATGGTACGCGGTCAGGTGTTTATTACACAAGACACATTGTTGTAGCAAAAAAGCGTTCGAAAAACAATCTGGATTTTATAATGGAAGGAAAAAATTCGCAAGAGTTCTGTAAGGATTATCGTATCTTATCCATCTTTCTCATCATCAGCGCGATTGCCTAATATGCTGAAACAGAAATTTAATATCCGAATTTTATGGCGTTAAAAAATATGTGTCATGGCCTGTGAATCTCCTGACTGATAAATTTGCATTATTTCTTCATCGTTTTTTGTCCATAAGGTTGGGCAATCTTTCCATGGGTTATTCGTATGAAACCATAAAGTTACAAAATTTTTGGATAAAATTGACACTTCTGAGTGTTATCACAAAAGCCTGTTTACAAAACGGTTATAAAGAATATTCTAAAAACAGATTCCAAGTGCCATTCATTGAACCCTTTCGCCTCACCAAAAATTTCTAAAGAAGGGCGATTCAAGGGCAAACAAAAGCCCTTGTATTGAGAATTTATTCTGTTCTCTAAATTTTTTCTATGCAAGCGGTCTTACTATGAACAACCTTTTGAGGCTCTATTATGAGTCAACAAAGCAACGAGGCAAAAAGAAAAACCCCCTCTGCATTTATGAAGAGGGTTGGTGATCCTAAAAAGCACAACCGAGTCATCCTCAAGAAAAACATTTATTATGAATCACTTCTCTCATAATTCTTTGAAACTGTTTTCCTTCCTGGAAACGCGGTCATGCTTTTGAATTCGAAACTTTCCAATTCAAGACGTAATAAACAATATCAATTAGGAACTTTCGAAGCCGGCTGTTCTCTCTCGGAGAACAGCCGGCTTCGAAAGTCCTTTTCAACCATTAAAACAAAATAGAAATCATCACTGTTCTTTAGGCATTGGCGCTAATAAAGCTTCGCTCCATTAAATAAGATGTTCGAGATTACGCTATCAGAACCTGGATTAGAATCTGACATAAAGAAATCATGACCGGCATTCACCTCACCGTCAGTCACAAAGACCTGAGTGTCTTGCAGGTTTAACACAAAGGCACAGTTGATCGCCTTGAATTTTTCAAGATGGATATTTCGGCTTGCCCAGGACACCAGGACTTCGCGGCAATTATAGAAAGACGCGTTGGTGACAAAGATATTTTCCGCCGGAGTACCGCCTTCCTGGTAAATCTGGACGCCCGCCCCGGCTGTGTTCAAAAACACTGAATTATCGATATGCAAATCCTGGACGTTGGATTAGATATAGACATTGTGAAGATGGTGGTTGGTTTCAAGAAACCCCGTGCTGTCCAGCGTCAATCCGTCCATAAAAATTCCCGAGGCGTTACTGACATATATATCGGTTGCGGTCTGCAGAATTTTTACGTCCTTAAACGAGATGCGGCTATTATTAATTGTCGCTATTTTAATGCCGTCCACCATATTTGAAATGACTAGATCATGAATATTGAAATTACTGGTGTTTTGCAAGTACATGCCTTTATTATTGCTTATTAAAGATCCCGTCCAATAACCGCTGCCCGGGATCTGGTTGGACGATTTAAGAATAAGCCCCGCGATTTCGACGTTGGCAGTGTTGCTTCTCGAATCAGTGTAAAAAATACTTTTGCCGTTTTCTTCATCATTGGCCGGCATGAAAATGGTTGATTCGTCGCCTTTCAGAATTATGTTCGATTTAAGACGCAATCCTTGCGTGAGGAGGTAATACTGCGCGGGCTGGGGAAAAAACAATGTTCCGTTTTCAGGCGTGGCATCAATAGCGGATTGCAAGGCGGCCGAATCATCAGTCTGCCCGTCGCCTCTGGCAGCAAAATTTAAGACGTTTGTCTGCGTCGGATTTACAATTTGAGCAAAAAGTTGGGAGGTTGCAACACTTAAAGCAAGAACAGAGAACAAAAAAAGCATTGAAAGAATTTTTCTCTTCATAGTGATCTCACAATCTTATTTTAAAATTTCTTTCGAAAAAATCCTGCCTCTATCGGGAAAATCTGGACCAAGTTGAAGACAAGAATCTTACCCTATGGTACTTGAATTTAGACATTACATAAAGTGCCTCCTTTCACTTCTCTGACGGTTTTAATAAAAAATACTTATGCCCAAGCAAGACCTTCGGCGCTGCTTGAGCCAAAAGTGTTAGGAATTATTATTCAAACTTTTGAATAACTTATTATTGGCCTTTTCTCTTCCCAAGATAAGGTTGTTCTATCATTCTCGAGGAGAAAAGGCCTAATACTAGATTTTTGCAATGCAAAAGTCAGTAAGAACAGATTAATAATCGAAGAAGGCTTGGGTAGATACTGGTTGCGGGCGCTTTGCAGGATATGCTGAGACATCTGGAGTGATGCCTCTTTTGGGATTATATAAAATTAAATAACTGTGTCAAACGGAAATTTATAATTAAGGGAAGAATAGAAGAGCACGACCGGGTTCTCAATTTATGGCCATTGCCCGAATGGCATTAAAACTGACTCCCCATTGCCTTACTAATGTAAAAAGAACAATGATTGAAAAAATGATAATCAAGGGCGTGAAATCATTCTTTATTTCAACAGCTGAAATCAACACTTGTTCGCTTAATGAATAGCTTCCTGCTGCTTTTAATCTTTTGTTCAATTGTTCGGTGCTCACATGCTCCGTCATGCTGACGGTCGCCTGCTTTGATTGTAAATCAATCTTCACAGATGTAATATTTGGTATTTCTTTTAAAACCTTCTCAATCTTCTGCGCACAACTGGCGCACGGCATCCATTGGATATGATAAGTATGTGTCATTTTTTATCCTCTTTATTTTCAGTTACTACCTCTGCCACCGTACCCTTCGGATACGGATAGTCACCCGGATGATCATAATCTTTTAAATTATCCCGAACCATGAGAACAGTAAACATGCCTCCCATGCCGACAGATCCAAATTGACCTTCTCCACCCATCATTGGCAAAGTATTCTCTGGCCCCTTCATATTCATTTGAGTCATCTCATCCATACCAGTTTCTCCCATCGCCATGTATCCGGGTACTAAATCACGAACTTTATCTTTCACATCGTCTTGATTAACTCCAATCATATTCGGAATTTCATGACCCATCGCATTCATGGGATGATGTCGACGGTGACAATGCAATGCCCAATCACCAGGGACATCGGCGACAAACTCAATTGTTCGTGTTGTTCCCGGATCAACGGGCACCGTTGTTTCAGGCCATTGAGCTGATTCTGGGATGTCCCCTCCATCGGTTGCTACGACTTTAAAATTGAATCCGTGTAAATGAATGGGATGAGACTCCTGTCCCACATTACCAAAGCGAATTCGTATGCGGTCACCTGTTTTAGCAACTAGAGGAGCTGTCCCAGGAAAGGCACGACTATTGAAAGTAAAAATATTAAAATCTGTCATAACATTTGGATTGGGTGTTTTTGTTCCAGGATCAACAAACCATTCATTTAAGAAAATGGCGAAATCCCGATCGACTTTATGGAATTCATTCTTGGGATGAATAATCAGAAATCCCATTGTCCCTAAACCCATTTGAACCATTTCATCACCGTGAGAATGGTACATGAATGTCCCGTGTTGTTTTAAAGTGAATTCATATTTAAAAGTTTCTCCTGTTTGAATCGCTTTCTGTGTTAACCCAGAAACACCGTCCATACCATTGGGAAGTCGTATGCCATGCCAATGAACTGCGCTTTGTTCAGGCAACTTGTTTGTGACAAAAATTCTTACGCGATCTCCCTCAACAGCTTCAATCGTTGGGCCCGGCGTTTCACCGTTATAACACCAAGCGTTGATCGTCATACCCGGTGCAATTTCATGTTTACATTGATCGATTGTTAAATGAAAAACCTTGACCCCATCTTCTGCCATTGTCCAAGGCAATGTGCTCCCATTAGGTGTTATGACTGGCGTGTAAGGCAACTTTTGATTCTCAGAAGATTTAACTTCCGCTTGGATTAACGGTACGAGAGAAAATAAAAACATAACGATTAGTAAATAAAAAATACGTTTTCTCATTTATGACCTCCGTGAGAATGATGCTCGTGTTCAGGCATAGGTTCGCTATCTGGTTTTATTGATTTTTTTGTTTTTGTTTGTTGAACAGGAAGTGATGTTCCTACAGCGTGCTCCAGTTCTGAACGCGCAATCCAATAATCGCGCAAAGCCACGATATAATCGTGCTGGGTATTGATCTCTTCCTGCTTAGCTCGTAATAAATCGTAAACTCCTTTGAGCATATAGTTGTAGTGATACAGCGTTTCTTTTAGAATTTTCTGACGAACTGGAATGGCCTCCGCATAAGTTTCCACAATAGTTTTATCGGAAGTCAGTTGATCAAAAGCTAACCGCACTTCCATTCGTACTTGAGCTTCCAATGCTTCCAACTCTTTTTTACTTGCTTCAATTTGAGCTTTCGAACGAAGTCTGTCTGCTTGTTTATGATTAAAAATTGGAACGTCGGCCTCAAAGGCCGGGCCTTTTAATTTCTCTCCACTAGATTCTTTTTCCCAATTAAACCCACCTTCCACCGATGGAATGATGCCTACACGCGCCAGCGTCAAGGATTGCTCAAAAGCTTTTATTTCCTGACGTTTCATAGCAATTTCAATCCGATTGCCAATCGCCTTTCTTTCCAATTCACCCAAAGAGAATTCCTCCGATGGTAAATCTGGCAAACTTTCCTCAGACAACCAGGTCAATTCGCTATTGGTTAATCCCAAAAGATTTCGTAGCTTTTGTCTGGATACATTCGCTTCAAGCTCACTGCGACCTAAATCAATTTTCGCTTGATAGTAAACTCCATTTTGCTGTTCCCAATCTAACTCATTAATGTTTCCAGATTCCTTTTGTCTCTTAGCTAGTTCCAACGCAGATTCTTCGGCCTTAAAATGATCTCGTCTCATGGAAAACATGTGTTCACTGGCTTGCCAATCGTAAAATCCAATACGAACTTCCTTAATAAAATCGATCGTGGTTTTGGCGAGCTCATACTCAGCTTGTTTAAACTGAGTGTTGGCGAGTCTTTTACGCAATGGCCAAAACAATAAATCCATGACGTCTTGCTTGACTTCAAATTCGGTGTTGGTTTTACTGTTCTCTTCGCTCGACTTACGGACAAATCCTGAAAGTTTAGGATTATGCAGTAATCCTGCCTGAACCATGTCCGCTTGCGATATTCCAAGACGGGCCATCGCCGCTTTAATTGAAGGATTATTTAAAATTGCAATTTTGACCGCGCTATCAACCGTGAGCGGTTCTTGAAGAATCGAGTTAATTTCTTTTTGAGCATCCGCATCGCTTAATTGCCGAGTGCTATCAGATACTCCTGTCTGATCCTTCACTAGATTATTTATTTGCTTTAAACTCGCCCTAGTTGATGCCAAAGCACAGCCAGAAAATAAAAAAAGACCGATCAAACTTATCCCAACGATAAATTGATTTTTCATAATGTAATTTTCCTTTATTGCTCCATTCCCACACCGTATTCATAAACCATTCGGCCACCGTTGTGTCCTGTAATGGCTACTAAAGTCACGATAGATAAAAGAAAAATCAAAAATACGAGTCTTAACATTTTTGGATTTTTTTTATGAACCATCCAAAGAATCGGTAGACTTATTAACGATGTCCACATCGTCAAAAAAGCAAAATTCTTATGGATGGTTAATACCGGGTGGCCTAGATGTAAATGCGTCGCTTCCTGCAAACCAGTTAGAACAACCAAAGGCGTTATTAAGGTTGCCACCACATAAATATCTATAGCTGTCCGATGAAACCGGTCTTTCTTAAAGATCAAACTAAGGAGTTCCATCCCTATAGCGCCGATAAACAGCGCTATAGGGAAATGGATAACTCTCGGATGCAACAGAGGAACATAAAAATGATTTAAGAAATCCATGAAGGCCTCCTTATTTTTGGTTACCTTCTTGAGCTCCTTGCATCATTTTTTCTTTAGCAACTTCATCATCGGCCATTTTGCTGTATTTTTCAGGATTCTTTTTGAAATCCTTTAAACACATCGGGCAACAAAGGTTGTAGATTTTTCCTTTATAAACAACTTTAATAGGATTATCTCCCATCGTCCCTTTTTCACCAGGGGCCGGAATTTTATCGCCACTCACAGGACAGATTTTATTGCCAGTTTCTACTGCTTTGGTTGGATCACTATTGTCGATGGCAATTATTTTTTGATTTTCTGTAGCTTCATCATGATTCTCTCCTTCATGAGCTAAAACAAAATTGGAATACGATAAAGACAAAAGTAACCCAAGACTTAAAGCAATTAATTTAGATTTCATTTTATTTCTCCTTTTTAAATTGAACGGTTTAAAAAACGGACGAATAAACACGAAAACCTAGAATTTACTTAATCCAAAAGAAAACACACTTCTGGCGTTAAGAATCTAGGTTTAGTTTTAGATTCGATTAAATACGTAGGTTAGAATTTTTGAAGAATAAAGGAATGCTCGCGTAATCGCGATAGTCTTGCCAAGGCGGGCCGTTGGCATATGGGGATGTGAAAGATAAAAGAAAAACTTGAAATGCAGGGACAATTAAAGCACCCTTAGCGAGTAGTTGAAACGATAAATCCGGAGTTATATCAACCGGCGGTTGTGAAAGAAAACTAAAATGTTTCGGACAAGAACATTCATCCTGCCCCTCAGAATGATCTTGATGATCAGCGTGATGAGATTCTTCCACTTCTTGGGATTCTTGATGGTGTGACATTGAAAAATTGGAGTGATGTTCATCCGCAAAAACTTTTTCGCCTAAACAGCAACAAAAAGTAATTGCGAAGAAAAAAGGGATGGGAAGAAATCCACTGATTATCTTTTTGTGTAACCTTTTCATCAGTATTTAGTGTCGCACCAAATTATTTTTTAGTCAAACGATTTGTCGAGCCTAAAGCTTTGGGTAGATGACCCTTTGCAGTCGCGGCGTTTTCGACGAGCTTCAAAGGGTATTCGAACAACCGTGGTCCTTCGTTCAAGAATGCTCTTTTTGCAGGAGTGGTTTTGAATTCGAGGGTCGCTGGATGAAAAAGATTAGAACCAGTTTGCTAATCTGTGCCGCCTGAAAAAATAACTAAAAATCCTAATGCCCCTGATCATGAGGCACTTTGCAGGTTGCATTTACCGTCGAGGTATTATCGGCCAAATCCGAAGCTGTCGTCGTTAATGTATAAATACGTCCTGAGCCGTTGCCGGAACGATCTGCGTTCAATTGAATCACAAAATCTCCTGAGGCATTGGGACTAATGACAATGTCAGGATGTTTCGGATCAGAAGGTTCATTACTTACTCCTGTCACCTTGAATGAGCCCTTAACCAGTCCCGCAAGATTATCTTTGGCAGAAACCGTCGCCACTTGAACCATTTTTTTATTCGGTGGCCAGAGTGTGCAATTGACCGGCATTCCTGAAATGGTTGGGCCGCTGCGATCGATCTTGATCGTGAGTGATTTGGTTGGCTCAACATTCCCTGCGTTGTCCGTTGCAAAATAAGTCAAAGTGGTTGTCCCTTCCTTGGAAACGGTCACCTTCGTCGTATTCCCGGCAATGATTTGATCCGTAAGTGTTTGAGCGCCGTTTAAGGCGTATTGAATCTGTTTAACCCCCGATCCATCGGAATTATCCGCCGCTGTTAAAGTAATCACGACATCACTTTTGTTCCATCCGTTATTGTTTGGCTGCGGCGAAGGCACCGCTGTTGTCGTCGGCGCAGTTGTATCTCCCATAACCGTTGTCACGGCCTCATCGACGGGTTGCTTCACTTCTCGGTTTCCGGTCAAATCCCGGGCTAAGCTGTAAAATCTATATTTATGTCCCGGGTTACCATGAAACGATACTGATGTGGAAGTTGTATCGGTCAAAAGCAGATTGAATACTCCATCATCTTCAGCGGCAAAGACACTAAAATCTTTAATGCCCGAGCCTTCATCGGTGCCAGCCCATTCAACGGTAAAGTCAGATTGAGTTTCTTGGGCGGGAAGATTGTGAACGTGGCTAACCGGTGGTGTATTGTCAATCGTGTTGAACCACGTCGGCGTATTCATCGAAGCATTCGCATCAAAGACAATCGTTGCAAAGTTTTCAATCTTGGTGTTCGTTGCCAAATCTGCTTTCGGCATCACCGTAAAAAATATACTTCCTTCCGCGCCCGGCGGTAAAAAGCCAACCGTTGGATCTTCTGGCGGTTTATTCGTCGTTGGATCGAGCGATTCAAAAGTCCAAGTGAGCAAACCCGTCTTTAAATCCAAGTGTGTGACGATCGCCAGCAACAAATTATTCGCCGGACGCAAATCCAATATCGTTGCAAAATCATCCGTGCCGGGCGGTGGTGTGACCAATTGATTCGCGACGCTGATGGGGCCAAGGTTAAATGTGCTCAAATCGTCGTCGGTAAGATTGAGTTGATCGGTTACAACGACCTTGGCAGCAGGGGCCGTTGCCGTTGACATATTACTGAATTCGATTGCGTAGCGAAGTGGCGTGGCACCGGAAATGTATTGCTGCGGCCCGACGCCTTGGGAACCGGCTTTGTCGTTAGGGTCGCCTGAGGTGATGCCTTCAATAGAATTACTGTTGCAAATGCCAGATGGATTTATCGAACATGAATTATTGGGGTTGCAAGCACTGGACTTTAAAGGATTCCCATAATTTACAACATCCTGCCATTTATCGACACCCACATCCTTTATAATGCCTATAACAAAATCCGTTGTCGCATTAACAGCAGCATCAAATGCCCATTTGTAATTATTAAGAGCCTCATCATTCTCACTTGGATAATCTTTAGCATAAAATTTATGACAATAAGGAATCGTCTTTTCCTTGGTGCAATTTCCTTCAGGATTTTCAGGATCCGTATTGGGAGGGATTGCGAAACCATAAATTGTTAGTTTTAAACTAACCGGTAATTGTGTAAATGTTCCATTCCGGAGCTGTTGATCATAAATTTCTTGATCATCCATTGTCATTCCGTCAACATAATTTGAATGAGAATATGCGTCCTGAAGGGCGTGTAAAGCTTTACCTAATGCATTTAATCCAGCAGGAACCTGACAGTTCTTAAAAGAATTAACAGCATCCGTTCGTTCTTTGTTTAAATAATCCATTCCTGATTTAAAAGCCACTAAATTATTACTGGCAGGAGGCTGATCAAAATGATGGCTTGAAACATAATTATTGGGATCAGGAATAAGTTTAGGAAATGCCGGGGGAAGACTAGTTAACCCCCATGTTGTTTCGTGCAAATCCACAAAAACGGCCGTCAAGCCAACTCTAATAATGGCAAATATAGATGGACGAAGGTTAGAAGAAATACCTGCAAGTCCAGCAAGGGTTATATCATAATGTCCATTTACACAGGGCCCTTGATTGATACCGACTAACGTTGTATTAATTGGAGGGGGACATGAAGTAAAAGCCATACTCGGCTTTGCAATCGAACATATTGAAATAAAAAATAAAAATGAATAATATTTAACTTTTTTCATGATTTTTTTATTTTAGAATCATTTAAACAAAAACAATTAACTTGTCCATCTAGTTTCCATCCGTCCAGCTTTGTATTTGAAATACCCGATGAGCATATTGTGGGTCATCTGGCAGAATAAACTGAATAGCAAATACCTGGCTGCTTCCTGCTGATAAAGGATTACTCAATTCATAATATAAAAGGGTGTCTGTATCGGATTGAAGAGAACGGCTTGGCTTTGCATTTTCTGGAGTTAAATAATTTAGAAATGATGGAAATCTTAACCATATGCCCGTTCCACTATTAGAATCCACATTTCCTTGATTCCCAAAATTAACGAAATAAGACTGCGCTTTTCCCGCCCTGATCTTATCAAACCCCACAACATCCACCCAAATATCCGCCGCGCCTCCTTGTTCGATAGTAAACGGATGAGGCACCGTCTGTGTCTTGCCGTCGGGCTGGGTAACAATCACACTGCACTGACCCGGAGGCTGGCCTGTGAGGTCAAAAGTAGCAGTCAATGATTTCTCTGAATTCGTTTGATTGCTTCCGTTTATTTCACCCTGGGCACAAGATAGTTTAAACGTATCTCCGGAAACCGGCCCGTTTCCATATAAAGTTAACGTTACTGTGCCGGTATTTCCGCCATGATCTGTTGAAAGATTAAATGAACTATGAGTAACAACAACCTTTGAAGTGTTGGGAAGCACAGTAACCTGGGACGCCCCGTCATAATAAGCGAGGTCGAGAGATCCATCACCGTTGAAATCCGCGATTGCGTTTGCTCTGTTGCCGCCACAACAAACGTCGAAGCTGACCGGCTCTAGGTCGGGAGTGCTGAAATTTCCGTTTCCATCGTTGGTAAATATATATAGATTACCGTCTGCAGGCCCTGCAACAACATCATTAGAGAAATCTCCATTGAAGTCGCCAATGGCTACAGACAGTCCATAACCATAATTGTTGACTTCAAATGCCGTAGGGGCCCCAAATTTTCCTGTACCATCATTTTTAAAAAGAGCAAACGCGGCATACTGCTCACTCAGAACGACATCCGGCTTTCCGTCGCCGGTGACATCGGCCAGGTGATAGACAGCATAAGAGAAGCCCGGTGTATAAACGGTCGGCGCACTCATGGTCCCGTTGCGCTGGCCAAACAATATGGAAAATCCATTATTTTCCTCCGTCGTAAGGATGTCATCAACACCATCGCCATTGACGTCGGCGGCGTCTGCCAAAACCGCAATTCCGCAGCACAAGCTAATGCTGTCTGCGGGAGCTGAAAACTTTGAGGAAAATGCGAGTGTGCCGTCATTACGGTTTAAAAAGATAGCATTGCCGCCTGAATATGAAACGGCAATGTCCTTTTTTCCATCGCCGTTAAAATCACCCGCTACCAGAGACCATGCGTCTCCTCCTCCAGGGAGGGGATAGAGCACAGACGGCACAAATGTCCCATTGCTGCGGGCAAGAAGAACGTTCAGTTGACCAGCTCCTGTGATAGCCACAAGATCAGAATGTCCATCGACATTAAGGTCGATCGCAACAAGTCCGACCGTAACACCTGAACCGGTTCCATAAATAACAGGCGGCAAGAATGTCCCGTCTCCTTTGTTCATAAATACGCCAACGCCAGCAGCGCCTCCCGATCCGACGCACACAGCGATATCAGCATAGCCATCGCCATTGAAATCAGCAGCGACCATGCATTGTGCTCCGCCGGGTTGAGGCAGATTGTATTGCTGTGGGGAAGCAAAACGGATTTGGGCGTGGGCAATAAAAGGATTTAAAATTAAGAATAAAACCACAAATGAAAAAATAATGGAAGGATGACGATTAAACCGCCATAATCGAGGGAAAGATCCGTCGAAGAGTTTTACTTGATCATCACGAATCAACATATAACTTAAGAAACCCATTCAAAACGCTGGTCGTTGAAAAGATTGTTTCTTAAAAAAAAGGAACCTTTTGTTTGTAAAAACTAATGATACAGTCTGCACTTCGAAGTATCAAAACTGCAAGAATCCAACATAAAATTATGTATAAATTGATAATCCATAATCATCGAGCCTTTTTTAATCTTTATTTTTCATCGATCCACAAAGAGCAGATCTAAGCAGTGAATCTGTATACATATTTACAATGCTCACTTGAACTTTGTTTTTAAAAATCTCTTCCGCTCTTGTATGGTATTTTATTCTGAAACTTTTTAATTCTTCAATGGTCATCGACAAATTGGGTAACTGTGACATTTCACCAACCATCTTATTAGAAAAATTTGAGAACAAATCTCTATCCAGCTTAAATGCTTCTAAATTCTGACTAATTAATTCCGTTACAATATTAGAATATTCTTTAGCCGCTTCGTACTTTTTCTCTTCAAAAAGGGTTCCTGAAGTAGCAAATAAATTAGTCGCGTATCCATCAAGACACATTTCATTATATTCATTTATAACTTCTGGGCTTAAAAGATTTTGTTCTTGTATTTTTACTAATATTTTAATTGCACTTTCAAAGTTGTTCTGCTTCACTAACATTTCAAATTCTTTAACCAAATTATTTTTCTGACCAAAGGGCCGCATAGACGAAACTCCTATTATCTACTTTCCCCAATTTTACAGTAAAACCAACTTGGGCCCAGCCTAATCTCAACTTTCTTTAAATCAACTTTTCTTTCCTTGCCTACCTGCAGAAATAGTTGCCGAATAATTTTTTTGTAATGCTTCTCTTACTAGATTTCCTAAATTATTCGGATCTGTAGAAGAAGCAACGGGGATAAAGAACTTTTGTTCCTCTTGACTCATTGACTAACCTTTCAATATCGTGATTCAATCTAAAACCAAAAAGCCATAACTTCAATTTTTTGCATTAAGTTTACAAACCATTCCAGGTTCGTATTGGCATCAAGTAAGCGTGGATGACCCTTTGAAGTCGCGGCGTTATCGACGAGCTTCAAAGGGTATTCGGACAACCGTTTTGCTTGCATACAGAAGTTTTACCTGGGCAAGGGTGATCTTGAATTCAAGGGTCGATGGCTCAAGAAGGTTAGAACTTGTTCAATGTGCAACCCATTCGATCTTACGATGCGATTTAACACAATCCCGCAAATAAAGGTTGATTAAATTTTGATACGGAACCCCCATTTGATCTGCCATAGATTTAAAATAGCTAATCACATCATCCCCCAGACGAATAGTAACTGGTTTTTTAAGACGCACCGCATATGGATTACGGCGTCCCTTCATTTTAGAAAAATCGTATTCTGATCTCATATTTTTCCCTCCTGATATTTCTTGCTTTCCTGTTTTGTCGCTTTTCTAGCTGAAATGATCCTGATAATTGAACCTTTTTCTCTCACACAATGACAAACAACTAAAACACGCGCCATAAAACTCATTCCTAACATGATAAATCGATCCTCGCCTTCCGAATGATCTGGATCAAAAAATTCTACAGCATTGTCATCATAAAAAATGGTTTTGGCTTCTTCAAAAGAAACACCATGTTTCTTTTGATTTAAGACTGCTTTTTGTTTATCCCAAGTAAAATGAATTTCATTCATATGTACAATGTAAATATAACATATATCAAAAACAATTCAACAGAAAAATGATCAGGTTCTTACATCCTATCAGTCAACAAAAACCCATTGTAACTTATTTAATTACAATGATTTAATTCAAAGGGTGGGTGACCACACACCCACCTAAAATAATCTATCAATATTAATCATTGAGTATACATGATTCAATTGCCAAATTAAACCGATTTTTTGAAGCTGCCAGATTGATTTTTTAGTAGTGTTCTCTGATCATCAGACCATAGACAAAACGCGGACAAACACCTTAAAAGTCCATTATTTTTGTCCACTTCCTCGAGAGAGAACAACTACTAACTCTTTATATATCATATACATATTGGATGTCCACTTTTTGTCCTTGGACATCAATCATTCATCTCTTAACAACAAACTTAAAAAGCTTGCAATTAAGGCAAAACTGGCCATTAACCCAAATAAAAAATGAAACCCTACTTTAGTTGCTAGGAGTCCTCCTGAAATAGCAGCGGCTCCTTCAAACAAAGATCTGTATCCATAAAAGTCAGAATAAATGCCTCTCTCTTTACCTTTGGTCAACGCCTGGGCAATGACAGCGCTCCAAGAAGGATTAATGACCACTTCCCCGAAAGCAAGCAGGCCTTGAATAATAAGCACGTGAGTCACATTGGAAGCAAAGATATAAAATACATAACCCAAAAAGAAAATAAAATAACCAAACGAAATCATCAACCTCTTGCTGAATTTACTTTCCTTTAAATTTTTCAATGCGAAATAAAGTATACCTCTTAAGATGGCATAAAAACCGACAGTTACACCGGCATCAATAATTGTCCCACCAATGTTTTTAATAAAAATGGCATAAATCGGTGCCAAAAGATTTATGCCGCCATGAATAAAAATTGAACAGGTTAAAAGAATTTTAATGTTTTTGTGCAAAGCGCCTCCGATATAAGGTTAAAGGCTCTATTGGTGAGTCAATGATCCGCCGACATAACTCATGGCTAGCAGCACCCAAAGACCGATCAAGAGGAGAAATCCATATAAACTGGCTTGCTCTCTGCTTTTCCAAAACCCTGTTCCTTCACAGGAACACCAAACCAAACGGCATAAAACAAGAATCAATAATACAATCGCAAGCCAGAAATGCACTGTTACTGAACTTTGAAAATGAAAAGCATTCTTAAAACGATCCTGCAATCCCAGCACAAATTTATTCCCCGGGCCAAGATTAAGTCCGCAGTCATGAATTCCAGCGGCCATCGCAATGAGAATAGAGACAAAAGCTGCCTTCAAAAAATTAAGTGCTAGCTTTTCGTAGTCGCTCTTTTTAGTTAGAAAAAATACTAAAATAAAGAAGGCTTCTAATATTAAGAAAACCAATGGAAAATGAATAAGTAAAGGATGCCACTGTTGAGGAGGGCTGGTAAAGACTTTATAGAAAGGTTTGATTAATTCAATCACTTTGCGGGAAATAATTTTTGAATGACCTGCTCGATTTGTTGAGCGCTATGGTACCCATAAAATATTTTTATAATCTTCCCTTCGCCATTGATAAATACTATCGTCGGAATTCCTATAAATTTGTAGGCGCTTATCAAATTCTCATCAGCAATTGTAACGGGATAAGGTATTTTTAATTGACCTGCCAGCTCAGCAACATCGGCTTGTTCTTTTTCTTTTGACGTATCCGTAATCAATTTGGAATCCGTGGCCGCTCCGATAATGGCCAAACCTTGAAATGCATACTTCTCATCAAGCTTTATCAATTCCGTTGTTTCCGCCCGACATGGCGGGCACCAACTGGCAAAGAAATTAAGAAGCACCGGGTGACCTTGATAATCGGCCAATGAAACGGTGTCTCCTTTTAACGTCTTAAAAGAAAAAACAGGAGCGGCCTGACCATTCATGGCATCTGATTCTGCCGGTGTCAAAGCCGCCCCTGCATGAGAAACAAACAGAATGGATAGAAAAACACTCAATATGGTAACTTTGACGTGTTTTAATTCTATCTTATTCCACATTCGCTTTTTCTCCACTCGTCACATCGTAATGAATTTCTATAACTTTCCCCTGTGACACGATTCTAACTTCGCAGACACTCTTGCCTCCCTCAACCTCGGGAATAGCGGAGAGCACAGTGCCCGGTTGATCCTTCTGAGCCTTGGCAATAAAATCCAACAGTGAAAACTTTGAACCTGTCAGGACTTTCAGTTGCTCTTTTGCGTTTTGTAAATCTTCGCCTTCTTTGATAACTTCCGCTTGAGGACTCCAAGTTGCAGCCTCCGCATCACCAGCGACTTCTTTAAAAGTATTATTTGCCGCATCTGCCGTATAGACTGAAAGCGACAACTTTCCATCGTCCATTTCAAATTTCGCCGAAACCGCTTTTTCTCCTCCTTGGGCGGCCTGACTAATTCCATCGGCCAACGTATGCTTGCTCGACGGAAGGGCTTTTAATAATGCGTCGGATGCTTGATACTCATCCATATCCTCAGCCATAGCAGTTTTCAATCCGAGGATGCCCAACGATAAAACAACCACCCCCACTCCAATAGTTCTTAGGATTTCTTTCTTTGACCACATAGACTACTCCTTTCTTATGATTATAGTTTTTGTTTTTTTAAAGCCGTGTTTAATCCCTCAGCCAAATCCTTAGCTGAACCAATTCCCCAGTAATGAATGAACAATAAACGAGGATTTTCTTGAGTCATGTGACTGTGAATGGCAACAACATTAATGTTCGCGTTCCTTAAACTTTTAAGCACAGACTGAAGTTCATCTTCATGGACGACAAAATCACCGTCAACGATAGCTTTATCATCGCTCCCGGCGAATGCCGCCCACGTATTGATTCCCATATCCTTCCCAACTTCACAACCACAAGACATTTTTGTTTTTCGTCCGATAACAACCTTAAACATCCCATCTTTGCTTTGCCCCTTTACACCTAAAATATCTTCAATAGTTTTTGGTGTAATGGAACTCGTTTGTGAAATGTCTCCGCGTCCGAAGCTATTAACAGGATTTGAATTAGCCGCACGGATTTCTTTAACCTTATCGAGGGTTTTCCGAACTCCCGTTGCTAATTGTTCTATACTCCCCTCGCCGCCAATGTGCATAAAATAAACTTTTGGCTCATCAAAAAAGAAATGATTATGCAGGGCGGTGACCTGCAACCCATTATCTAAGGCCACACTCATGACAGGATTCACTTCATCCTGAAATAAAACCAAATCTCCCATCACCATCATATTTTTCTTGGAACCTTTGGTAAATCCCGCCCACGAAGTTAATCCCATAAACGGCGGCATCGACCATTGATCAACAGAAACTTTCACATCGTTGCGCGGTGATGTCACTTTAAAAACACTTTTGTCATCGTTGAAAGTTCCTTTTAACTCAGTAATTTTTTCTATTTGCTCATTCCATATTAGCTCCACAGATTCTTTCATAGATGATTTACTATTTTCTTTTGCCGCGACGATTTGCGTCTGCACAGCAAAAAAGATCAAAAATCCTGTTAATAAAAATGTTGCCCTTTTCATAATCCCTCCCTTATTTATGAAATAATAAAAGACCGGCAAATCCGGACAATAGAATCACTATCGGTTCTGGTATTTTCTTAAACTTAAACAAAATGATAAACGTTACCAGGGCAATCAAAATTGTCTGAACATCAATAATTGCCCTTTTCCCCAGCACAAAAGCGGCACCGGCAATCGCTCCCGTTGCTGCGGCTGTCACGCCGTCAACAAATGCTTTGATTTGCGCATTCTTTGCATAACGTTTATAAAAAGGCGCGGGAATAACAACAAACAAATACGTCGGCAAAAAGACTCCGATAGAAGCCATCACCGCTCCTAGAGGGCCAGCGACAAGATAGCCGACAAATGCGACCGTGATAACAACAGGCCCGGGCGTAATCATTGCTACAGCCACCGCATCGATAAATTGCCTTTCAGTAAGCCATTGATAATGACTCACCACTCCTCCGTGCATAAAAGGTACAATCGCCAAACCACTTCCAAAAACAACTGATCCTGCTGTTGCAAAATAAATAAGCACTTTCCACAATAGCCCAACGGAAGCAGAGCCATGCAAGCCTTGAATAAGCCATGAAGGGAAAACCGCAAAAATTGCTGTTTTAGAATTAAAACGTGGCGGTGCCTTAATAAAAAGAGCAGCGACCCCGGAAAGTAAAAAAACCCAAATGATTTCTGATTCAGTCCAGCCAGTAATAACTGCGCTGACTATAAAAATAGCCCACAATACCTTGTCTCTGGCTAAAGTCAATTTGACAAGTTTGAACGCGCTTCTGACGATGACCACAATAACAGCGGCCCCAATGCCATAAAACACTGCCTGCATCCAAGGAAGCCCGCCGAATCGCAAATAAAATGCTGAAATGACAAGCACCATTAAAAACGACGGTAAAATAAATGCAACACTCACAAGCGTAGCCCCTAGAACTCCTGCCCTCACCCACCCCAAATACATCGCCAGTTGAGCGGCCAGAGGGCCCGGAGCAAGTTGCGCGAGTGCGAGACCATCAACATAATCTTCTTTTGAAATCCATCGTTTTTGTTCAACAAGATCGCGCTGCATGTAACCAGCCAAAGCGATGGGGCCTCCAAAACCGAATGTTCCTAACTGTAAGAAATAAAGAAAAAATTCTTTCAAGCTACAATTAACGGGTTTTGTTTCACTGGGAACTGACATAAATTTTATTTTTTTGTGTGATTTAATGCTGAGTAGAGGCCTTCAAATAGGCTAATTCCGTGGGATTCCAACTGGCTATCAGAAAAACCTGCCAAGCGCCATCCATTAAGAATAGCCGCAACTCCTTCGATTTCGGGACGGACATAGCGACCATCCTTTAAATCAATCTCGTGAATAATTTCAGCAAGAGCGTTTAACCCAGCATTGTGTAAATTAAACGAATGAATGATTGTTTCAAAAGAGCAAAAATTCCCTTGATGACCAAATGTGGCGTCTTTCATATCAAAGGGAACCTCGTCGGATTTGGGATTATCAGAATAGCGAATGACGGCTTTGGGATTAATAAAACGCCGTATCAACCAAGCACAGGCCAGACGATCAACGTGAGGATGCGGACGGGTTACCCATCGTTTATTTTTGAACTGTCGAATAGAAACTTTGGAAATCTTTTGCGCAGGATGTTCGGAAGCGTTTAATTCTTTTTCCAATTTATTAATGCGCTGACGCACTCGGACAGCGTTGGAAGAATCAAAGAAATCAACTTCATTAGCTTCAGAAAAACGACTATGGATTTTCTTTAACGCATCCGCAACTTGAGAAGGTTTTGATATTTTATTTTTCATGTGAATCTCCCTCTCAAAGCCATCCAATTCTAAATCAATCGCGGCATAATCATCTTTTCTTGCCTCCTGAAAAATTTTTACCAATTGCGTGTCAGATAACCCCTCAAATTTATTAACCCGCATGACAACCGCTTCACCTTTAGCTTCTTGAACCTCTTGAGCGAGCCACTGAAACGATTCAAAACATTCTTCTTTATCCGGCAAAACATAAACGCTGGCCTTCGGAGTGACTGCGCCCAATCGCCCCAGCCTCCTCCAGATGGCAACCCGAGAACTTGAACTTATTTTTGTAGATAAAGAGTAGGAAAATACTAACCAATTCATAACTTTCCCTTTCGGTTAATCATCAATGTAACATGTATTACATTGCATCACAATACAAATTTCATACGACTGTAAATCCAATTGGGATCGGCAGACCTCCCTCTGGAAAGCGATTCTCATTTAACTGCCCGAAAATTCGGCCGCACTTTCGCTGATTCCATTTAACTGCTTATTTGCCAAACCAACAAGTCCCAAATTCTGCGGTAATATCCCCAAAATCGCAGTTAAATATCCGGCCTGTTAAATAGTCAAAAACGCAGATAAACAGATACATTTTGAGCGGATTTTATGGACTTCCGACGGGATTTGGATGCGTGGGTGGATGAATGGGAAAAATTGATCGAAACTATAAAACAATAATCGCCTAACCATTTGAAACGTTAGGTCATGCAAAAAGCCGCGACCACCACTGGCGATCACGGCTCATTGTATCTCGACGGAAGATTCCGCACGAAAATTACTGGGGTCAGTTAATGGACGAGTTTATCAACTGGTTAACTACTAATTCGCATGAGCGTTCGGTGCTATTTTTTCAATGTTCCAAACTTGAAGTCTCGAAACATTCTTAATTCCACCACTGCAAGCCCCCATATGACCAGTCATTGTAGAATCAAAAATACCTTCAATTAAACATAACTGACCATCGTATTTCTTCCACTCATCAGAACCGATGCCATTTAACCACAAACCGTTTTTACATATATAATTTTCCATGTCACTTTTTGTCAAATAAACACTTGTTGCTTCAAATTCTAATTTTACATAACCAAAAATCATTATTAATTTACCTTCATATTTTTCAGGAGTAGCTATTAGGTTTATAATCGAGATTTGTTCCGGTTCGTCAGCGTAAAGTTCTTTATTGAAAAATAAAGGAATACTGCATAAGAATAAGATCAAAAAAATTTTTCTAATCATTTTTTATTTCTCAACGCTAATAGGATACGCAGTCGTTGCCTTGCCATTTCCAATCTTTTACAATACCTTTATTATCAAGATGAAATCTGGTTTCACATGAATAATTTTTTATGGCTTTTGGTACTGTAGTAGTAACATTTTCCGTGGTCTTTATTTGATATGTCCTCGGTTGTGCTGACTGCATAGTGGCTATAGGGTCCCTAGAATATACCGGGGTACCTTGTATAGTCTCCGTACGATATGTAGTTTGAGGCATAGTATATGAATAACCACCGGTTTCAACACTATGGCTATTGGAATAAAGTAAAATCTTGCCACCATCATCAAGTTTATAATTATCTTTTGGGATGCCCCAAGCGGTAACTAATTCACTTTCAGATTTACCTACCCATTGATTTAGTATTGCTTCATAATTCTCTGTCGTGGCACAACCAAGTATAAAAAAAGATGGTATCGCAACTAATAGAATATTAATTTTTCGATTTTTTCTCATTTTATGTAGTCTAGAGCAATCATTATCAAAAATCGATCTGAATTATATGCTGATTGTGGTTTTCAGTGAATTACTAATTTCTTCTTCGTTTAAATGACCAATGCAGTTAAGTTTTCTCAGCGTCCAATTATCATTCTTATATTGTTCTACACAATAAGAACAGTTTCCACAATCATTATCAAAGTGAGGACCAAGTAACCTATACGACCTTTCTATTGCCTTAGGGCAATTAGAAACAGATATTCCATCATAACCACTACATCTTTTTGATTTTGATCTCCCAATAAACATTTCTTTTAAATCATTATATTCTCTATGAAAAAGCCATTTTTTATTTTCAATTGAATTTACTATCAAATCTTTTAGAAGTGGAAAACCAATCGTCCGATCAATGTTTGACAAATCGATTTCTAGAGTCGACAAATTACTCTCTTTTATCTTTTCTAATTTCTCCTCATCTACTCTATGAGTAACGCAAATTTCCACATTAAGAAATTGTCCTTCTTGCTTTATTAAAATATCGGGAATAACATTATGAAATCTCTTCTCTAAAGTAATTTCTTCAAAATGTAACTTACCTTGACTGACAATTAATCGATGACCCGTTTCACCAATTTTATATTTCAATTCGGGTAATACTATGTAACCGGCTTCTTCAATTACTTTTTTTGCGGCCTCATGTAACGCTGTTTCTGTAGCGTATTTACAATCTGGCTGTTTGTGATGTGCAAAATGATGAATTTTTCTTTTTCCTTTTTTTGCTACAAGAGGATACCCACAAGCGCGACAATTACACCCGCATTTCAACCCAGATTCTACATCCGAAACTTGAATAAGTTGGCTATTCTTTAATCCAAAAGGTAATTTTAAGGCTTTCAAAGTAATTTAATTTCCTAATCTGTTTTCTGAAATTATAATTCCAAAGGTTTAATTATATCGGCTGAATTATTTCTAGGATTGTTTACTGCTATTGAAATAGGGTAAGCTGTCATTCTAATAGCACTATAAGCCTTTAGTAAACCTATCGCTTTATCTAAGTCTTTTTCAGTTAACCATTGTCGTTCTTTTTCTTTATCTAAAATAACAGGCATTCGGTCGTGAATTCCAGCCATCAATTTATTGGGCATAGTAGTTATTATGCTACAACTTGTTTCAATAGGCGTGTAATCGTCGCTTTCAGGTATGAGAAATAGTTTATTTTTTATTTTACAAACACGCTTTACGGTAAATTCACCATTTACTACAGCTACCACAACCTTTTTCTCTTTTGGCTCAATAGAACGATCAACCACAAGAATATCTCCCGAGTGAATGCCTGCTTTGATCATAGAGTCGCCCCTGACCCTCACAAAGAAAGTTGCGGCTTGGTGTTTTATCAAATATTCGTTGAGATCGAGTTTTTTATCTTGATAATCGTCTGCAGGAGACGGAAATCCTGCACGAATTTTAGAAAGGAAAAGAGGCAATTCACGTTTTGTATTTCTATCGGCTTGAAATACTTCGACGACCTTTATCATATTTGATTCTCTTAAGAAAAGTTATTTTTGACTTAATTCATCTGACCATTGCATAAAGACGGGTTTTTTAATTAACCTGTTAATATCTCTCTAAATCTTAAGTTAAAAAATCTGTCTATCTCCTTGTCGTTCTTATCAGCCTTAAATGATAAAAGTCGAACAATATCATCATCATCTAACGCCATAATTATTCCCCTTCCATCTTTATGTGTATCTTTACATCTTTCAATAAATAGCTTCTTATCATCAAAACGTCTACAAATTAAAAAGCCAAAACACCCTCGATTAACACCGAATCGTCCACTTAATTGATCTAATTCTGGATTTTTGGGGTCTCCTTTATAATTCTTACATTCAACCATAATTAAGTGACATGGGATTTCATGTGATTTATGAAGATGAAAAAAGAAATCATCACTTGCGGCATTATTGAAACAAATATCAATTCTTTTTCTCCCACCATGTATCGGCTCTTCTTTTCTGGGATAGTTTAATAATGGATAAAATATGAACTCGGTTATTCCGATAATTAGATCGTGATACTTTGAAGCTTCATTATCACCCGAGGCGATTGATTTCAATGCTCTTGTTAGATATGAAGAGGTCTCACATACATCAAAAGCCTTAACTAATTCTTCCACTGTTTCATCTTTAATTTGCTGGCCTTTTCTTTTTTTATACTCTTCAAGCACTTTTGGATGTTGCCTCGAAAATTTATAAATAAACTCTTTTGAACATGGATATTCTTCTCTTTCTTTTAATGTTTTTTTGTAGACTACACGTCTACCTTTCTTTAAGGTTTGAACAAGTGATGAATTGGCATTTAAATGTTCTGCTTGTAAATAATTAAGAATAAAATGATTGTAGTATTCGGAATAATTGTATGAGAACTCATATCTTGCAATTGCTCTCGGGACTAAGATTATTCTCTGATTTTTATAAACTGGTAGAGGAAAAAAATTATCTGTCCATCGTTGTTTTTCTCTATCCCAATAATAACCCGATGAAACCTTAACGGTTTCCAAACCTAACAATGCGCATTGATTAATTGTGTATTCAATAAGTTTTTCTTTAATTATTTTTGTGGTTATATCGCTAATCTTATCTGGGCCGATTCCCTCAATTAATAATTCACAATCGGCTAATTCTGTTATAAAGCCAGTTTTTACTGCCGAACTTTCTTTTAGCTTTTTATAAAGTAATAAGGCTTGCCCTTCGCTGACTCCCTTTCCCTGTGCTTTAGCACTTGAAAATCCTAAATGGGTATCATTTGTCTCATTTAATTTTGAAAACATCTGGATTGCTTCTGAATCTTTGTTATTGCGAATTGCGTCTACGGCCTTTTGAAAAAAATCGGCTATTGCGTTATGGCATTCAATAGACCAAATATCGTTTCTTTTGCTGATTGCATAAGGATCAATAAATAAGGGTGTATCAGTATGAAGCGGAATGTCTACAAAATCTAATTCTGGCTGTGTTTTATCGATTCTAAAAGCTTTTGTAAATTTCATAAAAAAACAAATGTTGCTTAATCTATTTTAGGAGTACCATTATTTCTTTCAACGAATCTTGCCTAGCTTTATTATTGTTAATCCAGTCGGAATATTTAATTCTATAAAATTCCCATCCTGCCGATTCTAGGACACGCTGTCTTTCCTCATCGCTTTCTATGTAATATCCAAACTCTTCATCTGATTCATTCTTAAAATGTGTTGGGCCGTCGCATTCAATTGCTATTCGTCTTTCTGTTTTTAAATTTGTAACAACGAAATCTATCTTAAATCCACAACTTGGAACTTGATTCTGGATTAAATAATCGGAATTGAGCTTTGTCCTTAACAAAGAATGGAATTCTTCCTCAAAGTAAGAATCAAAGGGTCTTAAATCAACGGAGCAAGAGTCGACTTTCCCACAATCCCTTGCATACTCAAGATATTTCTTAATCCAAATTTTGTCTGGGATATCAGCAATAGACATACTTACAAAACAATGAACTTGTTGACGTGCCCTCGAAAATGCAACATTAACTCTACCTCTGTTTATATCTCCCCTGATATCGCCACCTTCACCTGTTAAGGGATAATACTGTCTAATTTGATCAGGGCTACGCATTACAAAAGAATAAATAACAATATCCTTTTCGTCTCCCTGAATACCTTCAATGATACTGATCTTGTAGTTATTATCATCTTCCTTAAAACCTTCTCTTTCAAAGACATCTCTTAAATAAGAAGCTTGTGCGTTGAAGAAGCTTAAAATTCCTATGGATTTGTCTTTGTATCTAGCGTCGGCTTTTAATTCTTTAAATAACTTTAATATTGCTCTAGCTTCCGAGGCATTGATCTTGTCTGATATCTCGATTGAATGATCAACCTTAACCTCATGGACTACCATTACTCTATTAGTGTCTTTGTAGGTTAAGTAATTATTGTTTAGAGGAATTAGTTCTTTTCCTTTCGGCTTATAAAAATACTTGTTACTGAAACCAATTAATTCTCTCGGTGAACGATAATGATATCTAAGTGGAATTGATAAAAATCCTCTCATAGACGCTATATCTAAAACGGACTGTACAGAACTTCCTGTTGTTTTGATTCTTAGTTCTTCGGGGACTTGATATCTTCTGGCTAACTCATCAAATGCTTGATTAGATTTAAACAGGACTGTGCTATCTCGCATTTGCTCGCTATCTCCAAAAAATAGTGTCTTACTTGCTCGAAACATTACTGGCAAGGTATATGCGATATTGCACTGCGAAGCCTCATCTAGGATTACATAATCAAAAATGTTATTCTCAAGAGGAATAATTCTTGAAGCGTCATCAAGTTCCATTATCCATACGGGGATCAAGTCTAAAATTGATTTAAAATTAGTCGGGTCTGCTCGAAGATTATCAAAAGTCTTAAAGGCTCTCTTGGATTTACCAAAAGCCTTTCCGAGTTTCTTTGTAGTTTGTCGAAGGTTCGCATCTTTCTTCCAGCGTCCAATAAATTTTTGATTTATGATGTTCTGCAGATAATTGGCAACTGTTTGAGTTCTGGTTATTGATATCTTATTCAATCCATTTTGAACGTTGTTTTGATCAATTAAATTTGAAAAACTTTGAACTGATTTATTTGTTTGTTGAAACTTTATTATATTTTGTTTAACTGTTTCAAATGAATTCGATTTAATCCACTTAACTATCAATTCAAACTGATCGAAAGTTATTCCAGATTTATTTAATAATTCATTCAACTCGTTTTCTTTGGTCTGTTGTGTTTCTTTTGCTTTATAGTATTCTAAATACTTTTCTAACTTGCTAATGACTGCAACGCCTTCGCTTCTTGAGATATCTTTATTCAATTCAACATTGATATAGTCTGTTATCTCCCGAGGGAGCTGACCCCAATCATTATTTATTCTTATTTTTCTGAGGCTATTGTTTAAAATTCTAAAAAGAATATTATGTCGATCATATCCGGTTTTTTGGTAATCATTCTTGAATCTTCCTACACTCTCTAGATATCTTCCCTTTTTTCCAATTATCTTCTGGAACTGATCGTCGAAATAATTAATAAATTCCAATGATTCGGATTGTTTAATCTGAGATTTAAGACTTTGAATTTCGGTTACCATCTTTTGAATATCTCTTATAACTTCAAATGAAAAATTATTTTCAAATTTTCCTGAATCAAAGTTTCCCAAATCAAAAGGCTTGAAAGCTTGTTGATTTGTTTTTAACTCAAAAAATCTCCTTTCTTCAATGAAACAACGGTTGAACGATTCTTTCAGCGTTGTTTTTTCTGATTCTATTGATTCCAAAGAATGATTTTTTTCTAACCTTCCGTTGTCTAAGGAATATGTCAATTTCTCAATATAACCGTCTAAAGCCGATAATTGAATTGCGATTCCGTCAACCTCGTCTTCCTCGTTTAATTGAACAGAGTTTAAGTTGGGAATATATCCAGAGAGATAGTGGACATTTAGTTTTTTTAGTTTGTCTTTTACCACTTTTAGGGCTTGGGCCTTTTGGCTAACAAATAAAACCTTAAATCCTTTTGCGGCTAAATGGCATAAAAGATTTGCAATTGTTTCGGATTTTCCTGTTCCTGGTGGCCCTTGAACCACTGATGCTTTGTTATTAATGACGGAAAGGACTTTGAGTTTATATTTGTCATATTGAAAAGGAAAATAAATATCTGCTTCTTTGGCTTCGGAATCATAGATATTTATATCTGCGTTATCGATCCAGCTTGTAAGAGAAGTTTTAGCTAATTGAGATTGTTCCAATTTTGCTAATTTTTCCAAATCTTCAGCGAGAAAATAATTGACTTTCGGAGCCAGAGAAAGATTCGTTTCATCTACGCTAAACGAGTTCTCATCAAAATTAGCATTTCGTAATTTTAATTGCGCCTTAATTTCTTGCCAAATTTTTACAAATATATCCAAACTTGTTACTGGGAGTACAAATTGACCTTCTACTTCCATAAAACCAAATTTTTCTATGAGTTGGAAGTAAAGATCATCCCCCAGAATTTTTTCAAATACACTTATATTAACGTGAAATTCAGGATCGACAGAATAAACCAGGTATTTACCTACACCTTTTTCAATATTCTTTTCAATTTTTACGGGAATGGTAAAAAGGGGAAATTGGACTGTTTTACTCGATGGGGTACATTGTTGTTTCGAGGAGTTTAAATCAGAATCTTCATCACTCAAAATTACATCATCGTCTTCTGGGGGAACCTCTAATGTGAAGTATCCAAAGTTTAATATGATTTGTTTGGTATAAGGATCATTTTTAAATTTGTTGTATATATCTTCTATTTTATTTGCTAATTCCTTTTCACTCTCATAAAGAGATTTTAATTCTGAAGGAACCTTCTTAGGATCATAATTGTAAAATATATCAAGCTTGATTAATTCTCCAAGATTCCCATCAATATCCCCATTCAAAAGTCCCAAAAGATTGAACTTATCTTTGGGAAATTGAATAGAATACCTTTGTTGAAGAGTAAAAGCCTTCTGCGTTGTAAGTCTTACGTATGCAAGACAATACTTGATGTATTTCGTTAGTTCTAATGCCATGCTTCCCCGTACCTTTAAAAAGTTTTTATATTATAATGCTTAATACCATTTATAACAATTAACTTTAGGAAGGGCTAAGGAAAACGATGTTTTAAAATATATTCTTCTTTTTTGCTTATTTGCTGTTGCTTGTTACTGTACCTGAATAGTTTTCTGTTGTATATTGAATAGAACCTTCGAGTTATGAAGTTATTTTTGATGAATATGTGAGTCCTTATGACAAAACTGTCTCGTGAAGATGTGTGGAAACGGAAATTAGAACTTTTTGTCTTAAAATGGGAATTCTTACGTCGAAACAGTTCCTTTTCTAAACTTTTTAAAGATATTGAAAATTATTCTAAATCTTGCTCGCTTGACCTCACCAAATTTTTTGCTATCGCAAACAAGACTTATCCAAGCCCTAAACTCAGCGATGAAACCTTAGCTTACGTTAAAAAAACCTGTATAAGTTTTGAAAAGAACAATCATTTTTATAAACTTTATCGTCAATTATGTCAGGATTGGGAAATGTTGGCATTACTTCCACCCGAATATGATGTGTGGACTTTTTCAAATGAAATTTTTAATTTTGATACTCTTACTTTTAAAGGACGAAAGCACCATTGTTTATTAGCTTTTATTTTCATGAGAATGTTTGAAGTTACAGCCAATTCCCTTATGGAAACAAATGCTCCATTTCCAGTCAATATAAAAATTGATCCTAAATTAGATTTTCCCCTCCCAGAATATTTGCAATCAGTTCTGATTAATTTTAACCATTCGAAGTCTGCAATCTTGGATTCAATTAGTCTTTTATATGATATGAAGAAACAAAACATTGATCAAACTCGTGTTCACATCGAAAAGTATGTTGGTTATCTTAGAGTATATGAGCTACGTGAGAGCGGAAAAGACTTCATGGATATTGCTCTGGACATGTACCCATTGGAATCTAAAACAACAGGCGCCTCTATGGAAGATAATATTCGGCGTCGATACAATGCTTGCCTTTCACTTATCAATGGAGGTTACCGACAAATAAGGTAACCCCTTTACTCGTCGAGGGGTTCTAGGGTTCCTGATGTATAGTGAGCCATCTGCAAAAAATTGCAGATGGCTTTTTTACTTTGAGGAAACTAATGAACCCGATATCTATAACTGAAATAAGTGTCAGGCTAATCAAACTTGATCAAGGATTGTGCGGATTCGCTTCGTGCGTCGTCAATAATCAGCTTTTTTTAGGGAATATTGCCTTGCACGAGACTTTTGATAAGACTGACATACGTTTAGTATTTCCGACTAAACCTCTTCGTAATGGTAAACAACTCCCTTCTTTTTACCCCATAAACAAAGAAACTGAACAAGCGCTCACTAAAGCAATCGTGAATGCTTATAGAAATTTATTTGATAATCCAAAGCCGCCTCATGAGAGTCAGGAGACGTTTCTATGAAATATTCTGCGGCTTTCATTGCGGATGTTATTCAAACTTTCAGCCGCGTCGATGGACGACAAATTTCGAGCGACGAGGCTATCGAAATAATTGAAAATTTTGGCCGACTCGTGGAGCTGTCTGGACGGCTATCAAGAAAATGTGGAGAACCCAATTGTGAGAAGAAAATTTCTGTTGAGGTGTAGGTCGCCTACTCATATTTCGATTGTTGTAAAAATTATCTTAACCCAAATAAAAATCAAATATGAGAAAGGATTACCTATGTCACAAATAACTGTCATTAGGATTAAGAAAATTGAAGGAAAAGAAATGCTGCGGGCTTTCGCTGACGTTGCTGTCGGCGAAGTCACCGTTAACGGAATTCGCTTAATGGAAGACCAAAAAGGTGATTGGCTGGGCCTCCCTCAAACCTCCTACGACGACAAAAATGGTAAGAAAAAATACACGCCCGTAGTTGAGATTTCCGAAGGGCTCAAGAAGTCAATCAAAGAAGAAATTCTCAAAGAGTATAAAAACCTTAACTGATCTTGGGGGTGAGCTCGGAAGGTCTCTCCCCTCAAGAGGCCAGACCACAGTCTGACCTACCTCTCGCGTCGGGGCCTGATCACCCCTGACTGTGGGAGGCCTAAAAATGACCTTCCTGAAAGGCTGGAAATATGGATTTGAATATTAATTTGGACTCTAGCTATATAGCTAATGAAGCTAATAGCTGTACTTCACTTGACAAAGATGGGCATAATCGAAACAAAGAGGAATGCTCCTGTGGTGCGATGACTTTAGTTGGCACTCAAGACATCGTGCGAGCAGACAAATGGTCGCACCTTAGGATGTATTGCAAGAAATGGGTTTGTCCTTCATGTGGCCCGAAGAAAGCGAGCAGGCTTAGAAAATTAATTATTAAAAAGGCTTCAGAAAAAAATCTCTGTCGCCTGCTTACGCTCACACTTGATCCTTCTAAATGTGAAGCTGAAGAATCAATTGTATATATTAAAAACTGTTGGAATAAAATGCGTACGTATCTTAAACGAAAGTTTGGAAAAAACATTTCGTTTATTGCTGTGTTGGAACTTCAAAAAAGTGGGTACGCTCACTTGCACATCATGGTTGATCGCTTCATCGAACAGTCGTGGGTTTCGACTGCTTGGGAGTCAATAGGGGGAGGTCAAATCGTCCATATCAAACATGTTGATATCCACCGCACTACTCACTATCTCTCGAAATATCTGACGAAATCCATGTTTCTCGAGCATTACGGGAAGAATCGCCGCTATACCACTTCAAGGGATATGACTTTAATCGAGCGCAAGGTTAAGGAAATTTCGCGAAGTTTCTGGGTGGTAATGACCTTTCCAATTGAAAATCTGCTTCGGTTGGCCGGATACGATTCTTTTAATGAGGAAAAGGACTTTGACAATCGTTTGCGGTGTTTTGAGACAGCTTTTTGTCTTTTGGATGAATTTCCCGGCCTTAGAACCTATCTTTTTGGAAAATCCAGACAAAAATTTTCAAAAAGTTACTTTAATACGAAGAAATAATTTTTTCTTAATTTTTCTTATTTTTTGGTTTTTTAACGTATACGTAACGTTGTGTTTTTAAACTAAGGCGGATAGTAAAATTAAATTCTTTTTGGGAAAATAAATTGTTTTAAAAATTATTTTCTATAAAACTTTTTAAAAATATTTCCAACATAACAAGAAAATTAAAAAGGATAAAAAATGGAAAATTATTCTGAAATTTTTAGAAATAAATCTTTCCCCTGTCCTCTTTGTCAAAACAAACAAGAAATTCGTATTTCTGATAAAGGAAAACCTTACATGATTTGTGATTCTTGCGGAATTCAATTATTTGTGAGAAAATCTGAAGGAATTAATCGGTTAATCGCATATATAAATTCTTGGTGGACGTAATTTTTTAAAATTTCTTAGGAGTTAAATCAATGAATAAAGCCCTCCTTTATATTCGAGTTTCAAGTAAAGAGCAAGAAGACGGTTATTCTTTAGATGCTCAAGAAAAAATGGGAATTGATTACGCGGCTCGGAAAGGCTTTACAATAGTTCATACTTGGAAAGGGGCTGAATCGGCTTGGGATTCGGCTAAAGGACGAGCCAAGTTTATTCAAATGGTCGAATATGCTCGAAAACACACCGATGTTGAACACATTATATTTGATGTTACTGACCGCATGACTCGTAATGATGCTGATAAAATGGAAATATCCCTACTTATCAATCATTATGGAAAAACTATTCACTTCGCCCGCTCAAATAAGATTTACAATAAAACTTCCTCTGCTGATGAGCTTTTTATATTTGATATCGAAGTTGCCTTAGCGAAAATGGGCTCTAAAAAGGTTTCTGAAAAAACACGTATTGGGCTAGAGCAGAAAGCGGCGCAGGGCGAGTACCCTACCCTTGCCCCTATCGGATATCTGAATAACCCTCTTACTCGTTCTGTTGAGATTGATAAAGAAAGAGCTCCATACATCCAAAAGGCTTTTAGCCTTATGGCTACGGGAAATTACTCGATTAAAATGCTCAATGAGCTTCTTTATCGCGAAGGATTGCGTAGCAAAAAAGGTAATCCATATTCTAAAAGTGCTTTGCATCGTGTATTACACCATTCATTTTATTATGGTGTATTTCGAATCAAAGATAGGTCTTACCAAGGAACTCATGAGCCAATCATTTCAAAAGCTCTCTTTGACCAAGTTCAGGCTGTGCTCCACGGAAAAGACCGAGTTCAACCGACCATTCAAAGAAGAGGTTTTGCCTTTGCTAATTTAGCATCATGTGGTAACTGTGGATGCAAGGTTCTTGGAGAAATAAAAAAAGAACGATATGTTTATTATCATTGTTCCTACTCAAAAGGACGCCGTGAAGAATGCGTGGGGTATTTTACGGAATCAGGACTAGCTGATCTCTTTGCTGATTCTGTCCGCAGAATCACTATTCCCGATGAAATTGTCACGATGTTTAAGCGACATCTGAAAGAGTTCTCTTCAGAATCTACTCTGCTTCTCGAAAAAAAGATTAATACTTTGCAGGAAGAACATTCGAAGGTGAGTAGTCGATTAAATCGACTCTTTGATATGCGACTTGATAACGAAATCGCCGATGAAGCTTTTAAGCAGAAAAAAACAGAATTGGAAAATAATTTAGTGGATTTAAAAAGCCAAATGCGACAATCTGAACGAATAAATCCGAACTTTTATGAAGACGGAATTAAAACCCTCGAACTCTGTAACTCGTTGTATCCTCAATATCTTAGCTCAAATCCTCACGATAAGTCTGAAATCTTAAAAACCATAGCCTCGAACTACGTCATAAATGACGTAACTATAACGCCAACATACAGAAGCCCCTTCAACGTATTCGCCAAAGGGGCCTCATGTCCTATCTGGGGTGGGGGTATCCCAGAGGTTCGGCGACGCCTCTGAAACCCTCACCCAGAATATCCACAATTGGATCATTATATTACCAAATCTGCCTCAGTTATACAAGATCGTTTCCGTACTCTTCTCTGCCTTATGCAGACAAATTTTTGTCGAAATTTGTCGTTTTTTGTCACCACTTAACTGCGACGTATAATATATAAGTCATTTAATACCAATATTTTATATATGTCACCACCTTTGTCACCCCTACTTTGGCCTGTTGGAAAATGTCACCCTTTAATCCAAACGATATCCTCTTATTTTTCCTTCTCCCTCATCATCCTCGTCCATTGTGTCATCAATAACGGAAGGATGCCCAAAATCCGGATGGCTTTCAGGCCGCCCACGTTTATCTTTCTTTTCCGTCAAATCCATAAAAGTCACGTTGTTTAATTCAGCTCCTCTTAAAGCCATCTCCAAAGCATCGGGGCCGTCGTCATGAGAATCGCGGGGAAAATATTTCAATTGATCCAGCAAGGTTTGATGGCGTTTCGAAAATAAAATTATTCCGGTTGTGATATACGTTTCCATTCCGAAAATTCTCAACTCTTTGTTTTTAGTATTGCGTGTTTCCTTCAGAGGAGCAGGCACGTTTTCCTGCCCAGCCCGTTCCAGAATATATTTGACCAACAGTTCGGGAAACAAATTTGATTCAATGATAAATTTCTCCATCGGCCTGCGAATTTTACAGTAGTTAATGATGGATTGAACCAAATCGTCCTGTGGCCGTTGCGTAATGTCGGCATCAATGACGTAAAGTTTGCCCTTATGCTTGGCTAGAACGATGATGGCGGAATGATCGGCTTTGGTATTAACGACGCCCACGCTGGGATCGCAGGCGGCAATGATGCTGTATTCGCTTCCGAAAGAAGCAAGAAGTTGTTCGACACTACTAAATTCATCGTCCCAATAATAAAATTTATCGGGATCATAACGTGAATCTTTGGCATTGGTGGGATCGTTTTGTTTCTCGGAATCGAAGCTGTATGTGCCCTCGATTTCTCTAATCTTCATCAGCTTGTAATAATCTTCAATTTCCGGCCACAGAACTTTTGTTCCTTCGAGCATTTCTTGTTTATGCGCCTCAAAAAATTTGTCGGCGGCCTTTAATCCAGCCTCATCATCAAAAACATCTCTACTAAAAAGAATGTTGCTCCATTTTTGCCACAGATCTTTGCGTTCGGAAAACCGGATGACTGCCTTGTAAATCCGTTTATTCCAATCCGGAAATTCTTCTTGTTTTGTAAGTCTGCTTAATAGGGCTTCGGGATGAAGAAGCGTTCCCACAGCGACCATATTAAAATCTTTTGCGCCTGCTTTGAGAAGGTCTCGCGTAAACCAATTCATCAGCTTCTCTCTGACCGGTGTGTTGTACGTATTTTTTGTGCTGTCGACGTCATCGAGAACGATAAGCGTTGGCCTATCCTGATATTTTTTGAGACCGCGCAAATCCTGCTCCGAACCCAAAGCCATTACCTTAATACCGTTTTTGGTGGCGATCTCATCCTGCGTCCATTTTGATTTAACACCGCCTTTTTCATTGAAAACATCCGAGAAATCATCCAGTAATTTCGAATTGGTTTCCAACGCTTTTGAAATATCCGCCAATAATGTCTGCGCTTGTTTGGCTGTGGCCGAAAGAATCAAAATGAATTTCTCTTTTTCATAACAAATCGACCACATCACATAGAAAAAACTCACCACCGTGCTCTTGGCATGTCCACGAGGCGCGGCAACGGCAAGACGCCCATCGCTATGTGTCTCCGAAATATCCATCAGAAAACGGGAAATTTCCTCATGAAAGGAACACGACTTGGTCGTCATGTAATGAGGAAAATAAAACTTGGCAAAATCAAGGATGGATTTGCGGCCTAATTCTCTGCGAAGAAGTTTTAATTTATTGGCCGCCTGAATCATGAGACGTTCCTTCATCCTTTGGCGGCGGGCTAATGAGTTTCTTTAACTCATCCATATTGTTATTGGCTTCGGCGATGGCGATTTCCTGCTTGATAGCTTTTATCAATCCGGCAATGGCAGGATCATCGGCCCGACCTCTTTCATTCGCCACTTTTTCGGCTTCAGCCAATTCTATTTTTAACTGAGTAACGTCCCGGCCACTTTCTTGACTTATGGTCTGTTCAATTTTCAACGGTTGTACGGGCAGATATCCTAAACTCTGCATCAACTTTATTTGTTCATGAAGAAGTTTTCCCAAATAAAACAAGGCTTGACCTTTTTCTTGAACAGAACCATCCTTGTCTCTCGTCAACTCCATTAATTGTTCTTGTGTTGCATCGGATTTTCGTTTCAATTCGGCAATCAATTCCAAAGAGTAATCTATCGATGGCTTTTGAGAATTTCTTTGATCAATCGCTTTCTTGTCGCGCTGAATTGTACGATCATCTACGTTCATCAAAAGTGCTATCTTAGGAATTGACATAAATTGCATGAGCAAACACTCGACACATGCCTGACGTATATCCGGAGGTAACTTTTTAGGATCAACGATTCCTTCTTTAATCTGTTTAATAATTTGAAACGCGGGCAATTGCGATTCTTCTAAAGGTTCTTCTTTATCAGGCATGAATTGTTGCCTCCATTATTCAATTCCATATTTGGATAACACTTCTTTAGAAATCTTATTTTTCCCGGCGAATTCAGCATAGCGTAGAACAATTCCATCGCAGTAAGACGGATCGATTTCAGTTCCAAAGCATCTTCTTTTTAAAGTTTCGGCAGCCACGAGGGTCGTTCCCGATCCCAAAAACATATCCAGAACAATATCGCCTCGTTTTGAACTGTTTTTAATGGCTCGATGGGCAAGCGCAATTGGCTTTTGCGTCGGATGAATATAGTCTCCGGTGTTATCGCGGCTGACCTGCCACAAGGTCGATTCATTATTGGGGCCGTACCATTTATGCCCGCCGTTCTTTTCCTTCCAGCCGTATAAACAGAATTCCGTCTGCTGATGATAGTTCCCGTAGGTGATGGCGAATCTTTCCTTTGCCCATGTGATTACACATCCGATGTGAAAACCCATTTCAAGAAGCATCAAATACATCGGGCCAAATTGCCGGTGTCCGTTCCATATGTAAATGGCCGCGCCTTCATCAATAAATTTTGCACCATTGGTCAAAACTTTCTTAAGCCACGCTTCATATTCTTCCTGCGTCATGTCATCGCTGTAAATTCTGTCCCATTGTTTGGAACTCTTGGGACGCGCTTTGGCGCTTGGACGGTTGCCTCCGTAGTAATTGACATTATAGGGCGGGTCGGTGTGGATCAACCCGGCCTTTTCTTTGCCAAAAAGATTTGCTATGTCTTCCGGATTTGAGCAATCGCCGCATAAAATACGATGCTCTCCAAGCTCGATAAGGTCACCCCGCTTAGTTTTTGGGTTCTTGATCTTCTTGACTTCGCGCTCAAAATCGAATTTATCCTGCCTGATTTGCTCCAATTGATCGAATATCTGGCTTATTTCCGGCAGATCAAAACCGGTCAGCAGGTTGTCAAAGTCGGGATTCTTGGTCAATTCTTCCAGAAGTTCTCCGAGTTTTTCAATATCCCATTTGCCCTGAATCTTATTTAAGGCCAGATTGAGTGATTTTTCCTTCTCATCATCCAGATCAACGACGCTGACTTCGACTTCCTTTGCGCCTTGTTCGAGCAGAATCTTAAACCGCTGGTGGCCTCCGACGAGATTCCCTGTGCGTTCATTCCAGACCAATGGTTCCACATAACCAAATGTGTTGATGCTTTTCTTAAGCTGTTCATATTCGGCATCGCCGGGCTGCAAATCTTTACGAGGATTATATGCAGCGGGATTAATTTGATTAATTTTTACTTTTTGAATTTTCATTTTATTCTTCTGAAATAAATATAGCGCCGAGCTCTTGATTCCGGTCTTTATTTATAATCTTGACCCTCTTGGGAGTAACTGCCTTTGTAATAACCACAGTATCTCCTTCATACCACTGAACGCGGTTGCTGGATGCTGTTAACATATCGATCTGCCACTTAGTTTGACGGCCTTCCGAATCTTCGACAATTATGATATTGCCGGAAAGAATCTTCTTTATGTAAGCCTCCCTGTCTAAACGGATGTTCTTTTGCAGAGATGGTTGTAGTTCCGAAGATTTGAAAGACTTTTCCATTGTGGTAGCGCCTTCAAAATACATAGTGATTGCAGCACTCTTTTTATCTAAATTTTCTACTTGAACACGTGATGTTGACGCGTCTGTTGAACCGGGTTTCCCGCCCAGCTTGGTAGCTTCTGAAAGCCTTATTCTGTCTCCCACTTCCCATCCGATGGGAGCATTACCCAAAAAACCCATTTTCCATTTATCTTCTGCGATTAATGTTTTTGAATCGATACTTGTGATCTTTAGCATTTTTCCAAATGGAGCGTCCATTTATTCCTCCCTGTATTTTTCTGATATTTTTACACTTATGACTGACTTAACGTTGTTCCTCTAAAAAAGCAAAACCCCGACGGGCTCTATAAATTCCCAACGGGGTTTGATAAAATTTTATTATAAATAATAATGCTCAATAACAACTCTCCCAATTTATAAGATCGAATTATTTTATATTATCATGGAAATGAGTTTGTTTAATTTAAAATCAGTTTTATTTTGTTAATCGCTACCTAATCGTTACTTAACCGTTACCTCTTAAAATCATAAATAACTGCCTCTCTGACGTTCTTCATAGTTTTTAGGAAAAAGGACATATATTAAAAGTAGCGCGTGATCGCTTTAGTGAACGCCCTTAACTTTTATTATTGTATTTTGACCAGAGTGGCTTCAGAAAATGGGCATTCCGCTTTCCGTAAATGGTAACAATCGAATCGGTTACTTTTTTAACATCCGCATCTTTTTTGCCAAGTTCATATAACCTTTCAATAATCGTTTTAATATCTTCTTCCTTGTAAATGGGCGTAGTGGCCTCAAGAAGTTTTAAATAAATATTACCTATACTCTTTACACTTTGATCATCTTTGAATTTAGTTAAATACTCAATAAAGAATGTGTCATATTGCTCGACATGAGACACTGAATTCAATAACCAATTTTCAGAGTTCGTATCAATCTTGTCCAAGAAGATTGTAAAACGCAGCAATTTGCCAAGGAATGAATTATAGTCATTACCGAGCTTTTCTTTTGCAAAACAGCTTGGCCCATTTAACCAACTCCAAAATTCCAAAACTTTATTCTTAAATTCTTTTTTAGGCTCTTTCTTTTTCAAATCATCCCTTAATGATCTTTCAGAAATTGACCACATACAGCTTACAGCTTCTTCCCATCTATTTCGCTTATCTTGGGTTGAAGCATCAGCAAGCATTTTTTTAAACAAACTATCTTCGTCCTCTAGCCCCTCAATTCCATTTAAATATCCTAATGTCAAATGCCTTACCATCTGATTATCAATTCTTTCGTTGGTCATTTTATGATCAATGACTTTAAGATAATGCGCTCTCATTGACTTATAAAGATCTAGATAAAGATCAGAACCTGTTAGATATCCCTCTATAAAGCCCAGCCATTCAGCATCATCAGGATTTCTCTTTGCCAGTTCATCAATCTTAGCTTTAGTATATCCCTTATCTAAAAAATTAAATTGAGGTAAAAATCTACCTAAAAAGGTATAGGCCTCAACTCCCTTTTGTATAAATCGCTCATACTTGCCCTGACCCCAATTATCCTCCACCTTCTTCTCTGCCCGGGCAACCCTTAATGAGAAAATAATAAATGACTCCGTGACATGGCCTAAAGAGGTATTAATCGCATAATTCACTGCATCTCTTTGCGTATCATTATTCTTTCCACCTTCAACAAGCATATACATGCGGTCATATAATGGATAAACTTTCGGAAAGAATTTAGGGTCAAAGGCTTTTTCATCATTCCTTGATCCTGATTCAATCAAATCACTAATTATGTCAATTATCCATAGATGCCTACCCTTGATATAATCTTCACCTTGTGCTTGTTTAGCTTCATCGGTAAAGCTACCTCTATTAAGATAGTCTAAGCTAAAATCAAAAATCTTATCCCATCCTATGTACCTACCTTCATTCCATACGTCCTTTAATCCCCACAGTATTTGATTTACGTACTCATAATGAGTGTCTTTAAATAATGAAAGCGCTTCACAGAATTTTTCAGGGTTTTCCTTTACTGCCTGTCGAAGCGTTTCTTTTAACCCTTCCTTATCTGGTTTACCTTCAAATGATCCGCTCCACTCATCAGCGCCTATATATTCTTTCAAATAGCCTACCAATTTATTCTCAGCCAAAAGTATCATTATCTCTTCAACCGTTAGCGGAGAAACATGTTTAACAAACCCACCTCTCATGGATGATCGTTCAGGAATAAAAGGAACGTCTTCCTTTAAATTTGCCTTAACCACATTTTCCTTATAAGCAGCCGCAAAGAACGGATTATCCTTAAGAGGTGATAGCCATCTATATTTCCAAAGAGCTTTGGCTTCTTCCCCTTCATCCTCATAATGTTCAGGCACATCATTAATAAAACTTAAGACTCTTTCATTGATCTCTTGAGTAAATTCAGGATTATGATTTTTCAAGATATCATAAAATTCAGACTCATAATTTGAAGAATGGGCGGTACTTGGAAGTCCATTTAAAAATACGATTAGAAAATCTTGGAAATTATTCCAAAATTTATTCATGCAGACCAACGCGCACTTCTTAAAAATTGGGAATGGATATTTTAATGTAAGAAAATCTTTTAAAATCAATCTAGCATTCACAGGATCATTTTCACACTTACCTATTAAAGAATCCCTCAAAGCGACCGTTAATACTTCTTCAGCACCGGAGGTATGTTCCGGGCCATCTGATAAGGATTTACACCAAACGCTTGAGTAATCCTCATGTATACCTCCGAATAAACCATTAATTCTCTTTTCATAATGAACTGATGATTTCCAATTGATATCTTTCGGTAAATTCTCTTCAATTCTTTTAATAAAATTATTTTTGTCTTCTGCGGTGAAAGTGAACGCAGAAGTGATAACATTTGAAGGTTCTATTTTATGTAAAGACCAAAAATCCTTCTCAACATCAATTCCTTTAAGTTGATCTTCTCCGTACTGCAAAAAGGAACCTACAAAAACACGGTCTTCAAATCTTAACTCAAACGGATTAGGGTCTTCTTTCTTAACTCTTTCGACTTTTATCTGATATTCAGAATTATCTATTTCTAAATTAACGTAAAAACTTTTCCTCGTAAATTGAAGCGCAGATTTAAGGTGATCTGCAATGGAATAAATTGCAGCATTAGAACAATTGGTACCTATCAATTTAGCGTATTGATTAAACGCTTTTAGAATCCAATATTCATTCCAAACTAAAACAACCTCATCCTCTTTAGTGAAAGAATTAACAACTCCTTTGGCTTTTATTCTAGTAATGCAATCAATAATTGCCTCTGCATAAGGCGTCATTGCAGCATCACTCAAGAACTTAGGAAGCAATTTTTCACTAACATCACTAATGGCCAATTCACTACTTTGTGAGGGGTCCAAAAGATCATTTAATAAAGATAAGAACCCGGGTTTAACTACACCCTTTATATTTTTATCATCAATCGGCAAAAATTTACTTATAGTTGAATTTGGAATATTGTTAAGGATTTTTACAAAAAACCACCAGATATGGTAATTATTGACTTTCCTTTGACTCGAATGAATAAGGACATCATTGATGATATCCAATAATTCTTTGCCAAATTCAGGGTTTGTACCAAGCTGTTCTGAAACGCGCTCTAAATAATCCAGCACAATCCAAAACATTGCCCGATTATCTGTTGTATAGGGAATCGAATTTGGAGAAAAATAATTTCTTTCTTTCAGATAGTAAAACCATTTTACGTCTTTCACTTTCTGAAAAAAATAATTCTTCTGACTTTGATCAGTTTCAATCTGGGCAATGACAGCCTTTTCTTTATCACCTAAACTCATAAAACCTCATCTATCCTTTGAATACCTTCATAAAATTGCTGACTTTTTAATAGCGTGATTTCCTTTATCCATGAATTCAAAAGAATAGTTAATCTTTCATAGCCTTGAAAATCTAAATAATACGGAATTGCTTTTACTTTAATATTAGAAAAATATGCCTTCTTAATTCTAAATAAATTCTCTTGCCCTAGACCTGTTCCAACTAATGCATAATGCTGTGATGAAGAATGTTCTAAACAATGGACCAGAATTTCAAATTCTTGCATACCCGATCCAAAAAAAATAACAGTGTGTGACCTGAAAACGTCGCTTAAAAAACCTTTCAAACCTTCTTCATCGTTATAACAATTAACATAGTTTTCTGTGGTTAATACCGCTTCATCAAAATTGTCGAAACTTCCATGAATATGGTACAAAACCCTGTCATTTATCCTGATTCCTTTTTTAAATCCGTTGTCGATGATTCCCTCAAATAAAACCTTAGGATTTTTTATTGTTCCTTGTTCATCTTTATCCCTCAACCTATCATCTTCTTTCGCCTTCAAAAGGCTTTGCCATTCTGAATCAATATTTGTAGTAATTTTTGTTATAGGTTTTGCAATTGCATTTTCAAACTTAAAAAGCACCTCATATGGATTCTCATGATCTTTATCGTCCCTTTTTAACTTATCTTTATAAAATGCCTCCCTTTCATTCTTATCTTTTACAATCTGATGGAATATCGAAATAATCTGCCTAGGAGAAGCAACATCATTCTTAAGGTAATCCGCTTCCGCTTTATTGATCAAATTCTTATCATTAAGATAGGAAATCACATCTTTGGCCAAAGCTTCCCACAATGGAATACCCAATAATCTTGAAACACCCGCACCTATAAAGAATGCAATTTTATCCGTGCCCAAGAATGCATCCTTAATCCCTTCGGGGATTTTTAAATCATCAAAAACAGCGAAACCATTTACAATTGACTCAATGATTATCTGGTTTTCTACAATTCCACTAACAACGGTTCTTAAATCATCTAGGGTTTTGATCTCTTCTTTTAAAAGAAACACTCTTTCAGAACGGGGATCTTCAAATAGGGCAGGCTTTAAATGCGCGCATTTGTCTTCGGGAACTTCGTTTAATTTCAGTAGATAGTCAATCTCGTTGACGCTTATCGATTTTCTAATGCTTCTATTCATAAATCCTAGCCATTACCCGTCCTAAATTATATACAATCTCTTTAAGCCACCTTAACCTGTCCGTTCATGAGCATAGGGAGAAGCCAATCGCGTAGTTCCGCGAGTTCTTGATTTTCAATTAGATTATTTGTAATTTTTTGATTTAAGGGGATTACTAGCGGCTCAATTAAGCCACAAATTTCTCTTGGAGCATAAACGTAAGGTAATTTCTTTATATCTGTGGGATATACGTGAGGTTGAGCTGAACCTTGAGAATATCTGTAAATTTGATTTTGGATTAATTTTAGATAATAAAAAGCAATAATTGTTTCAATATCAGATTTGCCCCTGACTGTCGTACAGTCTGACGCATAAATTTTCTCTCTCCAGAAGTTTACATAACCTGCATTAGCTCCAGAACCGCTAACCGTTATAGTATTCTCCTCACGATTTGATATTGAATGATAATAAGCAAAATCTATACCGCCAGCAATAACCTTCACAGTTCCGATTTCCTTTGTTTTCTCGGTGATTAGATCTCCTTTTTTTACTTCAAATTCTAATTCTAAATTTCCAACCTCCCACCCAAACGGGATATCCCTCTTCAAATCTTCATTCCAAACCATTTTTCCACCGCTAGACCTATATGGTTTTCCGTTTTTATCTGGAAAATCAAACTGCACAAACCAATAATCATACAAAGTCTTTGCCATTGACTCTAACTCAGCATTGATGCGCTGATTGAGATCAATTTTCTTATTCAGAAGATGCAAAAAGTCGCCAATCTTTACTTGGGTCTGATAATCTGGAAGGTAAAGATTAATGTAAGAAAAAATTGCCTCATTCAGACTGGCGCGCAGAGTTATAAATGCGTTGTTAGTCATTATCTTTCTAAAAAATTTATTACGCAGATAAAACCCCATGTATTTCTCATAGGTAATATCTTTTTGCGTTGGGCGCAGTCTTTTCACAAAACCACTAAATGTTGCTCTTGGGTAATCTTTCAAGGCAACGCAACTCATCCCAAGCTCATCAATAGTTTCACTTGTTCGTGTTAATAAAATGTCGCCTTTTTGAATTGAATACTTTTCTTGTTCCTGCTCAGATGTATCCATTAATTCATTCAAGGCATCTGGCAAAAAATAGTTATTAAATACAGTACTAAAAGACACGAAAGGGCAACCGTGTCCAGCTTGTTCAGGTTTAGAAGAAATCCCGGAACTCATTGTGTATAGTTCGTTAAATTTATATTTTCTTAACTTATCCATGTTTCAATTTATCTAATTGCTTTTTGATCACTTTCTCCAACGCTCCGCTTTGGACAAAAAGTGAATCGATATTCTGCTTGAAACCGTCCATTTTAGCGGCAAACTGCTTAGGCGTAAGATCAACATACTCAATCTTTATGTCAAAATACTGGCCGGCACTGAAAGAATAATTCTTTTCTTTAATCTGCTCATAGCTCACAACTACAGAAAAATCGTCTGAAGCTTTATGTTGATTAAAAATCGAAATAATGCGATTCTCTTCCTCTTCCGATAGCAGGGTCTTTTGATTCTTGCCCTCCTTAACCGTGGCGCCTAGTTTAGAAGCATCCATCAAAACGATGTCGCCCTTAGTGTTAGCTTTATCCAAAAATAAAATGGAAACATTTGTGCCGGTAGTCGCAAAAATATTGCTCGGCATTGAAACCACTCCACGCAACATCTTTTCTTCCACCAACTTCTCACGAATCTTTTTCTCGATGCCACTTTGAGCCGTCAGGAAACCTGTGGGAACAACGATGGCAGCCTTCCCTTTAGAAGAAAGTGAAAAGATAATATGCTGGATAAAGAGCAAATAAATAGCCATTTTGTCTTTATCTTTATTGGGAATATTCGGTATCCCGGCAAAAAAACGACTATGGTTTTGCTTGGTATCCAAATCATTGCGCCAATCACTAAAATCTAACTTAAATGGCGGATTTGAAACAATATAGTCAAACGTCATCAACTTGTCTTCAACCTTATGATACGGATTAAGCAATGTGTTTTCTTGAATGATATTCTGAATGGAGTGGACAAGATTATTTAAAATCAGATTCAAACGCAACATACTGGATGACTTCTGTGAAATATCCTGCGAATAAATCGTGCAACGATCCTCCCCTATCACATGAGCAAGATTCATAAGCAATTGACCCGAGCCCGCCGAAGGATCATAACAGGTGACATTTTTGACCTGCTTATCCACCAAAATGGAAGCCATAATCTCTGCAACAGCGTGGGGGGTATAGTATTCCGCATATTTACCTCCCCCATCTTTATTGTAATCCTTAATTAGGTATTCAAATATCGTCGAGAAGAAATCAAACTTCTGACAGAAAATCTTTTCAAAACTAAAATTTACGAGCTGATTGACAATAGCGCGGCAAAAATCATCACGTTTTGAACTATCCGTGATGTAATTACTTAATTCATCGAACAACGTGACCTTGGCTCCCCGGCCTGTTTTGACAGAAAAAATTTCATTATTAAAAATAGCTATATCGCGCAAGGTATCATCAAAAAGTTTTGCAAATTCTTCAGTATTTTGTTTGTTATGCAAATTAGATAAGAAATGCTCTCTTTTTAACTTGGCACTGTCAGGACCCATCCGTTTAAGAAGCATGTCATATTGTTTATCAGAATATTTTGCAACTTCCTGTTCCCAATTCGCGGAGGTCTTTAGCTTTGGTTCAATCTCTTTGACCTCATAGCTAAACTTATCATTCATAAACTTATAAAGAAATGCCTGCGTAATGATCTTGTATTCGTTGCCATCATTACCAAGACCATAATTGGCGCACGTGCCTTTTAGTCCGTCAATTAAGGATTTGGTTTTTGAAATAATATCTTGTGTCATTAGATCCCTGCCCCTTCATACTCATTCATATATTCTTTGGCCACACAAGCATTGATAAAATCAGCTGAATCCGGATCAAGCTCAATATCAATGCTCTCAAACCCGTTTATTGTCATTGGAAAAAGCATGCCGTTAAAATAGCTTTCGTTATCTAAAATTCGGGTATTACTGAGAATCTTTTCATCAGCCTGCTTCTTTATATTTAATAAAGCACCGCAAATCTCGCTCTCCTGTTTTGCAATTGACCCTTTCTCCAAAATCCTCTTATGAACACGGGCATACTTCTCATCGTTCTCATATTTTGCTTTAAGAAGATTGTTCTGGCGATTAAGCTCCGTTACCTTGTCATATATCTGCTGTAAAGAAGCAATGTTTTGCTTCATCTCCTCTTGGGATATTTCGTCCAAATTCTTCTTATCAAACAAACGCTTTAATTCATCGTATAGAAATACAAACTCCGGGGCTTTCTTGTCAAAATTATTGCCTAATGCTTCACGTGTCTTGCGAAGCATATCTTTAAGTTGATCAGCAATGACCATTTCTTCTTCGGAAACTTTTCGGAACATAAAAATTACGTTCTCTAAAGCCACATTCAGCAAATTAGTTGTATCAACGCTATTTTGGACAGTTTCCTTTAAGTTAAGCAAATCAAGGTGCCGGGCTGTTTCGTTATAAAGCTGATTTAATTTCTTAAAATCAACCTTCTCAAGAAGTTCAACGTGACCAAAAAGACGGATCACATTGTAAAGGTTTCGAGCGTTTTCCAAGGCCTTCTTGATCTCCAATACCTTCTTGCGGTCTTCAATTTGGCTGATTTGTTGCGAAAATATTTCGGCATTGACCAAATCATAATGAAAAAGTTTTTCTTTAATATCGGCGATCTCTTTCTCGATTTCTTCTTTCGATTTAAAAAGATTGGAATACGTCTTTATTTCATCGCCTAGTTCGGCCTGCAATTCGTCAAAATAGGCTTTGTTGGTCACCTCAAATTCTTTACGGATATCGGCAAAGTCAACCACATACCCATATCTAAATTTCTTATATGGACGATTAACGCGTGTTAGGGTTTGCAATAAGTTGTGGTCTTTTATAATGCGTCCCAAATAAAGCTTCTTTAAACGCTTAGCATCAAAACCCGTAAGAAGCATGTTATATACAAACAGAATGTCGATCTTTCCGTCTTTAAAGTCATCTATCTCTTGTTTGCGGTCATCGGTTGATCCCACATCATGCAAAATTAAAGAGCTGACAAGATGACCATGCGTTTTTTGATAAGAGCTATATTCTGTGGTTGGATCTTCGACTCGGATGGAACGGTCTGGATTTATTGTTCCTTGTTCGGGGTTATACTTACCAACGAATATATCAAATAACTCTCTTGCCTGATCCGCACTATCACAAACAACCATAGCTCCAATGGAATGATCACCGAAACGAATCCTACTTTTAATAAAATCTTGAATAATGTAATCCAGCATTGGCTCAACAAATTTCTCATGAGCATAAACAACACGCCGATCCGCATCACCTTTTAAAATCTCAACCTGTCTGAGCGCTTGCTCCAATTGAATCTTGTAATTTGTTTCAATTCCCTCTCGTATCAAACGCAATGTATACCCATCAGCAATAGAGGCATTGTAATAATATTTATGGATATAATCCCCAAAAATATCTCGTGACCGCCGATCAGATAAAATAAGTGGGGTTCCGGTTAAACCAATTAATATTGCGTTTCTGTCTGAACTAAAAAGGTTTGCCAAGAAACTGCCGGTTGGGTTGTAGCTTCGATGGACTTCATCAAGAAAATATACGCGCTGGATATTTAAATCGTAATCATTCGCACGCAAAACATCTGAGTCATCTTTAAATTTTTGAATATTGACAACGGTGATCTCCCTTTTGCCGGACAAATTATGAATAGCCTGCTTTAACCTGAAATGATTTAATAGCTCCTCTTTCGAATTTACTGTTGAAACTGTCAATCCTCTAATCGTAAACTCACGTTTTGCCTGAATCATCAAATCAAGACGATCCACTATAAAATAAAACTTAGGCACAACGCCTTTTTTCTGGAAGTAATCAGTCAAAAAATGGACGTTATAGTACGATAATGCTGTCTTGCCACTTCCTTGCGTATGCCAAATAATCCCCTTCTTTGTTCCCTTGTCGATTTTATGCGCAATCGCCCTCATGGCGAACAACTGCGGATAGCGCATAATGTGCTTCTCTATTCCTTTTGATTCTTGCACATACGCAATGCAATATTTCAAAAGCAGCGAAAATCGTTCACGACAGAATAGCGAAGAAATAATTCTGTTGGTAGGAGCGTTTATTGATTTGTTCGTGATAAATTCTGGGGAATGTTTAATCGCAGAGAGATTGTTGTCCTTCAGAATAAAATTCTCGATCGCATCATCTTCCGCTTTAAGTGAACAAATGGGCTCTGGATCTTCTTCTCTAAAGCAGTTGAAAATTGCATCGCCATAGGAAGGCGAAGCGTAAAAAGTTCCCTGAATGGGCTCGATCGAATCGTGGTCATATTCCATGTTGTTGGAAAAGACCAATACCTGCAAAATGTTGATAAATTTTCTGAATTTTTTGTTTTTAAATCTTGTGTTGATCCGTTCCCTCTCTGCCAGTATGCCCTCATGATTATTGGGCTTCTTGACTTCAATAAACGCCAGCGGCATTCCGTTTATTAAAAGTGTTATGTCCGGTCTAAACTCATCATCACCATTCTTATATGTGAGCTCTGTAACGACATGAAAACTATTCTTATTAAAATCGTTAAAATCAATCAGCTTGATTCCTGATGTTGCGATAAGGCATTTATGAAACTCTTCTCCTAAATCTTCGTTGTCTAGGCACAAGGAAATATCTTCAAGCGCTTTTTTAATATCGTTGTCATTCAAATCTTTATCGGAATTAATCGATTTAATACTCGTAGAGAAAATATCTGGGAAGATATTGGTGTTGATATCCCACTTGGCATTAGCTAACGAAAGATATTGAAATCCCAACCTGCATAAATGCAAAATTGCCGGAATTTTTACTCTGGTATTTTCATTGAAAGCCATTTTTATCTCTTTAAGATTTCTTTTTCTTCTTTGAAGGATAATTAAAAGAAGCGTTTATTTGATTGATATCAAACCTCCACTGCCCACCAACTTTAAAGCCCGGGAGTTTCCCTGCCCGGGCTAAGCGTCTGGCCGTATATGGATGAATGCGCAAATGTTCAGCGAGTTCTTCTACAGTTAAAACATCTTTTGTTACCATGTTAGACCCTTATTATTATTGTCTAAATTGTTACATATTGTAACAAAGATCATTTAGATTTCCAAACTTTTTGAAAGGCTACGGAACAAATAAAAAACCTTCGCTAGGCATTCTGCGCCCAACGAAGGTTTTACTTTTTTAAAGTCCAGGTTCCCCCTTCAACGCGGGACTATCATTCAACTCTTTTCGTTTTTTATACTACAAAAGGAAAGATAAATCAATTAAAAATCCTGCACACCTTCTCCAAAATCTTGGCCTCCGATTATTTGATAACTCTGCCATGATATTTCTAACTTCACACTGTTTTAAAATCAAATATTCTCTGTGTTCTTGCATCTCTGAATCTGCCAGAAGCTCCTCTATATCATCCAAAGCCTCAAGATATCGCTTATCGTGCAAATAAATCACCAGCAGAATTTTTAAAGCGATCAATTTCTCTTCTACGCCCAACTCATCATCGGCTTCCTTTATAACGATTGCCATCGGCAATCACCTCCTCATCACAATACATCCATAGCTTTGGCCACATAGCAAGGCATCCACCGACGGAGAATGGCTCTTTTATCACCTTGCTATGTGCCAGATTGTATGCCTATATATGAGTAACGAAAGGAGGCTGTGAAATGACCAACCAAGAGGAGTTTTTAAAAGAGGCGTTGGCTTTGAATAATAAGCCGATGAAGGAGTTGAAAGAAAAATACCAAAAACTCTACGGGGACAAAAAGGTGGTTCCTTCCAACAGGACGTTTCTTGTCAAAAGGATCATCTTCAAACTGCAGGAATTGAAACACGGCGGATTAAGTCAGGCCGCCAAGGACAAGGCCGAGTCGCTTATTCGCAAACACGATCCGGTCAACAACAGCGCGAAGCCTTCGAAAGGCATCGTCAGATCCCGCAGAGATCCGCGCTTGCCCATTCCCGGCACCGTTATTGCCAAGGTATATAAAGGGAAGAAGCTCGAGGTCAAAGTTTTGGACAAAGGCTTCGAGTACAAAGGCAAGGTATACCGTTCGCTTTCCGGAATAGCCAATGAGATTACCGGAATGACATGGAACGGATTTTTGTTTTTCGGATTAACGGAATAGTTTTATGGAAGAAGAAAAACCAAAACAAAAAATCCTGTGCGCGATTTATACGCGCGTATCAACCGCTGAAGGGCTGGCGCAGGAATTCAGTTCGCTGGACGCCCAGCGCGAGTCGGCCGAAAGCTACATCCAAAGCCAGAAATCACATAACTGGGAAGTTTATCCCCAACGTTACGATGACGGCGGATTCACCGGGGCCAATACTGATCGTCCCGCCCTTCAGCGTTTGATCGATAATATTAAGGAAGGCAACATCAACTGTGTTGTCGTCTACAAAGTTGACCGTCTTTCTCGTTCCCTGCTTGATTTTACCCAGCTTCTGGAATTCTTCGAACAAAACCACGTAACTTTTGTTTCCGTCACCCAGCACTTTAATACCAATTCATCCATGGGCCGTTTGACGCTCAACATTCTTTTGTCCTTCGCTCAATTCGAACGTGAAATTATCAGCGAACGCACACGCGACAAAATGGGCGCCGCCAAAAAGAAAGGCCGTTTTATCGGCGGCCGTCCTCCATTAGGTTATGATCTGGACACCAAAAATCACAAACTCGTCCTGAACCCAAACGAGGCTAAAATAGTTAAAGAGACTTTCGACCTTTATTTAGAAATACAATCGCTTCATAAAGTGGCCAGAATTCTCAATGAAAAGGAATACAAAACCAAGCAGTTCACGTCGGCCAAAGGTTCAAAATTCGGCGGGATACAATTTACCAATAGCGGCGTTCAACTTATTATTAGGAACGTTCTGTACGCCGGAAAGGTCAAATACCAAAACGAACTTTACGACGGCCAGCACGAAGCGGTTATTTCGCTTGAGACATTCCAAAAAGCCCAAGCCATCCTTGAAAATAATAGGCGCGAAATACACATTCCTCACAAAAAGCCCGTCAGTAGTTTGCTCAGCCGTCTTTTACGTTGCAAAAGCTGTGATTGTTCCATGTTTTCCATTTATACTCTCAAAAGGGGCCGCAAATACCATTACTATTTGTGTTCCAAAGCCCAAAAACGCGGCTATCACTCCTGCCCGACGCGCCTGTTAAGCGCGGAGCATACCGAGAACAAAGTCATCGAGTTGATCAAAACAGTCCTCAATAATGACGGCGCTTTGAAAGAAATCCTAAATGCGGTCAACCAAATTGATCCAAAAGCACAGCCCGTCACGATGGCAAAACTTAAACAGGTCTTTTTGATCAATTCGCCTTTGTGGGATCAATTATTTCCCGAGGAGAAAGGGCGATTCCTTAGAACATTGCTAAAACGAATAGACTATGACGCGCCGACGCAAAATTTGAGTCTCGTATTCAATGAAGCGGGTATCAAACTTTTATGCGGGATGAACTTTGATCCGAAAAAGGAGCCAGATGAGCCTGCCGCTTCAGTTTGATTTCAATGTACCGCTTATACAATTGAAGAATGTTCGCCTTAAAAATAAGCGCAAATCAATCCGTAATGAACCGCGTCTGCGTCAAAGCCTCATCCTCGCCTATCAAGTGGAACAGCTCATTAGCGACGGAAAGGCCAAAGACTTTAAACAAGTCGCACAGTGGCTTAACCTGACCAAATCCCGTTTAAGTCAAATCGTGAGTCTGCTTAACCTCGCTCCTGCCATTCAAAACGAAATACTTCTCGATAATTCAGACAAAATCAAACGGATCACCGTCCAAGACATCCGTCCTATCATTGCTGAGTCCGACTGGGATCAACAAATCACTCTTTGGAAAAACATTGGTTGAGTTGATGGATACGTTACCAGCTGACTTTTCCTCCGACTGTCCATGTCCAATTCAACTCTTGATGAACGCCACCCGTATGCTGATAGATCGGACTTTGAAAAGAGCTGAATATTGTAGAATTTTTACTCAGATCAAGACTTAAAATGGGCCCCAAGAATATTGTATCGGCTCCGCTATCTTCCACCTTTTCTCCGTGATCAATCTGACGAGCTTCGTGTGTATAATTCATTTGAACCCCGGGTTTGATCCTGACTTTCTGGCTTAATGGATTGATTAAATAATCCAAATCTGCCGTTGTTGAAAACGAATTCCCGAAACGAAAATCAGCCGCGCCCGTTGTCTTCAGTGTATAAACAGCATTGGCCGAAAGCATCCACTGATTCCAAATTTGATGGTAAACTCCTCCCCAAAGATAATCGTAAGAGCCGCTGCCCGGCTGCATCTCGGGCTCAAATTGTTCGCCTTCGGTATTTTTCTCTTTGGTGGTTCCGGTTGGAAATTTTACCCCCGTTAATAAACCGATTGTTTGATTATGTTTTTTGACAAAATCGTATTCTCCTGTTGCCTGCAGGTCTCCCCATCCTTGTGAGCGTTGATGATCTCCCAAATGATCAGGGTCTTCAACATTTAAGGCCCGACGGACAACGTAAGGAATTTCGGCTGTAATTAAAATCTTTTCACCGACATGAGCGCCAAGGAGATAATGATGGAAATCTTCTGTCGTTTTGTCATGGGTATCATGGCCATTCTGTCCCAAATCAAACGCATAACTGACATCTCTTTTATGCCAGTTTTGCTGTTCAAAAACGTATTCCACAAACCACGGCTTATTGTTCATCTGTTGATCAGGACGGCTTAAGGCACAACCACATATTTCACAAGCCCAGATTATTTTGGCCGAGGTTAAGAAAAAGACTAAAAATAAAATAATACGAATAGATTTAAGCATAGACACTCCCTCTTTTAGAAAATGTTAGGAAAGTTCTCAGGATGAAGAACAAGAAGGACTATGCTTTTGGGACGTGATCGATTGAACGGGCAACAAGGAGAGAGTAAAGGCAGGATTGTTGCTGATGATAAAAAGAAAAATGTTTGTTAATTTGATTCTTCTTTTGTGCCACAGAAAAATAATGACTTGATCCACCGGGGGCGCTGTGCTCTTTTTGTTCTGTTGTCCCACCGCCCTTATAAATAGGCTTGCCGGTGGTCTTGGCTAACTGTTTTGCCATCAGATGAGAACACAAACAAATCGCACGCTGACCGTTACAGGCTAATTTTTCTTGGGAAGGTTTGATAAAAATCCCTAGAGGAAGAATCCAGATAAGAAACAATAATGCAGTGATCGATAAAACTATCTTGCGCATGAAAAAACTTTAGCATAGATTCTTCATTTTATATAATTTTATTTCTTCGATTTCAAAGCAATGAGCTTGTGAATGACAAATGCGGATGCATATACCATTCCCAGTAAAACGACATCCGTTGGTCCGACGGGAAGATCCCATTGATAAGCCAGCCAAAACCCTATAAAAGCGGCCGCTCCTCCCAACAATGAAGCAAAAATCATAAACTGGCGCATATTCCGTGCAAATAAATGTGCCGTCAATGCGGGAATCAATAAAAATCCAAAAGCAATCAAAGGCCCGACGCTTAGTACGGAGATCGACACTGTCAGTCCGATTAATAAGTAAAGAAGCGCGTCCCACAAAATAACGTTTTTCCCGAGGGTGATTGCCAACACCCGGTCATAAGACACTAATAATAATTCTTTATTAAAGAAACTAAACACCGTCAAAACCAGAAACAACACAACCGCCGTCATGATCAAATCCATGTTGGAAATTGTGATCACGTCGCCTTTTAAAAGATCCAGCCAGCCGACTTCACCAAAGCGGTTTTTGGATAACAGTAAAATGCTGAGCGCGGTTGCTACAATGTATAGCGTCCCCAGTCTGCCTTCGGGAAGGCCTCCCCCACGTCGTTCCAGAAATGCCAAGACAAGGATTGCTGTGAGTGAAAATAAAATAGAACCAAAAAACGCCAATGCGTGTTGATTCTGTTGTGTCACTTGAAAATTCAACCACAAAGGCAGTGACAAGAATACGGCGACGCCCGTCGAGGAGATTTGCGGCAAGGCCACACCCATAAAAACCAACCGCCGCAGAACAAGAAATACACCGATCAAAGGACAGGCGAACCCGATCAGGACACTCGTATAAACGGAATTGCGTAACAAAAAATCGAATGAACAAATTTGATGAAGCGCATCCATTAACTGATCTCCGTTTCAAAGATTTCTGTCATACGTTCTGGCGTAAGTAATTCTTGAACGGTGCCTGAAAGGACTTTGCCATCGTGCAACCAGATAACGTATTGTGAACGTTTGCGTACGATGGCCAAGTCATGAGTCACTAATAAAATCGTCAACTGGCGTTCTTGATGAATTTGTGAAATAAACTCCAACAGCGTATGCGTTGCGGCCGCGTCAACCCCGGCGGTTGGTTCATCCAAGACGAGGATATCCGGCTTTGTGGCTAACGCCCGTGCGATCAAGACGCGTTGTTTCTGTCCGCCGGAGAGTTCACTAAAACGTTTGTGGGCGAATTCTTCGGAGGCCGTCGCACACAAACATTCCTTAACAAAAGAACGTTCGGAGGGTGGAACAAACCGGCCCGGCCCCACCCGCCGGTACACGCCCATGAGCGCGACATCGAATCCCGTCAATGGGTACAGGGAATCCAGTCCGACAGCCTGCGGCACATAACCGAATATTATCAGCCGGTCACCGTTTGCAGATACACGAACGGTTCCCGCAAGAGGCGGTTGAATGCCGAGCAAAGTTTTAAGCAGAGTGGATTTCCCTGACCCATTTGTTCCGAGAATGGTCGTGAAACTCGATTGATCAATCGAAAGCGAAATGCCGGATAGCACCGGCTGATTGTTATAGCCGATGCTCAAGTTATCCAAAGTGATCAATGGCTGATGCATATCCTTTACTTGCCTTTTGCTTCGATCATTTTATTGATAATGTAATCCATCATGTCGATATAAGTATCTGTGTTCGGCAATGCCTTCGGCATGATGGGCATGGTGATCATCGTTGCCCCGGTCTGCGCGGCGATCAGCGCGGGAACTTTCTCAGGAAATTCTTGCTCACGGACGACAATCGGAACATGTTCTGACTTCATGGCTGAGACCAATTCCTCGATATGCCGCGGCGTCGGGTCTATTCCTGGCTTGAGTTCAATCGTGCCGAAATAACTCATGCAAAAACGTTCGGCGAAATAAGGCCAATGTTCGTGATAAGAAACAAACTTAACACCTTTAAGAACCTGTGCTTTACTTTGCCATTCAGCGATCTTGGCGTTGAGTTTAGCCAAGTAGGCATCACGATTACGTGTAAACTCCTCTCGATCATTTGGATCAACAGAAACTAACGCATTATAAATATTTTCAATAGCCGTCTTGGCCAAAACAGGATCGAGCATATAATGCGGATTCCCGTAAGGATGGACATCGCCCTCTGAATGGTCTGTCGATTTAGGAACGTCGATGGGCGTTATTCCTTTTGAGCAGTCAACGTATCCTATACTTCCTTTCTGAATACGTGGATTCCGGCTGGCTTCTAATAAAGCGGGCAGGAACGCGTGTTCCGCATCTAGGCCAACCAACACAACCAGGTCCGCCCGATTTAACTTTGGGACAAAACTCGGCTTCATCGGAACGCCATGCGTATCTTCAACTCCGGTGGCGAGACTGTAGACATCAACTTTATCGCCACCGATATTGCGCGTTAAATCAGCCAGATCGGTCATGGTCGCAACCACACGAACTGTGGCCGCATAAGCCGACTGTGTCGAGAGACCCAACACAATTAAGGCTAAAGATAATAAGATTGATTTCTTCATATTTTTAATCCTTTCTAAAAAAAATGGTGAGCGAAGTCGAACCATTATCGTTGTTGCCAACCATGAGAATGCGAACCGATAATCCACGTCCATTGAAGATACACAGCATCGTCATCTTTTAGACCTGACGCCGGATCGCGGTCTGTGTGCGTGTATTGCAATCGCAGTTGATTCCAATGACTGAGCGCATACGTTAAATATGGTGAATACGCATATGTTTGATCATGCTTATTTGTTTGATTCTGAACAGTGTCAAATAAAAATCCAGCTGTCCATTGCCGGTTCATTTTGTAGGCTATATAAGAGTAAGCACCCACCGAACCGATGGCTTTATTAAATTCATCACCAGTATTTGGTGTCGCATCTGGATCATGAAGGTAATGATTGTCACTGAAAAGAACTTCATTGCCCCAAGTGAAACCTTTAAATTGATTGTCTTGGAGAGGCACCCACTTTAAGGCAAAGTCCGCTCCGCCGAGATACCGCCGACGTTCGGTGAGTGTTGTGCCGTCAGCAAGTGTAATCATATCTCCCCGGCTGTCCGTTCTTGGATTAATCAAGCCAGAGACTCCCGTCTCGAACTGCCATTCGTTGGGTAAATCAAAATAAGTGGAAAGACGCCCAAAATAATTAAGCTCTTGAAAATTGCGGGATGCCCCCACATCATTAAGCGGATCCCCAAAATGATTACCCGTACCAACAGTTAGATTGATATAATGCTCCGTCGGTAGTAACCAACTGAGTTGCACGCCGTCTGTCTGAGATTCCCCTCCAATATATTGATCAAGCGCAAGTGGTCGATTAACAAAAGGCAGTTCATGGTCATGGATATAAGCCAATCGTCCAAACTCACCAAAAAATCGTCCGCCTTTTAATGTCAAATTCCACGGCAGCGAAGTTGTTTCAAGTGCCGCTTCTTCAACCGTTGCCGTTGCCTCACCTGTCGTAGCATCAGCTGAAGCGTTGATAACCGCATAACCCTTAGCAAAAGGATCAACGGAAGCCGCTAAATTTAACTCAATGGATCGTTGATTGATATCAACCTGACCGGGACGCTCATTACCTGTTTCATCCGAATTGCGATTGCTCGTCGAAAACACAGTCTCCCCTACCAAACCAATCGAAGGGTTAAACTCACTCGGAAGGGTCTTCTTCTGTGCTTCGATGACGCTATCCACTTTTTCATTTAACGATTGGATTTGTTCCTGCGTTTCAGTTGATGGAGCTGTCGCCAACGGTTGTGGCGCAGTTCTTGTCGTAGAAGCAGACTTTAGCGAATTGATTTCTTGTTGTTGCGATTCAACCGTGGACTTTAAATCTTTAACTATTCCTGTGAGTTCCTTAATCTGATTTTTCAAATCACCGATCTCATCGGCAGATGCCGGATTGATAGGCAGACACCAACCGATCAAAACTAAAATGAGAATTGGTATTCTTCTCATAATTCCTCCTAAATTTGAATGGATGCTGGAAATAATTTTAGAAACTACCAGCCATAAATAGTTGTATAAACTTGTAGAGAAATGAACTACGAATTAAAAGAATTAGACTTGAACCGGTGGAGCGCGGAGGTTGGGGAGGTTTACAAAAGAATGAGAGAAAACGCTTTGGCAGGTTTCTACAGAATATGGAACTGGCTTAAAAAGTAAGGCAACAACAAGACCAATAATGGAAATTAAAACCTGGGTTTGAAGCAAATATATGGAACATTGATCGTGGGAGGCTTGATTGCTGTGATGGTGAATACGATTATGGAGTAATTCACCGCCGATCGATATGGATAAAAATCCAAGGAGGGCAAATATTAACAAACCGAGCGCAAACTTGTTTGTTTTTCTTCTCAACATAGTGATTACGTTAGCAAGTAAACTTGTTTTTGTCAACCCAGCCAAGTCCTTTTAAAACTTTCCGATTTTTTTATTTCTCATTTAACTGATTTACATAATCGGCAATAATTCCAAAAATCCAGCAATTTCATTTAACTCAATACTCAAAAATTTAACAAATTAGGCCAATAATCCGGATGCCGCCTAAGTCGAAGTTAAATGTCCAACTTTAAAAATGCAGATAAAAAGGCGTGTTTTGGGCTAATTTGAGATCTTTCCGACGAGGTTTTGCTCTGATGAAGGATGGCTGGAATAGAACAATCGAAACTCTAAAACAATAATCGCCTAACCATTTGTAACGTTAGGCCATGCAAAAAGCCATGACTGCGCTGGGCAATCATGGCTTTTCTTATCTGAATTGCGATTCCGCAATTTCATATACTGGGGTGGATGACCGGATTTGAACCGGCGACCCCAAGATCCACAATCTTGTGCTCTAACCAACTGAGCTACATCCACCACATACCTCTATTTCTGTTCCAGAAAAGTGGTGAGACGTCCTGGCTTCGTCGAAGTTTCACCGGGCCAGGGCATCCACCATCTACAAATTCTTTTTATTTCGTGTCGCTTCGCTCCACGCTATCACAGAACAAACACCAAACTTCCTCACGGCGTCCCCAAGCATAAACCAAAAATTATTTTTACGCTACAATTTTTTCTCGCCCGTATTACGCTTCTATAAATTTTACGGCGCCGATTTTTGTTCAACGGGTGTGGCTGAATTGCCTGTATTAGCCGGCTGCCGTTGCTCCAAGGTTTGCTGATAAACTTTTATGCCTAACTCTTCCAAATGTTCGCCGATAGTTTTTTTGTCATCACCTCGCTCTTTGGTACCTTGATACCCAAGATTTCCAGAGAATGATACAGCGTCAACTTGGAAATCATCCATCTTAGTTTTAAAATGGAAGTTGGCAGCCATTTCAAAACCGGTTGCCCGAAGAGATGAAACAAGTAAATCGGCAATAGATTTATTGGAAATGGATTCATCTGCTTTCCAATTTAGTCTTACATTCTTAAAATACACTTTACCATCCACCATCATATCATTATGTTTTGCTTGTAGCCGCGCCGATAAGCTGTTTTTTACATCCGGTTCAAAAACTTTCAAGTCCGCATCCATGTCCTTCTTCCCTAAATTAAACCACCCTTGGCTTTCAACGCGGCTTCCGGTGAACGGCAAATCAGTTTTAAACATGACGGCCGTCAAATCAAAATGGGTCGTGTCTGCTGTTTCAGGGAAAGACACATCCCTCGCTTTTAAGCCAACGTCCTGAAAATCGATTGAAAAATTATGGTCATGCGCCAAATCTCGAAACTGGATTTGTCCTTTTTCAACGGAGAAAAATTTAATAACGACCGCCATCTGGAGATTCTTGTTGACTGACACTGATTGTTTAGTGGCATCTGTCGAAATGCCCGACGGAGTTTGGGGTTGGTTAGATTGGTCATCGCTTTTAACTTCGCCAATCTTTCCCCAAACAATTTTAGAATCTGCTGTCCGCTCGACAACGGCCTGCGGTTCGATCAAATTAACATAAAAAAAGTTTAAACGCTGATGCCAGAAATCCGGCAAGCCCATTTGGATTTTCACATCTTTGACTTTAAGCGTGTCTTCGACGGTGAGGTCTTTAATTCTGACTCCGAAAGGAAATAAAAAATGGATGTCCTCAACGATGACAGGCCGGTCGAAAACTTGCGATAAACTGCGGACAACCAATTCGCGGCCCTGGAGTTGAATAAAAAAATACCCCACGGCTGCGGTGATCAGCACAACGATAACCAATCCCATCACTATGCGAGTCAAAATGCGCATGCGGTTTTTTTTAAAAAAATCTTTTTAAAGTTAACGGAATTTGTCTTTGCGAAAACCAGTTGCTGCGAAAAAAAACGCGCCTGGCCCGAACCCCCCGCCGTTTCTAATGAAGTATTATGGAAGCGGGGTCCCGACTACCTTAAATTTTTTAGAAACCGTTGGGAGAACGGACGACCCACAACTTAGAAGCTCCCGACTTCTCTATTAATTGTGGTAGGCGGGATCCCCGCTCACAGCATTAACTATTAGAAAAAGCGGGACTGTCTTTTCGTAAATTAGGCGTCCCTGGCCCGAGTCGAACGGGCGACCCACAGCTTAGAAGGCTGTTGCTCTATCCATCTGAGCTACAGGGACAAACGAGTGTTTTTTCAAGAAATTTTTTTCTTCAAGTTAAAGCTAAACGATCCAAACGTTCTTTTATGATATCAACAAATTTCTTCTGACTGTTAGTCTTAATTTTTGAATCCTTAATAATTGTCGTCATTAATTTCAATTTTTTTGTGAATTTCTCATAGCGGACTTCAATCGGAATGTTCAGATAATCCGCGAACTTTTCAAAATTGTTTCTGTTTAATTTATTTTTCTTACCATTAATCGTTAAAGCAGAATCTTCCTCATCCGGAATCACTAATTTTGAACAAATGATATCATAAGCAGGGGTTAGTCGAATATTCTCTTTATCCTTATAGTAAATAGAATAATTTTTTAAATGCGCATCGCCATTTCCGACAATGAAATTAAAAACAACCCTCTCAAAAAATAATTGTACGTCATTTTCCGGCGCTGTTGAGATTTCTTTCAACTTGCGCGCTATTTGCTCAACCGAACCTGCATATTTGTTTTCAATTTCCAGTATTTGAGAGAAATCTTCTTGGTGTATTTTTACGCCTGACTTGCGATCAAATCTTTTGACAATATACGCCAAGCTCCCATCCTTCAAAGGAAGCAAACAATGCAGCGGGACATCAATCTTAAATTCAGATGCAATATACATACAACATTGCTCATTCTCCGGAATATGCGGAAAGGCGGCGATTTGTGGTTTTAAAATATATTCTCCGCCTTCAGCAACTGGAATTAACGAATTGGTTTTTTGATCGAGCTTGACTGATAATTTCGGCTGCACTCCTGAAATAGATAATTTTCCCGTTAATTTTTGTGCTTTTAAAGACATGTCTTGTAACCCGAAATCTATCGTGGGGCATTGAGACGTATTAAACATTTTCTTAAAAAAATTATCATCCATTTTAAAATTATCCTGTCTTTCGAACAGTAACAGCACCGATTGTATCCACACTCGTCGTTGAAAGCAAAACGCCGAATGAATCTTTGCTGTCAACCTTTTGAGTCGCACTGACGATATCTAGATACCATCCTTCTGGCAAAAGTCCTTTAAAAAAAGGAAACAATTCTTTCGACTGATAGGGTTGTTCTCGAGGAGGTAAAGATATCGAAATTGGAATATTTTTCTTCAAAAATTCTTTGTCATATTGAAAAAAATATCCATCTGGCGTCTCTCGAAGAAATCCAGCTAATTCATTTTGATAAAAAACTTGTGCTTGTCTAAGTTTCGTCATATTTCAAACGCGGATCGGCAGGATCATAAACAAGAGGCCTTTTTGATAGAATCTTCTTTGGATCGAAAAGACTGTGTAGTTATGCAGCCAGCGGGTCATGATCGTGTCTTCCGGAAAAACCAGCTGCCCGCCGAAAAATACCGCGCTCGGATAATGTTCGATGACTTTTTGCGCAAGATCTTCGATTTCCTGGATCACATCGGTGCCGATCGATAAAAATGCTTCCGAAAAATAACCGTTTTTATTCATAAAAGCCACATAACGGTCCAAATCCTTTTGAACCGAAGCGCGCAAGCGGTCAACTTCTTCCGTTCCTCTAAAATTGCCCGCATCAATCGTTCCCACCTGAATGAAAACAAAATTCCTAAATTCTTTTCCAAAATAACGAATAACGCCCATCAGCGTGTGCAATCCCAACCCATTAAACCCATTGACTAAAATGACCGCGGTCTTGGCGTTGGGATCGAAATTTGCCGACGGGACACTGCTTTCGGGAATCACACTCGAGGCCGTTTCAACAAGCGCATTTAAACGGCGCAGCATTTTAAGCGTATACCGGTAATGCCGCTTGATCGCAATCGCCAGTAGAACCAGAAAGCCCGTCATTAATAACGTAATCCAGCCGCCGTCGTGAAATTTCAAAATAATAACGGTCAGCAGAATAAACGTGGTCAAAAAAAGTCCAAAGCCGTTAATCAAAATTCTTTTTTGCCAGAATTTTTCTTCCCGCCGCACTTCCCACCAGTGGCGCACCATGCCGGCCTGCGACAAGCAAAATGTGATAAATACATTAATCGAGTACAAAACCACAAGCAAATGAACCGAACCGTGCGTTGCGCCAACAGTGGCCAAAGCCGCCACACCCATCAAAATAACGCCGTTTTGAGTCACGAGCCGGTCACTCAAGTGAACAAACTTAGCCGGCATCCAACGATCCAGCGCCATGTTGGCCAAAACACTTGGACCACCTAAAAATCCGGTTTGAGCCGCAACAAAAAGCAGCATAGCCTCGGCAAATAAAGTTACAAGAAGAAATATATTTCCCCAAAAAGGATGCCAGCTCGCGGTCAGTTGTTCAAAAAGAACGGCGTTGAGCGTCTTGTGCGGTTCGTGCTGAACATTCAAGAGCAGATACGCGACCATCAATCCCGCGACGGTGATTGCCAACGACCACGACATATAACGCATGGTCCTCTTTCCCGTCTCAACCCGAGGCTCCCGCAAAATGTTCAATCCATTACTGACGGCTTCAATTCCAGTAAAAGTTCCAGCGCCCAAACTATAGGCCCGTAAAATAATGAATATGACACCAAACCATCCCACCTCCATTTGGGTCATTTTAATTTCATGCAAACTGGAATGAGTGATTTGTGGGATATCAGACAGATGCGTTAGGAGTGCGTAACCGATAACAAAGATGTGGGTCAAAACGAAGGTTAAAAAGATAGGAGTCAGCGGGACAACCGATTCTTTGACGCCGCGCATATTTAAAACCATCAACAAAAAAACACCGACAAGCGCAAACGCCAAATGAAAACGATGCAGGTCTTCGGGAAGAAAACTAAACAGCGCGTCCGCGCCGCTCGCAATGGAGATGGCGATCGTTAAAACATAATCGATCAAAAGCGCGCAGCCTGAAATCATCCCTAACGTCGGGTTTAAAAGTTTACTCGCAACCAAGTAACCGCCTCCGCCGGTCGGAAACAGTTCAATGATTTGAGAATAACTCGCGCTGATCACCATAACGGTGATGGCCGTTAGGATAGCGACAAATAAACCTAAAAAGATGTGATCTTTTAAAGCCAGGAATGCTTCTTCCGGCCCGTAACATGAGGAAGATAAACCGTCAGCGCCCAATCCAACCCAGGCGAAAAAGGCTATTAAGGAAAGACGGTGAAAGACACCGCGGTCTTGCGGATCTTTGGCCTTGCCGATAACTAAAGTTTTAAGTGTTTTACGTAATCCCATAAAAGCGACATAGGGCTCAAAACAAAAGCGCCCTTGTTTCCTCAAAAAAAGCCCCTCTTTTCATGAGGGGCTTGAAGGAAAATTATGTATAAACTATATAATATCGGGTAGTCAACGTTTGTCAAATTCTTTTCCCGTATTTCTCTTGAATAAGCACGCCTACGGCGGCAAGAAAGTCCTTGGCGCGGATTTTTTTACCTTCTTTGCGGCTGCGGCCGCGATAGGAAATCGGTAATTCTTTGATAGCGACCTTCCTTTGAGCCAATAAGGCGGTCACTTCTGGTTCAAACGTAAAACGGTCCGCCGTCAAAGGCAGTTCTCGGAGCAAATCGGTGACAAACGCTTTATAGCAGGTTTCCATGTCCGTCAGTTTTAATCCAAACAAAACATTGGTGAGCCAAGTCAAAACCCGGTTAGCCATCCAGCTTAAAGGCCGCATGTCTTTAGGCCAAAAAGAATTTAAAAAACGGCTGCCGTAAACAATCCTGGTCTGTTGTTTAAGAATCGGCTCTAATAATCGTGGGATCTCTCGCGGGTCATATTCCGTGTCAGCATCTTGAACGATAATAATATCACCGCTCGCATGCTGAATCCCTTTACGGATGGAATATCCTTTGCCTTGATTAACTTCGTTTTTAAAAACTTTAAGCCGGCTGGGCGGATTATGTTCTTTGTTCAAATACAAATTAATGTCATCCCGCCGGTGAATTGAAGCGTCGTCAACAATAATAATTTCATAATCGATCGGGTATTGAACCTGTTCGACATATTGAACAAGTTCTGCGATGGTTTTGTGTTCGTTGTAGGTGGGAATTATTATGGTTAGTTTTTTATATTCTTTCATATGGAGTTCGCCGTTCGTTTGTTTGTCTTCGAGGAATTCGTTCTTTTAATTTGAAACAAAAAAGACGAATTCCACGAAAAACGAACGACGAACGACGCTAATGTCCCACGCCAAATATCGATTGAGGCAACTCGTAGGCTTGAATAATATCAGCGTTTTGTTCTGTGCGCTTAATGAGAATAATTGTGTACCCGTCGACAAAAATCGGCGCCCACTTGGGATCGCGGACACGGTTAATTAAAAAATTCTGCGCCCAGGGCGTCAAATCATGACGGTAAAAATAAATAACGTTAAACTGATAACGGTCATCCATTTTGTCCCAAACATCGCTGTTTTCTTGCATCGGAACATACATGTCTTTGAAAAATGCGACCGTGTACGCTTCCGGCCGGTTATCCACGAAAACTTTTTCCTGAGGATAGAGATGATAAATTAAATAGCCGCCGATATCATAATTGTTAAAGATGGGGCCTTTGAGTTTGTTGGCTTTAAAAAATTGGGCGGAACGATTGAGCCCGGGAATAATTCCGGTCAATTGCTGAGGTTCCTTGAGAAGTTCAATAAGCCAGTCATTCTTTTGCGCCACGTCGGGATACAAAATAGGCACGTGAAGTTTTTGATAAAGCGAGTAATAAGCGTTTTTAGAAACTGTTGCGTGAAGTAAAATCAAAGAACACATAGCAAGAATAACTTTATCTGTGGCCTCCTTTTTTGCCCCAAGATATTTTCCGACAAACGTAAAACTTTGCTGAGCCATAAAGGGAATAAAGAAAAATCCAAACATCGCCAGACTCCGGATTGACTTCCAAGCCAAAACTGAAAAAAATCCCATAAGAACCAGCCATAAACAATTTTCTCTAAAATTTTTAGCCAACGCCATAACGATGAATCCCAAAATCAATAACACAAATAAACCTTCGAAGTGCGCGTATAAAAACTCCGTCGGAAAACGCTGCTGCATAAAAATGACCGACTGATTCTCCGCGAGCCGGTAACCGTAATCCTGAAAAATAGTCAATGGGGTTAACGCCCCGCGCCAGCCGTAGGGATTAATTAAACAAACCGCGCCGGTCACCAAACCAAGAAAAAAATATCTTTTAAGCTTTTCATGATCGTTGCCGTTCGCCCATTCATCAAAAAGAAACGCGGCGATCAAAAACGGCCCGAGAAAAAATAAGATATGACAATTCACCCAAATAATTTGTAACAGCGGCAGAATCCATAAAGCTTTAGAATTAATTTCACCGCGCCTGAACCGAAATAACAAATAGAAAAAAATACCCATGAACAAACAGCTGAATCCCTCCGGACGAATTTCCTGACGGCTCGTAATGAGGGGCACGGCCAGAATTGAAATAAAAATCGCCCATGAAAAATTCGAAAGCCGCCGGGCGATGTCAAAGAATAAAAGGACTGTCGCCAGAAATAAAAGCGTATAAAAAACCGAAAGCCCTTCAAACCCTACAACTTTTTGGATTAAGAAGAAAATAACACCCGTCAGCCAATGATGGTTGACGACGGGATAATCAGGCTGGGTGTAGGAATAAAAATTAGTATGAATCGGACCGCCGAGCTTAAAAAACAGTTCGCCGTTTTTAAGATGGCGGCCCAAATCCGCGGTAATGAGTTTAATTTTTTGGGTAAAACTTAAGGCGAGGAATATTAAAAAAAAGACAAAAATAAAAAGCCTGGCCAGCTTTAAAAATGAAGTGTGCTTGATCGTTAACGACATAAAGTATTTCGATAACGGTTAAGGTGACGAGGCCAGTTTCGGTAAAGGTAATGGCAATGTGTGAAAAAAACGACTAAACATTTATATATAAAATGGAGTTTATAACTTAACCTTAGCCCCTTAAACGAAACGGGCTTCGTTACCTTAACCGATAAAACGTTACAAAGTTGGAAAGAATTACATTATTCCTGATTCACAATCGCCGCGATCCCTTTGATTGTATTCTTGGAAAGAATATTTTCGACTTCTTTTTTGGCTTTTTTCAGCTCGACGCCGGCGATGACTTTTTGAATTTTGGAATGATGCCGGGGATCCAAACTAATGGCGCGCACGCCAATCCCCAGAAAATAGGAAATATATCTTTCATCGTGGGCCATATCGCCGCAAACGGAAACATCTTTCTTATATTGATTCGCAATGGCCACAATGCGTCGAAACGCACGTAAAATCGACGGATGATGCGGCAGATAAAGATCAGCGACTTTTTCATTTGTGCGGTCAACGGCCAGCATGTACTGAATAAAATCATTGGTTCCGATGGAAAAGAAATCCGCGACCTGCGCCAGATCTTCCATAATTTCTAAAACCGCCGGCAGTTCAACCATCATCCCAATCTGCGGTTCATGATGACAAAGGATCCTCTCGTTCGTCAAATCCTCGACGGCCTGTAACACAAGTTCTTTGGCCTCGGTAAATTCATCGAGCGAAGAAATCATCGGAAACATAATTTTCAAATCCGCTTTGTGCCCGGCGCGAAGAATCGCGCGCAGCTGCTGGCTGAAAATATCTTTGTGCCTTAACGAAAAGCGGATCGAACGCATCCCTAAAAACGGGTTCTCCTCTTTGCCATGCGTGTAATAAGAAAGGACTTTATCCCCGCCGATGTCGAGTGTACGGAAAGTGATTTCCTTTCCCAGCATACTATCGACCAGCTTCTTATAAATAAAATACTGCTCTTCCTCCGACGGGAAATCATTGCGCACGATAAAAGGAAACTCCGTGCGGTAAAGACCAATGCCTTCGGATTTAAATTCATTCGCGGCTTTGATATCGCCTAAAAGATTAATGTTAGACAAAAGCTTAACCCGTGTGCCATCTTTGGTGTGTGTCGTTGGCGTTACAGAATCTTTGATTTTATTTAGACTGCTACGCAACTCTTCGCGGTCTTTAAATGTTTTAATGATGTCGGGCGTCGGATTAATGTAGATATTTCCTTGCTCGGCATCCATGAGGATTTTCGTGCGCGCCGGAAGGTTTAAAAGCTCATAAGCTTCAGCGATGACTAAAGGAATTCCTAATGAACGCGCCAGGATTGATAAGTGTGACGAGACACCACCGCTTAAAAGAATAACGCCGCCGACTTTCTGTGAAGACAATTTTAGCGCTTCCGACGGAAAAAGCTCTTCAGCGACCACAATCCGACCTTCTAGATCACTCGGATTTTCACCGACGCCTGCCACATTTTTAATCAGCCTTAAACCAATGTCCCGGATGTCCTGCATCTTGTCACGCAAATAAGGATCGGTCATTTTCTTAAATTTCTGTACGTAATCATCCACGACCTGCATGATGGCCAAAGGCGGATTAATCCCGCGCTTGATTAAATCCACCATTGTTTCAATAAAAGCTTTATCCTTTAACATCAAAATCTGGGCGGTAAAAATCAGTGAAGCGACATCAGCAAGACGTTTTTCAATGTCGTGCTGAAGATTTTCCAGCTGTTCTTCAGTCAAAGCAACCGCGCGGTTAAAATCATCCAAAGTAAATTTACTCGCCCGGCTCATCGAAACAACCAGCGACGCATAATCTTTGTTAACAACCAACACTTCATTAAAAATAAAACCGGGCGAGCCGACCCGGCCTTTGACCATTTTAAGTGAAGTCGCTGGCGAGACAGTTTTTGGCTTGCGGGACTTCTCATCTAAGCTCATGAGGAACTTGGCGGTTTCAATTGTGGTGGCAAGTTGAGAAGTGATCGCGCGAAAAACTTTGCTGTCTTCGTCGGTAAAATAATCTTTTTGATAATTCTGAATAACCACGACGCCGATGCGCGTCGGGCCGCGTATAATGGGAACTGCCAGAAAGGATTCATACTTCTCTTCGCCGATTCCCGGGAAATATTTAAAGTGCGGATTTTTGCTCGCGTTACGTTCGCAAATCGGCCGAAGTTCTTGCAATGCCAATCCAGTTAACCCTTCTCCCAATTTCATTTTGACATGCCCGACCGACTCGCGCTTAAGACCAATCGTGGCTTTCAAAACGAGCTCGTTGATATCTTCATAATACAAATAGATTGAACAGACCGGTGAATTCATATGCTCGGCAGTCATTTCGACGATACTTTGCAAAAAAGTTTCGAGACTCGGACTGTCCGCAAAAAGACCGCTCAGTTCGCCGATTTCGCAAATGAGTTTTGTGTGATCGCGTTTCATGGTTTGTTTTTATTATGAAATTTGGAAAAAGCAGTATTGTAATAACACGGCAACGTTAGAATTTGGATATATAGCCAGCATTTAATGAATAAAGTATTAAGTAGATATCGAAAACTGCCAAAACAATAACATCACGTTGATAAAATCGCCAAACAAGAGACAAGAAAAATGCAACTCCAAAATAAATGGCTAAAATTTTCAACGGCTTAAACCATCCCTCTTTAAATCCGATTAACACCAAAAAAACAATAAATGTGGCACAGAGAAAGATGTCTTGCAAAGTTGATTACCTTTCGCCAGGACCGGATAGCACTTTAGTTTTATAACGGATCGGTTCGCCGTCTTGTGTAAGGAATTGAAGCGTGATTTCTAATTCTTCCTGCGGGAAAAAGCTTCCTTGTTCGCCCGACGGGAGCGGAATTTCTAGAATTTCTTTCCCAGCGGGTTTCACTTGGCAGGTGACATCGTTACTTTGCGTGAGGCGCGTGTGGCCTTCAAAATCTAAAACGAGCGCGATCGGCGCGATGAGCGCGGCGTCGGATTTATTTTTAAGTGTTAACGTCTGTTCAAACAAACCCGTCGTCTTATTGAGCCGGACACCGCTTTGAACGATTTCGACTTTATTCGTCACATCCTCCGGTACGCTTGTCGGTAAAATGTCGAGCGAACACCCCCAGGTTCTAAAAAAACTTTTCATCTCCTGCGCCTGCTTGGCTTCGAAAATTTTTGCTAAAGCAGAATAAAACTGCTCGGCTTGAGCTTGGCTTAAAATGGCTTCAAAAAATTTATCATCCTCGACGCCCTCGGGATCGCGGCTTAGAAAAGCAACCGACAAAAACGGAACGCGCGCCACTTTATCGGTCATCAAGTCTTTAATGGAATTTAATTCTTCTAAAATACCATGCAATTGAGCTGGGGTTGCGGACAACATTTGAATCGCCAGATCATCGTTCTGATAAGAAAGGCCGTAGCGCCGGTACTGCATGAATTCTTTAACATCAACAGCATTATCCGCGCTCACGATTCGGGTTGAAATCGGTTTATCTTGCGGTCCAAGGTAAGTTAATTTGATATGCAAATTACGCAGTTGATCTTGCGTTAGATTTAAAAAATCACTAAAAGGCTGAGTTTGAATACCATCGGGGTCGGCAACATTCATGTCGAACAAAACAAAAGATGAAACGAGATTGAGGAATGTCTGGTAATCGTAATCATCCTTATCATAATCCCGCATGACAAATAAATAGCCGACATGATCAGCTTCAAAAAAAATATGACTTAAGTATTGGTCATTGGCTGTCACGTCGATGCGGGTGGTTTTAGTTTGGTCTTGAAGAACGGGGCTGGGCTGGTCGAGATGCAAATCAGCTTTATCATATCCTAAAAAGTTACCGCCCCGCCAGTCGGCAAGATCGCTGACGCGGGAGGTCACATATAATTCAGCTTTACACGTTAGTTTATCGCGGATTATCGGAGCAAAACAAACATTCGTTAATATATCAACGGTTGGTTTTTTATAAATCTGCGCGCGGTTCTCCATCGCCTGCCAGTCCTGCGGATATTTGAGGGCGAAGCCTAGTCGTTTATTTTGATATAGTTTCCATTTGGGGGTGGGGTCGTCGGCGAAGGAGTGGGCTTGGGAAAAAAAAGAAATGGCGGGGAAGATTAAGTAAATAAGGAATCGAAATTTAGATTTCATGCTGATCAGTAGTTTAAATTTTACGCAACTATCGTTATTAAACGACCGTGCGAACTTGACGAAATTTCGACGGGGACGTAAAGTCCCTTCGGGCCCACGTTCCTTCCGTAAAAACTTGACCTTCAAGTTTCAATACTAAAAACCACGTGAACTTAACGAAGTCAAGTTTTTACGTGGTCGGGGAGCCGGGATTTGAACCCGGGACCTTCTGCTCCCAAAGCAGACGCGCTAGCCAGCTGCGCTACTCCCCGTAAAAAAATTTTACAGCTAATGCCGGTGCAAATTACCGTGCTGATCAAGCAGGCGCACAGTATAGCATTAAGATTCTTTTATGGCAATTTGAAGTTTGGCAATGGTTTAGTTATAATAGCTTCCTATGCGAAAAAAGATTTTCTTTATCCTGCTTGCGATCGTCATGTTGGTGACGATTGGCATTATTTACCTTAATAAATTTTTCTTGCCGGTTCAGCTCAAAGGTATCGTGGCTCAAAAAGCCCAAGAATTTTTTAAACGGGAAGTGAGCTTTGATGCCATTACCTTCTCCCCTCTTAAAGGTATTGTCTTAACTAATGTCAATGTCGCCCAAAAAGACGCTCCTGATAAACCTTTTATCCATATCAATGAACTTTCTCTAACAATTGTTTATCATCCGCTTATCTTTGAGAAGAAAATAATAATTCCGTCGGTAACATTAAACCACCCCAGTCTTTATTTGACCCGTATTTCAGCGAATGAATGGAATTTTAGTGACTTGCTCCAAAAACAAACGCCTTCGAGCACTCCTCCTTCAAAAACACCAGGCGCCCCTTCCAATTTTCTTCTGGGCGGAATCACAATCAATGACGGCGAAGTTAATTTATTAGATAAAACAACCCAGCCCGCTTACGCTGAGACGCTTGAAAATCTCGATGTCAAAATTAATTTATCTCTGCAAAAAGGAATTAAATTCAATCTGGACGGTGTTCTTCCCAAAAACGACTCGCAAATCAGTTTAGAAGGCGACAGTGATTTGAGTTTGCAATTGATTAACGCGAATCTTGAATTGAGTAATATAACTTTAAGCGAATATCTTTCTTTGTATTTGAAGAACGATCAATTTCATTTGGCGAGCGGTTTTTTAAAAGAGGCCCATCTGACATTTAACCGCACCGGCGAGAAATTTAGTATTCAAGGTGATTGTGAAATTAAAGACGCTGACCTTAAAGTTGGGGCAGATCAAGAATTCCGCGGCCAACTTAAACTCCCCAACCTCGCCGTTGTTATTGTCCCTCAAAAAGAAACCGATGTTGCGGCGTCGTTCACTTTGCAGAATGCTGATATCACTCTTAATCCCACAACAAAAATCCAAGGAAACCTAAAAGCCGATAATATCAACGGCAGTTTGACTGACAACCATACACTTCAAGCTCAAGGCGCTTTGATGTTAACGAACGCTGCAATTTCTTTGCCCGAACAAAGAACGCTAACTAGCAGTCAAATGACTTTGACCGATGGCGCTTTTAAATTTATCGACGGAAAAATGGGCGGTTCTGCTAATCTAAAAATTGCTGACTTTCTGGTCACGCTGGATAAAACGCAAAAGATCCAAACTCAGTTTACCGCTTCCCCTTTTATTCTGGAGTTCGCTGACAATACCATAGGCATTAAAGGAAATTTAAGTTTAGATGGCACACAAGCTGCGTTGAATGGAATCCAATCGCTCACCGGTGATATCGACGCCAACAATACTGAGCTTACGATCAAAGGCAAAGCTATCCATCTAACCAGCGCCATTCAAATTAAAAAAGCGGACATCAAACCCAGTGCCAGTGAGCATCTGCAAGGGAACATAACCGCATCAAATACCGCATTAGACATTAACGACAAAATCATCCACGTCAAAAGTGATTTAAGGATCGATGAAGCTAACTTAGCCATGGCCGATAAAACTGTCGTCGGCAATCCTCAAGCCAGTTTAGATTTAACATATAATCCCGCCAGCTCGCCGGCTCTTTCTTATGAAGGAACGCTTTTCCCCAATGTTGCGCTTATCAGCAGTTTACCCGTCGTGCAGGAAATTAAAGACATAAAAGGTAAAATCAATTTTAAAACGGATAGTTTGGGCTTGGAGGATGTGAGCTTAACGACCCAGGACATTCCATTAAAGGTGGCGGGAGCGGTCAATAATTTTCAATCACCGGTTTTAGACATTCAGGCGTCGACGGATTCTTTTAAATTGGAACAAGCGCTTAAATTAATTCCCAAAGATATGCTTTCTAAAATAAGAATAACACCGTCGGGTGACGTGAAATTAAATGTGCAGTTTAAAGGAAGCCCGGCGGCCTTTGACAAAGCAGATGTTCAGGCTGTGGCTCAGTTAAGCAACGCCAGCCTGCAAGGGGAAGCGTTGCCGGTGGCGATTACGAATATTGCCGGAGAAATCCGTTATACACCCCAAGCGATCAGCTGGAAAGATTTGAAAGGTGTTTTCCAAAAAGATGATTTTGTTTTAAACGGCCAGCTTAAGAATTTAAACGCTCCGCAGATCAACACTACGATCGTCAGTGAAAGCCGTAAAGCGAATCTGACGGCGCAAGGTTCTTTTCAAACGCCGGTGCTTAAAATTGATTCGCTTAAAGGAACGTATTCCCAATCAACATTCGATTTGGCCGGTGATGTGACAATTAAAGACAACACTTCACCGCAGATGGATGTCAGCGGGAAATTGGCGTTTAACTTAAAAGATTTAGCGGTCATCGATCCCGCGTTAAAAGAACAGCTCGACGCTTTAAAAATCAATGGTATCGTAAATTGGCAGGGCCGTTTAAAAGGTTCACCGACGGATTTTCGTCATTTAGAAACGAAATCAACCGCCACGATCCCTGAACTTGCTTTATACGGATATCATCTCAACGATATCAATTTAAATCTCGAGCTCGCGGATCAGAAGATTAAACAATGTCATTTGACGGCGGGTGTTTACGAAGGGCAATTAAAACTCGACGGGACAATGGATTTAAGCAAACAAACATTCCCCTATCATGTGGATGCGGATTTAAGCAAAACCAATTTAGCCAAAGTTAAAAGCGACACGATCTGGAAGGATAAGGATGTTTCCGGTTTTCTCTCAGCTTCGGCGCATTTGGATGGACCGTTAACGCAGTGGATGAAAATGGAAGGCACGGGAACGGTTCTCATGAATGACGGCAAACTTTGGGAATTAAATCTTCTGCAAGGGTTAGGAAAATTTATTTTCACGTCGGATTTTGAAAATATTCTCATTAATGAAATCAGCGCAGATTTGATTTTCCGTGCAGGACAAGCGTGGACAGATAATTTAATGATTAAAAGTGATCCTATGAATATTTCAGGACACGGCGCGGTGGGATTCGAAGGGAACCTTGATTTTACGTTTAACGCGCAATTTAATGATCAAGCGAAGGTCGAAGGCAGTGAGCTCGCTTATAAAACTATGATGACGCGTGTTGCCGGTATCATGGGATCCATTTTTGATTTCAAACTTTCCGGCACCGTCAAGAATCCGCAGTTTACCAAAGTTATCTCGCCGAAGAAAACCATTGAAAAAGGTTTAGAACTTTTCCTTCAAGGCGTCAGCGAGGGCGCGAAAGATATTTTAAAATAACGTCGCGGAACTTTTTCAAAGCCCGGTAACGGTGGCTCATTTTAGCTTTCACTTCAGCGGGTAGTTCACCAAATGTTTTCTTATATTTCGGAATTAAAAAAAGCGGATCATAACCGAATCCGTTTTCCCCACGGCGCTTAACATCGATCAAACCACTGCAGCTCCCATTAACCACACTAATCAATTCATGCCCGTCGGCCAAGGCCACAAAACAGCGGTACCGCGCGGTGCGTTTCTTTAAAGGAACGCCGTTTAGCATTTTCAAAAGCTTGGAATTATTTTTTTTATCGGTTGCGCCTTGTCCAGAGAAACGCGCCGAATAAACGCCGGGCTGGTTTTTAAGCGCTTTAACTTCCAATCCTGAATCTTCACCCATGGTTAATTTTCTTGTAGCCAACGCAATCGTCGCTGCTTTTTTAATCGCGTTTTGGGCGAAGGTTTTGCCGTCTTCTTCTATTTCAGGAAGGTCAGGATAATCGGCGAGAGAAGTAATTCTTAAATCCAAGTCGCGGAGCAGATATTTTATTTCTTCCAATTTCTTTTTGTTGCGGGTCGCAACCAGCAGTTCTGTCATGTTGGTCCTTTCTTGTTTATCTATAAAGTAAAACGGAGGATTGATAAGAGAAAATTAGACGTACTTCTCCCTTCTATCCTCCATTTCATTCAAATTATATCTTCAACTCCGGCAAAGCATTCTTCTGAATCTGAAATAATTTCTTAATCCCTTTTTCCGCCAGCTTCAAGAGCGCGTCGACTTGCTTTTTAGAAAATGGGTTGTGCTCAGCGGTTCCTTGAATTTCAACAAATTCACCACGGCCAACCATCACCACATTCATGTCCATGTCTGCCTTGGAGTCTTCCTGATAATTCAAATCTAAAAGCAGTGTTCCTTGATAAATTCCGACGCTGATGGCGGCGACGTAATCGGTCAACGGTATGTCAGTGATCATCCCTTGTTTTTTTAATTTAAGAATGGCGTCGCCCAGTGCGATAAAACCACCGGTAATAGACGCTGTGCGCGTGCCGCCGTCGCCTTGAATAACATCGCAGTCAATCTTGATTGTGCGCTCGCCGAGTTTAGTTGTATCAATAACACCGCGCAGCGCCCGGCCGATTAAACGTTGAATTTCATAAGTGCGGCCGGAGGTCTTTTCACGCGCGATGCGCGTATCGCAGGAACGCGGCAGCATGCCGTATTCCGCGGTGACCCAGCCGGTTCCGGAATTACGCAAAAACGGCGGAACATTTTCTTCAACACTCGCCGTGCAAATCACTTTTGTACCACCGAATTCAATCAAACAAGATCCTTCGGCGTATTTGGTATAATTTTGTGTCACTTTGATCTTTCTAAGTTTATCCGGCGTCCGGCCGTCGAGTCTGATCATAGGAAATCCTTTCTACTGACTTTTGCATTGCAAAAGTCTAGTACTAGGCCTTTTCTATCTGACAATGATAGAACAACCTTATCTTTGGGAGAGAAAAGGCCAGTAATTTTCTTTTTTATATTCCGCCATTACGGTTGTTTGAATGCCGCCACGCGAATTGACGACTGCTTCGACTTTCGCCCAGCGCGGATTGGCGGCTTTAACAATATCATCCAAAATTTTATTCACGAAATGTTCGTGGAAGATTCCGACGCTGCGGTAAGAAAGTAGATAGTATTTGAATGATTTAAGTTCCAAACAGAGTTTTTGCGGGCTGTACGTGATGTTGATCGCCGCAAAATCCGGCAAACCGGTTTTGGGACAAATGCATGTAAATTCCGATGTGCTCAAATGAATTGAATATTCCCGGTCCGGATATTGGTTGCGCCAGGTATCGATCTTTGGAGTTTTTAAACTGCGGATATGACTTTGCAAACCTTCATAACTTTTTTTCTTTTGAACCATTTTTTTCCTCGGGAATTAACGCAGGTTGATAAATTTATGCACTTGCGGCAGAATCCTTAAGCCTTTTAAATCTTTTTGAAATTCCGCCTGAAATTTCAAACAATTTGTTAGAGCGCCATTTTGAACTTGGAAGTGATTCGGCTGAAGATAAAAAATGAGATCCGGATCAGCTGTTTTAACCAAATGAATCGCCCGTCTCAAATCGTCCAATGATGTTTCTCCGGAAACAACCGCCTTGATAAAGAGATTCTTCCATCGGGCAATTCTTAAGAATTCTTCGTGCTCCTTCCAAAACGCCCGGCACTGCGTTGAGCTGGGAAGTTTGATATCCATCGCAATAATATCAACACTATCGATCACTTTGGCCAATTCCTGATAAAGCACGCCGCTTGTCTCCAGATAGACGCCCAATCTAGTTTCTCTAATATAAGGAATAAATTCTCTGACAAAATCCGCCTGCAAAAGCGGCTCACCGCCGGTTAAACTGACCGAATGGCACCCGGCGGCGAGCCCGCGGACTTCTTGAGCTAATTTCTCTAACGAATATTCGCGGTACTCTTTCTTTCCATCGCCAATCGAATCCGGCGTATCGCACCACACGCAATGCATGTGGCATCCAAAAAACCGCACAAACACCTGCCGCACGCCGGCGTATTGGCCTTCGCCTTGGATTGATTGAAATATTTCGGAGATTTTAGCTTTCATAAAGTTAAAATGAAAACCTACTGTGTATGGCTAATAACGGATCTTTTACGTCGAGAGTCTCAAATCCCTTTTGCCGCAGCCGACAGCTATCACACGAGCCGCAGGGTTTCTTTCCACCGCCGTAACATGACCAAGTCAATGCGTAAGGAACTTTCAATTTCAAACCTAATGTGATAATCTGCGCCTTTGTTTTACGAATAAGCGGCGCTTGAATCCTAATGGGTTTTCCTTCGACACCGCTTTTTAATCCTTTTTTTAAAACAACTTCATACGCTTTTAGAAATTCTGGCCGGCAATCCGGATATCCAGAATAATCAATCGCATTCGCGCCGATAAAAATGGTCCGTGCGCCGATCGCTTCCGCGTACGACGCGGCAAAACTTAAGAATACAATATTACGTGCCGGGACATATGTCACTGGAATCTCTGTTGTATTAAGCGCCCGATTCTTAGGCAAATGAATCCGGCGGTCAAGCAGCGCTGAGCCTTTCCAGGGCATAGAAATTTTCACTAAAGTATAATCGCAACCTGCCCGTCGGGCAATCTTTTGTGCGTAGCTGATTTCTTTGCGGTGTCTTTGTCCGTAATCAAAGATTATGCACGCGCATTTAAATCCGTTATTAACGGCATAAAATAAAGTTGTCGTTGAGTCTAACCCACCCGAAAGCAGCACAATAGCTTTTTTCATTGCCGATAAATTTCTTTCCTATACTTTAAATAAGCTGCTGCTAATATTATTTATAAGTGCTCAATTTTCTTTTGAATGCCTCTAGAGAGATAGTCTTACCTTCTTTAATTTCTTTCTTGGCTTTTTTAATGCGGGCAATGGCTTTTTTATCGGTGAGAATTTCTATTGTTTCGATGAACCCTTTATAATCTTTAACACTCATTATAAATAATAAACTACGCTGCACAAATCCGATTCCCAAACCTGCACTTGTTTAATAACCAAAGGCTGGCATTCTTTTGAAAACTCTTCAAAAATGTATTTGGCCAGATTTTCCGTCGTGGGATTGATTTCTTGGAAGGCGGGTAGACCATTTAGATAAATATGGTCGAGGCGGTCGAGCAGTTCTTTTAATTTCTTTTTAACGACTTTAAAATCCATGACCATCCCAATTGAATCTAATGTCGGGCTTGGAATTGTCACTTCAACTTTCCAGGTATGACCGTGCAGATTTTTACAGTTGCCTTCATAACCGCGAAGGATATGAGCGGCCGCGAAATCGCCTCTGACCTTGACTTCAAACATGATCACACCTCATAACGTCTTTAATCGAAAACCCTAAAAACCGACGGGCGAGTTTACTAAAATGTTTCGGTTCATCGCTGACCAGAAAAGTCTGACGGGACTTTTTATTCTTAACCGAATTTTGCTGGGTGTATTCTAACAATTTCTTGACCTCTAGGGCAACTTCCTGGGCGGAGTCAACCAGCATAACACCGCGGCCCATCACTTGACGCAAAATCTGTTTCAAAAGCGGATAATGTGTGCAACCTAAAATTAATGTATCAATATTTGTTTTTTTAATTTGTTCTAAATATTCTTCAGCGACTTTAACGGTTACTTTTTTATCGGTCCAGCCTTCTTCAACCAAGGGAACAAACAAAGGACACGCCTGCGCTGCGACTTTGATCTCGGGATTCAGAACTTTAATCTCGCGGGTATATTCACCGCTTTTGATCGTCGCTGAAGTCGCGATAATACCGACCCGCTCATTGCGCGTGGTTTCAACGGCCTTGCGGGCGCCAGGTTTAATGACGCCAACAATTGGAAGATCAGGAAACGACTGTCTTAATTCGGTGAGCGCTAAACTTGATGATGTGTTGCAGGCAACAACCACAATTTTTACTTTATGCTTTAATAAGATTGCAACGTTTTCTTTCGAAAAACGTACAATCGATTCTTTAGATTTGGTCCCGTAAGGCACGCGTGCCGTATCGCCAAAATACACGACATCTTCAAATGGAAGCTGACGCACAATTTCTTTGACGACGGTTAATCCGCCCAAACCCGAATCAAAAACGCCGATCGGGTGATTACGGCTGTTGGTCATTGGTGTATTCCTCGATGCTTTGGGCCAAACTGTCAGCGATCTTTTGCCGGTATTCAATGGTTTTAAGTGAACGTTCTTCACTGGGATTCGTCAAAAACCCAACTTCAACTAAAACTGCCGGGATCATCGTGTTCCTTAAAACAAAAAAGCCGGCGGCTTTACTGCCGCGGCTTTCCCGGCTCGTCGATGAGGCGATCCTTCTATTTAAATAGATGGCTAATCTTTCGGATTCTTCCCTTTTATAAGAATACATCATATCGGCAACGATATTTCCTAAAGCTGGGGAATCTTGATTCATCGCATATTGTTTAAACAAAATTTTTTGGTTCTGCCGCATCTGTTCTTCCTTTTTCTCGACGGCATCAAGTTCGCGCAGGTAATAAATCTCAACGCCTTTAGCCCCTTTGGACTTACTCGAATTCGCATGAATGCTGACGAAAAGATCCGCCTTCGATTGACTGGCGATTTCGGTACGTCGCTCCAAAGAAATAAAATCGTCCGTCGAACGCGTCATGATCACTCTAAAACCTTTGTCTTCCAAATCCCGCTTAAGCCGTTTGCCGATATCTAAAACGATTGTTTTTTCTTCCGTCCCAAATTTAGATCTGGCACCGGGGTCTTTACCGCCGTGCCCGGGATCAACGATGATTTCCTTGAATTTCTTGACCGCGCCAACATATTCATTTCTCGTCATAAGCGCATCGATGACTTTACGTTTGAAATCCATAGGAACCACAATCACGCCTTTAACGCGTCGTAACGGCGCACTCAGCGTAATCTTTTGGTCACCAATCACGACGACGTCACTGCCTACCAGCGCCTTGGCATGATTTGAACCTTTCCGCAGCGTTACCACTTGAGAAACACTGTCCAGCTGCCACTCAACCGTATTGCGGTCACATAAGACTTGTAAATCCTCTTCTTGTTCCGTAACAGGTTGCACGCGGGCGCAGCCCGACATCATCACAAGCACAATACAAATTAGAAATTTCTTTCTATTCCAAGAAATTTTATTTTGTTTTTGCAATAAGCGCATAAAAATTCTTAAGGAACCGCCGCTTCTACATTCTTACTAGCCAATGAATTTACCGCATACTCGCCATCAAGATGGGCGGTCAGGAAAATGGCCCGCTCAATACGGCGGGTTGTTTTGTTTTCTTTTACAAATTGCGCGCCAACAAAAGGGAGTTCGCTAAAAAAAGGCAGCTTCTGAACATTTTTGGTTTCTTCTTCTTTAATAATGCCGCCGATAATAATAGTCATGCCATCTCGGATTGTAAGAGCTTGAGTGCTGAGAAAATTTTCGGAGCTAGGATCTTTATCGCTAATGATCTCGTCGGGATTAATCTGAGGATTGATACTGAACCTGATCCCCCGCGTCTCATCAATGGAGGGCTGTAATAACAATTTAATTTTGAGATCACCCAAAGGTATGTCTTGATTATCGATAAGGGCTAAAGATTCCCCCGCATTGGGCTTAAGAGAACCGGCGGTGCCAAACCATAATCCAACTGGTTGATTATTAAGAATGATTCTCGTTTTCTCATCCAAGACTTTTGTCTTTCCGATTGTGCCCAAGGCTTCCCAAAGAACCTTATAATCATCAGGTGAAATGGCGCCAATAACTAATTTTGTTTCTTTATTGTCCGCCGTTGATCCGTCAGTTGGACCATTTTCAAGGCGGTGAGTATTACTGACAATCGCTTTCCAATCAACACCATCTTTAAATTCGGGGTTTAACGTCACTTCCACCATCTTCGCCTCGATGGTGATCTTAGGAATACGGTCTTCGATGATATCCCAAACCTTTTGCATAGAAGCGGAATTCTCAGCGCTGACATTCAAACGATAAGAATTGCTAAAACTAAATTTTCCAGCGTTTGTAGTAATGGCTTCTGGAATTTTGAATGCGATTTCTTTGATCGTTTGATAACCAACGTTGTCTTCTTGAGGGACATCAAGTGTCCGTAGTTTCTTTTCTAATTTATCCACGGACTCAGGAGTATCAACCAAGATAAGGGTATTCGCTTGTTCATCGATGAGAATCTCTCCCTCATCACTTTTATAAGAAGTTAACCTATTGGCCGCTTGGCCCGGATCCAGGTATTTTAAGGCGACCTTGACGGTTACCATGTCTTTGTCTGGGGGATTAGATACATTCTCCTGAGCAAACGCTGACGACGAGGAAATCATAACTCCACAGACAATCAATATTACAAGCAAACGCTTCAACAGCATTATTTTCTTCTTCTCAAATAAAAACTAAATATATGAATCATCGGGGAGTTTTCACATCGAGCCTCATCCTTCGATGAGAAAAACTCCCGAGGGCTCAAATATATAAAAATGGTCGCGGGTATTATACCAGCTTTCTAAAAAATTCGGTCTTTTCCTGTTAAAAGAGTTATAACGCTGGCTGTTTCAAAATTTTTTTATTTCCTCTAAATGCTTCTTAAATTCTTTGTCGTCTGGATTTTCTTTCACAAGACGTTTGAGAATGCCGCGGGCCTCTTCGTTTCGGCCTAGTTTATGTAGAAGTTCAGCTTTTGTGTCCCAAAAATCGTCGCGCTCCGGATCTAATTGCAATCCCTTGTTAATTAAATCTAAACCTTTTTCAAGGCTACGCCCTTCCTCTGCGTATAGCCAGGCTAAATCATTATAGGCTTCAGAGAATTGCGGCATCTTATGGATGCTTTGCGAAAGGAGTTCTTCTTTTTTGGAAAATGTCAGCTGTTCGTATTGGCTTTGATATTGGAAGTAAGCAGGATTGGAAAAGACAAGAAAGACAATTGGAATGATGGTCACACCCGTATTATATAAATAATGAATAACAATACTGGCTACCGTTGATTCGCTCCATAGCCGGATAAACGTGAGGACAAAACCTAACAGAGTAACCACGCCAATCGCTAACCAATCACCCCAATATTGTCCGACGTGCATTGAAGAAAAAATCAATGCTACGATCACGACGGCAAAAACATCTCCTTTAAATCGCCGCAACACGTAGAAAAAATATCCCCGAAAAATAATTTCCTCAAAAAAAGGCGCCATCACAATGGCCATAAAAATAAACCCAACTAATAAACCCGCCGAATGCGTTTCGCTTAGAACTTCATTAAGCGGTGTCATCGGCGTTGATTTACGTGTCAAAATAATCCACGCTGAAAAAAACGCCAACCCCGCACCTAAAAAAGCCGGCACCATAACTAATTTCAAAAAAGATTTTCCCTTAACGATCAGTCCAAGAATATTTAAAAAACCTTCCGGATAATTTCGGGTTGCACGCCAAATTAAACCCAGCATCAGAAACGAAGCAAATGCCACACTTAAAATAATTTCACCTAGATCAGAATTAAAAACCCGCAAGTACGGTAATAGTTTATGCAACCCAATTGTAAAAATGATAACACACCAAATCCAAGTCAAAAGAACACCGGTTGAATCCCAAATAAGACGAAGCCGCGGGGCCAGTCCTTCAGAAAAGTTTGTTACGGCTTCACCCCCTTCGGTCAAAACTAGCTTTTTAAAACGCCTACGCCTTAATAGATACAATAAAAGGGTAAGAATCAAAATCACAATGGAACTTACATAATAGGAGTTCCAACGCCATGCTTCTTCGGACTGAATATCAATGAAACTAATGGCCAAGATTAATCCAATAACCCATAACCAAGCCCACGACCCCCAAATGCGGTCATAAAAACCCCGGTTTATCCGACGGGAAAACCGCAGATCTAGGATTACTAGACTGACTAACATTAGAAATAGTGTAATTGTATTCATATATTTAGGTTTTAGGTGTCGGGTTTAGGTTTCAGAAAACGTGTCCCTAAGCACCTAAAACCTAAGACCTGACACCTTAATTCAATCTAACCAACTTGGCTATAAAAAATCCTTCCATTAATTCGTTAGGTAAAACACGAAAACAATTTTTGACGTCGGGATGAAAATCTTTACCTTGCCATTGTGTAATTGCCGGACAGCTTGGAATCTGAGGTAATTCCACAGGTAAAAGCTCAAACTGGCTGCCTGTTTTCTTAAAAAACCAATCAATGATCCCTTCATTTTCTTCCGGCGCAAACGTACATGTGGAATAAACCATATGGCCGCCTGGTTTGACTAAACGGCTGGCGGTCATTAAAAGACCGCGCTGTTTGCGGACCATTTCTTTAATTTTTCGAAGGCTCCAGTACGCATGCGACTTCGGTTCGTGAATTTTAAACCGCCCTTCGGCGCTGCAAGGAACGTCGAGTAAAACGCGATCAAACAACAGCGGCGTATTATACGATTGGCGAACCGCCGCCGAACCGCCGGGCCGAAATCGTCTGGCATCGATCAGTTGACACCAGACGATTTCGGCCCCCATAAGCGCTAATACCGATTTCAATTTATAAAACCGTTCCCGAATCACCTCTAAAGCCACAATCTCGCCGTCATTATCCATATGCGCCGCCATTTGGGTTGTTTTGCTTCCTGGCGCTGCGCACATATCTAAAATTTTCTCGCCCGGTTTTGGGTCCAACACAATGACTGGCAGCAAACTTGACAACGCCTGATTATAAAAATATCCATTGCAGTTGAACTCCGTTGTCTGCCAGCGTTGGGTGGCCATATCAAGGAACAACGCCGTCTGATACCAGGAGATTTCTTTAAAAAAAATGTTTTGTTGTCTTAATAAATCTTCCGCCTGGGCTTTTGAAATTTTGAGAGTATTTATGCGGACAATCAAAGGCAGCGGCCGGTTGAAAGTATCAAGACAACTCTCAAATTTTTCTTGAGAAAGAATATCCCGCAGGCGTTCGATAAATAAGGACGGTAATGCTGACATAAATCCTCATCAAAAGATGAACAAAAAACCCCAGCTTGATTCATGTCTGGGGTAAATTTTTATAAATTATTTTAACAATTTGTTTGGGAAACAGCTATCTTTTATTCTCCGTCGATGAATTCGGCCGCTTCGCTAGCGCTCCAACGCATCTTTTAACAAGGCATTCTTTTTTTCTAAAGTAACTTTAAGATCATTCATTTGTTTCTGAAGCTGGTCATGGTCTTCATTAAGGGCTTGCTGTTTCTGATTTAACCCTTCAATGGTCTTCTCTTTTTTATTTAGACTTTCTTCGAGACCGGATTTCTCTTTGGTTAAATCCTTTATCTGTTTTTCTAATGTCTCATTCTTAACTGTCATATCTTTGAGTTGGGATTCATTATTTCTGGATGTGATCTGCCACTGGGCGACTTGATCCTCGAGCTTGGCGATTTTTTCTTTAAGACCTTCATTTATTTTGGCTTCTTTCTGAAGTCCTTGTAAAGTAGCTTGTGTTTGCTGGCCTTTCTCTTTTAACGTTTGTATTTCCTTCTCTAAAGACTGCTTGGCTTCGGACAGTTCGGCTAATTGTTTGGATTCCATTTTAAGATTTTTATCGAGGTTATCCGCTTGGCGATCCTTATCTTGAAAAGCACTTTGTTGCTTACTTGATTTATCTTCTAAATTTTTAATTTTTTCTCGCAGTTCATTCATGGTTGTCACATTACTGTCCCTTTTATAACCGGCGATTAGATCATTCTTAGTTTTTAATTCTTCTGTCAGTGATTTAATTTTTTCATCAGCAACCGCTTGAGTATGATTGACCTCATCTCGCGTGGACAATCTGTGCGGTGCGCAATTGTTCTTTGAGCGTTTTCGATTCTTTTTCCAAAGACCTGTTTTCATCAATAACCGCGGTCAGTTGTTTGGATTGAGAATCAACGGTCTTGTTAAGATTACTTAGCTGTTGATCTTTATCTTTTATGTTGCTTGTAAAAATCTGGTTTTGCTCCTCGAGATTTTTAATCTTAACTTCCAAAGGCGCCTTGGCCATATTTATTTTTTCCGCCAAGAGACCTTTTTTCTCCTTATCGTCTGTTACAAACAGCTCAAGTTCATCCTGAGATGCTTTTTGTTGACGATAGGCTTCTTCGGCGGCCTTCTTTAGGCCCTCTTTTTCAATCGTCATGTCCTGGATTAATTTCTTTTTCTCTCCAAGAGCAGACTCAAAGCTGGTGACTTTTTCTTGAAGTGATTTGAGATCATCATTGGCAGGGGCATTCTTGGTATCAGTGGCGGCAACTTCATTTTGATCGTCGCCAAACGCGGAGAAAAGAAAAGGTGTTACAGCAAAACATAAAAGCAGGACAAAAAATAAGAGAATGTTTCGTTTAAAGTTAACCATAAGTAAGTGCATTTTATAAACGATAGAATAGCCTTCAGTATTAGGCGCATACGGCTATCTCAAAACAGTTTTATTATAATGACTGCCTGCTGAAAAAAAATAATTTATCTTTTTTTTTTCGAAGTGGCTATTTCAATAAAAAAAGGGCTTTGCCTGTTACCATAGCAAAGCCCTTTTACTTATTTTATAGATTTAACCTAAAATCGCTTTAATAACTAGGGAACCAGTGGTCTTTTCAATAATCTCCCAGTCTATTTTAAGTCCCTGGGGTGTTGGACGAATATTAAGAGGTGAATCATTTAGAAAAACTTGCTGGATTCGATAATTCCCATAATCTAGCTTTTGTTTATTTTCATAGATAACCGTTAGCTGCTTCGAGGCGAATTGACAAGAGATTTCAACGGTATTGTCTTGGCCAAATTCTTCTTTGACTAACTTTGGCGCTAAAAGTAAATCGCCATTGTCACCGCGCACGCCAAAAACTTGGGTTAAATAAGTTAACACCAGCCAACTCGCCGATCCAGTTAAATAGTGATACATGCCGCGGCCCGTCGCGTCGAAATATTCAGGTATTCCAGGATAAATTTTACTTTTGGCCGTGTCGCCGCACATATTGTAAATGGAGCGCAATACTTCAAAACCTTCGCGGGCAAATCCTCGCTTATATAATCCGTACGCATACATGACCGTCATGTGGCTAAAAAAAGCGCCATTTTCTTTATGTCCGTAAGCAAAGCCAAAGGCGCGGCCGAGATCAAGGTAATGACGGACTCCAAAATCCGTATTAAGTCTGTAGCCGCCGAGCTTTTTGTCTTGGAGAAATTTTCGAACGCTCTTAACGACTTCCTTAATTTCCTCACGTCCCGCCAGCCCGCTCATGATTGGAAAAACTTGCCCAGTCAATGTCATCCAAACTCCATTGTCTTTCTTGCCTTCAACTCGGCGGCCTTGATTATCGTAATAACCGTTAAACCAGCTAAACGTCTCTTGACTTTCTTTAACAGTCACTCTTTCATGCCGACGGATATGTTCAAAGATCCATTGGCCTTTCTTGCGTAAATCTAAAACCAGTTGATCAACAGCAACCGCAGTTTTCGCGCCGCTGACTTCGGGCTGGACTGCTTTAAAATATTTTTGGAATAATAAATTCTTCTTTTCATCTATAGAATCATAGTTACACGGCTTTGAACCAAGTGTATCAAGCAAGATTAAAATTTCTTTGGCCACTTCAATTGTGTTAAAGCCTTTATTCTTGGCCAAGAATTCAAGCAAGTCAGCGATGGTTAAAAGATTACCGCCATACAAGGACATAAACGCCACACTTTCGCCGCGCTTAAAGGCCGTATCCAATCCATCATTCCAATCTGCGCTTTCCAAACGGATAATATTATGTTCTCCGACGTTAAAGAATTGAACCAGATGTTGGATGAGCAGGTGCTCTAAAATTGTTCCTTTATAAATGTGGCCTTTATTGTCTTTAAGTTGGCGGCCGTATTGCGGAGTCCACTCACGGTCTTTTTCAAACGTCCGCGATAATTGCGGATCGCGAAAGTAAGGCACTTTTTCAAAAAGAATTTCATAATCGCCGGTTTGATTCATATAAAGCAACGTTGTTAAAAACGGCCAGACGCCGTGGTCCATCCACACGCGGGTTATCGCATTGCGGTCAGCGATAAATTCACCCAGCATTGAACCGATGATGGTGGCGTTCGTTCCATCAATACGTACACCGGCAAAATTATTAATCAGCGTCGGGCGAATCGTTTTCGGTTCGATTAAAATGAGCGACAATAAATCCTGCCAAATGTCCCGCCATCCTCTTCCGCCCTTGCCATAATCATGATCCGGCAGAAATGAGCAGCCAAAAATCCGCCGCAAAACCGGCTGAAGCGTTATCCATTGCAGCCACGGATTAAATTGCGCATCACCGGTTTTAAATTTAATCGCGTGAGATTTTTCAAACCAAAATTTTTTATTATACTCAAGCGCCCGGTCAAACTTTTCTTGGGAGTTAAACTGTTCAAAAACCTTTTGGGCCTTATTTTCGTCGTCGGAAATGCCGATCGCCATCCAATAAGTCTGCATTTCACCTTTTTTAAGGACTTCATCTTTAAAACGCAACGCGCCCACGGCTTCTTTGCCTTGCCGCTCTTCATCACTTAGAAGTTTTGGCTTAAGATTTTTGACCAATGCCTCTGGGCACAGATCATTCCCGCTGTCGCTGAAAAAGGCATCTACCGTCGGAAAAGTCCCCTGCGGATTTTTGCCCCGGCCATTTATGCCAAAAACATAATAAATCTTATGCTGGTTCGAATGCGATTTTTCATCAAACAACATAACCGGCGCGACGCAAATGCCTTGAGGTAATTGTTTAATCCGGTGAAAAAGCGCTGCAACATGTTCGTGATCATGTTTATTAGAAAGCGGCCGGCCAAAAATAGGAATAACACCTGTCGGTGTAAATTGAACCGGTTTGGCCGAAATATTTTTAACGGTCACCCGCATTAATTCAACTGTTTCACCGGAGGCGGGGATAAAGTTCAGTGCTTCTAATTCTAATCCAATCTCAGGAAATCGGCGCGTCACTTTGTGCCATAACGGGCCCATTTCAACGGAGGCATTGTTTTCTGTGCAGACTTGAGCGAGCGAAAAAAATCCTTTGCCCTTAATAGAAACAAAAAAATTCCTCACAGGTCGCCTAAGGTCTTCCCGTGAGGTAGGTTTAGTTAAATAATGATTTTTGTCCGTCTTAATGTCGCCGCTTAAAAAAGGTGTGATTGCGGATTTGAGTCCTGTTGAATCAGGCGAGCACAAAGGAAAGTAAATCGTTTGGATCTGCGCGGCTTCTTTGGAAATAAAGCTGATTTGATTGGGTAAGTAACGATAAAATTTCTTACGCGTTGGCATGTCATCTCACCTAAAATAAAAAATCTCCTCTAGGAAGGAGATCAATTTCTAATGCGGTGCAACACTATAGCAAAAGTTCCTTAGGATGTAAAGCTGACAACCCAAAAGAACTGATGCCTTAAATTCTGTTTACCAGGTCTTTTACAATACGAACTGCTTCCCTTTGTTCCATAAAAAACGGACTAGTGGCAATAGAAATAATTTTGGCCTGTTTAATATAATGAGTTATAGCAGTCATTTTAAGGTCGTAGGGAATATAATTCAGCGTCGGGGCAAAAACATCTATATCTAAATCTAAAACAACCTCTTCAGAAAATCGCCGGTCAAAAGCCGCACGATTGTCGATCATTTCAATCTTACTAAAAAATTTCAAAATCATTGCGGGCTTGATAAAATTACCGACATTTAAGATTTGATTAGTGTAATCAAACGCCTGGGTTAAATCTATTTCAGACAAATTCTTCCAAGGCAAATACTCATCGGGCTCTCGCCAGTCTTTATGCTGATCCACATGAACCAGCGGCAATCCGTATTTTAACTCCCTTGCATACAGAGCCGCGGCCCAGAAAAAGAATGCATGGTTGTGGTTATCAAAAATAAAAAAATTCTTCCCATTTTTCTCAAAATAAACAAAATTCTTCAAACCGCAGACATTCAGCTGTTGACCTTCGACAATTTCGCTAAAAGCAATTTCAGATCCAACCGCTAATTGACTGAGGTCACCTTCAATAATATTGGCGACAAAAATTTGCTTATTCTTCCGCTGTTCGAAGGTAAAGGAGTTATTGCCTACTGGCTTTTTAATAAAGAAGCCTTTATAAAAGGAATTTAAAATTGAAAAAAACGCAGGGTTCTTGGTTGGCATAAATCATGATTGGATTAGAAAATTTATTTCATTCTCGAGGGAAATATAAGGCAAGACATAACACTATGCCGACGCCATAAAGAAGAAGTGTTCCTGGCGTGAAGTACGGATAGACCATCAAAATAATTCCAATGACAAGCGGTTTCCAACTGGCATTCTTTTTGCCATAAATAAAAGCGACAAAACCAACGCTGCCAAAAATAATCCAGCCCATCATGTTGGCCATGTTTAAACCCTCACTGTCCTTACCGGAGGGCAAAGTACTGCCTGTATAAGTACTCATATATTGATTAAGAACTTTTTTAGCTTCCGGGCTGGCGAGCGTTGTTAAATCATCGGCAGCCTTAGTGCTCTTCACTGATATAAACAGAATTATCAGCAAAACGCTAAAAAGTACCCATTTAAAATTTCCCATGGACTCTCCTATCTAATTAATCACTTGTGAATTGAGTATAACATAAAAAGGGAACCAATTAATTTATTGGTTCCCTTTTTTATTAACTTTTTATAAACGTTTAAACCGTACGCTGGTAAACGCGCACAGATGGTCTCTAATTTTCTGCCGCCACTTCAACCGTCTCGTGGTTACCAGCCATTTCAAATTCAATGCGGGCAATTAAATCCAAAGGTTTAATTGGTTTAAGAATACAGGTCTGAATGCCGCACATTTTCATTAAAACAGCGTGTTCTTTCTCAGTAAAAAACCCAGTCATAGCGATAATAATGGTTTCTTTTAAGCCCAATGAATTTTTTAATTCATCGGCCAATTGAAAACCGCTTTTCGGCGCCATCTTAAGATCTAAAAGAACGACCGCCGGTTTTAGCTTCGGAATCATGTCCAAAGCCTTCATACTGTCGGAAATGACGGTGACTTCATAATCGCTTAAGGTCAGCAATTCTTCAACTTCTTCAAGAAATTCCTTATCATCATCAACAATCATAATTTTAGTTTTGTCAGTATTTTTCATAGAATTTTCCTCACCATTTAAAATTATTTAAAATATTTATCAGTTTTTAAAAAGACTTTATCTATGGTTGGTCATGGAGACTGTACAGTCCTGCGGTTCCGTGACGGTTTTGGGAGGTAAATATATTTTTAATCGAAATGGATAAGGGGTCAACGGGAAAAAATTTTTGTTATATCGATTCACTATTGTCCTTTTTCTTTTAGATTCTTTGAAAAGCGTTTGAATAACCATGGCCGATCCTCCTTAGTTTGGATGTTCAAAGAAGAATTGCACTATAAAACAAAAACCCTTCTGCGGCAATAGACCCGTTCCGCTTTTTACTGACTTTTTTCTACTTTTTTGAGGTACGCAAGGAACGCGGCCGGCTGGCAAGTTGAATAATTTTTGATAACAATTCTTCTCCCTGTACCGGTTTATTTAAAACAACATCGGCCATTGTCAATAAAACAACGTCTTCTTGAAAATTCGGTTCATCGGCATCGCTCATATTGGCGCTTAAAGGTTTTCCCGATAAAATTAATACTTTTTGGCTGGGTCTTAATTTTTTAATCTCTTTTAAAATTTCAACGCCGCTCACTTCAGGCAACTTTAAATCAAGGATAATAACTTCATAACCGCTGTCGACCAAAAGTTCACGGGCGCAGGCAACGTTGTTAGCCACATCAACATGGAATCCCTGATCTTGCAGTACTTCGGCCAGCTCCTCGCACAACTCTTCATCATCATCAATTATAAGAATCTTTTTTTTCATAGGAATTTTCTCGTTTAACAGGGAGTATAATTACGATAGAAGTTCCTCTCCCTTTTTCACTTGTAATTTCCATCTTACCGTTATGCAAACTAACCAATTCATTGCAAATAGTCAACCCAAGCCCCGTGCCTTTGGACTTTTTGGTAAAAAAAGGTGTAAAAATTTTTTGCAAATCTTCCTTATCGATACCTATACCATTGTCTTTAACCACGATCTTCACAAATTCCTCGTCCTGTGATTCAGCTATAAGCTCAACAATTCCTTCGCGGCTTGGGAAGGCCTGACAAGCGTTCATTAAAACATTATTTAATACTTCCTTAATTTGTAGTGGATCGGCTTCCATCGCGGCCGGGAGATGCTCACTATCATATTTACTCTCAAAAATAATATGGTCTTCATGAAAACGGTTCTGAGTCGCCTGCAGACATTCATCTAATATTTTGGAAATAGCGACCGATTCATAGCGGGGAATCTGAATCCGTGAATAACTTAAAAGGTTATTAATGATCTGATTGCCTTCCCATATTTTCTTTTCGATATTGGCCAAGTGCTTGTTTTCCGCCAGATCTTGATGCTTTCTTTTAAGGTTAAACGCCGCCATTTGAATAACACCCAAAGGATTTCTTAATTCGTGGGCGACCGTGGCCGCCAAAGTCCCGATGTCAGCAAGACGGCTGGCGTGTTTCAGTTCCGCCTGAGTTTTCATTAATTCGCTAGAACGCTTTTCAACTAATTCGCTTAGGACTTTCGCATCGCGCCGTAATATTTCCTCAGCCATTTTACGTTCGGTAATATCAATACAAGAACCGATATAGCCGTCAAACTGGTTTGTTCCAGTAAACCGAGGAACACCGATATTTAAGACCCACCGATATTGACCGTCCCGCCGGCGCAAACGGTAATCCAGCGTAAATTTTTCGCGGTTTTTCAAAGCATTGACATAAATATCAAAGCATCTTCCTTTATCATCGGGATGGACAGATTGAATCCAGCCTTTACTTATTTCATGTTCCATTGTTTGTCCGGTAAAATCCAGCCAGGCTTTATTAAAAAAATTACCGACCGCATCCGGCCCGGCCATCCAAATCATCACCGGCGCCGTATCCGCCATATTGCGGAAACGTGATTCACTTTCTTTAAGCGCGAGTTCGACTTGCTTGCGTTCGGTAATGTCCCGGGCGATCGTTGAAGCGCCAATCAATTTGCCATCGTGATCTTTGATTGCTGAAATCCGCATGGAGACATGAATCAACTGCCCATCTTTTCGGCGGCGCATCGTTTCAAGAGGACGAATGGGTTTATCCCGCTTCAGTTGAGATAAAATTTCGTTTGATTCACTTCTCAAATTCGCCGGCACTAGAAGGTCAACGGACTTGCCGATAATTTCACTATACGTATAACCATAAATTTTTTCTGCGCCTTTGTTCCAGCTCGTTATAACTCCGTCTAAAGATTTACCATAGATAGCGTCTTCAGAATTTTCAACGATAGCGGCGAAATATAATTGATCTTCTTCTGCTTTCTTTTTTTCGGTAATGTCCCGATAATTAGCTACAATTGCCTGAATGGCTGGATCATGAAGTAAATTTGTACCCGTTCCCTCTAGCCAGCGCCACGATCCGTCTTTATGAAGATACCGGCAGGCGGCATAAAGAACGATCTGCGGTTGGCTAGCTATTCGGCCGATTGTTTGAGCGATGTTTGCTCGATCTTCAGGATGAACAAAATCAAGGGCCTTACGTCCTATGTATTCATTGATTTCATAGCCTAAGATTCTTGTCGTCGAGCTGCTGGCATAGATAATGGTTGATTCTGGGTCGATCAAAGCGACCATGTCGGAACTATTTTCAACTAAACTGCGAAAGCGCCGCTCGTTTTGCCGTAATTTTTCTTCAATGCGTTGACGTTCTTTAAGAGCAGCCGCCAAAATTAAACCTGCCATCGAAATCGTTCCAATAAAAGCCAACAAACATAAAAGCGCAATATTAAGATTCTCATTAGCAAACGGCCCTAATCCATTAATCGTGCCGGCAATCGCGATTCCCAATGTCATAAGAACAGCAACAGCGGCTCCCGGCAAACCAAAACGATACGCTGACCACACCACAACCGGCAAAAGTAAATACGCACAAAGAAAACTAAATTTATTATTAAAAAAATTTCCGCCAAAAATCCCGACATTAACAGTCACCATAACAGCAAAAACAAAAAAGGCTTCGGCCAAATAATGTATTTTCCATTCGCTTCTGTAAAAACGTTGAAAAACAAAAAAAAGCGGGCTGACCGTCAGAATACCTGCAAGATCACCCAACCACCACGTAAACCAGACTGTTTGATAATTTTGCCAAGGAACACGGCCGGACAAACAGAGTACCGTGGGCCCAATAAAAGCGTTTACAAAACAGATCACAACCGCTGCAAGAAAAAACTTTAAAACATCTTCAACTTTATAAAGAGGATTGTCATCTCTGATAAATCTTTTTAACAAAAATCGGCCCAAAACAGCTTCCATCGTATTACCAATACCGATAAGGGACGAGACGACGATGATCTCAAGGGGACTAGCGAAATGATGCGCCCAAAAGGCCGTCATATTAGCTAAAAAGGCGCCCAAAAAAATCCCAGGCCAAATCCTATAACCAAAAATCCAAATCATCGCCAAGGCAATACCCGAAGGAGGCCACACGGGTGAGGCATTGGTATTTTCAAAAGCCAGAAGCAAACTTAACCGGGCTGCCACGAAATAAATAAATGTCATAAACATAATTAAAGGAATGGAGGACGGGAATTTTAGAAAAGAAAGTTTTGGAGAGATTGTGGAAGTTGATGGGGGATTTTTCATGTTTTTTGATTTTTTACTTTTTGCAACTGGCGGTAAACGGTTGGCGTAAGGCCCATGTTTTTCTTAAAAAGCCGGATAAATGATTCTAAATTCTTATAGCCGAATTTATCGGCGATCTCACAGACCGTATAATTTGTCTGCTTTAAACATTCGGCTGCTTTTTGAGTTTTAATTCTTAATTTATAGTCACTAAAACTTAAACCCGTCGATTCTTTAAAAATCCGGCTCAAATATTTTGGGCTTAAACAAAGTTCCGAGGCCACATCGGTTAAATTAACTTTTTTGTCATAATTTCTCTCCACGAAACGCTTGGCCTTCTCAATTTTTCCGACTTGGCCATTTCCCGTGATAGCTTTGACTTCTTCGGTGTTCAAAACTTTCTGAATAGATTCTTCGAGCCGATTCATCTCAAATGGTTTTTCAATATAATCATCGGCGCGGCCGCGCAGGGCCTCAATCGCAACTTCCTTGGAACTTTGCCCCGTTAAAATAATGGTGCCGATCTGAGGAGCAATCTTCTTGATTTCATTTAAAATGGTAATACCGTTTGTAGAGGAAAGAAATACATCTAAGATGACTAAATCGATTGTGTGAGGCTTTTTGATGAGCCTTAAAGCTTCTTCGCCATGGGAAGCCTGAATAATTTTGTAATGGCTTAAGGCTTCAGCGAGTTCTTCACGGAATTCTTGGTCATCATCAACGATAAGGATTTGATAGGACATAGCCGTTTCTCTTCTCTCTTTCAGGTTGTTAACTTCTTTAAATTGAAAAACAAATCTGACTTCAAAAGAAGCACTGACACACGGCATGAGCGAATAAAATCAATACGTAGAATGGAACTGCCCTGGGATGGACAGTAGTGGGCAATAGTATACTATGAATTAATTTTAAGGAGAATAGCTTTTTATGGGCTACTTGATTGTAGTCACTGTTATTTTTGCAAAAAAGCTCGTCGGGGAAAAGTTAGGAAGGGATTAAGGTAACAACAACTTTAAACCGCTTCTTCCATTTCGACTTGAATTCCGCCACCGTAACGCACAGTGAGGTTATAAAACCAGGAAATAAAAAGCCCGGTCAAAAAGCCCAGCCCGGCGTTTAAAGGCGGCAAAAGTAAAAGCGCCAAAAGGCTCCACCCTAGAGAAAAGGTCGAGTTGCTGTCTGTATCTGTTGCTGCCTGAACAAAAGCTGACCCGGTGAGAATAACGGCCATCAACAAACCAATGCAGGCATGCATGATACTGAGCATCTTAGCTAATGAGACGGGATTAATTCTTTTAAGTTTCATCATGGTTGCATTCTCCTTTCATTAGGAGCAATCAAACGCGAGCGATTGCTTCAATATCATTATCAGATTGTTGTTCTTTATTGAATTCACGCGCCATCAAACTTGGCCGTACGCAATTATCATCCCAACGCCGTCGGGAGGCATAAAGGCGATCCTGCCTGCGCAAAAACGCCAAAGGTTTGTCAGCCAATGTTTTTTCATGTTGCGGCGCCTCGTTGCCTAACAAAAGATACAATTGGTTGACCGGCACCGGAACCATTTGAAAAATTTCCGGCGTCACACCCTGAAATGGAATCGTCTCTAGCTGCTTGCGGTCAACCCAAATGACCGGTTTGCCGTTCTGACGCAAATCAATCTTGTTGCCGTCCATATCAATGCCGCCGTATTCAGTGGAATTTGAGTTTGCCGTTGATTTCTCTAAAACCGACGGTTCTTCTGCCAGCATTGCCGAATCTTTATGGACGATCACTTCCGTCGGTGATTCGTGCTGGGTGATTCTATTGTGACCATCAACACGTACTCCCTCTTGATGTTCCACACTAATATCGACAGGATGTTCTTCCTGCGCACCGCCAGCCCCACCATTGCCACTGCTCCCGCCTTGCGGAGATTTGTCGGATGTATCAAAGAGGTTAAGTTTGACGGGTTCTTCATAAATAACCTCGGTATTTTTTTGCGGCGATCGGGTTGTATGAACCGAAATACTGGGAAAAGTAAAAGCAATATTTCCCAGACGACAAAATACTTTCCGTTTTATAGTTAATTCAAGGTGTATTCCCAGAAAATCAAAGACGAACTTTTTCTCGGGAAATTCTAATGTCATGGCGCCCCTGGCCATTTCATGAAAAAGAATTTTATAAGCCAGCATCCGCTGAAACACCTCAAAAGAATAATGATAAAAATCCTGAGCAAGGGGACTGCTTTTTTTAACTGAGGCAACCGCGTCCTGATCTCCAATTGTAATATGATGATCGGTAATATCCGGATCTTGAAACGGTTCTAAGCCGATCGTCGTGATTTCGGCGCCCCCTTGCATCCACTTTCCCCAAATGCCGTTTCGAATTCCCTTGGTCTGCCGCGCGGTCACCATGACACGCGTTTTTGCATCTTTATTAAGAGGCAAACCAAAAAAAGCAAACACACCGCGTGTCACCCGATGCGCCAGACGTGCCGCAAAATGATCCTCGGCGTTCGCGCCATGAACTTCTGGAGTCATATTACCTAAAGCATACGACGTTGATTTAGTCACGAATTGTTCACTCGTCTGATGTAAAACCGGCAAATCGCCGATAACCATCGTAGGGCGCCCCATTCTCGCCCAGCGTGGACGTTTGGTGAAGGAACGATAAATTCCTGTCGTTATAAAAAACGTCATGCCCCAAGATATAAAAGCATCAATTGAATGAACTAAAACTTCCGTCCAAGTTGGCATAGTGTTAAGATCTGCGCCGAGAAAACCCAACGCCAACTGAAGCGGACCATGAAAAACAAAGGCGAACCACACATAAGCGCGCATTAATAAACTCACAACCGGCGTTTCGGTCATCTGCCAGCCCATATATTTACCCCTTTTAGCGAGCGCTTCATTCGTCTTATTTTTTTCATGAGGCACAGATTTTCCATCGACATCAAAACCATTTATACGTTCGCTGTCTTTGACCATTTGATCGCGCCACTGTTCAAGTTGATTGATGTCATCCATAGATAATCGGAATCCCCAGGGATTTTCATCCGGAAAAATTTGACGCATCCGCTTCGCCCAATGCAAAACCATATTAATTTGAGTTGCGAGCAATATAGATTCTGAAATAGTCGCCGATTCCGCCGGATAATAATTTCCCGTCACAAACGTCCGCCGGAGAAATGGCGAATCTGGATAAAATTCCTGTCCGATCGCCGCGCTGGCCAGCGAGTCAACCCGTGAGGTCGTTACAAAAACACCTTCATTAGTCAGTTTTCGCAGGGCATCGACTATTCCCAAGCTGGGAAAGGTCGCCCCGGATTTAGTAGTAATCATAACCTTCGTGCGCCGTCCTATGCCCAGCGTTTTGGGATTGGCCATAACTTTGTTCGACGAACCAGCCCAAATCTTCATCTGTGGCATAACGGCCTGAATTAAACTTTTAAGGTTTTCATTCAGCCATCCCGAATTTTCGTAGCCTACTAAATAAAGATCATAAACCTCTGCCGGTGGCGATTCTTTAGCTTTCTTAGGACTCGAAAAAAGTTCAACCATCTTATTGAAAATCGATCTAATAAATCCGACGGAAACAACATTCCGCGGAACTTCAGAGGCCGGCGTGATTTCTGTATCCTTTTTGATTTCTTTTAAAAACGTTTCAAAATTCTTTTGCATGGTATCAACTATTTTTTTCATATCAGCGCGGATCATGGTCTCCAGCTGCCGATCCATGCCGCGTTTCAATGTAAAAAGTTGATCCTGTCGGACCGTTCCTTTCATTAAATCATGGGCAATGGCGTCGGCCAATGTACTCACTACACGGTCAACGCGTTCCTGCATATAAGGAAGCACAACGGAATTGTCGCGGATTTTCCGCAAAAGCTCGGCGACATTCGATTCTTTCTCCGCCTCCGAACACGCGGTCCCAGAATAACAATTTTGTCCCAGTTCCCAAACCAAGTCTAATAATTTCGGCCGCATGGCCATGTAGGGTTCGCTATGCTCTTTGAGATATTTTTCAACCGCCAGGGAAAGTGTCTGCTCAGTCCATTCTTCAGCTGTCTCAGAATTAAAAGAGTTCGGGACGTTAAAGGTATCGTTAACTTTTTGAATAGCGCTTGTTGTCCATTTGATGTCCTGTTCCGTGATTTCATTCTCGTCGGGATATTGAGGCAATTCTGAATAGTAACGGTTTGCCGAATTTAAAGGAACAGCTCGGTGGGCAAATTCTTCTTCTGTGATGGGCTGATCTTTTTCCAACGAATAACCTGAAAAATGTAAAGTTCCGTCGGGATTCAAAGCCAAATCAACAATCTCTCCCTTGCCACTTGGCTTAAGTAGAAAATACGCTTCGACATTTCCTCTCTGTCCCCACTTGGCTCCCTGTAACGCAATATGATCCGACGAATAAGTAAAAAACGCCTCTGGTGTTCCTAGATTCTTCCAACCGAAAGACAACCCCTGGTCACGTGCAAAAAGTGTGATGCCGTTAGGATTAAAAGAACTTTGCCCCGCCAGACCATATGATCCGCCGATCGCATTGTCCGCAAACTCATGAAAAGCCTGCTCTTGATCGGCGGTAAAAAATCGGTCGATGGTGACATTACAAAACCGCTGGAGCCTTTCTTCGTCTTTTCCCCAGCTCTTTAATATTTTTCCGGCGGGGGTATTCAGGGTCATTTCGGATTCGACACGGCTCCAAACCGCTTCGCGGAATTCTTTTAGTCTTATGATTTTCGGATCATGGGGATTTCGCGCCACTTCTTCAGGAGGAACCCAAATATCTTTCAAATCAGCCGGCATATTGTTGTAACGTTGGGCAAAAACCTCATCGAAGATTTGACCAACGGTTCCTTGTTCTTCAGGAGAAATAATGGTTTCCATGGCCTCTTCGATGTTGTCATTCTTTACCATCGTATACGCATATCGGACAGAACTGTCCCAGTTACCCTGATTGAGAAGGAAATGAATTTGAAACGCGATCGGCGGCGAATCGCCGGGCGCCATTTCTTCATCTTTATAAATAATTTCGGCGATCGTTTGCGGACGAATTCCATGGCCGTCTTGAACCATTTTGGGAGGAGGAAGTTCGGACAACTTCTTTCCGCTTAGAACCAGACCAAAAAAATCACGAATTTGGCCGGTGTTCAAAGTTGTATCCAAAATCCGGTACTCATCGTTATCACCGTTGTGTTTAATCATGACAAAAACCACGACAAGTTCTTCGCTTTTTTTCAAACGCCCGTCAGCGCCGCGCGCCCAGATTTGTTTTTTCTCTAAAGGACTTAAATGCGGGTGTGCGGCGGGTTCAATCACTTTTCCGCCGGTCGCAAAACGCACATGACCAACGAGACTACGGACTGCGACTTCATTTTCTTTAGTGAGATTCCCTTTTTTGAGTTCTGTTAAAAGTTTCGCGAGTTTTCTCTCAAGACTCTTACTCAAATCCGAACCGGGCCCGCGTTTATTTTTGACACGTTTGGCAACCGTTGGTTCGCCATTACCATTCGTTTGCGTTGCCAAGCCACTTTCCTGTCCTCCCCGCCGCAGAAGCCAGAAATCTAACGACCGTTGACCTTCTCTGACCCAATCCGGAAATGCATCACCGTCGCGAGAAACCCAGACGATACCTTTATCCCCGCATTTATACTCGCCGGAGGTTGAAGTTTTTTGAATCATTGACAAAATATCCGTTTCAAACGAACTTCTAATAACCGACAAAGCGCTGACGGCAAACGGTCCCAAAAGCGGCAAAAGCCAAGTATGCGCTAAACCGTAAACAAATCCTTGCCATGCTCCCAAAATTCCCAACGCCAAACTAACGCCGAATCCTCCCGCGCGCGTTACTGTATCTTTCCAGCCTTTTTGCAAAAATCCGACCGAAGCTGTTTTCTCCGTTGGAGATTTAAAAGGAACCAACATTGAAAATAAAGTATTCCAATTTAAATGCGCTGATAAATTACTCCACGAAAATGCCTGTTTCCAAGTCGCCAAGCTAAAAGGATTTAACAATAAAGCTGTTCCTGAGTGCCCGACATTTTCGTGACCGATAATTAATTGCGCGGCGTAGAAAAGCCGCGTTATCAAGGGAAGCGCCAAGGAATAAACAACGCCGAGCAAACCAAAACTATAAATAGCAACGCCGGCACCGATGAGTGAACCCAACGATTCAAAAACCGGGAATGGACGCAAGCGAGCGTGATAACGGATTTCATTCTTTTTTCTCACTTCTTCAATGTCTGATTTTTGACCGCCAGTTTTTCTTGAGGCTGTAGATTTACCTACAAACTTAATACCGTTTAAATAAAAATTATTCGATAAGATCTCTTCTTTTTTTGCCGTCCCTGGGGGAGGCGTTCCCGACGCCATTGCATTTAATTTTTTGATGGAAGAACGATTTTTAAATTTTCCTTTCATCAAAGCAAGCGATCCGATCCATCCCAAAAGCCCGACGCCCACGGGAAACCAATAGTTTTCAGAAATTTTATCAGCGAATACAGCGCTAGGATCCTCTGATTGGTCTTGTTTTACGGTGGCTGGAGCAACGGGTTGAAATTCGTCAGCAGGTTTTTTAATATGAATTTCTTTTCCATCAATTGTCAGGGTGATGTCGGCGTTAGGATTTTTAAGGGCCGTCGTTATTTCTCCGAGCGCTTCAGCCAACGTTTCTTCAGGTGATGAATTTTGCGGGATATCATCCGCATGGCTTGGAGATGGAGAGAAGAATAATGCGGAAGTCGATAAGGCAACTGAGAGAGATAACGCAGTAAATAATTTTTCGAACCCTCCGCCTTTTTTCCCCATCGACATAGGAACTGGCCCCGAATGTTCTCCTTTCATCACGCTTAAAGGACCACTTTGTTCAGAAGGTTTTTGAGCAGCGCCGGCTTTCTTGGCCCAGCCAAAATAATCTCCGTCGCTGATTGTCCGCGAATCTGGAAAGCCTACTTGCTTGCCTCCTTGATTTAAACGAAGATCAGCCGAAGCCAATAGCACATTATTAGAAAGCCCCATACTGCGGGCCGCATCCGGATTATAAACTTGTTCATAGGCCGCTTGCGTAAAACCAGTCGTTGATAACCCCACGCCAGAAAATTGAATCCCGCCAGAAACATATTTACGTGCAATCGTTTGGCGGCTGAACGGATCGTAATCATTGCGGATGTAGTTATAAACACCTTTTTGAAAGGCAGCTAAATACTGTTCAAAAATTCTTTCCTTAACCGCGCGGTCTTCCACATCAACGCCCACGATTTTATTTTGACGGACATAGGATTTTCCCAAAAAACTTTCGCGCAGATTGCGTTTAAACCACGTCGCTAAAATAACCGCGTTATAAACCTGGCGGACCATCTCAAAATTCTTGCCTTCATTGACTTCCTTTTTAAGTTCCGGAACAATAATTTCGCGCAGCACATTGGCATAAACGGAATTATCCTGACTGGAATTTTTTTTATCCTTCGCTTGAGCAGCGCCCGGATTATCGAGATTCTTTTGTAAGGCAAGGTAATCCGCCTCCAACATTACGTTGAGCTCACTTTGAGTAACAAAGGCGCTGTTGCCGCGGACATAAACTTGGGCTTTATACGGAACGATCCAGACTTTGCTGAATGTATTGACCGGGATCTTGGTTGTTCCATAAACTTCATAAGCCTTAGCATAAACACGATCCCAAAATTTTTTGCCCAAATCTTTTTCGGGATAAATGAGCGAAGCGGTAATCTGTTTTAAAAGATAATCTTGTTCCAGAAGATCCTTGCCCATTTCGGTTACGCCGAATTCATTGGGCGCAATGCGGTCTTTCTCATAAGGAGAGAGATTGACCCAAAGATCTTTTTCAGGAACCGTTAAGGCGGCGAGGAAATATTTAATGAGCCGGGTAGATTCATTTTTAAGCGGGGCGCCGCTTAAACGTGAATCGCCGATATCAATTAAAAAATCAAAACGCAACGGATTGTCAGGAAAAACCTGAATTCCTTTTAATTGAAGCGGCTGATACGATGGGCTTAAAGCGACCATCTTACCAGGCACAGGAAGCCCCTGAAGCAATTGGGCGTTAGCTTCTGAAGGCGGAAAAAGCGTGACACCGACAAATGAAACCAAAACCATCAACGCAATAATTCGGAATGGACGTGTAAAATTCGAATAGAACTGAGATCTGATCAAAACGTTTCTCCTTGGTTGTCCTTTTATCAGAACCCATGGCAGCCAATTCTTATTCACAAACGCTAAAACAAAAGAGGCCCAACTATTTCCAAGGATCCGTGATCCTTGAGAAATTATTGGGCCTCTTTGTCCAATGTCTAGACCGTTAATACTTCAATGTAACAACGGCTTCATATCTTCGACGTGTAAATAAAAAGCCCAACAACTCTTACGTTCGAGCTGTTGGGCTTCAATGTCCAACTTTATTTTTTATCCGACGACCTCGCCGAAATTTAATTACGTTCAAAGCTTAAATTAAAAAAATTTGCTTGTCAAGGGCAAATTACAAAACCATAAAAAATTCTTAACAAAATATTAATTAATTCGGATAATTTTTGTAGAAAACTTCATCAATCGCGCCTAAAAGAGTTTCGGCGTTAAAAGGTTTGGCGAGCGTCGGGTAAAAAATATTGTCGACTCTTAAACCCGTTGACTCAGACTGGGTTTCTTCAGGAGTAAGCATGCCGGTCAAGAAAATGACCGGAATTTCTTTTGTCCGGTCATCAACTCTAAGCATTTTAACAATTTGGCTTCCATCTAAATCCGACATAAGAATGTCCATCAAGATTAAATCCGGCACAAATTTTTTTGCCTTTCGAAGGGCTTCTGAACCATCTTTGGCTTTGATGACTTCATAACCTTCCGCTATGAGTTTGACGCCAAGCACGCGACGGATATCTTCTTCGTCATCAACAATCAATATGGTTAAAATTGATCTCATAACTTGCTCGCTTAAGGTGTTGTTGTAGTGAGTTTTCTTACTTTCTTAAGAAAAGTTTGGCTATCAAACGGCTTGGTCAAATATTCATTTGTTCCGCATTCAAAGCCCATTGTTTTATCAATATCACCGCATCGGGCGGTAAACATTAGTATAGGAATGTCTTTATATTCTTGCGCGGCTTTTAATCTCCAACAGACTTCATATCCGCCCATTCCTGGCAGCATGACATCTAAAATAACTAAATCCGGGCGCATGTCCATAGCTTGTTTCAAACCGTCAGTTCCGTCGGCGGCCTGAAAGACTTCAAAGTTTGATGTTTCTAATTCAGTCTTTAAGAGGCTGGACATTTCCGGTTCATCTTCAACGATCAGTATTTTTTTTCTGTCCATAGCGTTCCTCCTTACACCCTTCACCCATCAATGAAAAAACCCTAGCCAATTAAGGATAGGGTTTTGCTTTTCGACTTCAAATTTTTGATCGGCAATCTGGCTATCCTAATTAGGACCCTATGACTTTGCCCCGTCTTCGCCGAATCGCTTTCGCGATTGACTTCGCCGGGCCAGACGTAGCCAAACACAATAAGTATTGGGCGAGCCTGGGTCCCCACCTTACGATGGGTTTGCTATTTTCGTCAAAAAATATCTGTGACTTTCAGAACAATATCACCAGATAAAGTATACATGATTTATGGTTTGATTGCCAAAAGCCTTATAAGTGAAGAACATTGTGGTTTAAAAATTATGGTCTTGGCTTAAATACTATTTAAGCCAAGACCATAAAAAAGTGTTGCTGAGCATCTTATTTTTTTCGGTTAATAAGATTTAGTACCAGTTGGAGCTGGAGAAGTTTCGCTTCCAGCTGAATTCGTGGCCACACCACTGGTAGATGAGCTGATTGTGCCGGCGGCACTATCGGAGGATTCCTTCATGACGACGGTCGCGATTTTTTTACTCGCATCATCACGATAATCAACTTTAACCTTATCTCCTTCTTTGAGGTCGGTTAATTTAGATATCCCTTGAAATTGTGTCTGTGTGTCCGTTTGGATTTGAGCTTCACTCATTTTCATTTGATCAGGTGATTGAGCTGTGACGGTAAGTGAATCCATACCGACATCTTTCACTGTCCCCTCGATGGATTTGGCATCACCCAATGCGGCATGAATCACCGCCGGAGCGCAAACTAAAACCATCATCATAATCAGCATTTGTACTTTCTTCATAAAACACCTCCTCGTTATTGTTAAATGGAAACGCCCAAGGTGAAAAATTTCAAAAATCAGTGAAACAAATTACGGGAGCAAGCCGTTCACGCCATGCGCCAACGTGTTAAAACGATTGAAAGCGGTTCGGTTTCTGCTCGCCGCTCTCGCCGTTTTATTTTAAAGGTTCGCTCCCCAATAAAATGACAGGAAGATGCATTACAGTAACAAAGCTGAGATTAAATTAAGATTAACTTAGAATTAAAAATTTTTAATGAAAATTTTCGAACGAAACTCTTGGGAATACAGAAAGGAATTAAACGAATTTTAATTCGTCGAATCGGATAAGGCGGTGATTTTCTTCATCCCAAAGACGGAATGAAAGTGATTTTAAACTCATCATCAGTGTGATGGGTTTAATATTGCGCAGAAAAGGAGTATTAAGATGACATTTTTCCAAATAATAGTTTGGTATTTTGGGACTTAAATGATGGACATGATGGAAACCAATGTTGCCGGTAAACCATTGTAAGATTTTAGGCAATTTATAAAAGGAACTGCCCTGCAAAGCTTCGGTCACATAATCCCATTTTTCGGAATGTTCCCAATAAACACCTTCAAATTGATGCTGGACGTAAAACAGCCAAAGCCCTGCCCCAGCCGAAAGCACTAAAATCGGAAGTTGAATTAAAAAATAGGCTTTAAGTCCAACGGTGAAATACATTAGGATCAAAATGCCAAGCAGGCCGAGGTTGGTCAGGGTAATACTTTGGCGTTCTTTCGGAGTCGAACGCGGCGGGGCGATGCGATGTTTGATCAAAAACCAGAATGTCGGGGCGACGCCAAATAAAATAAATGGATTGCGTACTAGACGGTATTGCAAACGTTTTAAACGTGAAGATTCTTTATATTCTTTAACTGTCATTGTCCAAATATCGCCGATGCCCCGGTTGTCTAAGTCTCCAGCGCTGGCATGATGAATAGCATGTTCATGCTGCCAATAACGGTAAGGGGTGAACGTAATAACACCCGTCAAATAACCAATACCGTCGTTAGCTTTGGCTGATTTAAAAAAAGCGCCGTGCGTGCAGTCATGAAAGATAATAAAAATCCGCACCAACAATCCGGCGGTCGGCACTGCTAGTATAAGGGTGACCCAGTAGGAGACGGACAAACTCTTATACATTAAAAATAAAGCCGCGGCGTAGAGCGCCAATGTGCTCAATAATTGCCAAAGACTTCGGGCTTTATGGGCCTGTAGATAAGGAGCGATGGCTTGTTTCCAATTTAATTGAGGAAAATTGTTTGAAGGCTGTTTCATATTTTTATTTTGTAAGTTAACGACGGGCTGGGCGCCTCGTAAAAAAATCGCGGGCGCCCAGCCCGTCGTTATTTTATTATCAATAAGCCGATTCCGAAAAAATCCTTGCCAGCGTCTGGTTAAAAAATTCCATATTAGAAGTCTTTAAAAGAAAGGCATCAGCCCCTACTCGCTTCGCGTCAGCCATATCTTCGGGTTTCAAACTCTTGGCGATAATAATTACTTTGGCTTTCGGGCCTTGCTGCCGCTTATACTGCTGGCATAGTTCAAAACAATTAATTTCCAACGTTGAATTTAAGGTAAAAATAACCACATGCGCCTTGGCGTCGCAAATTTTGTCAAAGGTCTCAATTGTTTCCTTGGTCGTGTTAATATCCACAAAACCTTGATTGCGCAGATGCAACGTAAGCTCATTACTGTTCGCGGGGTCAGGACTCACAATTAATATTTTTCTGGTTTTCTTAAAATCAGCGCTCTCCTCTGGTTTTTGGGTTTCGGCGCCGCCCATTTTACCGGCGTGCCGCTCGCTGAACTTTAGCATTTCAGGATAGCGGGCATATTCCTTGGCCGTTTCAACACTAATAAAATTTTTCTGAACGAACTGGGAAAGACATTGCTCCATCGTATGCATTCCTACTTCAGAATCAGACCGTAATTGACCACGTAATTCCGCCATGGCCCCTTGCCGGATTAAATTGCGCACCGGCAGATTGCCTAACATCACTTCCGTCGCTAAAATCCGTTGAGGAGTGTCTTTCCGTGGAATAAGGACTTGAGAGATAACGGCAACTAATGTCCCAGAGAGCTGTGACCAAACCTGTTCACGGTGCCCAGGAGGATAAACATCAATAATGCGGTTAATCGTTTCAACCGTATCAGGTGCGTGCACTGTCGTAAAAACTAAGTGGCCGGTTTCTGCAGTCGTTAGCGCCATAGAAATAGATTCGACATCGCGGATTTCCCCAATAACAACCAAGTCCGGGTCCTGGCGCAGCGCATATTTCAAAGCTGTCGCAAAATCAAGCGTGTCTGACCCGACTTCCCGTTGAATAACAAGGCAATTCTTAGATTTATGTATAAATTCAATCGGGTCTTCGATTGTAACGATTTTTCCTTTTCTTGTTTTATTGACCTCATCAATCATGCATCTTAGCGTCGTACTTTTACCGCTTCCCGCCGGACCCGAAACAATTACAAGGCCTTTTCGACGGGTCACAATTTCTTTGATGACCGGCGGCAAACCAAGCTCTTCAAAAGTAGTGACCCGGTTAGGCATGACACGGATCGTTAAGCCCCAATTCCCTTTTTCAAAATGCAAATTAACCCGGAACTGATTACCGTCACCTAGTGAATAAGAAAAATCGATATCTCTTTTCTCTTCAAAAAATTTTCTTTGCTCCTCAGTCAGCATCGACAGAGCTAAACGCTGCAACGTGTCGGCACTTAAAACAGGTAAAGACGTGATGGGTTGAAGTTCTCCATGCAGACGGAAATAAGGATGTTGATTAACGACACAATGAATATCCGAGGCGTTTTGTTCTACAGCAGTTTTAAGAAGGGTTTTGATATCCATAATTATTCGGGGCCGCACAACCCCCGTCGAGTATTATTGTATATAGAGATTACCACTTATTAGGTTCCAATTCAAATAACAAATTTGAAATAGTCAAAACGCCCTGCTATTTCATAACAATTCATTGTGCAAGAATTAGGCTCTTATTAGGGAATTCAAAAACAGGTTCTGACTTGGAAGACGCATCATGAGATTCATTAACCGATGATTTTTGTTTATCCTTGGCAAAGGGATTTTGATCTCCTCTGACAGGCGCGAGCGGATCGTTAAGCGGATCTATTTTGGGAATTCCTGGCCGTTCACTCCTGACGGAAACCGAAGCACTCGCCGGTTGTGTTTGATTTTTATTCTCTGAACCCAGCTGTGTCTGACTTTCATCCATCTTTCCAATCAGCCAATTATTAATAAGGCACAACGCCGCCATGAACCCGCCGATGAAGAACAGACTTATATATAATTTTTTATTAATCGCGGCCATTACTCGCCCTCCTGCCAAACCAGTTTATCCGTGATATCATTGGTAAACGCTATAAAAGTGTTTAACGACGGAAAATACGGCGGCGCTGAACCTTGCTGCATGCGCTGATCATAAACAAAATTACGGCCATAGCCTGAAACCTGCACGCCGCTTGAACCGTTAAACTGACCGAATGCTCCGTAATTATCACTAATAGCTCCCCCTAGCAATGTCGCTGTCCCCCGCGGCCCTTTGGCCTGATCATCATAATTGTCGACTGCAAAAATTCCGCTTTGAGCCATAACGGTGCCATGGATCTCGACATTGTTGGGCGCCCCGGTCCCGATACGAACATCACCCGTCCAGGAAACAAGTCCTAACAAATTAGTGTAACCATCCGCCGATGGAGGAACATAGCCGGATTGCCCCGGTGTTCCAGAGCTAGCTGTATAATTGGTATATTTAACATTATTGGTAATTATCATATCGTTGTGACTGGCTACCGTAAGTTGTGTGTCTGGCTGAACGGTTCCCGACAGATTCGTAATCTTGCCATCCACATAAATCAGTGTCCCCACTCCGTCGGAGCCGTCAGGTCTTCCAGAATAAGTTGTCGTGGTATTATTCCCTTGATCAAGCACGGTTGTCTGATTGGCCGAACGGTCGACAGTAATGACTTTGGTCGTCGTGCCTTGAGTTACGGTATATACGGCCTTGTTTTGGGCGCTCACAGACATACTTATTGAGCTATCTCCTTTAACATAAATACCGCCGTTTAAACTGCTCCCTTGGGCCGGGAAATAAATTCCATTATTGTTATAAGTATTGTTCCCTTTGGCCTGGGTAATCATGTCCTTTTCTGGCGTCGAGGAATTTAAGGTTAATTGTCCGGCGTTACGTACAAAACTGCTTTGAAAAACTGGAACGTCGGTCGTACCATTGTGATCAGCGTCTAAAAGAACATTGCCCCCATTATTGTAGAAACGAGCGGTTTGTTGACTCTGCGTAACAACATCCTGAAAGGTTCCACTGGGATTAAAAGCAAAATTAAAACGGTCGTTGGTGTAAACGGGACCGGCGAAGTTAGTTTTATCAGTGAACCACACGTTGGTTCCGCTGGGCATTTGTTGACGGTTAGTAAACAAAGCAAACTTCGCAAAATTGTCTCGCTGCACGCGCACCGTGAAATCGCCGTTGACCACAACCTTAGTTGTGATACTGCCGCTGGTGCCGGTCGCTTCGACGCGGAAAGTATAAGGAAAATCCCACGCGTCGGTTCCGACGGAAGTTGGGTCGCTTTTTTCAGTAAAATAAATGGTATAGGCATAATTTGTTGCACCTAATGTGCCATTTGCCGTGTAAGTCGCTTCTTCCCCATTTTGAGATAATAAGGGAACATTATTATTGCGGACAGCATAAACTAACCAGCCAATGCCGTCACCCGATGCGACTTTGCTTTGGGCGTTACTTATAACACCGCTGGGGCTTGCGCTAGAAATTGTCGTTTGTAAATCCGTGTTGATTAAGGTGTCAAGCTCTTCCATGGCAACCTGGGCTCCGCCGTGAGCAGCGAGAAATGTTTTCGATTGCTCGCGTTCTATCTTCGCCATGCGTGATTCATGAACGACGTTCAAAACAAAAATGGCCTGCAAGGCCATGACAATGACCACAAAAAACATGGTAAAAACCAGCGCGACACCTTTTTCATTATTCACGTTCATAAACAATCAGCCTCGATTCCTCAAAATGACGTCGATACTATTCGAAATCGAAATTGTGCGATTCTGCGTTGCCTTTCCGGTCAATTGAATTGTCACTGTCACCTTCATTTGTCCAGTATTCAGCGTTGTTTGGAAGTCGGTTAATTTTTGTGCGACGACAACCGAATTAACAACAGCACCGTTAGAATCTAAAACTTTGCGTAATAATCGACCGCTATTATCGATGGAATATTCAACTGTTCTATTGGTATAAGAATTTGGATCGCAATTGTTGCAACTTCCAATATAATCGCCGTGAGCTAAATGCGCCTTGACCGCGTTGACACTGACACTAAGACTCTGAGAGTTATTTGGATTCCCGGGCGGAAAATGACAAATATCGACTTTACCATTATTATTGACGGTATAATTTGTACTGCAACCCAACTGCCCCCACTGCAAAGGGGCTCCCCAGTGGCTCACATTACCATTACTATCCATCGCCCGTGTTCCGCAAATACATAATGGAATAGAAAAACGCAAGATATCGGTTGCATTGACTCCAGTTCCATCTAAAACACTGACTTTAAAAGTGCCGGTATTATCCTTGCCTGATTGTTCCAACTCAAAAGAAATCCGTTGAACAGCTCGACGGACATTCTCTTGCAATTCAGCGCGCACCGCCGCAACGGAAAAAGCGTTTTGGCCAGCCATAAAAACCATCGAACCCGCGGTTAAGACTACGCTAAACAAAATAGCCATCACTAAAATTTCAGCCATTGTCATACCAGATTTTGAACTTAACTTATGCATACGTCCTTCACATGTTATAAATTTGCGTTGTCAATTCAACAAGCGAATCCAGCTGCCCGTTTCCGTTCGCGTCTTCTCCGGCATCCAAAGTACCATTGATATTTTTGTCTTCGCCGATCACGCGGCCGCTGCGCTCTTTCCAACTGAAAGAAATCGTAACAATGACGTGATTGGCACTGGAATTATCGATGTAAGTTTTGCCCATCCCGTTTAAACCAGTGATAGTAAATGTCGTATTATTATAATTAGCGAAAATCTGATTAAACGCTGTTTGTTCAATCGCGACCATACGGTTTTTGACGCCGGCGACGGCCAAGGCGGAATTTTTGGCGGTATCGCTTAATTCAACACATTTAATAAAGGTTTGCATGCCGATCGCGAAAAAAGGAAGGAGAATAAAGACAGCGATGAGGAGTTCAATGATAGTAAAGCCTTGATGCGGAGTGTGGCCTTTTATCCATGGTTTTTTGAGTCCAAAAAATCTCATATTTTTCGGCCTCTCTTTAATATAAAATATGCCATATCAAATATGAAATAACAACCTTATGGAAAATCCATTTTCTAAATTCGTCGATAAATTGTCTCATGGTAGCATGCGAACAGTCTTCGCCAAAACAAAAAAGGAACAAAGATACAGCTCTTGTTTCCTATTAATCTTACTTAAATAAATCTTACGCCATCTTGCGGACAATAAGGCGTTTAAGACTAGGATAGATGTTCCATTCCACGTTTAAACCGATTAAAGGTCGGACGCCTAAGACGCTGAAAAAGAGTCTGGCACTGTTGACATGATGATAGGAAGCGCGGACTTCTTTGAATTGAGGGGAAAGAATAAAATGCGCCAGCAAACGGCAGACAGCTGAGACGAGAAATAATGTAACCAATGGAGATCGAGAATCTACAGACGGCAAACGATACGCCAGATAACGCCCAACGAAGCGCCCGCGAATAAAGCAATGCCATTGATTAAATTAAAATAACACAAACACCTCACCCTTTTCGAAGGCCGCACGGCATCATAAATAAAATTAGTAACGCACAAATTAAATCCGCCCCAAACAAAACCACTCAGCATTTCAATTAGAACTAAAAGCAAAAAAATCGTCGTGAATATCCACAAAAGCGGTGATAACGGAAGCAGTAGGCTGGTTAACTTTAAAATTCTCGCGTTACCAATCAAATCCGCGTGCCGCCCCCAAATCGGAAACGAAATTAATCACATTAATACCGACGCCAATAAAATGGCCGCGTATTTCAAATAATCCAATTTTAAATCCTCAAGCATATAAACATTAAAATAAGCCGCTGAAAGTTGTGTGGCAAAAGTAATGCACGCCACATAAACGACGAATTTGACAAAATTACTCTCTGTTAACCGTCGGATAAACATCCAAAAGGTAAAATGATCATCGAGGTGCGCCATGTACGGCTCTTCAACCATCCGTTTCATATAACAATACGATATCATCCGGCATACCGCCGCCGATAAAAAAACGACGAAAAGCCCCCACGCCAGTGAAACTTTATTCATGACCGACAAAAAAATCCCCCCAAAACCCATGCTGACAACACCAGCAATGCTGACAATCTGCGCCCGACGGCCAAAATATTCCCCACGGCGTTCTTCGGACAAATAATCGCTCACGATACTCCCCCACGCCGGCCCCATAATGCTTCCTAAAATTCGAAAAATCGTGACAAAGAAAACTCATGACCACCAGCAAAGCTGGTGGTTTGATTAAAGCCCTATAAGGGCTAGA
>CAZTCI010000005.1:0-243210 GCA_964612665.1 uncultured Planctomycetales bacterium | reverse complement strand
TCACGGCAGCGCGAATGAGTGTCTTAAACGCTTCCTCGTCGATCTTCTCGCCCTCATGAATGTCGATGGCGCGCCTTGTGTTTCCTTCAAGACTGGAGTTGAAGAGTTTTGACGGGTCTTTTAGAGCCGCGCCTTTGAGAAAGGTCATTTTCACGACGTTCTTGTACGTCTCGCCAGTGCAGATGATTCCGTCGTGCTCCCACACCGGAACGCCCCGCCACTTCCACTCCTCGATGACTTCGGGATCGGCTTCCTTTATTAAAGTTCGAATTTGCCTGAGCATCTCGCCCCGCCAGTCATCGAGTTCCTTGATTCTCGCGTCTATCAGCTGCGAAGGTGATTTGCTTTTCTGCGATCCACTCTTCTTCATAGCGTTCTCTTTGATTTTATGACATAAAATTCAATTTTTTACTGTTGAATTATACAATTATTTCCGACGGAAAACAAACCGTTAGCGTGAATATTTCACTTGCAACTTTATTTAAAAAAATCATTTGCTGACGTCTAGGTACGGCTTATCCTCTGTGATCATTTGACCTTTATCTTCGTTATCTTCGCCCCTTCAATACTAACCCCTGCCATCAAACCTTTCTGGTCAAAGATAAACGCGTAGATACCTTTTTTCGCGGTCGTGGTGCTCATCGAGGCGGCTGCGCCCATGTCCATGACAACGATCGTTGGGCCGACGCCGAGTTCCCATCCGTAGGAACGGTTAAGATAACCTAAGTCCTCGTCCGTCATAAAAAAAAGCGCGTAGCTAAAAGCCTGCGCACCAGCCTGCAGTCCCCACGAGGCGGCAAAGGAACGGTAAAAACTGTCGGCGGTTGTTCCTTTCAAAAGCGCGCCGTCTCCGTATTGTCCGCCAAAAATAAATCCAGCTTTCAAGATTTTAGGAAAGACTAGAACAGCTTTGGCGGTTTGACCCAAGGTCTTGGCACCAGGCGCTGTGTCATAAAGATTTTGCAGTGCCGTGACCGCGTCGCGCTCTAGAATGGCCTTATCCGCCGCCGAGCTGCATGCTGGTTTCATCAAACTAAAAATAACCGCCATTAACAATGCACTTACTCCTAAAAATAAAACTCTTGATTTCATTGTGGCCTCCTTAATTTATTCGAGTTGAATCTTTCTGATCAACTTAATTTCTAATTTGATCTATTTTTCCACAGCAACCCCAATCACAAAAAGAACCGCATAATCCTGTTTGTGGCATCCCTTGATTGAAGGCATTGAAACTCCTGGTGCCATGGGGAAGGCTGTCTTCTCGACCATTTCCGGCGAGCATGAAGCATTCGTTGTCTCGGGCGTGTAACGGGCGGCATGACATGGCAGATGAGTCACATCATAAAGTTTTGCACCGTTGGCGAGTTGCCAATGCTGTTCACCATTTTTGTCCAAGGGATCAACGGTTAGAACGCTCGACACCTTTCGGCCGCCGGTGACGACATATTTCCCAGACGGCAACGGGAAGATTGGCTTTTCCATGAGCGCGCCATGTTCTTCGAGCCACCAGTCGGTTGAGTCGAATTTCCATTGCGCGGCGGCAACACCGGTTGTTTTTAAATGTTCATAATCTTTCAACAAACATCCCCGCGGCCCTGGATCTTGATGCCACAGGCCCCACGATTGAGCGTTGTTTCCAGAGCTGGCCGAAGGATCACCTAACGCCACGATGTATTGTGTAGAAATGTGTTTGAATATCGTCGAGCTTTGAGCGTAAGCAACTTTCCCAAAGACGGCCAGCAACATGAGCCATACAATGAACCCACTTGTAAACAAATCCGTAAGTTTAATTTTCTTCAAAGACATTATTTCTCGAGAAGTGTTTTTCGTTTACCTTACTGTTTTATTTCCGGCTCGACGAGTTTCGCAAGAAGAATCAATGATTCCTGCCAGCCCAAATAACACATTTCGGTGGGAATGGCTGATGGAATGCCTTCTTGAACGACCGTTAATTCTGTCCCGCAGGAGACCTTTTTCAATTCGATCGTGGTCAGCATTTCGCCGGGCATGTTCGGGTCGTCGAATTTATCTGTGTATTTGATGCGTTGGTTGGGCGTGAGTTCTACATATTTGCCGCCGAAGGAATGGCTTTGGTTGGTTGTGAAATTGGTAAAGGACATTTTGTATGTCCCTCCAACTTTGGGTTCCATATGATGGACTTTGCAGGTGAACCCGTTGGGAGGAAGCCATTTGGCCATGGCGTCGGGTTCAAGGAAAGCGCGATAAATTTTTTCCGGTGTCGTGCGCAAAACACGATGGAGACGGATAATATTATTGGTCGACATTTTATGATCCTCCTTAAATTAATTTGAATTGGGTCCATTGGAATAATTCTGCTGGAAAATTATATAGACTTTAGTGGGGTAAAGCAAGGCAGAGGCCATCTTAAATCAATCTTTCATAGACAAGAAAAACGGTCATTTGCCTTTGCCAATCTCTCATCGGATTTCGTTTGTACCCATGCCGCTCATAGACTTTATGCGCGGCTTTCATTGTTGGTTGGGTGGATAAAACCATTTTGGTGAAGCCCGACGAGCGCGCGTGATGTTCGCTGGCTTCAATTAAAGCGGAAGCAATCCCTTGACCGCGGGCTTTGGGGTGAATGGCGAACAATTGAACTTCAACTTCATCTGACTTGGCCACACGACAAGCTGGATTTGGCTGAAAAGCGCAGATGACCATTCCCAAAAGTTCGTTTTCCGAAGATACGGCGAAAATAATGTCGCCACGCTTTCTGACTTCCTTGGGATCGAATAACGTCTCAGCAAGCGATTTATCCGTGTAGCCTTCTTCAACAAACGTCAGGTGGAGAAACGATTTAATCTCCTCATCCATCGATGGTGAATCTTTATAAGACGTTATGTGAAAATTAGCTGCTGTCAATCTTTGAATTTATTTTTAGGCGTACTTTTTATTTTAGGCTTCCACTGAAAACGCGATAAATCGATTTTCCCGTCGCTGGCAAAAACAACGCCCTCTTGTTCCAAAAGCATGCGCTGTGTGTCAGCAAAAGGCCGGACGCTTATTTCACCTTTAGCATTAACGACCCGCTGCCAGGGGACGTTTAAATTTTCTTTCAACGAGCTGAGCGCATAACCAACTTGCCGCGCCTGCCTGGGAATACCGGCGAGCGCAGCGATTTGACCATAAGTCGCTACCTGGCCTTTAGGAATTTTTTTGACGGTTAAATAAATTCTTTCGTAAATACTTAAAGGGTTCATGACTAGAAGTGAAGTGCGCTTTCTTAACGACTTTCCGTTAAAAAGACCATAACAGGGAAAATATCACTTGGCGAGGTTTTTTATTGGGAAGGATTAAGTTCCATTGTCCCGGCGCATAGCCGTCTTCGTAATTGGCAATGGAAACATCGATGGGATATTCATGTTCAATGAGCTTTTGTTCGATCATTAATTTTTTGGACCCCGTCCATAAGATATGCATACGGGCGCGGGCATTATCCTTTAAAACAGTGGTTTGCTCGGCGACTAGAGAATTTTCCGATTTATTAGAATAAGTTTTATCTTTGTTCATCAAGAATAAAAAGTTTAACGATCGCTTGTCTTTAGTGTAGGGAACTTTAGTCAGTGCCAGAGAATTTTTATTGATCCTATAATCAGGTGTGACTTCCGCAAGAAGCCCGCCCGACGGCCGGACATTTATATTCTTATTATCTGTAGCTAAAATGACAATGTGATCTTTGTTATTTTTAGCGGCGGCAAACCAATCCTCTTGTTCTATTTTACAGGCCTCCTTGATCTTGACGAGATGGATCAACCCCTGCATTCGGCCAAAATAAGACCGGCCGGCCACGGCGAGTGTGGCGTGGTCTTGTTCAATGGCGACATCAATAACATAAATATTTTGAGGACGCATGGACTGGATAAACGCCAGAACAACATATTGTGAGACGCCTGTTTTGACTTTTGCCTTCAAGAGCTGGAAATTATTTTCAGATAAAACTGGCGAAAGATCGCTGAGCCGGCTGGCATCGTTAATTGTGTTCGAAATTTTCTCAAAATCTTTAAAAAGAATTTCATTGGGCGGCATATCAGCTTCAGCCGTCTTCATTAAGGATAATGACTTCCCTGTTTTTTCCCGTCGATGGTCAAGTTTAACCTCTCGCACTGGGCCGTTATCAAAAGTTAAGTTAGAAAAGGCATAATGGATGGCCGTTATATCTGGAGTCGGCTGGTTTGGTAAATTTTGTTTATTTAAAAGATGGGGAGGGATATGCTGGCTGGATATTTCAATAAGGCCCGTCATCTCGGCCTTGCAGATCAAAGTCGGAATCGGAAGAAGTAAGCCTAAAACCACGAAGAAAAACAATCTGTTCATCGCGCAGATCACCACCTTCCCTAAGAAACTGCTTGGGTGTGGCTGCAGCTTCTTAGAACTGCATGCGATGAATTCCGAATTTCAAAGCGTCAAGGATTTGAAAGAATTCAAAATACTACTTCTCTAGCCAAAGTATAGCACATGGTTTTGAATTTTGCGTTTTTCCGACGAATATTTATCTCTCAGTCTTAAATCTGTTAATAGTACTTTTCTACTTCGTCGTTTCTTCGATCTGACAATAACACGTAGTTGATGGCGCGACATCAGAATATTGCCAAGCTTTTTGGAAACGTAATTTCGTTTTTTTAGCTTCTTTCTTTTTTCCTTGAGCTGTTAACGCGTTGTAAAGCCCCAGCAATGACCAGCCATTCTCAGCGTAACGTTTGAGGTCTTCCCTGTAAATTTCTTCCGCTTGTTCAAAGCGGCCAGCTTTCATTAATACGGCTCCCAGCGAATGACGGACCGGAAGAATCCAATCCGGCGGTTCATCATATTTTAAACTGTCCTCTATTTTAACGGCGGCTCTTAATTCATTCACAGCGTCGTCCCAGCGTGAATGTTTCGCGGCGATTTCGCCGTTTAATGAGTGCGCCGCGACAGCCAAAATTTCAGCAGCCGGATTGTTTCCGAATGTCCATTCCTTCGGAACTTTGGCTGTCGCCTGAAAAAAGGACTGCCTCTCTTTTTCAGCCTCATCGAATTTTTCCAAAGCTGTGTAAGCCGTCGCGCGGGTGAAATGCCATAATGCTCGAGAAAGCACCAAATCGCTGCGCGGCTCAGGTTCGTTAAGAAGTTCCTCCCACCGGCCGAAACGCATCAGAACTTCTGAGACAAAAATCATAAAACCGTCGGCAAGCGGCGTGTATTCGGATAAGAATTCATCCGGAATCCCCTTAACCATTTCCCTGGCGTATTGAATAGCTTGAGCGCTTTTACCTTCCATCATCGCCGTGTAAGCATAAAAATGTTTGTTATGCGCCATATACATCGCGTAAAAACCAGGACGAGGATTTAGGGCGTTATACATTTTGTCGACTTCCATCGCGTTCAAATCCGCTTGTGCCGCATCTTCCCACCGGCCAATGCGGGCATAGATATGGGCCGGCATGTGGACCATATGACTTGCTGCTGGAACAAGTGTGTTTAAACGGTCAGCGGATGCCAACGCTTCTTTAGGTTCTGGAGAATTTTCCATAACATGGATGTAAAAATGGTTTGCGCCGGGATGATTGGGATCAAGCTCTAATACTTTTTGCAGCGTTGCAACAATCTCTTCGGTGCCAGGTTGAGGTTTGAAATCAGCCGTCCACAGATCCCAAGGCCTTAAATCCATCATTGCCTCCGCAAAAAGAGCGCCAACATCTGGATCATTAGGGAAATGGTTAAACACCTCCCGCATCGCATCAGCGTATGTGCGGTCAAGCGGTGAGCGGTCTTGGGGCTGCGGATTCGCGTAACGTTTTTCTAACGCATGGATAAGTTCTTTCTCGATGGGACTAACATGATCAACTAAGGCGATCGCTTTGGATAACGCCTCTAATGCCTTGAGAGCATGTTCAGGAGTGACGATTGGGAAATTAATATGCGGTCCATTAACGAGCGCAACGCCCCACCAGGCCATGGCACATTGAGGATCAAGCATAGCAGCTTTCAGGAATTCCACTTGGGCACGTTCATGACTGAACGAATAGGCCAACGTCAGTCCGCGGTCAAATGCTTTTTGCGCTTCGGGTTTTGAGGTTGTAATTTTGAAATGATGGTCGCCGAGATTTTCTGAATAGGCTTTATATTGGGAAGGATCGAGTGTTAAAGGTTTTGGTTGAGGGTTGTGATGCAGGCTTGAACAGCCTGCGGTTAGAAAAACAAAAATAAAGATACTAAATTTTTTATAGTTCATAACAATTCTCCTTTGAATCGGCAAAGATGTTGAAGTTCAACTCAAGTTTAGCGATTTTCTTAGTCTTTATCAAGATTCTTGAAACGCTGGTTGGAAAACAGATTTTCAAAGTGCAGAAGATAATAGGGAATAAACAGATGGCGGCGCAATGAGCAATATCAAAAGCGGTGAACAGAATGATTGGAATATGAGATCAAAAAGGATTGGGAATATTTATTGCGTGTTCAAAAAATTCGTTAACGAAAAACAAAATCTCTTACATTCTCTCATTTTAATCCAAACCACCTCGCCCGGCGGCTCGAGCCGAAATATTTTTTTTCAGCAACAAGGTCGGCGGAAGGTTCATGATAGCGTCCCGTCGGTGATGGACCAGAAAGAAAGTTTACATCGACACGCCCGACCTTCCCTTCGCCAAATTCAATGTAACAAGTTCCGGCGCCATCATAATCGGGAGGTTGAGGACCACCTTGAAAATCTGCCAGGATCGATAAGGCAGCCACACGGCCGGCAGCTTCGGCGAAAAATCCGGCTTTCGGCGGACCAATGCGCGTTACATCGCCGATTGCGTAGACACCTGGAAATTTTGTTTTGAGATTTTTAGTGCTCGGCACAATCCAGCCTTCTTCAGTTAAATCGCTGGCAGCAGCAACAACCTTGGGAACACAGTGTTTTGGAACGCCTAAGTATAAATCGTAAGGCATCGTGCTTTCATCGTCGAAAACAACAATCCGCTTAGCGCGGTCGAGTGAGCACACGCATTTTTTGGGAACAAAAGTGATGCCCCGTTCGGCAAAGGCGGCTAAAAGCGCTTTGGATGTTTCGGGTGATGGAGGAATTGGGACCGCGAAAGGCATGACCAGCGTAATTGCGCAATCTTTGCGCACGCCGCGTTGTGTAAGATAATCATGAAGCATGAGCGCCGCTTCGCTTGGCGCCGGCGGACATTTAAAAGGTGTGCCACTGACACCGATGACCACTTTGCCTTTTTTAAAATTTGACAGCGCTTCTCTTAAACGAGTGGCGCCTTCTAATGAATAAAATTCGTGACCAGCTTCGAGGAGTCCCGGGGTCGCGTTAAAATCATAATCAGCGCCGAGCGCAATGACCAGCGCATCAGATTCGTAAGTGGCCTTGTTGGTTTTAACACGTTTCGCTTGCGGGTCAATTGCGGTCACCTGTTCCTGCCGAAATTTGACACCGGGTTTGACGAAGTGCCGGTAAGCTAGGCGGACATTTTCCGGTTTCTGATGACCGAACATCACATCCAGTTTTGAAAAACCAAAATAAAAAGCATCGCTTTTATCAATCAGCGTAAGATCCAAACGGTCCTCGCCGAGCGCTTCAGAAAGCATCGTACTCATCTCCATTCCACCAAATCCTGCCCCAAGGACAACCACGCGCAGTTTTTTCATTGAACTCCTTTTCATCTTCTCTAATCGAATTGCGATAAATTACTTCACATCATTAGTCAAGTAAAGCTCATCAAGCTTTGTTCCATCTTCTCTTAATTTAATTTTAATTGTATGCGACCCTGGCGTCAGATTGAATTTTACAGGATATTGATGAGTTGTTTGATCGTTGACATTGCTCCATTGCCATGACGGGCCTTCAGGAAGATCCCATAGATTGTCTGGACCGTTGTCGATTTGGACAAAGAACGAATCGTTGCTTGTGTCAGAGGCAAGCGCCCGTCCGGAAAGAACGTATGTGCCGCCCTGCGTGAGGTTGACTGTATAAGTTGCGCCGGCATTACCTGGTGTGTGAGCGTTCCCTGAGAAATTGGGTGTGTAAATATATTTTCCATTGGAAGCTAAAGCATCAGAGCCTATCCGAAAAGGCAAAACAATGCTTTGCGCGTTCTCCGCTTCAATTAAAATAATTTCTGGCCCCGGTGGTGTCGTTGTCGGTACAGTGACAGTGACTGGTGCCGTTACGGATCCGGTGCTATTCGTCGCTGTCAAATTGTAAGTCGTTGTTGTCGTCGGATTGACCGCGATTGCTGTGTTCGTAGCCATTCCCGTAAGACTTACAGTCGCAGCGCCTGTCGTAGTCCAGGACAAAACTACGGCTCCGCCGCCGCTTGGGGCCGTCGAAGGATTAGCGGTAAAGGAAGAAATAACAGGCAGAGGCGAACAGGTGATGTTGGTAATACGCAGGTTTGCGATTTTCACACTGCCATTATAGTAATTAATGTGCGGATCGCCGATCGCCAAATAATCTGGCCCGCTTCTGACGTTTACAATCGGAATAGAAGCTTCTTTCAAAAGCGTGTGAGAAATCGCATCGTAGATACGAAAAAAATAGTTGGTCGTCGTTTTCTCAAGTTCAAAGGTATACCAGGTATTCTTTTGATAATTAAAAGCCGAAGCCCATTTCGTGTTAATGAGGACCCAGGAATTCGTTGAGCTATCATAAACCAATTGTCCATCGGCAGGATCAGATGCCGTGACAGAATCAGGATTATAATAACCAAAGAATATTGGGTGTTGTCCTCCACTTCCCCAGACATTGTTGTCAATGTCCATGTGCACTTTCCTATATAAATGCCACCACTGATTAACATTTGGAAACCCTGGCGCGACTGAAATCGTTGGCAGGTAAACTCCATTTTCCTGGTCAGCTTGGTTTATGAGATCAAAATCAATGTCTCCCATATCAACCGTCACTTTGTAAGTCGCGGGAAGCGGATTGGTTGAGCGGATAATAAAACCATCGCTTTTGACATTACTGGTGGCTTGTAAATAACTGTTGTTCACAATCGCAAGGGTTGGCGAGCCTTCTGTTTCTAAGGTGAGAGCGTTACAAGTACCAAACTGCATCCCGTCGGTAAAAGTCCTGGGCGTTGTAAAATTTTCAATAACATCTGGTCCCGTCACCGGTTGTGGGACCGCCGCGTGTGCGGAAGCACCATTCAGAAAAGTTATCAAAAAAACGATTAACACTACTAAAGAATTTTTGTGATAAATAGCGCACCTCCTTATTTTACCTAGCTTTGATATTTGGCTAAAAAGAATAAATATGATAATCAATGGAGAAACAAATAATGGATTCGGTTTAAAGATCCAGACGGCAACAGCCATCCCAACAAACAATAATGCAATTGCCCAACTGCTCCATCGCATTTTCAAATACTATTCTTGCACCAGATCTCTTTGCTGTTTATGTATTATCAAACGATAACCCTTTGGCTATCGTAAAGAAAAACGTCGACCCCTTATTCAATTCCGACTCAACCCAAATCCGGCCATGATGCTGTTCAATGATTTTCTTACAAATGGAAAGCCCGATTCCGGTGCCCGGATATTCTGAGCGGGAATGCAAGCGCTGAAAAATTACAAAAATTTTTTCTTTATATTCTGAATTTATACCAATACCGTTATCCCGAATAGAAAAGATCCATTCATCTGGCTTTTCTTTGACGGAAATATGGATCTTGGGCATCTGGCCGTTTCTTCTGAATTTAATGGCATTGCTGATCAGATTTTGAAAAACTTGCATCAAACGCGTTTCATCGCCGGTGATTGTGGACAGAGTATCGTGGGTGACTTTAACACCGTTTTCTTGCATCGTAACTTTTAAATGGTTAAGCGACTTTTCTAACAATTTTTCACAATTAATTCGGCTAATGTTTAAAGCTGTTCCAAGGCGGGAATAATTGAGAAGGTCATTAATAAGTTGTTGTGAACGGGTAGCACCTTCTCCAGCAAAACCAAGATATTTAAGCGCCTCTTCATTAAGCGTCTTTGCATAACGGTCCGCTAGCAATTGTGTGTAGCTGATAACCATACGCAAAGGTTCCTGCAGATCGTGGGACGCCACATACGCAAACTGCTCGAGTTCTTGATTTGAGCGTTTTAAATCTTCAGCCGTTTTTTTAAGATTGCTTTCGATCAGCTTGCGTTCGCTGATATCACTAAACACAACGACCAGTCCAACAATCTCTTTACCTTCCCGAATCGGTGAAACTGTATAAACCACGTCAAAAAATGTCCCATCCTTGCGGATAAAAGAGTCTTCAAAACCGGTGACCGCTTTACCAGTCTTAAGAACCTTGTATCCCATACATTCTTCGGCAGGAAAAGGCGTGCCGTCGCGGTGTTTGTAATGAGTCACATCGTGCATTTTCCGGCCGCGTAATTCTTCAAGCGTCCAGCCTAAAAGTTTTCGTGCCGCCGGATTCACAAAGGTGACTAAACCCTGTTTATCAACGGTGTATAGGCCTTCACCCATATTATTCATGACTGCTTCATCAAATCTCGCGACGCGATGGAGCGCCTGTTCTACTTTTTTGCGTTCTGTGATATCAAGACAAGATCCAATATAACCGGTAAATTCGTTATTCATTTTAAAAAGTGGAATGCCGTTATCCAAAATCCAGCGGTATTCTCCGTCGTGGCGTTTTAAACGGTATTCCATAGTAAATGGTTTACGGGCATCGAAAGAACTGACATAGGTCTGAAGACAACGGTCGAAATCATCGGGATGAACATTGTCCGCCCAGCCATTACCGATTTCTTTTTCCATCGGGCGTCCCACAAAATCTAACCATGGCTTGTTAAACCAGGTGCATAATTTGTCTGTTCCACTTATCCAAACAAAAACCGGCGCGTTATCGGCCATGTGACGGAAGCGTTCTTCAGACTCACGCAAAGCGCTTTCGGCGCGCTTGCGTTCAGTGATGTCACGTGCGATTTTGGAGGCCCCGATAATTTGGCCAGAGTTATTTTTAATCGGTGATACGGTCAGTGACACTTCAATAAAACTTCCATTTTTTCTTTTCCGCACTGTTTCATAATGTTCAATGCGCTCACCTTTTCGGATTTTTTTTAGAATTTTTTCTTCTTCTGAATGCCGTTCTTGGGGAATTAATTTCAGAATCGATTTGCCAATCATTTCATCAGCCGTGTAACCATACATTTCCTGAGCTGCATTGTTCCAGCTCGTGACAATACCTTCCAACGTTTTACTGATGATGGCATCTGAAGAAGAAGCTACAATGGACGCCAGATAAGCCGTTGCTTTTTCAGCGTTTTGACGTTCAATGAAGTCTGCTGCCTGACGCGCGTAAAGATCCATCCGGCGCAATTCCTGCTCCGAAGGCCGGTGCGGATGGCGAAAGTGCGTCGACAACATGCCCAAAGGCGTGCCGTCCTTGCCGATCAGTGGTGTCGATTGAACCGCACGGTAACCAGCCATCGCGGCTATATGTTGATATGGCTTATAATCAGGGTCAGCTTGAACATCTTCAATAACTGTTCTCTTTTGCGTGCGCAAACTGCGGCCGCAAGCTGAATCATCGGCCGTAGAAACTTCTTGAAAGAAATCGAGAAAATCTTTTTTGAATCCCCGCTGCACCGCAATTTTCAACACCGATTTTTCTATATTCAACAATTGAATATTCCCCATATCAGCGCCAAGCAAGGCAATGGATGCGCCCAACATTTCTTCCAACCCTGCCTGCAAATCTGATGTCTGCCAAAGCCGGATGCTTAACTGATGCAAACGCGCTAACGCCGAAACTTCAATCTTCAACTGCCCTTGGCTTTCGCGCAAGGCCTCTTCAATCGTCTTGATTTCAGTCACGTCATTCAGTAATACAAAAAAGCTTATAACATTTCCCTTATCATCTTTTCCAGGAATGTAGGTAGCCTGAACGTACCGTTCACCTCTTTTTTTGTAGATAACTTTATCTGTAAAAGAGACCGTCTCGCCGAGAAGCGCGCGGTCAACGTAAGGGCGAATGGCTTTAAATGCTTTTTCACCAATGATCTCCCTCATATGTTTACCCTTGATGTTCTTCGTACTAATATTGAACCAATCCTCATAAGTTTTATTGGTAAATAGATAACGGCCATTCTTATCCACGTAAGCAATGAGGGCTGGAACGGAATTAGCGACGAGACTTAATAGTTGTTCATTCTCTTTTAAAGCTTGATACGCCGAAGCCAGCTCAGCGGTCCTTTCTTTCACACGCCCTTCAAGCTCTTCATGCGCTTTCTTTAATTCTTCATTACGGCTTGCTAGTTCTTCATTGATGGTTGTGATTTCTTCATTGGTGGATTCGAGTTCTTCTTTGGCGGTTTCTAATTCTTCGTTCGTGCTTTGCAATTCTTCATTGCTTGAAAGGATTTCCTCATTGGCTGAACGCAGCTCTTGATTGGCCACTTCATGATCTTCCAATATGGTTTCAAGGTAAGCCCGAGTTGCGGTGAGCTCTTGTTTAATGCGAGAAGTGTCTTGAATCACATTGGATCTTTTTGCGAGAGAGACTCTTTTGTTATCATCCATTTTCACTTCATAAGGCCTTTGTTTTTCAAAAAGAATTAAAAGGTATTGCTCCCTTAAGATCGGATTGACCACAGGCATAACTTCGATATTGATGCGTATTGATTTTTTTCCTTCTTTGATTTCGATATCATTCTTTCTAACCAACCGCTTTTTTTTCTTGGCCTGTTCTATCGCAAGACGCAGTTCAATCATCAGACCTTCTCTCGCCATCTTAAGAACATTGATACTCATCTTGCCCGGGGCTACCTTTATATAAGGCGTTAGATCGCCCCTCGCCTGGACGATTTCCATGGATTCATTGACCAAAACAGCCGCAGGACTCATTCGATTTAAAAGAATCCTGTCCATTTCTTTTTGAATATCTGTCTCTTTTGTCTCAAGGCTAGGCTTGACTGTTACGCCGGATAAATTATTTTTTAAATCTTGAAGACTTTGACGAAAACTGAATGCGGGTCTGAGGGGCGCCGTTTTCTTTGTGTAGATATTGTAATGTCTTTGATAGGGCGCAAAAAGTTCAGGGAAAAAGCTTCCGATGGTTTCAGACTTTCCTAAAAGTAAAAATCCCGACGGATTTAACGCGTAATGAAAAATTGGAAAAATTTTATTTTGCAAATCCATGCTTAAATAAATAAGCACATTGCGGCAGCTGATTAAATCAAGTTTTGAAAACGGCGGGTCTTGGGCGATGTTCTGTTTGGCAAACGTGCACATGGCCCTTATATTTTTGTGGATTTGGTAACCGCCTTCAACCTTGTTAAAGAATCTAGTCAAGCGTTCTTTAGAAACTGTTTTGCTGATAGCGTCCGAATAAAGACCTATCCTTGCCTTTTCAAGCGCGGCTTCGCTGACATCAGTCCCGAATATTTGAATAGGCTTATGGGTCGCTTTTTTAGCTTCCAAACATTCCATCACACTGATGGTGATCGAATACACTTCTTCACCTGTGCAGCAACCCGGAACCCAAATACGAATGGGTTTGTCGCTCGGGACACTTGTCAGCAGTTTTGTGAAAACATCCGCGCAAAGCGTTTTAAAGACATCGGGATCACGAAAAAAACTTGTCACTTTGATAAGGACATCTTGGGAAAGTAAATTAATCTCGGAGGGATGTTTTTTAAGGTAAACGATATACTGCTGCACAGATTTAAATTTATGGGAGACAATCTGCCTTGTAATGCGACGTCTGATGGTGGGCGGTTTATAATAGCGAAGATCAAGACCGGTCGATTTTAAAATCAGTGTAAAAATCTTGTTTAAGTCTTTCTCTTCAATATGTAAAGGTGGTTTATTCTGAATTTTGAACATAACTGGTAAAGTTTTGATGAATTATACGGCTTCCCTGAGGCACAATTGTAAAATTTTTACTTGATATTAAGAATAATCCAATATTTTTTCTCTTGACTTTTGTGAATCGAAAGGAAGAAACAAAAGTCAATACTAGTTTTTTCTTAAGAGAGCTGGAGGAAAACAGTACTGGCTTCCTCAAAACTTTATTAGGGAAGCCATGTATTAGGCCTTTTCCATTGGATGATAAGAATGAAAAACTCTCCTTGGAAAGGAAAAGGCCAATAAAACTATCCGCCAGCGACCGCACCAACAATCAGAAATGGCTCTCGTCCCGACGCCACGGCCTCAGGCACCGGAGCGTCAGGCGGTTCGAGGGAGATATCTTCGCCGCAAGCAAAAAAGCGCAAAAACGGCCGGCGCTTTTGGGTGGCATGATCACGGATTGTTCCACAAAGCATCGGATAACGAAACTCAAGCGCGTCAAGAATCGAGCGCTGCGTTGGCTTGCCTTTGACTTCAAGCGTCACTTCACCATCAATGGCAGCCAGCGTGCGTAAATGTGGTGGGAAAACGACCCGGATCATTTAAGTTTCCTTTGCAAATAAAATTGTTCTTAAGTTAATAAGTCTGTACTTCAACTGACAAAACCGCAGGAAGATCGTGAACGATCGCTTCCCAGTTATCCCCACTATCCGGTGAAAAGTAAACCTGCCCGCCGGTTGTTCCAAAATAAACGCCGCAGGAATCAAGTTGATCAACCGTCATCGCGTCGCGCAAAATATTCACGTAACAATCACGCTGCGGCAAACCTTTGGTCAACGCTTCCCATTCGTTGCCGCCGGTACGGCTGCGGTAGACGCGCAATTTTCCTTCAAGGGGATAATGTTCGCCGTCACTTTTGATTGGGACGACATAAATTGTTTCTGGTTCGTGGGCATGGACTTCAATGGGAAATCCGAAGTCCGTCGGTAAATTACCGCTCACTTCATGCCACGAGTCACCTTTCTTATCGCTGCGCATAACATCCCAATGCTTTTGCATGTATAAAACATCGGGACGGTCTGGATGCATGGCGATCCGATGGACGCAATGACCGACCTCAGCGTTGGGATCAGGAATGTAATTTGATTTTAATCCACGGTTGATGGGCTGCCAAGTTTTACCGCTGTCATCTGAACGGAAAGCCCCCGCCGACGAAATCGCGATATAAATCCGTCCAGGATTTTTAGGATCTAAAAGAATTGTATGCAAACACATACCACCCGCGCCCGGCGCCCATTTCGGTCCCGTGCCATGGCCGCGCAAACCAGCGAGTTCATGCCAGGACTTACCGCCGTCTTTTGTATAGAACAACGCCGCGTCTTCAACGCCGGCATAAACCATATTCGGGTCAGTCAATGATGGTTCCAAATGCCAGACGCGTTTAAATTCCCACGGATGCTGCGTGCCGTCGTACCATTGATGAGTTGTTAAGGGTTTACCCGTTTTAGCTGAACTATCATAAACAAATTTGTTGCTTTCACCTTTTGGAAATCCTTCCGGCGTTGTAGTGGACTCACCGGGCGGCGTGCCGGGTTGGTGCCAAGTTTTTCCGCCATCATCGGAACGCTGAATAATTTGTCCGAACCATCCGCTTGATTGCGAAGCGTAAATCCGATTGGGATCAACGCTTGAACCTTTCATATGATAAATTTCCCATCCGCCGAAATACGGACCGGCAACGTTCCATTTCTTGCGTTTTCCGTCGGATGTCAAAATAAATCCACCCTTACGAGTACCCACTAAAACTCTTACTTTATTCATTAGGACCTCCGTTTTTCTTAATTATCACTGTCACCTTAAAATAAAATTTTCAGGATTAATTGGATTATACAATTTCATTTCTTGTTAATCTACGGTAAATTTTAACTTTGAATTTGTCTTTGTGATGTTTATACTAATTCATCTATGAAAAAAGCAGACGATCATTTTTCTCCTGAAGAACAAATCCGTTATGCGCGTCAAACTATCTTGCCGATGATTGGACAGGAAGGCCAGCTGCGGCTAAAAAAAGCGCGACTGCTCATCGTCGGTGTCGGCGGTCTTGGCTCATCACCATCGATTTATCTGGCTGCTGCGGGTGTTGGAACACTCGGCCTCATTGATGCTGATGCGGTTTCCTTATCCAATCTTCACCGCCAGATTCTTCACTACACATCCGATATCGACAAACCCAAAGTTATTTCGGCCCAGGAAAAACTTAAACAAATCAATCCTGAAGTCAATATCATCACTTACCAAAAAAGACTTAATGCTGGAAATGTTCAAACCATTTTTAACGATTATGATTTGATTATCGATGGGACTGACAATCTTCCGTCGCGCTACTTGATTAATGACGCGTGTTTCTTTTTAAAGAAAAACTTTATCTTTGGCGGTGTTCATCAATTTGAAGGGCAATTAAGTGTGTTTGGCGTAGGCGGCCCTTGTTACCGTTGCATCTTTCGCGAACCTCCACCACCGGAGGCGATGCCGTCTTGTGCGGAAGCCGGTGTGATCGGCGTTGTACCTGGAATCATCGGACTCATGCAGGCGAATGAAGCCGTTAAATTGATTTGCAAAATTGGCGAACCGCTTTTGGGACGGCTTCTCATTTTTGACGCACTCAGCGCCCGGTGGCGCGAAATTAAAATTAAAAAAGACCCAGAATGCCCGCTTTGCGGAACCCATCCCACAATCCGCTCATTAGAAGAATACAGACAACAGTGCTCCCTTCAAACTCAGACGGAAAACGCTCTTACCGAAATTAGCGTGCGGGAATTAAAAAAATTACGTGACAAAGAACCAAACCTTTATTTACTCGACGTGCGCGAACAGATTGAATGGAACATCGCCCGCATCAAAGGCGCTCACCTTAAACCGTTAAGCACATTGGCCGAAAATTACCGCGACATTCCTAAAGACAAAACAGTCTATTGCTATTGTAAAGTCGGCGGACGCAGCGCAAGGGCGATCGAATTTTTAAAATCGCAAGGCTATTCAAAGCTCATCAATGTAACGGGAGGCATCGACGCATGGTCTGAAGAAATTGATCCAGCTGTCCCGCGTTATTAATTTATTAATCTATTAATACCTTACTTCGTTTTCCCTAAGTTCACCATCCACTTAATGCCAAACTGGTCCGTCAGCATCCCAAAGCGGATCGCGAAAAAAGTTTCCTGCAGCGGCAAATCAATATTTCCTTTTTCACCCAAGGCGTTAAAGAATTTTTCCGCTTCCTTCTGATTTTCGCAATCAATGGATATAAAAAAGTTGTTTCCTTGTTGAACAGGCATTCCGGGCCGCGTGTCAGAGGCCATAAGAACGCCAGAACCAGTTGAAAGCCGTGCATGGATGATCCAATATTTGGCTTCTTTTGGAAAATCCGGCGCTGAACAAGCACCCGGTGCGTCAGCATAAGTCATCATCTGCAGTTCACCGCCCAAACATTTTTTATAAAATTCCATGGCCCGACGGCAGTCGCCGTTAAAGATTAAATATGTATTCAGATTTTTCATAGTTCGCTCCTATTCTTGTTCGTACGCCTCTTTTAATTTTTTTATGTCGCTTTCTATTTTTTAAAAATTTGTTTTAATAAATCCGTCACACGCGCCGAAGGGTTGGTGCGGATTGTGGCTTCCTGCTCGCCCAAGACTTTAAATAATCCATCCAGCGCTGTCGAAGCCACGTAATTGTTAATATCAACATTAGTGGCCATTTTATTTAAGAAAGGAATTGTTACGATTTTATCAGCGATTTGTTGGTATTGTTTTGTAACCGCATAATTATCCATCGCCTGATGGATGGAAGGCAGAAACTTTTCTAGAAGTTTTGAATAGGTTTTATTTTTGAGGTACTCGGTGGCGGCGGTATTGCTGCCGTTTAAAATCTTATTGGCATCATCGATTGTCATGTCACTGATCGCCGAGGCAAAAAGATCAGCGGCCAAGGGGGCTGATTTCTCGGCGGCACGGTTCATGCTTAAGATAAATTGATCGATTTGAGAACCAAATCCTAACTTTCGCAAAGCAGGCTCAATATTTTGGATATTTTTAGGCAGCAAAATCTTAACGGTTTGATTTCCCAAATAACCGTCTTGTTTGCCAAGAAGTTTAATTGTATTTTCAATCCCAACGCGAAGCGCCTCTTTTAATCCTGCGCCGACCTGCGTGTCGCTCAGTTTAGTTGTTGTGGCTGTGTTTATTTTATTATTAATCCAATCAAGAGGAGACGCATTGGCTTTGTAGGTTGGCCAAAAGAGAAATAATTGTGTCATTAAAGTTAAACTCGTGATCGAAAAGAATATCCTTTTCATAATTCCTCCTTGCATGCAGAACTTCCAATCATGAGACTTAGAATTCCTCACCCCGCGGAACACTCTCATGAACTAACCCGTTTAGTCTCCCAGGTGGATCTTAACGTCATAAGGCGCCGGACGGCCTTCGTTTCTTTCCAGCCAATTTTTCAAACTCAAAAGAAAAACCGCCCACTTCGTACTGCAATGATGCATGAACTCGATGGGCTCTTTCCATTTGGCGTGAGTGAAAAGGACAAACGTTTGTTCACCTTTAGGCGTGAGCTTAAAGGTTATGGTTGTCCCTAGCCATTCTTTAGGTCCTTCAACACATTCCCATTTCACCAACTGGTCGGGTTTTAGGACGACCACTTTCATTTTGGAAAATCCAAAGTCGATCGTGCCGTTTTCTTTAGGATTTCCTTTCGTCGTTGAAATCCACCAATGCGAAAGCCCATCGATTGTGCTAAGCGCTTTATAAACTTCTTTGGGGCTGACTTTAATTCCAACACGGTGAAGAATGTCTGGCATAAGTTTCCTTTCGCTTACTAAATTTTCCGGTTAAGTGAAATTCCCGGCGTAATTGTTGAAATCAATTCTTTATGTGACAAGACCTCAACGCCCATTTTCTTGTACTTTTCAATCATGGCCTGTCTTTTAAGATCGGTTGATGAAGCGATAGCATCTTGAATAATTGTGACTTTATACCCTTTGGCTAAAGCATGTTTGACTGTCCACAGAACACAGGCCTCGGCATACAAACCGGAAAAATACAAATGATTCACCTGATGTTTATCCAAAAATTCAAACAACTTTGGGTTTGAAAAAGCATCCGGCTGGTCTTTGGAGAAATAATTTGCATTAATAATTCTTAATCGTTCATCCCAATTAGCGCCGTCCGTTCCTTTGATTGCCGCATTTTTACGTGTAAAATTCAACAAATCCGACGGAGAGAATGCATTGGCAATGTAAACAACTTCCCAATTCATGGCCGGAGCATGATCAATAATCGCATTAGTGGCAGTGATCGTCTCTTCGGCTTCATGGTGATCAACAGGCATTTTGCCAGAAAGTTTTGTAAAATCGTTTTGAAAATCAAGAATCAGAAAAGCACTTCGGGCTTGGGTGTACGCTGGTATCTGTGGTTCCTTATGATGATAAAAAACGACAATAGCAATAGTGATTATTCCAATAACGCATAAAAATATCTTTTTCATTGCTGTTAATGCCTAGTCGGCTAATCTCCTCTCTTGTTTTTTATCTTTTTGTCCCTGAGTTCTCTTTGACGGCGTTCTTCTTGGATCTCGGCCAATTCGTTCTTGATTTTTTCGAGCTCTTCGTTGGTAAACAACAATTCAGGCGGTAATGCCGCTCCGCACCACATGCATTTTTTTCTTCGCCGGTCAATTAAAAAGCGGTGGCATTGCGGGCAGCGGTATTCTATTTTCGGTTTGTCGTTCGTCATGGATGAAGTTTTAATTTCAAAAATCTTTATTCCTGAACCGGGACTGCTTCGCGGGGCTGTCCGACGGCTTTGGGAACGATATACGGCCCGAAAAGCCGGGCCGCTGTGCGCTTAAACAATGAAGGCCGGACGCGCGTGTATATGGTTTTAAAAACAACACGTGTGTGCTCCGGTAATTTCGCGGCAATATTTTCATAATCGGAAGTAACATTGACCATTTCGCCTAACAGAAGAATGTTACGCGCATGTTTTTCAAGATCAGGTGAAGTGCCGGCATGAACTTGTTCAATCTGCCGGCCAAACGTTTCCATCAACTGGCGTTTGGAAGAAAAAGCCAATCCCATCAGGCGATAAACTTTAACCATGTAATTATAATGCAGCCGGCTCTCTTCTTCGCTAACCGGCGCCGAAACTTTTTCAACCATTTCAATCAGACCAAATCCGAAATAACTCATCATCCATTGAGGAATATTAATACGCTGGTGCCGATGCATAATGAACTAAGCATCTGACGAACCGCCCGTCCTGAAATGCCCCCAGTGGGTTTCAATCCTGAGTCTGTCACGTCGCGGATAAAAAGATCGGTATGATAAAAGGACGTTGCCATCGAGCGAAATGATTGGAAACGCGGCGGGTAAGCGTTGTCATGTGTTGTAATAAAATTTTTTAAAAGAAAAAAATTAAGATAGGAAACTATTCCCTGTCCATAACCACAGCGAAACCATATTTTGCTGGCGGCGTTTAGTTCCTGTCGAAATTCCGTGCCTAAAACGGCAGGAGTAAAGGATTCAATTGGCAGCTCAAATTGGCGATAAAGGTCTAGATAACTATTCATAACAAAAACCCTTTCAACCAAAGATTGAAAGGGCTAAATTAAACGAACCAAACTTCCTTTAACCAAAACTGACAAAACGCGCGGATCAAACTTTCAAACTCATCAAAATTCATTGGCTTTGTTAAGTAACAGCTGGCGCCAGAGTCATAACATTCTGCAATGTCCCGCGCAGCCCTTGAACTCGTCAAGACAACGACTGGGATCCGTTTCAACATAGGATCTGCTTTAACTTCCTTTAAAAAATCCGTACCTTTTTTTCTCGGCAGATTAAGGTCAAGCATAATCAATTTAATTGATCCTGCTTTATCTTTGGCTTTATTATCTTCTTTTAAAATGGCACTAGCTTTATCAGCATTGTCGGCAAAAACCACTTCTACAGCTGGATTGACCCGGTCAAATGCTTCTTTCAAGAGCGATTGATCTCCTTCGTTATCTTCAACGCTAAGAATTTTCACGTTTCACCTCTTTTCTGGCAACCGACAAAAGCAAATTTCTTAATTAAAATTTTATAAAAGTTTATTTCATTATACCAAATTCTAAAAAAACGAAGGCAATGTCTGAAAAACATTATGTTCCAGTTTGCTGGTTGAAAACCTTTCCTAATGTCGCTGAGCTTTTAGCAAAATAATCTTTTGCCAGTTGTGTCTTCTTATTGTCTTCCATAATTTCTTCCAGAATAATTTGTCCTTGACCACAAAGAGCCCAAACGCCTTGCTTATCTTTCCGGACAATTTGTCCAGGAATGGCTCCATCATATTTAAAATGTTTTTTAGGTAACGTTGCTTTAAGAATATAAATTTTCTTGTTTTTGTAAGTTGTCCATGACCATGGATTCGGTGGAGTTAAAGCTCGATAGAGATTAAAGATTTGCTGGGCACTCTGGTTCCAAGGGATTTGACCGTCTTCGGGCCGGCGGCGGCAGCCGTAGGTTGCTTGGGCTTCATTTTGTTTTTGCCATTTGACTTGGCCTTTTAAGGCGGCTTTTAAAAATTTAGCGTATAAATCGACGGTGGCTTTGATAATTTGCGGATAAATTTGAGTTGCAGTTTGGCGGCGGGAAATTAAAACAGTTTGGCGCGCAAGAATCAATCCAGAATCCACATCGCCGTCGGCAATCTTAAAAAGCGTAACACCCAATTTCTTTTCACCATTAATAATGGCCCAGGCTGTCGGTGCAAATCCCCGATACTTGGGTAAAAGGGAGTCATGGGCGGCCAAACATCCCCATCGTAAACTTCCATATAATTCCGATGGAATCAAAGTTCGCCAGCCGCAGACAAACGCGACATCGGGCATAAATTCTAAAAGTTCACTAACCTCTTCTTTTTTGATACGCCGGGCAATTTTAAACGAAATTTTATGGCGCTGGCATAAATCAATGATTGCGGTGGAAACATTAATCGGTTCATGTTCTTCTTGCGGCATAATCACCGCAAACACAATACGGTATTTACGTTTCACTAAGAATTCAATTAATTTCAAACCGCGGATAGTCCCGCCAATAAAAAGGATTTTAGGCATAAACGCTATCGGTTATTGTTTACTGCATTCTTTCATCTTACAGACATCCGAGACTAGCTTGCATTGTTCCATGGCATCACTTTCAGCTAGCCCTTGCGTCTCTCCGTGGCCGTAAAAAGTATCTTTGCGTCCGATGATTTTACACGTCCATACCGTCGTCTGCTGGCCGGAATTTTGTGTTGAAGCGATGGCATTGCGTTGTTCCAACGCCGAGACGCGGGCTTCTAAAATTTGAATACGGCGGAGAAGATCATCCATGGTAGGCGTTGTCTGCGCGGTGGTCGAATTAACGCGAAGAGTTAAAATTCCTAAAACACAAAGTATAAATAATAATATTTTGTACCTTTGAATCTTTTTCATACACATCTCCTGATTAATGGTTAACCTTCCCAACCCCGGAGGTTGGGAAGGTTTATCTTCCGCCCGTGCCACTGTAACGCGACATGCCGCCAAACCGAGACTCACAATCAGTGTGCACTTCATTCATATATTTGCTGTTCGTGCCGTTGATTTGCATTTGATCTTCTTTGCTCAGATGTTTGAACCAGCGTTGAGGATTTTGAGGGTCCGGATCATTGACGCGGCCGGTGTCAACCGCATCTTTAACAGAAGCAATATCCACTTCAAGGTCTTTTTGTTCTTGTTCTGAAAAATTTCCGGATTTCAGTTTGGTTTCAAGATTATCGGCGACAAGTCTGTAATAATAACCTTTGGTTTGGTTCATGCAGTTGGCATAATCATCCAAGCCGTTTGCACAAGTGGCGCTATTGGCGCCAGCGCAGGTTATTTGATTGCCCCAGGTTCCTTTAATCGGGTTAGATGTTTTGGTCAGTTCATGCGAAGCGGCATTTTGGGAGGGTTGGGAAGTTTGAGATCTGTTTTGCATTTGTTGGGAGGTTTGTTCCATTTGTTGGGAAGCTTGTTGTAATCGTTGTGTCGCCGCGTTAATTTTGTCTAAGAACCCGGCGCTGGCATGTTTGTTGAAGGTGAGAAAAATTAGAGCGCTAAACGCAATGACTTTCATTCTCATACTGCATTCTCCTTTTCGTTAGTAAGTGTTGTTCTTAGGCTGATTTTTTCCAATGCCTTAATCCAGCGCCCTTATTTACGGTTATGTTGGGCGCATGTATGACCAATTTATCGCTAAACAATAAATTTTCATCGGGAGTATGATAACAGCACACTTTTAAGAAAGCAAATAGTAGGCCTTCAAATTAGGCAGCTGGAGGGGTTTTTGGTTTGGTGAGAAATTTTCGAATAATGTCAGCGTATTTTTGTTTTTCCTGCGCGCGTTTTTCGAAATTCTGCGCTAATTCTTTTTCATTACGGTTACGGTTATTCTTTGCAATACGCGAAAGAAGATGAGCGTGTTCTTGGAGCGTACGAAAAGCAACCCAAAGAGCGTGGTCTAAGGTATCAGAATGTTTTTGTACAACACTTTTTACAGAATAGGCGTGGCCTACGCGGCATTTAAAACGAATTAATTTTCCCTCCTCTAATTGCCAAAGGCTCCCTCCACAGTCAGGACACGTAAATGCCGTCGGTGATTTATCTTTTACATTCAAAGGTTCCATAATTTGTGGAAGTTGTTTTTTTGACATTTTTTCCTCTGCTTTCTTTTGCGACAGCTCAACTAAAAGCGGGCCAATTTTTAATAAGGGTAAACAATAATCTACTTCGACATATCTCAGCGCACTTTCCGGCATTTGGGGAAAGATCGCTTCCTTGGGATCTTCCACAATCGTTATGCCTCCGCAACTTTTAACAGCCATCAACCCTTGCGTTCCGTCATCGAGCGATCCACTCAAAATTATTCCAATCACCCGCTCTCGATAGAAACGCGCCGCAGAACGGAACAACGGGTCGACAGCAGGACGAAAACCATTTTCACTAGAACCTTGGGTTAAACGCACGTGATTTTTCCTAATCAATAAATGATTATCCGGAGGCGCAATATAAATTTTACCAAATTTAATAATTTCTTTGTCTTTGACATGAGCCACAGGTAAGGAAGTAGAGTGGCCCAGTATTTGCGGAAGCATACTGCCTTCCGATGAAACATGCATCACGATAAATATGGCCGCCGGAAAGTCTCTCGGCAACTGTTGTACCAATTTTATAAGGGCTTCCACACCGCCGGAAGAAGCACCTATGACGATAATATCGTGTTTGTGCATGTCCTCTCCAATCCAATGATACCCCAAAAAATTATAGCTCCTACCCATTTCAATAAGATAAATTAAAACTTATTTCAGCAGAGAGCATCAAGTAAAGTATAAGGAAGGCTGGATTAAAGGAAGATGAGATTAAAATTAAAAGAATTTAATGTAACCTCCCCAACCTCCGGGGTTGGGGAGGTTAGTTGGGAAGGTTTATTTATAAAAAACTAGCATAGCCAAAGCCATAACGAACATGAGAACATCTTCAAGCAAGGTTACGGTTGTCATTGGGATTTTAAAAACAGCGCCTAAACAGGCGCAGATAATTCGGCGTTTTGATAAAAGCGCCTGACTGACGCCAATACTACCGATGCCCATGATGAAAATAGTAACCGCGTTTGTGACGGGAAGATTGAATCGAAAAATATACGCGGCCCCTAATGTCATTTCAATTAAGGGATAAAGATAGGCGTAAACCAAACTGCGTTTAGCGAGAATGTCGTAAGTCTGATAACTTTCAACAAAACCTCGCCAATTAATGATCTTAAACGCCCCAAAAACTAAAAAAAACGCGCCCATAAAATCATTCATCGCCTCAAAAAGATTAAAGCCGTGTCGTCCTTGTTGAAACCCGGTATACATTAAAATTAAGGTAAAGATAATAATGAGCGGCAGGAAGTTTTGAATCTTCGTCGGTGCAACTATGGGCTGAGGCGGCTGTTCGATGATTTTGTAATCGCCAACGGGTTTTAGAATGGCGTTCAGTTCCGCCAGTGCGATGTTGTTTCTCATCTCAAGCGTGAGCTGATTTTTCTTTAAATCAACTTGGGCGGACACAATATCATGATGCAGTTTCAAAGCCTTTTCTACTTTCTCTCGGCAAGCGGCGCAGTACAGACCTTCAACAAAATAAATGTGCTTCATGGTTACCTCACTTTTAGAATCAGTTCCGGGAAAAAATTATACACCAGAAGCATGATAGATATTTAAGAATAAAAAAAATTGCCATTACGAGATCCCGCTTCTCATATTGTTAGTTGGAATATCAGAAGCGGGTACAAAGATTATCTTTTCGAAGATTTCTCCGTATTAACTCGTAATGACAATTTAAGTCTTAAAGACTTTGTTTAAGATAAATTTCCGTTGAGATAAAGTGCTTTAAATTTTAAGGCGTTCTTAACCGTGAACCCTTCGGCATCGTTATTAAAATAAGCGAATACATCCTTTTTCGAAAATTCCTTGGCAACATCCACCCAGAGTTTGAGTTGTTCATCTGAATAATTAGAACTGTAAAGATTTCCACCGTGAAAACGCAAATAAATAAAATCAGCGGTTGAAATCTTCACGCAAGGGTGCCGATCGGAATGAGCGATGCAAAGACAGGCGTTGTATTCTTTAAGAAGGGTATAAATTTCATCGCCGAACCACGTTTCATTTCGGAATTCAAAAACCTGGCGAATCCTGGTTTTGCGCTCAAGCATTCTTAAAAAATTTTTCAGACGCTTAACATCTTTTTTGAAACCAGGCGCGAACTGCATAAGATAGCGGCAAGTTTATCTTTAAGCCCGGCAGCGTTTTTTAAATACAAATCCAGCGGCGCGCCGACGGCGTTTAATCTTTTAATGTGCGTGATGTAGCGCGAACCTTTGGCGACAAAATAAAAATTCTTGGGTGTGTTTTTGTACCAATTTTGGAAAGTCGTTTTGCGCACCAGCCGGTAAAACGTGATGTTCAATTCGACACTGTTAAAGTATTTCACATAATAATTCAGCCAGTTTGAAGAAGCGATTTCTGGCGGATAGAAGACACTTTTCCAATGCTTGTAATTCCATGCGCTAGTGCCGACAAACAGATGACTCATGACTAGTCTCTCCAATTCAAGGAATTTTTCCCGGTTGAGACTAATCTTTTAACATTTAGGTCATGAAGGCAGGATTAAAATGAGATGAAAATTTTTTAACGTGGAGTCAACAAAAGTCAACAGCTCATGATACGAAGGGTGTACGTTGGGAAGATTTTAAAAAGGAAACCCTCAAGCGTTGGAAAAAGACTTCCCTTTAGGTGAAAGATTTATTTATACGCAATCGCGGCGCTGCAGGGGCCAGCCAGCGGGAGCAGTTCAAATTCTTGAAAGCCTGCTTCTTTCGCCCATCCTTTAAAATCAGCAAACGTAAAATCAAACGCATCGCCAAACTCAATTAACATGTTTAAAGACATAAGCAGTCCAAAGGTGTTTTTTCGGCGCTCATCATCGATAATATTCTCAACGGCAATCAAGGCCCCGCCTTTAGCCAGCGCGTTATAGGCCGCTTTGATCAGATGTTTTTTGTTTTCTAAATTCCAATCATGAAGAATCATCCCCATTGTAATCACATCGGCATTAGGCAATGGATCTTTAAAAAAATCGCCGGAAACAACCTTAATGCGGCTGGTCAAATTTTCACGGGCGATTGCTTTTTGCGCGATCGGTTCGACTTTAGGAAGGTCGAAGGATTGACAACGCAGATGCGAAAATTTTTTGGCCATAATAATGGAGAGAATTCCAGTTGCGCCGCCGACATCCAAAAGCGTCTGGTATTTTGTAAAATCAAACTTTTCCGCCAGCGCTTGGAAATTTCTGCGGGAAATACCCGTCATGGCCGCCATGAACTGCTCCAGCCTGGGCAAATCGTTGTAAAGCTCTTCAAACATCGGTTTCTGGCTGTGTTTGATTTCGTTTTGCGGCTGTCCGGTTTTAAGCGCAACAGGAAGATCGTGCCAGAATTTATAAAGCCGCTGACTCGCCATTTCCAGAATCCCGCCGATATAGGCCGGCTTATTCTTATCCAAATAAAAAGCCGTTTCTTCGGTGTTGTGGTATTTTGCCGACGGGCCGTTGCCGTCGCGCTCCAGAAAATTCATCGACACCAGCGTATCAAAGAAATCATAAATCCCACGGGGATGTAATCCTAATTTTTTCCCAAGCTCGACTCCAGTCATCGCTTTGTCGCCTAAAACTGTAAAGACTCCCAGTTCAACAGCGGTTATTAAAACTTTTGAACTCCAAAAATTAAATCCAACTTCCAAAATTCGGTTGGGTTCAACACAAGTAGCGGTTGATGGCATTTTCTCTTCTCCTTTTGTTTCTAAAAATTCTTCAACGTTCTCAAATTTATTTTTTCAAATAAGCCTTGGTAATTTTCTGGTCCTCGATGGGCCGATCACCAGGCTGAGTTGGAGAATTTTCAATCGCCTCCACGGCTTCATATCCAGAAACAACTTCTCCAAAAATCGTATGATGCCCGTTAAGCCACGGTGTTGCGGCGGTTGTAATAAAAAATTGGCTTCCATTAGTATTCGGTCCTGCGTTCGCCATAGCTAAAATACCTTTGCGATTGAACTCAACGCTTGAATTAAATTCATCGCCAAACGTCCCGCCCCAAATGCTTTCGCCGCCGCGGCCTGTTCCCGTCGGATCGCCGCCTTGAATCATGAATTGCTTGATGACCCGGTGAAAAATTGTGCCATTATAATATCCCTTCTCAACCAGGCCTTTGAAATTCTCAACCGTTTTAGGCGCGATATTATCATAGAGTTTCAGTTCGATTGTCCCCCGATTGGTTTCAAAAACAACTATGGTATTTTTCTTGGTCTCTTCACAATAACCCTGACGGCTGCCCAAGGTGATCGCGGTTATTAAGGTAAGATTGACAACGGCAAGAATAATTCCTTTAAACATTTTTCCTCCTGTTTTTATTGCGCTTAACGCAATCTTTACTTGATCGTAACCAACAACGCCCCGCCGGCCATTAACACAACACCACTCCATTGCAGCCAGCTTAAGTGTTCTCCTAAAAATAAAATCGAAAACACAACCGCGAAAATTAAACTTAACTTATCAACCGCGGCAACACCCGCGGCTGGTCCCGTTTGCAAGGCTTGAAAATAACAAACCCATGAAAGCCCCGTCGCTACCGCCGACAAAATTAAAAAAATTAAATCGCGCGAAGTAAAAGATAAGGTGGAAGTCCATTCTTTTCGGATGAAAATAAGCAGAATAAGAAAACCCATAATCACGACTGTTCGAATCAGAGTCGCGAGATTGGAAGGAATATTCATCATGCCCGCTTTGGCAAAAATAACGACCAATCCGGCAAAAAACGCCGACGCTAACGCATATATTCGCCAGTCATTCGTCATTTTCATTTCTTTAATTATTGGAATTCTTGATAGGTTCGGATTATACCGTGATTATTGGATAAGGGAAATATATTTTAGAATAGAGAGTAATGCGAATTTAGAAATTTCGCTGACTCTCTGCTCTCGACTCGCTACTCTCTCCTAAATGTAATTTTTACCTAAGTAATACTTCAACTTCGTCGGAAATTTCCGACGAATAAGCGCCTTCTCAACCGGCCATTGTTCGGCGGGGGGAAGTTCTTTCAAGAATTTAACTTCTTTCCCTTCCAAAACTGCCAGCGCAACGCCGTCTTGAAAGACAATTCGGTTCGATGTTAAATTCGCCACGCGTTTACCGGGCAAAATAATGCCAAGCAGATTCAAAGGGTCCACGGCGGAAATCGAAATCAGTTCTTGGGTCTTGGTTTTTTGCCGGATGTCACGTAAATAATCGACCGTCTCGGGCAGTGCGAATTGTTCGCCGCTGACTTGGGCGACGAAACGGCCGCCGCGCAATTCACCGCGCAATTCCATCCGACGTAAAACCCTGACCAAAACACGCCACGGCGGCGCGAACGATTCTTTTTCCATGATCGACCTAAACAAAACGCCCCACCGCCGCAAATAAACAAAAACAAGCTCTTCCAAAAGTTCATAAGCCAATTCTTCCTTTTCACTCTCAGGCAAACGCGGCATAAGCGACCAGCGGCCGGCGTGATCTATGCCAAAAAGCGCTCTGCCTCGTCGGCGGTCGTTAGGCAAACGATAGCTTGAAGGTTTATTATGCTGCGGAGTTAACAAGGCGCGCAATCCGGAATAACTGTCGCTGACAACCAAACCGTTCGCCACAAGCTCAGCAATTCCTTCTTCAACTTGGGTTTTTAAAAGTTTCGTTTGAACGGCAATGTCATCGAAAAAACTCGCGCCGTTCATTTTAAGGTGTTCCAAAATTTTTTGCGCGCCGGAAATTAGTTCTCTCTCTTCCCCATTTTGATCCGCCAGCTGCCGCCACAAATTTACATGACTGCGCGGGACAAGACTGATCGGCGTGCTTTTAACCGGACCGGTTTTTTTTCCATTTTCTAAAATACGTTTCGGCAGATTAAAGCGTCCCCAAACAATCTTGCCGCTCATGCATAAAACATCAAGCCACGATGGATCATAGCCAGCCATGCGTCCGGGAATCAAATCCGTTTCCCACGCCGCCGCTGGCGCTTCGTAACCTTCTAATTGTTCGAGCACATTTTTTAAAATCTCCGGGCCGGTTTGTTCGTTGTCGTCGTGCATTTTGTGAAAACGAAAAAGAAAGCGCATGAAATCCTGCACGGAGACGGGCTGAATACTTTGGCGCAGCGATTCGATTGTGTATTTGTGGATCCGCTGAAGTAAACGCCGTTCACACCATTCCACCTCCCCAACCCCGGGGGTTGGGGAGGTAAAATGACCGCGAAAAACAAAACCTTCGGTTTCAAGGGTAAGCAGAGCAAATTGAATTTTGTCCTCAGGTAAGCCAGAGGCAATGGCCAGTTCTTGAATCGTCACGGGTCCCAACGCTTCCAAACGTCCGCGAATAATTTCGCGCAGCGCGTCCTCAGCAGAATTTGTTTTTTGTTGAATCGATTTAGGAAGGTGAACGGCCGGGACAATTTCTTTATTTTCATAAATCAACTCAAATAACAGCGTGTGTTCAGCCGTAATCCACAAAATATGATTTTCAGCGATGTGCAATCGCGCCGCCCGGCCTTGCCGGATTAAATCTTCAAAAAAATTCTCCCACTTATTAAGGCGTCCCTCTTCTTCGGTTATAAAACCATGAATCATTAACGTGTCATGCAGTTCATCAGCGTTTTGCGACTGCGGCCAGGCTTCTTCTTTGACGGTTTGAATTGCTTGCGGATCGAGTTTACTTAAATCCTTGGCTTCACCAGGATCAAGCCAGCTGCGATTGCGGACCGCATTCACCCGCCACTCGGCGAATTCAGTGTCATCGAGAAAAGCATACGGCCGGGCGTTAATGATTTCCTGCGCGAAGACAGACGGTTCGCGTAAATCTTTCGCAATCAACGTCAATTCTTTACGTTCAATCTGACTGATCAATTTTTCTAGTCCATCAATATCCATCGCCTCGGTCAAACAATCGTGAATCACTTGGTTGACGAGCGGATGATCTGGGATTTTTCTTTCACCTTCGATATTTTCAAAACAAGCGATTTGGTCCGGAAAAACTTGCGCGACTAAATCTTCCGCCTGCATGCGTTGCAAATACGGCGGCACGCGCTTTCCGTTTCGGTTGCGTAAAATGGCGAGCGCTCTTGTGGCGTTCCACCGCCAGCGGATTTCAAATAACGGCGCATCCAGCATCGCTTGAATCAGCGTTTCGCGCAGAATTTTGGAATTCAGATAACGAAAAACATCGTCGAGAGGAAAACTATGAGAAGAACTCAAGGACAGAATGATACTGTTTTCATTGGCCGCGGCTTGTAATTCAAAATTGAAATTCCGACAAAATTTTTTGCGTAACGCCAAACCCCAGCCGCGGTTAATTCGGCTGCCGTATAAAGAATGAATGACCAAATGCATGTCACCGGCTTCATCAAAGAAACGTTCCATGATAATATTTTTCTGCGTCGGCATGACGCCTAATCCAATTTTACCCATCCATAAATAGATCACTAATTGTTCAGCAGCGCCTTGGGCCAATCCAACTTCGTCAACCAACCATCGCACGGCCTGTTTATCGTGAATTGAAAATTCGTTTTTATCCGCGGTATTTTGTGGGAGAGGCTCTTGATCTAGCAACGTGTTGAGTGTTTCGCGCAGCCGACCGACCGAAATACTTAACTCATCACTGCGCCCAGGCCCTTCGCCTAACCAAAAAGGAACCGTGGGCGGTTTTCCGGCGGCATCTTGGACCATGACTTTTAAACCTTGAACGCCGATTAACTGCCAGGAATGCGTTCCTAGCGTAAAAATATCGCCCGCCATGGATTCTAAAGCAAAGTCTTCGTTGAGAGATCCAACCGTAATTCCTTCCGGCTGTAAAACAACTTCATAATCAAACATATCTGGAATCGACCCGCCGTTTGTCAACGCCGCTAACTGCGCTCCCCGACGGGCGCGCAAACGTCCGTTGACCGCATCGAAATGCAAATAAGTCCCCCGCCGGCCGCGGCGCGTTGTAAATCCTTCACTGACCATGTGGATGATTTCTAAAAAGTTTTCTTTTGAAAAATTACGATAAGGATACGCATTTGAAAAAAGTGTGTACAAATCATCAACGCCCCACTCACCAGCGGCCGCAACTTCCGCGACGATCTGTTGACTTAAAATGTCGATTGGACTTTCGGGCATGGTGATGTGATCAAGTTCGCCGCGCCGGACACTGTCTAAAATGGCCGCACATTCAACCAGTTCATCACGGGAAAGCGGGAATAAAATGCCTTTGGGCGTTCCACCGACGTAATGCCCGCTTCGCCCGACGCGCTGAATAAAAGCGGCAATACTTTTGGGTGAAGAAAACTGCACAACTAATTCAACTGAACCAATATCAATGCCTAACTCCATGGATGCCGTTGCAACCAAAACTTTCAAGTGTCCGGCTTTTAATCGTTGTTCCGCACTGTGACGGTGTTCTTTACTCATGCTGCCGTGATGCGAGGTCACATGTTCTTCGCCCATTCGTTCTCCCAAGGCCATGGCCAAACGTTCAGCGAGCCGACGGGTGTTTACAAAAATCAGTGTGGTGCGATGCTGATTAATCAGTTCAATCAAACGCTCATAAATTTCGGTCCAAACTTCGTTACTCATAATGGCGCTGAGCGGTGATTGGGGAACTTCTAAAGAAATATTCAATTTCCGTCGAAGTCCTGTATCAACAATAACGCAATCGGCCTGGCCATCTTTGATATTTTTGTTACCAACCAAAAAACGGGCGACTAAATCGATTGGCTTTTGCGTCGCGGAAAGTCCAATCCGCTGCAACCGACAATCGCTTAGATGTTCTAGTCGTTCAATGGATAATGCTAAATACGATCCGCGTTTGTCATCGATCATGGCATGGATTTCATCGATAATAACCGTACGCACGCCGCGCAACATCTCTCGGCCGCCATGACTCGTCAATAAAAGATACAAGGATTCCGGTGTGGTTACTAATATGTGCGGCGGATGTTTTAACATTTTCTGGCGTTCAGCAGGTGTGGTATCGCCGGTGCGCACAGCAACGGAAATATGAACGTCTGGATAACCTTGCGCTTGCAGTTCGGCTTCAATGCCTTTCAAAGGAAACTGCAGATTGCGCTGAATGTCGTTGCTTAAAGCTTTGAGCGGTGACACATAAACGATTTGCGTTTGGTCAGGCAAGTGACCGTTAAGACCTTTCACGACTAAATCATCAATCGCCGCATAAAAAGCCGCGAGCGTTTTCCCGCTGCCCGTCGGAGCAGCGATTAAAGTGTGTTTCTGATTTTTAATCGCCGGCCAGGCAAGGCTTTGAGCTTCGGTCGGTTGACCAAAGGTTTGTTCGAACCATTTTCGAGTAATGAGGTGAAAGGTGGATAGGGACATGGGTTTGTCCGGAAAGAATGGCGTGTATTCTTTAAAAAAAGTGCTTACCGTTTTCGTTAAGCGTTAATCGGTTGTGTAGCTCGAATCATTTTTTGTTGGTCGATGTTCGTCCTTTTTTAGACGACAAACATGGACGTTTAACGATTCCAGCTACGCAACCGATCAACGAGCAACTTGACTAAAACAATAGATTGGATATTGGAACTCGAATATTGTTTGGTTATTGCTATCTTGGTTATTGGTTATTCATTTAAGGTCTTGCTTCCAACACCAAATTAAACGGTGTCTGCGCTGCCCGACGGAAACGTGTAAACCCGCCGCCCATAACCAAATCACGCAAGACCGCTTCTCCGGCTTGCGCGCCTAACGCCGGTCCGTTATCGGCGAGTGATGCCGGCACGCAAATACACGTTGAAGCCGCGTAAAAGACCCGGCCGACGGGATTTAGATTTTCTTCAAACGAATCTCCGGCGAACGGTTCAACAATCATCCACGTGCCGTCTTTGGCGAGCGACTGTAAAACATGCCGCGCGGCGCCTTTCGGATCGCCCATGTCATGAAGGCAATCGAAATACGTCACGAGATCATAATCTTTTCCCGGAAAGTCCGTCGAGCGGGCGACTTCAAAAGAAATATTCTTGGTGAGCCCTTTATCCTTAGCGCGCTTGCGGGCGTTTTCAATTGAACCGGGATGAAAATCAAATCCAATGAATTTCGATTTAGGAAAAGCTTCAGCCATCAAAATCGTCGATGAGCCAAAACCGCAGCCAACATCCGCCACGACCGCGCCTTTTTTGAGTTTAGCTTCAACATCATTCAGTGCCGGAATCCACGAGGCGATCAAATTTCCTTTATAATTAGGACGGAAAAAACGTTCCGTACCATGAAACAAAGCTTCGTCATGTTCACCCCAGGCCATGCCTTTGCCGGTTCTAAAATTTTGCGCGAGCTTGGGCTGGGCTTTAAACATCGCCGAGATCACTTGAAAAGCGCCTTGAACAAAAACCGGACTATCTTCATTCGCTAATGCAAAACTTTGTTCAGGTGTCAGAGAATATTTTTTAGTTTTCTTATCGTAATGAACATAACCGCCGGCCGCTTGGTTGCCGAGCCATTCGCGGATATAGCGTTCGCTTGTTTTCGTCGCTTTGGCCAATTCCTCGGCGGTCATCGGCTTTTTGTCCAACGCTTTATAAAGCCCAAGCTGGTCGCCGACCAGCGCCATCACCGCACTCGCGGCGGCACCAATATCGCCAACGACTTTCCCCATAAACTCATTAAGCTTTTGTTCGTCGATATTCATCAGTATTTCTCCTTTTTAAGATATGTTGAAAAAAAATTCTTTCTTCTGGGAATGGATCAGGCTGAACAGATGTTGCAACAGAACAAATTATTGTAAGAATTTTGAAAGCTTATTGCTATTTAAATTTTAATTGGTTTGAGAAAAATCCGCGCCAGACGCAGTTCTTCAAACGAAAAATCTTCCGGCAATCTCGACTTCACAGGACTCAACATCAATCCGCCTGATTGCGCGAAAGCTATTTCTATTTTCTTAAATCTCGACAGCTCTGGTTTCAGATGTTCAAAATCAACAATTGGGTGTGTCTCTGATATTTTTTCCAGATGACTGATTATCGTTCCGACGGACAATTCGCGTTTGGCCGCCATAGCTTCTAGCGACAACTTCTCATGAAGCAGCTGTTTGGTTGTTTCATAAGTTGAATTTCGTGTTAAGCCTGGAGAAAGAATCGGTGGCAGAGAAACAGGCGATATATTATGTTCTTTCACATAAGCCGTTATCGCATCGATAAAGGCCTGCCCAAACTGCTCGAGTTTTTTTTCTCCGACGCCGGTAATTTGTAAAAAACTTTGAGGAGTTTGAGGCAGATCATGGGCCATTTGATAAAGCGCGGTGTCAGGAAAAATCACAAACGGCGGAACACCGCGTTCCTGGGCCAGATGTTTTCGTAATGTTCTTAAGACTTCAAAAAGATTTGGGTCATACGGTTGTCCCAACAGGCGCGGTGATTTTTTAACCGGTTTTTCTTTAATTTCCCGGCGGGGTTTAAGGAGCGTCACGGTTTCATTTGTTTCTAAAAACGAACGCCCTTGTTTAGTTAATCCCAAGGTTGGATATTCGTCAGCGGTTTTAATGAGAAAATTTTTTTCAATCAATGACTTTATAATCTCTTTAAGTTCCATGACGCTTAACAAAGCGCCCGCGCCGAAAACAGGCAGGCTGTCATGTTTGAAATTCATAATGCGCTGATTTTGCGATCCGCGTAAGACATCGATGACATACTGAATGCCAAACCGTTCTCCAACGCCGCGCACACATTCCAAAACTTTGTGCGTGATGTCGGTCGCATCAAATTCTTCCATCGGGCGCGTACAAATATCGCAGCGGCCGCAATTTGCGGTTTCGAAACGTTCGCCAAAATAGCTTAAAAGAAATTTCCGACGGCAGGCTTGGCCTTCGCAAAAAGCAATCACATCATTTAATTTTTTCTGAGCGCGCGCCCGTTCTTCTGGATTTTCAACGCGTTCGATAAAATATTCCTGCTTAAATTTATCGCCAAAGGAATAAAACAAAACGCAATCCGCCGGCAAATCATCCCGCCCGGCGCGGCCGGTTTCTTGATAGTAACCTTCAATGGATTTAGGAAGATCATAATGCACGATCAATCGAATGTCCGGCTTATCAATACCCATGCCGAACGCGATTGTCGCCGTCATGATTGGAATTTCGTCACGAATAAACTGCTCCTGAATGCGGGTGCGCGTTTCGGCATCGAGACCGGCGTGATACGCCGCCGCCTTAAACTGGTTCGCATTTAACCGCGACGCCAAGACTTCGGTATCGTTGCGGGAAAAACAGTAAATGATCGTCGGTTGGTCTTGATGCTGGCGTAAAAGTTCAAGGAGTTCACCAAAGGCATTGGATTTAGAGCGGATTTCATATTGAAGATTCGGGCGGTTAAAACTTGAAAGGAACGTCTTTGGCTGACATAAATTTAAATGTGCTGTGATGTCGTGGCGGACTTTAAGTGTTGCGGTCGCGGTCAAGGCCATGATGACCGCGGAAGGAAATAATTCGCGCAGCATTTTTAAATTCAAATAATCCGGACGAAAATCATGTCCCCACTGCGAAATACAATGCGCTTCATCAACCGCAACCAAACTGACTGGAATACTGCGCAAAAATTCTTGAAATCCGGGTAAGACCAAACGTTCCGGCGCCAGATATAAAATTTTGACCTGGCCTTCTTTAATTTTTTCCTGGACCTGCATGATTTCCGAAAAAGAGAAACTGCTGTTAATGAATTCGGCGGGAATTCCGTTTTCTTTCAATCCATCAACTTGATCTTTCATGAGTGCAATCAATGGCGAAATCACCAAAGTCAGCCCGTTGAAAACTAACGCCGGCAATTGATAACACAACGATTTTCCGCCGCCGGTCGGCATTAAAACAAGCGTGTCCTGGCGGTTTAAAACATGATGAATGATAGCTTCCTGCATCGGACGGAACTGATCAAAGCCAAAATGGAGTTTAAGCAAACGTTTCAATTCATTTTGAATCATCGTCACCTCTTAATGAGGGAGATTGAGGGGAATTTGTATGGGATGGTTTTAGAAAAAAAAATGAGCGCTTAGATTTGCGTTCACATTACTATTTTCTTTCCAAACTATCAAGATATTTCTGATACTGCTTTTGCTGGGCTTCTAAAAAATTTTTTTGAAATTAGCACACACTCTCTTTTCATTTATCCCCATCTTCACCTTCATAATAATCAACAGACGGTTATTTTTTGGTTAGAATTTTGATCCAGGCGTTAATCAGGCGCTGTCTACGCCTTTGGACCGCAGCGGCTGAGTTCCGGTATATGACTTTAAATTTGTGATGCTTGGGATTTTAATCGAGAGGATATATTATAGTTTTGTAAATCCCGGGGGGTTTTAAAGAATAAAAACAATGGGCCCTGTCAATTTACATTCATAATATAGATTGAACTTATTAATTACCGAACTTTAATAACCGGCACCGGCTTTTCATTCACTTCGGCCGTAAAAGCAGCTTCATCCTCAGAGCAAGATGATCCAGAATTATCATCAACAGTTAATTTCACCTGATAAGAACCACCTTTTAAATATTGATGAACCGCTTTGGCGCCTGTCGCCATTTCGCCGTCGCCAAAATCCCATTGATAAGTTAACGGATCGCCGTCGGCGTCGGCAGACTTCGATCCATCAAAATCTGCTTGTTCATTAGCACAGCAAACTAAATTCGGGCCGGCATCGGCTTTGGGCGGCGTATTTATTTTTAAATTCATCATTGCGAATTGCGTTGCGCATGGAGAAGCACCTTCCATGTCCAAAATAACCGTCACTTTATATGTGCCGCCTTTTTTGTACGGATGTGTTACGCGCGGTCCTGCTTTTAAAATCGTTCCATCACCAAAACTCCAAAAATAAGTCAAATCCTTTTTATTAACCGCATTTGATGTCACATCAAAAAGAATCTCTTTTCCAACACAGCCTACCTTTTCTGAGGCGTTAAGAGTAATTTTGGGCGCTGCGCTGACATAAACCATCCGGGAATCCGTCGATTTAGGACAATTAAGACTATGGGCATTTTCAACGGAAAGAACTGCTTTATAAACGCCAGGTTTATTATAATAATGCTGAACCTTCAATCCGCGTTCATTAGCCCCGTCGCCAAAAGTCCATAACGAAAACAACGCCTCTCTTTTATCAACAAAAGAATTGGTCCCATCAAAATTAACGACTTCGCCCACGCATACCGATATATCTTTGCCCGCATCTGCTTTCGGCGCCTGGCTGAGTGTGACTTCAATTGTATCCGTGCTTGCATTGCATTTTAATCCAGAGTCATCGGTCACCGTGAGCGTCACATTATATTTCCCGCCTTCACTAAAATGGTGCGTCACTTTCTCACCCTGCGCTGTTGTCCCGTCGCCAAAATTCCAAGAATAGGTTAAAGGATCATTGGTACTGTCATATGATTTTGAACCATCAAAAGTGATGCTCAAAGAATCCGCCGATGCTAAACATTCCGCATTAATGTTCCCGCCGGCATCCGCCACCGGAGCTTCATTGACCCGGATTTTTTTTTGCGCCGTGCTTTGACTACACGATGTTCCAGCGTTGTCGTCAACTGTTAATGCGGCGTTATAAGTTCCAGGATGATTATAGAGCTTTATTACTTTTGCGCCTTCTTGAGCGCTTCCATCGCCTAATTCCCAATGATAAGACAACGGTCCATTAGCCGGATTGTGACTTTGTGAACCATCTAAATCAACGGATTGATTAAAACAAACTTTATCCGGACTTTTAATAACCGCTTCGGGAGGAAGATTGGCGGTGACCAATTGTGTTTTAGTCGCGACCCCACAATTACTATTGGAAGTATCTTTTACGGTCAGTTGAACTTTATACGTCCCTATTTTTTGATAGGTATGCTCAGCGACGGACTGAGTACTGGTTGTTCCATCGCCGAAATCCCAAAGGAAAGAAATATCTTGATGTTGAGGATCATAAGAATCGGTCGCGTCAAAGGTAAAAGAATTACACGCTTGAGCGGATTTTGCTTTGATAACGGCATTAGGCTGGGCCACGGTAGAATTAACTTCAGCCCATAAGAAAGGACAAAAACAAAATGCTGTAGACAGCATTAAAATGCCTGGTAAAAATCGGTATCGGCTCACTCTAACACCTCAAGAATATTAATTTTGCTAAAATTTGCAATACGGTAAGAAGTATAGCCTATGCACTTGTAAAAAAGCAAAAATTTTCAGGCTTTATTCTTTCCGAGGGTAAGATATAGGATTAACCCAACTAAAGGCAGGAAAATAATCAACAGGACCCACAAAATTTTATTATTTGAATCCCTTGAACTCTTGATACAATCCACAATTACCCATATATCCAAGGCAAAAATAACCAAACTCAGTAAGCCGCCCATGACTTCTCCTTTCCTAAAATGATTAAGGCGCTAAAACGCCTCCCGTGCTTATAGTAAAAGTCGTTGAACCGGTTTGGCCCACAGCAACCGGGGTCGCGGTTACCGTGTATGTGGAATCCGTCGTGGAAAACGTAAAACTAAAGCCGTTGTAGTTACCTGTGAAATAGTTTTTATTCAAATAAGGTGGCGCGGCGCCCGTCAGTGAAGTAGGATCAGGCGGGTAAGAATTATTGCTGGCGTAATACGTTTCAAGCGCGTTAGCAACAGATTTGAGCGTGGCCTTGGCTGAAGCGTCATTGGCAGAGATTTTCGATTTTAAAAGATTTGGCAATGCAATGGCCGCTAAGATAGCAATAATGCCGACCACGACCATCATTTCCACAAGAGTAAACGCTTTTTGATCAAACCGCATGGCCTTTATCCTAACAGAAAAATTTTTTAAAAATAACGTTTCCTATCTCTCTATACAAAACCCGCTACAAGTATATCACAAATTAACTTGTGCAGCCGCCACAACCTCTAGACTTACAGGATCTTGGAGAAAAAAGATAACGGCACTGTCCTTTGCGTTTGAAAGCTTCGACAATGAAAAAGTTATTTGACCTTGCAACTCTTGAAGCTTCACACTCTTTAACTCTCTAACCACATGAGCGTGCTGTAAAGTTCTTCCCTCATTTTCGCCGCGATTGACTTCACTCACGGCGTGACCTTCAACCAAAGCGGCCTCCAATAGCCAGTTTAATCGAGCGTTCTCCAGCGTATATTCAAAGACGGCTTCGTTTTCTGAGCGCTTTAAAGAATGAACATTAATTTTAACCGTAGAATTTTTTTGCAAGGCGTCACTAATTGCATCTTGGGCCAAATCAGCGCGGGAACCGACAAAATTCTCTTTTCCATTAATAATCATTTGCGGCGTAAAAATACTTTGTAAATGAAAACGGTCGGCGTAGGCAATTTGCCGTTGCGTAAAAAGCGGTTGGCTGAAAGGATCGGTCCATCCTAACTTGTTCCAGTAATCAACATGAAACGATAAGGTATAAACTGGCAAACTCCTAACACGCACCATATCGGTTAAGCTTAATAAAATTTCATCCGCCGGAGGACAATTGGAACAGCCTTCAGAGGTAAAAAGTTCAACTAACGCAAAGCCTTTGTTTCCCATAGATGTTTCAGCAAACAGCGGTGATTGCATGCTAAAAACGGCTGTGATCACTATACTGAAATATAAAAATCGTTTCATTAAATAAACTCAAAACTTTCAATGATTTTTATGAAAAGCGGTTTGTAGGCTGTAAAACGGCTTTCAGGTTTACAGGAAAAAAGAATCGAATAAAGATGATTGTTGCGCACGACGTAAAAATCATACAGTTGGATTTCAGGGAATTCTTTTGATTTGGCTTCGACTTTGAGCGCGGGTTGAGTGCCGACAGTTGTTTTAGTGATTGTAAAGAAATTCTCGTACTGACCAATCTCCTGCAAGACAGAACGTGTCAATTCTGAAATATTCTTCACCTCATTTTTCGATTTTGAAATCGTGGCTGTGACAACCTCGTTAGGACTTTCACTTAAAATAATAAACATGTTGTCATTCTGAGCTTGCAGTTTCCAATCCGGATTGCACTTCATTTTGAACCCTAATTTTTGGTCGGAGCAGAGATTAAGCTGAACTGTTTTTTCTGCCGGTGGTTCAGCTTTTACAACGGTAGCTTGTATCAGAAAACCCAAAATAAATTCATAAAGTAAAATTCTTTTGAAAAAACTTTGATGCATCAACACCTCCATTAAAGTAGCTACTCGCTACTTTGTTTATAATAACCTATTCGCATCCACAGTGTAACCGGCTTTTTTTAATTGCCGTAACAAATCCCACTGCCAGCTTCCATTTTGTTTGTACGGCGTATACATGAGTTCAAAGAAACTCGTCGGCAGTTCAAAATCTTTAAAGTCTGGATACAAAACAAAAAGCCTTTCCCGCCCTAATTTGCCCAAAAGAAAACCCAATTCGAAAACAAGGTGCTGCGCACAGCGCAGACGCGGTTCGTGCATCCCTTGATCTTTGGCATGCGCCAGGTCATCCGCGCCCATAATTACGATCGCAAAGCCTACCGCCGGATACAACGCAAAACGTTTATCAAGCGACGCCTCAGGTTCCTTGCGGAAATTAACCACAATCAAATCCAGCCCTAACCGCTCGCCCACGGAAACCACTTCCTGTTCCAATAATTCATCATGGCTGCTAACGACATAGACAGATTGGTAAGTTGATTCCGCATCTGCAAAATCTTTTTCAGAAATCCTTGACGGCGAAGGCATACTATCGCCAGCAAGGTCTTTTACAGGCAGCCTTTTGTTTTTCATTTTCTCAACGACTGATTCCAGTTTGTCGATCTTAGAATCTTCGTTTAAGGGCGGTAATTCCGGAAGTTTTTTTTCCATTGGCGGCGGCATAAAAGCATTAGATTCTGTTTGAACAGATTTACTGTTTGCCGGCGTCATATCATCGATATTAATAGCATCGCCGTCTGGGGCGAAATCGACTTCCAGGATATAGTCAACCGGTTCTTTTTTTGCAGACGAAGTATTTTTTTTTGTTTCTGGAAACAATTCCGGCGGTGGATTCGAATCGGTATGAAATGGATTGGGCGGGACATCAGATAAATCTAAATCATGCGGCAATGAAACAGGATTAACCATAGATTGAGCAGGCGGCCAAGCGATCCCTTCGGATTTTTTAAGGTCTTCAAGAAATTTTAAGACCGCTGAAATCCCTGTCTGCCAGCTTTCGCGGTAATCTTCTTCATTGGAATAAAACGAACGCGGCACAAAACGAATCGATGCCAACTCACGGCGGTAATGGCTTTTTTCCCCAAAAAGTTCAGTTAACACAACGTCCGCATGGTTCTGAAAAATATCCAACTGCTTTTTATCACGGTAAGGCAGACCAGTGGCAGCGTCGATCAATTTTTGGATCGCTTCGAATTTTTCGGTGTCCGTTTTGGGCGCCATCAATCGTCTTCCTGCTTTTCAATTATTTTACTTTTTAAAAGCTGGTCAAACCGTGGAAGGTCTTGGGCATTAAACGCGCGCTTTGGGATAATCAAAAAACTTTCCGGCCCATAGTACAATAAATAAAATTTAGGATCTTCTCTAAAACTCGAATACTGCGTCCACTTCAGTTCAATTGTCATGGTTTGCAGTTTAAAAAGAATCCGTTCATCAAAAAAAGTGAGCGTATGTGTTTCTTTAGCACGCGGATTGCTTTCAAAATAACGTTTGGCGCTCAGGAAAAATTTAAGCAGGAGGGAAATTTCCATCAGAATGCCAGCGTAAATAAATATCGCTCGATACCAAGAATATCCGAAGGCCACACATAAAATTACGCCTAGCAGTAAAACGCCGCCGGCGGCTAAAACATATTTTTTATTTCCGCCTTTATTAGCAAAGTGCACGCGGCACGCATCCATATATTCCCAAAAATTATAGTCAAAACTAACGGTAATCGACGGTGTCACAGCTTTATCCATAAGCAGCGCTCCTTATGTAAGGTTAAAGACATCCTTGCTCTTTACTGACTTTTACATTGCAAAAGTCTAGTACTAGGTCTTTTCTCCTTGATAATGTTAAAACAACCTTATTCTTGAGAAGAGAAAAGACCAGTAAGCGTTTTTAACAATTCTTTTTGCCAAGTGTGGTATTTATCTTTTTTGTCATACACGATAAAGAGAGCTTCAAAGAATTGTGAAGGCAGTTCAAAATTTTTCTTTTCTTGATAAAGAACGAACACTTTGTGGCGGCCAAATTTTCCAAGCATATATCCCAAATCGAAAACAACATTTTGCAAAGCCACAAGTTTGGCATCTTTGACTTTCTGGTCTTTCAAATAACTGAATGCATCAAATGACAACAATACCACCACGTAGCTAATACCATTATACTCACTTAAAAGTTGATTCAAAGGTTTGAGGTAATTTGTTTTGTCATGAGCTAAGACAGCCTCCAATTTATTCTGGGAAAGAAATTCAACCACTTTATCTTTCATATCTTCGTCGGAACCATGAATAACTAAAATTTGTTTGCGTAATGGCAGCTTTGTTTCGGGCGCCTCCTCCATCATTAAATCTGTCTTAGACGCTTCTTTCGATGTTTCATTTACGGTTTCGGATTCAGGCGGTTTTGGATCCAATGATTCCGGTGAAGGCGTATTTAATTCTTCGGAGGCTTTATTGTTTGAATCAACGGGCGGATTTGCTTGAGGAAGTTTAGGCGACTCAAATTTTTGAACAGTGGCCGGTTCTTTTTTTTGAAAAATGGATTTAAGTTTTGAAAATAGACCTGCAGATTGCGGTGGTGATTGTTCTGAGAGTTCTGCCTGGGAAGACTCTGACTTTTCAACCGGCGTAACTGTTTTGTCGGTTGATTCCGCAGGATTAGGAATCGTTGCGGATTCTTCTAACGAGGAAGAGTCTTGAGATTTTTCAACAGAGGATTCTATTTGATCATGTTCTATGTTTTGTTCTTCTACAAGTGGGGCCGATTGAATTGGCTCCGGGGAAGAAACGTTTAAAGGAGCGTCCAGATTTTCTTCTTTATCGGAAGAATCCGTCGGATGAGCTGCAGAAGATTTACTGACAATTGTCGAGTTGGCCGCGACTTCACGCAGAATGCTGAGAATTGCCGCCACACCGGATTCCCAATTACGTTCATATTCCGTTTCTTTGACATCCGCTGACCATGGCGCGAAACGGGCGGCGCCTAAACGATAACGGTATTCCTCAGTGTCTCCTTCAAAATTTTTTAGAACAGCGTCGGCTTCACTCTTAAACGCCTCGAGCTTCTCAATATCTTTAAAAGGAATCTCACCTAAGGCTTGAATTAATTTTTGAATGACTTCGAGTTTTGAAGCGTTGGTCATGCGAAGAAACAAACGTCTTTAACCCTTCGACTCGCCTTAACGGGCTCGCTCAGGGTGAGCCATCTAACAAAAACACCTTTTCGATGGCTCAGTTAATGAGAATCCCTTTCATACATTGACCATGAATGCCGGTTAATCGGACAGGTCTTATTTGATTATGCATATTTTCAGAACTTTCAACGGCTACGCGAATGTAGTTGTCCGTTAGTCCGCTCCATAAACCGTCTTTTTTTTGTTCAAAGAGAACCGATTGAACACTTTCTAACATGCTGTTAAAAAATAAAAGACGTTTGCGGGCGCTTAGGTCGCGTAACATTTGGCTGCGTCGCTGGATAATTTCTGATTTAATAGGATCAGAAAAATGCTGGCTGCGCGCGAAATGGCGTTCGGAATAACTAAAAACATGAAAATAAGCGAGCGGCAAATCGTGTAGACGTTTGTAAGTCGTTTCGAACCGCGCATCAGTCTCGCCGGGAAAACCAACGATGACATCTGTGCCGATGCAAATTTCAGGCACCTCGGCCGCCACACGATTCACGAAATCACTAAATTCTTGAAAGCGGTAGCGGCGTTTCATCAATTCTAAAATCGTGTCATCGCCGCTTTGCAATGGAATGTGAAGGTACCGGCACAACTTTGAACCTGCGGTCATGCGGTTAAATAGTTCGGATGGAATAGTTGTGGGTTCGATTGAAGAAATCCGGATACGTAAAATTCCGTCGATATTTTCGAGCGCATCGAGAACTTCAAGTAATTTTTTTTGAGCCAAGTCATATGTGCCAATATTGATTCCAGTTAAAACTATTTCCTTATGTCCCGCTTCAACCAAGATCTTAGCTTCCTTAATCATATCTTCAAATTCACGGCTGCGCGCCCGACCGCGGGCGTAAGGAATTTCACAAAACGAACAAAAGAAATCACATCCGTCTTGAATTTTTAAATTAGCTCGCGTATGGTCGCGGTCAATGGCGGCCAAAGGCATGGTGAAATGTGTTCGCGGAATCGGCGGAGCAATGATTTGCGGAGATTCAGATTCATTTTGGCTGATTGAACTTTCGTGCAAAATGTCAGCCAAGTCCATTTTTTTCGCGTTGCCGACGACCCAACGCACGTTATTAAGCTCAGTTAATTTTTCTTTTTGAATCTGCGCCTGACAGCCGACCAGCGCGATTTTCACTTTAGGGTTAAGCCGGTTAATTTTATTGACCAGTCGGCGCGTGTCCGCATCTCCGTTTTCAGTCACCGTACAAGTGTTAATCACGACGATATCCGCTGGTTTATCAAAATCAACAATCCGGTACCCGCGCGCCTGAAAAGTTTGTTTAATGACCGCGGTCTCACTTTGATTCAGTCGGCAACCGAGCGTGTAAAAAGAAATACGGCGGCGATCAGATTGTATTCCGTTACCCGAATTTGTATTTAAACTGGAATGTTCTTTCATTGTTCCGGCTTGACTTCGATGTTTTTAATAATTTGATTAAAATCAAAAACTCGTTTTTCTTTAAAGATTTCCTTACCCGCCGGAGACATAAAATACATGACCATACCTATAAAAATGAAGGTCTGCAGGGCCTGCATGAGGAAATGAGGGTCTTCATACCAATCGAGTGACGGGACAGGCGGGATATCAAATATTTTATTGACATCTGCTCCTGCTTTGGCAAAGAGGGCTTCGACATTACGTTCATATAAAAAAATGTAAGTGACCCAAGCATAATTCAACATGATGCTTAAAAAAGCAAACCAGCGTGCCCAGGGAAAGATAATCAAAAAACCTATGCCCACGACCATAAGCCACATCGTTACAAATAAAAATACAAAAAGACGTATTGGATGCGTCAAAAGCAAAAACTGACTGTTAAGATTATGGGCATCTTTAACCGCTTGAAAAGTTATGTCTCTTCCCGACTCAATCTTCTTTTGTAAAACAGCTTCCATCGCCGCGCTCTCTTTTTCGGAAACGCCGGCGGTAATCCATTCGGTTTCTTTTTTCGCCTGAATTGTTTGGGTCTTTAAATCATAATCGTGAAGTTGTTGCCGGACGATTTTTGTCCAATCAATGGGTGCCGCGCTGTTGACAATATTATCTAAATACGTGACGCCTGTTAAAATAAAAATAATACCGATAATAATTGTTCCAACAGATCCCTGTTTAAGCTTCATACACCCTCGCTTTGTTTGCGTTAATACGGTTTAAATTTGAATTTTTAATTACTAGGCAAGTATGTTTCAGTCCAATGCTTCACATTAAAACTCATGAATCAATAATACCGGCTGATCAAAAGCATAAACCATCCGGCGAGAAATGACAATCCGCCTAAGGGTGTAATCGCACCGAGCCAGCGGAGACCGGTTATAGCCAGCAAATAAAGACTTCCCGAAAAAAGCACAGCGCCAATCACAAATAAAATTCCGGCAACCGAAACTTTTGGGTCCTGACTCATCTGCGTTAAACCAGCAACGACGAAAACGCCGATCGCCGCCATGAAATGATAAAGCACCGCGGTTTTATAAATCTCTTGAGCGGATTCAGTCAAACGCGCTTTTAAAGCGTGCGCGCCGAAAGCGCCTAACGCAATCGCCAAAAACATCATTAAACTACCGATTCTTATCCAGAGCATCCAACCTCCGTTGTCCGCATCGATGGATCGGTTGCGGTTTGTTGAATCCACATAATCGCTTTAAGCAATCCCGCGCAGCTCGCCTTAACGCGCCAGTCAAACAGTTGATTATCGGTGCGGCCTTGTTGTTGAAAAGTTTGAATGAGCCTCACGTTTTCTTCCAAGAAAGGATTGTCTAATTTCTCTTCGAGCGGAATAGTCTGCTGCAAATACTGTTCCGCATTAAATTCGAATTCATGACGGATATAACTGCCGTTTTCTTGACGAGCTGAACAAGAAATTTTGACCGGACGTTTTAAAGCAAACGCCATTGAACCTTCTATGCCGTTACGCACAATAACAATTCCAGGAAATCCAGCGCGTTCAGCAATGGTGAGCATTTTTTCGGTGTAAGGTGGATGGAAAGCTGAGGTGATAAGAATATCGGCTTTGACGGGATTTAAAAATTTCTCGAGGGTCGCTAAGAACGGACGTTTAATTGTCTGACGACGAATATCAACCCAACGGTCCATCGACTGGGAAAGGTCAGCTTGATTTATAAACCATCCGCTTAAAGGCTGAGTGGCATCGAGCTCTTGGTTTCTTTTTAAAAAACGCGCTTCTAAATTCTGGGCGAGATCTAAAAGGTTGAAAACAAATTTGGGACCGCTGTTGCGGCCCACAAGATTAACGACGCGGTAATTTTGTTTTTGAAGGTAATCGGCGATGAGTGGGGTAATCATATAGGAATGATCAACGCCGTCGAAAGGTTCACTCAATTGAATAACCGCCCGGCCCAAGGGAACCGATTCGCGAAACGGAGGTTCGATTGTTTCTTGTAAACTTAATAACAATCCTTGATATTCGTCGTCGGTTTCATAACGGACCCGAAGCGCGCTGGCCGCGATGCCGCGGGCGCCGTCGCCGGGTTGATCTGACATTAAAAATTTTCCGAGCGCATAGGCGGTTTGTTTATCCAGCGTTTCTCCTTTTAATAGACACACGCAAATCACTTTCACAAAATCCGGCGCTTGCCGTGTCAAAGCTTCAACGAGAAGAATTGGATTGCTTAAAGTTTCAGGTTTTGAAAAAACAGCGGCCAACGCTTTTTCCTCGTCGGTTATGCCTTTCAAAACTAATGCGGCAAAAAATGCGCCCACCGCCGCTTTGGAAGCTTTCCCTGCTTTCAAATCCTGGATAAGCCCCTGAATTAAAGGAAGATCAAGCGGCTGGCTTCCTTTTTTTCCGATGCCGACGGTTTTGATGCCGCGGCTAATCGCAGGTTCAGTAGGTTGGCAGATTAATTTGGTCATGGATTAATAAAATCTTTGCTTATATATCTAAGGATACACCTCAAAGTATATCTTTCCTCGAGGAGCTGTCAATTTTATTATTGGGTCTTTTCAAATGATGCATATTGCCTTGTTTAAAAAATAAGGTATAATTTGCCCACTTATAAAACTAAATGCACTCTAAACCACCTAAACGCTAAACCCTATCCCCTTTTTATGAAAATCGGTCCCATCAATATCGAAAACCCCATTGCGCTTGCGCCGATGGAAGATGTCAGCGACATCCCATTTCGTTTGATCTGCAAGCGCCTGGGCGCGGATTTGCTTTACACGGAATTTACGAGCAGCGAAGGATTGGTCCGCGGAATTCCACGGCTGCTTAAAAAAATTGAATTCACCGAAGCGGAACGTCCGATTGCGATCCAATTATTCGGCGGGGTTGAAACCAGCATGGAAGGCGCGACCAAAGTGGTTGAACAGTTTAAACCGGATTTCATTGATATTAACTGCGGCTGCTGGGTCAAAAACCACGTCGCGCGTGGTGAGGGCGCGGCACTTCTTAAAGATCTCCCGCATTTTGAAGCGATTGTGAAATCAACCGTGAACGCAACCAAACTTCCCGTCACGGTTAAAACCCGTCTGGGCTGGGATGAAAAATCAATTGTGATTTTGGATGTCGCGCGGATGGTCGAGCAGGCCGGCGCAAAAGCGCTGACCGTTCATTGCCGAACGCGCAGCCAAGCGCACCGCGGGCTCGCGGATTGGTCGTGGCTTGAAAAAATCAAAAAGGTAATTTCGATTCCTCTTATCGGTAACGGGGATTTAAATACGCCTGAAGATGTCAAACGGATGTTTGAAACCGGTTGTGACGGCGTTATGATCGGCCGGGGCGCAATTGCGAATCCTTGGATCTTTGAACAAAGCAAACATTATTTAAAAACTGACCAACTCCCAGTGAGCGCGAGTGCGCGTCAGAAAATTGAACTGTGCATTGAACATCTGAAACTTTCCGTCGAGTACAAAGGCCCTTGGGAAGGGGTTGTGTCGTTTCGAAAACATTACGCCGGATATTTACGCGGTTTGCCGAATGTGGCGAAACTGCGCTCCGATTTGATGCAGCTGGTGGAATTGGACCAGGTGATTGAGCGGTTGCATCAGTTTTTGGATCAGGCGGCGCAGTTTTCGGCGGTTGAAAGTTAAGACGAAAAAAAACCGCGGGCGGCCCTGCGACGCTGCGTTAATGCAGGGCCGCCCGGCGCTTTCCGTACGTTTTTTATTTCCCAATTGTTTTTCCTCCCCTTCTTGCTACAATGAACCCCAACGATAACTGTTTTATTCTAATCGCATGAAAAAATTCGACGTCATCGTCATCGGCTCCGGCGGCGGGGCCAAAATCGTCAGTCCCTGCGCCAAAATGGGTTTAAAAGTCGCGGTCATTGAAAAAGACGCACTGGGCGGGACATGCCTTAACCGCGGTTGCATCCCTTCTAAAATGCTGATCCATCCAGCGGATGTCGCCCGGCAGATCCAAGAAGCCTCCCGTTTCGATATTTCCGTCGAAACTAATTTCTCCATCAATTACGCCAAATTAATTAACCGCATTTCTAACACCGTTGACGCCGATTCTCAAAAAATCGTTAACGGCTATAATAAAAATCCCAATATCACCTTCTATCATGACCACGGAAGGTTTATTGCTGATAAAATTATCCGTGTAGGTGAAGATGAAATCACTGCTGATAAAATCTTCATTGGTGTCGGCGCCCGACCGTATATTCCAAATATTTCAGGCCTTATCGGCACACCTTTTATGACGAGTACTGAAGCTTTACGCCGCGAAACGCTTCCTTCAAAATTAATTATTATCGGCGGCGGCTACATTGCAGTTGAAATCGGCCACGCCTATGGCGCGTTAGGATGCGATGTTCACTTTTTAGTCCGACGAGGATTGTTGCGCGCCGAAGACGCTCAAGTCGCTGAAGAATTCACCCGCGTTTTTTCCAAACGCCACACGGTTCACTGTGGTGTCATGGCCACGCGTATTGAATACGCCAACAATCGCTTTACAATTTTTTACGCGAACGCCCAAAATTGCGTTGTGGAAAACCGTTTAAGCGCGGATAGTCTTTTGATCGCCGCCGGTGTTGTTCCAAACACGGATCTTTTAGGATTGGAACACACATCGATTCAAACCGACAACAAAGGTTTTATCAAGGTAAACGATTATTTGGAAACGACAGTTAAAGACGTTTACGCGTTAGGTGATTGCCTCGGCAGGTATCTTTACCGGCATAGCGTTAATTTCGAGGGCGATTATTTAATGCGTACGGTTTTTAATGATGGCTTTGAAGTGCCCAAACCCTTACGATATCCGCCGATGCCGCATGCAGTTTTTACGGATCCGCAAGTAGCTTCGGTTGGTAAAACTGAAGAAGAATTAAAAACAGACGGTGTTGATTATGTTGTAGGACTAAACAACTATGCACAAAGCGCCATGGGCATGGCCCTTTTAGCCGACCATGGCTTTGTTAAAATTTTTATCGGCCGTCACGATCGAAAAATTTTAGGCGCCCACATCGTCGGGGCCGAAGCTTCCAATATGATCCACATGCTGATTGCCTTCATGAATAAAGACGGCACATTAGATGATCTTCTCAATATGATTTATATCCATCCCGCGTTGCCCGAAATTGTCCGCAACGCCGCCCGCAAGGCACAGGCTGAATTTGAAAAACTCAGCGGACAGAGGACAGAGGTTAGTAGTTAAGCGCTTCTTCACTAACTTCCCGCTATATAGGAACACTGAAACACAAATGCTGTTTTGACAACGCCTCCTGGCCGCGTATAATAAAATCCATGCGTCATTCCGATGTTGCGATATCAATTAAAAACTTGACGAAGTTCTACAAAAAATTCCAGGCGCTGGATAATATTTCATTTGAAGTCAAGCGCGGCGATTTCTTTGCTTTTCTGGGACCAAACGGCGCCGGCAAAACCACAACGATCAACATCATAACCGGCCTTTCCAACTATCAATCCGGTTCCGTTAAAGTCTTTGGCTACGACACGACCGCGGAATATCTTAATTCCCGACGGTTAATAGGGCTTTGCGCCCAAGAATCAAACTTCGATCCATTCTTAACCATTCATCAACTGCTTGTTTATCAAGCTGGATACTTTGGAATTCTACCGGAAGAAGCTTCCAAACGCGCCGATGCGCTTTTAGAACGTTTTCAATTAAGCGACAAACGCAACGTCAAGCATCGCGCCTTATCCGGTGGGATGAAAAAACGTCTTTTGATGTGCCGTGCGCTTATTCATGATCCAGAAATTATCATTTTGGATGAACCCACCTCTGGCTGTGATTTGGAATTAAAATTTCTTATCTGGGATTATTTGATTCAACTGAACAAAGAAGGCAAAACCATTTTTCTAACCACCCATTATATGGAAGAAGCTGAAAAACTCTGCCGCACGATCGGTATCATCAATCACGGACGCATTGTGCGGATCGGCGAGAAAAAAGAAGTCCTCCAAGACAAATCGCTCGAAGCAGTCTTCCTCGAGGTCACAGGGCTCGAATGATTTCCCGACTGTTTAATGTCATTAATTTAATCAGTAATCCCATCGGAGTAGCTTCTCTTTCCAAACGGGAAATTCTGCGTTTTTTTTCGCTTTCCAGTCAAACAATTTTTCCACCGCTGGTTTCCTCAACGCTTTTTATGTATATCTTCGGCGTTGCGATTGGCAGCCGGATTAATCTTCCCGATGGAGGGTTAACTTATCTTAACTTTATTATTCCCGGATTAATGACGCTTCACCTTATTTCCAGCTCTTACGAAAATACCAGCTCCTCACTTTTTATCGCGCGCTGGCACAATCATGTACAGGAAATTTTGTTATCACCACTGTCTTATTTTGAAATGGTGTTGGGCTTGCTCGCCGGCGGTGTCATGCGCGGGTCGATTGTATCTTTAAGCGTTTATCTGGTTTCGTTTTTTTTCGCGCCGAACATGATCCAGCATCCACTCTTGCTTCTTTATTTTATTGTTTTGATATCGGTTATTTTTTCCTGCGCTGGGATGATCAGTGCTTTATGGGCGGAAGATTTTGGGATGCTGAGTTTATGGAATGTATACGTGATTGTGCCAATGGTGTTTCTCGGCGGAGTTTTTCATCCCATTGCGATGCTGCCGGCGCCTTTGCAAACCATTACCAAATTTAATCCCATGTATTATCTGGTCAATGGTATCCGCTACAGTGTTATCGGCACAACCGATATTCCGCTTCTCATTTGTATGATTTTCACTTTCCTAATGGCCCTCACGATTTTTTTGTGGACGGTTTATCTTTTTAAAATCGGCTATAAACTGCGAACATGAATCCTTCCGAAGAATTTAATAAAAATTTAATTAAAGCCAAGATTCAAAAATCGCAACGTGTACTTTTATCCGGCGGAAAAACGCCTAAAGGCGAACTTCAAGGAAGCGGTCCAGCCAACCGTCATGGGATGCCCAAACTTCCGCCAGGCCAGCACGCGGTGCCCAACTGGCCGGTTCTCGACTTAGGTGTTCACCCGAATATTTCCCTGGAACAATGGCAAATTGAAGTGAAAGGCGAAGTTGAAAATCCTTACACTTTAAAATGGAAAGACTTTCTCGCACTTCCGCAGGTCGTTGATTATTCTGACTTCCACTGTGTAACCACCTGGAGCCGGATGGATAACAAATGGAAAGGCGTTCAGTTTAAAGTCCTCGCCGAGAAAGCCAAACTCAAACCCACCGCGCATTATGTTTTCATGACCGGCTACGACGGTTATTCAACCAATCTCAAGCTTGCAGAAGCCATGGATGACGATGTCCTTCTCGTTCATCACTGGAATGACCAGCCGCTGCCGCGGGAACACGGCGGTCCCGTGCGCATGATTACACCCCGAAAATACGCCTGGAAAGGCAGCAAGTGGATTAAAGAAATTATTTTTTTGGAAAAAGATAAATTAGGCTTCTGGGAATTGCGCGGCTATTCCAACACCGCCGAACCGTGGGACGATGACCGGTACGCGACGCCGTATCAGACTTCATAAAATGCTTGTTACTACAACTCTTAGTGCAGATCGTTTTTTTAAAAAGAAATATAGCGCTGAATTTCTCGTCGATACAGGTGCAACTGACTCGATGGCTCCTGCGGCCAGTTTAAAAAAAGCTGGAATTAAACCGGTTGGCAGCACTGTTTACCAGTTAGCTGATGGACGAATTGTTGAATATGAATTTGGTTTAGCAGTAATTCAATTCATGGGAGAAATTACCGCGGGAAGGATCATCTTTGGGCCTGAAAATAGTGAACCTCTTTTAGGCGTGACGGTCTTGGAATCAGTCGGCATCCTTGTCGATCCTGCCAATCAAAGCCCAAAGCGCATGCCCGCTATTCCTTTAAAATAGAAATTAACGAACTAAATATAAAATAGCAAGATGGGTTAACTGAGGAAATAATGAACTGATTCCGTTCGGGCCCCGCCATTATCTGAAAAGTATTGTGGTATAGGCGTGGCGACTCACTCCATCAGTCCATTATTTCCTCACTAAAGTTAGGTTGTTCTCTTATATCGTTGTTGATTTAACCTTGTCCCATTAATTCATGAGGTGTGTACGCTTTAATCGACAACGCGTGGATTTCATTCTTCAACTCATGACTTAAAATTTCATAAACCTTCCGATGGCGGTCGATGGATTCGAGGCCTTGAAATTGTTCAGACACAACGATGACGTCATAATGCCCGCCGCCTGAAAGTTTAGCTTCTTTGTGGCCGGCATGGGCGCTGGATTGGTCAACCACTTGAACACTGGTTGCGTTTAATTTTGTTTTAAGAATTTCTGCAATTTTCTGGGACGTTAACATGCGCTTGTCTGTTAATAATCAAATTTTGATCGCTGTTAGCTTAAGCATTGTCTTTGGAATTTATGTGCATCAACTGCCCACCGATTTGCCGCAACGGATCACTATTCTTGGTATCTGCGATCTCCTCGGTGGAATTTTCATTAACCTTCTTAAAATGATTTTGCTCCCGCTTATTTTCACGTCAATTGCAACCGGCATTGCAAATCTTCAAGCCCATCATCAAATGAAAAGCGTTTGGCGTTACACGCTGATTTATTTTCTGGCGACACCCGCGATTGCTTCCGCGATCGGGTTGACCGCCGTTAATCTTTTTAAACCCGGCGTGGGTTTAAATCAAGCGCTCTTTCAAGAAAGCATGACTCATTTTAGCGCTGAACACATGACGCTGGCGGAATTTTTAAAGAAGTTTCTGGCGGAGTTGTTTCTCAATCCAGTGACGGCGATGAGTGAAGGGAAAATTTTTCCAACTGTTGTGTTCGCCGTATTTTTGGGAATCGCTTTAGTGACACTGCGCGAACGCGCCGCAACTGTTTTACGTTTATTGAATGAATTGTACGAAGTTTTTATGCGGATCATTGAATGGATCATTAAAGTCGCACCCGTCGGGATCGCGGCTTTGTTGATTAAACTGATCGCGACTCAAGATTTGGGTCTTTTAAACGCGCTTGGGAAATTTATGGCGGTTGTGATTGGGACAACGTTATTTCATGGGATCATTGTTCTTCCCACCCTTCTCTATATTTTTGGCGGGATGAGCCCTCTTAAATTTTTTAATGGCATGAAAGAATCTTTACTCACCGCGTTCTCAACCAGTTCAAGTTCAGCGACGCTGCCGGTGACACTTCAATGCGTTGAAAAAAATTTGGGCGTAGATAAAAATATCGTTGGGTTTGTGGCGCCTTTAGGTGCAACATTGAATATGGATGGGACAGCGCTTTACGAAGCGATCGCAGCGATCTTTGTGGCGAATTTAACCGGCATGCATTTAAATCTAGGCGCTCAAATTGTCGTTTTCTTAAGTGCCATTGTAGCATCGATCGGCGCGCCGGGAATTCCCAGCGCCGGCATGGTCACGATGGTCATGGTCTTACAATCCGTCAGCTTACCGACGGAAGCGATTGCGATCCTTCTACCGATTGACCGGATTCTGGATACCGTGCGCACGGTTGTGAATGTTCAGGGAGATGCGATTTGCAGTGTGATTGTGCAGCGGCATATCGATTAATCAGAGACAATTTGGGGCGGCAGATGGATTTCAAATGGAATTTGAGGTGTTATAAAAATGGAATGCGGTGTGTTCATCTCTTCTCTAGAAAGTAATTTTAGCCGAGCAAGCACTTCAAAATAAAACCGTTTTCCACACCCTTCATTCAAATTCATCTGAGGATGCCAAATAGAGTAAGTACCGATTTGACCATCTAACCGATTGAAAAAACCCTGGACTGGATGCGTTAACACTAACCGCCACTCATCTTCTTGATTAAAACCTTCCGACGATGAAATGCCAATTCCGGTGTCTTCAACTTCGACATTGGCTTTCCCCCAATTTGATTCGATTGAAGAAGAATAATTCAAATAGCGTTTTTCCTTTTCGCAATAATTGTAGATCATTTTATAGCTCGCAAAATGCCACGGGAGCTTCCAGAAATTTCGAGCAAAATAAACAGCTGGCGAACCTAAAGTCGTCCCTAAAAACCAAACCGCATGCTGTCCGCTTTTTTTATCACGGATATAGATACGGTAATTTGTCTGGTGGAATGTAAATTTGAGCGGAGCACAAATTTGAAAATAAAAATCGTGGTCAACAAAAAGAACGACACTCAATAGGGCATACTTCCTACCGTTCAGAGAAATTTCTAATATATCGAATCGTTTTGTGGGAATAATTCCAGTTAATCTCTCTTTAGGAAAAATATAGTTAATTTGGATAAAATGTCTTAATTCTGTTTTGACGTGAAATAGGCCGGATGAGCGTTGAGCAATCCGTTGATTTAATAAATCCCTATGGGGATTGGACATTGTGCGCTAGAAAACTTTAAGGGTATAAAGCAAATTTATTTCTCTAATTTTTCCCCCACCGCTTTAATAAGTGGAGCGATTTTCTTTTCAGAAAAATCAAATTCAATCCCAGCGGTTTTAAAAATTTCGGGCAGCGGCCTTGATCCGCCGAGCGCCAAGCCCTTTTTATAATATTGAATGGCTTCCGACGGATTTTTCTGGTATTTCAGCCACAACTGCAACGCGCCTAACTGGGCGATGCCATATTCTATATAATAAAACGGAACTTCAAAGACATGCAGCTGGCGGTGCCACAAAAAAGTTTGTTCCTCTTCTAATCCGCTCCAATCGACAACCGATGGCGCGAAGCGGTTGTAAATTTGACGCCAGGCTTCTTTACGTTCCTGAGCCGAATGTTTGGGATGTTCATAAATCCAAAACTGAAACGCATCGATTGTGGCCACCCACGCGAGCGTTCCGATCACATCTTCCAGATGATCAAGTGTCGAACGCTTCGCATCTTCCTCATTATAGAAAACGGTCATGTGCCGGTCGGCCAATAATTCCATGCTCATGGACGCGACTTCACAAAATTCCATGGGCGCGTGGCGGTACGGATACAAGAATTGATTGGCCGCGGCCAGTGCATGAAAAGCGTGACCGCCTTCGTGCAAAAGAGTGCGAACATCTTGATCAATCCCGACGGCATTCATGAAAATAAACGGTTTGCGGATTTCCGCCAAGGTGCTTTGATAACCGCCGGGCGCTTTGCCTTTGCGGCTGGCTAAATCCAAAAGTCCCATCGACGCCATTTGTTTGAACTGCTCGCCTAACGCCGGATCCGTGCGTTTAAAAATTTCACTAACGCCTTTAATCAATTCATCAACTTTATGAAATGGTTTTAACGCCTCAAGACCTCGCGGGTCGACCGCCAAATCCCAGGGCCTTAACTGTGTCAGCTTCATTTGGGTTTTTCTTTTTTTTAAAATCTCTTCCAACACAGGAACGATGAGGCGTTCGGTTGTTTCATGAAAAACTTTGCATTCTCGAGGCAAATAATCGAAACGGTGGTAACTTTTAAACTGATATTCAGTGAAGTTTTGAAAACCGGCATTTCTAGCCATTTGATCGCGCAGCGACAACATTTTTTCAAAGATTGCTTCAAGCTTTTCTTTGTCCTGTAAACGTCGGGCGGCTGTGGCACGCCAGGCTTTTTCACGCAGCGCGCGGTCAGTTTCCAGCAAAAATTTGTTCATCTGCGGCAACGTCAGCTCCTCACCTTCAAATGAAACGGTCATGGCGCCGCAAAGCGTTTGATATTCTTGGGACAACAAATTCACTGAGGTTTGAAGAGGCACGTTTTCTTGACGAAAAAGATCAATATCGCTTTGGATCGTGCGGTTGTAAACGAAAAAACGGTCCGTATCCAAAGGAAAACGTTTTAATTCTTTAAGGTAACGCTGATTGAGTTGATCATCGAGCGGTTTGATTGCAGGGACAACATTTTCCATAAAATTCCGGTAGGCTTCGGCGCGGGTGGGATCATCAGTCTGGCAGGTCATCCGGATGTAAAGTAGTGTCCCAGCCTGATCGCCGGCGGCTTCGAGTTCCGAACGGTTTTTAATCCATTGTTCTAAATCAACGGGTGAATTAATTGAAAATTCTAAAAGTTTTTGGTAAAGCCCGATGATTGTGTCTTTGTCGGTAAGATCGGCTTGTGCTGGTACAAATTCTCGTCGGGCATACGGAGGAAATTTGCTTACATCTAATTCAACTGGTTTGGTTAAATCAGGGGTTTCGGGGGTAGTCGTTGGGTTCATAGGATTTTTTTTGAATAGGTTGACGAATGGGCCGGGCCCTGAATTGGAATCACCGGGCCCGGCCCGTCTTGATTTTTATTTATAACGAAATCTCATCATAAAGCGCGTCGAATTATATATCAAGTATTACTGCTTCTGTTTTTGCTGGCCAAGAATTTCAGCGCGTTGACGATAAGCTTCAGTCCAATGAGGTTTTAAGGTTAGCGCGTCGGTCAAATCCTTAAGCGCGAGTTCATTTTGTCCGGTGAGGCGATAAACGCGGGCGCGATTAAACAACGCTTCGGAAAAACCTGGAAATAATTCCAGGGCCTTGCCGTAATCTTTAAGCGACAAGTCATATTCGCCGCGCAGTTCGTGGACAATCGCGCGGTTGTTATAGTCTTTATAGCGTTTGGCATCGATCAATAGCGTCTTATTCAAATCTGCAAGCGCCAAGTCATATTGATTGTGTTTTGAATAAACCAACCCGCGTCCCGAATAAGCGCTGGCATAAGTGTTATCAATTTTGATTGCGTTGGTGAAATCAGCAACAGCTAAATCATCCTGGCCCTGACGGCCAAATAACGTCGCACGGTTATAATAAGCCTTGGCATAATCGGGACGAATGGCAATCGCGTGATTAAAATCTTGAAGCGCGGATGCGACCTTGCCTTCCTCTAATAAAACGGTTCCGCGGCTATTATAAGCCAGCACAATTTTGGGTTTAAGCGTAATCACATAATTCCATAAACTCAAACTATCATGCCAAATTTGTGTTTGCATTATCGTTTTACCGCCAAGAAGGATCATCAAGAGACACAAAACAACCCGTGGGCCTAATCTTTCTTTTGTTTTCTGAAGCCATTCATCAGCCAACCAGCCGCCAAGCAAACAAAATCCTAAACTGGGTAAATACATGAATCGGTCCGCCACAATATTCGTATCTTTTAAATTGTCAAAGCGCAGCAAGAAAAATATCGAGCCAAAATAAAATAGTCCGGCGAAAATAACCATCATCAGGCGTTTACGCATGGCATAAATCATCAAAGCTACAAAAATCGCCGTGACCATAACCGCCCATAAATATTCTATATTGGTTAAACGTACTGGCTGCGGCAGATCATACAGTGGAATCAATTGCCACGGCCACACAAACTTTTGCAGATAAAAACTAAACGTCCAAAACCACGTCAAGATTGATTCCCCAGAATTATTGTGCCCGCCGGGAATCCGGGCATTGAAGGCATAAGTTGCAAAAGCGATGGGCGCCATCGTCAAAACAAACGGAATTTTTTCAAACACAACTTGAGGCGTCCATCTTCTTTGAAGAAACCAATCGCACAAGAACAAAATGAACGGCAAACTAAGCGCCATCGGTTTCGACAAAATACTTAAAACGCCGGTGATCAAACTTAAACAAAGAAATCGAATTTTATTTTTACGGATGTAGACAAGATAAGCATTTAAAGCCAGTAGATAAAAAAGCGCATACAAGACATCTTTACGTTCGGTCACCCAGGCGACCGATTCCACATGAATAGGATGCAGGCCAAAAAAAAGCGCGCCCAAAAGCGCGGCGCTTTCGTTTAATCCACACTGTATGGCAAATAAAACAATCAACCCAACGACCGCTAAATACAGTAAAAGGTTGTCCAGATGATAAATGAAAGGGTTCAATCCGGCGAAATGATATTCAATGGCAAAGGACAAAACGGTTAGTGGAATGTAAATTTTGTTGACCGTTGATGACGCAATTTCTTTTAAATTATTTAAGCTAAGTGAGCGGATAGAATCATTCTTTGTTAAATGCAGATCATCGTCCCAATTCAGGAATTGGCCGCGCAGGCTCGGAACATATACTAAAAAAACAATAAGTAAAATGCTGAGCAAAGCCCATTGGCTATTGAAGGGAAAAAATTTTCGTTGGTATGGTTTTTCAGAGGGCATGATTGGCCGAAAGACACGGCGGGCGGCCCCTGTCACGTACGGCGCGGGGGCCGCCCAGCGTTTTTTCTTCTTTAAAACTACCGCCTAACCGAAACCCGCACCCGCTCAATATACTCATCACTCACCGGATACCCCAGCGATTTCGCTTTCAATAAATTGGCCAGGGCCAGCGCGGCCTCATTCTTCGCCGATAAAACAACACCCATATTATAGTAAGCCCCACCTTCATCAGGATACAGCTTAATAATGGATGCGTAGTCTTGCAAGGCCGCGTCATAATTTTTCAATTCATAAAAAAGACTGGCCCGTTCCAAATAAAATTTTAAGTTTTGAGGGGTTAGGCGGATCGCTTGAGAAAGATCATCGATCGCATGCCCGCGGTCTCCCTTATTTTTATAAACCAGCGCACGCTCAATATAACAGCGCTGACATTCTGGATCCAATTGAATCGCGCGGGTCAGTTCTCGAGTAGCGAGATCATATTGACCTTTCTGTTGATAACAAAGACCCAGGTTGTAATACGCCTTCACGTAGTCCGGTTTAAGTTGGACGGCTCTATTAAAATCTAAAACCGCTCGGTCATATTGATGTTGATCGACATAAGCAACCCCGCGGTAATTATAACCCTGCGCAAAATTACTGCGTTTACTAATAAGCCAATCCCAAAAAGTGATGCTGTCTTTCCAATGCCTTGTCTGCTCACGCGTCTGCCCCCCTAAAACACATAACAAAATTATGAAACTTATTCCTACTGTTCGAAACGCGAGCGGCCATTTTCTTTTTTTAAAATATTCCAGAATTTCATCAAATTTTGCACCGATTAAAAAACAAAATCCCAAACTCGGCAAATACATAAACCGGTCCGCCACCATATGATTGTCCTGCGTATCATCAAACCGCAGTAAAAAGAAAATCGATGCCAGATAAAAAAGTCCAGCAAAAACAACAAGCCGGTCATGCCGTCGGGAAATAAGCAAATACCAAAACACTAAAAACACAGCAAGTGCGATCCAATATTCCGGATTCATAAGCGATACTGGTTTGGAAAAAATATAAAGCGGACTTAAAGCGAGTGGTAGAAAAAATTTCCTAAAATAAAATGAGAAAGTCCAAATCCAGGTCAACATGGATTCAAAAAAATGATGCCCCGGAACCCTGGCGTTCATGGAATAAGTAATCCATGTCAGCGGAATAAATATTAATATTAATGGAATTTTTTCTAATAAACTTTTTTTGTCTATCTTCCTTTTTAAAAACCAATCTAAAACGAACAAGACAAGCGGCAGACTCAAGGCCATCGGTTTAGCTAAAAGACTCAAAATGCCAAAAATAAAACATAGCGTCAAGGCACTTTTCTTTTTTTCCCGGACATAACAGCTGTAGGCAATCAATGCCAGCATATAAAATAAAGCGTATAAAACATCCTTGCGCTCGGTCACCCAAGCGACGGACTCAACATGCATCGGATGAATGCCGAAAACAATCGCCGCAATAAACGCCGCCCGGTCCAATAAACCAAAAATCCGCCCCAGCCAAAAAGCCAGAAGCGCGACGCTAAGATGCAAAATTAAATTATCGAAGTGAAAAACGAATGGATTAAAACCAAAGAAACGGTGTTCAACCGCAAAAGATAAAATCGTTAGAGGGATATAAGTTTGATTAACAGTGCTTGTGAAAATCTTTTGAATATCGGCCAAGCGGTGAACCTGCACGGTTGGATTATCGGTCAAATGGGTGTCATCATCCCAATTAATAAAACCAGCCTTTAAGGTTAACCCAAACGCAAAAAAAACCGACAAGGCGATTAGGCCAAGCCAAATGGCAATGGGAGGCTTTTTAGTGGATGGAACGACAGGGTTCATCGGGCGTTCTATTTTAAAACCAAGGATTTTAGCTTGACAAAGATTAAGCTTTCAGTATACTTAACCCCGATCTTTAAGTCGCCTCATTTTTTGAGGCTTCTCGTCTCAAATTTAACTTTAAAAGGAAAACGCTCCATGAAATCCTGTGCCATTTGCGGTAAATCTTCCATTCCCGGCAATAAATATAAAAGACGCGGTGCCCGTAAGCTTCACGGCGGTGCTGGTTCCAAAATCACCGGCAAAACGCTTCGCCGTTTCCTTCCTAATCTTCAAAGAGTCAAAATTACTTTAAACGGAACCGTTCAGCGCACCTTCGTTTGCGCCAGCTGCATTCAAGCCGGAAAAATTCAAAAAGCATAAGGTCCGGGGATAGGGTGTAGCGTTTAGGGGTTAGATTTTAATCTTAAAAAAGCGTTTGTTAAAAACAAACGCTTTTTTTATTTTCTCAAGAGGAGTATCCTATACCCTTTACCCTATTCTGTTACGCCCAAATATGACTCCTACAAAGCCTCAAAGTAAAAACATTGAGGCGAAGTAGAATCATGTTTGGGCTTCGCAGCAATAGTTCCTTCGAAGCTCTAACACGAAAGTTTTAGAGAGAGAAGAAGAACTAAACCCTATCCCCTGCTTCTTTAATATCTTTTAACTTAAGCGACACCGTCGGCTCTTTATTCCAATCATCCACTTCCAGCTGATACGCAATATCAATCTTCCGTCCCATCGCAATCATATCCCGCATCTTACCCATCCCAAAACCAACCGCGGATAAAATGACCTCACCATCTGTCACCCCAAATTTTAAAGTATCTTTCCCCAAAACCTGCGGTGGACTTTTAACTGTAACCTGCCGGGTGCATAATACGGGCGCTGGATTGCCTTCGCCGTGAGGTTCAAGCTGTTCAATTGTTTTCATTAAATTCATATCGAGCAAATTTAACGGCACCTGCGCATCTACGGTCAGCGTTGGAATAAAACTTTCAAACGACAAACTTTTCTTAGCAAAATCATTAATCAACTCACGCAGATGCTGAATTTTTTCTTCCTTAACCGTCAAACCAGCGGCGCGGCGGTGGCCGCCGTAATTCTCAAGATGGCTCGAACAATAAGTCAACGCCTCGTAAAGGTGAAAACCTTCAATCGAACGCGCTGAACCTGTGCCGACACCATTTTCAGTTGAGATCACAATGGCCGGCCGGTAATATTTTTCCATAATCCGGGACGCGACAATTCCTAAAACACCTTTATGCCATCCGGGTTTATTCACGACGATCACTTGATGTTCGTTAAAATTAATTTCGCGCTCAACCAGACTTAAGGCCTCTTGAACAATCTCATTTTGAGTTTTCTGGCGGATTTGATTATTCTCCTCAAGAATTTGAGCCAGCTTTAAAGCTTCTTCGCGGCTTTCACTCACTAAAAGCTCCAATGAACGCAGCGCCGAATCCATCCGGCCCGTCGCGTTAATCCGTGGCCCCAAAATAAATCCCACATACGACGGCTTCATCGGTTTATCTTTGATCCGCGCGACTTCTAAAAGGGCTTTAAGGCCATGATTATTAGTTTTAGAAATTCTGGGTAATCCATGTTTCACAAAAATACGGTTTTCTCCGCGAAGTTCGGCCACATCAGCAACGGTTCCAATCGCGACTAAATCTAAAAGATCTTCATCAATCTTACCAAAGATCGCCTGGAAAAGTTTCATCACCAGCCCGACGGATGCCAGGCCTTTAAAAGGATAACCACAATCAGCTCTTTTCGGATCAACGACCGCAACCGCTTCAGGTAAAGTTTCTCCTGGCTCATGATGATCAAAAATAATGACATCAACTCCGGATTGTCTTAAAGCCGATACCACACTAAAAGCACTAATACCGCAGTCAACAGCGATCAGGAGATTCACTTTTTGCTCACGCGTATAGTCCACAATACTGTGGTTCAACCCATAACCTTCAGCCATCCGATGCGGAATGTAATGTAAAACATCCATCCCTAATTTCTTAAAAATATTTCTTAAAAGTACCGACGAAGTAACCCCGTCTACGTCATAATCACCGTAGATTAAAACGCGTTCCTGCTTTTCTTTCGCCCGACGGATTCTGGCGACCGCTTGATCCATGTCTTTTAATAAAAAGGGATCATGTAAGGCGGAGAGATTTGCATTTAAGAAATTTCGGGCTTCGTCAACGGTTTGAATACCGCGATTAACTAACAGTTGACTGGTAATGGGATGGATGTTTAAGGCATTGCTTAAATCAACTTGCAATTGCGGGTTTGGAATTGGAATGGACCAGCGTTTTTGCATATTCTTTATAGAAGCACACGCTTCTCCACGTACGAGGTGGAAGAAGGTCTACATTTTTTCAGGCGCCTTGACACCTAAGAGGGTCAAGCCGTTGTGGAGAACAACTTGCGCGGCTTTAATCAGCCCCAAGCGCTCGGCGGAAAGATGGCGGTCAGCCTCATCCAGCACCCGGTGATGGTCGTAGAATTTATGAAAGACCGTCGCCAATTCTTGAAGGTAAAGGACAAGAGCAAACGGGTCCAATTGGTAATAACACACGAGCAAAATTTCAGGAAAATGACTGACCTTTTTGATTAAGTTAAGTTCTTCCTCTTCCTTGAGCCTGGAAAAATTCTTAAGCTGCGGCGTTAATCGAGATTCTTCAGCTAAACGCAGAATACTACAAATCCGCGCGTGCGCGTATTGAACATAGTATACAGGATTTTCGGACGTTTCTTTTTTGGCTAATTCCAAATCAAATTCCAAATGCGCGTTGATATGACGCATCAAAAAGAAAAACCGTGCCGCATCCACGCCCACTTCATCCATCACTTCCTGCAAACTAATATATTGTCCTCGGCGGGTTGACATCGAAAGCGGCTGGCCGTCGCGAAAGATCGTCGCCAGCTGCACAATTAGAACTTCCAAATTATCCCGTTCATACCCTAAAGCCCCGGCCGCCGCTTTTAAGCGAGGAATATATCCATGATGATCCGGCCCCCAAATGTTGATGACTTTATTAAAACCGCGTTCAAACTTAGTGCGATGATAAACAATATCCGGCGTTAAATACGTGTAACTTCCATCGCTTTTCTTAACAACGCGGTCTTTATCATCCCCCAACGCGGTTGATTTAAACCACACCGCGCCATCCTGATCATAAATAAACCCGCGCTGGCGCAACAAGGTTAAAACATTTTCAATCGCCTCATTCGTCGCGATTTTGGCTTGACTCGACCATACATCAAAATGGACGCCAAAGTCGGTTAATTCCCGACGGATCACGTTCAATAAATAATCAACGCCAAATTGCCGAAACGCCTCGGTTGATTTTTGTTTGAGATCTTCAAGTGTGCTCACGTGATTTTGTTCCATAAAAATCCGCGCCATATCCCGGATATAATCGCCTTGATACCCTTCTTCTGGAAATGAAATCGCTTCGCCCAGGATCTCCCGCGCCCGCAATTCAATTGAACGCCCGAGAATATTAATCTGATTCCCTTCATCGTTAATGTAATATTCCTTGGTGACCTCAAATCCGACACATTTTAAAATATTACCCAACGCATCACCAACCGCCGCCTGCCTCGCGTGAGCGACACTCAAAGGTCCCGTCGGGTTAGCGCTCACAAATTCAATCTGAACTTTTTGTCCTTGCCCTGCCTTCAAGCGGCCAAATCCTTTACCTTCCTTTAACGCTTCCTCCAAAATCAAAAAAGAGGCCTGGGCTGATAAATAAAAATTTATAAACCCAGGCTTAACTGCTTCTATTTTTGAAATTTTATCGTTTAAAGACGTCGCTTGAATGTCTTTTCTTAAAGCTTCACTTAAAGCTCCGGCAAGCTCCAGAGGATTTTTCTTGAGCATTCCCGCCATGCGCATGGCAACATTAGTCGAATATTCCCCGAACTTTTTATCACTCGGGATGTCTAGAGTTATTGTTAAAGCTCCGTCGATCTGCGGATAAAGATCTTTGATGGATTGTTGTGTAAGAATTTTGAGTTGATCTTTGAGATCAGCTAACATGAATGATTAAACCTTTTGTGAGTAAAAACGGCGCAGGGATTTTAAACGGGCGGTTCCTTACCTAACTTTAAATAAGGAAAATGAAAAAATGTAGGGATGCTTTTAAAATTCTATAAAAGCAATCCCTACACTGACAATGCAACTATGGCATTAAGCCGATAGTTTTATTAATCTTTCCAATCCAGCCGGGGCGCGTCTTGCCAGAGATATTCCAGCCCGTAAAACTCCCGGGCTTCTTTCTCAAAGATGTGAACAACCACATCTCCCATATCAAGCAGGATCCAGTTAGAAGATTTGAGCCCTTGCTTATGCCGAAGATCAACGCCGATTTTGGCTAATCCGTCTTCAACGCCTTCAGCAATCGCCTGGGCCTGCCGGCCGGATGTTGCGGTGCAGATAACAAAATAATCGCAGAAATTAGCCGCCTTATGCATATCCATGATTACAATGTCTTCGGCTTTTTTGTCAGAAGCAAATTCTGCGATTATTTTTGAAAGCTTTTTAGATGTTAACGCTGTTTTTCTTATGATAGGTTGTATCTTTCCAGCAAACCTTCGCTAGTGATGTATTAAGGGCTGTTCAATTGATAAGCGAAGATCAAAACTACGACAATAACGCTCAATGAAATTCGAGCTTAATCACTTCTTGAATTTAGCTGCATCATCCTTCGAGACGACTCTCCAGCACTCGTGGGTCCCTGATTTTGATTTGGCAACGGCAAAATAACGGCCAGCTTTTTCTTTAATAGTAAAATCGGATGTTTTAAATTTTGATTTTGATTTCACGTCATAGAATTCGAGTTCTGGCATGTTTTGGCTCCTTAAGATTAACTTATAATGACTGGCTTAGATTTAGAGATGTTTGTAGAAAAACGAATGGTGATCTTTGTGGCACCTCCTTTGGCTTTCTTCTTCGCTCAAATGTTTTCTCGTTTGAGCGCAGCAATTTTCTTAAAAAATGTGTGAAGATATACCATCAATTTATTTTCTAAGGCGAAGCAGAAAAGAGTCTAGCGAAAGGAAAATCGTTTGTCAAATCAAAAAACGATTACGATACACTTAAAAGTTTCTGTAAGGTTTTCTCCTGTTTCTTTTCAAGCGGCCCAACCACGGCTAGATTATAACGATCCTCCCGAAATAAATCACGCGCCACGCGTCGGATATCCTCTATGGTCACCTTCTCCACTTGCTGCACAATTTCCCCAAGCGTGCGCACCCGGTCCCAGGTAATCATGGACTCCTGGATCCAGAGCATGTGTTCCAAAGTGTCTTCCAAGCCTAAAAGAATCTGCCCCAAAAGATAATCTTTGGCGCGGGTGAATTCATCCTGTGTGACGCCGGATTTTATTTTCTTAAGTTCTTTTAAAATGACTTCCGTGGCTTGAACGATCTTTTTGTTGTCCACACCGGCCCGGATCAAAAGCATGCCTGTATCGTTCAATGATTTGTGTGAACTAGAAATTGAATACGCGAGCCCCCGTTTTTCGCGTACCTCATCAAACAAACGGCTGGACATATTGCCGCCCAAAATGATATTAAGCAAACTAACGGCATAACGATCCGGATTATTGTTGGAAACACCATACATGCCCAACGCCAAATGCATTTGCTCGATTTCTTTCTTAAAAAGCCTGGCTTTGGGTTTGGCCTGGTCATGTTCAACCTTCAGAAACCCCATACGCCCTTGGCGGCTGTCTTGATTGACTTTCTTTTTAATGAGATCAATCAACTTTTGATGCTGAAGCTGACCGCACCCGGCCACGACGATATTGGCTGGAAAATAATTTTGCCGGTGGAAGGATTTTAAATCTTGAGTGGTCATCGCGCTTATGGATTCAACCGTTCCGGCCAAATTTTTTCCCAGCGGATGGTCTGGCCAGATAAGTTCATCCAATAATTCCAGAACAAAATATTGCGGCAGGTCATGATACATCTTAATTTCTTCTAAAATGACCGTGCGCTCCTTTTCAACGTCTTTGTTAGCAATCAGCGGATAAAAGACCATGTCAGAAAGGATATCCAGCGTCCGGTCGAGATGTTTAGCAGGTATCTTGGCGAAATAACAGGTCATTTCTTCTGAGGTAAAGGCGTTTAAACTTCCGCCAACGCCTTCAATCAGTTCCTTGATTTGATCACAGGTATAACTTTTACTTCCCTTAAAAAGGATATGTTCCAAAAAGTGAGCCGCGCCTTTGTTTTTGTCCTGCTCATAACGGCCGCCGGTCGCAACCGCCAGCCCGACGGAAACGCTGTCACGTTCTTTCATGGTATTTGAAACAACGCCTATATGATTTGGGAGAATTGTTTTTTGGTACATATTTTTTATTTCCTTTTAAGAGTTCTCCAGTTTCGGCAGTTTTAGAACTAACGCAGTTTAACTGGAAAACTGGTTAACTGGCCAACTTCTTTACGAAAAGACTAACCCGTTGAACTAAATCTTTCTTACCCGCGTGGCGCTCGATTTCTTTAACAATCGCGCTGCCCACAATAACGCCGTCGGCGATTTCGGCAACAGCCGCCGCCTGTGCTGGTGTTGAAATCCCAAAGCCAACGCAAATCGGTTTTGAAGTCAAACGCTTGGCGATTGAAACCTGCTTGGCTAAATCAGGAGGTAATTCCCGCCGGGCGCCGGTGACGCCGGTCAAAGACACATAATAAACAAATCCCGTTGAAGCTTGAGTAATAATTTTCATCCGCTCTGGAGTTGTTGTGGGCGCCATCAGAAAAATCGTGCTGATATCGTGCTGCCTGGCCGATTTAATTAGAATTGTGGCTTCCTCCGGCGGCAAATCCGGAATGATCACGCCATCAATGCCGACTTCTTTGGCCTTCTTAATAAAAACTTGATCGCCAAAATGAAAAACCGGATTATAAGAAGTCATGAGCGCAATGGGAATTTCTGAACGCCGGCGGATATTTTCAACAATCTTTAAAATTTTTTCCAAAGACACGGTATTTTTCAAAGCGCGCTGATAGGAAGCTTGAATTGTTGGTCCGTCGGCAAGTGGATCAGAAAACGGCACGCCCAGTTCAATAATGTCTACGCCAATCTTCTCAAAAGCAAAAACTAATTCTTCGGTTGTTTTCAAATCTGGATCGCCGGCGGTTATGAAGGCAATAAAGGCTTTGTGTCTTTTATTCTTAAGTTCTTTAAACTTTTTATTAATACGATTCATAGCTAAATAGTTGAGCCCTCGGGGAATTTTTCTCATCGGAGGGCTCACCCTGAGCGAGTCCGTTAGGGCGAGTCGAAGGGTCTTGCGAAATCCTTCGACTCCGCCTCTCGTGTTCCTCGGGGCTCCGCTCAGGATGAGGCCGACATGAAAACTCCCCGATGCCTCAAATAGTTTACCAGTTACCCGGTTGCCAGTTAGCCAGTTAATTTAAACTGGTTAACTGGCAAACTGGATAACTCTAAATCAATTTTTTAATCGCCGAAACATCCTTATCCCCCCGCCCCGATAAACAAACAATCACCGTGCTTCCCTTAGATGCCCGACGGGCTAGTTTTTCCAAATAAGCGATCGCATGGGATGTTTCTAACGCTGGGATAATTCCTTCTTTTTGCGATAACAGTTTTAAACCTTCAATCGCCTCTTTGTCTAAAACAGAAACATACTCGGCCCGGCCGATTTTTTTATAGTAAGCATGCTCCGGACCAACTCCCGGATAATCCAAACCAGCCGCGATTGAATGCGCGACGCTGATTTGGCCGTCCTTATCTTGAAGTAATTGACTTTTACTGCCATGCAAAACACCGGTTGTTCCAGCGGCCAGGGCTGCAGAATGTTGGCCGCTCGATATCCCCAAACCTGCTGCTTCAACGCCGATCATCTTAACGGAACGGTCATTAAAAAACGCGTGGAATAATCCCATCGCATTACTGCCGCCGCCAACGCAGGCTACAATATAGTTTGGTAACTTTTTTTCTTTGATTAAAAATTGTTTTCGAGCTTCCTGCCCAATTACGGATTGAAAATCCCGCACCATGACAGGATAAGGATGCGGCCCAGCGACCGATCCAATGATATAAAACGTGTCGCGGACATTCGTGACCCAATCGCGGATCGCTTCATTCATCGCGTCTTTCAACGTTTTTGAACCGCTTTCGACCGGAATCACTTTCGCACCCATGAGCCGCATGCGAAAAACATTAAGCGCCTGACGCTCGACATCTTCGGCGCCCATATAAATTTCACACTTAAGTCCGAATAATGCCGCCGCCGTTGCGGTTGCAACACCGTGCTGACCGGCACCAGTCTCGGCGATGATTCGGGTCTTGCCCATTCGGCGCGCCACCAAAATTTGTCCCAACGTATTATTGATCTTATGCGCACCCGTGTGGAGAAGATCTTCGCGTTTTAAATAAACTTTGAGGGTCTTTAAATGCTGACTTAACCTTTGGGCGTGATAAAGATTGGTGGGACGGCCGGCGTATTCTTTAAGATAAAAAGAAAATTCTTCCTTAAACTTTTTATCTTTTTTTAAAGCATGAAAGGTCTTGGTCAATTCATCCAAAACCGCCATCAATGTCTCAGGAACAAACCGCCCGCCGAAGACATCGAAATGTCCGGATTTATCAGGCTGAGTTCCCATTAAAAATCCCAGGATTTCAATTTTTGTTGAAGCACTTCGATTAACGCGGCGCGGTCTTCTTCATCTAACTGACCGATGTTCGTTTCGAACTTCGAAACTCTTTCTTTCTGTTCGAGAAAAAAATTAATTTCCGCCAAAAGATTGATCCCATCTCGTAAAAGCCCGCGCAAGGTCATCGCGGTTTCAATGTCCGGATCGTTTTTCGCGTAACGGCTGATTTCTTTGATGAGCCGGTTTAATTCCTGGCGCCAGTCTTCAAAATTGTTCTCAAGCTTGGTGTAATATTCCGCGTCTCCGACGATCCAAAGCTTTACCTGTTTTACTTCCTGAGCGTTCAACGGCGTGTGGTCTTTTAGCTTATCGATTATCTTTTTAATATCGGTTGACGTTTCATCTTGAAGATATTCTCGCAAAAGTATATCTAAATCACTCATCATCGATGAAAGCCGGATATAGTCATCAGCTTTACTTTTGCCTGCTGCAGTTTTGAATGTTGTATCTAATTTCTCAAATAAGTTTTTAAACTCAGGCATAGTTCTAACCTCCGTTCAAATTGGTGTAAAACTTTTTAAGATAAGTTGGCACAAATAACATCGAAAAAACCGCGAAGCATCCGCACTAATCCGCATTTAGAATTTCCAATCAGGATATCTTTCCGCGCCCCAAAAGGTCTCGGGATAAAATTTTCTTAAAATATTTTCAGGAAGAAATTGAAATAAGAGAAACCCTTGCATGATCGCGCCAATTTCCCGCTCCAAAGGTTTTCTATCAAAATTGAGCGGTTCGGCTTTAAGAGTCTTGACTTCCAAGACCTGCAGCTTGTCCCTGATATTCGTTATATTATTTGAGGTATAGATCAAATATTTTCCGTCGGGAGACCATTGGACATGCTGGTCGACGCCTAAGTTCTTAGTCACCGGTCTTTTTTCGCTGCCATCACGGTTCATAAAAAATATTTCCATATATTCTAAATCCTGCGGGCCGGGCCACGGGCCGCCGCTAATAAAGGCGATTGTTGAACCATCCGGAGAAAAAGCCGGGGCATAGCTTTTGAGTTTATCGTCAGTTAACTGTTTCAACTTTTTACTAGCGATATCGTACAGCCAGATGTCATCGTTGCCGGTGCGTTTTGAAGCAAACACAATAAATTTACCGTCCGGTGAAAACTGCGGCGTAAAGTCTATGCCTTCATAATCGGTAATTTGTGTAATATCCTGGCCGTCGGCTTTCATGGTATAGATATCGATATTGCCGTTATAATTGGCGCAGCAGACAATTGATTGGCCGTCGGGTGACCAGTCGGGTGTATTGTGCCAGCGGTTTTGACTGGTCAGGCGCTGTTGGTTGGAGCCGTCTTGATTCATAATCCAAATTTCAGGTGTTCCAGTGCGGTTGGAAACAAAAACAATATTTTCTCCGTCGGGTGACCATTTGGGGCAATCGTTCCAATACTTGCCGGAAGTTAATTGATTCATCTGCTTGGTTTGAAGATCAAGCGTCCAAATGTCGTAATCACCTAACTTACCCGAAGAAAAGACAACCGTTCCTTTCAAATCCATAATGCTTTCTCTCCTAATTTTGCTTATGCTTCTAAATCAAAATTTATCCCTTATAAGCAATCATGGTCATGGACATGTCACCAAAGCCGATTGCACCATTTACTTTAAGCGGTAATTTTTTGGGGCCGGAATCAAACCACAATTGATACTGTGGCGGATCGCTTTTCATGTAAAAGGCATCAAACACCTGGTCAGCCACTTTGATATAGGTCATTTTTTCTAATTTTATGCTGAGCTCTTTGGTGGGCAGGTTGATGTTAAGATGATCACCCAATTTGAAATTTCCTTTTTGACGGTAACGGTAAATAAAGCAATAAATATTATCGAGCTGAGATTTTTTCTCAATACGTTGCTCGGTTGTTTTACCGCCGGCAATCTTGGTGATTTTAACGACGCCCGGGCTTTCGGTATAATCCTCAATAATATTTTCTTTTTTGCCCCATATGTTTAACTTACGTTTAACAATAAGCGGATAAAAAGTTTCAGGATCCACATAAATTTTTTCTTCATCCAAAAAATTAAAAGCCCTCGCCGTAAAAACAATCAATGTGGTCGCTCGGCCTTCCAGTTGAGCGGCACCTTCAAAAACGAGGGTTGCCTCGCCAGTTTTAATCCCCATTTTAGTGATTGCAAAAGTTATCTTTTCTCCCCGACGAAAACGCGCTTCGTTTGTGTTTCCAGGGTCACTATACGCTAACTTATGATCACTATTCAGCAAAAATACAAAGAATAAGACAACCGGCCATATTTTTCTAACGACATTCATACGCTCACTCCATTTCTCGGTAATAGTCTTCCGAAAACATGGTTTTTTTACAAAAATTGATTTTAGCTCGATACCAAAAAAAATAAACGCCTGGTTTTAAAGGATTCGCGATTTGATCTAGTATTATATGAACAACCATTCCAATCCACAATCCCCACCACAAATCGCTTAGATGAAAAATAAAAAGACATAAACCAAAAATCGTTAAAAGTTCGTAAGAATGAAATATCAAATACATCTTCCCTTCTTTTTCTTTCTCACAAAAGTGAAAAAGATCGCGCGGGTCAAGCACTATCTTCTTTCGAAACAGCCATAAATCAAAATGATGGTCGATATCAATAAAAATTCCGCTTAAAAAGCACGCCAAGGTACCTGGCACCGAATGGCTGACGGCGTAAAATGCCGTGCTGGTAAGCACGGAGGCAACCGCATGCGTCGTGGGTCTCATATACGGTCGTACTCCTTTATAAAAGCTTCCAATAAACGGCTGCCGTGATAAAGATCATCTACCCTAACAAATTCGTCCGTTGTGTGAGCGGTGCCGCGCGCGCCATAGCCAGTCGCAAACGCGGGAATACCATATTTTTTAAAAAACGTAATAACGGTCGCGCCTTCGCTGCCTTTGAGCTTGGTTTTCATTTTAAGCCTGCGCGCTGTTTTGACGTAAGTTTTAACAAACGGATGGTCTGCCTCAATTTCATAGGGCAATTGCCAGTCGTCAATTTCAATTTTGAACTTGGGTGTGACCTGGCGGATAATGGATTTAACTTCGTTCAATAAAAGACGCGGTTTCATGCCTGGAAGATAGCGCATATCCAAAGCAAACTCGCAGAAATCTGCGACCATGTTGACTTTGTCTCCGCCGCGGATGGTGCCGATATTCTTCGTCGGGGCTTGCAGAAGCCGATGAGCTTTAAAAGTGAATTGATGCTGTTTTAAACGCTGAATGATTTCGCTGGCTTGTTCGATGGCGTTGACGCCGCGCCAATTGTACGCGGCGTGGGCTTTTTTACCGAAAATTTTGACGCGGCAATGAATGAGTCCTTTTTGGGCGATGATGGTTTCGAATTCATCTGAATCAAGAATGCACGCGACTTTCGGACGCAGGATTTTTCTTTCTAAAAGCGGAAGGATACCGTTATGGCTTCCGGTTTCCTCATCAACGGTTGCGGCCATGATTAAATCTTTTTGCAGAACAACTTTATCTTCGACGAGACTTCTCATGACTTCCAGACAACACGCCAAATTACCTTTATCATCGCTCGCCCCGCGGCCGTAAATGCGGCCGTTACTGATGTCACCCCCAAGTGGATTAAATTTCCAGCCTGAACCAAAAGGTACAGTATCGAAATGGGGAGTAATTAGCACCGCTTCACGCATGGCGCGGCCTTTGGGCGCAACGCCGCGTAAGGTGGCGACGATGTTGGGACGATTTTTGGCGAATGGATAACTTTTAACATGAAGCCCGAGCGACTCCATGTCTTGGCGGATGAATTGGGAAAGTTCCCATTCTTTGCCGGGGGGATTTTGAGAATCAAATTGAATGACTTTTTGGGTGAGTTGAACCAAGCGTTCTTGGTTGATCATCTTAAGAACTCCTCGGCTTTAAGTTGCCCTGATAAACGTTTAAAATCTTCATAATCAACAAAAATGAGATCCGGACGTTCATAACTGAGCTTTTCAATTTTCGGATAATGATCTTTGATATTTTGAAATGTATGGTATTTAAAATCCGTCTGGCACTGAGGACAGCGGGGCGTATCGAATTTTAAACCGATCGTATTACACTGGGCGCAATGGGCGGATAATGTCCCCCAAATTAAAAGATGCCTTTTGATCTCGTGGATATCAAAAGGCTTATAAATACGTATTAACCGTTGATTCATTGGGGCCCATTATAGCATAAAGGAATTTTTTTCTTCGGGGAATTATTAAAAAGATAGGGAAATGCTACGGGCGCCCCTCGATTTATAGGCAGGGCGCCCGAGCGTTTTTTTATTGCTGTCAGGACTTTCGCGTTTGGCTATGAACGAACTGAGAATCAGCTCTGCCTTCATCAGCATTACTGGCCTTTTCTCTCCCAAAGATAAGGTTGTTCTATCATTCTCGGGGAGAAAAGGCCTAGTACTAGACTTTTGCATTGCAAAAGTCAATAGAAAAGGCAGAACAGGTTCTCCGTGAGAGAATAGCCAAACGCGAAAGTCCTGGCTGTTAAAGTTCCTGCGTAATAACCTTTTTCTTCTTATATCCGCAGCATTCATCGCCGGGCCAGGATTGGGACAACACGTTTCTTATAGGAACACATAAAAACGGTTTTTCACTGACTGTTTTTCGCATGCCAAACCTCTTCGCGTAAATATCGCAATAGTACTTTGCTTCTGCGCTGCGTTGTAAGTGTTCACACGGATCCCCTTCAATCACTCCGCAACAGGCACCACAGCGCGAACAGGTATTTTCCCATTCCTTTAATTTCTTTTCTTGATAAGTTTGATAGGCTGAAAGATCGTCGGACATTTTGTGTGTCACGATTTTTACTAAGGAAGTGTAAACAAACTTGTGGGAAGATTCGTCGATTACCCCGCAAAAAATGCGGGATTAATTCGCGCTTCTATTTGCCCCGTCTTAATAACCCTTACGGGGCAAATAATGCGCTCATTAAAAAAAGAGCCGATAAAGATGGGTTTTCTCTCCCTCTTTACACCGCTCTTTTGTTCCGGCAGATCCAACGCTACCGGAAGAGATAGAATTCTTAGATTGAGCAAGAACTCTTCGGCTTCGGCAACCCAGCTACCGTATTGTCTATTCACCTTTCGCTCTTTGAGCAAATTGTTGTCCCTTAAGCGCTGGGACCTTCCTGGTTTTAAGACAATTTAGGTCTGTGGTTTTGTCCGCATATCATTGGGTGATCTACGGCCCTTAACCCGGGAGGATCAAGGGGTCTCCAAGTTTCCTTGGGTTTACCTTTATCGGCTGTTCAAAATATAACATATGAACACTCGACGGACAATACCCGAATTAAAAATTCAAGAGTGTTAGGTGTAACCTGACACCTAACACTTAACACTCGTTTGACGCAACTAACACTTCAAATATTTATCCCAATACTCAAAAAGCTTTTTCGTGGCTTGAATATCGCCCAGACAATAGCGCGCGATATCGACGTAGCGTCCTTCTTTATAATAATCTTTCACTTGAAGTCCGGTCATCCCATTTATCTTGGGACTCTCAATCCCAAACGCCCGGCACCACATATGCAGGCTGAATTTCCGTCGCAGCGCGTCATAAAAAGAAAGCTGGTCTGCCAAATCCACGTGCGGCGCGGCATTGTAACGGTAGGGACAAAGATTTTTAACGGAACGCACTTGATTGACCGCCGAACGGATCATAATAAAGGGACAATCAAAGACCCGGCCGTTAAAGGTGATAAAGTGCGAATATTCTTTTAATTGCTGCCAGAAATAACTGATGATTTCTTTTTCCGTACCTGAGATGAATTGAATAGGACCTTCCTTAAATTTTTCAGCGGGATTTTTTCCATTTTGAAAGAAAACAAAACCGCGTTCGGTTTCAACCTCGATCATCCCGATCGCGACAATCTGCGCGGTCACCGGATAGAAGCTTAAACTATTTTTCGCTTCTTCCTTTTCCGCATCATTCTCGGCGAACTTTAAAAAATATTCCTTGGAGGTATCATCCAAGACCTCGAAATCTTCCCCCACAGTTTCGATATCAAAAACAATACGAGCCACATGGTCCTCCTACTTAATTAATTTCTCAAAATTCTAAGTTGAATTCTTAAGGAATTCCGCCAGCAATTTATAATTTTTTTTCCCAGCAGCGGCTTCCACCCCGCTTGAAACATCAACCGCGTAAGGATTGACCGTTTGAATAGCTTCAGCAATATTCTGGGAATTTAACCCGCCGGAAAGAATAAAGGGTTTATTGATTCTCTTACTTTTTAAAATATCCCAGCGGAACGTTTTTCCGGTTCCGCCATAGGCATTGTCATCAAAGGCGTCAAAAAGAAACGCGGTGACGCGGAACTTATCAAGCGTATTTAAACTAATCCCTTCTTTGACCCGGAAAGCCTTGATGACACGGTAATTTTTAAACCGGCTGCAGTACTCGGGGGATTCATCGCCGTGAAATTGGAGCGTTGTAATACCGCAAAAATCCGCCATGTCTTTGGCGGCGCGTTCATTGTGGTTCACAAAAACTCCGACGGGCGTCACAAAAGGCGGCAGTTCGGCAATGATCTTACTGGCTTTGTAGGGTGAAACATAACGCGGACTTTTTTTATAAAATATAAATCCCAAAGCCCAGGCGCCCAATTCGGTGGCTTTCAAAGCATCTTCTTTATTTGTAATGCCACAAATCTTAACCTTGGCCATGCATGACTTCCTTGACTTTAGCGCCGATATCCGGCGATTTTAAAAATGTTTCACCGATTAAAACCGCATGCGCGCCGAGATTCTTAAACAGTTGAACTTCGTTAAAAGTCTGAAGCCCGCTTTCAACCACAATCACTTTGTCTTTTGGAATCAATGGTATAAGTTTCCGGCTGACATCTAAATTCACTTCAAAAGTATGGAGATTACGGTTGTTGATCCCAATAATATCAGCGCCGAGTTTAAGCGCCAGGTTCAATTCCTTTTCATCATGGACTTCGATGAGGGCGTCCATGTCTAAATGGTTAGCGACTTCCATTAATTCTTTGGCCTGGGTATCGTTGAGAATCGCCATAATCAAAAGAACCGCGCTCGCGCCCATGGCAAAGGCTTCATAAATTTGGACTTCATCAATAATAAAATCTTTAGTGAGGATCGGCAGATCGATTTGTTCGCTTACTGTTTTGATATAGGCGGGTTTTCCTAGAAAAAATTTTTCTTCGGTGAGAATTGACAAGGCCGCAGCATTTTGGGCTTTATAAATTTTGGCGATTTTAAGCGGATCGAAACTAGCGCAGATTAATCCTTTCGACGGGGAGGCTTTCTTAATTTCGCCAATCAGATTGATTTGACCGGGTTTGGCAATCGCGTTACGAAACAACCGGTAACGCGTCATCCGGTCTTTTTCTAATTTCTTTTTAAGCGAGGCAAAGAAAGCCTTCTTTTCAACCAGAAGGCTTTTTTTGTGGGAGACAATTTGCTGTAAAAAATCGTTTGCCATAAATCCTAGTTTCGATAATTGACGACGGGCCAAAATTCAACCGCCTCGTTTTTCGTACCGGTTGAATTTTGGCCCAGCGCTCTTCTGCCGTTTAAGTATTCGTAAACTCCTTCAACGCCTCAAGCTTCTCCAACGCCCGCCCGCTGTCAATCGACTGCTTGGCTTTAGCAATGCCCTCGGCAATATTTTGAGCCGCCTCGGCCGCGTAAAGACCGCAGCCCGCGTTTAAAACCACAATATCCCGGGCCGCGCTTTTTTTGCCTTTCAAAATATCTAAGGCGATCTGCGTATTTTTTTTAAGATCGCCGCCTTTAAGCGCATCGGGTTTCGCCATCGGAATATCCAATTCTTCCGGATTAATATCATAGGAAATAATTTCTTTGCCATTAAATTCGCTGACATACGTTATCCCTGTTGTTGTAATCTCATCCAGCCCGTCGCTGCCAAAAACCACCATGGCTTTTTTCAAACCTAAATTTCCAAGCACTTCAGCCATCGGTTCCAACAGATCACGGTTATAAACACCTAAAACCTGATGTGTCGCCATCGCCGGATTGGAAAGCGGCCCCAGCACATTAAAAATGGTTTCAACGCCGAGCTCCTTGCGGACCGCGGCGACATTTTTCATCGCCGGGTGAAGCCGCTGGGCAAACAAAAACGCAATCCCGATTTGATCCAGGCATTCATTAAGAATTTCTTGTTCCGCATTAAGGTTAACGCCGAGCGCCTCCAAAAGATCCGCGCTGCCGCATTTACTGGAAACCGACCGGTTCCCGTGTTTGGCAACAACAACACCGGCACCAGCCACAACCAATGCGCTTATCGTCGAGATATTAAAGGTATTCTTTTTATCGCCGCCGGTGCCACAGGTATCTAAAACGACTTCATGATGCGTATTAATTTTAATCACAAATTTACGCAACATCTTCGCGGCGCCGGTTATCTCTTCAACCGTCGGGCCTTTTTCCCGAAGCGCGAGTAAAAAATCTGCAATGTCATCACGTTCAGCTTCCCCGCGCATAATCGTCTGCATGACTTTTTCAATTTCAGCGCTGGTTAAATTTTTTTTGCGCGAAAGCTTTTCGATATAAGGTTTCATTTTAAGGTAAGAAAATTCTTGAGGATATCTTTGCCGGCCGTCGTCAAAATCGATTCCGGGTGGAATTGCACGCCCCATAACGGAAACATCTTGTGCCGGACGCCCATGATTTCTTTGTCTTTAGTCCAGGCTGTTACCGTCAAAGAACTGGGAAGGCTCTTAGGTTCAATCACAAGGGAATGATAGCGGGTCGCTTCAAACGGATTAGGAATAGATTTAAAAATATCTTTACGGTCATGATAGATCATTGAGGTCTTGCCGTGCATCAACTTTTTAGCGCCGATAATTTTGCCCCCCATTGCATAACCAATCGCCTGGTGCCCAAGACACACGCCGAGAATCGGAATTTTTCCGCCAAGTTCCTTAATAATATCAACCGAAATGCCTGCATCTTCTGGACGACCCGGGCCAGGAGAAATCATAATGCGCGCCGGCTTTAATTTTTTTATGCCCTCAAGCGTAATCGCATCATTACGAAACACCTTCAAATCTGCCTTCAACTCGCCTAAATACTGGACGAGGTTGTAGGTGAAGGAGTCGTAGTTGTCGATCATGATTATCATTTAAAATTCCTATAAAGCTTATGGCTGAGAGCATATGGCATATGCTTAATATTTTTTAGATAAGCTATATGCCATAAGCCATATGCCAATTACTCCTTCTCCCGATAAATCTTCGCCCCCACCAACCGCAATTTCTCATCGAGATTTTCATACCCGCGCTCGAGATGATAAATCCGGTGGATTTCGGTTTTACCTTTGGCCGCGAGTCCAGCGATAACAAGCGCTGCTGAGGCACGTAAATCGGAGGCCATGACCGGCGCGCCAAAAATTTGTTTAACGCCTTCGACAATCGCGTTACTCCCTTCCCGTCGGATATTCGCGCCCATGCGGTTTAATTCCGCGATATGCATATAACGGTCCGGATAGACTTTGTCGGTAATGACACTCACGCCCGGCGTCAACGCCATGAGTGCCATAAATTGGGCCTGCAAATCCGTCGGGAATCCGGGATAAGGAAAAGTTGTAATGCTGGTAGGTTTAAGCGTTTTGGAAGGTTTAACTTTAATCACATTATAATCTTTTTCAAACCGCACGCCGGCTTCTTCCATTTTATCGATTAAGGCCAAAAGATGCGCCGGGTTCGCGTCACGAATCGTCAGCTGACTGCGCGTCGCGGCCGCCATAATCATAAAGGTGCCGGCCTCAATCCGGTCCGGACCCATTCTAAAATCAGCGCCGTGCAATTTCTTGACGCCGGCAATAATTAACTGCGGCGTTCCTTTACCTTTAATTTTTGCGCCCATACGGATCAAAAACTCCGCGAGATCATCGATCTCCGGCTCGCACGCGGCGGCTTCAATAATTGTTTCACCTTCCGCCAAAACCGCGGCCATCAACACATTGGCCGTTGCTAAAACCGATGAACCAAATCCACCGCCGAGATAAAGATGCGTTCCTCTTAAGCGCCGGGCTTTGGCAATCACATAACCGTTTTCAATTTCAATCGCAGCGCCGAGCGATTTGATCCCTTTGATATGCAAATCTACGGGACGAATTCCAATGACACATCCACCTGGTAATGAAACTTGCGCCTGCCCTAACTTCGTCAACAATGGTCCCAACACGCAAAACGACCCGCGCATCGTCGAGACTAATTTGTATTCCGCGATATGACTGATTTTATTTGGTCCCGTTGCTATTGTGATCGCATCTTTGCCGACATCAACGGTTTTGCCCAAAGAACGCAAAAGCTTAAGCATCGTGTTTGTGTCGCGTAATTTGGGGACGTTACGGATAATGCAAGCGTCGTCGGTAAGAAGTGTTGCAGCTAAAATAGGAAGGGTTGCGTTTTTGGAACCACTGACTTTGATTTCACCTTTAAGAGAATAACCGCCTTCGATGACCAATTTATCCATGATTAGATGTTTTCCTTATAAAGTTTTCAACTGAGCAAATCTAATATCAAGCTCTTTTACTATTCAACACTTGGTTTACATCCAGCAACTCCAATAAAGCTTTAATCCGACGATCAATTGAATTAAAGCTTACTACTAGAAAAATATAAATTGCTGCAAACATAACACCAACATCGTTACTTCTCTCAGCTTGAAAAAAACAATAAACAAATGATCCATAGCCAAGAATTTCCATCATACCGAAACTTCGCCAAGATCCTTTTGCTAATCTCAGCAACTCATGACGTTTTTTTGTCTCTTGTGCAATAAATTCATCCTTTAATTGAGAAGAATCCATCATGTTCTCCTTTCAGGAATTGAGTTAAACTCAACCAGAAGAATACGGTCTCGTCCGCTTAAATCTTTGAGAAATTCAATCTTTTTCAATAAAAAATTTTGCAATAAACATTCCAACGATTGCTTTTGACTCTCTCCGATCTCAAGAATTAAGCATCCTTTGGTTTTGAGAAAATTATTCGCTTCCTGAAGAATCCGACGGTAAAATTCGAGCCCATCAATACCCCCATCCAGCGCCGCCCTCGGCTCTTTTTGAACTTCCATCGGTAAAGAGCTTAAACCGCGCGTTGCGATATACGGAGGATTCGAAACAATCAAATCAAATTTTGTTTGGGAAAAATCTTTTTTGAGCGCCGTAAATAAATCACTTTGAATAAATTGAATTTTATTTTCGACGGCATTCATTTTAGCATTGAGCAATGCTAAATCAAGTGCTGGCTGGGAAAAATCTACGGCGGTCACACGCACATTGGAAACCAGTTTGGCCAAAGCTATCGCAATATTTCCGGAACCTGTTCCAATGTCCAAGACCGTGAATTCTTTTTGAGGCAATGATTTCAAAATGCTTAAAGCAGTTTCAACTAGAATTTCTGTCTCCGGCCGTGGAATCAAAACACGCTCATCCACCTTAAACGTCAGTCCCATAAATTCGCACTGCCCAAGAATATATTGAAGCGGTTCGCCGTTTTGCCGGCGTTGTTTGATTATTTCGATTTGTTGAAGCTGGAGGGGCGTTAATTCTTGAGCGTTCGTGTAAAGATCTACCCGACGGCAATTTAAAACTGAGGTGAGGATTAATTCGTTTTCCGTCATTGAGAATTGGCTATTGTAATTTGTTTGGAAATTGCCTGCCTGTCCCCATTCAGCATGCTGAGGCAGACAAGTATCTTGGTTATTGGTTATTTGACTCTTGCGCTTCCATTTCAGCTTTAAGCAAAGCTTCGGTGAGTTCATCAAGATCACCATCCATAATACTGGGAAGCTGATGGCTGGTAAATCCAATGCGGTGATCTGTAACCCGTCGATCGGGAAAATTATAGGTGCGGATTTTTTCGCTGCGGTCGCCGGTGCCGATTTTGGCTTTGCGTTCCTGGGAAGCTTTTTTAAAAGCTTCCTGCTGCATGTGATCCAAAAGCCGCGCCCGCAAAACGCGCATGGCCTTGGCCCGGTTTTTAAGCTGAGAACGTTCATCCTGACAGGTGACGACCATTCCCGTCGGCAAATGGGTAATCCTTACGGCCGAGTCGGTTGTATTAACGCTTTGGCCGCCGGGACCGGAGGATCGATAAACATCGATCTTTAAATCTTTTGGGTCGATATTGATTTCAATTTCTTCAGGTTCAAATAAAACTGCAACAGTTGCCGCAGAAGTATGAATCCGGCCGGAAGCTTCTGTCGTTGGAACACGCTGTACGCGGTGCGCGCCGCTTTCCCATTTTAAACGACGGGAAACGCCGGGGCCGCTCATTGAAAAAATAACTTCTTTAAAACCACCCGCTTCCGCCGGTGAACTGCTCATCAAATCCACTTTCCAATTCTTGGCGGCCGCGTATTTCGCATACATACGGTAAAGATCGCCGGCAAAAAGCGCAGCTTCCTGTCCGCCGGTGCCGGCGCGGATTTCCATAATAATGTCGCGGTCTTTTTCGTGTTTGGAGGGATCAGTTAAATCAAAAAGGTTTTTTTCTAAATCGATTTTTTTCTGATCCAGGTCTTTGAGTTCAGCCTTGGCCAGTTCCTCAAAGTCCCGGTCGTGTTTATTGGTGAGAAGCGTTTTAAGATCGTCAATTTGTTTGAGCGTTTCGCGGTATTGACGGGTCGATTGGACGACAGGAGTGATGTCGGAAAGTTCTTTACCAAGTTTCTGACACTGATTCTGATCGGCGCTGATCTCGGGATCCGCTAAAAGGTGTTCAATTTCCTGATAACGCTTTTCGAATTTCTCAAGCTTATCCAGCATCGATTATTTTTTGTTATAACGCTTGGTGAATCTTTCAATCCGACCAGCCGTGTCGACGAACTTTTTATCGCCGGTAAAGAAAGGATGACATTTGGAACAGATCTCAACCCGGATATTTTTGCGGGTGGATCGGGTGTGAATCACTTCGCCGCAGGCGCAGGTGATTGTTGTTTCTTCGTAGGTTGGGTGGATGTTTGCTTTCATTGTTAATTATCTCCTATTGAACGCGAATTCTCGCAAATTACACACGAATTATCGCGAATCGTTATTTTTCATCGATTCATAAATTCTACGACGAATATCAATCGATTCATTACCAAAATTTAGCAAGTAACCTAACTTATATTTTGTTCCTTTTATATAATAGTACAATTGTTTTTCAAAAACCTTAGGCATGTTTAAGACAGATTTGATTTCTGCAATTATTTTATCTTCAATTATAAAGTCCGGCTGATAAACTCCTATCGATTCTCCTTTAAAGTTTATAGAAACGCTCTTTTTTGATTCATAAACAATCTTTCTCTCTTTAAACAAAATCATTAAGGCGCGATGATAAACTTCTTCTTTATGCGCTGGGCCTAATTCATTATAAACAGCATAAAAACACCCAACAATGTCATAAGACAATTCCTTGTATAAAACATCCGTTGAAATGAATTTATTTTGCATGGTAATCTCCTACAAATGCAATCTATCATCATCCCTCCGGATTTATTCGCGAAATTCGTGTGTAATTCGCGCGAATTCGCGTTAAAACGATACAAAAATCTACCCTATTTATTCATATTTTGCAAGAATTCTTTGTTCCCCTTGAATTTACTCAACCGGTCGATCAAAAGCTCCATGGCCTCGGCTGAATTGAGGTCATTGATGGCTTTGCGCAAGAGCCAAATCCGCTGAAGTTCGTCTTTTTCAATCAAGAGTTCTTCATGGCGGGTGTTGGAACGTTTGATGTCAATAGCGGGATAAATTCGGCGTTGGAAAAGTGAACGGTCCAGCTGCAATTCCATGTTGCCGGTTCCCTTAAATTCTTCAAAGATAACTTCGTCCATACGGCTTCCCGTATCAACCAAAGCGGTTGCGATGATTGTTAAACTGCCGCCCTCTTCAAGTGCGCGGGCCGCGCCAAAAAAGCGTTTGGGTTTATGAAGCGCATTTGAATCCACACCGCCGGAGAGAATCTTGCCGCTGTGCGGGACAACCGTGTTGTAAGCGCGGGCCAAACGAGTGATGCTGTCTAAAAGAATGACCACATCCCGCTTGTGCTCAACCAAGCGCTTGGCTTTTTCTAACACAACTTCCGCGACCTGCACGTGGCGTTCGGCCGGTTCATCAAAGGTTGAAGAAATAACTTCGCCTTTAACACCGCGCTGCATGTCGGTGACTTCTTCCGGACGTTCATCGATCAAAAGAACAAGCAGAATGACATCGGGAAAATTAGTCGTAATCGCGTTGGCAATCTTCTGCAGCAAAACCGTTTTACCGCTATAAGGCGGGGCGACGATCAACGCACGCTGGCCTTTGCCTAATGGTGTTAGAAGATCCATGACGCGGGTTGAAACTTCCTCGGGGGCAGTTTCTAACTTGATCCGGTCTTTAGGATAAAGCGGGGTCAAGTTATCAAAAAGAATTTTCTCTTTGCATTTTTCAGGATCTTCAAAGTTGACCGCCTCCACCTTTAAAAGCGCGAAATATTTTTCGCCTTCTTTGGGCGGACGGATATGACCGCTCACTGTATCGCCGGTTTTTAAATCAAACTTGCGGATCTGCGACGGAGAAATATAAATATCATCTGGGCACGGTAAATAATTGTAATTGGCCGAACGCAAAAAACCAAAACCTTCCGGCAAAATCTCAAGGGTCCCTTCTCCGAACATGAGCCCTTCCTGCTCGGCCTGTCCTTGCAGGATCTTAAAAATTAAATCCTGTTTTTTGATACCGCTTAAGCCGTTAATGTTCATGTCCTTGGCAAGCTTGTTTAATTCCGACATCTTCATGTCTTTAAGCTTACTGATGTCGATTTGTTCCACGGGGACTTTGGAACCACGGTCTTTCTCAACCGTTCTTGTTTCTGACTTTTCTTTGTCGTTCACTACTTTTTCCATCTGTTCTTCTCCTTGAGTTACTCCGTTTGGTTTCTTGACCTCTTTGTTTTCTTTTATTGAGTTTGTTTCCTTTGCCGTAATTTTTGCCATATGGCCTCGACTTGTTTTTGTGTTTGTTTTAAATTTCCCCGATTATCTACAATAATATCTGCGTATTTTAATTTTTGAGAAATAGGCATCTGTCCTTTTAAACGTTTAAGAACTTCTCCTCGGCTTAAACCCAGGCGCTGTTGAGCGCGTTTGATTTGTACTGAACGATTCGCTTTAACTACAATCACGCTGTCAACCAGACGATGAAGATTCGCTTCAATCAGAAGCGCCGCTTCAACCACGATAAATTTTTGAGTTTTGCGATACTTTTTAAGTTCAGCGGCGATTGCTTCAACAACCGGCGGATGAACCAGCCTGTTTAATTGTTTTAATTTCTTCGAATCATTAAAAACGATCGCGGCCAATTTCCGACGGCCGATTTCTTTGTTTTCATCCAGAATTTCCTGGCCGAACGCCTGAACGACAGGTTTATAGCAGCAGCCTTGGCGTTTTATTAATTCATGCGCGATCAAATCCGCTTCGATAATTTTGGCGCCGCCGTGTTTAAAGAAATCCGCCACGACTGATTTGCCCGCTCCCAGATTTCCCGTCAATCCGATAACAAACATTGATATAACTTTGCGTACTCCTGCGCGGGGTTTTCCCAGAAAAAATCAGCGTTAAATGCGTTGTCCTTAAGCTGGCGAAACAATTCCGGCTCTCGGTAAAGATCGATCGCTTCCTTAACCGCGGAAACTAAAGCGCCCGGCGTATAATTGTCAAAAAGAAAACCATTACCCGATTTTTTCTTGCGGTCAAATGCAACAACCGTGTCCGCCAGCCCGCCGGTTTTATAAACGACGGGAATCGTACCGTAACGCATACTTATCATCTGGCTTAACCCGCAAGGTTCATAGATAGACGGCATCAAGAAAAGATCACAGCCCGCGTAAATCCAGCGGGCTTTTGAATCACTAAAATCCAAAACGACCGATACCTTCTGTGGATATTTCTTTTGAATCCCGGTTAAAAGCCGGTGATATTTTTCTTCACCGATTCCTAAAAACACAATCTGCAGATCCATTTTCAAAATCTCATCAATCGCCTGTGCCAACAAGTCCAAACCTTTTTGATACGATAACCGGTGAACAAAACCGAAAAGTGGAACATCTTTTTTAACCGGTAAGCCGCAGTTTTCTTGTAAGAATTTTTTATTTAACATTTTCCCCTCGGGATTTTCTCTTGAATACTTTTTATGAATTTGAGGATCTGACGCTGGATCCCAGATCTTGGTGTCTATTCCGTTTAAAATTCCGACAACCGGTCGGCTACAATTTTTTAAAACACCTTCAAGCCCACAACCCAATTTTTCAGTTTTGATTTCTTTGGCATATTCGGGGCTGACCGTTGTCACTTGGTCACTAAATACAATGCCAGCTTTCAAAAGATTGATCTGTCCGTAAAATTCAAACGCCTGCGGATTAAAAAATTTCTGTTCCAGTTTTAATTTCCCAAATTTTTCCCGGGGAAACACACCCTGATACGCCAGGTTATGGATGGTTAAAATGGATTTTGTTTTTCCGAGGGAAGAATCTTGATTAAAATGCTGTTTCAAATAAACCGAAATCAAAGCGCTTTGCCAGTCATGGCAGTGGATGATATCGAAGATGAGCTTTTCTTCCTTGATGACTTCCAAAGAGCGTTCGTTGAAAAATTGAAAGCGTTCTAAATTATCCGTATAATCGCCGTGCGGATCGCCGTAAATCCCGTCGCGGCCAAAAAATTTCTCATGTCTGATAAAATAAACTTTAACATTGTTTCCGAGGATACTCCGCGACACAGATGCCGATAACTTCTCTATTTTGTAACCATTCCAATCAATCGTTTTGTATCCGGGCATGAAGACGCTAATATCAAGCCCTTGTTTTTCCAAAGCCACAGGTAAAGCCCCGCAGACATCCGCCATACCTCCGGTTTTCGCAAACGGCACCACTTCCGACGAGCAAAACGCCACGCGCATCGCAGTCAATCCTTTTAGTTACATAACCTTCATGTCTAACCAATTTTTTCCGGTCTTAACACTGACTTTAATAGGGACAGCCAACGACAAGGACTGTTCCATTTGATGGCGGATTAAACTAATCATCTTTTTCTCTTCCTCTAGCGGAACATCAAAAACCAATTCATCATGGACAGTAATAATCATCCGGCTGGCTAATTTTTCCTTTTCGATTTCTTTTTGAATGTTGATCATGGCCAGTTTCATTAAATCGGCGGCGGATCCTTGCACGGGCGTGTTAATCGCCTGGCGTTCGGCAAATTGCCGGATGGCCATGTCTTTGCTTTTGATTTCCGGAAGATACCGTCGGCGATTTAAGATGGTCAACACAAATCCGTTTTGCCTGGCTTTCTCAATTTCGTTATCCATAAACTCTTTGACCTTAGGGTAACGTAAAAAATATTTTTCAATAAATTCGATCGCCTCTTCCTGCGGAATGCCGAGATCTTTTGAAAGTCCAAAGGCGCTCATGCCGTAACTGATGCCAAAATTAACGCGCTTAGCGACATCACGCATATCACGCGTCACATCTTTTTCTTTCACATCAAAAATGAGTGCGGCGGTATAGGCGTGAATGTCTTCGTCTTTTAAAAAGGCTTTTTTTAAGTTTTCATCGCCGGATAAGTGCGCCAAAATGCGCAGTTCGATTTGAGAATAGTCGGCGGAGACGATGATATGGTTTTCTTGGGCAGGAATAAAGGCCCGGCGGATTTGGCGGCCCGCTTCGGTGCGGATCGGAATATTCTGCAAGTTAGGGTTAACTGAACTCAACCGTCCGGTTTCCGTCCCCGTTTGCTTAAAGTAAGCATGCACGCGGCCGGTTTTGGGCGAAATCAATTTAGGCAAGGCGTCAATGTAGGTCGATTTCAGTTTCGCGACTTGGCGGTATTCGATAATGAGCGCGGCGATTTTGTGTTTCTCGGCGAGTTTAAGTAAAACACCTTCATCGGTTGAAAAGCCCGTCTTCGTTTTTTTGACGGGAGTTATTTTTAATTTCTCAAATAAAATGTGGCAAAGCTGCTTGGGTGAATTTAAATTAAACTCCTCACCAGCTTCTTTATAAATCTGATCAATCAATCCATCCATTTTTTTTTGCATCTCAACCGACAGGCGGTTTAAAAATTCACAATCCAATCCCACGCCGGCGATTTCCATGCGATATAAAACAAACGCGAGCGGCATTTCGATTTCTTCAAATAATTTGAGCAAAGACTTTTCGTGGAGTGTGTTTAGCAGAATTACGTATAACTTAAGCAAGACTTGGGTTTCGCGGGCGTATTTGTCCTCGGAGGCAATCATCTCCTCTAAATACGTCCAGGCAAGTGTCGTGATATCATAATCACCCTGGGCCGGGGACAAAAGATAAGCAGCCAGCATGCAATCAAAGATTTTTCCCTTAACCACACACCCGTGGGCTTCAAAGACTTTGAAACATTGTTTAACGTCGTAGGTGATTTTAACTAGATTAGGATTGCCGAAAACTTCTTTAAGATCGCTCAGTTGGTCGACGGTACAATAATAAACGCCGTCATCTTCATCCAACGCCATAAAAAGTCCGGAACAACTGCTATGATTCAAAGGATCAGCGGCTTCCATAATGTAAGCGAGTAATTTATGACGGGAAGCTTTTTGCCGGAAAGACGCTAGATTCGGATCATTTAAAATGGTTACTGAAATGGCCGCGGCATCGCTTTTAAAATCCTGCGCGATCTCTTCGGCAAATTTTCTAAATTCCAACTTTTTAAAAAGCGCTAAAAGTTTTTTTGTGTCGGGATCTCTTAGTTTGAGTCCGTCGGGCGTGATTGTGATTGGCACTTGAGCGTCTAAAAGCGCGAGTTCGCGGCTGAAAATTGCGTTTTCTTTTTGCTGGGTTAAAAGTTCACGCAACTTAGGCGTCTTGACGTTGTTAATGTTCTTTAAAATATTTTGAAGGTCGCCAAATTGATTGATTAAGTTCTGCGCCGTTATCTCACCGATACCGATAATACCCGGAATATTGTCCGTTTTATCTCCAGCGAGGCTGATGTAATCAACAACATGTTCGGGATTGACACCCAAAATCTGTTTAATCTCTTCTGGGGTTAAAATTTTATCCTGACGGCTGCTAAAAACCTCAACCCCGTCGTTAACCAATTGCAACATATCTTTATCGTCGCTCACAATAACAACTCTAAACTTTCCGGCGCTTAACTTTTTAGTTAACGTCGCAATCAAGTCATCGGCTTCAAAACCTTCCAGCTCAAAAACCGGAATGTTATAGGCAGCCACGACTTCTTTAATGATCGGAATTTGACTTACTAATTCATCAGGCATGGTCGGACGGTGAATTTTGTATTCTTTAAATTTTTCCTGGCGTTTTGTTTTTTTACCGGCATCGAAGCAAATCGCCATGTGGTCAGGATGGTAATCACGCAAAAGTTTACGCAATATATTTAGAAACCCGTAAATCGCATTGGTGGCCTGTCCCTGACTATTACGCAATTCTTTAATGGCAAAAAAGGCCCGGTAACATAAAGCATGCGCGTCGATCAAAAAAACGGTTTTATCTGTTTTAACAGCTTGGGAAGAGCGATTTTGTTTGGTCACGGGAAGTACACCACTACTTAATTCTTTTGTCACAGCCATGATGGATATGAAATTTTAATCTTAATGGGATATTTGGGATTGAGATGATTTGTTTGGAATCGCGGTGAGCATCTTTTGGATCTCTTTTCTGGCCGCCCTCGGATCATCAGACGCCAAAAGCTTGATCGCGTTTTCAGTATTCAAACGTATTTGTTGTTGACTTAACACCAATTGGGCTGAATGTTGGGCGGTTTGAACGATGGGCTTGTCCTCGGGCAAGGCCACCGCTAACGCGTTATCATAAGCGTCAACGGCCTGAGCATATTGCCGTCTCGCCATGAAACGCTGTCCTTCTGCAACATATTTTTTGGTTTGGAGTTTGGCTTGATAAATTTTTCTTAAAGCGTCTTCTTTGATTTGTGCGTTGAGATCCGCATTAAATTGAAGCGCTTCGCGTTCAATCCGGCGCCGTCTTAAAAGCGGCACTCTTTCTTCCAGCTGTGTAAATTCTTGCTGGGCTTTTTGGGTCCAGGGGTCGTTCTGTTTACCTAAAAGAATTCTTTTTTGAAGATATTGACTGGCTTTGACTACATCTTGCTTGCGTTCGTACAAATAAGCCAGGTTCATATAGGGAGGTAGATAAGTTCGGTCAGCGGCGATCGCCGCCAAATACTTTGCCTCCGCTTGATCTTCTAATCCCATACTTTCGTATACAACACCCAAATCATTTAAAACGTCCGGCCGATCGGGGCTTATGCCAATTGCCTTTGAATAAAAACCCAAAGCTGCTTCGAGATTCCCTTTTTGCTGTTCACGATAACCTGAAAGACGATAGTCTTGGACGGATTCATCAATGGCACTGGCAAAAACGTTTGATTGAATGGATGACTCAGATAAGATAAGGATAAGAAGGACAGCGCAGTAATAACTTAATTTTCCGATTTGCTTACCGGCCATAGAATAAAACATAATAATTATTTTGGCAAGTTAATTTTTGAAATACTTAAACAATTTTAACTTACAACAGCGTCGGCAGTAGCATTGGCTGGAGTTGTATTTTGCAAAGAGATTTGCATCGAAACATCAGCAACCGGTGCTTTTTGTTTTATCCAATTTAAAAACTTATCGCGGTTGTCATCGGCGTTAATAAGAATGGCGCCGCAAACTTTTTCTTCACGGGCAAAAATTTTCCAGCAATTGCCATTCTGATTTTTATCTTCACTTTGAAGTGTTGAACTTCTTTCATCTTGAACCATGAGGCCAGCCATCGTTATAGTCATATCTCCAATTGAAATATCAACAAAGGAAGTATTTCGTACAGGAATTGCTTCTTCACCGTTAATAGTAAGCCCTAAGATCTGGCCTTGTTCTTCAATGGCTTGAGCGGCAAACATCATTGCCGGCTTTTGATATTGAACAAACATATCTGCGGCAAAAACTCCCGGGACATTCGTTTTTAAATTTTGATCAACCTCGATCATTCCATTCTCATTCATTAAAATCTCGTCATCCAGAAAACTTACGTCGCTGCGTGGCTGTTTCAAAATAACCATTTGAGCGGCGAGAATTTTTTTATTGCTCAAACGAACGGCTTTGACATCGCTGTCACCTAAGATTTCGGCAATGGAAGTGTTGGTAAAAATACGGATCCCTTTTTCAACTAAGAGTTTTTCCAATATTTCCGCCGTTGAAGCTTCCAAAATATCCGCAAGAATCTGCGGCGACTCAACAACCCACTGAACTTCCTTCCCCCTCTTCGCCAGCGCCGCGACAAAATTCAAACCTTCAATCCCATCTATGTCAACCGTCACTGTTTCGGCCAAAGGAAGTTCTTGAATTATTTTTTTAACATCAGTCAATTTGTTTCCGGCAAAGACACCAGTCTTTGCGGTCCCTTTTATGTCAGCGAATTTTGCGCCGTTATGGCCGCATAATACGCATATATCAAACGAGACTTGGTCTTTTTCTTCGGTGACGAGCCGTTGCTTTTTAAAATTGATGCGGCTAATTTTGCGTTCGCAGATGACACTGACTTTATTTTTCTGGTAAAAATCGACGGGCTTACAAAAAACCTTGTCTTCTTTGATATCTTTGGCAATCCAACTGCTAAAACGGCTGCGGTCATACGGGTAAAAGCCGTCTAAGGTAAAAACCGTAATATCACTGTCCTGATCCGTTAGCCGGATTGTTTCAATGGCTTTCACAACTGCAGGTGAATTGCCTATAAAAATAATTTTTTTCATCTTTAATGAGCGCATTACCCCGCCGCCTAAAAGTCTTTACGGCGGGGTAAAAGCGCGAATTAACCCCGCGCTTTTTGCGGGGTAAGTTGAATCTTAAAAGCCTCAACGCCGTTACGCATCAGCATAACAACAGTAACCGGCCCGACACCGCCGGGCACGGGTGTTATATAAGATGCTTTTTCCTGGGCGGTCTCAAATTCGACGTCGCCGACGATCTGATTGTTGACTTGGTTAATGCCAACATCAATAACGACTGCGCCTTCTTTAATCCAATGACCTTTAATCAATCCTGGCTTTCCGACAGCCACAACCAAAATGTCCGCCTGGCGCACATGATTGACCAATTGCCCGGCCTCGGTTGTTGCAATGTGACATACGGTCACGGTTGCATATTCTTGAAGAAAAAGCAGACTTAACGGTTTCCCCACAATTTCACTATGCCCGACGATAACAACTTCCTGTCCGCGCAGCGGCAAACCGGTTGATTTGACATGAGCCATGACCGCGGCTGGTGTGCAGGGAATAATCTGGGTTTCACCCAAAATCATTTTTCCAATATTTGTTACGTTAATACCTTCGAGGTCTTTGTTGGTATCGACACAATTGGCGACATCACGATAATTAATCTGCGGCGGGACTGGCTTATGAATCATAATGCCATTGACATTTGTGTCTTGATTAAGCCGCGTAATGCAGTTTAATAGATCTTGCTGGGAAGCTGATTCAGGTAAAGTCAACAAATCGTAACGCAAGCCAATCGCCTCCGCGGCATTTTTCTGCGAGCGGGCGTACGCGCAAGACGATGGATTCTGGCCAATCATGACGTTAACTAGGTAAGGCACTTGCTTTGTTGAAGCCTTAAGCGTTTCTACTTCTTTTTTAAGTTCAGCTTTTAATGTGTTAGCGAGTAACTTTCCGTCTAGAATTTTGCTCATATCGATATCACAGGTCCCTGAACTTTTCATTGATTGGCATCAACATTAAACCGGGCGGCCTTAAAAGCGGCTTGAAGGAATTCAACCGCCACTTGCACATCACTGCGCAAATAAGGGTTCCCTTTTTCAATTAAAAACGGTGTTAACAACAACGCCTCGTAACATAAACGGCTGACTTCCTGGGGAACTTGGCGGGCACGAAGGCGTGCGGCCTTTTTGATTCTTTCATTTGCCCGACGGGTCTTGACGACTTTCAAGTAAGCCTGCGCGTCTAAATCAACCATGTTTAATAATTTTTTCTTTAGGATTTGGGCTTTTTTAAGAATGGCTTTAAATTTTTTCTCAATTTCGGTGGAATGGTTTCGACCAAGTGAATAATTGGTGACCATCGCAATCAGTCCAACAGCCAGCGCCCCGACAAGCGCGGCAGCGGATCCACCGCCAGGGACTGGTGTTTTAAAAGACAGAACATCGAGATATTCTTTAAGGGTGTGATTTTTGTATTGTTTCATTCAAGAAGCAAGGCGCCGTTGGATTTTTGCTGAATTTTGTTGGATTTGTGTCGTGATTTGCGGAAAACAATAATCTTGTGAAGACAAAAGGTATGATAACGTGCAAATTAACAATTTCAATAACTTCTTACTATTTTTCCTGGCCAGAACTTTTTTTCAATTGTGCTAAGAATTCAGGATGCACTCGAATTCCTAAACTCTGGGCTATCCGGACATCTTCCCAGCTTTTCGTATAATCTTTATTTAAAAAATACATTACAGCACGGCTGTTATAAGCGGCTCCGTCTTTGGCATTGATCTCAATAATTTTACTGTAGTCGGCAATCGCCTCTGGGATTTTACCCATATCTTTATAAACATTGCCCCGCTGAAAAAGTGCATTCGTTTGTTTGGGGTTGGTTTCTATAAATTTATTTAAATTGTTGAGCGCCGTTTGAGTGTCACCTTTATTGAGCGCGACCTTGCTTAAGTTGAGATAGACTTTATTTAGTTTAGCGTTTAATTCTAATGCTTTGTTGAAATCATTGACCGCTTCGTCGTTTTTAGCGAGCTGCATTTGCGCATTCCCGCGATTGTTATAAGCCGAGGCATCTTTGGGATCAAGCTCGATGGCTTTACTAAAATCAACGATCGCCTGGCTAAAATCTCCTTTTTTATAATAAGCGAGGCCGCGGTTGTTGTAAGCGGTTGAAGATTTTGGATCCTGTTCAATGGCTTTGGTGTATTCGGCGATGGCTTTATCATATTTTCCTTTGAAAAGATATTTCACGCCGTTTTTCATGGGTTTGGGTTGAGTTGATTCGCGGGCGTGGGTCACACTAATAAAATTCAACAATAAAAACGTAACCAGTAAAAACCTAAAAAATATTCTATCCATCATTTCCCCTCCTTAAAATTAAAAGATGTCAGCCGCAAAACTCAAATGCATTTGCGATAACTTCGACCTGCGGACTTAATTGATTTTCGTGATTAATGGACACCACATCAAAACGGGATTTGATGTCAATTGTTTTATACCGCATTTTTAAATACGTCAAAGCCAATTTTGATAATTTTTTCTGCTTGAAATAAGCAACACTCTCCTCGGGGAGCCCGCATAAATCGGTTTGCCGGGTCTTGACTTCAATAAAGCAAAGCGTGTCGTTGTGTTTAGCAATGATGTCAATTTCACCTAATCTAACGCGGAAATTTGTTTCAATAATGCTGTAACCATTTTTTTGAAGAAAATCAACGGCTAACTTTTCGCCGTATGAACCGAGTTGTTGTTTCAAAGATGACATGAGAGTTGTACTGCAGTTTGGTATCTATTTTATACAGGATCAATCCCTAGAAGATTAAAACTCCGGCGATGAATATTTGAAACACCATGCGTCTTAATTGCTTCGCGGTGACTTTCGGTCGGATAGCCTTTATGATCTTTAAAACCGTATTGGGGAAAAATCCGATCATAAATGGTTAGAATCCGATCACGGGTTACTTTCGCAACAATCGAGGCACAGGCGATTGAAGCGCTTAAATTATCACCGTCAATGATAGGCTGACAGAAATAGGGTAAATCGGATTGGAATGACGGGCCGTCGACTAAAAGACAAACCTGTTGAGCAAATTGTTGATCACAAAATTTGGCCTCAGGAAGAATATGGATAAGCTGATTGACCGCTTGGGCCATCGCGAGGTAGGTCGCTTGAAGAATATTAACCTGATCAATGACGTTTTCATTCATGATCCCAATCCCCACGCAGGCATTGTCCCAAATTTCAAAAAACGCTGATTCGCGTTCGGATGACGTCATTTGCTTGGAATCGGCGATGCGCTTTTCGAATTTTCTTTTTTTAAGCAGAACAGCGGCGGCAACGACCGGACCCGCCAAGGGCCCGCGGCCAGCCTCATCGATTCCGATAATTAACCAGAAACCTTTTTGCTTGGCCTGATTTTCATAACGGAACATAATGCCGCTATTCCTAATGATACTTTAGATTTGATATGGAATACTCCACGGAAAAATTGCGGAGTAATTGCTAACGGGACTTTTTTCAATAATTGCAGAAGCTGTGCAGGGGAAATTTTTTTAGCGAGGAATTTTAGGCTGCAACAGCTTGTTCCTTTTCAACGCTGGCGCTTTTGCCGACGCGGTTACGCAGGTAATAAAGCTTCGAGCGTTTAACAACACCTTTGTGAACAACTTTTAGACTTTCAATGACGGGAGAATGTAATGGAAAAACCCGCTCAACACCTTCGCCGAAGGAAATCTTGCGGACCGTAAAACTGCCCTTAAGGCCTTTTCCGGTTTTGCTAATGACTGTTCCTTCGAAAGGATGCAAACGGATTTTGTCGGCTTCCTTGACTTTGATTTTCATTTTGATCGTGTCGCCGACTTTGAATTCGGGGAGATTTTTATTGAAGTATTTTTCTTCGATTAGTTTGATTTTGTCAATCATTGTACTCATTGCGGCTCCTCCTAAATGTAATAACCAATGATCAATATCTAATATTAGTTTGGATATTGAAAGTTTGAATTTGGAATTTGTTTCGAAATTGTCTCTTGGTGATTGGAAATTTTGTTCAGCGTTTTTCTGATTTTATAAATCTGGTCGCAATTTTTGAGTTCGCTCCAACGCTTGTACCTTTCGCCACTTTTCAATGGCTAAATGGTGGCCAGATAATAACACATCCGGTACTTTCTTGCCACGAAAATTTGCGGGGCGTGTGTACTGCGGATAGTCGAGCAAATTGTCTTCAAACGATTCATGGATAAGTGAATCCGCCTTGCCTAAGACGCCGGGGATCAAACGTGTTAGGCAATCAACCAAAACCATGGCCGGGAGTTCGCCGCCGGTTAACACATAATCACCTATGGAAATACTTTCATCAACCAACGCCTCCCTCACTCGTTCGTCAACGCCTTCGTAATGACCGCACAGGATAATGATATTTTGCCGACGGGCTAGAGTTTTAGCGAGCTTTTGGGTCAAAGGTTTTCCAGAAGGGCACATCAAAATGACATGCGCTTCGCGGCGGCCTTTAATTTTTTTAACGGCATCAAAGATTGGTTCCGGCATCATGACCATGCCCGGGCCGCCGCCGAAAGGACGGTCATCGACTTGGCGGTAATCATCCTTAGTGTAGTCGCGCAGATTATGAACCTTGATCGCCACTTTTTTCTTCGCTTGAGCCCGCTTAAGGATAGACTCGTTCATGATGGCCGGGAACATTTCTGGAAAAATGGTGATGATGTCGAAACGTATCATAGACGAATGGTCGCTGGGCGGCCCGCGTTTAGCATAACCTGCCCAACACCGAGTGTCGGGCAGGTTATGCTTCAATTATCCGTTTTATAATTTTTTAAAAAATCCATTTGGAATTCAGCGAAGTTATCCCTTTCAATCGCCGTGCGGATCCGCTTCATCAAATTCACATAAAAATAAACATTGTGATACGACAACAACCTCAAACCCAAAATCTCACTCGCGTTTAAAAGATGTCGGATATAACTGCGCGTGTATTTCCGGCAGACAAAACACGGACACGTGTCATCTAAAGGTTGATTGTCTTTCGTGTACTGCGCGTTACGCACCGTAATGCGCCCATTTTCGGTGAAAGCCGAGCCGTTACGCCCGTAGCGCGTCGGGATGCAAGTATCAAACATGTCAACTCCCTGCCCAACCGCCCGGACAATCTGGTCCGGCATGCCAATGCCCATAAAATACCGCGGTTTATCCGACGGCAACAACGGTTCAACCCAGTCAAGGGTCGCGAACATTAAATCAACCGGCTCACCAACACTGACACCGCCGACCGCATAACCGTCAAAACCAATATTTAAAATTTCTTCCGTCGAACGCTTACGTAAATCTTCGTACGTCGCTCCTTGAATAATTCCGAACAAAAGCTGCCGCGGCCAATTGTCCGTCGGAATTTCTTTAAAATAAAATGCCTTCGCGCGCTTCGCCCAAATCGTCGTCCGCTTAACCGCCGCTTCCGCTTGTTTATGATCACATGGGAACGGCGCACATTCATCCAGCGGCATCATAATATCGGAACCTAAAATTTTTTCAATCCTTATTACTTCTTCCGGCGCAAAAAAATGCAGCGCTCCATCGACGTGCGATTGAAATTCAACGCCGTCCTCTTTAATCGCACGCAGTTTGGCCAGACTAAAAACCTGATATCCGCCGCTGTCCGTTAAAATCGGCCGGTCCCAATTCATAAAGGAATGCAACCCGCCAGCTTCTTGGATAACATCCAGGCCAGGCCGGATAAATAAATGATACGTGTTCGATAAAACAATTTCCGATCCCATGCCGACCAAATCTTCGGAACCCAGCGTCTTAACGGTACCGTTCGTGCCGACCGGCATAAAAAAAGGCGTTTGAATTTCACCGTGGGCGGTTTTGAGAATTCCTCGTCGGGCTTTTGTCGTTTTGTCGCTTTTCTGTAATGTAAACATGTTTAAATCGAATACGATCCGTAGAGACGGCCCGCCGGGCCGTTTCTACACGATAATCATCGCATCGCCATAGGAATAAAACCGATATTTTTCCCGAATCGCCTCGGCATACGCTCGTCGCATCAAATCAATGCCGCCAAACGCATAGACCAGCATTAACAACGTGCTTTTCGGTAAATGGAAATTCGTAATTAAAATGTCAGTCATGGTAAACGAATATCCCGGATAAATAAAAATATCCGTTTGACCTTGCAGCGTTCGATGGCCGCGCATCGCTTGTTGCCCCAAGGTCTCCAAAACCCGGCAGCTCGTCGTCCCGACCGCCACAATTTTTCGCCCGTCGTTTCTGGCTTTTTGAATATCGTCCCATACCTCCTTGGGAACACTATAAGTTTCCTCATGCATGTGGTGCTCGGTTACATCTTCAGCTTGAACAGGTTTAAACGTTGCGTAATTGACATGCAGGGTCAATTTTTCAATCCCGTGCCCTGCCTCCTTCAATTTTGCGATGAGTTCTTTTGTAAAATGCAATCCCGCCGTCGGAGCGGCCACGGAGCCTTCGTGTTTGGCGTAAACGGTTTGATAATCGTCGCGGTCTTGCGCCGTGTCTGATCGTTTGATATACGGCGGCAGCGGCATGTGGCCGATGTCTTCTAAAACAGGTTCGATGTTTTTCTGATTGAACCGGACAATCTTGTTCACGGGATCAACCAGTTCAGCATAAACTTTTCCGCCGTTAAAAATGATTCTCTCGTTAATTTTAAGCCGACCCAGCGGTTTGATTAACGCTTCATAAGAATATCCATCACTTAATTTATTAAGCAAAAAAATCTCAACTTCTCCGCCCGTCATCCGCTTCCCAAACAACCGCGCTGGAATGACCTTGCTGTCATTAAGCACAATTAAACTTCCCAACGGCAAGAATCGATTGATCTCAAAGAAATAATGGTGAGAGATTTCTTGTGTCTTCCGGTCAATCACCAAAAGCCGCGCTTGATCACGGGGGTTAAGCGGATGCTGGGCAATTAGTTCAGGCGGAAGATTATATTCAAATTCACTTAATTTCATAAAACGAATCACTCAAATTATCGAACGGTAAGACCTCAAGTTTCTTATCGAAATTAATTTTATGATAGTCAGTTAAATCTGCGCCGGGATAATAGTATTGTAGAATCTCATCGTATTTATAATGCTGCCGGCTCATTTCCTCAGCGCCCCACTGACATAAGCCGACGCCATGGCCCCAGCCTTTACCAACGACATCAAAATAATACCCTTTCATAACAACGTCATAATTATTGCTGCGGATGATGTTCGGACCAATGATATTGCGAAAATCCTTGCCGGAAATCATTGTTGTTTTACCATCGCGGCCAAGAATGGCGAGTTTACGGATTCGGCCGCTTTGATTGCGTTCAACGACTTTGATTTCCTTAATCAAACCTAACTTATAACCAGCCTGGAGAAGTTTATCCTGCACGTCTTTCGAGCGCAAATTTTTGTTCCAATAATAATGCGGCGAATTTTTACAGAAATCGCATGGCACACCTTTTAACGGCGGCAGGTCTTGTTTCCAAAGTTCGCTGACATCCTCGGTGTGACCGGCGCACGTCGCGTGAAAATACGCCGGCAAAATTTGATCCTGATAAACTAAAACCTCACCTTTTGTCTCATCGACCGCAAGATTCGTTCGGTAATGTTCAGATGTCCGTCCGCCGTAGACTTGAGAATAAATATCATTCGTGACGTCAAAGTCGGCATTCGTCGTTGTTTGCCGTCGGTAAAGCGCGTAAGTTCGGGTCGCGACCGCCTGGGCCTTGATCGCTTCAATCGGCCAGCGGTGTGAGATCTCGTGATACAAAACACCTTTCACATAATCTTCCAATCCGACGACATTAACAACGAGCAGGGTTCCTTCCTTCGTTTTAATCAAATTAATTTGACCGCGGAAATTCCGATTATTGACAGTGATCGTCGTGGCATAAAGCGGTTCAAGGTTAACTCTCAACTGTTTAAAAATTTTTGGTCCAATCTGTAATCCCAAAGGCGTGACTTTTACCGGAATTTTTTCCAAGCGCGAACCTTTTTTCAGAACAACGCCGGTATCTAAATCATGAATGACGTATTCGCCGGCGATCGACAGCGTGCATTCTTTCAAATCGCGAAAAACCGCGATCTGCACGTAGGCTTCTTCTTGGGACACCGCTTGGGCCTTTGGCATTGGAAATCCGCCCAAACAAACGCCGAGCAGAACAAGCCAAAAGCACACAAGACTACGGCCAATTCTAAAGTGGATATTCATTTGCGGTTTATAAAAAAAAGGATGAGACTCAACAGCGCGCTGATGAGCAATGACGTGGCTAGAGGAAAATAAAATGTGAAGTTATCTTTCTTCACATAGATGTCACCCGGCAGCCGGCCAAGGCCCGGGATTTTTCCGACGAGACTTAGCAAAAAGCCAATGCCTACTAAGGTAAGGCCTATGAAAATTAGAGTGCGGGAAAAATCGTTCATTGCAGTAGCAAGTAGCAAGGAGAGAGTAGCGAGTCAGCTAAAATAGCGAACTCTCTACTTTCTACTCTCTCCTTGCTACTGTCCTTTAAAAAAGTTCCTTTTGTGATTTGCTATTACCGAAAGTCTCCAGCCCCAAATGTTTCAATGACGATTCCGTCAGCTCCCGTCCGCGGGAAGTCCGTTTTAGAAAACCGATCTTAAGCAAAAATGGTTCAATCACATCAACGAGCGTATCAACTTCTTCATTTAAAGTCGCGGCCAGCGTTTCGACACCGACGGGGCCGCCTTTATAATGTTCTTGAATTGTTCGGATCAAACGGCGGTCGACTTCATCCAAACCAGCTTGGTCGATCCTTAAAGCTTGCATCGCTTGGATGACAATCTCTTTTTCAATACAGGCATGGGCGGTTTTCACCTGGGTATAATCGCGGACGCGCCGCAGTAGTCGGTTGGCGATTCGCGGCGTGCCCCGCGCCCGACGGGCGATTTCGTTGGCTGCGTCGTTATCAATTGTCACATTTAACTTCTGCGCGGAACTTAAAACAATCTTGGCCAAATCTTCAGGACCGTAAAAATCCAGGTGATGAAAAATTCCGAAGCGATCTCTTAAAGGTGATGCCAACAGGCCGCTGCGCGTGGTTGCGCCGATCAGGGTAAAAGGTTTTAAATTAAATTTGATCGTCTTCGCATAAGGTCCTTTATCAACCACAAAATCGATCTGAAAATTTTCCATCGCCGGATAAAGGAACTCTTCAACTGTTTTCGATAGGCGGTGAATCTCGTCGATAAAAAGAATATCGCCTTTGCCCAAGTTGGTCAAGATACCGATCAAATCACCGGCGCGTTCAATCGCTGGGCCGCTGGTAATCGTAATACGGGCATTCATTTCGTGGGCGACTATATAAGCCAGCGACGTTTTGCCTAGGCCCGGCGGACCGGAAAATAAAACATGCTCAATCGGCTCGCCGCGTTGTTGGGCGGCGGCAATCGCCACGCGCAGATTTTCAACCAACTCCTTTTGCCCAATAAAATCTGTCAACTTCGGCGGGCGCAAAGACAGACCGATCACTTGATCTTCTTCGGTTTCCTGATTGAGGATAAGACGGCGGGTTTCTTCCATTAGAATTAAATATTATTTTTTAACGCAAATATTCGCAGATTACACACAGATTATCGCGGATGGAAGTTTTTTTATCTGCGTAAATCCGTGTGCAATCTGCGGTATCCGCGTCAATGAGGATTAACAGGAACCATCTTCTCTCGATTACCAACAATCTCAATCTCATCAAACAACGCATTCTGCAAAGCAACGATTTCCTTAAGGCGGATTAATTCCAAAATCGCCATGAAGGTGACAATGATCTCTGACTTGGATGTCGCTTTACTAAACAACTCCGTGAACTTGACTTTCGTCCGGCTGACCATAAGGTGTAAAATGTCGTGGATTTTTTCCTCGACGGTATATTCCTCTTGCTTGATGTCATAAGTCGGACTTTCCTTGGCCTGGGATAACATTTTTGAAAGCGATGTGATCAAATCAAACAAACTTACCTCATAAAAAACTTCCTTGGCGTCTTCAATTAACTCTTGAGTTTTGGCTGGATCAGGATTACGGATAAAAAGATCTTGCCGGGCGGATTCTTTTAATTTTAAATCTTCCGCGACTTCTTTAAACTTTTTGTATTCCAAAAGCCGGCGCACGAGTTCGTCGCGCGGGTCAAGATCTTCTTCAGCGACCTCCGAAGGGTCCGGCGGCAGAAGCATTTTAGATTTAATCTGAATCAATGTCGCGGCCATGACCAAAAATTCTCCGACGATCTCCAAATCCAGCATCTTCATCATTTCAATATATTCCAGATACTGCTCGGTCACCTTGGCAATCGGAATATCATAGATATCAATATCGTCTTTCTTGATCAAATACAAAAGCAGATCAAGCGGCCCTTCGAACATGTCGAGTTTGAGTTTGTAGGTCATTTTTGTTTTCCTTTAATAGACCGTAGACTGAAGACCAAAGACTATAGACTTTGTCCTGTGGTCTTAATGGTTTCCTCGCATCAATCCTATAACCGAGATATCTTCATCAATTTCCGGCCAATGAATTCCAATGCCATTTCCAACAAGACGATATTTATTCCTTTGGTGCGGAGAAACTTTTAATAGTCTTGGGAACCAGACCAAAGGCACCTGAAGTATTCGGCCATCAAGAAAATAAATAACTAAATCACGACGGGTTACTTTAATTTTCTCAGCTCTTGGTTCAATGGTCAATGAAGTATTCATGCCATTGCTCTCTCAGTAATGAGTTTAAAAAACGACCTCTCTGACTTCTTTCATTGTCTGCGCTGCAATCACCCGAGCTTTTTTGGCGCCTTCGTTTAAGATGTCGCGGATTTGATTTGGGTTTTGAGCTAACTTTTCGCGTTTGGCTTGAATCGGCGCTAAAACTTTCAAAATCTCATCGGCCAGAATTTTTTTACAGTCCGTACAGCCTTTTTGCGCGCCGGTGCACCAGGCGTAGACGTCGTTTTTTTTGTGCGGCGCGAAGATTTCGTAATAACTATAAACATTGCATTCTTCAGGATGGCCCGGGTCGCTCAGCTTTACCCGACGGGGGTCGGTGAACATGCTTTGGACCTTGGTACGCACGGTGGCTTCATTATCAGAAATATTAATCGCGTTGTTATAGCTTTTGCTCATTTTGCGGCCGTCGATACCCAAAAGCCTCGGCGTTTGCGTTAACATCGCTTCGCAGTCTTCAAAATATTCAGTTTTATAAATGTGGTTAAATCGACGGGCAATTTCGCGGGTGAGCTCGATGTGCGGGAGCTGGTCTTCGCCGATCGGAACAGCATCGGCTTTATAAAGCAAAATATCAGCAGCTTGCAAAACCGGATATCCTAAAAAAGCGTACGTCTGAAGATCTCGTGTTGTGATTTCGCGAAGTTGTTCTTTATAGGTAGGATTGCGTTCCAGCCAGCCCAGCGGCGTCAGGCACGATAAGACCATCTGCAATTCGAGGTGTTCGGGAACATCGGATTGAACAAATACAATAGATTTTTCCGGATCAACACCACAGGCAATCCAGTCGATCGCCATGTCCAGAATATTGTCGGCGATGCCTTTAGACTGCTCATACTCGCCCATGAGCGCATGCCAATCAACGATTGAAAAAATACAACGGTAGGTTTTTTGAAGTTCGATCCACTTATTAAGCGCTCCGACCAGATGTCCCAAATGGAGTTTTCCCGTCGGGCGCATGCCGCTGAAAACGGTTTTCGTCATAATTTCCGGGCGATCTTCTCTAGTTCGTAAGCTTCAAGCACATCGCCGATTTGAACCTCATCAAATCCTTTGACCCCTATCCCGCATTCCATGCCTTCGGTGACTTCCCGGACATCATCTTTAAAACGTTTAAGCGACCCGATCACACCCGAGAAAACGACTTCCCCATTACGCACCACATCCATGTTGACCTTGCGGTGAATCTTTCCTTTACTGACATGAGATCCGGCGACGATTCCAGCTTTGCTGACCTTAAAGACCTGACGGACATCCGCGCGCCCGACGAACTTTTTACGCGTCTTCGGTTCCAAAAGTCCTTCCAGAGCGTTGCGAATATCATTAACGGCGTCGTAAATAATGCGGTAGGTTCTGATTTCAACCGGATGTTTTTCTAATTCCTGCTTACCGCGGCTATCGACATCAACTTGAAACCCGATAATAATCGCGTTGGAAACATCCGCCAAAATAATATCGGAGGCGTTAATTGCGCCTATACCCATATGAATAAAACGGACTTGAACTTCGTCGCTGGGGATTTTCCGAAGCGAATCAACCAGCGCCTCCATCGACCCTTGAACATCGGCTTTAACAATAACGCTTAATTCTTTGATCTTTCCTTCTTTAATTTGCGCATAAAGATCTTCCAAAGAAATCTTGGCCGCATTGGCTTCCATTTTTTGGGCCTTGAGTTGTTCTTGACGGACAGAGGCAATTTCGCGCGCCTGTTTTTCGGTTTCAATAACATAAAACATCTCGCCTGCATCCGGCACCGCGGGCAGACCTAAAATCTCGGCGGCAATCGACGGCCCGGCTTGTTTAATCGGCCGTTCGTGATCATCGAACATTGCGCGCACCGTTCCAAAATAAGGTCCAACGACAATCATATCGCCTTCTTTTAAAGTTCCGTTTTGCACAATGACACTCGCAATCGCCCCGCGGCCGTGGCTCATATGCGCTTCAATCACAATGCCCGACGCCCGCTTTTCATAATTGGCTTTCAATTCCAGAAGCTCAGATTCCAACAAAATCATTTCTAAAAGCTGATCAATGCCTTGGCCGGTCGCGGCTGAAACTCCGACGACAATTGTCTTACCGCCCCAGTCCTCGGGCAAAAGATCATGTTCGGACAATTGTTTTTTAACCCGGTCAACGTCGGCATTCGGCTTATCAATTTTATTTAAAGCGACGATAATTGGAACATTAGCGGCCCGCGCGTGGTTCATCGCTTCAATCGTTTGAGGCATGATACCTTCATCGGCGGCGATAACCAGGACAACCAAATCTGTAATATGCGCGCCACGGGCCCGCATCGCGGTAAAAGCCTCATGACCAGGTGTGTCTAAAAAGGTGATAATGCCTTTAGGCTGACGAACGGAATAAGCGCCGATATGCTGCGTAATGCCGCCGTGTTCCTGATCGGCCACTTTAGTTTTTCGAATGCGGTCCAAAAGTGATGTCTTACCGTGATCAACGTGTCCCATAAACGTCACAACCGGTGCCCTGGGTTTAAGTGACTTGGGATCGTCTTCTTCGGTTTTGTGCGTTTCAATCAACTGCTCTTCTTGACTTTTAACTTTGGCAATCTTGTATCCAAAACTCGCAGCGACATTTTTAACGATCTCCTCAGTTAAATGCTGATTGATCGTCACAAAAATACCCATATCCAAAAGTTTTTTCAAAACAACATTTAACTTTTGCTGCAGCTTAACCGCCAAATCTTTGACGGAAATAGGCATTTTTAATTCTAACGTTTGTAATGGCGGCGCCTCAGCAACGGGAGCGGATGATGCTAAAGCGGGCTGAGCCATTTTGTCTTTACCGGCCGCTTGAGGTTCTAAGACGGAAACACCGCCGGCCGAAGGAATCACATTTGAACTTTGAGATCCTTCTATTCTATCCAAGCCTGGCTTATGACCGCCTAAAATATTTCCCGGAACTGGCTGACCTGGTTTCTTTTTCTTTTTAAGAAGCGGCTTGACGGGTTCAAAAGGTTCGTCACTAATTCGATGTTTTGGTTTGGTATAAACCTCGACGGGCGGCGGAGTGACAACCGGTTTTTTAACCGGCAATTCAACTTTTTGAACGGGCGGCGCTTTTTCAACAACCGCCGGCGCTGGTTTTGATTCGGCAATAGGTTGGGCAGTGGATTTTCTTGGTTTCGCTATCTTTTCTTCTTTTGAGACAACTTTAGGTGGTTCTTCTTTTTTCTTGGAAACTTTGGGAGTCTTTTCTTTAGTGGCCGCGGCCGCTTTTATTTTCGGTTTGGTTTCTTTATCGCTAACCTTGACAGGCTCTTTTATCTCTTTTGTTTCTTTTTTGGCCTCGGCAGGTTTGGCCGGTTTGGCTGGTTCAGCGGTGGGGGCGGCTTTTTTGTCTTTGCTAAATTCATTGCGCAGAACACTGACCACAACTGCGTTTAATTCCTGGTCGCTGTCTTTGGCTTTGAGTTTCAAAGCTTTCAGTTTGGCTAAAATGGTTTCGCTTGTTGTATTAAGTTGTTTGGCTAAATCGCTGACGCGCATTGGGGTTATTTCCTTTAGAATTGCCAATAACCAAGAGACAATAACCAAATAAATTCAAATATCCAATTCAAACTAAACATTGGTGATTGATACATTCAAATTTGTTAATTGTTTGGTTATTCTTTCTTGTATCTTGGTTATTAATTATCACTTTTCTTGAGTAATTTTTTAGCTTCTTTGATCATCTTGCCGGCTTTCACTTCTCCGAGTCCTTTAATCTCAGTTAAATTTTCAGGATTGGCTTCGGCGATTTTTTCTAAAGAATCAAAACCGGCCGCCACTAAAGCTTCTTTTAATTTTTTGCCGACACCACTTAAACTGGCCAATGAAGGTGCAGCCTCGTCGGAAGATTCAGGCTCTGAATCTTTTCCGCCTTTAGCTTTCTTTTCATTATCCGCCTTGGCTTTTTCTTCCTGCCATTGGCTGGCTGAAAAAATATCAAGCTCCCAACCGATTAAGCGGCTGGCCAGACGGACATTCTGGCCATGTTTTCCGATTGACAGGGACAATTGATCATCGGCCACAATAATGTTCGCCCTCTTATCGAAATGGTTCAACTGAATCTGCGAAAGTTCGGCCGGCGACAGTGCGGCTTGAATATATTCTTTCATATCATCTGAAAAACGGACAATATCAATTTTCTCGCCGTGAAGTTCGGTCACAATATTTTTAACCCGCGCTCCTCGCATTCCAACGCAGGCACCCACGCAGTCTACTTTTTCATCTTTCGAATGAACCGCGATCTTCGTGCGCTCTCCGGCATCACGGGCGATGGATTTAACTTCCACAATGCCTTCGTAGATTTCAGGAACTTCTAGTTCAAACAAACGCCGGACAAAATTGGGATTGCCGCGCGACAAAATAATTTGCGGACCGCGGTTTTCGCGCTTCACATCTAAAACAAGCGCCCGAATCCGGTCGCCCTGACGGAATTCTTCCTTCGGAGACTGTTCACTTTTAGGAAGAAACGCCTCGGTCTTTCCCAAATCCACAATAATGTTTCCTTTATCAAAACGGTAAACACTGCCGCTGATGATCTGCCCGATTCTGGCTTGATATTCGGTAAAAACAACATCCTTTTCAGCTTCGCGGATCTTTTGGATCACAACTTGCTTGGCGGTCTGCGCGGCGATGCGGCCGAATTCATTAGAACGAATCTCTTGAGTGCCGGCGAAGGCGGATAGTTTTCCGGTTTTACGATCCAAAACAACTTTGATCTCTTCTTCTTTATCAATCGTCCAGATTTTCTTGGCGGCGGAGGCGACGGCCGCTTCAACAGCTTGAATCAAAACCTCTTTATCGATGCCTTTATCACGTTCAAGTTGTTCCAAGATGGTTAATAATTCACTATCCATAAATAGCTATCCTTCCCTTGCTCTCGAATTATTTTAAATGTAATTTGGCTTTATTAATAATGTCTAACGGGATTGAAACTTCCTGAGCGACGATCAACACAACAACAGCGTCATCGTCAGCTTTTTGCACAATCGCAATGTGTTCTAATTTATTGAGGACGGGCTGACTCAAGAAAAAATGAACGGATTGCCCGAGGATTCTTAAAAAATCTTTTTTTGTTTTAAGCGGACGGTCAAGTCCAGGGGAGGAAACTTCTAACGTGTAATGCTGGGAAATTAATTGCTGTTCTTCGAGCGCGAAACCAATGCGGCGGTTAAGCGCCGTGCATTGATCAATGGTGATGCCACCTTGTGGATTATCGACGAAAATTTCGATACGGCAGGTCCCGTGGTGCTGATGCAATCCTAAATCAAATAAAACGAGATTTGATTCTTTGATCAAAGGATCGATCAGTTGTTCTAATTTTTCTAATAAGGATAGGTCGGTTGTCATTTGGAGTGTCATAAGTAATTCTTAAAAATTTTTAATAGCTTAGCTCTTAAGCTGCAGGCTTCAATTGGCTGTGAGGCCTGAGACTTGAAACTTGCAGCGATTCCAAAATTTTTTCTTTAACCTTTTCTATGGGAACCGCGGTAACTTCGCCCGTGCGACGGTTTTTGATTTCAACTTTACCTTCAGCCAGGATTTTTTTCCCTAAAACAATTCGCCGCGGAATACCAATTAAATCCGCATCATTAAATTTAACGCCGGCGCTTTCTTCGCGGTCATCAATTAAAACCTCAAGGCCAGCGGCGGTTAATTCTTCATCATAACGTTTGACTAAATCCAACGTGCGGCTGTCAGCCATTTGCAAAGGAAGAATCTCGACGTCAAATGGAGCGACTTCATCGGGCCAGATAATTCCCGCGGCGTCATTATTCTTTTCAACAACAGCCGCAATCAAACGGCTCACCCCAATTCCATAACAGCCCATGATGATGGTTTGCTGCTTGCCGTTTTCATCCAAAAAAAGCGCGTTTAATGCTGAACTATACTTGGTTCCCAGCTGAAAGATATGACCTAATTCAATTGCGATTGTCTTTTTCAGAATGCCCTTATGGCACCGAGGACAGGATGATCCTTCTTCTTGGCCGGTTTTCGCGCCGCTATTATAGTCGCAGTTGTCGCAAGACGCAATAGAATCTTCGCCGATGGGCGCCGGAACCAGGAATTCATGAGAAACATCGCCCCCCATGGCGCCTGAATCCGCTTCGACAATCACGACTTTCAATCCGCAGCGTCGGAAAATGTTTTGATACGCAGTATACATAAGGGCGTAATTCTTTTCAAGACCGGCTTTATCGCGGTCGAAACTGTAAGCGTCTTTCATGATGAATTCACAAGCTCTGACGACGCCGAAACGCGGGCGGATTTCGTCGCGGAATTTAGTTTGAATCTGATACAGATTAAGCGGAAGCTGGCGGTAGCTTTGGACGTAATTTCTAACGAGATCGGTTATGATTTCTTCGTGGGTCGGCCCTAAGCACATTGCGCGGCCTTTTTTATCTTCAAAACGGATCATGACCTCCGCTAAGGTTTTGTCCCGTCCGGTTTTTTGCCAAAGATCTATGGGTTGAAGGCAGGGTAAAAAAAGTTCAATCGCCCCGGCGTTGTTCATTTCTTCGCGGATAATGTTTTCAATCCGTTTCAAGACACGCAGTCCTAAGGGAAGATAAGAATACACTCCTGCGGTAAGCATGTTAACCAAGCCGGCGCGCAATAATAAACGGTGGCTGACCGCTTCAACACCCGCGGAAACTTCTTTTAACGTAGGGATAAAAAATCGGCTCCAGTTCATAGTTGTCTTTCACAAAGATTTTACTGACTTTTGCATTGCAAAAGTCTAGTATTAGGCCTTTTCTCGCCGAGAATAATAGAACAACCTTATCTTTGGGAGAGAAAAGGCCAATATTGACTAATGGTTTTCAAAAAAACCCGGCGGCAGTTCGGTATTTCGCTTAATCATTTTATGGTAAAACGAAGGTTTCTTTTTATTCATGACCCAGTCACCGACGACCTTGCCGTCTTCGGTTATCTTTTGTTGTTCAAAACGAAAGATGTTATGCAAAAATGGATCGGGCTGTTTACGGTCATATTCCAAATCTGTTATGTAGGTAATCCGGCGGCAGCCATCGGGCATGAGTTCGGTGTGGACAATTAAATCAATCGCGTGGGCAACTTGCTTTTTAATCTCTTCCGTGCTTAAACGGATACCAGACATTAGCATCATGGTCACCATCCGGTAAAAGCAGTCTTCTGGTGAATCGGCGTGAACGATTGCAAGCGACCCGGAGTGGCCGGAACTAATCGACTGAATCATATCCAAAATTTCTTCCCCACGAACTTCACCGATGATAATGCGGTCAGGACGCATACGCAAACAGTTCACAAAAAGTTCTCGGATTGAAATGGCACCTTTACCCTCGACGTTAGCGCTTTTGGCCTGAAGGCTGACCACGTGCTCTTGCAGCAGCCGCAACTCGGCGGTATCTTCAATTGTTATAATCCGCTCTTCTGCAGAAAGATGACGGGACAAAACGTTAAGTGTTGTTGTTTTACCGGTACCAGTTGCGCCGCAAAAAACGATATTCAATTTGGCTTTGATTGAGGCAATGAGAAGTGTGGCCATTTGCTTGTTAAGCATGCCGCGCTTAAGCAAATCATCAATCGTTCCAATCGCTGAAGAAAATTTACGGATCGTTACAACCGGTCCTATGAGCGAACATGGCGGAAGAATCACATTAACCCGGGACCCATCTTTCAAAGAAAAATCCACGTAAGGCGACGATTCATCGACGCGGCGGCTTGAACCGGAACTCGAAAGCATTTTTTGAATCACATGACTCAAATGCCGCGAATCATCAAATTTAATATTACTAAGTTCAATACGTCCATTTCGCTGAATATAAATTTTATTGGCCCCATTGACCATGATTTCGGAAATAGATGGATCTTCAACCAATGGCCGCAACGGACCAAGATTAACAACAGCACCGACGATATCTTTCACCAAAGCCAGGCGTTCTAGTTCAGTAAGCGGAATATTATATTCCTGGCAAATCGCAACTGTAGTGCGGTTCACAAAGTTACGTAGTTCATCTTCGGAAAGTTTATCAATAACAGCCATAAAATCCGTGCTATTAATTAAATATTGGTGAATTCTTTTTTTAAGGTCTTCCATGACTTTTTGTTCCTTTTCGAACGCGAATTCTCGCGAATATTTGCGTGCAATTCGCGAGAATTCGCGTATATACAGATTTCTTTAAATCTAAAAACCCATCTGCTTCCAAATACCAACAACCTTTCCAATCAATCCGAAACGGTCGATATCGACGTAGAAAACAAATAAGGCCAAACAAATAATCAAACTTATTCCAACCCGCATAATAACTTCTTCAATTTTAGGAGACAACGTTTTACCTCGAATTTTTTCAATGGCGAGAAATAGTAAGTGCCCGCCATCTAAAACCGGAAAAGGTAGAAGATTAAAAAGGGCAAGACTAGCACTGATGGCACCAACCACATAAAGCAGGTAAGAAAATCCCATAGCAGAGGCTTTTTGAATGATATAAAAAATTCCAATCGGTCCAGTCATCGATTCTTTGGCGGACATAGCCCCCGTCAGCATCCGGTAGATCGCTTTATAAGTTGTATGAGTGATGTCCCAAAGATTGGCTGCGGCTTTAATAACCGCTTCTGAAAAACTGAATTCAAGAACGACCATTTCATCCTGAGGTCTAATACCGATTACCCGAATTTGTTCAGTTTGGCCGAAAACATTCTTAATTATTTCTTGACGTGGTGTTAGCGTTCTTTGAAGTTTGTTTCCGTCGCGGAGAATTTCGACACTAAGGCTTGGTTGTTTCAAGGTCGTAATGTTATGTTGAACATCTTCCCAGCTTTTAATGTTCTGATCTTCAATACGAATGATCGTATCACCTTTTTGTAATCCAGCTATTTGCGCCGGATAATTGGCCATCACCTCGCCCACTTTCGGCGCCATCGTTGGATAGCCAATTATATACACCACACAAAAACATAAATACGCCAGAATGTAATTAACAACCGGCCCCATAACTACAATTAAAGCTCGATGACCCACCGGCTGTGAGTAATATTCGTCTTTAGTGCCTTGAAGATTGGATCTTTCATCCCCGGCCATTTTCACATAACCGCCTAAAGGAACAGCACAGAGCATGTATTCCGTCCCATCTTTTTCCCAGGACAAAAGTTTCGGCCCAAAGCCTAACGCAAATTTCTCGACCTTAACGCCCACCGATCGGGCCGTTATGTAATGGCCAAATTCGTGGACAAAAACTAAAATACCCAAAACAACAATAAAAATAAGCAAGCTTAGTAAGCTCATTTTCCCTCACCGATTTTTTATAATAGAAACTTCTAAAAGATAAAGTCAGAAATTTAATTTAAGTTTTTATAGGTCTCCTGCCGACTCCATTGATCGGCGTCCAGAACCTGTTTAAGAGACGGCGTAGGTATCATTTTATGTTTTAAAACTACTTTTTCAACCACTTTATGAATCTTTAGAAAATCTAATCGTCCGTCTAAGAAAGCTTCAACAGCCACTTCATCGGCTGCGTTCAAGACGGCCGGAAGCGTTCCTCCCTTTTTCGCTACATAGAAACAAAGTTTTAAGGAAGGAAATTTTGTTGTGTTTGGTTTAGAAAAGTTTAACGACTTTAATTGAGCAAAATCTAATCTTTTGAGCGGTGAAGACCAACGGTCAGGATATGTCAACGCATATTGAATCGGTAACCGCATGTCCGGCAGCGCCAACTGGGCCAAGATAGATCCGTCGGTAAATTCAACCATCGAATGAATGATCGCCTCAGGATGAATCACAACTTCAATTTGGTCTGCCGTCAATCCAAATAATCGCTGGGCTTCAATGACCTCAAAACCCTTATTCATCAAGGTTGCCGAATCAACGGTGATTTTTTTCCCCATCTTCCAGCGAGGATGTTTAAGAATGTCCTTAAGCGTTAAATGTCGAAATTTTTGGGAAGCCACATCTTTAAGCGGCCCGCCGGAAGCGGTCAGAAAAATTTTCTTGAGCTGTTTACGATCTTGGCCGTTTAAACATTGAAAGATGGCGCTTTGCTCGCTGTCAATTGGAATAATCTGGGCGTTGTACTTCTGGGCCTCCGCCATAATAATATCGCCGGCAACGACAAGCGCTTCTTTGTTGGCCGGGGCAACAGTTTTGCCTAAACGCACGGCGGTCAAAAAAGGAATTAAAGCCGCACTGCCGCGCATGGCAATAACAATCACATCAACTTCCGGCAGTTTGACCAACTCGTTTAAATCCTGCTGTACGTCTAAAATCTTCGTGGCCAAACCATTAACACATCGTTTTAAATAATTAATTTCTACCGAATTGACGGCGACATATTGCGGTGTAAATTTTTTAATTTGAGTCTTGAGCAGTTCGACGTTGTTATAAGCGCTTAACCCGACGACACGGAATTGCCCGGGGAAACACTCAACCACTTTTAAAGTGTTAACGCCGATGGATCCCGTTGCGCCTAAGATAACAATATTTTTTGTGCGCATACAAATTTAAGGAAGCAGATTATCGCAGATTTTCATGACGGATATCCGCGTTTATCCATGTGCAATCCGCGTTATCCCTTGTCACAAACTTTTTAGTTTTACAGGGAGTTCAAAGCGGAACTCATATACAGATAAAAAGCCGGCGCAGAGAAAAGCAAACTGTCGATCACATCTAAAACACCACCCATGCCGGGTAAAAGCTTCCCTGAATCTTTAACGTTACAATCTCTTTTAATTAAGGACTCGGACAAATCACCCAACTGTCCCAGTCCACCGAAAAACGCACCCATCAACGCCACATACCACGTTGAAAAATTAAGCTCCGTTGGCAAAAATGACTTAAGTACAATAGCGGTCAAAATACTAAAACAAAAACTTCCTAAACTTCCCTCAATTGATTTATGTGGACTGACCTGTGGCAGCAAAGGATGCTTCCCTAATTTTGATCCCACCAAAAGCGCCCCAATATCGCCGCTTTTTGTAACGGCAACAATAAAAGTCAAGAGTTTAACCCCATCCATCGCTGGTAAAAGCAAACGGATTTTGACCAAAAAACTAAAGAACCAGGAAACGTATAAAACCCCAAAGATAGTTGTTGAAATTCCGACGATGGCGTTACGGTTGTCCTGGCGAGCAAATTGCATTAAAAGCGTCAGCAAAAATGCAACGACAATAAAAAGTAATTCCCAATTTTTAGTAAGCTCAAAACGCGTATAAATAGAAGCTGGAATCAAAAGCCCAATAAAAATCCCCACATAGCTATAGATAGGAATCCCCTTCTTTTTGATTAAATAAAAAAATTCATAAAGCCCGCCGGCGGTCAAAGCCAAAACGACAACGATAAAAAACCAATCATTGATGATAGCAATTATCGTCAAGACAATCATTAAACTGGCGCTGGTTAATCGTTCTTTGGACATAAATTTAAATTTTGTTTTACCTCAATTACTTGCGGCCCGCGGCGGCAACATTTCCATAACGTCTTTCACGGGCTTGAAAATCTAAAAGAGCTTTTTCGAATTCTGCTTCGTTAAAATCCGGCCAAAATTTATCAGTAAAATAAAGCTCAGCGTAAGATAACTGCCACAAAAGAAAATTGCTGATTCTTCGTTCGCCCGAGGTGCGGATCAAAAGATCAGGGTCAGGCAATCCGTTGGTATAGAGATATTGTGAAAATATTTTGTCGTTTAAATCGGAAGGTTTGAGTTTATTATTCTTGACGGCGCTCACAATCGCTTGGGTTGCATCGAGAATTTCCTGACGGCCGCCGTAATTAAAGGCAATGTTTAAAATCAGTCCAGAGTTGTTTCGCGTCTGCTGGGTGGCTTCCTGCATCGTCCTGATCACTTCCGGCGGCACGCCTTCCTGGCGGCCGATGAACCGCACGCAAAAATTGTCCTGATCTAACTTCTTAATTTTATGTTTAATAACATTAATCAACGTGCGCATGAGCATAGAGACTTCTTGCGCGGGACGGTTCCAGTTTTCCGTCGAGAATGTATACAAGGTCAAAACCTGGATGCCCCGGCGGTGAGCGGAATAAACAATCTCTTCAACGCGCTTAACACCTTCGATGTGACCTTGCGTACGAGGCAAACGCCGTGTTTGGGCCCAACGACCATTTCCATCCATGATGATCGCGACATGCTGAGGGATAATTTTAAAATTCATTAAATAAAAACACCATGTTAAGTATGGAACAAACAAAATGGGGGATAACTTATCCCCCATTTAAATTTCAAGCCGCTTTTAATAAAGTACAATCCTGTCGGAATTAGCCCAACGGCATTTATGGGTTCGGATTGCCTGCCTGAGTTGGAGTCTGAGCTGGAGCCGGCGCCGGCAAGTTGGATGAAGCTTTTAAGTCTTCAATCTTTTTTTCCAGCAGCTCTTTTGTCTTATTCATTGTTTCCAGCTGTGCTTTAAGATCATTGGCCTGGGTTTTACCTTCATCCAAAATTGTTTGAACACTTTGAACACGGTCGCGTAAACTAGCTATCTCCGACTCGAGGGCATTGACGCGTTTATTAGCATCAGTTAAATTTTGCTCGGCATTAAAACGTTTATAACGTTCCTGATCGAGTTCCTGTTTGGCTTGGCTTGCTGATTTATTTGCTGTTAAGGCCATTAAGAAACATCCTACCGCCACCACCGACACTACAACCAATAGCTGGTTTTTGATCCTTTCGTTCAATTTGGCCCTCCGTTTTGTCATGATGCTTTACAAAAACTATTTTAAATTTTCTTCTTGGGGCGCCGGAGCTGATGGTGTGGGTTCAGAAGACCCAGAAACTGATTGAAAATTTGACGCTTTTTCTTTAGTGGTCTTAGGCAAGATAACTATTTCGACCCGCCGGTTTTTTTGGCGGCTTTCAGCGGTATCATTAGAAGCAACTGGCCGATATTCTCCGTAGCCTGTAGCTGATAAACGCTCGGGGGCAACATTCTCGGCGTCAATTAATTGATGCAATACTGCAGTCGCGCGGGCGGTTGATAATTCCCAATTGGATTTCCATCCGGAATGTTTGATAGGTTGGTTGTCGGTGTGGCCTTCAATGCCGATTGATAGGTCTTTGACGGTGGAGTTAAGAACGCCGGAAATTTTACTGAGCGTTTCCAAGGCGGATTGCCTGAGTTTGGCTTTTCCAGAATCAAAAAGAACTTCAGCAACAAATGTAATAACAAGCCCGCGGTCCTGCATTTCAACCTTGACTTGCTTATCGCCGATCTCGTTTTTGAGACGGTCTTCGAGTTCTTTTTTGGCCCGTTCTAATTCACTTAGTTCACTTTTTAATTTGGTAATTTTCTCGACGTCGGAGCGCCGGCCTTTTTGGTAGATGACAGTACAGCCGGTTAAACTAAATGTAAGCAATACTAAAAATATTATTAAGGAAGAGAACCCAAAAGCTCTTCTTAACATTGTTTCCTCCTTTGTAGTAATGCCCTGATATGGCAGGAAAATTTTTCAAAATTCAGTTTATTTAAATTTCTGTGACAAGTTAACATACCCATTTTGCAAAGTCAAGATTTATCTCCTTATATTATCAGTTTTCAAGGAGATACAAATTTAGCGGACAATAATTTCGTCTCGCTTGGAACCGGTTGATACATATTTGATCCGCACTTTAAGCAAACTTTCCAAGCGTTCAAGATAACGGCGTGCTTGAACAGGTAACTGGCTATAGCGTTTAATACCGCGGGTCAAGCTTTGCCATCCTGGAACAGTTTCATACACCGGTTTGGCGTTGCTTAAAACTTCAAAATCGAGCGGAAAATTTTTATAAATTTTGCCGCGGTAGGAGTAGGCCGTTGCGATCTTAATCTCGGGCAAATCATCCAGCACATCAAGCTTCATGACCGCCAGCTCCGAAACGCCGTTAATAATAACCGAATAACGCACGAGAACGCTGTCGAACCATCCACAGCGACGTGGACGACCGGTTGTGGCACCGAATTCATTCCCTTTAATGCGGATGGTTTCCTTTAAATTATTTAAAAATTCGGTTGGGAAAGGACCTTCACCAACGCGCGTCGTGTAAGCCTTAACGGCTGCGATCGCTTTATCAATGCGCGTTGGAGCTACACCGCTTCCCGTACAAACGCCGCCGACAATGGAGTTCGATGAAGTGACAAACGGATAAGTCCCGAAATCAATATCTAAAAAAGTCCCTTGCGCGCCTTCAAACAGGACCGTTTTTTTATGGTCGATGGCGTCGTTAAGATAAACCGCTGTATCGGCGATATACGGCTTTATTTTTTTGCCGTAGTCTAAATATTCTTTATAAATTTGATCAAAAGCAAAATTGGAATGATGGAAAACTTTGGTGAAAATCTCATTTTTTTCCGTGAGGTTATCTTTTAATTTGGCTTCTAAAATGCGGGGATTTAATAAATCAATCATCCGTATGCCGCAGCGTGTCACTTTATCGGAGTAACAAGGACCAATGCCCCGACCGGTTGTTCCAATTTTGTTTTCACGTTTGGATTCCCGTAGGCCGTCTAAAATCCGGTGATAAGGCATAACGACATGCGCCAATCCAGAAATTTTAAGCTGCTGCGGTGTTACTGTAATTTTCCTTTTTTTTAATTCTTCGATTTCTTCGAGCAAAGCCTTGGGATCAACGACAGCGCCGTTACCGATAACGCATACTTTACTTTTATGAAGAATTGCCGACGGAATTAAATGAAAGATGTACGTTTGATCGCCGACAATAACCGTATGCCCGGCATTGTTGCCGCCTTGGTAACGTACAGTGATATCAAACTTCTGCGATAAGATATCGATAAGTTTCCCTTTACCTTCATCTCCCCATTGAGCACCAACGACCACAATATTCATAAAATATCTATCCTCTTTTAATGATTAACAATTTCATAGCCAACTGCCCTAATATAATCTTTATAGAAAGGACCAAATTAACCCTACGCCCGTAGCCAACAAAAAACCGGCGCAAAACGCTTTAACTAAACCAATATTCTTCAAAAAAAAATTGACCGAAACTTTGGAACGCACTGTGAACATCCAAAGAAACCAAACAAAAAATAATGGAACGCTAAAGGCCAATCCATACAGCAGCGCTGAAGTCAAAAGCGCTGTCGTTTGAGATTGCAACGCCAAAGCCGCAATAATGGTATTCACATAAAATTGACTCGGCCAAACCGATCCCAGGAAACTTAAAACCATTCCCCAAAAAAAAGCCGGCCGCCAGCCTTTAAACAACCGCCAAAATTTATTTTCTGTGTCCACAATACTCGTCGGACTGACAACAGTCGCATTAACCTCATTTTCAAAAATTTTTATTTTAAAATCCTGCGTCGTACGGGTCTTTTTAAAGATAAACCAATCTTGAATGTGCCACCAGCTTAAAAATAACCAGCCCAATCCTGTCACAATATAGAACAACCGACAAAATTGATAAAACCAAGAGGCGAATATTACGTTCCAAGACCCTCCAACAAGAATCGAAGACGAAACTAATATAACGGCAATGATAAATGCTAATCCGTTGATGACGATTGAACTTAACTTCAGCCCGCTGTTATTTAAAATCATGATAAAAACTAAACAGGCCATCACCGCGCATGGATTAATGCTGTCGGTTAAGCCGCCGAGAAGAAACGGAAATGGTCCATAAACCGGAGACATTATTATTTAAATCAACACATTTTAAACTTTAATAAGTTTTACAAACAAGATATCTTGTTTCTTGCGTAATTTTTCCAAAACAGCGTTGGGTATTTCGCTGTCAACATTAACCACACTAATAACCAATCCACCTTGAACCCCGCGGCCCAAACTGATACTCGCGATATTCACATTCCCTTCGGCGAGCGTTGCGCCAATCGCCCCAACGATGCCAGGCTTATCGTTGTTATTAATGAAAAGCATGTAGCCTTGAGGTGTCGCCTCCACGTAGATATCGTTAACTTTAACAATACGCGGTTTGTTGTTGGCGGCGAGCGTTCCCCAGATACGAAAAGTTTCTTTGTCGGTTGTGATTTGGGTGTCGACCAAATTGACAAACTCTTCTTCTTTAGTCGAATTAATTTCTTGAACATTAATCGCGCGCTCACGGGCCAAATCCATCGCATTAATGTAATTGACGTTTTCCCCCAAGATCGGCAATAGGAGTCCATACGTAAACGCCATCGAAACCGGTGCGACTTTTTGGTTCGTCACCTGACCGCTGTAAGTGATTTTTAATTCTTTAATGCGACCTTGAATCAATTGTCCGCCAAACTTTCCCATCCGTTCGGCAAGATTAATGTAAGGTTCCAGCAATTTATAAGCTTCCGCACTGATCGACGGAAAATTGGCCGCATTCATGATCCCTTTACCTAAAAGTGCGTTGCGTACCGATTCGGCGATTTCGATTGCGACATTGACCTGGGCTTCAGAGGTTGAGGCGCCCAGATGCGGCGTGACAACGCAGTTATCAAGTTTTAAAAGCGGTGAATTAAAATCCGGCGGCTCGACGTCAAAAACATCAATTGCCGCGCCAGCGATTGTTTTGTTTTGCAGCACTTGGGCGAGCGCTTCTTCATCAATAATACCGCCGCGCGCACAATTAATGACCCGCGCCGTTTTTTTCATCTTAGACAACTCTTGGGCCCCGATTAAATTTTTCGTTTCGTTGCTTTTCGGAATATGGATCGTAATGTAATCAGCGTTTTTAATGATGTCTTCGAATTCCGCAACATCCACGCCGATTTTAGCGGCAATTTCCGTCGACAAGAATGGATCGTAGGCCATAATCTTCATTCCAAATCCTTTGGCCATCCTTGCAACCGTCGAGCCGATTCGGCCGAGCCCGATAATGCCAAGCGTTTTTCCGTAAAGTTCTACGCCTTCAAATTTCGAACGCTCCCATTTGCCGGATTTAAGTGACGCGCAGGCTTGAGGAATATTTCGTGATAAGGCCAGAATCATACTCATTGTGTGCTCGGCGGTTGAAGTCGTGTTACCAGCGGGCGTATTCATGGCGACGATACCCTTTTTCGTCGCTGCAGGAAGATCAACATTATCCAACCCAACACCAGCACGGCCGATCACTTTTAATTTGGCCGCGGCATCAATAACATCGGCGGTTACGTTCGTCGCGCTGCGCACGATCAACGCGTCATAATCCTTGATCACGCTTTTAAGCTCATCGGGCTTAAGCCCGTATTTGCAATCAACCTCAAATTCTTTAACGGTTTTTAAAATATCAATCCCTTCCTGCGCCAACTTGTCACTGATGAGAATTTTCATTTGTTTATTCCTGCCTTTTATGTTTTAGAGAAATCTGCCAATTATTTTCTTTAATATCCCTTCAATATCTTCGGATCCTTTTGTCAAAGCTTCATAAACCTTCTTTTTATCAAGATCAATATAGTCATGTCCTAAGACATTCCTGAATCCGATCATTTTTCTAAATACGTCTAAATCTTTTCCATCCCAAATGTCTTTTTTCTTCAAAAATTCTCCTGCATCATAAGCTGTTTGAGGAAACCCCATATTCTCATCTACAACAATGTGCTCGCATATATTTATCAAATGGTTAATGATTTGAAATAAATTGTATTCAACAATATCCTGAATATCTCTATTTTCGATAAATTCTTCATATGTCAATTTTTCATAAACCTTAATACGCTGTAAATGTATTTTGATTTCAGCTATCCGGCTAGTTAAAATATTTTTATTAACCACCCAAAAAACTCCTTTTAATTTTTTCCAGTCGCAGTTTTCTTAAAAACATCCCGTCTTGATAAAGATAAAAATTTTTCAAATAATCGCGTTTTAATTTCTCTTTATCATTAATTAAAATTGGCAACCCATGCGGGATGGCTTCCATAATTAATTCATTTGAAGCTTCTTCAATAACCACAAGATCCACCTTACGTTTGAATATATTGCCCAATTCAACTGGTAGCGTTAATTGTTGGTCAATGGTTAACTGGCCCGAGATTAAAATATCGATATCACTATCTGGCCGGAGCCTCTTCAAAACCGAGCCGAATAAGAAAACGTAATCGATATCCGGGATTTTTTCAAAAAATGTTCGAATGTGTTTTTTGTATTCTTCGAGGGCCATATCGGGTACTTCTCCACACTGGAGTCTACCCTTGCGCGCGCCGGGGTGCGCAAGAGTATCTTGATGATTATTTTGTATTAAAATATTTCTGCGCTGCGGCGACTCCAGCGCCCAGCGTAAATTTGTAGCCCATTTCGTTTAAAACTTTTTCCAAACAAGAAATGCCGGTGATCATGTCGTATTCATCCAAACATCCCATGTGCGACATGCGGACGATTTTTCCTTTAAGATCATCCTGCCCGCCGGCCATCGTAATGCCATAGGTGTCGCGCATGATCTTCGTCAATTTCTCACCGTCAATTCCCGTCGGTAAATTAATGGCCGTCACGACATTCGAAATGCAAGACGGATCAGCAAAAAGCGTTAAGCCCAACGCCTTGGCCGCCTCGCGGGTTCCGCTGGCTAAGCGCGCGTAATGTGCGAAAAGATTTTGCAGGCCGGATTGTTTAATCATTTTCAACGCTTCATTAAGCGCAATGATAATGCCGATCGCCGGCGTATAAGGCGTGTCGGTTTTCTCGGCGGTCTTTTTGGCAATGGTTAAATCAAAATAATATTTCGGCGACTTTGACTGCTTCACCAGTTCCCATGCTTTGGTGCTTAAACTAACAAAGGCCAGACCAGGCGGCAACATCAATCCTTTTTGGGAACCTGAAACAACCACATCAACGCCCCAGTTATCAGATTGTAAATCCGTCGCACCCAAACCGCTGATGGCATCGACGACTAAAACGGCTTTGGTATTCTTAACGACGTCTGCAATTGCTTTCACATCCGTCGTAACCCCAGTTGAAGTTTCGGTCAATGTAATAAAAACTGCTTTAATGTCTTTATCGGCATCGAGTGTCTTTTTAATCTCAGCCGCGCTGACCGCATGGCCCCATTTTATTTTAAGCACCTGGGCTTTGACTCCGTAAACATGACATAACTCCGTCCAGCGTTCGCCGAATTTGCCGCCTTCAACCGTGATCGCTTTATCACCGGGCGAAAGCAAATTGCACACGGCCGCTTCCATGCCGCCGGTGCCCGAGGCGGTTAAAATCAAAACATCATTCTTGGTTTGAAAAACATATTTGAGACCTTCGGCGGCTTCTTTCAAGATTTCTTGGAATTGAGGCGTGCGGTGATGGATAATCGGACGGCCCAGGGCTTCGCAGATTTGTGGCGGAATTTGAGTCGGACCAGGAGTCAATAAGAGATTACGTTTCATGGTTCCTTTCTTTAGAATAATTTGATTCCGATGACACAGATTTTAAAAAGATTACACACATCAAAAAATCTAAAAGGCACAGTTCAATGTTAAATCTGTGTAATCGGTTTTTTAATCTGTGTAATTAAATTAAGCTTTTAAATCCGGCAACGCCTTATGCGCATTTGTAATCACTTCATCGACGAGCCCATACGCTTTGGCTTCTTCGGCACTCATAAAAAAATCGCGGTCACTGTCTTTTTCAATTTTAGAAAGCGGCTGGCCGGTATGCTTTGCCAGAATTTTGTTGAGCTCTTCTTTCATGCGTAAAATTTCCTTGGCTTGGATCGAAATGTCGCTCGCCGTTCCCTGAACGCCACCCCAAGGCTGATGAATCATAATACGTGAATAAGGAAGCGCGTAGCGTTTGCCTTTGGCGCCGGCGGTCAATAAAACAGAACCCATGCTGGCCGCCTGGCCGATGCAGTACGTGCTCACATCCGGTTTTAAAAATTGCATCGTATCATAAATCGCCAATCCCGCCGTGACTGAACCGCCCGGTGAATTAATATAAATGTTAATGTCCTTGTGAGCGTCCTCGGACTGAAGGAACAGTAACTGCGCAATAATAAGATTAGCGACGGTGTCATCAATGGCGGTTCCAATAAAAATAATGCGGTCCTTTAAAAGCCGCGAATAAATATCATAGGCCCGCTCGGCGTGACCGGTTTTTTCGATGACCATTGGCACTAATATCTGATTTTTGATTTCCATTTTAATCTCCTTCAAAATGTTAATCGTTATTCGGTTGCGTAGCTCGTATCGTTTTTCGTTTATCGGATTACGGCTTATTTCTTCTCCTCTTCCCACTTCGCTTCGCGTAACAAAAATTCGAGTACTTTATGAAACAGATCTTCCTTTTCGCCGATTGTGATATTTTCTTCTTTGGCGATATGTTCCATAATCAAAAAAGTTTTAATATCTTTCTCAGCCATCGGGCGGAAGTCTTTGTGCATGTCTTCTTCTTTTTTGCGGATTTCTTCTTCCGGCACGCGCTGCGAACGCAGGCGTTTTTTCGCTTCCTCGAGGCGATGTTCAAGCTGTTTGTTAACGGTGGCCTGCGGTAACGCGACGGACGATTCCTTTAAAAGATATTCCACAATTTGATTTTCAACTTCCGCGCGATTATGACGCTCTTTATCGATCTCAAGCTGGCGCTTAAGCGATGTTTTAAATTCTTCAAGACTGGGATAACCCAAGCCGCGGACAAACGCGTCATCGAGCGTGACTTCTTTATCACCTTGGCCTTTTTTGATAAAATCCAAGGTTTTATCAAGTTCTTCGTCGGTAACTGTGGCGGCTTTGCGCTGAACTGCAATACCTTTGTAATTTTTTATTTTCACTTCAGGACGGATATCAAGCATTGCCGTGAATGAAACAATGCCGTCTTTAAAGGAGACGTCTTGAATTTCGGGAAGGTCAATGGGGTTGATATTTTCTTTTTGAACAGCTTCGCGATAAGCTTCGGGGATTAAATCTTTGATCGCTTCTTCGCGGGCAAGCTTGCCGTGCTGAGCTTCAACCAAATGCCGCGGCGCTTTGCCAGGACGGAATCCCTTGATTTTGGCGTGCTTGCTGATTTCTTCGTAAATTTCGTTGAGTTTTTTCGTAACCCTTTCACGTGGTATTTCCAATTTCAATTCTCGCCGAGTTGCGTCAATTTTTTTTACCTCAATCTTCATAATGAATCGTCTTCCTTTCAGAATAATTGTTATGTCATTCTTGAACTACTACCCTGAGCGAGGCCCCTGTCTAAGCTCGGCCGAGTCGCAGGGCTTCCTCAATTTCAAATCGGTCACATCGTAAATTTTTCGCCCAAATAAATCTTCTTCGCCTTCGGATCATTAATCAAATCATCCGCTGTCCCGGAAATGAGTACACGTCCGTCAGCGACGAGATACGCGCGGTCCGTAATCGAAAGCGTTTCGCGGACATTATGATCGGTCAGCAAAATTCCCAGTCCTTTTTTCTTTAAATCCTGAATAATTTCCTGAGCCTCAGCAACAACAATCGGATCAATCCCTGAAAAAGGTTCATCCAAAAGCAAAAATGATGGATTGGTCACAAGCGCCCGGGTGATTTCAAGCCGGCGACGTTCTCCGCCGGAAAGTGTGAAAGCTTTACTCTTAGCCAGATGGGCGATATTTAATTCCTCAAGCAGAGATTGCAGACGTTTCCGGCGCTCGCGCGGGCTTAGATCAAGCGTTTCTAAAATCGCCATGATATTTTCTTCGACGGTTAATTTACGAAAGATCGACGATTCCTGGGCCAAGTATCCCATCCCTAAACGGCAGCGGTCATGAATGGGTTTTTTAGTAATGTCTTCCTGATCAAAAAAGATCTGGCCTTGATCCGGCGTCACAATGCCGACCGCCATGTAAAAAGTCGTTGTCTTGCCGGCACCGTTGGGGCCGAGCAATCCCACGATCTCGGAGCGCCCGATGGAAATACTTAAACCATCAACGACCCGCCGGCCGCCGTAAATTTTGACCAGTCCTTTAGTTTCCAAAAGATGCAATGCTGTTTTTCCCTTCTGTGACTAAAATTAATTTGGGCCGGCCGGATAGAACCAGCTTTTGGTCGGAGGCCGTATAAACGGCTTTCTCAGCGTAACTGGTATTCTCACCTTGAGTGATTGCCACGTTGCCGATACACACCAGCTGTTGAATCTGATTTGTCTTTTGGTCAAAATAAATTTCGATGCGATCTGCTTTTAAACGGCGGCCTTCTTGCTCGGCGACAACATTGTTATTAAAAAACGCGCGCTGGTGTGCTTGATCAACTTCCATAGGTCCGTCACAAGTAATTGTCAACGGCGCGCCGTTTCCGTTGGATTTCGTTTTTTCAGTATCGACTTTCACAACAACGTCTTCTTTCATCTCAGCCGTTTTCAGACCTGGATGCGCGACTGCGCCGGTGCCGACGGCGGTGATTTTATCATTCTGAATTTTAACGCGGTCGTTTGTTGTCACTAAATCTTTGTCACGCTGCCAATCCAATGAATCCGTCGTCAAACGGGCGCCGGTTTCGGAGGTGATGACGACATCTTTTTCTAAATGCATATTGCCGCTCGCTTGATCCATCGTGCCGCTTTTTGCGGTTAAATTCATTTTTTCATCGCCGTAAGCGTTGGCCACAATATTCGTGAGCTTAACGATATTGCCAACCATATCCGCGGTGTCACCTTTAACGTCCCAGGATTTATCGCCATGTTCGTTATAACCAGCCAGATTGAATCCTTCAAACTGCTGCTGTCCAGAACTACCGCTTGATGATGACGAGGAAGAGGCCGTATTTTGTTTAGGTGAATCTTCCGCATGCAATACCATACCGCAGACCATAAACAGCATAAATGTTAAGGCCACTTTTTTAATCATCACTCAACTCCCTTTAAAACCGCTTGCCATTTACCCTGGGCTTTTAAAATAAGTTCAATCACTTCACGCACGGCGCCTTTGCCGCCGGGTTTACGCGTCGTATAGTGAGCAATTTTTTTTACTTCAGAAACAGCGTTAGGCACAGTCACCGCAAAGCCGGCCCTTTTTAAAATCGGTAAATCCGGCAAATCATCTCCAATAAAACAAACTTGATTATCTTTCAAATCAAAAAGACGTAATAATCTATAGTATGCAGCCGTTTTAGGGAAGGCATTTTGAAAAATTTTATTTATTCTTAAGTCCTTCGCTCGGATTGCAACCGCCTTAGACGCGCGGGCCGAAATGATCGCGGTCTTAAACCCCAAACGCTGAAACATCACAATCCCAAAACCATCTTTAACATCAAAATTTTTAATCTCATGACCTTCTGAATTATAAATAATCCGTCCATCTGTAAGAACGCCATCTACGTCGAGAATGAGGAGTTTAATTTTTTTGAGGCGACTTTTCATTTTTAAATATCTGTAAGTAGCGCGTCAGCAAAATGAGCACACTCTCTACTTTCTCCTCTCTCCTCGCTTTACAAGACTTAAACCAACCCTGCTTTCAACAAATCCTGAACATCAACCAACCCAACCGGCTTAAAACCCGCATCCACAACCGGCAGTTCATCGATATTTTTGTCCTGTAAAATTTTTAAAGCCTCAACGGCCAATTGATCTTTGCTAATTGTGAGTGGTTGCTCAGTCATCACATCTTTAACCAGGCGTTGGACCAGTTTGGGATCTTCTTCCAGATGACGGCGCAAATCTCCGTCGGTAAAAATTCCCGCGAGCATGCCTTTTCGGTTAACAACGCACGCCGAACCGCAGCGCGCGCGGGTGATCGCAAGCAAAACATCTTTGACCAAACGGTCTTCGGTTACGCGGGCGAAGCTCGGGCCGGTGCGCATGATGTCCGTGACTTTAAGCAGTAACTTCTTTCCTAAACTTCCCGCCGGATGATAAAAAGCAAAATCTTCTTTCTTAAAACCTTTCCGTTCAATCAAACACGCCGCCAGCGCATCGCCCATCGCCAGGGTAGCAGTTGTCGAAGCCATCGGAGCCAAGCCCAAAGGACAGCCTTCTTTTTTAACGGAAACATTCAGAACAACATCACTGTGCTTGGCGAGTGTTGACTTAAGATTGCCGGTGAAAGAAATAATTTTGGCGCCGATTTTCTTAATAAGGGGAATCAAACGTTTGGTTTCGTCGGTCTCGCCGCTATTGGAAAGAACCAGAAGAATGTCTTGGCGGGTCACTTGTCCTAAATCGCCATGAAGTGCCTCTGCACTATGCATCCATAAACTTGGTGTTCCAACGGATGATAATGTGGCCGCGATTTTATGACCGATGATGCCGGTTTTTCCCATGCCGGTCACGATAACGCGGCCGCGGCACTTCGCAATCAAATCAATTGCTTTTAAAAATTGATGATCAATACGCCGGCTTAACTGGTTAACGGCTTGAGCTTCGATCTTAATAACTTCTTTGGCTAATTGTAATGACATTTTTTAATGATCCAAGATTACGAACGCGCCTTGACAACGGCATCGATCGCTTTTAAATCGATAAGAAGATTTTCCAATTTATCCAGCGGCCACATATTGGGCCCGTCGGATAAAGCTTTTTGAGGATTGAAATGCACTTCCATAAAAATCGCATCGCAACCCACGGCAACTGCGGCCCGGCTTAAAAGCGGGATATATTCGCGGTTCCCGCCGGAGGCATTGTCTAAACCGCCTGGCTGCTGAACACTGTGGGAGGCATCGAAGACAACCGGATAACCTGTTTGACGCATAATCGCGAGCGATCGGAAATCCGAAACGAGATTATTATAACCAAAACTGCTGCCGCGTTCGGTTAAAAGAATTTTATGGTGGCCGGCGCTTTCAATTTTTTTGACAATTTCTTTCACATCCCAGGGCGCGAGGAACTGTCCTTTTTTGACATTAACAATTTTGCCGCTTTTGGCCGCTGCGGTGAGAAGATCCGTCTGCCGGCATAGAAAAGCCGGGATTTGTAAAATGTCGACGACCTCGGATGCGGCTGGAACTTCTTCGGGGAGGTGCACGTCGCTTAAAATAGGAACATCATAACGGTTTTTAACTTCTTCTAAAATCGCCAGTGCCTTGTCCATCCCCATGCCGCGAAAAGAAGTAATTGACGTCCGATTGGCCTTATCATAACTCGCCTTAAAAACAAAAGGGATTTTAAGACGCGTGGTTATTTTTTTAAGAATGTCGGCGATTTTAAAAGTAGTCGCCTCGCTTTCAACCACGCATGGGCCGGCGATCAAAACAAACGGCTGGTTGCCGCCGAATTTTATTGGACCTAGAGAAATAACTTTGACCACAAGCACTTCTTTCGTTTTGGGAATTATTATACGGTGCGTAAAGCGCGGGCGGCCCCGGCGGCGATTCGTAATTTTCCGGGGCCGCCCGGCGCCAAATCGTCACCCCTTCGCCATCACCCGCCGCACCCGCTTTAAATCCTTTTCGGTATCCACACTAATCGTTTCACTATCCGTCACAATCGTTTTAATTTTATACCCCCCCTCAAGCGCGCGCAATTGTTCGAGCTTCTCAATTTTTTCCAAACCCGACGGCGCTAAACTGACAAACTTTAACAAAAATTCTTTACGATAAGCATAAATCCCCAAATGGCGGTAATAAACAATCTCGGCAAATGCCGCCTCATCGCGGTTAAAAGGAATCGATGACCGCGAAAAATAAAGCGCGTTAAAATTTTCATCCACAACAACTTTAACTGTATTGGGATCCTTAAGCTTTTTTGGGTCTTCTAACTTTTTAATGAGCGTCGCCATCACACAAGTTCTGTCGCTTCCAATCGTCTCAACCAAATTGTCAATTGCCTTTGGACTAATAAGCGGTTCGTCGCCTTGAATATTAACAACCGTATCGACTTTTAAAAATTTAACCGCCTCTGCTATTCTATCTGATCCCGACGGATGATCAATAGATGTTAAAACCACTTGACCGCCAAAACCTTCAACCGCGCTAACGATGCGTTTATCATCACAAGCCACCAGCACTTCATTCAAACGCCGGCACTGCTTCGCTTTTTCATACACATGCTGAATCATCGGCTTTCCGTTAATGTCCGCCAGCACTTTGGCCTTTAAACGGGTTGAACCGTACCGCGCTGGGATAATGCCGATTGTTTTCACGAAAAACCTTTCTAGTCGTTCGTGGTTCGTCGTTCGAGGAATTCGTTCTTCTATTATTTATTAACTTTGCAAATTCCAACCATACTAAAAGAACGCTACAACGAACAACGAAAGCAGAAATTGTTGAAAAATTGAAAGGTTAACGCGAATCTACGCGAATTACACACAAATATTCGCGAATATCAGTGTGCAATTCGCGTAGATTCGCGTTCAAATGTTATTATTCAACAGTCTCAAAGCACGAACGACGATCTACGCCTGAAACGCTTCCTGCAATTCCTTTTTAGTGACAGCGACGGCACCCACTTGTTTAACAACAATGCCCGCTGCATAATTGGCGAGTAACGCCGCTTCTCTTTTGGTCGCACCTGCGGTCAAAGCTAACGTAAAAACCGAAATAACCGCATCGCCAGCGCCGGTGACATCATAAACTTCCTGGGCTTTGGTTTCTATATGAAAAGGATGTTTGCCTTTTTCAAACAAACGCATGCCTTCTTCGCCTAACGTAATCAAAAGGCTGTCTAAATTTAAATATTTTAAAAGCGCTTCACCAGCTTGATCAATATCTTTATCATTGGTCAAACGGTCACTGTTAATCGGAAACCGCCGTCCGACGTTTTGGGTAATGCGGATATTACGAATCGCGTTTTCGGCTTCTTTACGGTTGGGCGTGATCGCGGTCACGTCATGATACAAACTAAAATGCTCGACTTTAGGATCAATAGTAATAATTTTCTTTTGCGTGCGGGCGATGGCAAAAACTTCAGACAATAAAACCGCATTGATGACGCCTTTGCCGTAATCAGAAACAATCACGGCGTCGAATTCATTTAAATGTTTAACAATAAAATTGACGAGAGTCCGGTTAATTTCCGGACTTGATTCTATGACGCGTTCGCGGTCTAAACGCAATACTTGCTGCGGATGAGCGATGATACGTGTTTTTAAAGAGGTAGGAATATTTTTATCGGCCACGATGCCGTCGGTATTAATCTTGCGTTTTTTAAGTTCCTTAACGAGAAGCTTGCCTTCCCCATCCCGCCCGATTTTTCCGGCCAAAGCGACTTTGGCCCCAAGACTTTGTAAATTATTTGCCACATTGGCCGCTCCACCTGGATTATAAAAGCAGGCACCTTCCTGCAAGACAATGGGGACCGGCGCCTCTGGAGAAATACGCGAGACGCTTCCTCTAATATAGGCATCCAGGACCAAATCCCCAACCACCAGGATTTTTTGGCCAGCAAATTTTGAAATGATGTTCTGAAAATTATGCATGAAATGATGCGGCCGAATACGTATGACAAGCTTAAAGCCGCAGTTAAATATTATTTTTTAATTTTTTTTATGCAAAGGAAGGCTGATTCTACCACAGTCTGGATAGGGCGTCAAATGCTTCAAAAACCTCTTGCGGTGTAAGAGCTTCCAAACATTTAAAGCCGATTTGACAACGGTGGGCTAAACAGATCTGGCAACCGACATCTTTTTGCAGGACAATCGATTTATCGCTTAAAGGCCGCCACCGCTTAGCACTTAATCCCGGCTGGTTACGGCCGTAGAGAACAATAACTGGTTTTTGCAAGGCAGCCGCCACTTGAACCGGTCCCGAATCATTTGAAATAAGCGTTTGAGAGCGTTTCAGCAGACTAACAAGCTGGCGGACGGTCGTTTCGCCAATCACGTCAACGACTGGTTTGTTAAGGTGGGATTTAATTTCGTTAACAATCGATTTCACATCCTGGTTTCCAATGATCACAATCTTATAATCAAATTTACTCTGGATCTTGTTGATTAATTCAGCAAATTTGGCAGGTGCCCAGCGTTTGGAAATGCAGCTCGCACCTGGGTGAACCGCCACCAGCCGGTCATGCGGATGAATCCCTTGGCCGACTAAAAACGAATTCACCCATTGTTCCTCCTTATTGCCGACGGGCACATAAAGCGCCAAATCATTACTTTGAATGCCAATAGGCTTAAGGACATCTAAGCAATATTGGGCTTCATGTTTTGAACCTTCAGGGCGGTCATCTGGAAGCCCTAAAGTCAGGAGAAATCCATACTTTTCGTTTTTGTATCCAATTCTATTCGGAATATTCGCTAAAAAACAAATCAGGTTGGTAATTTTTTTAGTGTGAAACAAAATGGCTAAATCAAAATTTTGTCGACGCAAATAGCGAATCAATTTAAAAACTCTTAAACCTCTATGGGCGCCCTGCCGGTCAAAGACAATAACCTCATCAATGTTCGGGTTGCCTTCAACTAACTCGCGGGTCGCGGGAGCTACCAACACCGAAATTTTGGCGTCGGGGAAATGTTGGCGAAGAGCTTTAATCGATGGTGTCGTTAAAATGACATCCCCCATCCGGTCCGTACGAATGACTAAAATATTTTTAAAATTTTGTTTCATCATGAAGCTCTTTGATGGCGTGCAAAATTTCTTGAGACTCAATTTGTTGCATACATTCATGATGGTATGCACAGCCGGATTTCTCGCAAGGTGAACAAAATAAATCTTTGCGAACGATACGGCTGCGCGAACTCCACGGCCCATATTTATTGGGATTCGTAGGGCCAAAAATCGCCACCGTCGGAATATCTAAATAACTGGCCAAATGCATAACCGCGCTGTCATTAACCAGAACAAAAGCACATTTTTGTAAAAGATACGCCAGCTGACCAAACGTTGTCTGGCCGCAAAAATCTAATGCCTTAAGCTTCATGTGTTCTTTAATTTTTGCCGTGGTCAATTTGTCATTGGCGTCACCCACAAAAATAACTGTGGTCTTTTTCTTTTCAAGCAAACGGTCGCAAACCTGCGCAAAGCCTTCCGCCTTCCAGCGTTTAATATGATTAGCTGCTCCGGGAGCCACGGCAATCAATGAAAAATTTTCGTGAAGACTACCTTTTAATAATCCCTCGATGTAAGTTTTATCAGCATCAGCAATATATAATGAAGAACGCGACGCTGCCTTATCGCTTGGAATATCAAAAACGGTTTTCAACCGGTTTAAATGATTAAGCCGCATATGAACATTTGTTTTAACCGCCCGGGCTGGCGTTTTATGACGGGCTTTGATCATAAATGGAATCGCGCTTTGCCTGAGATCAACCACAAGATCAAACGTTTGTTGGCGCAATTTCATGACCCATGCTAGATGTTTAAAGCCGCTTACCTTTTTATTAAAAATATAAATATCCTTAAAACGAGGATTACCGTCAAAAAGGATTTTGCTTCTAGGACCGACGACAAGCGAAATCTCAGCGGCCGGAAAATTCTCAATCAGCGTATCAATCACTGGAAACGTCAAAATCACATCACCCAAATTGCTTAAGGTCACAATCAAAATCTTTTTAATTTCTAAATCTCGGAATTTCACTGATGACATCCTCAACAGTAATCGATTTCATGCATACATTGTCCGGGCAATCCAGGTAATAACACGGCGTCCGGTTACAACCGACATCTTTTTGCAAGACAACAAACTTTCCGCTTCCCCGCGGGCCAGTGACTTCCGGCCGGGTTGGACCGAAAAGCGCGATCGTCGAAGTACCCACACCACCAGCCAAATGCAGCGGGCCGGTGTCGGCTGTAATAACAAGGTTGGCACATTTAAATAAAGCTAATAATTCTTTAAGTTCGGTTGTTCCGGTCAAAACAATTGGATCAGTTTTCGATGAGGCCGCAATATGATTGGCCAGATCTATGTCTTGAGCAGCGCCGGAGATAATGATTTTAAATTTGAACTCTTTGGCCAAACGTTCAATGAGCCGGCCAAAATTTTCTTTTGGCCAGCGTTTTAAATCCCAATTTCCGCCGGGATTGACAATGACCAGAAAATCCTGCGGACCAATTCCCTTTTCAGTCAAACGATTTCGAAATTTTGCGAGCTCTTGCGCCGAAATTTCAAGTGCGCAAGTTCGGTCTTGAACAGGCACACCAAAAGATTCAATCACATTCAAATATAAATCCGAACGGTGAATGTATTCGGGGCGCGGTTGAACTTTATGAGTCAACAAAAATCCCCGGCCCTTCGCATCATAACCGATACGATTAGGAATTCCCGCCCAAAAAACCAAAAGCGCGCGGGTCAACGAACGGTGCAACAAAAATACGGTGTCAAATTCTTGCGCATGCAATTGGCGGATTAATTTTATTTTGCCCCAGGGTGTGGCATGTGCTTTCTCATCGTCGTAGACAATCACCTGATCAATCCAAGAACAGCTGTCTAAGATTTCTTTAACCCGCGGGACCGCAAGACAACTGACAAACGCTTTTGGATAAGCTTTTTTTAACGCTTTAAAAATTGGCAGCGAAAAAATCACATCGCCGAGCCAATTGACATTAACGATTAGGATTCGATTCATTGTACTATAACCATTCCCAATGGCTTCAAGCTCCAGGCCTCATGCTTCATGTTTTAGTGAAGCCTCAGACTTGCAGGCGAAACATTAGCGTCATTACGGTTTTACCACCGAAACAATTTGTCCATACACTAAAAGCGTATCCTCAACCATGATATCCGCTGAGAATTTATTCTGAACAAACGCGCGGGCTTTTTCGCCCATTTGTTTCGCATGATCTAAATTTTTTAACAAAACTAAAATAGCTTCAGCTAACAGCTCGGGGTTTTCCGGCGGGACCAGCAATCCGGTTACGCCGTCTTCAATTAAACTAGGCAAGCCGCCTACTTTGGACGCCACAACCGGCAACCCGGCGGCTTGAGCTTCCAGGACGGACAAACCCAATCCTTCTTGACGAGAAGGCATCACAAAAATATCAAATAATGATAGCATAGCCGCGGTTTGGTTCACAATCGGATAAAAACCAACTTGATCTTCGAGTTTCAGTTGGGCCACTAAATCTTTAAGCTCCTTTTCCATTTTACCGACACCCACGATCATCAGTTTCACTTCAGGAATTTGGAGCGCAATCTTTGGGATCGCTCGGATTAAAATATCCTGGCCCTTAACATCCGACAGCCTCGCAATAATACCAATAACCGGCCGGGTGCCAAGATTAAATTCCAGACGCTTCTCTTTTTTAGTTTGCGAATCAAGGACTGAAAACTTTTTAAGATCAATCCCATTAGGAACCAAAGTCACGCCTTCTGATTTCAATTTAAAATCCTGACACAAATGTTCCCGCACTGCTTCACTCACGGCAATCGTACGCTCACCCCAACATGGAAAAATCCGTCGAGAAAATCGTGGTTTGAAAAACCCATGGCACGTGGCCACATAAGGAACGCCGGTCATTTTGAAAAGAAAAAACGCCGCGACTTGCGTGACCCGCGTTTGGGCGTGAATGATGTCAATTGAATTCTGACGGATAATTTTCTTAAGCTCTGGTAAAGCCAGATAAAGCTTTGGCGACAATTCGGATTTGGTGCGGATGTTGATTGGAATGTGCTTAGCACCAAATCTTTCAAGCTCGGAGACACAATCGCCGCCGCTCGTGGCCACATAAACTTGATGGCCGTGATCGACGAGTCCCTGACTTAAAGTCAACAGATAACTGGTAATACCGCCGGTATTAAAATGCGTTGATAAAAATAAAATACGCATAAAATCAGGATTTTGTGAGCTTCTGCTTTCTCTCTTTTATGTTTCCGTTAGACGGCCCAATTTGATTAGCTGTTTTGGGATCTTTCGTCGGTGAAGAGTCTGTCATTAATTTTTGAATCTGTTTGAGGACTTCCTTCGGGGTAATTTCTTTCATACAGTCATGGGTTTTAATACGGCATTGCGGCGCATAACAGGGCGAGCACACTGGTTTTTTTTCAAAGACAATCGACCGGCGTGCCGGCGGCAGATGGCGTTTTGAATCTGTTGGACCAAAGAGTGCAATAAATGGTATTCCCATGGCGGCCGCCACATGCATTGGTGCGGAATCTTGAGTGACAAAAACCGAACAGCGTTCCATTAACGCGGCTAATTGTGAAATTGTTGTTTTACCGACGAGAATGGCTGGCTTGCTTTTAACCATTTTAAGAAGCTCCTGCGCCATTGATTTGTCTTTTTCAGTTCCAGTAATCACAACCCGAATATTTTTTGCCGATAATAAATCGCACAGTTTAGCCGTGGATTCTAACGGCCAATTTTTCGACGGCCATTTGAAGGACGCTGCCATATTAATGCCGACAATATCTTTAACGTTGGCCAGCCATTCGCTTTCTAAAATTTCTTTAATATATTTGCGGTCTTCCAAGGAAGGCCAAAGTTCCAAGAAGTTTTCCTGAGAGGCTTCAATATCTAAGGATTTCAAAATTTGGAATTGATGGGCCACCGGGTCTCGGTATCGGCCGTCATCACGGATGGCATTGGTTAAAAGAAATCCCAATTTACGGTCCTTGTATCCGTAAGAGGCCCGGGGGGAACTTAAAAAACTTAAAAGATGGCTCTTTTGATTATTTTGAAAATCAATAATCTTATCAAATCCATACGACCGTAAACGACGCGCTAACGACCATAAGCCCAGCCATCCTTTATCCTCCTCACGAACATCAAACACGATTGTTCCATTAATGTATGGACAGCGTTCTAAAATATCACGCGACTCTTTGCCGACGAGACAATAGATTCTTGCTGATGGATATTTTTGGCGCAGGGCCTTAAGAGAAGCCGTGACCAGAACAACATCGCCGATAGAACTTAATTTAATAACTAAAATCGATTCATTTAATAATTCTTCGTAAACGTTGACCGTGGCTGAGGCCATATGCTCTAAAGTATATTGTGATTCGATTTTTTTATTGGCGTTTGAAATCAGGCGTTCGCGAAGGGACTTATCATTTAAAAGCCGGAGCGTGGCTTGCGCCAGGGCCTGCGGATCACTTGGAGGAACCAAAAGCCCGTTTACGTCTTCTTCAATAATATCAACCACCCCGCCAATCCTGGTGGCCACAACCGCTACACCGCTCGCTTGCGCTTCCAAAATAGCGCGGCCAAAAGCTTCATGACGGACACTTGGGAAAACCAGCACATCGGTTTTAGCCAAAAGCTGAGGAACATCTTTTCGATTGCCCAGAAAATTTACATAATCCTTAAGGCCTAGCTGTTCAGCTTGTGTTTCAAGTTCTTTGAGATAAGCGGTTTTATTGGCCGGGCTGTCCCCAATAATCCAAAATCTTACATTGGGATTCCGACGGATCATGATGGCGGCGCTTTGCAAAAAATCGCCGTGACCTTTAATCGGTGTGAGACGCCCGACAATTGAAACAATCAGCGGATCAGTTGCGGATTTTTCTTCCCGGGCCATTTTAAATTTATCCAGGTCAACACTGCGCGGAATAACACGGATGTGGGCGGGATTCACTCCAAAATCTTCCGCCATATGTTTAAAAATGATTTGGCTGGGAACAATAATAATTTTAGGCCATCCCATTACCCGGCTAAAAAAGTTTAAAGAATAATATCCGTGGCAGGTGGTTAAGAAATGAGCGGGCGTTTTTCGGCAGGCCAAAAACGCAATCCAGGCCGGAACTCTGGAGCGGGCATGGACGATATCAATCTTTTCTTCTAAAATAATCCGGCGCAATTTTCCAACACAGTTGAATGCCGTTAAGAGTGATTTTTTATGAACCGGTAAAGCATAATGTTTGGCGCCGCATTTTTCTAAATCAGCAACGAGACTTCCACCGTTTGAAACAACGACCGCTTTATGACCATGTCCCAAAAGATATTTGGCCAAATCAACTGTACCGGTTTCAACGCCGCCGACGTTAAGTTCTGGGAGAATTTGTAGAATATTCATTGAAATTTTTAACTTAAAGTAACTGTTATCCTTTTATATTATCCCACGAACAGCCTCGAGAATAACAGCATGATCTTCGATAGGTTTCGTCCGGACTTTATTCTTAGCAATATCATAAATGGCGCGGGCCAGTTGGTCAGCAGGACAAGACAAAATAAAACCTTGTTCATTTAACTTTTCAATAAAGATATCGTGTTTGAACTGGCGCATGGTGTGGTTTGATTTCTTTTTGATCGGAAAAACAATTGTGGGTTTTCCTGAAGAAGCGGCCTCTGAGATCATGGAAATGCTGTCACCTGAAACAACCACCATATCACAAATCCCTAATATGCCTCCCATCCCTTCCGGTATGTCTTGACGATTAGGAATAATCAGTAAAGGGCAATGTGAAAATTTTTTTAATTCCCGCACGACGAGATTCTCTATATTCTCTGATGTCCGGCGGGACGTTGTCACGCAAATTTCAGCGTTTAACGCTTGGGCAACTTCTTTAAGTTGATTAAGAACCTGCTTTATAATGTTCTCTGAAAGAACATAATTTTTGGTGTCCCCCCCCAGCAAAAGGCCTATCCGTCGGGAAGCATACGTTTTTAAATGAGAAAACCGTTTTAAAAGCAGCTGAGACTTTTCCTGCAAATACTCGGGCGTAATAAGATTCGGGGCACCTTTGGTTATGATAATGGAAGCCTGCGGCGGGAATATCCCCTGACAATCATGCTGCGGCAAAAATGTTAAATCAAAACGACGATAGGATAAAAGTCCTGGTTTTAAGATCACTATACTTTTGGCCTGATGGTCTTTGGACAAAAGATAATTTAAACTTGCCGTCGATGAACCGCAGGAAATAATAAAGTCACTTTTTAAACTCATGAGTTCTTGAAAACATTTCGGCGTTAAAAAATTTCTTAGAAACTCAAGCCGGCCCTGGGCCAAGAACGAATTTAATATGACACTCAAGAAAGAAACTATTTTTTCAGCGAATCCACTTTTAAACTCAACTTCAACAACATCTATATTCGCGGTGATATCCCGTTCCGCCAAAGCCGCTGTAATGTGCGCCGCAACGGCCTGGGACTGACGCAGGTGGCCGGTTTTTTTGTCATGTAAAATAAGAATCCGGAAATCTTTGGAATATTTCCAGATTTTGTAAAACCACATGTATTCCGAAGGGTATTTGGTTATATAATCTTCCATGATCTTGGTGACTTTTTCTAAATTCGTAATTAGATCCTGATCTATATTACCGGTATTTTCTAAGGTCAAAGGTTTATTAATGATCACACGGTGCTGGCCATTTTTCTGACGGATAACAATACAAAAACAAATTGGGACGCCTGATTTTAAACCTAAACGGATCGCGCCGACTGACATCGACGCCGGACGGCCAAAAAATGGCACCAAGACCCCGTCTTTCCCGCCTTGGTCCATGACCATGCCGATCACTTCATTATTTTTAAGCGCTTTAATCATGTCTCTGGTTCCCGCTCCGCGGCTGATAACAACCTGACCTCCGCAGGCGCGGTAAGAATTCAACAACTCATCCAATTTCGAAAATCTCGTCTGAGATTTCACCATCACTTTATAAGGAACACCCAGCATCGCGCAAGAAAGACTGGCCAACTCCCAACTGCCAAAATGCATGGCCAAAAGCAGGACACCCTTCCCTTGTTTTAATGAATGAACGACGTGCTCCTTACCTTCAATGGTGACAATCTCTTCAAATTTATGCTGTTTGAATAACGGCAAACGCAAAAGCTCAATTAAATTCTGGCCGAAATTAATAAAAAGCTGTTTGGTAATTCTCTTAACTTCATCTGGAGACTTCTCCCGGCCGAAAGCAATTTTGATATTAGCGTAAGCCAACGCCCGGCGTTTAACATCAAAATAATAGGCCAAAAGCCCAATCAAGTTTCCGAACCACAAAGCGACTGGCAGCGGAAGCAGGCAAATAAAAAATTCAAATATGCGGACGCTATAATAAATGATCGATTCGATCATAGAATTCTTTGGCCCCGTTTGTAATTTCAATTTTGATCAAAAGACATAGCAACGTAAAATTTTTTGTAAGCATGGGAATAAAAGTTTTGAGTTTAACCAGATCTTTATGCGTTGTAACGATGAGCTCTATATTGGCTGACTTAAATTGATTGATAATGTCATCGATGTCTTTGGAATTATAACGGTGATGATCTTCAAATGCTTTAAATACCAATACACCCGCGCCCAATTTTCTAAGAGATTCTTTAAAAGAATCTGGATGACCAATAGAAGAAAATGCTCCAGTATTTTTACCTTTGACAAAATTTAAATCACAGATTTTTGCTGGCTCATTTAAGTTCAATAATTTGTCGGGTTGATGAATGGTTTCAATAATAGATGCTTTTGGATTTAAACTTTTAAGCTTTTGCCGAAGGAGTTCAACATTAACTTTGCCCTCATCACTTTTAGTAATAACAAAACTATCCGCCCGCGCTAACGCCTTTAAAGGCTCGCGTAGAATACCACGCGGCAACACACGGCCGTTACCAAACATTTGTACCGCATCAATGATTACAATATCCAAATCCCGTTTAATCCGCCAATGTTGAAAGCCGTCATCCAGTATAAAAATATCAATCTTCTCTTTTGGTAAAACGTTTTTAGCATTTTCGAGGCGGTTTTTTCCGATGATAATCGGAGTATTTCCCAAACTTTCCCTCAACATTTGCGCTTCGTCGCTGAACGGTTCTGGTGATTGCCCAGAAGTCCCCGGCATATAACCGCGCATTAAAATCGCGGGGTTATGAGACTTATCTTTAATGTACATGGCAATCAATTCAACCAAAGGCGTTTTGCCAACCCCACCCCAGGTTATATTTCCGACGCTGATAACCGGCCGCGGCAATTGATGCGGCGAACAAGTACGGCGCGCCATCTGAACGACTGCACCATAAATCCATGACAAAATCGACAGAAACGGTTTGATCAACCAGGCGACGAGTGAATTATTCTGCTCTGTAATTGTTCGATAAAAAAAATCACGCATGGCTGGCTTCAATCTCTTGCCATTTTTTAATTAAGATCTCACTCGTCCGTTTGGTCGCTCCCTGATTTTGTTCGATTGTCCTTCTCGCTTTCTGCCCGAGCATTTTCATACGCACAGGATCATTTAAAAGCGCTTTGAGTTTAATTTCTAAATCTTCAGCGTCATTAACCTGGACAATCGCTTCTTCCTTCAAAAATGTATTAAGGACATCTTGAAAATTTTGCATGTGCGGCCCGACTAAAATAGGTTTTGAAAAGAAAGCCGGCTCGATAATGTTTTGTCCTCCTTGAGCTGTTAAACTCTTTCCTACAAAAACAACGTGAGCCAGCGCGTACAAAGAACGTAAATGTCCGATGGTATCAACGACAATAACACTATCCGTACCGCCGGGTAAGATACGCTTTTGCGAGAATTTAACTGGAAAAAACCCCCGTTCATTAACGAGCGCGACAACCTCGTTGGTACGTTCAATATGCCGGGGCACAATAATCAATCTTAAATTAGGAAAGGCTGCAGTAAGATTTTTAAAAACTTTTAGCACAATCGCTTCTTCTCCGGCATGCGTGCTGCCGGCAATCCAAAGCCCGGCGTTGGGCGGAAGCCCTAAATCTTTTAAATCTAATCTCGTCGGCGGTGCGGGGAGCTCATCAAATTTGACATTGCCGACCAAGCGCAGATGTTCATCACTGACTCCCAAATTTTCTAGCCGATCAATGTCCGTCGGGCTCTGCATACAGAATGTGTTCACGCAAGCCAGTATTTTTTTCATAAAAAATGCTAAACGCTTGTAACCTTCAAAAGTTTTTTGTGAAATCCGACCGTTTACGATAACAATTGGGACTTTTTTTTGGCTTAAGTGTTTGAATAAATTGGGCCAGATTTCAGTTTCAACGGCGATATATATTTTAGGATTGATCGACCTGACAAATTCTTCGACGACCCAGCTTAAATCAAAAGGTGAATAGATAACTAAATCGACCTCTTTTAATTTTGAAACAGCAACCTCGTGGCCGGTCCTGGTTGTGGTTGATAGAACAATATGCGCCTGCGGCAGCTTTTCTTTAAGTTGACGAACCAAACCTGAGACCGCCAAAACCTCACCGACACTTACCGCGTGAATCCAAATGTTATTTGGATGCATCAAGTTGGTGCGAATGGCGTCGGGAAATTCCCCAAAACGCATCCTGATGCCCTGATGTAATTTCTTTTTATAAACTAGAACGGGCAAATAAATAGCAATGCCGATTAGAACCAGAAGATCGTAGAGTATCATCATAGCGATAAATTATGCCCGCGGATGTGCTTTATCATAAATACGGCGCAATCGTTCGGTCGTGACATGTGTATAAATTTGGGTGGTTGAAAGATTCGCGTGTCCTAAGAGTTCCTGCACAGAGCGTAAATCTGCGCCGCGATTTAAAAGATGTGTTGCAAAAGAATGACGAAGTACGTGCGGCGAAACATGATGGCTTATACTGACGGTCTTAATATATTTATAGGTAATATTACGGATCCCGCGCTCGCTGATCGGCTGAGCGTTTTTATTTAAGAAAAGCGTTGAGGCTTTTGATTTCGCGGGGCGTTCGGTCAAATAATTACGGATCGCGGTCAGCGCCGTTTCACCGATCGGCACCAACCTCTCTTTCTTTCCTTTCCCCATCACTTTAACGACGTTTCCAATAAAGTCAATATTGTCGACGGTAAGTGACTTTATTTCACTGACCCGCATTCCAGTTGAATACAAGGTCTCAAGAATAGCACGATCACGTTTGCCTAAATGTTTGGTGAGAAGCGGCGCCTCTACATAACGCGTCATTTCATCTTCATCTAAAAATTTGGGAAGTTTTTTATCGAGCTTAGGAGTGGTCAAAAGAGCTGCGGGATTGGTGTGCATAATATTTTCACGCTGTAAAAATTTAAAAAAACTTCTTAATGTGGAAAGCTTGCGGGCGAGCGTGCGCGGTTTATGGTTCTTAGCTTTAAGGTCAGCTAAGTACCGGCGTAAAAATAAGTAATCAATATTTGAAATTGCCGACGTACCGGCGAAACGCCAAAATTCTTCAAGATCTAACTTATAATTCAGGATCGTGTAAGAAGAATAATTTTTTTCATTCTCAAGATAAAATAAAAACTTTTCGCTGAACTCTGCGCTAGGAACATTCTTTGATTGAGTTTGGGAAGCGCTTAATACGCGGCCCGCGCTGGCAGCGACGCTTTCTTTTGAGAGGTCATTCGTATGCGGATCCATGGACTTCTCATGTGACGTAGGATGTCGGACGTAAGCACGTGGGACGTCCTACATGCTCACTTCCCACGTCCTACGTATTCGGGAGCTTTTTTGAAATATGCGTGCATTCCGGAAAACGGCTGCAACCATAAAATGTCGCCCCTCGTTTCGAGCGGCGTTCGACGAGTTCGCCGGTACAATTGGGTTCCGGACATTTGACACCGGTCATGAAAGGCTGGGCGAATTTACATTCCGGAAATCCAGAACAGCTTAAGAATTTACCTTTACGGCCCCACTTGATCATCATCGGTTTACCACATTGCGTGCAGACTTTATCAGTGAAGGTTTGGGTCTTAACAATCGTATTCATCGCGTAATCAAGTTCTTCTTTAAAGGGCTGATAAAATTCCTTCAAAAGCCGCGTTGATTCCAATTTCCCTTCTTCAATCAAATCCAGACTCTCTTCCATCGAAGCTGTAAAACCAATATCCATAATCTTAGGAAAATATTCGACGAGCAAATCACAGATCTTCATGCCCAATTCTGTTGCCATAAAATAACCGCGTTCGCGCATTACATAATTGCGTAAAACCAGCGTCTGAATAATGGACGCGTAAGTACTCGGGCGACCTATACCGGCTTCTTCAAGGGTTTTTACCAAACTGGCTTCAGAATAACGCGCCGGCGGTTTGGTGAAATGCTGTGAAGGCGTTACTTTCAGTAAATTAAATTTATCACCTTTCACATAATGCGAAAGATCTATTTTATCTTCTTCAGAGCGCGATTCTTTATCCAGGGATTGATAACCATCAAAAATTAATGTTGAACCGGAAGCACTGAAAAGAAACCGGCCAGCGGTAATTTCAACCCGGATTTGGCGGTAAAGCGCCGGAACCATCTGACACGCCACAAATCTTTTCCAGATTAAATCATAAAGTTCATATTGATCGGCATCTAAAAATTGTTTTAAGTCTTCTGGTTTACGCATAACATCCGTGGGGCGGATCGCTTCGTGGGCCTCTTGCGCGGATTTCTTGGATTTATAAACGTTGTGTTTGGGGGGAAGATATTTCGCGCCATAATTCTGTTTAATAAAATCACGGACGCGGGTGATCGCTTCCTGCGCGATATTGACGGAATCAGTACGCATGTAAGTGATCAACCCAACGGTTTCTTGGCCAATATCGATACCTTCATAAAGCTGCTGGGCAATAATCATGGTTTTAGTTGTGTTAAACCCCAGCTTATTAAAGGCCTCCTGCTGTAAAGTGCTCGTTATAAAAGGCGGCAAAGGATTGCGTTTAACTTCTTTCTGAACAATGTTGGCAGCCTGAAATTCTTGTTTTTTGATTTCTTCGGCGATGTTTTGCGCGTCATCGTTTGTATTTAACTCGGTTTTTTTGTCGTCAATCTTTTCAAGTTGCGCCGGTAAAATCTCCTTCAATCCCTGTTTTTGTAAATCGACACTGATCTCCCAATATTCCTGTGGGACAAAACCAGCAATCGCCCGTTCACGTTCAACAATAAGCCTGAGCGCAACTGACTGAACGCGTCCTGCGCTTAGCCGAGAACCCACCTTTTTCCATAAAAGCGGACTGATTTGATAACCTACAATGCGGTCCAATACTCGGCGGGTGACTTGGGCTTCGACTTTTTTAGCGTCAAATTCGTGGGTATGTTCAAAGGCCTTTAAGACAGCTTCTTTGGTGATTTCATGAAAAACAACACGGTAAAATTTTTTGCTATCGCCGATTTGATTGGCAATGTTCCAGCCGATGGCTTCACCTTCGCGGTCAGGGTCGGTTGCAATATAAATATCTTTTTTGGTTTTGGCTTCTTTTTTAAGATTGGTTAAGACTTTTTGTTTAGCGCGAACGACAACGAATTTAGGGGTAAAGTCAGATTCGACATCTACCCCAAGTGTTGATTTCGGTAAATCAATCAAGTGGCCCATGGAGGAAACGACTTTAAACTTTTCCCCCAAAATTTTGTTAATAGTTTTTACTTTGGTAGGAGATTCAACAATGACTAAAGCTTTACTCATAAATTTGATCCTGTATTAATATTTAGTGATGTGTGTAAGAATATATTAAATTTTTCAACTTTCATCAAATTTTACAAACATTTTTCCGGGCAACTGCTTGGCCTGCTTTTTTAATTCCAGAGTCGACAAAATTGACAAAGTCACAGCCGTTGGCCAAGGAAATTGGGAAGCGAGTTCATCGATTGATACCGGCTTACCATCCAGCCGTTCCATGACCTCGCATTCTTCTTTTGTAAGGGGAAGACCGATTAGGCGTGAGGATTTTAAGCTTGGGTTTGAGCTACCTTCCTCTATATAGCGTCTGCGCAATGGCCCTTTAATTTCTTCCAAGATATCGTCTAAACATCCGGCTAATTTAGCCCCTTCTTTGATTAACCGGTTAACACCCCATGCATTCGGCTGATCAATTTTACCTGGAACGGCAAAAACTTCGCGGCCCTGTTCCAACGCATAGTCAGCGGTAATGAGCGCCCCGCTTTTGGCCGAAGCTTCCACCACAATAACTCCGAAACTTAACCCGCTCACAATACGGTTACGCCGTGGAAAATTAGTTGGCAAAGGCGGCATAGTCATATGGAATTCTGAAATCACCGCGCCATTGGCGGCGATCGCATCAGCCAACAATTTATGCTCAGGTGGATATATCTTCGATAACCCGCAGCCCAAAACCGCGATCGTTTTGCCGCCGACTTTAAGAGCCCCACGATGGCCAGCGGCATCAATCCCCCGGGCCAAGCCTGAAACGACAGTTAATCCGAGTCCGGATAGATCAATGGCAAACTTTTCAGCGATTGATAAACCATAAATCGAAGCCCGTCGGGATCCAACGATCGCAACGGCAGGTTCCGCTAAAGATTTGAGATCACCCCGGACATAAAGCAAAACAGGCGCGTCGGGAATTTCTTTTAAAGAACAAGGATAAGCCTCATCCCACCAGCTTATTAATTTTACCGAACAAGCGCGGATGAGATTATATTCGTTTTTAAGATAGATGTCTTTAGGAAAATGTAGAATATTTTCCAGCACTTGCCAAGAAATATTTAAAGAGGCCGCCAAACTCTTCAATTCTCCGTCGGTGAGTGAAAAAAGCTTGGCCGCGCTTCCGGCTGTCTCAATTAATTTTTTAATGCGGGCATTTCCTAATCCATTGACCGCATTAAGCACAAGCAGGCTGTCGAGTTCTGTCATTGTTAATAATTTCTTTTTTCTTTAGGGAATTTTACTTAATTTAAGATTTTGCCCGAAGTTTGGATAAGATTTCTTGGGCCGTATCTTCAACCGTGTGGGAATCCGTATTGATAATAATATCAGCTTGATTGTAGAACGGTTTGCGTTCATTAATCAATTCAGCAATACGGAGCTGGGGATTGGGAGTTTTTAAAAGGGGACGGTTGGTTTTATCTTGAAGCCGCCGCCAGGCGACTGGCGAGCTCACATCAAGATGGAAGAGAATACCATTTTTTTCTAAATTAATCAAATTTTCTGGCTGAAGAACAATTCCGCCGCCGCAGTCAATAATAAGATCATGCTGATTGGAAATCTCATGGATGATCTTCTTTTCAAGATCCCGGAAATATTTTTCACCTGAATTCGTAAAGATGTCAGCAATCAAACGCTTTTCGCGTTCTTCAATCAATTCATCCGTTGAAACCCGTGGGCGTTTTAAGATTTCCGCCAAACGCTTGGACACTAGTGATTTTCCTGAACCCATGAAGCCGATAAGAACGATATTCTTGGACATATGAAGTTAAGTTGTTGACAAAAAAACGCCGGGCCCTGCCCGAAGTTTTAACTGATAGGGCAGGGCCCGGGGCTCGTTATTTCTTCACCTGCGTCGCGCTATTTTGAACTTTGGTGATCGCCTTGCTTGTAAGATCGATTTCATAAACCTCTTCTAATTCATTCGTCACAATTAATTTTCCGTTTTCAATCTTAAGAGAAGTAATATAAACTTCCTGAATATTGGAATCCAAGTTAGGATCAAAATCGACATTATAAACTTGAAGTTCCCAGAGTTTTTTATCGGCTTCCCATGCTTCAATATATCCCCCCCGCTGTTTGCGGCTTTTCGCATTCTCAATTGAAACGCTATACTTGACATTGCCCGACATGATGGAATCCACTTTAGGAATATTACGGTCAGCGAATGCCAAGTGAGCGGCATTTAAAAATCCGATTAATAAAGCGGCGATAAAAACTCTTCCCAAAAACTTTGTCATCATTCACCTTCCTTTTTATTTTTTAAGACATTTAAATTGTTCAATGATCAAATAGGATAGATAAAGTGACACGCTGCAAAAAATTCCTTTGGCCAAGAAATACCAGCCGATCGCCTTGTCAAAACCGCCCTGAACATTACTTTCGCAAAGAATAAACGCGTATAAACACATCGAAAAAACAATAAACGCGGTCAACAGAACTAAAGTTTTTGGTTTGTTCAAAAGCGTCTCCTTCCCATTAAGTTTCATTTTATATTTTAAGCAGCGTGCGTTTGGCGTTTTCTTCCCCGGCCTGCGCTTCAGATTGAATCTTCATGCTTTCGATAAATTTTTTAAAAACAACGTAGTCGCCGTCAAATTGGTCTTTCGTATTCATATATTGAACTGTCAAAACTTTATCCCCTAAATGAAAATTGTACCAAACCGAACGGTCATGTGTGGTTTTGACCGTCATACCGCTAAAAGCGGCGGTCTGGTCATTCACTTTGACTTCCGCTGGAGCAGTAAAGGCAAAGTTGGGAAATTGTTTTTTAATCATTTTATTAACCGAATTGGAATACTCCACAACCGATTTTGCCTGCGGATCAAAATCATCCGCCGTTATGCTTATGGCCGGCAGAGATGTTTTTTCTTCCTTTAAATACAAAAGCAACGAATCGCCATGGACCGAATGAGTATTCGCCGCCTTTTGCCAACCGGGCGGCGGCGAAAAATAAATTTTTTCTGAATCCAATACAACAAAATCATCCTGTCCTTGAGCGCCTATCGAACCTATGACTGCCGGAGCAGATGTTTCTTCGCTTAAAGCGGAGGCAGCCGTTTGTGCCTCTGCAGAAGACTCTCGAGTTTGAGGAGTTGATGGTGTTGGCAATTTCACCATCGAGCTTAGGGGTGCAGGTGTCTGTGCGCTTTCAGTTGATGAAGCTGTCTCAAAGTTGACTGGATTGCGCGCTGAATCAAGGGCTCTAACTTCTTCTAATTCTTTTTTAAAAGCGAGCGCGGTAGGATCATCGGGATCTGACTGCAGGACCGTAACCGCCCGTTCATAACTTTTATCAATGTCACCTATCAAATAGTAACCAAGAATCGCGGTTTGATAAGCCTTTTTTAAAACGGCTGGATTAGGATTCGCTTTGATTAATTCTTCCGCAATGTTGACAGCCGATTGGCCATCTCCTTGACCAGCGTACATATTGGCAATAAGTAATTTCAAATTATAATTCTGCGGGTATTGTTCTAGCATTTTTTTGTATTTATCCAATTCATCGCCGGCAAAAAAATCTTTATAACGCGTGAGCGCATCTGGAGAGGATTGAACTTGGATCGGCGTAAAGTTCGATTCCAAGGCCCCGCCGGTCTTGACGGTTAAAACCGGCGCGCCGGAAGTTTCGCCGCCTTCGGGTGTTGCGGTTAACGTGTAACCTTCTTTAAAAAAATCACACGTATACGTGTAACCCCAAACAGTTTCATGACAATAGTTCTTCCCTAAATAAGGCGGATTAGCAAGTGTTAAGTCGGAGAGTTTCGTGGGATATTCTTTATGGGCGATCGCATAGTTTTCAGCGGCGAGAGAAATAGTACGCAAAGTAATCATCATGCCAGTTGAATCTGGATTATTGTCCTCTTGAGCAGCAGGCGTTTGATCTTCCGCACAGAGGTTTTGAGAGATGACAGATGTAATCAAAAGAATTACGGTTGAAACCAAAAACAATCGAAGTTTTTTCATAGTTGTCTCTATAAACTTGGACAACAACATTTATTTATGAATATATATGAGACAAAAATTTCCCAATGTCTCAATTTAATACGGCATAACATACGGCTCTTTCAAAGCTGCCGCGTGCCATTCTTGCATCACCGGTAAATTCATCATGGCCAAAAAATAATTCTGCGCTTCTCCTTTAACTTTGATTCCGTAAGTATTAAACCGCCAGATAACCGGTGCAAACATGGCATCAGCCGCTGAAAATCGTCCAAACAAAAAATCGCCGCCTTGACCAAATTGCCGACGGCAAACTTCCCATAATTCAACAAGCCGGCTGACATCTTTTAATACATCTTCACTTAATTTTGTTTCAGGTTTTTGGGCCCTGACATTCATGGGGCAGGCTTTGCGCAGGTCCATAAAGCCAGCGTGCATTTCACAGCTGACGGCGCGGGCAACAGCCTTTGCTTTTGGATCTTTTGGCCAAATGCCTTTTTCAGGAAAAAGATCAACCAAGTATTCCAAAATCGCCAATGATTCCCAAATCGTTAAACCGTCGTGAATAAGCACCGGTACTTTTCCGGAGGGAGAGTATTGCAGAAGCTTTTCTTTGCTGTCTGGTTGTCCTAGTTGGACAAAAATTTCTTTGAAGGGGATTTGAAAATGCTTTAGAACGACCCAAGGGCGCATAGACCAAGACGAATAATTTTTATTACCGATGACTAAAGTCAAAGTACTCAACAGGGATCTCCTTTTTTGAATTTAGGTCGTTTCAAGTTGCATTGATATATGTTCAACATCATAAATCAGCTTATATAAAACATAAAGCGATTTTTTAATAACGCTTTTAGGATTCAATCGTATCTTTAACAGCAGGATGTTCATTAACGATGAGGTGAACCTGCCGGAAACGTTTATTATAAGGAAGAAAATCATTAAGGTTTCCGTAAAAACGGATACGCACGCAGGTGGGTTTACAATTCAAGGAAGAACTCCAGACTCGGAGGGCTTTAAGAATTAATTGGCTGAAACTTATGCGACCGCGTTTTCGGCCTTAAGATGCATTTCGTGACGGAAATGACCGATCAAGGCCTGCAGGACATTGCTCCAGAAAACTTTGTAGACAGGATCGTAAATAATGGATTTCAAAACATCGTAACCATCGACGGTAATGAGTTTGACACCGATAGCATATTGAGCTTTGCCGCGCGACTTAGCTCCACCTTTAGAGGCTTGGATGACCCGAGCCCAGCGAACCAAACCTTCCATATGGACGGTTTTCTTTTCATCTTGTAAAACAACTTCAAGGGCGATTGTGTCTCCCTGTTTTAACCGCCGGTCACAAACAAAACAGATACCTTGGGCGCTGATATTAAGCGTGCTCGCCGGAAAACTGGTACTTGAAACTTTCTTATCCTCAGTGTTGACCAAACGAAAATCCATCTTTCGTTTAACGTTATAGATCCGCTGGAAGAATGCTTCGACGTCGGTGTCATAACGCTCATATTTTCGTTTATCTTTATCTTCTGATTTAGGGGACATAAGTTTCCTTTCGTTTCGTATCAACCTCTAGCACTGTTAGACAAAAAAAACCGGCGCTTGTAAAAGCACCGGTTCAATGGTGTATTAAGGAATGACATTTAATTGAGGTTTCTCGAAAAATCATTCACCCTCCAGTTTCATTATTTAAGAAGATCTTTGAGATCAATTAAATTATAAACTACTTTTTTTAAACACACAATCTCCAAAATCGAAAAAAAAGATTTCATAAAAAATTGCCAACACGCTGAAAAAATGTAACGTAGTAAAAAATCCGCAAAGAATCACATAAAAATTATTGACGCCGTTTATTAGTCTCACTATAGTATTACTGTAATTTATTTCAAAATCTTCCTCACTAATCAAACCATGTATAAAAACTTTTTCTTAACAATCCTCTTCTCAATCCTTCTTCTTAGTAATTCATCTGCTCACGCCGCTTTGAACTTTGATAAACTTTTCATAATGGACAACTCCAACAATAATGGAAACACCTCGGAGGTTACCGGCACTTTTTTCCCCTCTTCCAACGATTTTCATTTTGTTAATGATATCGTTGATGCAACTAACCCAAAGTGGCTCACTTCTAACGACTGGAATTTCGTCAAAAAATTTGGACTACTCGATTGGACGACATTGTTTGACGGCTTGCCTGGCGGAGGGAATTCCGACGGGACAACGCCTCCGGTCACCAGCCCTGCTCCTGTCAACAGCCTGCTTTTTCTAAGCGGCGGCATTCCGCTTTTTCTTTCCTTAATATATCGACGCAAAAATTCCAATATTCTTTAAACTTTTCTAATTCCACAAATTTCTTCCTTTTTCGTCAGGAAAAAATAAAAGCCTCTCTTTTGAATCGAATTGAATATATAACCTCTGAACAAAATCGGTTATGATATCTTTAGCGTGATTGATTTTCTCAGAAGAATATTCCAAGTATTGATTATAATCGACCCTCACCAATAATCCTTTCTTGGGATTGGCTAGAATTCCAGATAACATCTGATCAAGCTTTATCCAAAAAGTGTTGTAATAATATTTGCCGTCGATAACCAACCAGTAAGCAACGAGCGTGTCTTGATCAACCGCTGCTCCTTTCACTCCTTTTATGTAAACCAATTTGGCGATAATCTTTTTATCTTGTTCTAACGGAATAACCAAAGGCGCCAGGAATTCAACCTCATTGCCGCCGGCCCGGTGACAATTTTCTGGAAAATGAAAGGCAAAATTTTTTCGCAGATCACTTCCATATTCGACAATTAAATTAAACCGCCGACCGAAACGGTTGTAATATGTGCGCACCAGCAATTCGTTGATCGATTGCCACTGGTCATGATAATTTTCGGTCGGATAGCTCACGCTCTTCCAATCCGTCCAATGAGCGGGAATTTGCCCGGAGAGATTGATTTTTTCGGCAGGTTGGCTTTTATCGATAGGATTTGTATAAACCAATAATCCGGCGGTGATTATCAAAACAACAATGATTATATCTTTAAAATATTTTTTCTCTCGAAAGATTTCTTTATTCATTCCTTCTTTCTTTTTTAATCATCCACTCTGTCAAGCCGGCTAATCCGATCGAAGTCAAAACAAAAATAACCACACCGGAGAATTCATGAAAAAATCCTTCCGCAAGTTTAATCCCTCCCCAATAAGCCAGCAGCCCGGTTAATGTAATGCGTACAATATTGGAAATAACCGCCAAGATAATTATGGCGACGACCAACCAGCTTTTCGTTTTTAAAGAAAGTTTTTGGAAATATAAATAAACCAATCCTAAAGCCAGCAAGGTGACAACAAACCTTAACCCGCTGCAGGCATCAGCGACAAAGAGCTTGTATGTTCCGACTTGTAAAATGGCGCCGTGCGCTTCGACGGGCAAATGAAAGGCTTTTAGCATCAAAGCACTTCCCGCTGTGCTGATTTTCTTAAGCGGTAAAGTTAAGGTGTCTAAGACTATTGTGGGCGGAGGGACTAAGAACAAAAGATAAGTTAACGGAAAAATTTTTTTTCGTACAGAAGCGGTGGTAAAACGCAACTGAAAGACGGCCCAAACCGTCAGACAGAATCCAAGCGATTCCAAAAACATAAATTCATTACGGCTACCAAAAATATAAGCCAAAAGACCGGCCAACAACATCAGCCACCCGGTACTTTGCCCCAAATGCGCATCATTGCGCTCTAATTCTTTCCAGCGCCAGGCTACGATTGAAAGAGAAATCGGCAGGACAAAATAGGCGTGGCTGTAATCAGCGTTCCGCCAGCCGTATTGGATAAGACGATTAAACGTAGGGGCAAAGGTAAAGATAAAGGAAAAAATAATAATACCGTCGAGAAAATAAAAATGTGTGGTGTAGTCAGCGTTCGATTCTGTTGATTTCATCAAGTCACATGCGTCAAGTGCCGGGCGATCCGCTGGGCAGCCCGGCCGTCCCATAACGGCGGTATTCTTCCTCTTTTTATTTTTCCTTTTAAAATCTGTTCAACAGCTTTTAGAATTGATTTTTGATCACGGCCGACCAGCTGATTAGTGCCAATGCGGATCGTTGATGGCCGTTCTGTATTATCACGCATTGTAAGGCAAGGGATTCTAAGAAAAGTTGTTTCTTCCTGGATCCCGCCGGAATCGGTTAAAACAAATCGGGAATTTTTGACCAAACAGATAAAATTACAATAGCCCATCGGTTCAACCATAAGCAGCTTGGGTAAATCCTCAAATTTTTTAAGTAAACCATGATTGCCCATCATCACTTTCGTACGCGGATGAACTGGGTAGACTAAAGTTATTTTAGTGTTCAGTGATTTTAAAATGGTATAAATCTCATCCATCGCCTCTGGCGAATCAACATTGCTCGGCCGGTGCAATGTCACGACGGCATAAGACTGAGGTTCCAAATTTAATTTTTGAAGTATCGCTGAACGTGCAATGACATGACGGTTCGCAATCAGTGTATCAATCATCACATTGCCGCAAAAAACAATCTTAGAAGGCGGGATCCCTTCTTTTTTTAAATTTTGCAAACCGCTTTCTTCACTAACATAAAGGAAATCCGCCAAACAGTCGGTCACCATCCGGTTGATTTCCTCCGGCATCGTGCGGTCGAAACTCCTTAAGCCCGCTTCCACATGAACGACACGGCAATTTAGTTTTGAAGCGACCAACGCACAACCAACGGTCGAATTAACATCACCGACGACAACCACAACATCCGGTTTATGTTTCACCATAACCGGTTCAAACGCCGTCATAATTTTTGCCGTTTGTTCCGCATGCGAAGCTGAACCGACTTCAAGAAAAATATCCGGCTCCGGGATCCCTAAGTCTTGAAAAAAAACTTGCGACATCTGAAAATCATAATGCTGCCCCGTATGAACCAGAATAATTTCCAAATCTTTTTTAAAACAATCAAAGGCCATCATTAAAGGCGCGATCTTCATAAAATTAGGCCGCGCGCCGGCGACAATCATAATTTTCTTTTTAGATTTATGTGTCATATTGAAGACTCTTTATTTGAAACGTTTTAAATAAGAATTTCTAAATCCTAATTTAGGATTTAGAATCTGGAATTTCACTATCATTTTTCCGCACAACTAATGCCCGGCAAACCATTCCGGCGTAAATACTATTTGTAACAAAATACCGCTTCCACATCCGTCGAGGTTCACATAAAAACCGATAAAACCACTCCAGACCAAAGCGCTGCATCCAAGCCGGCGCTCTTTTGGTTAAACCAGCAACCACATCAAAACTGCCTCCAACACCCATTATAAACGGCACGTTCATAACCGAAGCATATTTGTTTAAGAAATATTCTTTCTGCGGACTGCTCATGGCGACAAACAAAATATCCGCTTTACTTTCGGCAATGGTACTTGCCACATTCGTTTCGTCTTGGGTTAAAAAATATCCGTCACGCCACCCCGCCACTTTTAAGGACGGATATTGAGTTTTAAAAGTTTGAACCACTTTATTTACGATTTCCTGTTTGGCGCCTAAAAAATACAAACGGTATCCTTTTTGTGCCGCGCGCTTGACGATCTGAATAAAAAGATCGACACCGGCAACCCGCTCCGGAATCCGGTGGCCCAACAAATTTGCCCCCCAAACAACCCCTTGCCCGTCGGCATTAATCAACTCACAGCTGTTGACAATCTCCCGCAGTTTTTGGTCTTTCTGCATCATGACCAATTTGGCGACATTGATGACGACATGCTGGGTTGGTTTTCGGGTGAGAATAATTTGTTCGACACGGCTTAGCGTTTCTTGCATGGTCAAAGGATCAATAAAGGCTCCAAAAAATTGAATACGGGATGATACTGAATTGGCTGTCTTCATAGTCTTACTCCCGTTAAAAGCTTACTTTCAACCTGCTGTTCCTTAAAAAATGACTGGTACCACAATTCAAAAGACAACAAAAGAAAAATGTGGCGCTGATAATTCTCCCGACGCTGTTGATGAAGTTTAACTAACTGCTCAATATAGCTTGGATTAAAAAATTGAAAACACGCGGAACCCGGCGCCGTTAAGAATTTTTTAATTTTAGTACCGAGATCATGCTGCAACCATTCATCGACCGGTGTCTGAAACCCGCGTTTCTTTCGATAGATAATTTTCTTAGGCAGCCAGGCTTCCACGGCTTTTTTGTGAATAAATTTAGTTTCCTTGCCTCTTAACTTAAAAGAAGACGGCAAAGTTTCAATGAATCTAACTAATTCAAGATCCAGAAAAGGCACACGCATTTCAAGTGAATTGCGCATCGTTGCTTTGTCGTTAAACAGAAGCAGATTATCTGAAAGACTCATGCGCGTATCCATATAAAGAATTTTGTTAAGCATGTCGCCCATATTTTCACTTTCGGCGTAAAGTTCTTTAAGCCGTTTTGGAGTTTTATTTTGAGCGGCAGCGATGGGTTTACGCAAAAGCATTTTCTTTTGTTCCGGCGTAAAAATCGAATAAATAGCCCATGTTTTAGAGAACTCGTCGGAAAAACGGCTGACATAAGCCGCGCGTTTAAACCTTTCATTGCGTGGAAGAATACGGGCAATTGTTGACATCGGCAGGGATTGAAAAAATCTGGAATACTTTGTCAAGAAATGCGCGCCCAGATACCGTGAGTAGCCGGCCAATGGTTCATCCGCACCCTGCCCGGCCAAAACCACTTTTAATTTTGTCGCCGCCAATTTTGAAACAAAGTACAGCGCTGGGATCGTCGTCTCCGCGATGGGTTCTTCGGTTGTTTTAAAAGATTCGCAAAAAAATTGAAGATAGTCCCGGGCTGAGATCGTCATATCGTAGTGATCCGACCCGATATGCTGCGCCGAAATTTGAGCGTCCGCTAACTCGTTATAATCACCCACGCCTTCAAAACCAATCGTGAATGTTTTAATTTTATGGCTGGCATATTGCCGCATCAGAAATCCCAGGACCGCTGAATCGACGCCGCCGCTTAACAAAAGCCCGACGGGAACATCACTGATCATCTGGCGTTTGACGGCCTGAGATAAAAGCCGCCGGTGTTCTTCAACAGCTTCCTGTTCAGAAATCCGCTCATTGATCGGCGCATTGCCTTGAGTAAAAGGAATTTCGTTAGCATCATCCCGGGCGCTGATCGTTAAATAATGTCCGGGCGTTAGTTTTTGAATTCCTTTAAAAAGCGTTTGTGGAGAAGGGTTGTAACGGAGTGTTAAAAATGTATCGAAGGCTTCATAATCGAATTCCCGGGAAACATGCGGGTCCTGCAGAATCGCCTTTATTTCGGAAGCAAAAATTAATCGCCCGTCTTTAACCCGGTAATAAAGCGGCTTAACGCCAAAATGATCACGCGCGAGGATAACAGTCTTTTTACGCTGATCAAAAATCCCGACGGCAAAAATGCCATTTAAATGTTGGAACGCCGCGCAGCCAAGATCCTCATATAAATGGATAATAACCTCAGTGTCGGAACGGGTTTTAAAATGATATCCTTTTTGCTCAAGATCTTCTCGGAGTTCTGGAAAATTATAAATTTCTCCATTAAAAACAATCCAGATATCCTCCCGCTCATTGGCCATCGGCTGTTGCCCGGCAGCTAAATCAATAATACTCAGCCGCCGGTGCGCCAGACCAACATGCTCACTTTGATTTATGTAAAACCCTTCTTCATCCGGCCCGCGATGCTGCAACGACGTCGCCATTGCTTTTAGGACGGAATGATCTATCACTTCAGAATTAGCAAAATTAAAAATTCCTGATATCCCACACATTGAACCCCTCCCCGGAGAAACGTTTAATCCACCTGCTCGATTGGGTCGAATCTGCGACTGCCTTACTCGCCCTGTTGTCGTGCGCTAGTATTCATATGCTATACGAATTCTTTTTTATATATCATCGCAAGAAACCTGAGACGCGCAATGATAAGAAAGTAAGTTTAAACTTTTTTATCAAAATCAATAAGGGCGAAAAGTCCCGGCAAAGTGGAAACAAAAAGCGCCTCCTGTGAATTGTTATGAGTTTTTCTTAGAATTATGTTCTTGAAATCTCGTCGGTAGACCTTTTTCTTCTTTTACTACGGTTGACTCATTCTTTGGCTTCGCAACAGAAAGGGTCAGTAAAATGTTTGTCAAAGCCAAAAAAAGCTGTGCCTGCGGCCAACGCAAGAACGGCATTTTTTGCCGCAGTCCATTTTTATACACTCGGGTTACAAATTGGCCGGTGGGCAGTTGAAAATCACGACACACGGAACCAGCCAACCTTAAAGATAACGCGTAAGCTGCGTCATCTTCCTGTTTTAACAGCACACCTACATTAATGGCTTCAGCGTAATCATACAGTTCGCGCTGAATTATTTTTAAATGACTAGAACGCGCAAAGGGTTTAGGTTTTTCTTGCTGATCATAAAGTGCTTGGCGGTAAAAGTCGTACCCTCGACGGATAACGGCTGAAATATCAGCACGTTTCAAATGCCGGTTAATTTTGATCAAATTTTTTAAAACAAAACAGGTATGAAAATGATCAATGAATTTGTCTTTTGAATTATCCAGCGCGTAAAGCCAGGAACCGTCTTTTTGTTGGGCAGTGCAAATAAAACTTACATAATCCATGGCTTTATTTAACATGACCGTGTCATTCCATCTCACCCACGCTTCAGTTAACACAAACGCCCGATAGGCACTCGCGTTGACAACTTTACTGTCATCGATCGGAGAATAACTTGACGCATAATGTCCTAGGCTAGTTTTATTATCTTTTAAATCTTTTAAAACAAATTGAGAAATCGACCGGGCGATCGTTAGATATTTGGGATTTTGGGTTGTATCGTACAAGCTTAAGTAAGCTTCAAAACAATACGGCGTGACCGTGATGTAGGGTGTATTTTTCGGCCAGAAACCACGGTTGTTCTGCCAGTCAAATGGATATCCCCAGCAGTGTCCGGAATAACCTGGAATACTTTGAGCTAAAAGTTCACTCCCTAACTTTTCAGCTTTTTGGAAATAAAGTCTTTCACCGGTGATTTGATAAAGATTTAGGTAAGCTAATATGAGATGGGCATCCACCGTTGGATAACGTTTTGGCGGAATAAATAACGCACGGACTTGAGGAAAAACAATGTCCGCAAAAAGGAGCGGCGCCGTCAGCGGCACACCTAAAAGACGGTTTTCGTAATAAACCCGACGGGCCCAAACACCATAACGCGTTGCCCATAAATCATACGGATCATAACTGGCATAACCGTGGAGATCAATCCAGTCTTCAAATTTCTTTACCGATCTCCAGAAACGTTGCTGCGAGTTAGGCGATATTTCGTTCACGGCAATTAACCTCCTGCAGAAATATTTTCCCTTAAGTAAGATATAATCGGTACACAAGCTTTTTCAGCGACATCATCCCAAGTATGTCGACGGGCAAAATCAATTTGGATTTCCTTAGCCGCTGTCGTTTTATTCTGTAAAACGGATTTAAGATGCTGATCAAATTCTTCGTAAGTTTTCGCAATCAAGATTAAATCTTTATAATGCGTCAATTCCAAAATGGACACCGAAACAACTGGAATGCCGGTTGCCAGATATTCCAAAAGTTTTTTAGGGTTGCGGTAATCATTAAAACCATCACCCGTGCGGTAATAAAGACAACAGACATCAAAAAATTTTAAATACTGCGGCAAGATCGCATAATCTTTTTTCCCTAAGAAATAAACATTAGGCAGGCCATCAATGGCTTCAAGCGCAGAATAATTCTCTCCTATAAATACAAACGAACAATTCGGATTGCGTCCCGCCAAATATTTAATTAAATCAAAATCTAAATCGCGGATAAGCCCCATATATCCGACGATTGGCCTTTTCAGTTCTAAGAAATCTTCTGGCATAGGCAGGGTTTTGTTTTTCAAATCTGCAAAGTGATCAAAATCAACGCCGTGGCTTAAGAAAAAGGTGCGTGGATTATGTTTTTTTCTTTCCTCAGCTAACTGGTGATTCACAAAAAACGCCACGTCCGCCTGTTTATGCAAATCACGGTCAAGATCCGCGATATACCTCTGATCAGCGCCTTCAAAAAACGAAATGTTATCCACGCAATAGTAAACCAAACATTTGGCCGAATGTTTTCTTAAAGCAAAAACCGTGTCTCTTACCGATGGCAAAGTCACCCATAGAATAGGCTTCTTAAATTTAAGCGCCCAGAGAACGCATCTTAATTGCGCCACCATCAAAACACAGTTAATACGATTGATTAAACGTTTCCCTTTTGAAAAAATCGGCAAAGCAATGGGCGTCAAAACATAAATGTTTGGTTCGGCTTTTTTAAGATAGCGTAGAAGGCTTTTAATTTTTCCGGCAATTTTCTTTGCGGCAAAACGGTCTTTCATTAAGCTGGGCATCCGGATGCCGATTGAGTTCACAAACAAAATCCGGTTATCTTTGGCCAAAGATTTCATGATGTGGAGGTTGGAATGCGGATTGTGGTACCACCAATCTTCACCGGCGAAACAAACGATGCATTCGCCGGCCAGCTTTGTTGTTTGAGTCGTAAATGTTTCCATCATGCTCCTTTGTCATTTTTGTCATCAAGTGTAGGGACGCTGACTCTCCACTTTCTGCTCGCTACTAAACTCAAATCCCAAACGCCAATGCGTTATTAAATTCTTTTTCTTTCTCCGTTTGAATTAACGCAAAATAAATTCCCACCAGCGCCCAGAAATACCACTGCACAATGACATAGCTGGCCAAATTTTCCGTCATACTCATCAAAAGAAACGCAGGAATAAAACAAATAAAAAGCCCGGCGAGGCCTTCCAGCATTGAGCCCCGGGGAAAGCGCCTGACATTTGAAATACTGTGGAATAAAACATAAAAAAACGGCGCAAAGTAAGTGATTAAGCCGATCAATCCTTGCTCGACGAAATAACGTAAATAATCATTGTGCGCCCCCAAATGTTCTTTGACGATTCCATAAGACGCGTTAATCCCGTGTCCCAAGATCGGATTATCCTGTCCCGCATTCCATAAATCCCGCCAGGCTGTAAAGCGCCAGCCCAGCGAACTCTGGTCGTTAATGCTGACCTCGCTTCCTGTTTTACGGAAAATATTATCGATTTTGTTGCGGACCAACGGTGTGGAAAAAAGAATAGCCATAAGAATGACCATAGGAACAATCAGCCGACGGTTAAACACAAAGGCATAGATAATCACCATTAAAAGAAAGGCGGCCCACCCGCTTCGAGTTTCAGTCAAAACCAAAATGACGCTCAATAAAATCAAGACGACAAGACGTTTGAATGAAATCTTTCTAAACCCGCCTTCTTGATCGAGTCTAAAAATCAAGCAACCCATAATGATCAAAATAAAAAAGGCCAAAATATTGGGATGAGAAAATGTCGCCGCAAAACGCCCTCCTCCGGATTTAAATCTTGTATAAGCACCAATAGCAATCGGAATCCATGGTGAATAAACCATGGACTTGACGATAAAATGGGCGTCCTTAGAAGAGGTGATATGACAGACCATAAGAATTAAAATCGATAGAATCGAAAACGAACGCAGTAAAACCTTGACCGCTTCTCCTTTTTCCGTGGCCATCATAAATCCAAAAATACTAAAAAAACAAAACGCTCCATAAATAATGACAACTGGCAGGCCGATGCGGTAACTTTTAGGACAAGTCAAGGCGTAAAAAAATGCGCCCAAACTGATCGCCAGTGAAACACCGCCGCCAAATCCTAAATTTAATCCACCAAATGCAAAACGGATTGAAGTTAAAAAATTATCGATCGCTGGACGCAGAAAAAGCAGCCCAAACATAAAGACCGAGAGATTCGTTACAAAAATTCCAATTAAAAAAAGCAGCAACATCAATCCGCCAGCGTAACGCAGCGACGGGGCGTAAACGGTTAAAAGCCCGAGAAACACGGCGGCGGCGATTGTAATGGCGAATCTGGTGAAGGAAAAATTCAAGGTAGCTCCTTTTTTTAAGGTGGCAGGTGTTGGGTTTTAGGTCTTAGACTGGAACTCTGACACCTAAAACCTAATACCCAAAACCTATTTATGAATCAATTCAATATACAATTCCTCAATCTTCTTAACCGTCTTTGTAATATCACATTCCCTTTCCGCTAATTTCCGGCCGGCTTGACCGACGCGCTGGCGTAACATTTCGTCCTCGAGTAATTTTTTAATGGTTAACGCCCAAGGCTTAGGATTTCGCGGATCTAAAACAAATCCATTTTCAGCATGCGTGATGAAGCTGTCGTTGCATCCAGTATTTTGAGACACTAAAACCGGCACGTTCATGCTCATCGCTTCCGTCATGCTCAGCGAATGGAGTTCACGCAACGTCGGAAGAATAAAGACGTGGCTCAATCCCAACAAATCGCGGACATGCGGATAAAAGCCGATAAATTTAATTTTGTCCTGCAAATTCAATTGAACTGCCCTTTTTTCTAACTCTTCTTTTTGCGGACCGTCGCCGGCAACCAAAAAGAAAGTTTGCTTATCCTCTATGCGCCGGGCAATTTCCAAAATAAAACCTGCGTTTTTTTCTTCCGAAAGCCGCATGGCCGTCAGAATAATTTTACTGTTTTCAGGAACCGTAAATCGTTTTAAAAGATCATCTTTGTTAGCTAAAGGTGAACGATTGAGCGGAATTCCGTTTAAAAACATTCTGATCTTGCTAAGAGCGGCAATCCGGTTGTTCAGTAAGTAACTTCGGTTATTTTCAGTTAAAACAATAATAGCGTCGGATAATTTACCAAACCATAGCGCCTGATTAAATTGATTTGTCAATGGCAAGCCGCGTTCTTGTAGAAATTCTTTAGCTTCATAACGCGGATCATGCACATGTTCGACAACTTTGGCGCCGGTCACTTTGGCCGCCAGACTTCCCCAAACATGCGTATTAAAACTATGCGTGTGAACAATATTAATCTTGTGACTTAAAATATACTGACACAAGCGTCCAATGGTGCCCACCGACGCCCAGCTTTTAATTTTATGACGGTGCTCAGCAAACTTAAATAAGGCAATCTTTTTTTGCTGCAATGACTCTTCTAACTCGCCAGCGCCTGAATAGGCAATATGAACTTCAAAATACTTTTGGTCTAGCGCCTCAATAATATTAAGCAGGTTCATCTCTGCTCCGCCTAGGTTTAGCGTCGTAATAAGATGAAGGATTTTAATTTTTTCCATGATGCTTATATAATTTTCTGCCTCTCAAACCGCTTTTTGAGAATGAAGTTTGTTGAATACATCTAAATACCGGTCGGCCACAACTTTTATATCGAACTTCCGTCGAAAAAGATCAATGTCAGCGTTGACTTGCTTTTCGTTGCGTTCTTTTAAAAGATTGAAGACTTGGTCAGCAAATTCCTTAGGCGAATTTGAATCGCATTCGCGGCCCATATTCTGATTCAAAATAATGTCGGAAGTAATATGTTCAATTTTACGGCAGACAATCGGAACTCCAGAACACCCAGCTTCCAAAAGAACGTTCGGCAATCCCTCCATGACCGCGCAATGCAGAAAGCAATCGGTAATCTTTAAAAAATCTTGAATATTCTGAACCATACCCAAAAATTTGACATTGTCTAATTTGAACTGAGCGATAGTTTGTTTAAGTTTCAGATAAAAATGATTTGAATCATCGTTTCTCGGTCCGGCGATCAATAAAACAGCATTAGGAATTCGTTCAGAAATATACAGCCAGGCTTGCATAAGAAAATCAAAACCCTTACGCGGTTCAATTTGACCTACGGCTAGAAAGATTTTGGAATATTTTTCATAGCCTAACTTCCTTTTCAATTCCTGACGCTCTTGTGATGTTGGATAAAAAAACTTAGAAGTATCCACGCCCACGGGGATTTGTTCTAACTGACTTTCATCAACATCAGCTTGTAAAGAAAGATTAAAAAGACGCGTCGAAATAGCGATTATCTTATCTGTACATTTAACCGCAGGTAAAAACAAACAACCCAACCTCCGCTTCTTTAAAGCCAATGGATCGTCATTGTTGACCAGCGTAAGTTCAAGGATTGACCGACGGCGAAAGAGCTTACATAATGGAAACAAAAAGGTATCAAAACCCACAATGCTATGAAAGAAAATGATATCGTACTGTGGACGGCCCAAAATGAATTTTGCACTCTTAAGAAAATAAATCGCTTCTTTTATTTTATGCAAAGCCGGCGCATCCTTACAAGTGCTGATCTTATGAACCTTCATACCATCCAAGATCTCGACGGTATTCTTATCGGCAAAGTTATCCGTTAAAAAATCCACCTTTAGTCCTCTCCTTGTCAGTTCTTTAGAAAGATAAATCGCTTGCACAGCGGCACCGGCGTAGCGAGGTGGAAAAACTCTAACGACCATCAAAATATTCATAGCTTCCATTCTAAAAAAAAATTAGGGCTTCCAAAGCTAAAAGGAATTATTTGCAATGGTCAGTATACATTTAAAAGATCTGCCTTTAATAATACCTCTTAATATCAGGGAACCTTTCCATTAACATGAAGCTTGTTAAAAACCTCGAGATAATGGGCGGCAACTAATTTTATGTCAAATTTCCGCTGTAAGAGGTCAATATCAGCACGCGTTTGCTTTTCGTTGTGTTCCTTTAAAAGTGTCATGACATGCGAAGCAAATTCTTTAGGCGAATCAGAATCACATTCCCGGCCGATATTCGAATTAAGAATGATGTCTGATGTAATACCTTCAATTTTCCGGCAGACAAACGGCACTCCTGAAAAGCCGGCTTCCAGTAAAACGTTCGCCAGTCCTTCCATAACAGCACCGTGTAAAAAGCAGTCTGTGATTTTTAAAAAGTCCTGAACATTGTCCTTCAACCCTAAGAATTTAATATTGTTTAATTTTAATTCAATTATCCTCTCAACCAATTGTCTATAAAACGGATTTTTTTCATTATTCAAAGGACCAGCAATCAAAAGAATTGCGCTGGGAATTTGAGCATCAATATACCGCCACGCCTCAACTAAAAAGTCATATCCTTTACGCGCTTCAATTTGGCCTACAGCTAAAAATATTTTGTCATAATTTTCATATCCTAATTTCTTTTTAATACTACGGCGCTGCGATAAATCTGATAAGAAGAACCGTGAAGTATCGACGCCATTAGGGACATATTCAAGCTTTTCTCTTTTTACACCGGCTTCTAGCGACATATTAAAAAGCCGGGTTGAAATAGCCACAATCTTATCGGCACAAGCAATAGATGGAAAATACAAAAAACCTAATTTGCGTTTCTTGAGTGTCAACGGATCATCATTTTCCGCGAGGGTTAGCCTTAAAATTGTCCGGCGCTTAAAGAATTTACATAACGGAAATAAAAAGGCATCAAAACCAACCACGCTATAAACGAAAATAACATCATACTGTGCATGCGTTAGAATAAACCATGCCGTTTTCAAAAGATAAATGGCTTCTCTTAACTTGTACCAGCGGGGAGACTCGCTGTATGTTGACACACGGTAAATCTGCATGCCCTCCATGATGTCAACACGGCTTTTATCTGAAAAATTATTCGTTAAAAAATCGACCTTCACTCCTTTTCGGATTAGCTCTCTTGAAAGATAAATCCCTTGAACGCTCGCCCCGGCGTATTGTGGGGGAAATAGTTTAACCACCATTAAAATATTCATGACTATATAAAGCTCAAATACTTCGAGCAAGACTTCAGATTGAATTAGATTTCCTAGGGAATTTTTCTTGTGATAAAAGTTATTTCTTAACTAAATCAGCTTTTATCCATTTTAAGACACAGATCATAAAACCATGCGCAAACTTGAGACATTGATTCTTAAGGCCTTGCACCGCATGGCCGAATCCTTTAGAAAACTCTCCTTTTCTTATTCTCTGAAAAGCCAAAGCCGCATACATGGCGGCTAGCGACATTCTTTTTATGGCTAAAATTTTCTTGGCCGAGCATTCTTTGAAAAACGACTGTAAAGTCAGCGTTAATTCCTGCTCAATCCTATCGGTGGAATCCCAGCCTTGGATAAAGTTCGTAAAACCTAATGATTTAAAAAATTTCTCAAATTGTAGAAAAATATTGATGTCGGTTAAAAACTCAGGGTAAATTTTAAGAGCGTTTCTAAAACAGCGGCGGCCCCGCCGCGGTTCGTTGTTGCTGTAAAAACCAGCCGCGCATTTGAGCCAGCCTCTGGCGTAAGTTTCATGACGTTTTGTTTTATCCAGGTTTAGCGCGTGAAACGATTTTTTTAAAACCTTAAAATGATGGTGACACATTCTTGAAGCATTCTGGCGCATCGTGTCAGAACCGCGAAAATAATTGGCCAACAGATCATTATGTGCATGAAACTGATAGCGCGTTGATAAACGTAACCACATGTCCCAATCTTCCGAGCTGCGCAACTGCTCATCAAACCGTTCTGGCGCTAAAAAACATTCCCGACGGAAAAGCAGCGCGTGAACGGCAAAAGGATTTCCCATGATGAGTTCAGTCACTGCGAATGTCTTTTGTCTATAAGCAGGCTGGTTAGATAAAAACCGCCCTTGTGCATCTAAAAACTTTATCCTTGATGCCAAGATTTTCATCTCAGGATTGCGCGCGAAAAGTTTTAACTGACAATCAAACTTATTAACCGTAATGCTGTCATCCGCGTCTAAAAACTGGATAAAATCGCCGGTGACATGCGTCAACCCGACATTACGCGCTGAAGACAAACCTCCGTTGGTTTTGTCAACATACTTTATTTTATCTAAGCAATCTTTGAGAATTTCCTTTGTATTATCAGTCGACCCATCATCCACGACGATAATTTCATAATTTTGATAGGCCTGGTCCCATATACTTTTTAAAGCCCGCTTTATATACCGGCTGTGGTTATATGTTGGAACTACAACACTGATTAAAGGTGAATTCACCGTCATCTCGAATGGAGGCGCATTATTGTTTCAACGAACCGGCACCCGCAATAAAACATTTTTAACTAATGATTTAATCTGGTTTAATTCCGGACAAATTTTAAAAGCCCGCCACCAATAACTTAGGGCTTCTTTCATCCTCTTGGCCTTTAAAGCCTCGAGATAAAAATAAAAAATGTGCCGGGCCTGAAATTTATTGATGGCCTTGAGTGAAAGACCATATTTCTTAGTTAACACACCCCCAATATCGCTTAAGTCCAATTCGTCTAAACTATCATGGCCTCGCTCGCGTCTTTCGCGGGACAGCTCACGGATCAAAAGATGATAATAATTCTGTGTTACTAAATTTCTCGTTGACAACGATGAAATTGTCCGCCTCAAAAGATACAAAGGCATATCAATATTCGCTAAGTTATAATGCTCGGCAATTCTGAGCCACAGGTCGTAATCTTCAATGTATTTCGCTTTTTCTCTGTAAGCGCCGACTTTTTTAATAACTTCCTTCCTGAAGAGAACTGAACCATGGCAAAAGGAATTGTGTTCCTTAAGGCGTTCCTTGATCACTTTATCTTGCGTCGGCGGACATAACATTGAAAACACATGTCCCGCTTGGTCGATTAATTTCGAATGCGAACCGACGAGCGCAATATCCGGATGTTCTTCTAAAAAAGCGACTTCTTTCTCTAAACGCTGCGGAACGGAAACATCATCGTGATCCTGGCGCGCGATGTAACGTCCGTGAGATAAAAACAACCCTTTATTGAGACTGGCCGGCAGTCCCAAATTCTTTTCATTATGCACATACATAATCCGCTTATCGCCATAGCTTTTTATAATCTTCTCGGTTTTATCCTGAGAGCAGTCATCAATCATGATGAATTCAAAATCCCGATATGTCTGACACAAAATACTCTCGATGGCGCCGGCTAAAAACGCCTCGCCATTGTAAACAGACATAATGATGCTGACGACGGGCTGCTTCATGATAAGACCTAGTTTCTGTAAAAATTTGTAGATCACTTTAATTTCCAATATAAAAAAATTCCGGCAAGAGCGCGACTTAGCGGCGTACAAAGCTATTTTCTTTATTAACTATTTTTTTGACCCTGACGGTAGACCGAACGGGATTGATGATTTCTTTAAAAAGTTTTTGATACTGCCTGTGCATACTTTCCAGCGAATAATTGAGCAAGACTTGTTTTCTCGCCTTTTGAACAAACTGCTGCACTGTTTCCGGACTATTAAGCAGGCGGTTCATTTGCGTGACAAAATTCGAAACACAATGTTGATCACGGTCGATCAAAATGCCGTTTACGTTATTTTCAACAACTTCATGAATAGCGCCGACCCTGGTGCTGATGACAGGAACATTCATGGCCATCGCTTCTAAAATGACCAGTGGAATGCCTTCCGACTTCGACACAACCAACAGCAAATCGCTGTCCGCCAGCAATTCAGCAGGTTCTTCAATCACGCCCGGCAAAATAAAGTGCTCGGCCATTGCGCTCTCGGCAATTTTTCTTTTGACCTCCTGCGTCATCGGCCCATCACCAGCCATAACGAATTTAATTTTCTGCTGAGGAAACTGCTTGGCGAATTCTTGGGCAACGGCGACAAATAATAAAGGGTCTTTCTCACCGGAAAAACGGCCTATAAAAGAAACAACTTGAACTTCGTTTGAAATATGGTGTTGAGATTTAAAATTCCGGTTGGCCAACTCCGGAATGACAATGCCGTTATAAATGACTTTTACCTTCCCCTCATATTCGGGAGTTTCATAATCTTTCGCCCGTTGCACAATAAAATCCCTAAGCAGTTGGCTGATACATATCCGCCGATCAATATAGGGCGCCGCCCAATCGTTTTTTTCCAAGGCCCCAAAACTTTGCTGGGCATGCATCAAGTCAATAATCTTGACGCCGGGAAACTTCGAACGGATTTCCGGAAGATATTTGTACATTAAGGAAGAATTCGAAACAAAAATCACATCGATATTTAACACCTTGATCATCTTATAAAGGTACTTTTTAAAAATCGATTCAACCACCATCCAGCGGTAAGGAACAATAATGTTATCGAACTTCTCGGCGAATTTTTTATGCCACGAATGTACGGCCAAATTACTCGTCAACAAATTCAAGGAAAATTCCTTACGATTCAAACAATCCGCAATATTTAACGTCACTCTTTCGGCGCCGCCGGCCACCATGTAAGGCATCACAAATAAAATATTCTTCCTGGGCTTGTGGTTTAGGAAAGCTTTTTGGGACTTCAAACAGAAACGGAGATATTCAATTGAATACAGAAAACCCAAACGCGACTTTTTGATAATGAGTCTGGCGATCTTCCAGATGACGAGCCCGACGGCAAAAACAAACGCAAAAACGCCAAAGACAAATCCCATATCAAAGGACATCTTGAGATACTTTTTCCAAATCTCAAATCTCTGCGGCTTGGTCAGAATAACGTTTTCCGTCAGCAAAAATGAATTGGCGATCGTATTGATTTTGACGCGGCGGTTGGTGTAGGTAAGCAGATTTTGGATCTGGCTCTGCGCCTTGCGTTCCAAAAGTTCGCGGTTGAGAAAACTTGGAGCTGATTTAATAATTTCCGTGTGCAGTTTAGACAATTGGGTCAGGGCATACAGGAAATTTCCGTCGTAGATCAGTTTGCCAGCAACGTACGGATGAATCGCAAGCAAATCAAACGGTTCAAGGGTTTGGTCGTGGATTTTTTGAATGTTGTTGAGGTAGATATCGTTTTGGACTTTAAGATATAGTGCGGCAATCTTGGGGTCTTTATTGCGGCCGTGTTCTTTTCGAATTAATAACACCTTCGGGATTTTTTGAATCTTCGTGACCTTGGCCAAGCGGTTCCATAATTCGTAGTCCTGCGAATCGCGAAACGATTCATTGTAGCCGCCAAGTTTCCAGAGAATCTCCCGACGGGCCATGATTGAAGAATGTGCGATGCAGTTTTCAAAAAATAAGGTAAAAAAAATATCTTCAGGTAAAATATTATCGCGGTCAGACTTCCAAACCCGCACACGGCTGTCACCCTCATCATGGATATCGATATAACACGCCGTCATACCGACATCCGGATGCTCGTTTAAAAAAGTTACCTGCTTAGCTAACTGATCCGGCAACGCGACATCATCGTCGTCGATACGGGCAATATATTCGCCTTTGGCCTGGAACAAACCTTTGTTGAGCGATTTCGTTTGGCCGAGGTTGGTTTCATTTGAAATAATTTTTAGCCGCGGGTCCGAATAGCTTTTGAGAATCTCAACGGTTTTATCTTTGGAAGCATCGTTGACAACGATAAATTCAAAATCCTTAAAATTCTGCCCTAAAATACTGTCGACGGCATCACGGATAAACCGTTCGCCGTTATAAACCGCCATGATGATACTGACTTTTGGAAGATGTGACGTCATTAAACTGATCCTCCGTTACAAATTAAGATTCTTGTAAACGCGAATTTTCGCGTTTAATAATCTCTTAACATCTCACATTAAATTTTTTTCCCATTTGACTTCCCATTGAATGAAAGCCGCTTTTTAATCGCGCCGCTCACCCGTTCTTTTAAACCTTCAACCAAATAACGCGCCGGAAAATTTTTGGGGACTAATGTTTGAACTAATGTCTGCCGTTGATGCAACAAAGAACCCAAATAAATCTGCGGATGAACCTGCGCGATCTGATTTATATCGGTGTATTTCTGTTCTTCGGCTAACTTGGGATAATTCTTTAATTTCGTTTTCTCGACGAATAAAAGCGTGTTTTGTGCGTACCAGCACGCGACATTCTCGTTGCGCCAAACTTTGGGCCGGATACAATCGACAACCGTGTAATCATATTTGGCGAACAGTTCAACCCAGAATTCCGGCCATTGTTCATTCAGGTGTTCCGTTCCGCCTTGAAAAGGAATGGCAGCGGAAAACATGACAACCGGAGCGCAGTTGACCAAAGATTCGACCAAAGTCGCCGCGCTCTGCTGGGGAAGATGCTCGCCGACTTCAAGAGACATGGCGAGATCAAATTCACGGGTTAGCGTTAATGGTTTCTTAAGATCAGCGGCTTTAAATTTTTCTTTAGGGATGGATAATAGTGACCTGTCCACATAATCACCATCAATTCCGAGGCAATCTGAAATCCCAAGTTCCTTAAATACACATAGAAATGTTCCAATTCCGCAGCCCAAATCAACAACGGATTTAGGGTTAACCAATTCTTTGAGCCAAGGAACAATTACTTTTGCGGACTTTAATGAAGTATCTTTTTCATTGAGAAAAAATCTTTTTGTATAGACTAATTTTTCCATATTATTTAACCTTTTTAAGAAATATTCTTTATCTAAAATTATAATCAACGTTAAAAAAACTTTTACCTGTTGCGTATTCAATCCCAAGAAATTCAACCGGAATCTTCCACCATAACAAAACCTGCGTTCTGTCCTTCTTCCATATCGCAATAACAATATTTGCTTTCGAATTATTCAGCCGTATATCTTTGATAGTTATACTAAATTCATTCTTTCCACTTTTTAAATTAATATTCTTCTCAAAAGCCTTGTTAGTCGCCTGAAAGTAAGTTTTGGCATCACCTCGGCACTCAATTGTTAAGTCAATATCCACATCCCAATATTCTTCGAATGATTCATACATAATGGATAAAGAAAATGAATCCCCAGGGGTTAAAATACTTTTATTTACAGTTAATCCTGCAAAATGAATTTTATCAGTGCCACTGCAAAGCTTCTCAACGCCTTCTTCTTTAGTCTCACGAAAAAGATCTAAGTACGCTTGTGTACCTTCCGCAGCTGAGTTGAAATACCTGCATTTTCCATGCTGCATAAGCACAACTCTTGAAGCAAATGTAGATATTGAATGCATATTGTGTGATACCAAAATAGTCGCTGTTCCTTTTTTTCTTAATTCCCCAATCTTATTAACACATTTGATTTGAAATCCTTCATCGCCAACAGCCAGAACCTCGTCGATAAGCAGAATATCTGGTTCACAGAAAACGGCAACCGCAAAACCTAACCGAACAAACATACCGCTAGAATAATGTTTGACCGGTGTATCAAGAAAATCACCAATATCAGCAAAATCAACGATAGCATCGAACTTTTTATCGATTTCACTTTTGGACATGCCTAAAATTGCGCCATTAACATAAATATTATCGCGACCACTTAACATAGGATGAAATCCAGCACCTACGGCAATCAAAGCACCAACTCTTCCTTTAATAGTGACCTTTCCTTTATCTGGCCAAAAAATACCATTCAACATTTTCAAAAGAGTTGTTTTGCCGGAACCATTAGCGCCTATCAAGCCTAATGTTTCACCGCGTTTTACTTCAAAGGAAACATTGTCAACGGCCCAGAATTCATTTTTTCTAAGAAAAGCACATCCCGAAGGAATCCCAATAACATTCCGGCTAATGTCTAGCATTCCGTAAAACATCGATCGCCTTAAAGATTTACAATATTTTTTAGAAACATTTTCAACACAGATCACTGTATCTTGAATAGAAGGCTTACTTATTAATGATTTTTGAATCGTGTACGACTGATCTAAAGGTAAACTTTCGATTTGTTCGGTCATTTTTAGTTCTCTTTAAAAATTACAGTATTTCCGTTATCCGGTTTTCGGTTAAATGAAAAAAGAATAAACAAACAATAAAGATTAATAACGCCGCCAAAGATGACAATAAAAAACCTACTGGTTCGGTAATCTGACCCTTTAAGAACAAATCTCTGGCAGTTAAAACAAAATAATAAAGCGGATTGTATTCGGTAATTTTCATCAGCAATCCAGTTTGAGGTTTTGTATATAAAATTGGCGTTAGAAACATAAAAAATGTCAAAAACATCGGCAAAATATTACTAACATCGCGCATCACACTATTAATTAATGACAAAATAAATCCAAGCCCAAGCGTTAATAAAATAATTGGAATAATAACGATTAATATAAAAACAGCCTGAATATGCGGCATCATATGGAAATAGAAAAATAATCCTATCAACAACAGCATCTGGATAAGAAATGAAACCATGGCTTGTCCAATCGACGCAATCACCAGGGATTTTTTAGAAAAATTTATTTTTGTAATCATGGGACCAGCGATAACTAGGACTTGGGAGGCGGCCACCAAACCAGCTGAAAATAACTGCCAAAATGCCATGCTTATTACAGCGAAGATAGGATAAGGAACATCGATTGTCCCCATTTTAAAGATACCGGAACGATTTAAAATAACAAAAGTTCCAATGCTAAGAATGGGAATAATAAAAGCCCATAAAAAACCCATTAAGGATTGTTTATACGTCGCTGAAAAATCCCGTTTAAATAACTGTAAAGTCAACCAGCGGTTTTGATATATTTCTTGGCATATTTCTTTAAAAATGGAAAGATATCCTTTACGTAAAGAATTATCCGGTTGATAAGTGACTATCAATTCTTCCATGGCAATTTATTCCTTCCTAAACTTCAAAACCTTAGCCGGGTTTCCGCCGACAATCGCCCACGACGGGACATCTTTGGCGACAACCGATCCAGCGCCGAGAATAGCGCCGCGGCCGATTTTAACGCCGGGCAAAATAACAACCCGATCTCCAACCCAAACATCATCTTCAATCTCAACCGGCTGTTCCGACTGTAATCCCTGCTGGCACATCGGAACATCCGTCCTCTCAAAACAATGATTTTGATTAATGATAAGCACGTCGATACCCATCATGACATGAGAACCAATTTTGACGCTTCCTCTAATATAGGCGTTTTCGCCGATTCCGGAATAATCACCGATCGAAACACATCTTCCCGAATGAAAAGCAGCGTTGCGTTCAATGTTGACATCCTTTCCGCAAAACAAAAAAAGATGCCGGCAAATCCAGCCTCGAAAACGTCTACATATTTTACCTGCAGGCATATGCGAAGCTGGAAGCCACCGCGCGAAACCATAAAACAGCACACAGAAGAAGATACGCTTGACTCTGTTCATTCTATTAACGTCGATTTAACGCAATCGCTACGCGTTACTAAAAACTAACGGCAATCATCCCATACTCCCTAATTTGAACTTGACAGATTCTCGCGGATTTCCGACGGATATTTACGAGAATCTGTGCAATCCACGTTGATCCGCGCTATCTCATTGCCCATAGGCCCCAATCGCCCATGGTTTCTTTCTTCCTGCTTTCGAAAAATCATCCACAAAATATTCTGACAAATCCATGCCATGGTTAAGCGCAATAGAACGGGTCTTTAAGCGGAAATTGCATTTGGAGACGTTGATAAATTGCGGATTTTGTTGTACCGAATTGGTCCCTTTTCCGGTCAAGGATTGATATTCCTGTAAACGATAATTCTTTCCTTGGTACTGAATTACGTCGGAAGAATCACCCCGAAACCAAACGTTATAACTGTCCATGACCGATGCGCCGTCAGCGACATGCATGCCTAATGATTTGTCAGAGGCAATAATGCTGTTTTTTAGATCAACCCCTTTCACTTTAGACGTGGCCAAATCCAAGCCTATGCCTAGGCCGTGCGGATTGGTTCCGTTGTTATCAATCATATTATTATAAATCTTGAGGTCTTTGCTGGCTTCTATTTTAATGCCTGTTGTTTTGTTGTCATAGATCAAATTGTTATAGATCTGGGCGTCGTTAATGCCATCGCCGCCTTCAGTATTAAAAACATAAATTCCGTGCCAATCAAAACCGGAAATTTTGTTCCGGTATACGCGCACTTGTGAGGGATTTTCTTGAAGATAAATCCCAGAGCCATATGGATGAGACCCGCCGTAAAGAGTATTGTCATGAATTGAACAATTGATCGTTGTACCGCAGCGAATGGCGGCCGCTGCTCCTGACCCTCGTTGTGAAACGTCATAGATCACGTTATTGGCGAATTCCGCATCCCTCCATCCGTTGCTGCATTGAATGCCGTGGTACCAGCAGTCATAGATCGTGGAATTGCGGACAAGCACATGACTATTGTGGTAACCTTTTTCATTGCTATCAAACTTAATGCAGTGGCCGTTCTGACCGCCGGGATCACGTGATCCGTGGACCGTCATGGTATCTAATGTTATATATGATGTTGGATATTTATTGCTTCCGACGACACGAATACCACGCGAACCAGCATAAGCCACTTCGGCATTTTCGACGGTAATATTGGTTGTGGTGCCTAAAGGATTGGCATAGCTTGAACCAATCTGATAACCTAAAACTGACCATTTGACAGAAATACCTTCGATCAGAATATCGTGCACATTGCGGATATCAACGCCAACAATGTCATCGCCCACAATCCAGAACGGTGCATCGTTCGGTGATGAGTTTGAATAAAGCCTGATACGATGATCTCCCGTCACGCACCATTTGCCGTCGGAATTGAGCGCCCCACAATCTGTCGGCAATCCCATCCAAACTTGATTTTTCCAGAAAAAGCCGAACAAGGAGGTTTTAAACTGGTTGGATTCATAAAGCCTGCTGCCAATCCTCTCCCAAGATACAATTCTTTCTGACGGTTCAATACTGACCTGGCCTCCGTCACAATTTCTTATGTCGATAGGTTGATTCTTAGTCCCGCTGTTTTTATAAATCTTGACTGTCTGATAATAAATTCCATTGCCAACACACACCCGATCGCCGGGATCTGTGGCATTATCGACGCCCTTTTGAATTGTGGCAAAAGGTGCATCGAGGTTGCCTGAATTATGGTCATCGCCTTGCACGTCAACAAAATAGGTTGCGGCCAAAACTTTCCCCGTAAAAGTGAGCAAAATTCCGATTATGATGATATATTTCTTCATTACAAATAGCCTCCTAAGTATTTCATCCTTCTTTTAGCTAAACAAATTTTTACTGACTCCATTCATCGATTACTGACTTTTGCATTGCAAAAGTCTAATACTAGGCCTTTTTTCCTTGAGAATGATAGAACAACCTTATCTTTGGGAGAGAAAAGGTCAGTAACCGGAAATTCTCAGCTTTTATGAAAATGGCCCTCAGCCTGGAGCCTAAAAGATATGACCGCTGGTCGCAAAAATTTGAAAATGTATTTTTGATTGTTACATAAGCAGCCATCCTTCCTTATTTAAGGATATTCTTTTAGCCTAATGACAATAATGCGGCTTGACTTTATAAAATAATCATGTTAATTTTGCACTATCTTATGTACCCATCCTCCCCTAAATATAAACCTCACTCCCAGCGACAAACGCGAAAGGCCCACAGCATGGCTGACATCAAACAAATTATTCAAGATCTTATCCTGCCTGAATTCCGTACGATTCAATCGGAGATTCACCGATTGGATGATAAATTCAATAGCTTCCGTGAAGAATTCCGCTCCGAGATCCGCCGTCTTGATAACCGGATTGATTCTCTTGAAAAACAGATACAAGTCATCCGCGAAGACTTTAAACTCGCTTTGGATATCCATGAACGCCTGGCGGCTCTTGAAGCAAAAATACAAAGTCATTCCTAACTCCTTCAAATATAAATTCATGCCCAAAGACAAAGTCAACGTAAACTGAAGTTTACGGTCTTGAAAATTTTTGCCCTCGAGAAAATCGAATCAAATACGATCGTAAATAAATTTCGGGATAGAAAACATCCGTTTATTAAGGATAGCGCCAATCATGTTGACATGACTTATTCTAAACGGCGTGATCATGTGTTCCATTTCATAGCGGCGCGTGCGGCCTTCGCTAACGACAAAAATCACCCCATCGACAAACGAGGCGATTATGAGGGCATCTTTAAACAATTTCAAATTAGCCGAATCAATTAGAATAACTTGGTAATGCTGTTTGGCTTCTTTCAATAAATTATTAAAACGGCTCGAGTCAAGCAGGGCTGTGGCATTAAAATTTGATTCTCCGGCGGACAAAAGGTCCAAATTAGGGCTGATATTCCTAAGCGCTGCCGGGAAAGATATTTTTCCTTCCAAGACTTCCATTAAACCGGGAATACGTTCAGTTTTAAAAAGCGTATGCAACTCGGGTTTTCGAACATTGGCATCAATCAAAAGCACCCGCAGATGCGCATAATGCGACCAATAATACGACAAATTGGACACAACCGTTGACACCCCTTCTTTGGGTTGACTTGATGTAACCAAAATAGTTTTCACATCACCGCTTCGAATATTAACCCTTAACTGATCGCCTAGATTATGAATCGAACGCACATACGCTCCTCTTGACGGACCACGGGCCAAAAGCACATTCCCCGTCAATCCTTTTCTGGGGATAGATCCAAGGAAACGCGTTTTAATAACCTGCTCGATATCATTAGGCGAACGCAGTGTGTGGTCAAAAAATTCAAATAGATAAGCCAGCAAAAGTGCGAGCGAAAGACTTAAAAAAAACGCTACAATCATAATAATTGATTTGTTCGACTTATCTGGACCTAAGGGCGGAATCGCTTGTTCAATGATTTTAACACTCGCCGGTCCCATGGCTTCGACACTGTTTCTAAGCGGAGTTCCGGTTAAATTTTCCTGCATCATGGCGATGTTATCTTTTAACTGCTGTATGACCGGATGTTTTTCGCCGTATTTCAATTCCATTTCAGCCACCTGCTGCTGCAAATCAAAAATGACATAAGCGCGGCTGACAACATTCGCCAGGATCGCGGCTTTAATGGGATCATAATCGCTGACCCGGATGATGAACAAATTCGTGTCGCGGATCGGCTGAACTTCTATATTCTTACGCAACTCTTCCACGGCCCGGCGGATCAAAAGCGCTTCTTTGACGTCGGGAGTGAACTTCTTAAAGTTCTTTTGCATCTTTTGAAGGTCGCGGTCAATCACCATATCGCGGACTTTGGTCGCGAATTTTTTTTCGTAATCCAGAGGTCTTTTGTAAAGTTCCAAGGCCTCAACGACTTGTTCAAGAACGGGTAAAGATTTCACTATTTCACTTTGACTCAAACCGACCTCCGGAGTCGCCTGCGCCAAATCTTTGTAATATAGCGCCTGCACTTCCCGTTTGCCGGAAATAAGCATCTTCACTTGCGCGGTGTAAACGGGGGTTTGCATTTGCAAGCCAATATAAACCGTCGCCACGACAACTACAATCGTTACAAAAATCGTAAACCACTGACGGAAAATCACACGAAAACTATCACGTAAGGTGCTTTTTTGCGCTGAGAATTCAGGTTCCATAATTTTTTTAAGAAGTCTTTCTTTTAAAATTTTAAGTTAAAAAACTTTTGAACGCGAATACTCACAAATTGCACACGAATTTTCGCGAATAATTTCGGCGGTTAATTCGCGAGTATTCGTGTTAGATTCGTGAAAATCCGCGTTTAAAAATTCTTTCAATCATCTCCTAAAAAATTCCTTCCGAAACCACCACGATGTCACCGGAATTAAGCAAAAGATCTTCATCAGAGTTGCCATTCATGACATCGGAAATGTTGACTTTGACCTGCTCATAGCCGGCCTTATGTTTACGCGGGCGAAGGACTTTAACCCGGCTTGAATTTCCATATTTAGTGAACCCTCCGGCCATGGATATTGCCCTTAAAACAGTCGTGTTTTCTTCCAACGGATACGTCCCCGGTTTATTGACTTCACCATAAACAAAAAATTTACGGCTGTGCGATTCTTTAAGGATGACCGAAACAATCGGATATTTCATGTATCCGTCGGCCAAACGCGATTGAATATTTTTTTGAATTTCAGTTAAGGTCAAATTTTTTACTTTGACCATACCAATGTATGGAAACGAAACAAAACCATCGGCGGACACAACAGCTGACACTTGAATCTGATCGGGCTGCAAAACACTGATTTCTAAAACATCTTCTGCTCCTATCGTATATTCCGGAACCATCGAAGAATCGTCTTCTGTGGCTGTCGATTCCGGTGGTGGAGTCACTTTGTGTTCGAACGCCGGCGGCTTGCTTTCGGTAGTTTCCTTTTTAGGTTCAGCTTTTGGTGTTTCATTCTTATGCGACTCCGGCACCGCAATCTCAATTGCGGGTAACTGGGATGAAGCCGTTCCGTCCTGAGAAGTACTCTTCGAAGGCGCCCATAAATTTGTTATTTGGGCTTCACTTTTCGAACCCAATAAAAACAAAAGAACACCTATAAAAACTAATTTCTTCATACTTGTTTTGGCAAAAATGACTTTATAAAAACCAGCTACACGCAAGGTTAAATTGATACATGAATTTACAACACTCCAAAACTTCCATTGTGTATTTTCTGGGGGACTCATTTGGCGCCCAGACCAACCAGAACAACTGGAATTGTCTTTAAAAGAATTTTGCAATCGAGCCACAAAGACCATTTTTCAATATACTCCAAATCTAATCTGGCCCATTCATCAAAATTAGAAATATTATTACGTCCATTAACCTGCCACAAACAGGTGATGCCCGGGCGCATTCGTAAACGCCGGCGATGCCAGCCATCATATTGCTGAACCTCCTCAGGCAAAGGCGGACGCGGGCCGATTAAACTCATGTCTCCTTTCAAAACATTCCATAGTTGCGGGAGTTCATCTAGACTTGTTTTTCTTAAAAACTTTCCAATTTCGGTCAGACGCGGATCGTTTGTCATTTTAAAGGCCGGGCCTTGCATTTCATTTTGGCCCAAAAGCTCAGCAAGCTGCCGGTGTGCGTCGGGAACCATCGTCCGGAATTTGAAAAGCGTAAATTTACGGCTGTTTAAGCCGCAGCGTTCTTGGGCAAAAAAGATTGGTCCAGGTGAAGTAAACTTAATGAAAAGACTTATGGTAATAAAAACCGGCGCCAGAATAACTAAACATATAAAAGAAACAATCACATCAAAAATCCGTTTAATGAGAAGGTGCCAGACCTGATCAGGAGTACTCTCAATGTATAATAAGGGAAAATGACTTAAATCGGTGAGCTTAATCTTAGAAATTTTCGGTTCAAAGAAATCAACCGCCACCGAAACCTTAAGCCCTTCTGTTTCGCATACACTAATATAGTTTTCAATTTTTCTAAGCCACGCGCCAGGCACGACAAAAATCACTTCATCGATCACGTAATTATGAATGATGCGTTTTAAATCATCGAATGTACCGATTACTTTATAGCCGCGGACAAATTTTCCAATCAAGGCAGGATCCCGGTCAATCAATCCAATAATGTGCAGTCCCCATTCTCGGTGGTTCTCGACGACCTTCATAAACTGCTGGGCACGGTTACCTGTTCCGGCCAAAAGAATATTGCGATAATTGTATCCTCGCAAACGCACCAAATGGAAAAAGCCAAGCATCAGCATTTTGGCGAGACCAATTAATAAGACCGATAAAAAGAAAAACATGCCAATAAACGTACGGCTTATCAGCTGCCATTTCAAAATATAAGTAAGGCTGCCAAAAATTACAAATCCGAGCAGCCCCGCTTTAAAAACAATAAATAAAATTTCGGTCAATAGATAAGTGCGTAGGGATCGGTACATTCCAAGAAAATAGAGAATCACCGACCAAATTAAGACGAGGACTGGAAGGAAACCTAAGTAGAAATGAAACGGATACAATCCTTCCGTTTCACTGCGGATGAGATAAGCGCCCCAGAAACATACGCACACAATCGCAGCATCGCAAATCATCAGGACTTTGCGTAAAACAGCTTCACGTTCTTTCAACATCGCTTTTCTCCTAAAACTCTTTTAAGGCAAGCAACGTTGTCAATCATCGGTGAGAAATCAATTAAAGCGAATATTCTTAAAATTGGTTTCTTAAAAAATAAAATGAAGCTTTAACCTAAGGAGATTTATTGGCCTTTTCCAAAGAAAGGTGTTTTTATTTGCTCCGAAGAGAAAAGGCCTAATATTGACTTTTGTTAGATTCAAAGGATGTAACAAAAGTCAATATATCTAAGGAATATTGCTATGTGTTTCGTGGCGTTAGGGATTGTACGGATATATTTAAGTACAGATAATATCGACATCGCTTAATCGCTTTCTATTGTATCCTTAAATAAAATTTCCAAAAGATTAAAGTTTAAAATTTAAACCAACCATAACAACATTCTTTGTATAACCACGCGTGTCCGACGTGGAATCGACACGGGTGTAGGCGTAAGAAATAGTTCCTTTCCAATTTTCTTTAAAATCATAAAGCAATCCAAGTTCAACACCGCTTAATTTATCGCTGGTGCCTTGATCAATGTATTCCCCTTCCCCGTAAAAAATCTGTGTCGCTCCGGTCACTCTTCTTGAAAGATTTTTATTGCAGAAACCTGAAATGCGCCATTCATTAAATGTATCGTTGGCAAAACCGCTGGATTGATAATCTTTTCTATAGCCGATTCCCGCAACCGTTATCTCGTTGACTTGATCGTTTAACGAAACTTCAATCGCAGGCTTAGTGAATGTTTCCCCATTAACCGCGCGCAGAATATTGGCGCCGACCAGCGTTTCTAAATAAAGTTGTTTGGTTAAATATTTACGAAACCCGGGTTGAATAAAATTATTAAGAGCATCATCACCGCCTTCATAAATCCGCCAGTCAAATCGATAACGAAACAAACCAATCAGATCCGGCCACTTGGCGTATTCGAGCTGAACTCCAGCGGTGTTTAAATAAGAATCTGGAACATCAGCATTATTAACCAGATAAACTTCATTACCCAGACGGGAAAACACTTTCAATGTATTGGTAAATTCTTGTTCATGCTCGAGGGATAATAAATTGCGATAGCGTTCAAAACGGCCTGTTGTCCGAAGACCAAAGGCGTCTTCAAAAGTCAACGGCTCATAATAGTGATCAAATTTCTCGCTGAGCGCTAACTTTTGGGTCTTGGTTAATTCTTTTAAATAATCGAGGAATAGCGATTCGGAGGTATTGGTAAATTTGCTGTTATCGGCATATATTCTTTCAATGATATCAAATTGGCCTTTCCATTGAGAATACTTGCCTTCACGCCCGACATCTAATCCGGCGTCTAACTGGGTGACAAAATCGGATAACCCATTCTTCTTATCATATCCGACGTTGCTGTCATAGCTGAACCCTAAAGAACCACGCGGGATAATTTCCAACCCACGCGCCCAGGAATCAGAACTAAAACAAACGATAAAAGGAACCCCTACTAAAAGCGGTACAAATCTTTTTAATAAACATTGAGGCTTTAACTGGATAATGGATAACATATTGTCCATGCCTCCTTATATTAGTCTTCTCTAAAAAAAACATATTAATTGGGAAGAAAAGCTCAATAAAACAAGACAATTTAGTATAAAGAATAATTTTTTCTAAATCCATCATTTTTATCATTTAGCCAAACGTCTAGACGAGAGTTTTTAGAAAAAAATTTAAAGATGATGTTCGCGGCCGTGAATCTGAGGATACAACGAAGGGGTTAAGTCTGATTGCCAGTATTTCTTTGAGTCAACTTCCATGATGGTCAATTTTCCGCTCCATCCAGCGCCAGTGTCCAGGGCCCAAACATTGCAAAACTGGAGAGGAACAATTTTATGAAAAATTTGGGTTGTTGTATGTCCCACAAAAATCTCTTTAAAATTTCCAAAACGATATTGCGGATCGGTGAGATGGCGGCGGCTGGCCGCATACAGTAAATTTCGGTCCCACAATAATTTTTCTTGGCTCTGGATTTCAATGGGGAAACTCGGATCGAAACCGCCGTGAACAAAAATACTGTCGCCTACCTTCAACCATAAAGGTGCTTTCTCTAATAATAACTGATGGGCCTTAGGCATCAGACAATTTCCGTAAGATGAAATGGTTTGGACACCGCCTTGACTTAGCCAAATGTCTTCTTTAATATTAAAAGTGGCCCATTCCAAGGCCCATTGATCATGGTTCCCCAAAATATAATCCAGATGTTTAATCTTGAGAAGCTCGTCGACGGCTTCTTTTACTTCCGGCCAGCCATCGCAGACATCACCCAGAACAATCAGCCGGTCATTGTTATAATCAAAGTTCGAGTTCTGCAAGCATTGGACCAAGGCTTTATGCGCGCCGTGAATATCACCGATGACCAAAGTTCTCATAACGCCTGTTGCCTTTCTAATTTTTAAATCCGGCTGGCGGCGCGATGCCTCTTTTCTGCGCTTCCCTCACGTAATGCGTTGCTTGATTAAGATCGCCCTGCGCATAAAAGTAAGTAATCAAATTCATGTAAGCATCCGCATGCTGGTCGTTATAATCTAAAGTTTTTTTCCAAAAATATACCGCCTGATCTAGACGACGAATGCGGTAGCATAGGACCCCAAGATTAAAATAAGCATTGGCGTAGGTGGGATTGAGATGGATTTCTTGTTGGTATTCTTTCAATGCCAGATCATAATTCTTTTCATTCATATAAACAATGCCCAGATTATTATGCACCATGGTGATTCTGGGATTAAGTGCTAGAGCTTTTTGAAATTCTTCTTTGGCTTTGTCCAAATTATTTTGTAACAAATAAATCGAACCCAAATTGCTGTGGGCTAAACTCGCGTGCGGAGATGTTTGAACGGCTTGGCGCCAGAATACAAATCCGTCGCGATAGACGTTTAAGTGATAAAAAGTTTTTAAAGAAAAAACGACTACAATAATTCCGAAAACGCAACGCGCGATTTGTTTTTTCAGCGGGAACCTTTCGTCGGGTTCTAAATATTTAGCTATATCTGTTTCCATCAAAAGCATGATAACGCCTAAAAGCGGAATATAAAGCCGGTACTCATGCAAAGCGGAATCAACGGTGAGCGCCGGCAAAATAAATAACAGAAACCACAATCCACCCGCCAGCATATGGAAAATCCGTTTACTTTGACTAAAGATAATAAGCATTCCTGTCAGGGTGATTGCCAAAATTCCCCAGCCAAGCGGCATGTCTTTTATTTCCGGCAAAACGGACAAGTTAACAGGAAAAATCGTTTTACCGAAGTAAGTCACGAAAGCGCTCAGGTTTTGGATTAGTGTTTGAAAATAAACAGCATTGATTTCAATATTTAATATATGCCGACGAATCAAAAACCATCCTGCGCCCAAGACAAGCCAGGCGGCGGTCATCAACCCAATTTTCTTTGGCGACAGATTAAACTCTCTTTTTAAAAAGAAAAAATATCCGGCGCAGACAACCGGAAAAACGACAGCATTCTCTTTGGTCAAAAGCGCGGCCGTCCAGAAAATCAAATGACTAATGAAGCATCCCAACGACTGTGTTTTTAAAAACTCAATATACATAATAAACGATACTAAAATAAAAAATCCCAAAACGGAATCTGTCCGTCCCGGGATCCAGGCAACCGCTGATGTCAGCGCCGGGTGAACGGCAAAAATCAGGGCAAACCAAAAAGCAATTTCACGGCTGTAATTAAATTGGCGAAGACAGGCGAAAACCAAACAAACATTTATAAGATGCAGTCCAATATTAAACGCATGATAGCTCCACAAAGTGTTATGGCCGATCCAGGCATTAACGACAAAAATAATATTTAATAAAGGACGGTAAAAAGAAAAGGAAATTAAGTCAGGATGAGAAAAAAATTTAAGACAGTCCGCGGGAGTTTTATTATTTAAATGGAAATCTGAGGTCCAATAATTGTCATCGAGATATGTTAAACCGAAAAATAAACTTTTTGAATAAATGAGCGCCCCGGCGGCAACTAAGCCAACATACGGCGCCCATGACTTTGTTGAAATTTTTTGAAAGAAATTCATAGACCTGACGGCGCCGGGCCAGGGCTTCGGCGCGGCGTTAAGCGGGCCCTGGCCCGGCATTTTTATTCCGATAATTTTACAATGATCCCTTTTCGCCTCGCCTGATCAAACGCATAACGCATCAACGCTAACCCTACCGCCAAATAAATAATGACTAAGACAAAACCTTTTAATAAAAGTATGCTACCGCTATTATCATTGCTGAAGCCAAAACCTTGACGGAAATAAGCCAAAAAATAAGTAATCGGAACACTGAAGGCTAAGCCGCGCAAAAAAGACGGCAAGGTTTCAACTGGATAATAAATACCGCACAACAGCATAAAAAGATACGAAAACATCCAAGCGGTGATATCTGCTTTTTGACCAAAGATTAGGATTAAAACGCTGACAATCAACCCCAAAAGCAAGGCACAGCAAAAAATGCCAAAAAGAAATACGGCCGTCATCATCAGCCCTGGAAATTTAAACCCAAATAACACAACCGCCGCCACACTTAAAACTAAAAAAATAGCGCTCCCTCTAACCATGCCCATCACCCATGACCCAAAAAGATTTTCACTAATTCCGACGGGTGCTAGCATCGTTTGCTTGACGCTTTTTGACCAGACTTCATAAAGCAGGCTATAAGCCACATCCAACTGAGTCACCTGTAGAATACCGGCCGTAATCGCGCCGGTTAAAACAAAGGCGAGCGCTTTTTCACGCAGCTCCAAATAGTCTCCCAACAATCCGATTGAAATTAAAGTCACCATCGGCCAAAAAATCAATTCTGCAAACGCAAAAAAATTACGCACCGCAAAAAGAAAATTCCGGTAGGTAAACGCAAGACACCGGTTTAGCCATTGATTTATTTCAACACCTAGATTCCAAGATAATTTAGAAGACGTTCGCCATTTATTCTCTTTGGAATAAAATTCTTCAGTAGCAACGGATGTTTCTTTTTCTGCGGTTTTGCGGCGGGCCAGTTCAACAAAAACTTCTTCTAAATCTTTTTTGCCTTCCATGCGTTTTAATTCTTGTGGTGTTGCCATACGCAAAAGCCGGCCTTGTTTTATAAAGGCAATCCGCTGGCACATCAGTTCGGCTTCCTGCATATTATGCGTAGTCAGCAATACCGTTACTTGGGTAGTTTTCAATATCTGAAGAATGATTTCGCGGGTTTTAATCGCGACATCCGGATCTAACCCAACGGTGGGTTCATCTAAGAAAATAATTTTAGGATCATTAATGAAGGCTTTGGCGAGGGACAGCTTTTGTTTGGTGCCGCTAGAAAGTTCATCGAACCGGCGCTTAACGAAATATTCGAGTTCAAAAAGTTCGATGAGTTGATCGATTCTATGCGTTAAAGCTTGAGACTTGAGTCCATAAAGCCGTCCGTAAAACCGTAAATTTTCTTCAACTGTTAAACTCCAAGGAAAATTAGGATAACCAGAAGACATGTTTAACAGCCGGCGCAATTGGTAAAAATTCTTAGTGATCGATTTAATGCCGAGGATTTCAATGGACCCTTGATCAGGCAGGATCAGCGTTGATAGGATATTTAAAAACGTGGTTTTACCAGCGCCATTGGGTCCTAGAATTACGACGATCTCACCATGATTAATCTGAAGGCTAACATCATCAAGAGCCAAAATTTTTGAGTGCTCGCTGGTTTGCGCGGTGAAGGTTTTTCTTAAATGTTTGACGTCAATAGCGGCGGGCATGATGTTTTCCTTAAAATTTAAAATGTGTAAGCGGTGGGATAAAAAAACGCGGGGGCCGGCCGATATCCGTTAACTTGCCGCGGCCGGCCCGTCGTCTCTTGTCTCATCCTCCGGACAAGGATTAGATTGATGAAACTTATCATGCCCAAAGAATTTCTTTGCTTCTAAAAATTCGTTTTTAAAACCCCAAATCTGAATCAACCGGTTCGCTTCACGTTCCATTTCACAGCCGGGCCCTTTTTTCTTGGCATGCTCCAAGACCCGGTGCGCCAGTTCATGCGCCACAATTCCGGTAATGGCCTCTACACTCCCGCCTTCATTTAGTCCACTGCTTAATTTAACAATGGTCAACCCGTCTTCAAAGGCTGGAGGATCGTTGGGCAACGTATAAATCTCCGAGCTGTTGGCAAATTGTCCCATGCCAGAATCATAATACTCTGTAAATAAAACCGGACGCCGGCGATTCGTTATAGTAAAAAACACATCATCCGGAACTTTCATAAAAACCTGCCAAATGGCTTGAAAGACTTTTGAATCTCCCGCCATAATTCCTTGTGAACAGAATTCGCCTAAATACTCCTTCGCAATTTCCGTGCGGTCGTTCTGCACCCAGCCTAACAATTTTCCTTCCTTAAAGTGAAACGTGACCAAACCGTAAGGCTGCTGAGCAGTTTGAAAATCATAAGTCAACCAGGCTTCCTTATCAGTTGTGCGGTAAGTCCGCGCGTGGTTTTTAGGATAATACTTTAAGAATTTTTTTTCGGTTATTCCCGGCTGCACATTTATCGTCGGATCTTTGGCTTGGCTGTCTACAGGCAAGATTAGAAGAATGCTTAGAATGATTACTGATAATCCCAATACTTTTAACTTGGCTTTCATAGCAATTCCCTTTCTAACGTAATACAGTTTCATTTCTTTTTAAAATTTTATTTATCACACTTCGCAGAAGTTTAAATCTTTTCCGTGTGTTTCGTCTAAAAACCTCAACGCTAAAAAGGCGCACAGTATACAAACAAAACCAACCACACCGCCACTGCCTAAAACACCCAGCGCCGGCTTCATGGCCTGAAAACTAAATGTCAAAGGAACAACGGCACCGCGCACAAAATTTGGAACAGTTGTCGTCACGGTTGACCGGATGTTCGTCCCGAACTGTTCGGTTGCGACCGTCACAAAGACCGCCCAATAACCGATTGCGATGCCTAAGCCTAAACAATTTAAATAAAAAATTTCGAGGGTTGGTTTAGGATTCAAAAGATAGATCGCGATTAAAGCGCCAGTCAAAAATATAAAAAACCCGACGATCTTTTTCCGGCTCTTTAAAAATTGAGTCAACGTTCCGCTGATAAAATCGCCAATGACAAGACCAATATACGCGAGCATGACCGCTTTTCCCGGTTCAGGAGGAGGATTAAGGCCAAGCGCACGACCAAATTCTAAAGAAAAAGTAACTAAAATGCCGATCACAAACCAGGCTGGAACACCGATGAGGATACAGCACAAGTATTTAATTGTGCTGTTAAATGATTTGAAAATTACCAAAAAACTTCCGCGGCGGACAGGTTGACTTTGCAAGGTACGAAACATGGGTGATTCATGAACGCTGATTCTAAAAATCAAAAGCAAAATCCCCAAAATGCCGCCGATCATGTACGCCGTGCGCCAGTTAAAAATATCACCGACAACCGCGGCCACAACCGCGCCCATGACGCCAATCGTGGCCACAATCATTGTTCCATAACCGCGGATTTCTTTAGGGATGACTTCACTAACTAAAGTAATCCCAGCGCCCAACTCACCGGCGAGGCCTAAGCCAGCAATAAAACGCAGGAAGGCATACATCGGGACCGTTTGTACAAAACTGTTTGCGATATTCGCCAGCGAATAAAGAAAAATAGAACCGAATAAAACCGACAACCGGCCTTTCTTGTCACCCAGAATTCCCCAAAGGATACCGCCTAAAAGCATCCCAATCATCTGCATGTTTAAAATAAAAACGCCGCGAGGCAAAAGATCAGCTTCGGTCAAACCGATTGCCCTTAAACTTTTGACGCGCACAATACTAAAAAGAATTAAATCATAGATGTCCACGAAATAACCAAGAGCAGCTATAAGGATTGAAATCCAAATAATCTTTTTATTGTGCGTTGGCATACGGCTCCTTAGCTGAAATTTTAACTAATTCTACGATGATTGATCCTTATTTATTGTATGACTGGCGCGATTGAAGGATGTGTATCCATCTTAGCGTATTGGCCTTGTCTTTCCAAAAATCTTTTTATTAATTTTTGTCGCGGTGAGCAGCGAGGGGAAAATCAATCGCTCAAAATTCCGTTCAAGCCAAAAAAGTACCATAAGTTGGACGCAATATGCGTGCCTTGGGCAATTTCTTTTAAGAAGTATTCGTTGGCTTCTTCTTTTTTGACCAAACAGACTTGAATATCTTCGGCGGGTTCTAGTTCTTGACGGGGATTTTGGTTGAACGGATCGTGTTCGTCAACTTCGACCACAACAATCTGACCGGCATCATTGATAATTGAAGAACCGGTTTTTAAAACGGGACTGACCGCTTTTATTTTTCCCGTGTAACCGGTTTCTTCTTTCAATTCAACCAATGCGTGGTTGGGATCACCAAAAGCAAGTCCCGCAGGAAAGCCCAACACATAACCTGCGGTTGCGGCACGGAATTGTTTAACCAATATAAAACGTTTTGACGGCATAAGCCGCGCCACGACAATAACACCGACGGTCGAACGCTTACGCTCAATACTTTCCCACGTAATCTTATGGCCATCTTTATTTTCATAAATCGTTTCTAAAACTGAAAGCCATTTGCCTTCAAAGAGAGTGCGTTGAGTGATTTTTTTCATGGGAAAAACTCCGGGCCTGGGCCGGTGATTGATTTGAGGGCCCAGGCCCTGTCTATCAAGTTAATATCGTCCTGTACCCTTCACTATCCCCGCCCAAATGTTGAGCAAAGGAATCTCTCATCGTCTCAAAGGTCTGTTCATCTAATGAAGGATGACAAAAATAAACCACATGTAAAATATTTCGGCAAGAAACATCCACCGCCGTACGTTTTGAATCCACATACGGGCTGCCGATTGCTCCAACTTGATCGCATAAAATGAATTTTTGTTCGCAGCTGACATCGCGCTCATTTAACGCCGCATAAATCTCCTCTTGAGTCCCGACTTTTAAAATCAAATTACCCGTAATCCGATTCAAATCATAAATACCCATCGGAACCTGATAACGGATTGAAAGCAGATTGCAAAGATCAACTCCTGTATTAATAACAAGAATGGGTTGATCTTTTAGAATCCTGCGCAGCAAAGCTTCCTGCGAAGGACGGTAACGCGCTGGATCTAATCCTAACATCTTAAACGCCCGACGGGATTCTTGAAGGCCAGGTGTCTGGCTCAAAGATTCTAAAACAAATTTCTCTTTTATGTGTTTTTGTTCTTCCCTTAGCGTCTTCTCTAATTCAGCAGAACTTTCCTTAACCTGAACATCTCTGTAAACTGCCCATGCAAACCGAAATCCTGATAAACGGTTTTTTACCGAGGTGTCTAAAGTCAGATCGATCTTTGATTCAATCACTTCACACTTCCTTATAACGGAAACAACCGACAATGTGATCATTGACCATCCCGGTTGCCTGCATGTGCGCGTAAATGACGGTTGGTCCTAAAAATTTAAAGCCGCGTTTTTTTAAATCTTTACTCAAACTTTCGGCCAGCGCTGTTTTCGGCGGCAAATCTTTATGGGTCTGCCAGCAATTTCGCAGGGGTTTTCCATTTACAAAACTCCAGATATATTTAGAGAAGCTGCCAAACTCTTGTTGAACCTCGAGGAAACGGCACGCGTTATTGATCGAAGCTTCAATCTTTGCGCGGTTGCGGATGATTCCAGAATTTTGTAAAAGCGTTTGAACGTCTTTATCCGTAAACCGCGCTATCTTTTTTGGATCAAAACCGGCAAACGCCCGACGGTAATTCTCCCTTTTACGCAAAACCGTAATCCAGCTTAATCCCGCTTGCGCTGATTCCAAAACCAGAAATTCAAAAATCTTCTGATCATCATAAACCGGCACGCCCCATTCCGTGTCATGATAAGCGGCGTAAAGCTCATCTGCTGGCGGAACCCAGCCGCAGCGCTTTTTTGTTTCATGAGTGTTTTTCAAGTTCATAGTCTTAAACGCATTTTTTCGATAATTTCCGATGGACAAGAGATGACCGCCCACTGAAGTTCGCTAGGATGAGAGACGAGATATCCTCATGCGTCCCACGTCTCTCGTGCCTCTTCCCTCGTATCAATGCTTTTTACTCTCCCTACCCCACATGTCTTCTAAGAATTCATCGCGACCCGAACCAAAGCGGTACATTTTGTAATGTAACGGGTTCTTTTTATAATACTCTTGATGATATTCCTCGGCGGGGAAAAAAACTGGCGCCGCTGTTATCTCGGTCACAATCGGTTGAAGAAACCGGCCTGAGGCTTCAAGGGCCTCTTTTGATTCTTCAGCCGCCCGGCGCTGTTCTGGTGTGTGATAAAAAATTACCGGCCGGTATTGTGATCCCTCGTCAATAAATTGTCCTTGAGCGTTCGTCGGATCATGATTTTGCCAAAAGATTTCTAAAAGTTTTTGGTAGGAAACTTTGGTAGGATCAAATTCAATTTGAACGGCCTCCGTGTGGCCGGAACGGCCGCTGCAGACTTGAGCGTAGGTCGGGTCCTTCGTGACACCACCGATGTATCCCGACGTTACAGACAAAACACCTTTCAATGTTTTAAAAACCGGCTCCATACACCAAAAACACCCGCCGGCAAAGGTGGCCTTCTCACTTTTTTCCATGATTCAACCCTTTCCTTAAATTATAAGACCCCGCAAAAAACGCGGGGTTAATTCGGCTTTCTATTTACGTTGCTAAAGACGGCAACGTAAATAATGTCCTCATTAAAAAAACATTTTCAATTTTACCTTAATTTTCTTTCATAGCTATAAAATTTATTCTCTTTTCAAATTGACATCATTTCAATTCACAATAAACTAATATCCAATCCGTTTAAAAATCCGCTTTGTAAAAGTTAGAGGATCGATTGTTTACTAATTACTTTGTCATATTTTTTATTTCCCTCTTCTGTATCACTCTCGAGCTTTTTTTCACCCGCATCCTTAATTTAAAAACCTGGAACCATGTCGTCTATGTCATTATTCCCTTTGCCATGCTTGGATATGGCATTGGGGCGAATATTTATTTGATTTTCAAAAAGAAATTCGATCAATTTAACCCGACCAACGTCCTCGCTAAATCACTTTTAAAATTGGGATTGACCTCGCTTTTCAGCGCCAGCTTCTTAATGATGTTTCCAATCCAAGTCAACGCGCTCGTTCATCTGGCAAATCTTAAATCGATCTTCATGCTTGCCGTCGCTTATACGGCGGTCATGGTTCCATTTATATTTATTGGTTTTTTAGTCACTTATTTGTGTTCCATTCATCCGTTTTCAATTAACCGTTTATATTTTTTTGATTTGCTCGGCGCTGGCGCCGGAGCGGTCGCCTTCTTTTTTCTTATTAACACCTTAGCCGTGTTCCGCTCTATTTTATTATTAGCATTCATCGCTTTCGCATTGTTTTTCTACCTGACTGTTTCCCGGCATAAAAAATTAATCGCCTTAAGTTTTCTCACTGTCGCTTTAATCTCGCTTAAATTTATTCCTGAGCCCTCTGCTTATTCAATCGATATGAGTAAAGGCTGGGAATGGATTCCGGGTTATTATAAAACGAGTATGTACCAAACTATCTTTTCAAAATGGCATCCTCTAGGCCGGACGGAAATTTACCGTTTTACGGACCCGGCGGTGCGGAAACAAAGATACGAAACAGGACTGGGAACCTTTCAAGTCAATCTTGATCCTCTTCCAGAGTTTTCTTATTTTGCCACGAACACCTTATCCGGCACACCGGTTTATAAATACTCCGCCGAAGGTCTTAATGAATTTCATTCACAAGTCAAATTGTTCAGCCAAGCCATGGAAGTTCCTTATACGATTTTAAACAAACCAAAACTGGTTGTCATCGGGACCGGCGGCGGACGCGATATTTTTATGGGCCGGACGCATGATGTTGAATCTGTCGTCGGTGCGGAGATTAATCCGGCGGTTTATTCTCAAATGTCACCAGGCGGAAAACTTTATGATTATTCCGGCCGGGTATACACGCAGCCAAACGTTTCCGTCTATAACATAGACGGCCGGCACTTAGTCAAAAAACTTAAACCTAATAATTATGATTTAATTATCCTAAACGGTGTTGATACTTTTTCGGGCCTATCAAGCGGCGCTTATGCTTATGCGGAAAGTTACCTCTATACTAAAGATGCGGTGGTTGATTATCTGCGTATCTTGAAAGATGGCGGTATGATTAATTTTAACCGTTGGTTTTTTCCTGATCTTCCTCGAGAAGATTTAAGGTTGTTGGCGATTTGTCTGGATGCACTTAAAGAATCAGGTGCTTCACGGCCGTGGGAAAATATCATGATGGGCGCTTTCCAAGGATGGTTGATCATGCTCGTCAAGAAAACGCCTTTCACCACGCAAGAAAGGGACATTGTAAAAAAATATTTTCATGACCACGGGACTGACTTTATTTTTCCAACCAGAGACATTTCGACTCCAGCCCCACCGCCTCCCGCACCAGTCAATTATTACGACCTATATGCTGAAGCTTTTATGCGCGGCATAACCCTACAATATGCGCACATGTACCCCTACGATATCTCGGTGATTACCGATGACCAGCCTTTTTTCTACAAATATTATAAATTCAATTTTAAAATCTTTCCGCTGGAAATTATTCACCATACCGGAACAATCATTTTTCTCGTGCAGGAAATTGTTTTCTTTCAAGCGTTTGTTTTTATTCTATTATTTATTTTGTTACCTCTATTCCGTTTTAAACTGGGCGGGATCAAAACGCTGGCTGGTCAAGCCTTAGGTCCTTTCATTCTCTATTTCAGTTGTTTGGGATTGGGTTTTATGTTTATTGAAATTATCCTGATGCAGCGATTTACCTTATTACTCGGTAGTCCGATTCATGCCATTTCTGTCACTCTCGCCGCTTTGCTAATCTTTTCTGGATTCGGAAGTCTTTTGTGGCCTCACTTTAAAAAAATCGCAAATCCAAATCAATCTCCTTTAACTGTGATCAGCCTTCTATTGTCCGCGTTATTAATTTTGTTTGTCTTGTCGGGAACAAAAACGCTTGATGCCTTTTTAGGGCTGGATTTCATCGGCCGCGTGAGCGTGGTGTGCGTGGCATTGTTTCCGGTCGGATTATGTCTGGGTATGTTTTTTCCAGCTGGGCTGGAATTCCTTCAAAAGAATCATACCGAAGCCATCGCCTGGGCCTGGGGCATTAACTGCGGTTTTAGTGTTTTGGGTTCCATGCTTGCCATCATCTTGGCTCAAGCTTATGGATTTAATGCCGTTCTAATGATTGCGGTCGTGGTTTATTTGACCGCTATTCTGGCCTTCCGTCGGATGGAAAAAACATTTTCCTCTTAAGAAAGATGTAATCTCTCCTCCTCAAATAAATGCTCGAAGAACAGCAGACAGGTCAGAAATATTATCCTTTTTTAGACGGGTTTCGGGGGTTTGCAATTTTATGGGTCGTTTTGCACCATGCTCACTACCATTTCGTCTGGGAAATATTTACCTCCCCTTTATTTGTATATCTAAGCCGGTTTGCTTACGTCGGAATCATGGGCGTTGATATATTTTTTGTGATCAGCGGTTTCTTGATTACCGGCCTTTTGCTGGAAGATTTTACTGGCCTTTTCTCTCCCAAAGATAAGGTTGTTCTATCATTCCCAGGGAGAAAGGGCCTAGTACTAGACTTTTGCAATGCAAAAGTCAGTAAATCAAAAATCCGCCTGCGCCGATTTTATACCCGCCGTTTTTTTAAAATAGCGCCCCAATATTTTCTGACCGTCGTAGCGGCTATCGTGTTAACCGCGCTAACTTCTGCTTTGCGATACGAATTAAATCAAAAAAAGGTTATTATCGGCCATTTTTTCTTTCTTCAAGATTACTCCGGTTTTCTAACCCTTTTGACCCATACTTGGTCGCTTACGATTGAAGAACGTTTTTATTTGCTGTATCCACTATTTTTGGCTCTCGGCTGCTTGGTTACAAAAGACCAGAAACTCCGACGGCGAATCATGATCACCGCCTCCTTAATCGGCATTTTAGTCTTTAATGCTGTTCGTTATTTTTATAATGACGCTCATCTCATGACTTCTTATTTTAAGATACAGAACTTTATTGCAACTACTTTTGACCACATGGATGCGCTTAGCTTTGGATGCCTTTTAAAATTCTTAGAACCTTATTATCAAGGAAAGAATTCTGTCGCCTGGAAAGTTTTATTCTTTTTATTTTTTGTTTTAGGAATTGGAATTTTTGCGGGCTTCATTATATTCGGCCTTGATTGGAACCACTGGTATCAGGTGTCGTTGATCTATCTGGCGGCGGGAATGTTAGTTCTGGCAGCTTATAAAGGATATGACTGGCTGGTCAAATGGAAATGGCTTATTTGGATCGGCAAGAATTCTTACGGCATTTATCTGTGGCATTATTTATTGCTCTTGCCGTTTGTGTCTTTGGCGGCACAATTTGAACGATCAGAAGGCATGATTCTAACGGTGAGTTGTCTATACATTACAGTATCAATTGCCGTCGGGGCGCTTTCGACAATCACCTGGGAACGTTATTTTCTTAATCTGCGGAAAAAATATTTCCCTTAAAATATTTTTACTTCTCAATTTCCCGCCGCGACGCCAGCGACATGCTAAGCGTTGATAAATCCGCGTATTCGAGCGCGCTGCCAACGGGAATTCCCAATCCAATGCGGCTTAACTTAATGCCAAACGATTTTAACTCCCGCGTCAAATAAAGCGCGGTGGTTTCGCCTTCTGTATCGGGATCGGTTGCAATCACAATTTCTTTGATGGGTTCATTATGAATGCGTTTAATTAAATGCTGGATTTTCAAATCATCCGGCCCTTTGCCTTCGGCTGGGGAAATGGCTCCGAGCAAAACATGATAACGCCCATGATAAGTTCCGGTCCGTTCAATGGCTAAAACATCTTTTGGATCTTCGACCACACAAATAACCGAACTGTCTCGGGTTGAATCGTTACAAATCAAACAACAATCCGCTTCACTTAAATTATTACACGTCCGGCAAAATCTTAAGCCCCCTTTCAGCTGAACAATCGCATTAGCTAAGGCAATAACTTCTTCGGGCGGATTGTTCAAGAACCAAAAAACCATCCGCTCCGCACTGCGCCGTCCGACGCCGGGGAGTTTGGATAATTTTTCAATGAGATTTTCGATTAAGCGGGGGTAAGGCATTTTTTAAAAATGATCACTAAACTTCCGATGGACGAGAGATGACCGCTCACTGTCGTTCGCTAGGATGAGAGACGCTTACCGTCATCCATCGTCTCTCGTGTCTCGTCCCTCTTATAAAATTATTCATTATGCCACTGATTAACAACTTTCCCTTTAAAAGTCTCCAAAAGATTTTTTACAGCAGCCTCTTGTTCATGAACCGGTTTGTGTCCGTCGACAATTGTAAATTCCAGAATGACTCTTGATTTTAATTTCTCTGCAAAGATCCGTTCAACCAGTTTTATATTTTCTTTTTCTTCAAGTGATTCTTTATGGAAAGCGGCTTGCGACGGAAATCCAACGGTGAGCTTTGTTCCTTTAAGCGCAACCGGTGTTCCTTCTTGTAAATAGGTCGCAACCGACATTTTTTCCCGGCTCACCGCATAGGTCAGCGCATCCCAACCCCGTTTGATTTTTTCCAGATCTAAAATTTCACCCGGTTCATTAGGATTTAAGGAATCGTTCTGTTTTGCGTTTTCAGCTGAAACTGAATCTTGCCGGTTAGGGGTGGGATTCATTTTAGTTTCTGGCTTCGATGGAATTGATACATTCACTTGACCTTTTTCATTTTTAATAAAACTCGTCGACGTCGTCGCGGGTTTTTGTGGTGCTGGCGCGGGTGAAGGCGCTACACGTGCGGCTGTAGGCTGAGACACAGATTGCTGCTTCAATTGAGTTTCCTCTTTAAAAGTTAATTTCGCAAAAGCGATCTCTAGCGGCATACGCTGGGATTCAGTGATCCTAGAAACTTCCTGGGCCTCAATAAATGTTTCAATCGCCTTTAAAATTTCAGGCAGTGACAATTTTTCCGATTGCGCTAACAGCTGGTCTTTATTCGCCGACGGATAATCGATCAAACGGCTGAGCGTCTTGCCGCCGATTTTGACAATCATTAAGTGCCGAAAATGTTCAGTTAAATCACGGCTGAGTTGTTTAATATCTTTGCCCTGTTCAATCACCTGATCAAAAGCTTCCAAAGCGCCGCTGCAATCATGCGCGGTGAGACAATCCACCAGATTAAATAACGACTCGGTTTCAACCAGCCCCAGCATCGAAAAAACATCCGCCGCTTTAATACTGCGGTCGCTTAAAGCACTCAGTTGGTCCAAAATACTTAACGCGTCGCGCAAACTTCCCGACGCTGCTTTGGCAACGGCGAACACGGCTTCTTGATCGATTGTGAAATTTTCCTGCTGGCAAATTTTGGTGAGAAGTTGGGTGGTTGTTTGAATAGAGATCCGTTTAAAATCAAAACGCTGGCAGCGCGAGATGATAGTTGAAGGGACTTTGTTGGGCGATGTTGTGGCGAAAATAAATTTGACGTGCGGCGGCGGTTCTTCGAGCGTTTTTAAAAGCGCGTTAAACGCTTCCATAGTTAACATGTGTACTTCATCGACGATATAAATTTTAAAGCGGCCGTAGCTTGGCGCGAATTTAACATTCTCGCGAAGTGTACGGATTTCATCAATGCCGCGATTGGACGCGCCGTCGATTTCTAAAACATCAAAACTATTGGCTTGAGCAATTTCACGGCAGGCCGAACAACTGCCGCAGGGTTCAAGCGTGGGCCCTTTTTCACAATTCAAAGATTTCGCGAGAATGCGCGCGCAGGAAGTCTTGCCGATCCCACGTGGGCCGCAGAAAAGATAGGCTTGAGCTAGACGGTTGCCTTGAATCGATTTGCCCAGGATCTCAGTAATGTGTTCCTGGCCGATTACGTCGGTTAATTTTTGCGGGCGGTATTTTCTGGCTAGAACTAAATAGGACATTAGAATTTGGTTTACGGGAATCGAGTTTAACGAGTTCAGCTTTAATGCGGGTTATTCTAACACAAAACTTTTTCTTTGCTACAGCGGAAATTATAGAAATGTAATGCGGTAGTCGCTGACTTGAATTGTATCAAAGGTTTCGATGAATGAAACAATTTTCTGCAGGCATTCGTCGATAAAACGGTTGTCGTTACCAATCATGACCATCCCAAAGGTTGCCAGCTGCCATTTATCCAGATCATCTAGTTCGGCAATTGAGACGTTGAACTTGTTACGGATTTGATCTTTCATGCTGCGCAAAGCCATCCGCTTTTCTTTAAGCGATTGGGATTCGGGAATAAAGATAACGATCGTTAAGACGCCGATGTGCTGGGTGCAGTCGAGCATTTCGAGTGAGAAATTAAGTTAAATATAAATTAGGGCTCAGTAAAAACACTGCGTTAAAGCCGCGATTAAATCCGGATACAAAAATTTATAATTGCTATGAAACAATTTCTGCGGCACAACGAAGTTACTTCCTAAAAGCAACTCCTCTCCCATTTGCCCAAACAATAATTTGACAGCAGCTTCAGGCAGCGGAAAAATCGTCGGACGCTTTAACACTTGACCTAAACTTTTAGTGAATTCTTTGTTTGAAACCGGCCGAGGAGAAACGACGTTGACGCTTCCGCTGATGTTTTCTTCCTTAATTAAGTGCTTCACAACGGGCGGAATATCATCAAGGGCAATCCAACTGATCATCTGCCGGCCTGACCCAATAATGCCGCCGAGTCCGAGTTTAAAAACCGGCAGCATCTTGGCGAGCGCTCCGCCGTTCGCAGCCAAAACCATTCCAAAACGTAAATGAATAACACGCAATCCAGCTTCACGGGCGGGCTGCGCGGCATTCTCCCAAGCCTCGCAAACTTCCGCCAAAAACCCCTGGCCTTTGGGGCTTGATTCATCGACCCGCGGTGCTGGCCTTAAATATCCGTAGTATCCGACGGCAGAAGCGGTCAAGAAAACGCGTGGAGGTTTTCTTAACTGCGTTAATGTCTTCGACAAAAACTTTGTTCCATTCACCCGGCTTTCTAAAATTTCTTTTTTATACGCGGCTGTCCATCGGGCGCCGGCAATGCTCGCGCCGGCTAAATGAATGACCGCATCCATATTTTCTAATTTATCTTTTTCAATCGTCTGGTTTTTGTTGTCCCATTGAATGCCGCTTGCGGCCCGCACCTGGGTTTGTCGGACAAGCGGGTAAACCTCGTGCCCTTCTTTCTCAAAAAAATTCTTAAGCGCCGAACCAATTAATCCATGACTTCCACTTATAACCAGACGCATCGGCGTTTTACTCCCCGAATCCATTCCAGCCATTTGCAGTGAATGTTATGTAAAAGCTTTTCGTCGAGAAACAATACATAAAAACTCAATAAGACAAGCGAAAAATAAATCAGATGATACATTGTGAGCGCCACGATTAATTGAAACAAGACGCCCCAGATCAGTCCATAAGGTCTGAGTTTTTTTATTCCTAAATGGATCGGCGCTAAAAGTTCAAACGCTAAAGCATTATACTGAAAAAAAATCCAAGTCCACAACGGTAAAACCCGGATCATCCATGCGCCGGCATCGGTCAAATATGTTCCTTGAATCTGCGTCCAAAGGACAAACGGACTTTGCAGCCATTCGCCGACGGCTTTGTTCCAGCCAGCCAGAAAGTAACATAAAATTAACGTTAATTGCAAGACACGGATCGGCCAGACTGATTGCCGTTGTGATTTACTTGCTTGGGTGGTGTGATTATCAATTGTCCAGTAGCCGCCGCAGGATGTAAGCGTCACAATCAAGAGCGCTACACAAGATAATTTGTTTGTGACAAAACCAGACAACTGGTCAGCAAAGGTTACATATAATACCGACGCCCAAGCAATCCAAAGTGTGTACTGCAATCGCCAGCCAACAATAACCGCAATTAAACTTCCGAATAAAATAACGCCGAACCAAATCAACAGTGCCTTCGGTAAAAGCGGCACAGCCAGATCATAATACGGAAGATTTTTCGGCGATACATGAAATCCTTCTGCCGTTAACCATTCGGCGGCATGACGCCAACGGAATTGAACATAAAAAAATACCGCGAGCCCTAAAGTCACGCGAAACGTTTCAAGGCGAATCGGATCGACGGGCGCAAACCAAAAATCCATAAACCGCTTCAACAGATTATTGGGCATTGGATTTTCCTATTGGATGAACGGACAAGACATAAATATCTTGCGGACGAAATGATTTAAGATTAATCAACTGCCAGTGCCCGTTGGGCTTTTTCTTGGGATCAAGCCAATATAATCCGGCAACAAAACGGACCGCAGTCACAGGTTGATTCGGTCGGTACAACGCTTCGTACCGACGGGCGATCCATTGGGCCATCTCTTCGCGGGTGCGCTGGGTTTTCTTTTCATAATCAATGATGTTTGTTCCGTAATACAAAGCCTCAAACAATCGTGTGCGGTAACCAAACGTTTCCGCCTGAAAATAATCAGATTCTTTTAAGGTCAGCCATTCTTGCGAGTTATTCAATTGAATCTGAATATACGGCATGGGCCAGACAGGAACCGCGTTTGTGAAAAGATTACTAATGCTTTGAAAATACGTGATGTATCTGGGCAGGAAAGAAATTTTCTTATGAGTTAGACCAGTATAAAAAATGGGAAAAAGCCAAAAGAAAATAAAAAACAAACACAGAACGAAATCTCGACGGACTGATTTAGTCTTTTCTGTCAACATATTTTGAATGCTGTTTCGCTTTAACTTTATTTCTTGATGCTGTGCTATACACCGCGTTCATTTTTTAAGCTTCTGCAATTCCTAAATTCTGGCTCAAAGGCTTTTTGCGCAGCTTCCAAATGATGCCATCGACCACATAATGATGAAAGTTAATCGACTGATAAGCCACCATCGCCAACGGCAGCGCTGAGAAAGAAATGAGTCCCAAAATTTTATCCAGAGACAAATAAATGATCGTCGAAAGCGCCAGGCACACGCCATAATAAAAAAAAACGTTTTTAGTTTGGCTTAAAGTCGAAAGAAACCGGTGGTTGTTATCAATACCGTTTTTGAAACGGTTGTTGTTAAACATCCAAACCAACATTACATACTGAGCATTGTGCCAGATGTTCATGCACAACCATCCGTAATTTATATTGTCGATAAAAATGTAGCCGGTTAAAAAAACAATCATGTGAGAAAGCATAAAAAGCGTATACCCGACTTTAATATGTCCTCGTCGGTATTGAACGACTTGTTCCCATAGCCACGCGACAATCACAACGGCACTGAGCGTTCCCAAAATCTGGACGACCCACCACGGTGTCGGGATAACTTTTAATTCCATCCCCAAAAAATAGCCTGGGTTTTGCCATGATCGGTATAAGATGCCATACAGCGGTAAAAGATAAATTGTTAACTGCTCCAGACGCGGATTAATTTTGAATTCCGGATCTCCTTTGCGGCCGTAAATCCGTGCAATCCCGAAACTCTGACGCGTATAATGGAACCATTGCCAATAAAGATACATCGTCGCTAAAATCCACGGCCCCAAAACTAACGCCCCGGCAACACTGCATCCAACAATAATCCACGGCAGCCAGACAATCAAAAATTTATGTTCTTTAAAACTTTCCATATCAAAAGTCAAACGGGTGAATGTGGCAACCACGTGATGATAGCCTAAGACCCAAAGATCAGAAACAAGAATGAACCCAAATACCCGGGGGTCAGGAAAAAAAACACAAATAACCGCAGCAACAACCGCCAAGAGCGCCAAGCCAATTATAAAAAACATATCAAAACTAACCCCTCGCAAAAAACCCAAAGAAGACGGCTTAATTCCGATGGCGTTTGAATCAGCTGTTCTTAAACTGTTTTGGTTCATTGATTTCTCGTTTATTCTTAATTCCTTGATGTTGGTTCAATAGGCTCATAAATATCAAACCATCCGATTCTTTTCACGTAGCGAAAATTTTGGCGAATATAGGATTCAATTTGACGCGAAAAAAACGTATGCCGTTTATCTACCGGTTTATCAATAAGAATTTTAGGTGGTGACTGGCTTAAATAATTTAAGACATGTTTAAGGTCTTGTCCATTACGAACACGTTCGTCTGTTGAATAAAAACGGAATAAACTTTGTCGGTCGCTTAGAAAATACAATTCCGCATTATTAGGGAAGGCAAATATCTTATCGCCTTGTTGTGAATGCGTTCTAATAAACGACACTAACTCTCCATAAATTTGTTTGTCCGTTTCGTCTATCCAAAGATGAAGGCGGTCAATTGTATCACCGGCGTAAACCAGCGGCAGCCGCTCTCCTTTTACAAAATCTCTTTGCAAAGGCTGACCGGCTTGAAAGTACAAGGCTATTATACATAAAACACTGATCATTCCCGCCGAGAAATAGAAAAAAAATCGCTCCTTCTCTAACGCCATCCATAAGACGCCTAAAACCGCCAATCCGACGGAGAAGAATAAATAGCACGGTATCTGATTGTGCAGTGAAACCAGATTAAAAAAAACCGCCACAAAAGGCAGCGCCAATAAGGTGCTATCTTTTTTCTCTTCTTTCAAAGGCTGGAAAAGCAAAAAAGCGTTTAGCAAAGGGAAAAATGGTAAAACCGTCCAAAAAAATCCGTTTAAAATGACACCCAACGATGGTTCACGGACACAATTAAGAATACCTTCCCCGATCATTTGATCAAATCGTATCCAGGATAAGAAGCTTTGATTCCAAACGGTGGCCGTTGAGACGACAAAAATGTCGTTAAGCCACAATCCTATCGTACCATGATACAAGTGATAACCGATAAGCGGCAGGGCGGCGATGAAAAATCCAAAAATCAAATTTATTATAAGATTAATAAAAGTCCGGTTATCGATTCTAACCTTACGGCCTAGCCACAACAGTAATATAAGCGGGGCTAATCCAAAAAGTAAGAATCCCGTAAAGTTTGTTGTCTTCCATAAATAACCAGCCGTTCCAGCAAACAAAAGAAAAATAAAAAATCTGGCGAGTGGCGAATGACTCTCTCTATTCTCTTCGTAAGAAGGTATAAGTAAGAAACATAAAACGCCCATTGCCAGAAATACGGCGGACAACTGCCGTAAAAAGAAAACGAGTCCGATGAGAATCCCCAACAGGATTAAACGAAAATTTGTTTTCTCTGGAAATTTGACCAAGAGCACAATGGTCACAATCGCCAGGAAGTAAACATACCAGTGATGATTGGGATTAAGAAACTGTAATATCCCCAAGGTGCTTGGAACAAACGAGGCGATGACAGCGGCCTTACAATCGCGCTTTGCAAAAAGACAGTAAACTAAAATACTGCTTAACAGCATAACCGCCATCAAAGGCCAGCGCAGGCTTAAAAAATCTAATCCCCAAATCTTGAAAGCCGCGGCATTAATAAAATCGAGATAACCAGGATGAATTTCTTGAATATCCCGGGTCAGCACTTTTCCCGCCCACAAACATTGAGCGGCATGAGCAAAGATGCCGTCGTCCTGCGGCCACCAAAAGCGGTTATAGAAATATCTAACGATTAAAAGTTGAGCAAATAAAAATAATCCAAAAATAGTTACATTACTTAGATTTTTTTTATTAAGAACATTACGGATGAAGGTCGACATATTTATTTCTTGTAATTTTCTTTTGGAGTAACCAATATTTGACAATGAGTTGCAGGTCAACACGCTCGTCGCTAAACAGCATACGATTTCTCGCTATCTCGGTTATTTCATTAACCATCCTCTCTAACGATATCGAGTTCCCCAGAGACTTGACCTGCTTCCAATTTTCTAAAATAATCGTCCTAATCTCTTGTTCAGGGTTAAAACAGCGTTGTTCTAGAACATTCAAAATCCAGTAGAAATTCATAACCGTTGTGGGATTGGGTTCGAATGACTGAGGCGTCTGCTCTTTCTGAAAATCAACGGAGGCCATATCCAAGCGGGCAAATTCATAGGGAAGCTTTGCGGTCAATTCTTCTATGGTCGGCATGAATTTAAACGTAGGAATGAGATTATCTTGTGGCATATTCTTGGAAAGACTTCTTAAATCAAATTGCCGATGAACTTCATCATTGAGATCAATCCGATAAAAATTTGCATCATCGGTTTTACCCGTCCGATAAATAACAATATTATAAAGTCCAGGTTCTATTTTTAACGGTACAGAAAAATGAAAATGACTGTCGACTCCCTTAGGGTCTGAAGTGATTTGAACTGCCGGAAGCGGCATTGATGCATAGTCTTGGTTCACCGGAATCCAAGCGGGGTCGACAGGATCAACTTTATAGACATAGGCAACTAAACTGTCTTGAGGATTGCCTTGTTTATAGAGATGGGCTGGCCAATTTTCTAGAATTTCTTGTGTCTCAAAAAACTTTTTTTGCCCTGTATAAGTATAAAGTGTTTGGGGGGTGCCAATATTCCGAATGCCTCTCGTCGGTAATAGTAAATCATCTTCCAATTGCAAAGAATCTATATCCTGACTAATTTTTTTGGCATCCAGCAGCCAGACAGTACCTTTGTCTTTATCATTCAATGAAGAATTTCCCAATATTAGATCCCGGTAAGAAAGGATCTCTTCCTCCTGCCCCCAGATACGGCTTGAAGCTAAAGTTTTAAAAGAAGCAATTGCATAATCAGCCAAATTCTTTTTTCTTCGGAGTGCGTTTAAATACAGATCTTGATCGAAATCTTTATACACGCCCCAGGCGGCCACATAAATCGAACTGCCCGTCATGGGTGGAACCAAAATATAACCTTCTTTAACTTGAGCTATATTATCGATGGACCATAATTTCACCTTCTCTAATAGGTCTGGGTTGAGACAGTCAACCATATAATGCTTCAGAGGATGTCCAGCGTAAGTATAGATATGCTCCGCATTCAATTGCTTAATCTTCCTCGATAAAAACGTTGTTGCCATTCGAGCAGGATAAACGTCCCCAAAGAAAACATAAAAATTACTTAAGAGATGTAACCCCAAAATAAAAAATAAAAACCTGATTATAAATCTTTTTTGAACGCAAGACGCTTCGCGAAAGGATATTGAAGTAAAAAAATCGTAGCCTGCATAAGCAATCAGCATTAAAGCGCCGGGAAAGAATGAAAAATAATTAGAACCGTACTCGGCAATTCCCTTTATTTCGGTAAGAACTGGAGACGAAAAGCTAAGGATAATCAAGAAACAGGTTAATATCCTAAAAGTCATTGTCCTTTCTTGGAAACATCGGATCAATAAATAACTTAGGCATAACATATATAAAGGAAAAACGACGGGCAGGCTAAGAGAATAGTATTTAAGAATCCATATCCACCCTCCCCGCAGCTTAACAATATTGCCGTCAGGGATCCACTGTTTTAAGACTGATTGATGGTAATAAAAATGATTATACGATTGGCTGAGTTTCAAATACTCAACCATCCCATTGATATTCTTTATAATATCCGGATACGTAAAAAAAATAAGAATGCATAAAAATCCTAAAAGCGTCGTCAAACCATGTTTAAACAAATCCGGCAAAAACTTTCTGTTCGTTCCTTTCATCTGATAACCTTGCCATTGTGTATAAAAAAATGCGGTCAGCCAGTAGGGAGCATAAAGTCCCGAGATGGTTGAGGCAAACAAAGAAAAAGCTAAGCTTGATCCTGATAGATAATATAAAAGAAAAGGGGAACGGGCCCGCGGCCCCACCTGTAAATATAGGACGGATAAAAGAAAAAATAAAAGCCCAACCGGTTGATGTTTGGTAAATAAAATATAAAGGTATGGCCAAAAAGACGTCACGAACAAAAAATAACATAATACCCCAATCCTGATACCCCAATAATTGTTGGCTATATAATAAATTAGAAATCCGGACAAACTAACCGACACAATACATACTAAAAGAAAAGGCCGTAAGGTTGTTGTATCATGCAAAAAGCGCTGAGCCATCGATGCCAAAAAGATCGTCGCCTCCTTACCATGAAGCCAACGCCGGCGCTGGGTATCAACGGACTGATGAATCTGCGAAATATACTGTAAATTGGAAAGTTCAGCGGCCGCAGGCATGTAAAAACCTTCCGTGTCCGTCGGCCAATAATTCATATCCCAAGTCAGGATCCCCAATATCAGTCCAATTAAAATCGAAAAAAATAAAATAACCAGAGTTATTCCCTGTGTTTTTTTCTTAATTTGATCAGGCGTTAGACACAGTTCATCCTTCATTTTATTCTTTTCCTAATTGTATTTTGAGAGTGTTAGAAAAAAATTGGCGTGAATTTTGAAAAGAAAATTAATGGGCGAATAAAGTAGAAGCATTAGGTTATTGCGTTCGTTTTCTTTTTTCGCTACAATGGCGCTCGATGAAAAAAATTATCATTGTTGATGACACAATCGAGCTCCTTGAATTATCCAAGCGCCTGCTCGAAAAACGCGGTTATACTATCCTCACGCTTTCTGACAGCCGCGGCGCCTTCGCTTTAATCCAAAAAGAAAAACCCGACCTTGTCATTATGGACATGCTGATGCCGGACAAAGACGGCGCAGAAATCTGTAAAGAACTGAAAAACGATCCGGCCTTAAAGAAAATCCCAGTTATTTTATCAACCGGCCAAATGCTTGAGCAGTCTGAAATTGCCTCCCCGGAAACAATCGGCGCGGATGATTATCTCATGAAGCCTTTTGAGATTGAGGATCTTTTGGAAAAAATTAATAAATGGTTATCTTAGGTTAAGGTTAAGAAGCCAGTTTCGTTTTGGGGTGATGGAGGGCATCGTTACCTTACCCAAAACCATTCACCATTGCTCGAAGACAAAAAATACCGCCACCACCATCAACAAAAATCCCACCAAATAATTCCACTTCAAATTTTCTTTTAAATACACGATGGAGAAAACGCAAAAAACAACGAGCGTAATCGCCTCTTGTATCGTTTTAAGCTGCGCGGTTGAGAATTGATGCGACCCGAAACGGTTCGCCGGGACTTGAAAGCAATATTCTACAAAAGCAATTAACCAGCTAATGACAACGGCTTTCCATAATGGAGAGTTTTTAAACTTGAGATGGCCGTACCAGGCGACGGTCATGAAGATATTGGAGACTGTTAAAAGGAGTATCGTAGTCATTATCCTCTCCCTTTATTTTTGGTTCCCGCAGCCTCTTTCATCGACAAAGCAATCCGTTTACGCGCCAGATCCACTTCCATCACACTCACCATCACCTTCTGATGAACTTTGACAAAATCCGCCGGGTCTTTGACGAATTTATCGGAGATATGGCTGATATGGACCAGGCCGTCGAGATGGACACCCACGTCGACGAAAACGCCGAACTTCGTCACGTTTGTGACAATCCCAGGCAGGCGCATGCCGGGTTTTAAATCTTCGGGCGCGTGGACGCTTTCCTCGAACTTAAAAATCTCAAACTGCGCACGCGGGTCGCGGCCGGGTTTGGCTAATTCGTTTTTGATGTCCATGAGCGTTGGCAAACCCACGCGGTCAGACACATATTTATTCCAATCAATCCGCTGACGTAATTTGTCCTGTTTCATTAAATCAGCGACGGAACTTTGCAGAGTTGTAGCGATTGTTTCCACTATGGCATAACTTTCCGGATGAACGGCGCTGGCATCCAACGGGTTAATCCCCTCGCGGATCCTTAAAAAGCCGGCGGCTTGTTCGAAAACTTTTGTGCTTAAGCGCGGGACTTCATAAAATTCATCGCGGGATTTAAAAGCGCCGTTTTGATCGCGATAGGTCACGAGTGCCTTCGCCAGCGCCGGGCCCATTCCAGAAACATACATCAAAAGTTCTTTGCTCGCGGTGTTGACATCGACGCCAACCTGGTTGACACAGCTGATAACGACATCATCCAAACTCTGTTTCAAAAGTGTCTGATCCACGTCGTGCTGGTATTGCCCGACGCCGATTGACTTGGGATCAATTTTAACAAGTTCCGCTAAAGGATCCATCAGGCGCCGGCCGATTGAAATCGCGCCGCGCACCGTTATATCGTGGTTGGGAAATTCTTCTCGGGCAACTTCCGATGCCGAATAAATCGAAGCACCACTTTCGTTCACCATTACAACCGTAATATTTTCTGGAAGTCCGATTGAATGCACAAAACTTTCGGTCTCTCGGCTGGCCGTGCCATTGCCAATGGCGATCACTTCCACTTTAAAACGTTCGCAGAGCTTTTTAACTGTTTCCGCCGCATTGACAGCCTGCTGTTCTGAACCCGTCGGATAAACAGTGTCGTTATGTAATAATTTTCCCTGGCGATCAAGGCAAACCACTTTGGAACCGGTACGAAACCCAGGGTCAATCGCCAAAACATTTTTAGGACCCAAAGGTGCCGCCATCAAAAGCTCGCGGAGATTTTCTGCAAAAACTTTGATCGCTTCTTTATCGGCTAATTCTTTCGTCATCATCCGGATTTCAGTTTCCATCGATAAGGAAAGCAACCGCTTGTAAGAATCTTCGACGGCCAAACGTACTTGGGCGCCCGCGCGGTTAGCAGCTTTCACGAAGAGTTTATCTAAAATCGCGATCGTTTCTTCTTCCGGCGGCAAAATCCTGAGCGTTAGAATTTCTTCTTTTTCTCCACGGCGCATCGCTAAAATGCGGTGTGACGGCGCCGATTTGACCGGCTCCTGCCAGTCAAAATAATCTTTAAACTTAATGCCGACTTCTTCCTTATCTTTAATGACTTTCGTGCGGAACACACCTTTATTCTCGAAAAGCTCCCGGATCTGCGCGCGGCCTTCGGTGTCTTCGTTAATCCATTCAGCCATGATGTCACGGGCACCAGCGAGCGCGTCTTCAATGGTTTCAACTTTTTTCTCTGGATCAATAAAGGCTGCTGCCTCGACGGAAGGATCACTGTCATCCTGCAGCCAAATTTTTTGGGCCAGCGCTTCGAGGCCTTTTTCTTTAGCAATCGTAGCGCGCGTGCGGCGTTTAGGTTTATAGGGAAGGTATAAATCTTCGAGGACCGCCATGGTTTCGGCGGCCATGATTTTTTCACGCAGCTCATCCGTCATCTTGCCTTGGGTTTCAATTGACTCAAGGACCGCGGTACGGCGTTTGTCTAATTCACGCAGCTGATTTAAACGATCGCGGATAGCGGTGACAGCCACTTCATCAAGACTGCCCGTGGCTTCTTTGCGGTAACGGGAAATAAAAGGAATGGTTGAACCTTCATTGAGAAGATTGATAGTAGCTTGAATTTGTTTGGGGGAAATAGAGAGTTCAGAGGAAATTTTGGCAATGTAGGGATTGCTCATTTAAAAAGTATCTTCAGCGATCAATTGGCCTTGATCGTTATATTGGCGGATGGATTTAAGATTGTCCTTTTCATATAGCCGCTCGGATTGAACCTTGCCGTTCGGGTAATACTCACTAAAGGCGCCGTCTCTGCGATTGTCTTTATAATATTCTATTTTCTTAAGGGCACCGTCGTCGTAGAATTCTCTGACCGGACCATCGAGTTTTGCATTTTGGAAGTTGGCCTTGGCTAAAAGTTTGCCATCTTCTGCGTAAGTAACGCCCTCGCCGTTAAGACTGTTATCTTTATAAAAACCTTGCCCCTGCAGTTTTCCGTCAGAATAATAGGTCACAACTTTGCCCAACAATTTGCCGTAATGGTAAAAAGTCTGGCGCCTAAGCTGGCCGTTTTCATAATATTCCTTGGCGGGACCTTCGGGTTGACCTTCTTCATAATTCCAAATATTTTTCCAATTGCCGTTCTCAAAATATTCCCGGCTTTCACCGTTGCGGTCACCGTCTTCATAATTCCAGACAAAAGCGACATGGCCATCACGGAAAAATCCCCGGAAAGCGCCTTGACGTTTACCATTAAAATAACCTTGAATGCTGAGCTCCTGGCCGTTTTCGTAATATTCTTTAACGACACCATCAAACAGATCATTAATAAAATGGGCCTCTTTCTTTAGCTGGCCGCCCGGATAATATTCTCTGAATAACCCGTTTAATTTGCCGTTTTTATATATCATATCGCTTTGAATTTTGCCGTCAGCATAGTAGGTGTGGGATGGTCCTTCGGGAAGGTGATTAGGCCCATAATTTTCGGAAGATTTGAGCTGGCCGTTGGAATAATATTCTTTAAATTTGCCGTCGGCAAAACCATTTTTGTAATTGATTTCACCTTTGAGCTGGCCTTGTTCATAATACGCTTTGGCGATACCATCAGGCTTGCCATTAAGATAATTCACTTCGCTGTAGAGCTTACCGTTTTTATAAAATTGCCGGAAAGGTCCTTTTTGTTTACCTTCTTTATAATAGCGTTCGCTCAACACTTCGCCGGTATTATAAAATTCTTTAGTTAAACCATTTAACTTGCCGTCTTGATAAATTTTCTCAAAACGCAGCTCGCCGCTGAAATAATATTCTTTGCGCACACCGTTGCGTTGTGCTTTATAAGAATAATAATATTGGCTTGCGGCCAAAACAAGCAGTAAAAAGGTTATACCGTTAAAAATAAATCGCTTCATGTAAGGAGATTTGACTAAGTTGTTACTGGCCTTTTCTCTCCCGAAGATAAGGTTATTCTATCATTATCAGTGAGAAAAGGCCTAGTACTAGACTTTTGCAATGCAAAAGTCAGTAAACAAAATTTAAGTAGTAAATTGTAACTTATATCACCCTTATTTGCACGGAAATTTCATATCTTCGTCGGTTGTTTAGGTGATTGAATCGGCGGGATAATTATAACGGTAGGATAAATCTGTCAGCTGACAGGTTAATACTGAACACCTAATTTTAAACCATATTCCTTTGAAAAATTATCCGGTTCATATATCACGGACACAAAACCTCCAGGGCCAACCGAATAACTGAGATCAGAATTTCGAATATGCCAATATCGGAAAAAAGGTTCGATAACAAAATTGACTGGATCACTCATTTTAATTATTTTAATAGAACCACGCATTCCAAATCCATTACTTTGATTATTCTTAACGTCTCCATAGGCAACGTCAACATTACTTAAGTGCGAATACTGAGTTCCATTTAAGAAGAAATCGTATTCAAGATTCAATCCTAAACGCCAGGCGGTGTTAATTTGATGTAAGATATCAAACCCTAATGGCGCATAAAAGTAATTAGCATCTCTATCATAACCACTCAATCCAGTAGAACCAATCACATCGCCACCACCATCGTGCAGACGGCGGAAACCTAAACCAACATAAGGTGTAAAAACGTCCTGCGCTGTTACAAAAAGATCTTTTCCAGTCACGCCACGGAACTCAATCATGTAATCATCGATGTTCTTGGCCGTTCCCGAACCTTCATAATCAAGCGGACCATAGTTGAATCTCGCATCAAATTTGAACATATTAAGCAGTTCCGAAAAAAGCGGATCGTCCTGGGTTGGTCGGTAAGTATAAGAACCGTAGACACCATACATATCCCCTTTGCTTTGTACATGCGCATCCGGTTCGCGATAAAGGAATCTTGAAATTTCAAAACCAAAATCACCTTCATGTTCCCTAAATTGAATGCCCGTCTGTTCTCCTAAATTATCGGGCAGTGATCCGTTGGGAGGTGGTATCGAAGGCGATCTATTTGACGGCGGCCATGAATCATCCTGCATGCCATAATCCGGCGGCGGATTATTACTGGCCATATGTTGTCCTTGATGATTCATAGAGAATGATTGTTCATCAAGGGCTTGATTCACAGCATCAATTCTTTGGCGGCGGGCGGATTCTTGAGGCGAATCATAACAGACATCATCCCAGGCCAAAGAATTTTTGTCCTGGACACGTCGGTAGATGCAATCAAATTCCTTATTAATAGCTTTATCGCGTTGAATGGCGGTTTTAGCGGAAGATGTTTCCGCCCAGGTTAGGGAATAAAATAGAAATACGCCAGACAGGACAATAAACAGCAGAATGTTTGGTCGATTAATTTTTAAGAGAGATCGATTCATCCAATAGGATTGTAGGAATCTAAAGTTTAACTTTCAGAATTTATTTTGACGTTATTATTTTTTGTACGACACAGAAAATTCATAAGTTGAAGAATTGACTCTATGATAAGAAGAAAGATTTGACTCGGCAACAAATAATTGAACTTTTTTGCGAAGGTATTTTGGTGATCTTTGATGCTGCAAGCTACAAGTCTCAGGCCTCACGCGTGCTGAAGCCTGCAGCTTGTAACATGAAGCTTTTCTAAATTTTTTTTAGTGTGTTACGAATTCTTGGAGGGATACGGAAGTAATCTTGCCGAATTAAGAATGAAAATCAATTCCGATGACACATGAATAAAAGCGGCAAAGATTGGATTTAAAAAACCAGCCGCAGCCAACACCACTCCAATCACATCGACAATTAATGTTCCGGCGAAGTTAAACATAATGACGCCATAACAGCGTCGGGCCAATTGAAGTGTGTTTACAAATTTCAAAAGATCATTACCAATAAGAAGGACATCCGCGCTTTCGTGGGCAACATCCGTGCCTGATCCCATGGCGACCCCGATTGTAGCTTGGACCAAGGCGGGCGCGTCATTGATACCGTCACCAATCATGGCGACGCGGTGTTCATTTTCCATTAAATTTTTAATGCGCTGTAATTTCTCATCGGGCAAAAGGCCGCCTTCAATGTGCTGCACACCGATTTTATAACCAACTTTCTCAGCCATCTGTTGAGTGTCACCGCTTAAAAGGATTGTTTTGATTTTCATGGCGGTGAGCGCTTCAATAGCCTGTTGAGCCTGCGGACGTAATATGTCTTCATAATGTAATGCTCCTAACAAACGTCCTTGACGCGCCACAAAAACATCATGACCTGAGATTTCTGAAAAGTGATCGGCGTCGATATTTTTTTCTTCAAGCAAGGCGCGTTTTCCGATGACAATCTCCTCTTCATCTAAAAAGCAGACAATCCCTTTTCCAGGAACATAATCAAACTTGGTCGGTTCCTGGATGGAAAGTCTTTTTTCAGCGGCCTTCGTTAAAACCGCTTTGGCAAAAGGATGTTCGGAAAAACGTTCGGCAATAGCGGCGGTTTGAATAATATTTTCTTCACTGACGCCCGGCATCGCGATCACTTGAGTCACGCGGGGATTTCCAAAGGTAAGCGTCCCGGTTTTATCCAAAACAACCGTATCAATTTTTCCCAGAGACTCCAGATAAAGTCCGCCTTTAATGATCGCCCCCTGCCGGGCCGCCTGGCCGATTGTTCCGACGATCGCAAGCGGTGTTCCAGCAGCAACCCCGCACGCCCCGGCGACGATCACAACGGAAATTGTGCTGCGGATATCATGCGTCACAAAAAAAGTAAACCCGGCTAAAATGAAAGCTGTGTAAACTAAATACGCCGCTAAACGGTCCGCGACTTTTTGAACCGGCGCCCGCGACTTCTCCGCTTTTTCGACGGCTTCAATGATTTTGCCAAACGCCGTATCACGGCCGATTGAATGCACGCGGACTTCTAAAAGACCAGATTGATTGATCGTCCCGGCGTAGACTTGTGCGCCGTCTAATTTTTCAACCGGTAAAGATTCGCCCGTGATCGTTGACTCATCCACAAATGAATTTCCATGCACGACCGCCCCATCAACGGCAATGCGTTCGCCGGGTTTAATCACAATAATATCGTTCACTTTTAATTCGTTGAGGGCGATGGTTTCAGAATGTTCGTTTCTCTTAATCAAGGTTTGCTGCGGCAAAAGCTGCATGAGATTTTTAATCGCCTGGCGGCCGCGGTCGATTGTCATGTGCTCAAGCATCTCCGCCAGCAAAACAAAAAAAGTAATAACCAAAGCGCTAATATGTTCACCAATTGTCAGCGCTGCAACAATCGCCAAAGCCATGGATAATTCCATGGTCATCCGCCGGCTGATTATATTAGAGAAGGCTTCTTTAAAAATAGGGTAACCACCGACGAGCGTTAAAATGAGACTCCACCATTCAGGCTGAGGCAGTAATCCCCAAAAATGAAAATAATCGCCGGCAATGGCGGCAGCGACTAAAATTAACCGGGCGATTTCTTTCAAACTCGGACGATAAGGTTGGTCGGTGTGTTCGTGGCAGCAATTGGACATAAATTTTTTATATCAAATTTTTTTATGAAAAGCAAAGAGTAACTATTCTGTTTCTCCATTTTTTCAAAATTGTTACAAGCATTTTATCCAAATAAATTCAAAATAAATGGATAATCCGATAATTTTTTGCCATTCAGTGGACATAAAAAATCCCCGCAACAACATTTGCTATTGCGAGGTGATTAGTTTGAATCATCCAATGCAAATCAGAAAAAGCTGCCTGGAGATTTTGTCACAACATCATCTGAAGACACCATACTCCTTCCCACCATAAACAGCACGCACAACATCGATTAACGAGCCTACAATTTTATCTTTACACACATATCCCTTCGCACCGGCTTGGAAACTTTTGGGGCCGTAATTGCGTTCATCGTGGGCGGAGAGAATAATTACTTTGGCTGATTCGTTGAGTGTTGGAATTTCATTTAAGAGTTTTAATCCACCTTCATACACATCTAACGATAAGTCCAAGATAATTACATCTGGTTTCAAATTTTCTATAATCTCCCTCGCATCATACAAATTTTTGGCTTCAGCACATATTACTATGTCAGATTCGCTTTCAATAAGTTCTCTGATGAGCGTCAGGACCTTATCGTTATCGTCGATAATGGCAACTTTAATGCGATTCATAATTGTTCCGTAAAGTTTGAAATGGAATTATTAAACGCGAATTACACGCCAATGGTCGCGAAATTAATTCGCGTTGATTCGTGTGCCATTCGTGATAATTCGCGTTTAATAGGTTCTTCACAAATTAGTGATGCGAACAATGATGGACCAAGCCAAACCAAAAAATTTTTATATTATCGGCCAGATCAACAAAATCCCGGAACTTCGTCGGTTTCTCTAAATAAGCATTGGCTCTAAGTGTGTAGCAGTCGCAGACATCCTGGGGCGAATTTGAATTAGATATCACAAGCAAGGGGATATGGCTCAAAGCTGGATTATTTTTAACTTCTTGTAAAACCTCGCGTCCATTTTTTCGCGGCAGATTCAAATCAAGCAGTATCAAATCAGGGCGCGGGGCGCTCTTATATTCGTTTTGACGGTCAAGAAATTCCATCGCCTCGACCCCATCCTGAACAATAATAAGCTGGCAATCCACATGCGCTTCTTGTAAGGCCTCTTGCATGATCACTTGGTCGCCTTTGTTATCTTCAATTAAAAGAATATTCATAGAAATCACCTTATCGCATCAGCGTTAATCTTAGTCAAAAGAGTTAATCGTAAAATAAAAAGTTGCCCCCCGGCCAGGCTCGGAGTCCACCCAAATTTTTCCACCGTGGTGCTCGACGATCTTTTTACAAACCGCCAATCCTATGCCTGTTCCACTATATTCCGATTTCGCATGAAGACGCTGGAACATTAGAAAAATCCGTTCTTTATATTGCGGTGAGATACCGATGCCGTTATCTTTGACAGCAAATAACCATTGATTGTCTTTCTTTTGAACCTCAATATTGATTTCCGGCGGTGCACCGTTACGGTATTTAATGGCGTTTGAAATCAGGTTCTGAAAGAGTTGAGTCATTTCTAAATGGTTGGCTTTAATTTTAGGTAAAGTGCTATAGCGAATAGTCGCTTGCGTCTCGTCGGTCACAACTTTCAGATTAGACAAAACTTCCGTAATGACAGCGGCAAAATCAACCATCTGCCAATTTTTATCCCGGCCGATGCGGCTGTATTCAAGAAGTTCGCGGATCAAGGTAATCGCCTGAAGAGATCCTTGCTGGATGAAATTTAAATATTCCATTTCTTTTATTTCAAGTTTTTTTTCACAGCGCCGGGCCAATAGATCGCCGAACGATGTAATCATATGCAAAGGTTCTTGAAGATCATGAGACGCGACATAAGCAAACTGCTCGAGCTCTTGGTTGGAACGGGACAGCTCCTCTTCCATATGTTTATGATGAGCGAGCTCTTTTTGAACGGCTCGATAAAGATTCGCGTTATCAATGGCGACAGCGGCCTGGGCGGCGATGCCGCCAATTGTCATTTCTGATTCGTCGGTAAAAATATCAGGTTTGGAATGGCCCAAGAATAAACCGCCGAGAACTTCGCCAGAACGGGAAACAACCGGAACAGCCATATAACTTCGCAACTGTAAATCGTCATCAATATCAGCGTTATGATTTATATAACGCTCGTCTTCTAAAAGATCACCAATACGTAAAATCCCTTGACCTTCAAAGGTTGGCGCAAAAAGCTGCGAATTGTAAGGATTCCCTAATTTTTGAAACCATTCTTCTGAAAGCCCGGAAAGCGAATACATGACATTACGTTTTTCGTTGTCACTTTGAATATTGTAGACAAAAATGCCAAATTCCGCGCCGCAGACTTCGCGGGCCGCTTCAGTAACGGCTTCGACGAGTTTGTGAAGATCCAACTCCGCGCCAATGATCCGCCCCACCTGATTGACAACAGCTAATGAACGCGTTCGTTCGCGAAGGGTCTCTTCGGCTTTACGTTGTTCTGTGATATCAATGGTAGCGCCGAGCATGCGCACGACTTTACCGGTTGCATCTGTAATCACCCGGCCTTTAGCGGCGATCCAGCGCACTTCTCCGCTCGGTTTTATAATTCGCATCTCCAAACTATAAGGGTTCAAGCTTTCAATTGAATATCTTATCGCCCGGCTCACATAATCACGATCATCCGGATGAATAAGTTCCATAAAAGATTCAACCCGCCCGTCGAACTCTCCCGGATTAAGACCATGAAATTTATAAATCTGCTCCGACCAAGTCACGTGATTAGACTCAATATCCCAATCCCAAGTGCCCACATTAGCAGCGTTAATCGCCAAACGATAACGCTCTTCACTTTCTTTAAGAGCCACACCCGCCTGTTTGCCTTCGGTAATATCAATACAACTTCCAATATAGCCGATGAATTCACCAAGTTCTCCATAACGCGGAATCCCTTGATTCAAAACCCAGCGGTATTCACCATCATATCGGCGCAGCCTGTATTCCATTTCAAACGGCCGGCGGGCCGTGAATGATTTCGTATAAACTTTAAGACATTTTTCTAAATCATCGCCGTGAATGTTTTCAAGCCAGCCTTCTCCCAATTCCTTTTCCATCGAGCGGCCAACAAAATTAAGCCAGGGTTTGTTAAACCATGTGCAAGAGCTGGTCAGGTCAGAAACCCAAATTAAAACCGGGGCGCCGTTGGCCATGTAACGAAAACGCGATTCGCTTTCGCGAAGAGCTGCTTCGGCCATTTTAAGATCATGAATGTCCGTCGTGGTCCCAAACCACCCTGTTATGGAACCTGTCCAGTCGCGCGCCGCAATAGCGCGGGTAATAAACCAACGGTATTGGCCATCATAACGGCGGTTACGGACTTCAATTTCATAATCCTCACCTGTCTCAAGCGCATGTTTCCACGCCGTCAAACAACGGTCGCGATCGTTGGGATGTAAAACTAATTCCGGCCAGCGTTCGGTCTTATCTTTGGGCGTGATGCCGCAATAAGTAAACCATTGATCGTTGGCAAAGGTAATTTTCCCGTCGGCATTAGCCGTCCAGACAATGGCTGGCACGGCCCGGGTCAATGCCCTAAACCTTGATTCGCTTTCGCGCAAGAGGGCCTCAGTTTGTTTTATTTCGGTAATGTCAATTAACATATTTAACGCGCCAATAACGCTACCGGATTCATCACGAATCGGTTGAGGATAAGGTAATACGTTACGCTTTGTTCCATCAGGGCGTTCAATAATAATTTCTTCACCGCGAACGGCTCGTTCTTCTTTTAAGGCAATCGCCATTGGACATTGATCAGGAGCAAGCGTTGATCCATCAGGACGGTAAAACCTAAAGGAACCGCACCAGGAATCTTTGCCTAATTCTGGTTCTCGTCCCCACAACTTGACGGCAGCGTCATTGTAAAGGGTAATAAATCCATGAATGTCGCAAGTGTATACAGCCGCCGGTAAACCTTCAATCAATTGACGGTAACGGCTTTCACTTTCATACAATTCTTTCGCACTCTGCGATTGTTCGCACCGAGAACGGGCCAATTTCAAATTGGAATGGATCCGCGCCATTAATTCTTTGGCATTAAAAGGCTTCGTCAAATAATCGTCAGCGCCGTGTTCTAAACCAACGACGCGTGCTTCTTCTCCCGCCCGGGCAGAAAGCAGGATGATTGGAATCGTTTTTGTCGACGGGTTATTTCTTAAGGCCTGAAGAAGTTCCAGGCCATCCAAACGCGGCATCATGATGTCCGTCAAAATAAGATCAGGAAGATTTTTTTGTACTGCCTCCAAAGCGGCTTGTCCATCTTCAACTGCAATCACTTCAAATTCATCCGCTAAAAGATGGCAAACATAACGGCGCATGTCAGAATTATCCTCGGCCAAAACAATCTGCGGCTTATTGGCCACCGATGCAACGTTGTGACTCAAGGAGAATTCTTCATTTATACTGATTTCCGGCAACCAATGCTCAGCCTCTTTGATAAAGGCCTCGGCATTTATCGTAGTTGAAGATGAAATATTGTTACCGGAGCCAATCTGGTCGTCGGTAAAATGCGTCCGTCCGGTTGGAATAAAGACTGTAAAAGTGCTACCTTCTTTTAATCTGCTTTGAACTTCGATGCGCCCGCCATGCAGCTTAACCAGCTCTTGCACAAGCGCCAGGCCAATGCCCGTCCCTTCATAACTCCGGCTTTGAGTGTTTTCGATACGGTGGAACCGTTTAAAAACATTTTCAAGTTCGTTTTGCGCAATACCTATGCCAGTGTCAGCGACGCAGAGCTGTAAAAAATTATTATTCTCCTTTAGAGAAACCGAAATCTTTCCTTTCAACGTAAATTTAAAAGCATTCGACAGGAGATTAAAAACAATTTTTTCCCACATGTTCCGGTTAACATAAACGGGTTTGGGGTTTTTTATTTTGGGACAATGGACATTAAAAGTTAAGCCCGCTTTTTCAATGGTTGAACGGAAAACACTTGTCAATTCCTCAGTAAATAAAGCAAGATCGACGGGTTCAAAAACAGCCTGAATGTGTCCCGCTTCAATCCGTGAAAAATCGAGCAGCGTGTTGACCATTTTGAGCAGACGCAAACTATTGCGATGGACCAATTCTAATTGGCTCTTCGTTCCCTTGGAGAGACGTGCACTGTTCTTCATCAACAGATCTTCCATAGGACCGAGCATCAGGGTTAATGGTGTGCGAAATTCATGACTGATATTGCTAAAAAAAACGGTTTTAGCGCGATCCAATTTCGCGAGGGCTTCAAGGCGTTTACGTTCTTCTTCGTAAGCCCGCACATTCGATAATCCGGCACAAATCTGGCCGGCAAGTAAATTAATAAATCCATTGTAGGTGCTGTCAAACTGACGGTAGGGATTGAGACCCACGACTAAAAAACCGGCCAGTTCTTTTTGTCCCTGCTGGGCAATAGGAACAACAATAGCTTGCTGAACAGTTTTACCCCATGGGCCATTAGGAAGAGTAAAAAAATGCTCACTCAAATCATTAATGAGAACGGATTCTTTCTCGTCTAAAATTTTTTTAGCCGGCCACTGATTTTCAGAATGTACTTCCATCACTAAAGGTGCAATCGGGCTTCCGGGCACGGCATTATGAGCTGCAGCCAAACGGGTTTGCGCGCCTCCTTCTTCAAATAAATAAATTAGTGCGAAAGAAATATCCGTTATGAGGGTCTTAAAACGCTGTTCGACAACAGAAAACACTTCTTTTTCGGTTTTAGTTGCCGCCAAATCAGCGGCGAGTTCATGCAGTAAAGCCAATTGGCGTTCATTGATGACCCGTTCTGTTTCTTCCGTTACAACGCAGAGCATCCCGCCAATTCCCCCCGCATCATCGGGCAAAGGACTATACGAAAACGTGTGATATGTTTCTTCAATGTAACCGCTGCGTTCAAGAAACAAAAGCAATGCTTCATCCCACGTCGGATTACCGGTCTCAACAACCGATTCCGCGCGCGGACCGATATCCGGCCAAATTTCCTGCCAGACTTGTTTAGCAGAGGCTCCCAACACCCATTTTTCTTTAATACCGACGGTAGGAAGGTAAGCATCGTTACAGAAGAAATGAAAATCAGGACCCCATCCCATCCACATGGCGTAGCGGGAAGCAAGCATGATACGAATAGCTATCTTGAGGCTTTGAGGCCAGTTTTCCACTGCCCCGAGGGGATGATTTGTCCAATCGAATGCACGGATGCGTTCCGCCATTTTTGCGTTGGACAAATAATCGACATCTTTGAGTTTGGGTATTGGTTCAAGTTTCATGAGGAGATTATTTATATTATAAAAATACAAAACAATCCTAAAATACGGCAGATTAAAATAAGATTAAAATAAGATTAAAAGACTTAAATACTGATTTGGTAGGATTTACCTCGTTTTCGCTCAAAATCAACTTTCTTTGAGCCCTCTATCACGGCTTGGATTTGGATTCCAATACTAGAGTTTTTAATAAGAATATCTATTCGCTTCTCTCCAATTTCTAAATTTTGTATATAGAGTTCTTCTAAGAAGGTTGGCAGGACAGGATTAGTCAATGTCACCTTTCGAGTAAGTGCATCAATTTTTAATCCCAAGCAGGATTGGATAAGGAGAAAGACTGCAGCCGCGGCCCAACTCTGCGGATTACAAGCGACTGGATATAACGTCGGCCCCTCCTCCGCTCGACGGGAAAAACCGCAAAAAAGTTCGGGCAACCGGTTTAATTCAACATAGGTGCTCGATTCAAATAATCCAGTTAAAATTTTCAAGGCCTCTTCTTTAAATCCATAACGGCTCATGCCCCAGGCAATTAAAGCATTATCATGAGGCCAAACTGATCCATTATGATAAGACATGGGATTATAACGCACCTCCGAGGAAGCAATCGTACGAACGCCCCACCCGGAAAAAAACAAATCACCCGTCAATTTTTGAGTCAAAACCTGGGCGCGGGTCTTTGGAACAATACCAGAAAACAAACATTGACCTGCATTTGAACTTAAAACCTCACAAGGTTTTTTATCTTTATCCAGCGCCAATACATAACAGCCCAAATCCTCTGACCAAAAATGTTTATTGAAATTGGTTTGTAAAATTTCCGCTTCTTTTAAAAGTTTTTGTTCAAGTTGGCTCTTCCCTAAATTTTTTGCTAATTTGGCGATTTGAATCTTGCTTTCAAAAAGATACGCTTGAACTTCACACAAAGCAATCGGCGGTTGGGCCAACTCTCCATTGCGGTAAAAAATCGCATCCTCTGAATCTTTCCATCCTTGCTGATTTAAGCCGCTCGCTGATTTACGTTCGTACTCGATAAATCCGTCGCCGTCGGTATCTCCATATTTTTCAATCCAGGTTAAAGCCAATTCAATGTTCGGCCAAATCTGTTCAATGAGCTGACGGTTTTGGGTGCGGTCAAAATATTGTCCAGCCAAAATAAGGAATAACAGTGTCGCATCAATACTTCCGTAGTAACGGCTGAAGGGGATTTCGTTAAGGGCCGCCATTTCCCCTTTTCGTTGTTCATGAAGAATTTTACCGGGTTCGGAATCTTTGATTGGATCGTTTTCGGTCGCCTGATACGCTGCTAAATAAGACAACACGCCTTCGGCTACTTTGGGATAAAGCCACAAAATTTCCATGGCGGTGATAATTCCGTCGCGGCCAAAGACCGCGTTATACCAAGGGATGCCGGCGTAAGGATAAAGTCCATATGGCGTTTTGGTCAGCATCATAAAAAGATCAGCCGTCGAGCGCTCCAGCCAAGAATTAAACTGCTGGTGAGAAGTCTTAACTAAACAGCGGTCTTCGCGTAGCGCAATAAATTCCTTGCGCATCGATGTTAAAGCTTCATTATAAGGAACGATATTCAGATCATTATTATTTATCTGACACTCTAAAATAAAAAAGAAATCTTTTTGTTCGTGTGGATTGAGTTCAACCGAAAGCTGGGCTTCATTTTGTTTAATCACTATAGGATTAGGTGAAAAAATAAGATGGGCTTTTCTCAAGACCCGGTCTAAACCTTCGTAGGTCAAGATGACTTTGTTATCTTCAATAACCGGCGGGAGTAGAGTCCCCCGACGCTGGCGCTTTAATCCACGAACTTCAAAGATATCATAAAAATCAGATTCAAATTCAAAACTAAAAAAAAATTTGACCGGATTAACACCATAATTCGTTATGCGCACGCGCTCATAACAGCCATTCGATTCAAGAAAAATCGTCCTTGAAAGATGCAACGTGCCGCGTTTAACCAGCATCTCTCTTGTTTCAAAGTCGGGATTGGTTAAATCAATAATATACAAATCGTTGTCTTGTTTAATGGCTGAACTTAAAAGAAGCGGATATTTTCCGCCGACATACATCAACAGACGGGACAAAAACCGGGTGCCTTGAAAAAATACGCCATGGTTTTCCAACTCAAAAGGCCGGATATTGCCTTGGATATTAAAGACAGCAAATAGATGCTCAGACTTTAAAACACGATTGTGCTCTTCCGCCAGAGAGGATTGGGCCAGAATATAAAATTTGTTTACGTTATCGTTCATCGGTCCGCACTGAAAGAAAACATTCAGCTCTTTTCTGCGATGAGATTTTTATAAACTTGAACATAGTCCCTCGCCATACGGCTGGCGGTAAATCTTTTTTCAAAAACAGCGCGGCAGCGTTTGCGGCTTAAGGAAGATACTTTCTTGACCGCTTTAACCGCTTCGCGAACGTCTTTGACAATAAAACCACTAACACCTTCTTCAATAATCTCAGGAACTGAACCACGACGATGAGTAATGACGGGCGTCCCGCAGGCCAGTGATTCTGCCATCACTAAGCCAAAAGGTTCTGGCCAGTCAATCGGAAAAATGAGCGCCAGAGCTTCACCTAAGAATTTGTTTTTTTGTTTTTCGCCAATCTCCCCAATATATTCGACCAAATAATGACTTAGGAGAGGACGGATTTTCTTTTGAAAATAGACTGCATCTTTTTTATCTATTTTAGCGGCGACCTTTAAAGGTATCTGCGCTTGTTTGGCAATCTCAATTGCGGTATCTAAACGTTTTTCAGGCGAGATTCTTCCCAAAAATGCCAGATACCGCCCAGGTTTTTCATATGGTTTATATAAATCTTCCGGAAGGCCGTGATAAACATTGGCCCTCCAGTTAATCCAGGGCAACGGTTTACGCTGACTGTAAGAAATTGAGGTGACAGGAATATCTTTAAATTCTTTATAAAGAGGAACAAGATCAGGCAACGTCAGCTGACCGTGCAGAGTGGTAAGCGAAGGAAGATCAGGATTGTGGCGAATGAGTGGAAACGGCAAGTAATCAACATGCGAATGAATAATATCAAATTTATTCTTTTGTTGGAATGCTTTCTCGATTAGCAGAATGTGGTGAGCTAGTTGGTCAACGCAGTTTTTATCGAGTCTTAAAGATTTTTTATTAACCGCATAGAGCTTTGCTTTAGTGATTGAATCTCCGCTGGCAAAAAGCGTTACGTCGTGTCCTTGCCGCACGAGTTCTTCGGTCAAATATGAAATAATGCGTTCGGTTCCGCCATAATATTTGGGAGGTACGCTTTCATAGAGCGGAGAGATTTGGGCAATTTTCATAAATCCCTCCTTGAAAATACATAATTATTATAGCTTGTTGGGTTTTAAATTGAAATGATTAAAGTTTTCCGACGGGAATAAGGCAAAATAAAGTGGGCGATTGCAGGATTACTTACTGTTCAATCTGAGGTAACATTCTCTTTTTCAAAAAGGCAAATCCAGAACCAGACTTTAAGTATTTTTCTAAATTTTGTGCGCATTTCTTATCTTTTAAAAAAATATATGATTCTAGTTCCCATGGGGGCGTATGCCTTACTGTATGTTGAGCTACTAGTATTATGTTCTCGAATTCGTTCATTAATGTTTTGAGTAAAACCGACATACAATCGTTCAGGATATTTTTTGCTTCTTAAAATATAAACGAAATACATCTCCTCTTTACACACTCTCTGCTTCGCGCTTCAATGATTAATAGATGGTAGCGCTTCGCAGCAGCGTTCTCTGCTTCGCCCCGATGAAGAACGGAACATAGTTGCTGCGTAGCCCCACCGGAATTATTTAATTAGCGCAGGGCAAAGCAGAACGGAGAGGTCGGGATTCGAACCCGAGAATCCAGTTACCCAGATTAACTGCTTAGCAGGCAGTTGCATTCAGCCACTCTGCCACCTCTCCGAAAAATCTACTCCTGTTTCTTATAGAAAAGATTTGAGGATCCCGAGCCGAGTTTTTACTTCTTTGGCGAGGGATCTTCTGCGGATTTAAAGGTAGGAAATTAATTTAACTGGCTTAACTCTCGCCGTTTTTTCTGAAAAAACGTTGTCAGCAGCTGAGCTGACTCTTCCTGCAATAAAGGCTGCGTAATTTCAATCCGATGATTGAGAGCGCTATGATTCGCTAAATTAACGACCGATCCGCACGCTCCCGTCTTGGGATCAGGGGTCGCAAAACAAATTCGTTTAATTCGCGCCAATACAAGTGCACCCGTGCACATCGAACAGGGCTCAAGTGTAACATACATCGTACAATCCTGCAACCATTTACTCGACAGTGAATTGGTCGCTTGCGTGATTGCAATCATTTCGGCATGAGCGGTCGGGTCTTTCAGGGTTTCAACTTGATTATAGGCCTTGGCAATGATCTTGTTTTGGCGCACAATAACCGCCCCGACGGGAACTTCGTCTTTTTCTTGAGCCTGACGGGCTAATTTCAGCGCCTCTTGCATGAAAACAAAATCAATATCGGCCATTGTGGTTTCTGTTTCGATGTTGGTAGGCATGTAATGATAAGCGGCCTTTTAAAATGGGAAGGATAACTTTCACAGTCGTTCCGTGACGCAGACTGCTATTGATGGTGATGTCACCCTGATAGGCTTTAACAATGGAATAAACAATGGATAAACCTAATCCTGGACTTTTGCCGCTGCCGCGCTGTTTGGTTGTAAAAAACGGTTCAAATATCCTAGGAAGAATTTCTTTGGGGATGCCTACGCCCTCATCTTTTATCTCAAGGAAGACGTTGTCCCTTCCTCCGCCCATGGAAGTTTTGATTGTCACCGTTCCGCCGCCGGGCATCGATTGAATCGCATTCATGCAAATGTTGGTCGCGACCTGGCTTAATTCCAAAGAGCCAATAGCAGCGTCGGGCAATCTAGGCCCCAGTTTTAAATTGATCCGTATACGGCCAGACTTTATTTGTTCTTCAAGCAAATCCAGGACATTAAGGATGACCCTGTTGATATCACAAGATCTTTCTTTAGTGCCAGCTTTTTTCTTATTCAGACTGACTAGATTCTGAGTAATATTAAAACTATACCGGATCTGATTGTGGATCGCTTCCAAAACCTGCATGAGATTTTTGAATTCTTTAAAACCAATATATTCAAACGGCCTGTCTTTATAATTTTTCAAAATGCTCTCAATGCGAGTCAGAATAATTTGTAGAGGATACTGGATTTCTTTCGCCGCTCCGGCGACAAAATGATTGATCGCGGCCATCTTATTGTCGAGGCGGGCTTTTTCTTCTTGTTGAATTCTGTCAGAGAGATCAGTGAAGCGATACGAAATGACTTCTTCGCCGCTGATTTTAATCCGCCGGCCCAAAATAGTGACAGCCACAACATGACCGTTGGGCTGGATGATTTGAGTGTCAGGGACTTGAATTTTATCGCGGTCTTTTTTAAAAATTTCGAAATATATTTTGTGTTGTTCACCACGAAAGAGTGCCGCCAGTCTGGTTTTAACCAGCTCCTTCTTTTTTTTCTGAAAAAGAATCTCCGCCGCGCGGTTCGCATCCCGGATGAAACCTTTTAAATCAACGATCAATAACGCGTCATGAGCGTCTTCAAAAAGATTGTGGTATTTTTGTTCAGATTCACGTAAAAGATTTTCGAGCTTTTGACGCTCACGCAAATCACGCACGATGGCGTAAACTCTTATGAGTTTTCCGTCGATAAGCAGCGGTGAAACACTGACTTCAACGGGAAAAACTTCGCCAACTTTGTTAATAACATTAAGCTCTTCGTGGAATTTTGTTTCGGTTTGTTTGGCGCGGCGGAAGGATTTCCAGGCGAGATCTAAAGAATTTTTGTGGACGTAATGTTTGAAATGCGTTCCAATGGCTTTGGCTGCCGAAATTTTAAACAACTGTTCCCAGGCCGCATTCACATAAGTGATATAGCCTTCTAAATCAACGGCGCAAATACCGTCCGCGGCCTCGGCGCTAAACAACCGGCAGATTTCTTGGGATTCTTCGAGGATGCGTTGCTTCATGATTAGTCCTTTAAAAGACTTAATCGATTTATAGTTATCGTTTCTTTAAAAATTTTCCAGCGCTTCGTTCTCTTGGAATTTTCACCTGCGGTAAAACAGGTGCTGTTTGTCTGATCATAGAATAAGACGTTTTTTTAAAAAGGCCCTTCCCGATTGGCTCTTTAAATAAATTGCAAATTGTTGTGCTAATTGTTTGTCTTTAAAAACTGTGTAAGTTTCTAATCCCAAGGAGTGTATTGCCGGGTATAAGAACTAGCATCGGGATTTAAATGCTCTTTTATTTTTTTATTCAAATTACTTGTATAGCCAATATAGATTCTTTCTGTGTTGGATTTACTTTTTAGAATATAAACGTCATAAGCCATAACTAGAATCCGTCTTCGCCCGCTACTTTCGTGTTGGGCTTCGGAGGAACTTGTTTCTGCGAAGCTGCTACACAAAAGTATAGCAGCGTAGCAGAACGCGCCTGAGAGGGCTCGAACCTCTAACCCTCAGCTCCGTAGGCTGATGCTCTATCCAATTGAGCTACAGGCGCAATTTACCAAAATATTTTTCAAGAAAGGAAAACTACTTCTTTATTTATCTTTAAGTCCGGGCAGTATCTTTCCTAAAAATGATGTCGACGAACTGCTTCCATTGCTTAAAAGTCTCTCCCGAGAAAATCCCATTGACTCGAGCGTTCCTTTTGGATCACGACTGTAGGCCCGGCAAAATGTTGTTACTTCTTTAATGGTGTTCGCACCTTTGTCAGCGAGCATTTTTAAAAGAAACGCCCTAATCCGCACTTCATCAATAATATCTTTAGGTGTTAATCCGGATTGCTGCGCCAAACGGTCACGGTAAACAGTACTCGTTGAAACCCAGCGCACTGTCTTTTGTTCATAATCATATTTAAAAATCTGGGAAAGCAAAACAACGCGCTGTTCCATGCCGCTGCTTTCACTCACTTCATCAACCACGCGAAACAACCTATCCTGCACATGATACCGTTTCAAAACAATAAAAACATCGACGAGATTAACCAAGACCTCAGGAACATTCATTGGTTCATTCTGCAAACGCAAGATGGCTTCACGTGAGGTCAACGCATGGATTGTACCGATACAATATTTACCGACGTTAGCAGCGGTGATCATGTCCTGCGCTTCGGCGCCGCGGACTTCGCCAATAATAATGCGCTCCGGTCTCATGCGCAAACTATTCTTAACCAAATCGGCCAACGATACTTCGTCATCGCTTTCTAACCGCGAACAGCTTTCTTCTAAAAATGTATTTAATTCTATGGTGTCTTCAATGACCACCATGCGGTTGGATTCAGGGACAAAACTAAAAAGTGCGTTTAAAAGAGTGGTCTTTCCTGTTCCAGGCCCGCCGGCAATAATAATATTCGCCGGCCGAATCGACATCCCTTCCACGTACAACCATAACTGCCCCGCTACTTCGTAGGTCAAACTGCCGCGCTGAATTAGGTCTAAGATGCTCAGCGGCTCAAGCTTGGTTTTAGTAATCGTCAACTGCGGGCCAAAGGACGACATCGCAATGTTGACGCGCCCGCCGAGATTTGGCAATTCCAAATTTAAAATTTTTTTTATTTGTCCATCGCGTCCGCCAAACAAAAGCAATTTCCTTAAAAAAACATCCAGTTCACGATGCGTTGAGAATTTTCGTTCAGTTGGAATAAAACCGCGCTGGGCGTGATGAATATAAATAGTTTTTAGTGAATTTATAATAATGTCTTCGACATCCGAATCGCCTAGCAAATCCTCAATAATACCGTAAGCTAAAAATCTTTTGGTAAATTGAATTCTTCCCTCGGCGCTAAGCAGTTCAGGCTCATTCTTAAATTCCGCAAGCGTATCTTTTTTTAAAATACTTTCTAAAATCTGCAGAACGGTCGCTTCACGCTCGTCATCCGGTTGAAGCAGTGTCAGTCGTCCTTGTAAATTGTCAATGAGCAACCGCTCCAGCTCTAAAAGCTTAACGGTGTCCATGGGCAGGGTTCTTCCTTTCCCTCGGGAATTTTAAAAAAATACCGTTTAATGTAACATCGTTTTTTTTAGTTGTAAACACCATTTTAAGGTTAATGGATCAATCCCACCGGTTCAGACAAAGACGGCGGCAAATTTTCTGTATTTTGAGAAGCTCTGGTTTTTAAAAATTGAGCGGACGGACGGGTTATGACAATCGCGGCCTGTGTTGTATCCAAGTATTTCTTGGCCAAACGTTTGATATCAGCCTTACTGACCCGGCCAACGGCTTGGCCATAGGATTCAAAATTCTTATAGCCCAATCCGTATAACTCATCCAACGAGCTGACAAAACTTAAATTGGCGTTTGTTTCCAAACTCATGGTGAATGATCCTTTTAAATATGTTTTGGTGCTGTTTAGTTCTTCATCAGTGACATCATTGATCTGCAAATCCTTGATCTGATCAATTAACAATTCTTTGACCTTCTCAACGTGTTCATCCGTCGTTGAAACATAAAAAGTCTCTATCCCTAAATCCAGCCCCGGATTGAAACCACCGCCCAACGTGTAAGAACGTCCGAGTTCATCGCGGATTTTAAGGAACAACCGCCCATTGAGTGAAGAGCCCAAAATGGAAGCAATCACTTCCATTGCATAACGGTCTTGATCATATATTGATGGGCCTTGAAAACCGATCATAACAACGGCTTGTTCTTTGTCTTGGTGTAATAATTTTTCTCTCGTTTCCGCCGGCGGTTCTTCTTTAAATTTTTCTAAACTAAGTTCTTCTTTCTTAAGTCCGCCAAACTTACTTTTCAAAGCATTTAAAACTTCATCCTTTTTAATATCTCCAAAAACCGAAATAACCATATTATTGGGTTTAGTAAAATGCTGCCACCAATTGGCTGCTTCATCACGGGTTATTTTCCCGATGGATTCCAAGGTGCCTAAGGGCTCTAAGCGAAACGGATGGTTCAAAAAAAGCGTTTCGCGCAGCGCCTTACTAGTAACAGCCATAATATTATCGTCCCGCGCATGGATGGCCGCCTGCATCTGTTCCTTAATTTTTAAGAATTCTTTTGAATCAAACGATGGACTTTTAACAAAGTCTTCCAGCAGATCAATACCAAAATCCCAATTGTCCGGCAGCAAACTTAATTTGATCCCAAAACTATTGCGGCCGGAAAAGCTGTCCAGATTGGCACCGCGCGATTCCGTTTGCTGCGCAATCTGTTCGGCAGATTTTGATTTTGTTCCTTTGATCCAAAGCCGCGAGGTAAGTTCTGAAATGCCGTTATTCGCTGTCGTTTCTCGACGGGTGCCGCCGTTTAAAACGACATTCATTTCAACCAATGGAAACGTATGGTCTTCGCGAAGCAACAAAACGAGTCCGTTATTCAACACAATTTTTTCAATGGCGCTTGTTTTTTTTGCGGCAAAAATATTTTGAGGATTTTGATTTTGTTGAGAAGGTTTGATGATGACAACGGTAAGATTTTTATCAATGAAATATTTTTGCGCGGCCTGTTGAATCTGCTGGGAGGTTAGGGCCCGAACCAGTTCAATGTACTTTTGAGAAAAGTCTGGATCGCCGAGAAACGCTTCATTCATGGCGCTGTTATAAGCCACATCACCGGGGGTCTGATGACTGAAGACATAACTGCTTAAGACCTGGCGTTTGACTTTTTCTAATTCTTTTAGATCGACTCCTTTATTTTGGATGGCGGCAATTTCTTCTTTGACCGCGCTGATGGTGGCGTCGACATTTTTCAAGTCAAGCTGTGATTCGATTTCAAAAATTCCGCGATCAAACGGTGTGAAATTGCTTGCACCAATTCCATAAACCAATTCTTTTTTCTTATAAACGTTCAAATATAACCGCGAACTTTCTCCCTCACCTAAAATCATTCCCAAAACATCCATCGCCACCATGTCATTGTCCAAAACACTGACACCTTGATAAGCCATGGACATCCGAGTTAAATCCGTCGGGTATTCCTCTTCTACGGTTTGGGATGCCAGCTGAGGCGGTTCAGCAGGAAGATTACGCAAAAGATATGGACGGTATTGAAAATCTTTAAAAGCTTCTTTTATTTTTGGAAAAATTTCTGAAGCTCTAACATTACCGGCAATCGAGAGAATGATGTTATTGGGAATATAAGTTGAATGATAGTAATCTAAAATATCGTCGTGCGTGATCTTCGCAAAAAGCGGTTCGTAACCGATGATGGGATGATGATAGGGATGCTGGCGGAAAACACTTTTAAAGACGAGATCGCTTAATCGGTGGTCGGGATTGTCTTTATAAAGACGCATCTCACCGAATATAACCGCCCTTTCTTTTTCAAGTTCCTGCGGATCAAAACGGGAATGCATGATCATGTCTGCGATCAAATCCAATCCCTTGTCAAAATTTCCAGCAGGAAGTTCAATCGTGTAGATTGTGTAATCATAACTTGTTGAAGCGTTGATTTCGCCGCCTAAACTTTTGACTTCTTTGGAAATGGCCGAAACGCCGCGCTTTTCCGTTCCCTTAAAAAGCATATGCTCAACAAAATGCGAAATGCCCATCCCTAAATACTTACCTTCAGTTGCCGAACCGGTTTTAACATACGCATAAACTGCAAGGCTTTGGCTCGATGGCATTTCATTAATTAAAACGGTTAAACCATTATCCAGCGTAAAGGTTTGAGTTTTGGTGAGTTCTTCGTTGATTGTACCTACCGTTTTGTCCGTGGCCCAAACTGAATCCGTTCCTTTTAAGAATGAAAAAGAAAAAAAGCTTGTTAGTAAACAGGCCCAAATTAATGTAATTTTTCTCATAAGTTACGCCAGGTTATTTTTTTTATATTCATCCAGCAATCTTTTGATATCTCCGTCGGCATTGCGGGCGATTTGCGTGCAGATGAAAAGTAAAACAGAAAATTGCCAGCAATCTTCCGGACCAGTGATAAGGCCGGCTTGCACGTTTTCTTCCATCTCCAATTGCTCGAGATGGTGTTTGATGGCATCCTTTAATTTACCTTCGTAAATATCAAGGGATAACGTTTTATTATTATACTTCATGGATGGAATAGAAACACCACGAACTAACAAAAAATTCATAACGGTACTAGGATCAGCCGGCTGAGTGGGTTCCTCGTCGAATTCAAAGCCTTCAAACTGAGGAATGTTGGGGGGCAATATTAAAGAAGGTTTTTCAACCAACACTTCTCCTTTGCGAACAACCGTATCTCCGCGATTAATGCGGGATTCACCTAAAAAGATGTAAGGTACAACCGTATCTTTAAACGTCAGCAGCATCTGAACACGGCTGCGGATGATTTCGGTATGTTTCAAAGCTTTATTCCAGGATTTTTGAAAGTTCATTGAGATAATCCAAAGATTTATATTTAAGATTGGTGTGGGGTAATAGAAGATTGGGACAGCGCTATGAACACGCTTCGTTTTAGAACGTAAAAAAATTCTAATAAATTCGCAGAAACATTCTCTTCATCGACGATCGGAATGATCAATGCTTCTGAGGATATAGACGATATGCATAATTTATTCTTAGGCTCTGCTTCGCTCCCGACCACTAAAAAATTTCAGTGGAGCTTCACAGCAGCGTTCTTCTTCGCCTGCATGAGGAACTTGTTGCTTCGAAGCCCTACCAGCATTTGTTGGTCGGCGAGGTGGAAGAAGAACGGAGAGGTCGGGATTCGAACCCGAGAGCAACCTTTCGATCGCAACACGCTCTCCAGGCGTGCGCCTTAAACCAGCTCGGCCACCTCTCCCCATACATTCTTTTAAAAAAATTACCTGTACATTAGTAACAAACTAAAAGCGGAACTGGCAATTAAAATTCCAGCCACCAATGGATATTTCAATAAGAGCCGATCAACCGTATTAATCTGTCGGTTCTCTATTCCTCCAATTAGTCTCTTTTTAACACCGTACTCTTTTTGCAAATCATTATTCAAAATCACCAATGCCTGCTGAGAAACCATAAGCATAATTCCAATGAAGAAAGCAATCGAAAGCATTAGTTTAAAGAAGAACTGGACGGCAGAAGTACCGATGAGTAAATCCATAAGACCTCCTCTTTAAATTGGTAATTTATATAAAGCTAATCGTTTGGCGTTTTTAGTTAAGCCATTGGATGAGCGAAAAAATGATATTTTAAACTGTCTCTTTACGCTCTCATGTAAGCTTCGCAGGAGCTGCTCCTACGAAGCCCAAATGTGAAAAGATTTGGGCGAAGTAGAGCGGAGAGGTTGGGATTTGAACCCAAGATGGACCGTAAAGCCCATAACGGTTTTCGAGACCGCCCCATTCGACCACTCTGGCACCTCTCCTTTAATTTTCAAAATCAAAACTTTTGTGCCAGAAGTAAAGAAATTTTATAAATACTTAATGGGCTAACAAATGAGAAGCCAAATAGTAACATCAAAAACACCGTCTGTCAATCTGGCTTGGCAACTTAAATGCGACGCTATTGAACCACGATCCGGTTTAACCGTTCAATAGGCTTCCATCCCTTCACTTTCATATAACTGTCTGTCTGAAAATGAACGTCCGAGACTTTTATTCTCAGTATTCCGTCTTCCGTTAAACCAAACGCCGGAGAACCTAGCATCCACCCGACTGGACAAGCGGATAAAACAAAATGAGTAGAATCAATCCGATTAAAATCATAAGAATATCCGCCATGCTGACGTTTTTTAAAATAATTATTATCACAATATAAGTGGTCTCTGGCGGAAACAACCACAAACTTAGACAATTTTTCTAAACTCGATGGATATTGGCCTTTGGTTTTAAAATAAGCGTCGATAACTTGGCCCAAGACATCCACATTAAACCGCGCTTGGCGGACCTGGCCGGCGATAAAAATTTGTAATCCAACCCACAATCCTATTAAACCTAAAATTCCCCAGAGAAAAATTTTTAATTTTTTGCGCATCAAATTTAATTTTTATATAAGTCGAGGGATAAAAGAAAAGTAAATCATAGCCCGGGCGATATCGGATTCTCCCAGAATTTTATACACTTGAGACAAAGGCATTTTTCTGGAAACAAGCATAGCCCCAAAAGACTGACGCAATATCTGTCCATTAACTTTTTTCCCCGACGGATTCTGAGAAAGAACAGCGTCTAATTCTTTATTAAAGTTCGCCGCGGTCCAAGGCCTGCCAGCAGGATCGTTAAAAATAAAATTTGCCAAGGCCTTAGCCTGTACATCATTTAAGATTTTTTCGATCCGCGGATGAATTTGAATTTCATAAGTTTGGGAGAACTTATTAGGAGCTGGGACTTTTAGAACCTTTTTTTCTAAATCAACATCACGCCATTTTAAATTAACCAGTACGTTAGGACGCAACCCAGTCCCGAGAATAAATTCAATGACATTGCGCCAATCCGGCGGAACAGATCTCAGGAGAGTTACGGCTTCTTCTTCACTTAATGTGCGCGGTTTCTTAACAACCGGCTCTTTAACTGGAGTGATATGAATCGATGGATTATCGTTAAGATAACTTAATTTGCGGGCGTATTCCAAAGTGTCGGCGAGCAGAATGAAAGTAAAGTTAATTAAACGCGGTTTAATTTTCCGCTCGTCGGGTGAATTCTTCAAAAGATAAATTTTGTATTGTTCAAGAATACCGGGAGTAATTTCAGATAATTTATGTAATTGTGGGTGATGTTTTTTAAGATATGTACCGAAATAATTTATAAGCGCTTGGTAACGCTCAACCGTTTTCGGCGTGTGCTGGGTAAGAATATATTGTGAAAAATCTTTTAAGAAAATATCAAGATCAACGTCCCGGACGATAATCGCCGCCTCACCGCGCGCGATTTTGGCTTCAATTTCTTTTAACGCTTTCTCTGCAGCATCGCGGTTTCCGCCAACTTTTTGCTGATACTTAAGGCCCCGGGCCAAAAATTCGATGTAATATTCCTCTCCTATTTTATGAATTTCTCCCATAAATTTTATCTATGACTTTTTATCCTCACGGAAATCAGCGTCTTGAATTTCGTCATTCTTGTTTAAGAAAGGTGAACTTTCTTGTGCTGGCCGATGAGGATTATCCGGCACTCGTTGCTGCTTTCTTTGAATCTGCCAGACTTTAAAAAAAAGCTGACCGAAAGCAAGCAAAACCGAAATAATCAAAAAAAGAATCAAAAAAATGAGCGTCCACCTAAAAAAAGGCAACGTCAAGAATAACAAAAATATGATTAACCAAAAAACCGACATTGAACTCCTTCTAGCCTGCGGAGAGAAGTGGCTTCAGCTCTTACCGGGCAAACCAATTAATAACCCGACGGCGTTTGCTGTCAAAAAAGCTTCCGCTCACAATTAAAATCAGATCAACCAAAACCCAAATACCTAATCCGCCCAGCGTTAATAACATCAAAATTGCCGTTCCAGTTTTACCTACATAAAAACGATGAGCGCCCAGCGGCCCCAAAAAGAAACAAAATAAAAGCGCCGCCAACCGCGAATAAGGCGAAAATTCATAAGGCCTAACAATTTCTGTTTGGTTCATCAGTCTCCTTCTAGATTGGAAAATTTAATTTTAGTTGATTATAAAATCAAAAAGTTAAATATTCAACACGAATTTGGTTTTGAAAGCTTCAGATATCGTCGAGAGAAATTTCTTGTGATGTAGAAAATAGCTTTGGTTGGATTCAGAAGTATGAATTTACGTAATTGGGCGGGGTATGCAAGCAACGCGGACGCTATGATTTCTCTAATGTTTCCAAAAAGGTGTCCACTATTTTGGGATCCAATTTACCCTTCATCTTAATAAGCTCGGCCTTGGCCTCTTCAAAGGTTAAGGCCTTACGGTAAGGACGATCAGTGGTTAAAGCATCGAAAATGTCCGCAACGCACAAGATTCTGGCAAGCAAACTAATTTCATCTCCTTTAAGTCCGTCGGGGTAACCGCTGCCGTCTAATTTTTCATGATGATGACGGACAACATCGCTAAGTTTTGATAAGGAACGGATTGGCTTGATGATGCCTTCACCGATTTCGGTGTGCTTTTTCATGATGTCCCATTCCTGGGGTGAAAGCGATCCTGGTTTTTTAAGAATTTCGTCCAAGATTCCGATTTTACCTAAATCATGAAGCCGTGCGCCGTCACGCAAAATGTTGATATCTTCTTCGCTTAAATTAAGTTTATGGGCAATTTTAAGAGCGTACTCAGCGACACGATCCAAATGTCCTCGGGAATATTGGTCTTTGGCTTCAACCGCCAGAGCCAATGCGGAGATCGTTTCGAAATAAGTCTTTTCAGCATTTTCACTAAGCCGCGAATTTTCAATGGCGACCGCTGTCTGCAGGGCCAAGTTGAACAACAAATTCATAGACTCCTCTTGAAATTCTCCGGCATTCTTCTTGCCGCTCACCGAAATAATGCCCAGCACTTTATCGTGCATTAGAAGCGGCGCCGCTAAAAGCGGCGTTTCAAAAATGGCCCCTTGCTCAGGCACGGTAAATTCCAACCCTTCTATTTTAGGAATCAATAATGGTTTTTTCGTCTGGAAGATAGAACTAAACGGACACTTTTCAATTTTCATTCGATAGGTTTTCTCGCGATTGTAGGCAACACCATAAACGGACTTAATAAAAAGGTCCTTACTATTTTCGTCGACTAACATCAAGACGCCAACTTTTGCCGATAAGGCCTCAGCTACTGTTTCAACAATCAAATCCAAGAATGAATCAATATTCTGAATAGAAGAAAGTCCGCGACCAACGCGGGCTAACACGGAGTGCAGGGTTTTTTTGGCAGATTCGAGATTACGGACATTTTCTTCCAAACGCATTGTAATTTCATTAAACGACCGGGCGAGAATAGCAATCTCATCGTCGTTTTGCGTTAGCTCTTTTAATTTATCTGGTCCGAGGACATCTTTAAGCGTATCTCGGTTCATTTGAGTGATAGAAATTAAGTTTTTAAATTGGGTGCGCATTATAAAAAACGCGATACAAATCCCTGTGACAATAAATATGAGTGTGACACTTAAATTACTTTCTGTTAAATCGAGCGAACCTTTTTCTTTTATCTGCCAGTAAATGTAGTAAAGCACCCCCATTGGCAAAATCGACATGAGTACAAAAAGAACATCAAATTTTCTTAATACAGAAGAATTCTGCAGTGAAGTAACTTTGAGATTGGGCATTTTTATTTTGCCTTTGGTGATTTAGTCTTTTTTAGATTTAGACGAGGTTGTAAATTCGAAGAAGAAATAACAGCAGGATTTTGACTGACTCAATTAACATAAATCAGAAATCAGCTTTTACAAGGTTTTTTTGGAAATTCTTTAGTGAGCAAACAAAAAAATCCCCACAATCGTTGACGACTGTGGGGATTAGTGTGTTTTAGTGGCGATTATTCTTGCTCTGCTTCGCTCTAGACAATTGAAAAATTTCGGTTCAGTGGAGCTTCGCAGCAGCGTTCTTCTTCGTCGGTGGAGAACAAAGTTGCTTCGTGGTGGGCGGGATCCCGCATTCAATAAATTAAATCAGGAATGCGGGAGAACTCTACGGAGAGGTTGGGATTTGAACCCAAGATAGACCTTACGGCCTATAACGGTTTTCAAGACCGTCGCTTTCAACCACTCAGCCACCTCTCCGAAAAACTTACCACTATATCTATTAGAAAAAGTTGAGGACCCGAGCCGATCTTACTGTTGTTTTGGTGAGGGGTCTGCTAACTAACTTCACAGGTCCTCTAAATTTCGTATATCGGCAGGCCAGCCTTAATTATGTTTACTTTTAATTAGAGCCAATTTCTTAACTCTAGAATACTTTTTTTCTGACGAGCTTTCAAAGAGGCCAAATACTAGCATCAAACATTATCGCTGTCAACCTTCCCTCTCGTCTTAAGGAATGAACAACTGCCGGTACAAACTGATATAAAAATGACTGGTCGATTTGGCAAATTCTTGAACAAGTCCGACGAACGAAAACTTGTCAAAAACCAAATTAAAAACGCCTGCCAATAGAACCAAATTAATTAAATAAATTAACTCCGTTGCTAAAAAATACTGCGGCTTAACCGCGCTTTGGTCTTCTTCGGTCAAATGCCGCGCCGTAAAAACCATATGCATGCACAAAAAAAAGCTGACCGCGAAAAACGCGTAAATTTTAAACGGCGCTAACCGATGGATAAAATGCGTCAGCCCCAAAAAAATCAAAGAAAGTAATGTATAAAAAGAAATCCCCCGCCCTGCGCCTTCCGAGAGAACAGCGGAAAATCCGAACAATCCGCTTATAAGTTTCTGGCCGTGCTGATAAACGATCTGCGGTTCAAAAATAAAAAGATGGATAATCAAATACGTCGCCAATCCCACCCAAAACCAATGGCTGTATTCCGACGGGATAAGATGCAGCCATTTTGTAAATTGGATGGTGGCAATGATCGTGACTGGAACAAGCAGAAGCGCCAGAATAAACTTTAAAATATTGAGGATACGATCTTTCATTTTTCCTCCCTTTTTTCAGATCGTTATTTGGTTATCCTCTGCTGTCCGCCCATATATGGTTGTAGAACTTTAGGAATTTCTATGTCACCGGATTCGGTTTGGTAATTTTCAATGATTGCAACCGCCGCCCGGGCTAAGGCGATTCCCGAACCGTTTAACGTGTGAACAAACGCCGGTTTCTTGGCGTCTTTTCCTTTAAAACGAATATTCGCCCGACGGGCTTGGAAATCTTCAAAGTTCGAACAACTTGAAACCTCGAGCCACTTATCCATTCCTGCCGCGTGGGCTTCGAGATCATAACATTTCGCGGCGGCAAAACTCAAATCACCGCTGGCCAACATCACAACCCGATAGGGCAACCCCAAAAGCTGAAAAACTTTTTCTGCGTTACCGACTAATTTTTCCAACTCATCATAAGAAGTCTCGGGCTTAACAAATTTCACCAACTCCACTTTATCAAACTGATGAACCCTGATTAATCCGCGGGTGTCTTTACCGTAAGAACCCGCTTCCCGACGGAAACAAGCGGTGTAAGCGGTATAATAAATGGGCAGTTCTTCTTCTTTAAGCATTTCGTCGCGATGGATGTTGGTCACTGGAACTTCGGCGGTTGGAATTAAAAAGAAATCTTCGGCCGCGAGTTTGTACATGTCTTCTTCCATTTTAGGAAGCTGGCCAGTTCCCGTCATCGACGCGCGGTTGACTAAAAAAGGCGGGAAGACTTCAGTGTAACCGTGTTCACGCGTATGCAAATCCAGCATAAAATTAAAAAGCGCCCGCTCCAAGCGCGCGCCGTCTTTTTTATACAAAATAAAATTGGAGCCGGTGATTTTGCTGGCGCGTTTAAAATCGATGATGTCCAGGTCTTCAGCTAATTCGATATGAGTTTTGGGTTTGAAATTAAATTTCTTAGGCTCACCCCAGTGGCGGATTGTTTTATTTAATTCTGGTTTTCCGACGGGGACACTCGTATGGGGAATATTAGGAATAGTTAAAAGGATGTATTCAATCTTCGCGTCTAATTCTTTAACTGTGGGTTCCATTTGACCGATTTGCGCAGCGATTGCTTTCATGGCGGTGATTTTTTCTTTGGCGTCTTTCTTTTCACGCAGAAGCTTGCTGATCTCATCGTTGGCCGTGTTTTGCTGACTGCGAAGATCATCAAGGGCTGTGGCCTGCTGGCGGCGTTCTTTGTCGAGTGAAAGCAGTTCATCCAGGTTGATTTTAACGTTCTTCGCCGCTAAACCTGCCTTAACAGCGTCGGTGTTCTCACGGATCATTTTGATATCGAGCATTTGTAATCCCTTCGTTGAAATACTATGAATTAAATTCCGAGCACCAAGCACCCAATAACAAATAAATTCCAATAATCAAATTTCAATAACAAAACGGTTTATATCATTGACTATTGAGATTTAGAATTTATTTCTTATTTGATGCTTGGGATTTGGAATTTAACTCAATTATCCTTTAACAACCCCAACCGGTCTCAACCGGCAAACCTTTTTTGAAAGCCCAGCATTGTCGACGACATCTACGACCTCAGCGACATCTTTATAAACGCCGGAGGCTTCTTCAACAATTGTGGCTTTAGACTGGGCCTGAATAACAATACCGCGGTTTTCTAAATCTTTGATAACATCATGGGCCCGGAAAGTTTTTGTCGCCTTCGAACGCGACATCACCCGGCCGGCGCCATGACAACAAGAATAAAACGTTTCCGCGGCGGATGCAACCCCAATTAATAAATATGAATAACGGCCCATATCGCCCGGAATAATGACTGGCTGGCCGATCGATTGAAAGCGCGGCGCCAATTCAGGGTGATGCGGCGGGAAAGCACGCGTGGCGCCTTTACGGTGAACGCATAACGCGCGTTCGGCGTTTTTGACTTTATGTTTCTCTATCTTGGCGATATTATGCGCGACATCATAGACGAGATGGATGCCCATATTTTCCCATCTTTTTTTGAAAACTTTGGCAAACGCTTGGCGCGTCATGTGCATAATCAACTGGCGGTTGGCAAATGCGTAATTAGCCGCCGCACGCATCGCGGCTAAATATTCTTGGCCCTCCGGTGACTCAACGGGTGCACAAGCCAATTGCCGGTCAGGAACGTCAATATGATATTTCGAAAGACACGGCATAATGCTGTGGCAATAATCGTCGCACACCTGATACCCTAATCCCCGCGACCCGCAATGCACCATCACAGCGACTTGATTTTCAAAAATGCCGAGCTGATCGGCGATTTCGGGTTCATAGATTTCATCCACAACCTGAATTTCTAAAAAATGATTACCCGAGCCAAGTGTTCCTAATTGATTCTTGCCGCGCTCATACGCACGGTCTGAAACAACTTCAGGATTGGCGCCCAAAATACATCCGTTATCTTCGGTGGCCTCCAAATCAGACGAGGTTCCGTAACCTTGTGAAACCATCCACTGCGCGCCTTTGGCCAGGACTTGTTTCGTTTCATTCGGGCTTAACCGCAAGCCGCCCTTCGCGCCCATGCCCGAAGGCACACTATTATATAGAGTAGAGACAAGCTCTTTTAAATGCGGCTTAATGTCATCTTGATCAAAATTTGTTTTAATTAACCTCACGCCGCAATTAATATCGAACCCGACACCGCCCGGTGAAATCACCCCGCCTTCTTTCGGATCCGTCGCGGCCACACCTCCGATTGGGAATCCATAACCCCAGTGCATGTCCGGCATCGCCATTGAATAGCCAACAATCCCTGGCAAAAACGCCACGTTAACAACCTGCTCGACCGCTTTATCTTTTAAAATATCACGCAAAAGTTTTTCATTAGCATAAATCCGCCCGGGCACGCGCATGCCTTTATTAAAATTTTGGGAAATTTGATAGCGGAAAGGGTCTAATTCTTCCAAAGGAATTGGTGAGCTTGCTTCTATCATTCAATCTCTCGTCGTAAAATCTCTTCAGCTTGTTCGCGGTAACCGACAGGCACATTAATCTTAAATTCACTTAAAAAAGGATATGGATGAACGTCCCGGGATTCAAGTAGGCAGGGAATCCCCGCGTCCTCGAGAAAACCTTTTTTAAGGTTAGCTTCGATTTCGGTGTGCACGATTATGACCGTAACCCAATTCATAAATGAACCAATAAAGTTTAAAATTCCGTGAACCAAATCATTTTGCGGCAACTTTTATACATCAAATATAACCTGGGCCGTCAAACCAGCTTTACTTTTTTCTATGTGAAGTGCATGGTAGGTGACGGCCTTAATGTCGACGATCATTTCAAAATATTTACGTGACTTCGCCGAAGCAATGGCTTTTAAGCCGGTATCTGATAATTCCAAAATTTCAAACCCGGTAAAAACAATCCTCTTCGCATCCGACAGCGAAACCAGCTCGCCAAGCCAGCGCCACAAAAGTTCATCGATCGTTTCAGCCCTAAGCGTGATCGAAAACTTTTTTGAAGGCGCTTGGGCGGCAGTTTTAATGGGCTTGGCCATTTCATTAAAAGTAGCCGCTGCGGCCTTTTTAAAAAGCATTTTAAGGTTAGGCGCGCATAATTTTATGCCAATATCCGCCGTATGATCAAGCCGCTCGTAGAATTTCATGAGCCCATTATATACCACAATAAATTGATATGGAAAACACCTGATTATTAAGGGTTCTGTGTTTTATTTTTTAATTTTTTTATTTGAATTTCATGTTGGTTTGCTTGGACTTTTTTGTTAATTTGTTTTGTGAATCTGTTCCCTGGAGAAACGCCGAACATTATTCTTTTTCTCATCTCATTTTAATCACATGTTTGAACAAAAAACTTCTACCCGCCAGATCCAAGTTATAGTCATTCTACTCATAACTCTTTTTTGTATTGTTAATGTTCTCACTTTACACGACGGGCATAACTGGGGGGACGATTTTGCCCAATATATTCTTCATGCCCAAAATATCGTTAATCATCATCCTTACGGGGATTCCATTATGGTGGATCTGCCATTTAATTATCCGCCTGGCTTTCCTTTACTACTAGCGTTGGCATTTAAATTCTTTGGAATGAATTTCTTTGCATTTAAAACGATCAACATTATCTGCTGGATATTTTTTTGTTTGGCTGTTTACGGGATGGCACGGGAAGAATTCGGCGCAGAGATCTCGATCTTGCTATTGCTTTTCCTTTTGGCCTCTCCTTTCTTTTTTATTCTGAAACAAAATATTTTATCTGACATCCCTTTCGTTTGTTGTCTCTATCTCGCTATCTATTTCTTAGAAAAATATTACACAGCGATGATGCCCTCTCCCAAATTTTTGTGGCTTGGACTATTTTGGGCTGGATACAGCTATTGCATTCGAACCGCAGGGATTAGTTTATTTTTAGCGCTGAGTCTTTATGTCATCCAAAAAAAAAGATTTAGAGATATATTCCGGATAATATTGGTCTTTGTCGTCGCTGAATTCATTCGCCAACTTTTTGGGGTTCGGATGTTTCAGCATTTTAATGAAATGACTGGTGTCTATCCCGCGGTATGGCTTTCCCAAGTCAAAGAATCAATCCTCATTATTGTTGAAAACATGACCAGACTTTATGTCCCTCACACAGGCGAACTCGTTGGGTTTCTGTCATTGAAGCAAAAAGCTATGGCTAAAGGACTATTATGGTTGGTGTTTTTCTGTTTTCTTTTTTACTTGGCAAAAAAGATAAAACGAAAAACCGCTTCATTGCTTGAAATCTTTACAGCGATTTATTTTATAAGTGTTATCAGCTGGCCAATTACATCTAATGGCCGGTATGAATTAGGCTTAGTTGGGGCGATACCGCTTTTGATCTCCGGTTTCTTAAAAAAAAGGAACAAACAACCGGCGCTTGTTTTCATCTTACTTATATTTTGTCTTTTTAGTATCGGTGCTATCACTAAAATCATCAATTTCAATGACGACATTATTTTTGTGCCGCCTAACCAGGATATGCTTAATTGGGTTAAGAACCTAGGCGACACACAGCGCGTGATGTACTGGAAACCGCGGCTTATACGGCTCGTTACTGGAAAAATTGGAACCACACCTATTCTGTTTGATCCTCAAGAAAACATATCTTTGAGAATAAAGAAATATTTCATCAACTATATTATTTTGAATAAAAATCCGTCAGATTTATCGCTGCTGCAAAAAATCCAATCACAATCGTCTGGCCTTCAGCTATCCCTTGTCTGGCAAAACGAATTTTATATGATCTTTAAAATTCAGTAATGGATGGTTTTCTTATGCGAAGAGGAAATTGGGTGGGTTAGGTATTTGAAGCCGTGTATTCTTTGAGAGTAAATTCGATTTGGGAAACGAGAAGGCTGGGAGAAACTTTCTTGTTGAGAAAATCTTCAGCGCCGTATTCATAACAATCGATGACATTTTTGGGTGTGTCGACGCCGGTTAGGAAAATAATTGGAATATTTTTAGTTGAGCTATCAGTTTTAAGACGGCGGCAAAGATCAATACCGCTGATTCCAGGAAGGACAATATCGAGTAGAATTAAATCAGGCCGTTTTTTTTGTATCGCTTCCCACCCTTCTTCTGCAGTTGCGCAAAGAACCACACGATAATCGCGCCGGGCCAGTATCTTTTGAACCACAGCTCTGTCGTTTTGATTATCATCAATGTAAAGAATACAGCGGTCTTTAAAAAATGGATCAGATTTTTTACCGAACCAGCGCAGAATTCTTTCCCACATGATGGCTCCTTATTAGGAGATTGAGCGATTACTCAACCCCGCCAAAAATGCGGGGTTAATTCGGACTTCTACCCCGCATGCAGACTTTTAAGGGGGGTAATGTCCTCATTCAAGATCCTTAACGCGGCCTCCCTTATCAATCTCTGCGCCCATGGCGGATGATTGTTCTTGCAAAGTATATTCAATTTGCGACAAAAGAATCCGCGGCGAAACTTTCTTGTTTACAAAGTCTTCCCCGCCGAAGTGATAACAATCAACGACATTGGAGGGGGTATCCGCTCCCGTCAGAAAAATAATAGGAATATCTTTCGTCGCCGGATCACTTTTAAGCTTCTTGCAAAGCTCAAGCCCGGTCATTCCAGGTAAAATGATATCGAGCAGAATGAGATCAGGTTTTTCTCGAAGAATAACGTCCCAGCCTTCTTCAGCGCTGGTAGCTGTCGTGACTTGAAAATCGCGTTTGGCTAAGGTTTTTTCAATTAAGTAACGGTCGGTAGGATTATCTTCAACGTATAGAATGCGATAATTTTTAAAACTTGGTTTGGGTTTGGATTTGATGCCGAAGAGTCCGGCTAATTGTTCAAGTATGGGCATAGTTTAAGTTAGTATGCGTTCATCATAATGACAGTACTCTGAGCTGTCAACGGTTTACTAATTTTTTTAATTGTATGGGCTAGGAAATCCCAGCTGGCCACATATTTTCATATCTCCTGAATCTGGCCAGCAAGTAATTTGTGCATTCCTTCTCAAGCTCGTAGTTTATTCTTCACAAAAATACTTCTTACTTTCAGTTATGTTAGAAGTAAGGACTATCAAAACCCAATTTTGCACAAATATTCGGATCTGGAGAACTTCCTGAAGCGAAACAAGTAATTTGTCCATTCTCTTGAATATGTAGATGGTATAAATCTCCATTACGCATAACAGCGGCCAAAATACAATAAGCAGGAATCGCACAACTATAAATTCTCATACCATAAAAAAACTGAAAATCAGGGTCTTGATAATTTAATTCAGGATGGTTTGATACAGGATCATTAACACCTGCTCCATTGGGCCCACATAAGTTCCATATTGATCTTTGTAAATTATTTGTGCTCTACGAATTTGCCCTAAAGCCTGGATTGCCTCCGCAGCCCGGCCCCTTTCTATTACAATAGAATAAACCGGCATGGCCAAACTGGCCAAAACACCAATCAAAATAACAACAATGATAACCTCAAGAATGGAAAATGCTTGTTCACTTATTTTATTAACAATTGGAGGCATAATTGAGGAATAAAACCTATTAAGGGTAATATGCCTATAACCTCATCCCCATCAGTCCTTCTTTCACGAATCTACTTCTATAATGGCTCTATACTTTTTAACGTACCATCAAGAAATTGAACGCGGTATTTCTTTCCATCCTTCGCCCAAAAGATATACCAATCCCGTTTATGCTTCAAAATAGAACCTGAAAATTTTGCCAAAAATTCATTTTCGGATATTTCCCAATCAAATCCCTTATCATTTTTATTAACAAAACCTTTAATAACAGATGTATCGTCTGTATAGATCGGAAAAACAAAAGGCGGTTTTTCCAAATGTTGAATTTCATATTTTATTAAACGCCCTTTATCAAAAGAGATTCTTGATCTACCCCAATTAGACCAAGTACTCCCGAGTTTCTTTTTCAAAAAATAATATTCAGGTTCCCAAATATAATACACATTATCTTTATGCTTTATTATATATGGCCTTAATGAACCTTCTTGCTCTTCACGTTTTGTAAAAAGGTTAACAAAATCACTTTCAGGCATTCCAATATATAGCACATTGTTAATATATTTTGACGAAATAGGATCGCCTCCAACCCAATTTTGATTAAAAGCCTCCCTTAGAATTTCTTGATCTGTTTTCAAAATTGTTTTGTCGTCGGCAAAGATAAATTCAGTGCCGACGACAAAGATTAGCAAGAGCAGAAAAATAAATATTCGAGTCATATATCTCACCTATGATTATAATTTTTATCAACAGCATAGTTGACAAGTCCAACGCCTCCAAAATCGGCTCTTACTCCGTAAACAGCTGATGTCGCGTAATATGTCCATCCGCTAAGATGACCGACAGCATTAAAGGCCTGCCATCCACTCATTCCGCCTTTTTCCACTAAAGTTGTAAAAGTTACTTGCTGGCAAACACCTGTCCAAGGAGCGCCCCAAAACTCACCTGATTTGAAAAAGTGGATTAAATCATTATTAAGGGCGGAATCAAAAAAACCTTTCGATGTTTGAATGGCAGCCGCCGTATGATTAATACTTAAGACTTTTGTTATCTTTCCTAACCAAATATCATCCCAGCCATTTTTCGAAGAAACTAGTCCTTCTTTATACCAAACAGACTTCCCGCCATTGGTTGATAACCAATAAGCCCCACTTCCACCATTGCTTTTACCTTCAACAGTTTTATAAAAGTCCTTCAATTTTTGTCGGTTCTCTAATTTATTAAAATCTGTCCCCACATAATTCTCAGGCGTCAAAGCGATATAAACAGCCGACGCCACGATCGCATTGGAGACCATATTGCCAAACACCGACGCTATTCTCGGCGACATGCCAAAGGCGTCGTCAAATATTTGCTTTGATATAAAATTCGTCATCTGTCTTCCGACAGGTGTATCCAAAACACTAGTTGCAACCACCGACGACAAGACGGCAATCGGATTTCCCCCTGAAAAAACAAAAGCTGTTGCAAAACTGGTTACTTGATTTTTTAAAGTCTCCCAATCTCCAGTGACAATCCCTTTGATTATTCCTCCGGTAAATCCAAAAACCCCCGCCCACTTTGAAATAAATTTCTTAAACCAGCTATGGCCGGATGGATCAATGTTGTTAACCGGATTATTATTCGCATACGAATAACGGTTAAGCGTTTGAGGATTATCTGGCGCTTGAACGACTGTATCCGCTGTAATAAACCGCCCGAGCGACGGATCATAATACCTCGCCCCGTAGTAGTAGAGACCCG
>CAZTCI010000004.1:0-340394 GCA_964612665.1 uncultured Planctomycetales bacterium | reverse complement strand
ACTTCAGCCTAGCTTTTGTAATTCACACCAGCTTAGCTGGTGGTTTAGCCTGGGAATTAGCCACACAATACGGTTCCCTTGCGTCCAGATAATCAAAAAGGGAATGGGCAAAAGAAACAAAATCTGGATGATAACGGTTTTAAGTAAAAGAAGTTTACGGCTGCCAGCAAGATTTACAACCTGCATAGCAAGGATTTGAGAAATAGATGATAAAAGGTTGGGAATGGAAATCAATAAACCGATATGGCTGGTTGAAGCGTTAAGGAATAACGCCAGCGGAATAAGATAAAAATCAAAAATACCAATCATGACCTGGGCTGCAACACCTTCCTTAATACAAGCGTCCAGGCTTTTATTTATCTTATCGCCTAGTTTACCGTCGATATTCCGATCTTCCTTGACCATAATTTATAAAAATAAAACCTTAAATCTAAATGCCCCCACAATACGCCAATAAACAGCCAGTGGCGGAATCAGAATTGAGGTCAACGCCATTTCTATAATATGTTTTAAGTCCCGGGAGGAATGAAGAAGTCTAAGGCGAATAAACGACAGAGTCAAAACACTCCAAAGGGCAAAACTCATTATAGCCAAATCCGGACGGCGGAGAAGCGATAAAATTATGGTTAGGATAAGAAAAAAGACGATCACATAAAACCTTTTTACAATCGGAAAATGAATATTCCGTCGGTAAAGCTGCGTGTGTTTGCTAAAAAGAAGCGGTTCAAATAAATTATTCTTCTGCATTGGAATACTGATACCAAATCGGGAAGGCCGCGCAGGATGATAAACAATACAGTGCGGAATAAAACGGACATTCGCCTTTTGTTCAATAAGCGTGAAATATAAATCGCTGTCTTCCCGCCAGGCCTTATAAAAACGTTCATCAAAGCCGTTGATTCTTCGCAGAACCGTTTTTCGACAAAAACAATTGGCCGTGACAAATTCGCCTTTTTCGAGACCTGAGGTATTGACTTCAGAATCTGTCGGGTCCGGCGGCAGAGGGACAATGACTTTCCCCCAAATAGCATCTACGTTGCTTTTTTCAAGAATCTCCAAAGCCGAGGCAAGCCAATGCTTGGTGACAAGACAATCATCGTCAGTAAAAGCAATGATTTCTCCTTTAGCTTTTTTCCAGCCGCAATTGCGTGCCGCAGCCGGTCCATGCCGCGGACCGACCAACGTATAAACGAACTGGTGGGCGGGGAATTTTTTTGAAATCTCAACACCACTCCCTTTGTTTCAAGGTTATTATCATCGTCAGCCACAATCATTTCATACAAAGCCGGATCAAAATCTTGAAAACATAAAGACGTTAAACATTTCTCTAATAAGTCCCGACGACGGAATGTTGGGATCACAATTGAAATTTTAATCATTTTACTACCTCCTTCCCTTTCAACCTGCAGGTTGTCAGTTTTCGGTAAAACAGTGGCGAACCGCAAGGCTTCATTCCAATCATGAATAAACCGATTAATGTTAAAACGCCCTTCAGCATACCGACGAGCATTGTCGCCCAGTGCTTTAGCTTTTTTTCATCTTTTAAAAGTTCTTTCATATGCTGGATCAACACATCTATCCGGGTGTCAATATAACCAGAGACATCGTTTTGAATCGCAGTCACCAGTTCAGTTGTGGCGATGGCAACGACAGGCAATCCAATCATCATGGCTTCGCACACTGCCAAAGGAAAACTCGAATAACGGATCGGGTTAAAAAAAAATCGGTAGTGCGATTCAAACTCAAATAAATTTTTATGGAGAACTTCGCCCAATCCCCCAGGCATCTCTTCAGCGGCCATACCGACGAGATTATACGGAACTTCTTCCAAAACGCGTTCATAAATATCCTTACCCAATTTGGAACCACGCTGTCTTAGATGATTAACCACCACAATCCCCTGCGCCAATTCTCCGGTGTAACGTAGGCCTTCGGGAATGATGACTCCATGTTCAATAACACGCGTCGGACTTGCCCCGTTATGCCACATCAACTGATTAAAAGGCGTGACATGGACGACTAAGACATTCGGGTCGTCGACCAAATGATTGGGATACACAGGATAATTAATTGGCGGGTCATGCTCGAGATGAATCTTTGGCAAACGCTGCTGTTCTTCGGAAAGAATAAGATATTGATCATAAAAATACTGGTGTGGAAGCTGAAAAATAATGCAGTCGATATTTAAGTCCTTAACATTTTCCACGGGGACATCATGGACATTATTTCTCCACGGGATATGACCGAACTTTCCAATGTAATCGCCTTTACGGTCTGATTTGGATGGCAGATAAAATTCATGCGGTGCTTGAGTTAGATAATACAAATAACTTCCATGGACATGCCAGATCAAAATATTTAAACGCTTCATTAATATTTCCTCTAATTGTTAGAACGTATCGCATAAATAGCCGAAGACAGCGGGTCCTGTCACGGCAAACCGCTTGTGGGCCCCTCCGCCCGGCGTGGATCCTCCCACAATCGGCTCGCCGTGCCACCCGCTGCCCGCTCAATACCATTTATGAGATGACTTCTATGTAGTTTGGGCGCGAATTTAACTGACGTTCTTAAAGGGAGTCCTTAAAAGCGCTTGGGCTTTGAGCACGACTTCTTCAACTTCAACTAATTTCGCGCAGGCTAATCCAAAAGGACAACTTTGATAAGAGCATGGACGGCAAGAAACATCGTAAAAAATTGTTTTATGCAAATCAATATCCAAAGGCGCCCACCGGTAAGGATCCGAGCCCGTTACAATAATGACGCTCGGAACTTTGAGAGCGGCGGCCACATGAGAGACACCCGTATCATTGCTGATGAGAAGTTTAGATTTCTTAAGAAGAATACCTAAGGCGCCTAGGCTTGTCTTGCCGACGAGATTTATATAAGGGTATTCGATCAAACAGCAGACTTCATCAACCAAACCAATCTCATCGAGGCCGCCGGTTAAAACTATTTTTAATCCGCTTTGCGCCAAACGATTGGCGACCTGGGCGAACCGTTCAGGCTGCCATCGACGGGTCAAAAGCCGTGCGCCAGGATGAATACAGACGTAATCTGTCTTTGTGAGTTCTCGGGTCTCATGGATTTGATCGAATTCTTTTCTGTCTTGCTGAGTCAAAGGGAATTCCAATTCAATGCCTTTAAGCGGAATCCCCAAGAAATCCATCAGCCGCAGATAAATAAAAATTTCATGTTCTTCTTGCGGAAATGACATGAACCATTCGGGGTCAGGGCAATAATCTTTTTCGTAAAATCCGGCGTTGATTTTAGAGCCAAACACCATCAAAACTGAATTAACAAATGATCCGCTTCCATGCATTTGCAAAGCCAAATCAAAATGGCGTCTTTGAACTTTTTTAAGGAATTCCGGAATCTTTTCGGTAGCGGTCTTACGTTCAGGCAATCCGGGATATCCTGGAAATTCAATAAACTCATCAAAGTAATTATGAAACCGTTCAACAAATCCTTTCGCCCAAGGCAAGCCGACTAAAGTTATTTTGCTTAAAGGAAATGCATGACGCAAAGCCCGAAAAGCCGGCAGCGTGCATAAAAGATCGCCGAGCATCAAGGCCCTTAAAACAACAATACTTTGCGGAAAATTTTCCGGGGCCCATTGGTTTCTGTCAATTTTTTTCAAGACTTCAACTGACATAATCACTTCCTCCGAGACACTCTTATACAAAAGAAGTGATTAAAAGAAGATTAAACCAAGATTATAAAATTTTAATCTTCGCATTTGGGAAGGATAGCGACGAGGTATGTCTTTTAAACGTAGGACTGAGGAATGAATGTAGGGCGTCCAACGTTAAATAACGCTTTACTGTAATTGTTGTGAGATTTGATACAGAATCCCGGCGGCAAATTCACGCTTAGGGAGCATGTATTTCCGAGCGGCGATAGTGAGGCGGGTTTTTTGCCAAGATATTTTTTCTACTTTAATTGTGACGTCCGTACCTTCAATCTTGCCGGTGATCGTCGCTGTGTCGCCATTCTTATCCGTTTTCTTGAAGACACCTTTTTGTCTAATAAACGTCTCGCTTACATTTAAAACCTTGTCCATTCCTTTGGCGATCTCACCTGTTGCGTCATCTTTGGATACAAGGACGCCGACAACAGCAGCCGGAAGGAAACTTGCGCCGACAACAGTGGCCGCCGCATAAATGCCAGCGCCCTGAATAGCAGTTTGTTTCATAGCTTGAACTAAAACAACCGTGACCAACTTGGCGACATTATCAATGTCTTTAAACGTTTTATCTTTTATACCTACGTTATAGACGAGAATTTCCGGCTTATCTTTTTTAAAATAATCTTTATAAACCACCTGCCCGACGTTCAGTTTTAAAGTATCGATCTTAAAAGGCGGCAGTGGCGGCGCCTTTTTGTTGGGATCAGGATGGACTACTTTCAACGCGTCTACATTCAATTTCCCTTCTTTATTTTTGACGACAACCATTTCTTTCATGTTCACAACAACCAAAGGCATATGGTATTGGCCGTGGAGAATTGACCCTAAATCATATTGCACAATGACCTCGGGAATATTAACAAGATTTCCCTCTTCAAAACCCGGTGGATGTTCAACAAACAAATCTTTAATCACCACTTTTCCGGTGAACATATTCCAGGAAAAACTTTTAATGTCAATCTTGGCGCCGAGGATAGGCGTGCCGACTTGGGCGATTGCGGTTTTGATAATGAGATCTTTCAACAATACGACCCCAATAATAAGAACAAGAAAAAATATTCCAATGTTCTTAAAGATTCGGAAAACTCCAGAAGATTGTTTTGCTTTAGCGGGCATAGATTAAAGAATTGATTTGTGGTTGGATGGACAGACCGCCCATCCAACCACACACTTTTAAAACTGACTATTGAACTTTTTCATCCTGCATTGCTTTTTCGAGATCGTTTTGCGAATAACTCTTGATTAATTTTGACTCCCGATTATAGACGAGATAATCACCATTGTCATTCTTCTTTGTCGTATAAAGGACGTTGCCGTTTTGATCTTTGGTTAAAACGGTATCGCCGTTTTTCTCCAGAGTAACCGTCGCCGGATGGAGGCCTTTTTTCTGAGAGGTGATCTTCAATTGGTTGGCTTGCTGATTATATGAAAGCGTTGCTTTCTGATCACCGACTTCAACCACTTTGCTTTTTGAATCAGCCTTGGCTTCCTCTACCGGATTTTTGCCTGTCCAAAATTCGATCGAATTAAAAACAATCGCATCCGCCATCGTACTAATACCGTAAATAGGAATGAGCGCGCACACCAGGAAGCCAAACTCATCACTCCATTTATCACCCATTGAGCGATGCCAATTATAAACCTTCTTCGTCAGCATGAATGATCCAGTACAGCCGACGCTTGCAAAACAGATTAACGATAACAAAACAACGATCTTTCTCATTGCATCCTCCTTTTTTGACTTGCGTTGGTTAATTAGCTGTCATTGACGCAGTTGCTGCAAAATATAAAGGGCCCTTGCCCCTCGCCTTACGGCTTGGGCAACGGCCCTTTGCTTTATTTCGTCGTCCACGTGACTTCCATCGACGACAATCCTTTCATAAAATTGAGGTTCTTCTATAAGAACGAAGTGATTATAATAGAGAAGACACCTTAAAATCAACAAAAATTGTGTGAGATTTTTATCGAAAATTCTTTCAAGTTAAAACTTCCTCGCTATCGGGCACTAATTCTATTTTTAACCATCCCGGCTCACGTTTATCAGAGACTGTTGAAAAATTGAAAGGTTAACGCGAATTCTCGCGAATGACACACAAATATTCGCGAATATCAGTGTGCAATTCGCGTAGATTCGCGTTCAAATGTTATTCTTCAACAGTCTCTTTATCAAGAATTTCGCAGGTTCTTTTTTATGCTGTACTTTCGATGAGCGCTTACTATTTGGTTTGTCTGCCTCTTCTATTGAGTGGTTGTACTGCTTGATGAAGATGAATTGGTATACAACTGAACTTGATCGCCCTGATTCAAATCTGCGAGAACACTATCATCATTGACTCTGTAGGTCGTAACATTGCCAGTGTCTGAATTCTTAACTGAAATCTGCCGTTGACTGCGGTCAATATTCGTAATAGTTCCTTGCGAAAGGATATTTGTACCGATAGGAAGTGATGTTCCCGAACCGACACGAAATATTCTCATACCTGAAGAGCTCGACGGTCCGCCTTGCGATGATGAAGATTCCGTCGAAGATGCGGAAAAAGAACCCGTGCTCCTCGTGTTCCCAAAATCTGTGTTCGTCGTAGAATCAGTTGATCCTGGCATAGTGTTTCCTGAGGTTCCACTCGAACTGCTTGTGTTAGAACCTGTGCCATTCGCATCGATCGGACCAAATCGATTTGAAGGAGACGACCCAATTGTACCAACACCTACATCAGAAGGATTTGTCAACGAACCAGACATGCCAGAAGTTGAACCTGTGCCAGTTGTTGTTTCTGTTGAAGTTCCCATACCACTGCCGTCCGTGATTCCAGTACTGCCCGAAGTTGTCGTCCCAGTCCCGCTCGTCGAAATATCAAGGCCGGAACCGGTCCCGCTCATTATTCCCGTCGTATCGGAAGAACTTTTTCCCGTACCTGTGTTGCCAAAACTCCCGTTACTGCTGCCTGTCGTTGTGCCTGTGCCCGTTGGACTTCCTGTAGAAGTAGAAGTTCCCGTAGTGGCTCCCGATGAAGTTCCGGTTGATCCGCCGGCAGCTTGGGCCAGACGGCTGCTGTCGACAGCAAATTGATCAAAACTGTAACAAAGCGCATTTGAAATGAGAAAAACCGATCCCCCCATTATTAAAATGAGTATCTTTTTCATGATAGCCTCCTGTTATTTAAAGCAAATTTTGGATTTGATTATTTGATTGATGGACGCCACTTTTAGTCGCTGAACTAAATGTAGGTAAGTTTTTCAAGAGTAATTTTAATAAGACAGGGATTATTGGAGGATTAAAAAAGAATTAAAAAATTTTCATTAAGTAAAACTAAAAAGTAGGAGAAGAGGGTTGCAGTTTGTCTTCGATGTCTTGTTCAATAATACCAATTTGGTCATTGATATTATTTAACATCGCGACAAAAGGAGTCGCGGCGGGCATGTTGGGCAAGAGATCAACTAAGACTTTAAATGCTTTTAACGATTCATTTGTTCCTTTTTTGCAAACATCGAGCTGGGCTACGGTATCATAAGGAGCAAAGTCACTATGTCGTCGTTGATTATCCATTTCATAAAATCCCATCAGCATCCGGTTCATTTTAGCGACGAGAAGCGTATGATACCAGGCGACCGTATTCAAATGGCAAAGGATTGATCCGTCAAATTTTGATTGAGGAAATCCAACCTTTTTTAAAAACTCTCCAGATTTAACCGAGTATTGGTCCACGGCCTTCATCAAAGGATGCTGATTAACTTTTTGACGGAGTAAATTGAGTTCATCAATCATCGATTGCTCTTCTTGAGGGTCAAGATCTTCAAGAAACTCTTCGTGGTCAGAGACATCTATCGCTGTTTCCAGTTCTTCGGCCATTTTTTCAAGATCTTCTTTTAAAACTTCCAAATCATCAGGTTCACGGCCGTGAGCGATGTTAAACGCCTGCCGGCCCATCTCATCAAGATAAAGCGTGCAATTTTTTTGAATATCGACGGGACAACGCTCACACCACCGGTCACAGTGGTTGTAAGGCGATTGCTTCGCGAGAATGACGTTTTGTTTGCGGATAGCTTCGAGTTTGGGATACATGCTTATAATTTGTTTCCATGAACTATTTAAGAATTTATTTAATGCTCAACAAACATAATCTATTTCTCATCAAAAAGCAAATTGCTATTCAGGCTTTTCATTACCCCAAATACGCTTTAAAAATTGATCGCGTCCCGACGCGGCGTGATACAGATTATATTGTAAAGCATGCGTTTTATAATAGTGCTGATGATAATCTTCCGCGGGATAAAACGTTGAAGCGGGCACAATTTCCGTCACAATGGCTCTGTCAAATTTGCCAGAGGCTGCGAGTTCTTTCTTCGATTCTTCAGCCAAACGCTTTTGCTCGTCGTTACGATAAAAAATTGCCGTGCGATATTGTGTGCCTTGATCAGCGAATTGGCCATTAACCATGGTTGGATCAATATTGTGCCAATAAATTTTTAAAAGACGTGCATAAGAAATGATGGTTGGATCAAAAACAACTTGAATCGATTCGGCGTGGCCGGTTGTGCCGCTGGAAACTTCTTCATACGTGGGATTGGCTTTTTGACCGCCAGTATAGCCGACGGTCACGCTTTTAACACCTTTAAGATGTGCCAAAAACGGCTCCATGCACCAAAAACATCCACCTGCAAATGTGGCGGTCTCCAAGTGCGGCACTTCGGCAAAACCATTGCTGGTCCAGCTAGCAATCAATGTCAAAAGGATAACCGCTGCCCAACTGAATTTTGACAATAATTTTCTTAAAATCATATTTGTTTCCTTTGAAAAATTTATTGTGAAAGTTTAGTTAAAATTTGAACCAGTCGTTTGCTAACATTCTCGACGGCGCTTTGCTGTTTAGCATCCTTGAGCTTCCCGTTAGCGTCAAAAGCTTCGTGGGCTTTAGAGATGGCGATCTGTTGCGGGATCACAAGTGCGCCGATGTTTTCTAAAATGGCGCGGACATGAGTTAAACTCCGCAAACCGCCTAATCCACCGGGAGAAGCAGACATGAGTCCAACGACTTTGTTGGCAAAACAAACCAGCGGCGGTTCATCTGGTTTTTCCGCCCGTGATGCCCAATCAATCGCATTCTTTAAAACACCCGGAATGGAACTATTGTATTCCGGCGTTGAAATAAGAAAACCTGGATGTTCAATCAAGAGCTTCTTAAATTTCTTGGCGTTATCTGGCAGTCCCTTCTCTTTTTCAAGATCTCCGTCGTAAAGCGGCATTGGAATATCCCGCAAATCAATAAGCGTGACTTCCGCTCCCGCGTTCTTAGCCGCTTCAACGGCTACTCTGATGAGTTTCTTATTGTAAGAATCCGTCCGCGTGCTTCCGGCAAACGCAACAATTTTTGGCTCGGCCATAACAAACTCCTTTCTCAATTTACAAAACAATCAAACAATAACAATGAGGACTTCCATCATACAATTTCATGACCATGAACTTCAACTGTTTTTAGTTTTCTTCACAAATTTTTCTCATCGGGTTGGTGAGAATGAACGGGTGATTAAAACCGTTCAAGCGCTTAGAAGCGAAAACCTCAACGCTTTATTGGCCTTTTCTCTCCCAAAGATAAGGTTGTTCTATTATTCTCGTGGAGAAAAGGCCTAATACTAGACTTTTGCAATGCAAAAGTCAGTAAGAGAATTATTTTATGCGTCACATGATTCCTTACGCGACGACTTTGCCGTTTCGATTCCGGAAATCGATTGGCTCGTCATTGAATCGGCAAAGGAACCGGACATTATTGGCGCGTGTTTGACTGGCGGCAGGTTTGGCGGCTCCGTTGTCATGCTGGCGAAGCAAGGCAAAGGCTGGCAGGCGGGATTAAATATTATTAGGCGGGCAAAGGCAAATCTAAAATTTTCGCCGCGGGTAATTTTGCCGGCTTAAATTACATGGACATAACTTAAATTTGAACAACACTCTTTATGTAAAATAATTTTGTCGCCCGGCTTAATGACACCTTCACGAATCACTCTGGCATAATAACCACAGCGTCCCATAATCACTTCTTTTAATTTTGGGTCAATGGCATCTAACACATAACACGGTTTGCGAACTTTTGTTAATTCAATGACAACGCCGCCGGAAAATTCGAGAACCGTTCCAATCGGAAGTTTCTGGACGAATAAATCCCGCACCGTGACATTTTCCCCAATTGTTCCCAAGGTCAAAGGAAAACCCTCTCGCATTAACTCTTCCAAAAATTCAACATCCTGTAAACAAACCGCCTGTAATGGTGTTTTGTGTTTATCATGATTATGTCCGTCACCGGCCAAACCGGTTTTAAAGACGTAAGCGAAGGCTCGAGGAATTTTCGGAATTCCTCCATTGGAAGTGCAAACAGCAAGAACTTCTGGATTGTTCTGTATCATGGTGACTTTGTGACGGGTGACTTGGTGACCCTTCAAATTTATGGATAATACGGCTTCACCGACAATTGCACCGCACATATTTTATACGACGGCTGTCTTGAATAAGGATCAACCAGCGAAAACGTCAGCCGGTTGGTTTCTTCATAATGCATCGGGATAAACACTTGTCCTGGTTGAACTGACGGCACAACAAAAGCCCGGGCTTTAATCTGTGCCCGACGAGAAGTCACATAAATCCATTGTTGATCATGTAACGCAAGCGCCTGAGCATCGTTGGGATTGACTTCCACATAAACTTCCGGCGGATACATCGTCCGCAGCACCGGAGATTTTTCCGTGCGCGTTTGCGTGTGCCACTGAGCTGATGTCCCGCGGCCGGTTAAAAGAATAAATGGATATTTGTGATCAGGTTTTTCTGGATTTTCCTTGGGATCTTCAAAAATGAAGCGTGCCTTTTTATTGTCATGAAAGAATTTTCCGTCTTCGAAAAGCCGCCGCTGATTGTCTTTTAAGCGTTCACCTTCAGGAAACGGCCATTGAATACCGCCGTACTCTTCTAACATTGCGTAATTTTTGATTCCGGTGATATCGCAAGGTGTGCCTCTGGAAATTTTTTTCATGCTTTGAAAAACATCCTCGGGTGTATTCCATTCTTTAAAAAGCCCTGAGCATCCCCAGTACTGGGCGATCAATTTAAAAATTTCAAAATCACTCAAGGCATCGCCCGGCGGGCGAGCGGCCTTTCTGAACAATCCAATCCGCCGTTCGGAATTAATCACCGTGCCTTCCTTTTCACCCCACCCCGCCGCTGGAAGAATCAAATCCGCCATCTTCGCGGTCTGCGTTGTCGTGTACATATCCTGAACGACCAGAAAATCTAAATTACCCAAGATCCCTCTCACTTCTTTTTGATCAATCCACGAATGCGCGGGATTGGTGGCAATGACCCACAGCCCTTTAATTTTGCCAACAGCTATTTGGTCAATAATTTGATCATAAGCTAAGCTCTCTTGCGTTGGAATCAAATTAACATCGATGCCTAAAATCTGCGCGATCTTACGTCGATCAGCTTCTTTTAAGAAACTATGACCGCCCAAAAGATTCGTCGTGTTGCTGAACAATCTCGACCCCATCGCATTACATTGGCCGGTAATCGAGTTGGGTCCGGTGCCTGGACGTCCGATGTTCCCGGTCATTAAACATAAATTAATAATCGCCTGCGCGGTCCGCACGCCTTCATAACTTTGATTAACGCCCATCGTCCACCAAAACGACACCCGACGGCCATAATGGATCATCGCCGCAAAATCGCAGAGGTCTTCTTTGGATAAACCAGTCTGTCTAGAAACAAACATCGGGGTGAACACACGTACATGTTGCCGAAAGGCCTCGAATCCCTGCGTATGATTCTTGATGTAAGTTTCATCAACCCAACCTTTCTTAATCAAAATATAGGCCAGCCCATATAATAAAACTAAATCGCTTTTAGGCTGAATCGCATAATGATGGGTGGCGGCCATGGCGGTCTCGGTTTTGCGCGGATCGACGACGATAATAAGCGGTTCATTTTTATTACGGCACACCCGCTGCCACATGATCGGATGCGCAATGCAGGGATTGGCGCCGATAAAAATAACGCAGTCGGACTCTTCAAAATCCTGATAGGTAAAAGGCGGCGCGTCAAATCCGAAGGCCTCTTTGTAACTCACGACGGAGGTGGCCATACATTGACGGGTGTTCCCGTCGCCATGAAGAATGCCCATCCCAAATTTAGCCAGAGCTCCCAGAAACGCCATCTCCTCGGTACAAATTTGTCCCGTACTCAAGAAAGCCAGACTCTCTGGTCCGTATTTCTGTTGAATTGCTTTAAACCGGCTTACAAAAAAACTTAAAGCGGTGTCCCAATTCACTTTGATGAAGCGACCGTTTTTATCGCGAAGATACGGCGTTGTTGCGCGGTCTGATGCTTTTAAAGGCGTCAACGATTCCCACCCCTTCGGGCACGCCTCGCCTAAGTTAACCGGATAATTTCGGTTCGGCGTTAAATTGACCGGCTGGTTTCCTTTCATATGAACGGATAAACTGCATCCCGTTGAACAAAAACCGCAGACGCTGTTAATAATTTTATCCGGGATTAACCGGCGCGGCAGTTTTCCTAAATCTTCAGAAACGAGATCCAGCGCCAGCTCGTCGGAAAGCGGCCCGTTTTTTTGCATCCAAATATTATTGGAAGATTTCATCAAAGCCCTCCCGGCATCTTTAAGGCCACAACCGAACGGAAGAATAAATAACGTTCACAAAATTCCGCGATGAGCGATAAGATTAAAATCAATAAACTGCAAGAAAGGATTCCCAAAAGATTCCAAGACATAAATTGCGTGGCGCAAACCACGGGTAAAATAATTCCACCCACAATTCCCCATCCAAAACGATTCCTTGTCACATTTTTTAGAGGCTCGGTCATGATCCAGGCGGATTTTTTTAAAAGGGTTTGTTGTGGATCGTATAAATATTTAAAAAAGGATGCTTCTAAAATCATTTTGGCACAGGAACAAGTCGCAATGATCCAACAAAATCTGACGCCGAACCATTTCATGATTTGAAGCGCGGATAGTTCCGAATAAATCAAACTCGAACATAAAACCGTCGCCGTGCCTAAAATGGTCGTCGTTAGAAAGAATTTCACGTCGGTAACCGGATGGTCCCAAAACGGCCGGCGCGTGTCCCGATAAACTTTAACCGAACAAAAAACACCGAAAATTCCGACGAGTACCGTTGCCGCCGCTAGAATATTCACAACATTTTCTAAATCATGATGAATCCACAAACGCAAGGTCAATACGATCGCTAAAAAAGCGAACGCGCCGAAGGTCACAATCTCCCGGCTCAACCAGGAATGTCCCAATCCAATAACCGCCCGAAACGCATACAACGGCCGGCCGAGATGAAAAACACTCACGATCAAAGCCAAAATCCCCGCGCCCAATCCCACCAGCGCATGGTATGGATAAAAAGTCATCTGGCAATCAAACGGCAAAAACATTTGCGCCAAAAGACTAAACCCCAAAGTCCCGACGGAAAGCTGGGTCAAGACGAGCATCACAATAAGCGGCCAATGCGAATGTTCCAAATGCACTTTATTAAAATCTCCAGTGACCATGCTGGCGCTTAAGGTTTTTGTGGTCTGGTATTGGGTTGTAGGAAGAGTGTAGTTTGAATCCGGCGCCCGCGGAATATTGACATACGCCGTCGGATTCTCGCGCACTTGTGCTTGGTTAATAATTTTGATTGTGATGGCGCCGTTAGGACACGCGCGCACGCAGGCTGGGGCTTGGCCGACTTCTAAACGGCTGATGCACATGTCACATTTATGGACGATGCCTTTTTTCTTATTGTATTTCGGAACATCGTAAGGACATTTGAAAGTGCAGTACTGACAGCCGATACATTGGTCATCCAGATGTTTGACGACGCCGGTTTTCGGATTTTTTTCATAAGCATCAACGGGGCAGCCTTCCAAACAGGCCGGGTCCAGACAATGATGGCAGGCACTGGTGATATGTTGAATGACGGGCTTCGTTTCCTCGATGGTGTGAATGATCCCAACCGACCGCCAAATCTCATCGTCTTCTAAACCATTTTCACTGTGACAGCCCGCCACGCACGCTTTACAGCCGGTGCATTTGTCGAGATCAACATTAAAAGCGTATTGTTCTCCGTCGCCGGGTGTTGTTTTAGGAATAAGATCTTCGTAAAGACTATCGCCCTTAGAAATCTGACGGAAGTCATGCTGCAACGAAAATTTCTCGACCGCCGTGAGATCTGTTCCCTCAAGAAAATTATGTTCATTCAATTTTCTATCCATAAGTTATTTAAAAACTTACCCATCTACACCCCGTAGGTGTAGATGGGTCACTTAGCGTCATAAGGTAAACTGAGTTTGTAGATAAAAGAAGTCCGCGTCATCATTGGCGCCGGTTTCTTGCAAATATTTACCGGCAAAAAAATGCGAATAGCCAAACAACATATTGAGCCATGGCGTTGCTTTATATTCGGCCGTTAAATCGACTTCATCACCGACGTGCGGATTGACATCCGAAAGCGACGCCGACGCTGTCCGGGTCACGGCCCGTCCGGCGGAATAAAACGAATCTTTCGGCGTGTCTAAAAACAACAAATGATAATCTGACTGCAATTTCCATTTACTATGCGGCTTGAAACTCGCTTGATACCGGTAATCATTCAGGTTTTGAATGCTGAACAAATCCATGAATCCATAAAACGGATGGTTTGTCGGATAAAGATTGTCAAATGTCCGGCGGGTTCCATCCGTTGGGTTGGAATCACCCGTGCCGTAATCATACTCAAAAGCAAAACGCGGCGCAAAACGGTGCTTAATCGTATAGCCAATAATTCCGACCGCCATCGCCGCGCGGACATCCTTGTCATTGAAATCGCCCCATTGCCCGGCGGTTTCTAATTCATAATCAAAATGACCCGACGAAGCAGGCTTCAAAAGCCGCCCGCCAAAAGTAAACTCATCGACGGCCCCTGATCCGCTGGGACCAAAGGAAATGTTTTTGCCGGTCTTACGGCGGATTAAATAATTTTCCACAATCAAATCTTTATACGGTTTGGCCGTCGCGTAATACGCGTACATCCTGTCTTTGGATGAACCGTCAAAAAGATCGTCCGCTTCCCGCGGGGATTTAATCGAAGTTTTATCGCCGCCGAAAAAATCGACTTGCAAATGCAGTGGAATAAAATGAAAACCGATTTTCCCGCCGTCGAACGTTTGCGCCACATTCGACCAGTTAAATCCGCCGATCAACCGTTCCGCACCATAAGCAAATTCCTGACGCCCCGCACGAAGTGAAACTTTATTCATCGACAAGGGTTCAAACTGCACTTCATCTTCGTAATTAAGATATAGCTGGCGGGTATCCATAAAATTTTCATACGGGGATTTATCAATGAATTGCGAATGTGTGATTCGCGCGTCCTGCGCTTGCGTGAACAGATACAATTGTTTGATGGGTGTAAACTTTAAATTCAAACGTGTGCGATAAAGATTATAAGCGTCGTTGTCGTCCTTGCTTTCATTGAAATCAAAGTCACTGCGATACTCCAGGCGATAACGTACCTGAAGATCCGCTTTAATCGCATCGGGTAATTTTTTATTAATCCAGTCGCCAGCTTCGCTGACCGTTCCCATCAATAAAACAGCCAAAACCGCCATCAAAGATTTTCGATTAGTCATAGAGAGATTCCATTTCTCGCATTATTCACGCTTTATTTTTAGATGTCGTTCCATTGTGTGGCGATGTGAGAGGATATCTCAGGAGGCGTTGACATAATCCTTCTTTGGTTCTGTCTTGAGCCGAAGGGCCTGCGGCTCTGACGTCTTTGTCTGGCCTTTGTGAGTGACCTCAGATTCCCTTCCTTCTAAAAAGTTCAATAAAGATCCGCGACAGTCGTAATAGCGTGGATGTTCAATCACATCTTTGCGGTGACGCGGCCTTTCAAAATCGACATTCAAAATTTTCCCAACTTTCGCGCGGGGACCGCTCGTCATCATCACAATGCGGTCCGAAAGAAACAACGCTTCATCCACGTCGTGAGTAACCATCAAGGCCGTTATCTGTTCGCGGCTCCAGACTTCCAGCAATACTTCCTGCAATTCGGCCCTTGTCAACGAATCGAGCATTCCAAACGGTTCATCCAAAAGAAGCAGCTTGGGTTTAAGCGCGAAAGCCCGGGCGATACCGACGCGTTGTCTCATGCCGTTAGAAAGATCGCAGGCTTTTTTATAAAACGCGTCGCCAAGCCCGACGCGGGTCAGATAGTATTTACAAATATCTTCACGCTGCTTTTGCGTTCCATGGGGAAAAACTTGTTTAACACCTAACATTACATTCTCAAGCGCCGTCATCCACGGCAACAAACTTGGCGATTGAAACACAATCCCACGGTCCGGCCCCGGCCCGTCGATTTCTCGGGTGGCTAAACAAATATAGCCGGAAGTGATTTCAATTAATCCGGCAGCCATCATGAGCACGGTTGATTTGCCGCATCCGGAATGACCAATAATGGAAACAAATTCGCCTTTGCTCACATTAAGATGAAATCCCTCAACAGCGACAAAATTGCCTTTTGCCGTCGTGTATTCTTTGGAAAGATTCGCAAATTCCAGATAATCGTTCATGGTTCCTTTCTTTATACATTCACATACCGGCTCTGGCGCACATCGATCGGGTTCAGATCCGGCAGAGTCAAAGAGTCTATCTCATTGTTCTTGACGTTTCGTTTCGATCCAACGTCGAGAAGATATTCAATGATCGCGTTACGTAATTTTTTATATTGAGGATTGTGATTCATGGCCGCTTTATCTCGAGGACGTGGCAGATCAATTGAAAAGATAGGGCCTAACGTCGCGCGAGGACCGGGATTAAGCGGGATAATCCGGTCCGCTAATATCAACCCTTCATCCACATCATTGGTAATCAAGACAACAGTTTTTTTCTCGGTGCGATAAATCGTTTCAATTTCTTTTTGAAGTGTGCCGCGGGTTAAAGCATCCAGCGCGCTTAACGGTTCATCTAAAAGAAGAATCTCCGGGTCCATGGCGAGTGCCCGGGCGACCGAAACGCGCTGGCGCATCCCGCCGGAAAGTTCCATCGGTTTTTTATCTAACGCCGGCGTCAAATGCACCATGTCAATGTAACGGCGGATATGTTCGTCGCGTTTTTCCTTCGACCACTGCGGGAACAGATTATTCACGGCGAGCGCGATGTTGCCGTAAACACTGAGCCACGGCAATAAAGAATAATTTTGAAAAACCATCCCGCGGTCTGGGCCGGGTTTTTCGATATGTTTCCCCCGCAATAAAACAATGCCGTCATCCGCTTTCAAAAGCCCGCCGATCAAATTAATCAAAGTCGTTTTTCCGCTTCCGGAAAAACCGATAATCGCGACAAACTCGCCTTTCTCGACGGTAAGATTGATGCCTTTTAAAACCTCACTGCGGCTGTTGCCTTCGCCGTATCCTTTATCGACCTCAATTAACTCTAAAAAAGCCAACGCTCTCTCCTTATCTATTAAAGCTTGCCGTCTTCTGCAGAAGGACCATAACGCGGTCCAAAACAAAACCGATGAGCCCGATCGTTAAAACCGCGACCATTATCCGCGCCAGCGATTCACTGCTGCCGTTTTGAAATTCATCCCAAACAAATTTTCCCAAACCTGGATTTTGCGCGAGCATTTCGGAAGCGATCAAAACCATCCATCCGACGCCAAGTGAAATGCGTAAACCCGTAAAGACCAAAGGCAGTGAAGCGGGCAAAATAATTTTTAAAACATGCGTCATCGGCCCCAAGCGAAGAACGCGTGAGACATTCACGATATCCTTATCTACCGACGCGACACCTTGCGCCGTATTAATCAGCGTCGGCCACAATGAACACAATGAAACTGTAACTGCCGAAATAATAAAACATTTTTCAACCGGTCCGTTCGAGGTTGTATAGACCGCGCTCACAACCATGGTCACCAAAGGCAGCCACGCCAGCGGTGAGATTGGACGAAAGATCTGAATAAAAGGATTCAACGCCGCCAGTATTGTGCGGTTAAGTCCGCAGACAATGCCCAGCGGAATAGCAACGGCCGAGGCGATCAAAAATCCGGTGAAAACAGTGAGCAAGCTTCTTAAGATTTGATCAAAGTATGTCGGCTTGCCTGTATACTTGCGGATTTTGACTTTTGCCGTCGGGTCTTCCGCTAATTTTTTGGCGTTCGCGTCTTTTTGTTTTTGATAAAATTCTTTCTGCTTCTCCTGTTCCTGCCAGTGTTCCTGCCACAATGTTTTGGCCTGAGCAAAAACATCACGCGGACCAGGCAGGCTCCCTAAACTTGTATGAATGTTCTGCGCGGTCGCCGACCAGATCATTAAAAAAATAGCAATCGCTATAAAAGGAATGCCCAGCGTTAGCCATAAAGATTTTAAAAAGAAACGCAGATCTTTATTTATTCCTCCGGAAAAAGCCTGGGCTGAACTTATGGATACCTGCCCTTTGGAATTTTTTAAAATTTGCTTTTTTAATAACATTGTGTTTCCTTAATTAGCTTGTTTAATTGTTATTACCGATTTTAAAATTCTTAAGATATTCATTAGGTTTACGCCCGTCATAAGTAAACCCGTCGATAAATTCTGAAGCCGGGGCTTTGTAGCCTTCGGTTTGAGGAATATCGGCTTCGCTTAACTTTTTTTCCTTCACCAATTCTTGGGCCGCGGCCAGCCAAATGTCGGGCCGGTAAACTTTTTTTGCCGTGTCGTCGTACCATTTATCCGGCTTGGGCTCCGCGATTTGCCCCCAGCGACGCATTTGAGTTAAATACCAAATCGCACCGCTGTAAAAAGGATAGGAAGCATTGTCCCGGAAAAACAAATCCCAATCCGGTTCAGAGCGTTTATCACCTTTTTCATATTCGAAATTACCCGTCATCATTTGCCGAATGACTTTATAATCAGCGCCGACGTATTCGGGTTTGGACAAAAGGTTCGCGGCTTCATCACGGTTTTTGCCGTTATCTTCGTCGAGCCATTGACCGGCGCGAATGAGCGCTTTTACTAAAGCTTTAAGCGTGTTCGGGTGTTCATCCGCCCATTGTTTAGTGACACCAAAAGCTTTATCCGGGATTCCCCGGTTCACAAAATAACTTGAGGTGACCGGGACACCAATTCCTTTAAAAACGCATTGCTGGTTCCATGGCTCTCCGACGCAAAAACCATGAATCGTGCCCGACTCAAGGGTCGCCGCCATCTGCGGCGGCGGCGTTACGGAAAGTTGAACATCGGCATCCGTCATCCCCGAACTATCTGTTGCCGTATACATACCCGGATTAATACCGCCGGCGGCCAGCCAATACCTTTCCACATAATTGTGCGTTCCGATGGGATAAGTGATCGCCATCTTAAAACTTTTTCCTTCTCCTTTAAATTCATCGACGACTGGTTTCAAAGCTTCAGCACTAATCGGATGAACGGGCTTGCCGTCTTCTTGTTTCACATGCGGTTTCATTTTTTGCCAGACCTCATTCGAAACCGTGATACCAGCGCCGTTGACACTTAACACATAGGGAATAATGATATGAGCTTTAGTTAAAAGACCGATCGTGTGGCCCAACGGCGCGGCAGCTAACATGTGCGCTCCGTCGAGCTGGCCGTCAATGACCCGGTCCATCAAAACTTTCCAATTCGCCTGGGGTTGAAGCGTGACAAAAAGGCCTTCTTCTTCAAAAAAACCTTTTTCCTTAGCCACCACTAACGGGACACAATCAGCGAGCTTGATGAACCCTATGGTCAGTTCATCCTTTTCCAAATTCGCTGCATGGCTTTGAATGATAGACCCGCACAGCAAACTTCCAACCACCATCACATAAAACCAAAATTTCGTCGGTATCAAACATCTTGTCAACAATCTGCGCATGACCAACCCCCTTCGTTTTTGCCTGTAGTTCAATTCGCTGGATAACCCAGGGCTTGTTCTTGGAATTAATTTTCTTTCATCAAATCTGTAATATCAGCTTTAGACTGAGATGAAAAATTTAAAAGCGACATTGGGTACTCGATCCAAAGATCACCATTTTCTTCACGCACGCGAAATACTTGAATACATTCATGCGGTTCACTGCCTTTACCAGTTGTTAAATCAAATTTATGGCCATGCAATGGACAGACCACCCGGTCTTCACCTATTACTCCGTCGGATAAAGGGCCGCCGCGGTGCGGACAACGATTCTCAACGGCAAAAAATTTACGGTTACGGCTGCAGAATACCGCGATATCATGGCCGTTGACCACATAACAACGTCCTTGGCCAAGAGGAATTTGTCCCACCGCGCCCAAATTGATTTGTAAAATTTTTTCCATGGCTCATCCCTTTTGAAAGAAGTTAACCATTATTTTCAGCTTCCTTAAGAACTTCGACTAATTGCGGCCCTTCAAACTGAGACGGATAAAACGGCAGCTCGGCTTCTTTCCATGGATCTTTATAAGCATCAACCGCTTCTTGAATGCGTTCATCCAATTGACCGCAGATTCCTAAAGAATCCTCGATCAGAATACTTTTTAAAACATTGATCCCGATCCGTTCCGCAAACGCGTAAGTGCGCTCCAAATATTTTCCATGTTCACGGTAGTATTGAATGAACCGCCCGACGATCTTCAATGTTTCGTCATGACCGGTCGCCGTGTAAAGAAGATCGCCTTTGCGCACCGAACTACCTGCGGCACCGCCAATATAAATTTCCCATTTATCATCGCCGATCGCGACCGCCCCGATGTCCTTGACATAAGCTTCTGAACAATTGCGCGGACAACCGGCCGTCGCTAATTTCATTTTGTGCGGGGATTCAATCCCTTGAAAACGGTATTCGATTTTCTGGGCGAGGCTGATTGAATCGCCCAAACCATAGCGGCAAAAATCTGTGCCCACGCAACTTTTGCAGGTGCGAAACGCTTTTGTGTACGCGTGGCCGCTTGGCATCCCGAGTTCTTTCCAAATGGAAGGTAAATCCGCTTTTTTGATACCGAGCAAATCAATCCGCTGCCCGCCGGTGATTTTGACCATCTTGACTTTGTATTTGACCGCGGCCTGGGCGATGCGCATTAACTCATCGGGCGTTGTGACACCGCCGTAGATCCGGGGCACAACCGAATACGTCCCGTCTTTTTGAATATTCGCATGCACGCGGTCGTTAATAAAACGCGCGTCGCGTTCGTCTTCATAATCTTTCGGCCAAATCGTTTTTAATAAAGACGCCAGTCCAGTTTTGCTGTCCGGGTCTTCTTTTCCATCGGCCAAAGCTTGAAAAACAGCGCTGACCGATTTCAAATTTTTCGCTTTTATTTCCGCGACCAATTGTGATTTTTCCAAAGGAATTCCAGGCGCGTAATAATGCTCGCTTGGATCGTAAGCTACCTTGCCTAATTTTGATTCAATGATCTGGGCGATTAAATCACGGCATGATCCGCAGCCTTTACCAGCCTTGGTCCTGGCCCCGACGCTGGCGACAGTCTCGCAGCCGCTGTCGATCGCGTTTAGAATTTTACTTTTTGAAACACCGTTACAATTGCAGATCTGCGCGTGGTCCGGCAAATCCGCCGCTTCAACAAACGCGGTTCCTTTAACTTCGCCGAACAAGAGATTGGAACGATTTTCTGGAACAACTTGTTCATTAAGAAACATCTGTATTAATGCATCCGACGCGGCGGCATCACCAAGCAGAATCGCGCCGTACAATTTATTGTCGCGGATGATTAACTTTTTATAAATGCCACGATTGGGTTCGCGATACACCACAACCTCGTCGCTATCCATTCCCGGTTCTTTTTCACCTAAAGAAATTAAATCAACGCCCATCACTTTTAATTTGGTCCCGGTCTTCGAACCCTGATAAGCTGCTTTAGGATTAAAGTCACTTAAGATATCCGCAATCATCCGCGCCTGCTCCCAAATCGGTTCAACCAATCCGTATAATTTGCCGCGGTGTTCAACGCATTCGCCGACCGCAAAAATGTTTGGATCACTCGTCTGCATTTGATCGTTGCACACAATGCCTTTGTTGATTTTTAAGCCTGAATCTTGAGCCACCTCAGTAATCGGACGGATGCCAGCGCTGACCACGACCATATCGGCAGGCAGCGTTGATCCGTCGGCAAAAATCAATGAATGAATCTTACTATCCACTTTATGAATGCGCGCCGTCTTACGGTCGGTCAAGATCGTTAATCCCATACCCTCCATAGTGCGTCTTAAAATCTGCGCGGATTCGACATCTAACTGAGCCGGCATTAACTGCGCGGCAGCTTCCACAATTGCTACGTCCACATGATGGGTCATTAACCCCCGGGCAGCTTCCAGCCCCAACAATCCGCCGCCGATCACAACCGCTTTGCGGCAATTTTTCGCGTAAGAGGCGATGCGTTCACAATCGTCAATTGTCCTAAACAAAAATGTTCCTTGTCCGGAAAATCCTTCCATCGGCGGAACAAAAGGCCGGGAACCCGTCGCGATAATAAGATAGTCATAAGGTTCCTCAATCTTCTCAAAGACAAAAGCATTGTCATCATGTACCGCATAGGCCGCGGCGCGCGGCTGAAGTGGACGACCAATAACCACACGGCGTTCGGTATCAATCTTGACCGCTTTCACGCCCGCGTGCAGGGTAATGCGGTTTTCTTTATACCAGCTTAAAGGATTAATAAAAATGTCGTCGGGCTCTTGAGTTTGATTCAACACGTTACTGAGCAGGATACGGTTATAATTGCCGTAAGGTTCAGCGCCGAACATAACGATTTCAAACTTATCCGGCGCCCGTCCCAAAATTTCTTCAACCACGCGCGCCCCCGCCATGCCGTTTCCGATGACAACTAATTTTTTCATTCTCACTCCCAATTCAAATGTCATTTTCCTAAAATCACCCCACCCGCCGGGGGTGGATCAATCCCCCCGCGGGTATCACGCTCTTGTAGTTAGCAAGGAAGCAGCGGAGTAGCGGGGTGATGTAAAAACAAAAAGCCCTGAACCAAACGTGGTTCAAGGCTTCATTGCCCATAAACAAAAACCCCAATTTCCCCCTCGAGGGATATTGGGCTTCATTGTCCAAAATGTTTCTTCACCGAAACTTACTTAAGGTAACCGTCTGCGCTTACCTTAAAATCTATTAGCGGTCTAAGTATATTTCATCCGCGTTTGTCGTCAATACCCATTCTTCTAAAATCTATTTGAGATTAATCTCGTCGGGAAAGTTAACCTCAAGACGACCTGGCTGCTTTTTAAATTGTAAAAGACCACACACATTTTTAGATCTCCGACGGAAAGACAAGAGCACCGGTTAGCTTAAAAACTTCAATCGCCTACAAAACACCTATATCACTAGGTATTTTATTCTCTATAAAGATTGCAAATAACTAACCAAGTTCATCCGATTTTTCGTTAACGCCAGTTTTTTACGGATATGATTACGGTGATGCTCGATCGTCCGTTCCGAGACGCATAGTGTATCGGCGATCGCCTTGGTTGACAGTCCGCTTTTGATCATATTACAGATTTCAATTTCCCGCGGGCTGAGTTTCCAGCGCGGATTAAGCAGCTTATGGCCGAAACCGGATGTGAGCCCTAAAAAATTCTTTTCTAAAAGTTCTAGATACTGTTCATCCGACGTGTTGGAGCGGTGTTTGAGTTTCTTTAAAAGCGGCAGGATCAATTTTTCTAAATTCGCATTCACATTGTTTTTAAGCGTCTGTTTTTCAATCTCAAGATTGGCGAGCAGAACATTAAGCGCTTGGTTCTGCTGTTCCAGCAATTGTTTTTGCTGTTTTAAAGAAATGACAGAATTCTGCAAGGCCTGATAAGCTTTATTAAAATGACTGATTTCCAAAACCGTGCCGCGGGTGTTCAGAAGATTTCCCGACGGGCTAAACCGCGCCGAGGCGTTTAACATGACGTCGATCGACCCACCGGTTTTTGTACGCAATGTATAACGCAGGTCAATGACCCGCCCCACCTTTAAAATATCTTTCCAATGCTGTTCAAATTGAGCGCGCTGTTGTGGAATGATTAGATCTGACCATTTTTTACGCCCAATAATTTCCTCGCGAAGATAGCCCAGCATATTCAATTCGGCTTGATTAATGGCCTGAATAATTTTATCAGGTCCGAAAACATGGAAACCAATGGGCGAGTTTTCAAAAAAATCCCTTAAGAATTCTTCGTCGGATAAAAGTAGATCGTGTTGGTAATTTTGGGAAGGTAATTTGCTGGCCATGGGATTTTTATTCACCATAAAATAAAAAACCCCGAACCGTTTTCGGTTCAGGGCCTCTTTGCCTGATAAAATTTTGGCGGCTTCAGCGCCACCGTTTACTGGCCTTTTCCTTTCCCAAGATAAGCCGTTCTTTTCGTTATCGAAGAGAAAAGGCCTAGTACTAGACTTTTGCAGTGCAAAAGTCAGTAAAGACGTTTCAAATATAATCGACGCTGAGGATGTTGTCAAGATTTAATATAACGAATGATTCCTTTTGATCGTAATTTAATGCGCTGTTGAGAAATTTGAATGAAACTCAACTTCGTTTAGAAATCTAATCAAACTTCGCCTTCCCTCGTCGATATTCTATTTCTTAACTCCTGATAGTACAAAGAGTTCCCGTCGGAAACAGTTTTGGCATATTTATTGCTGATTTATGTCATATAGACTGAATTTAGTCGATTTTGTTCGATTTTGCCAATTGATGACCTCCGAAGAAAGACCGACAACGTGATTAGACAACAGGACTCCGTTTTTTTAACTTCAACCGAAGCAGCAAAATTATTGCACATCAGTTTAGGCACTTTAAAAAAACTGATTGCCGGCGGTAAAATCCCCACCATCCGCACACCGGGCGGTCATTACCGGATCAACAAACAAGAATTATTATCTTCCCTATATAAATCGGCCAAATCTCAGAGAGGTGCGTCATGAGAATCGGCGAATCTTTGACGCGTGAAGGACTCATTACGGCCCAAGAATTAAAGATTGCTTTAACCGAGCAGGAACGGACTCACGACCGTCTCGGCGATATTCTTTTGAAAATGGGATACATTACGCCGCAAAAGATGGCTCCCTTTCTTGCCAAATATTTTCATATTCCTTATATCCCCCTTAAAGACATTTATAAAGACATTAAACACGATGTCATTGCAGCGATTCCCCGGGAACTGGCTCACCGGTTTAGCACTCTTCCTATTGATCTTAAAGATAAAACGCTGACGGTCGCGATGTTTGATCCGCTTGACCTGTTAGCTATCGATACACTTCGCCTCAGAACTGGATTTAAAATCCAATACGTCGTCGCCAACGAAGATGAAATCATCGAAGCCATTGAATATTGTTACCAGCACCTGCCGCGTTTAAAAAAGCACGTCGAGGATTTTATCGATTCAGAGACGCGCACCGAACAGCCAGCCGCTGTAGTCCAGGAAGAAAAGATTTTTGAAGCCGACGACCAGCCAGTCGTCCAATATGTCCGCGATCTGATTGTGGAGGCGATGACGAAATCAGCGAGCGACATTCATATCCAGCCTAAACAAGAACGCGTCGAATTGCGGCTGCGGATCGACGGCGTTTTACATCCAATCGATCCACCGCCCAAAGAGATGCTCTCGGCCATCACGGCCCGCATTAAGATCATGGCCGGACTCGACATTGCTGAACGGCGATTGCCCCAGGACGGCCGTTTCAAAATAAATATCGGCCGCAAAGAAATTGACATCCGGACCTCTTGTTTTCCGACGATCTATGGCGAAAGCATTGTCATGCGCCTTTTGGACACGTCGCATCCTTTGCTTGGCTTAGATGCTTTGGGTTTTTCGGCTTGCGACTTACAGAAAATTAACAGCCTCATTCTTTCTTCTTACGGCATGATCTTGGTCACTGGCCCGACGGGAAGCGGAAAGACGACCACTTTGTATACAGCGCTTAACGCCATCAAATCCGATGAAAAAAATATTATTACCTTAGAAGATCCCGTCGAATATCGATTGCCTTTCATTCAACAATCTCAAGTGAACACTCAAATTGGTTTTGATTTCGCCCGCGGATTACGTTCGATTCTCCGGCAAGATCCCGATGTCATCATGGTCGGTGAAATCCGTGACCGCGAAACCGCCGAAATCGCCACTCACGCCGCCTTAACCGGCCACTTGGTTTTTACAACACTTCATACGAACGATGCCTGCGGCGCCGCTGTACGTTTGGCCAATATGGGAGTCGAACCCTATTTAATCACTTCTTCACTTTTGTGCGTCGTGGCCCAGCGTTTAATCCGCACGATTTGTCCCGACTGCCAGCAAACTTATCGTCCTTCGCGCGATGTCCTCGAAAAATTAGCGCTCGACGGACAAATCAAAACTTTTTCCCGCGGTTCAGGATGTTCAAAATGTTTCAACAGTGGTTATAAAGGCCGCGTCGCTATTTATGAGCTTTTAATTCCAGATGATTCCATCCGCCAATTAATTTTACAACGAAGCTCAGCTGACGAAGTCTTAGCTCTCGCCAAAAAAGGCGGGATGAAAACCCTGCGTGAAGCCGGAATTGAAAAACTTAAAGAAGGCATCACAACAGCCGAAGAACTTTTAAGAGTGACTCAACAAACCATAGAATTTTAAGGAACGCCTATGATATTCAAATACACGGCCCAAAAAGATGGACGCAACATAACTGGAACAATCCACGCTGATGACGTCAGTAGTGTTGTCTTTCGTCTAAGTAAAGAAGGGCTACTGCCCATCAAAATCAAAGCCATTCAAAACAAAGAACAATTGCCTAAAGGCTTTTTGACGGCAGGCCGCGTTAAAAGCAAGGAGTTGGTTGTTTTCACGCGCCAGCTGGCAGCAACCTTGGCTTCGGGATTACTTTTGACAGATGCTTTGGAAACAATTGCCGAAGATGTGGAAAATAAATATTTTCAAACGGTCATCCTCTCAATCGCCAAAGACATCCGCGGCGGGGCTGATTTCTCGACGACACTTCTAAAATACCCAAGGATTTTTCCAAAAACCTACACCGCAATCATCAAATCGGGAGAAGCGACCGGCCGCCTGGACAGGACAACAAACGAGCTGGCTAGATATATAGAAAATTCCGAACGGATGAAAGAAAAAGTTGTCACTGCCCTTCGTTATCCGTTATTCGTCATTGGTTTTGCCATTGCTGTGGTGCTTATCATTGTTCTATTTTTGATTCCGAAATTTAAAAGCATGTTTGAAAGCGCTGGAGGACAATTACCGCTTTTAACAAGGATTGTGGTCGGTATAAGCGAAACAATGATCCATGCGTTCCCTATTGTTCTTTTAGGAATCGTGGCGGCTTTCTTCGCATTTTGGATTGCGCTAAAGAATCCTAAATTCCGCCATGCTGTTGACTATGCCAAATTCAAAATTCCCATCGTCGGTAAAAATGTCATTTATAAAGGTTGCATTTCAAGTTTCTGCCGGACATTGAGTGTCCTAATCGAAGGGAGCGTAGGTTTATCCACGTCGCTCGAAATTACCGCCCAGGTCGTCAATCATCGCCCTCTTGCCGAAGCAATTATGAATGTACGCCAACGGGTCGTGGCCGGTTCAGATTTGACCTCAGAAATCCGTGGGCAGAAAATTTTCTCAGGCATGGTTAAAAAAATGGTTGCCGTCGGAGAAAAAACCGGCAAGGTCTCTGAGATGCTCAAACGCACCGCCGACTATTATGATGATGAACTTGATAATACATTAAGCCGCTTAACAGTTTTGTTGGAACCCGCGCTGATTATTTTTATCGGCGGGATTGTATTGGTTGTAGTTTTGGCGTTGTATCTGCCAATTTTTAAAATTTCCGGAGCTTTGAGGTGAAGTGACGCTCCTTTGGGGGAGCTAGTCTTTTTAATTCTTTGAGTTGAACACTTCACTGAAAAAAAAGCGCCGTTAATAATAAGCACTGAAATCACATCATTTGATGGACATCAGTATAAATAAACAGCAAGCAACAAGAAAAACAAACAACAAGGAGAAACAGCAATGTTAAACAACAAGCAAGGTTTTACCATGGTCGAATTATTGGTCGTGTTGATCATCGTCGCCATTTTGGCAGCGGTCGCCACACCGATCTATTTGGCCAACACCAAGAAATCAAAAATGTCAGAAGCAGTGGCCACGGCCGGTTTAGTCCGCCAGGCCGAACGTGACTATAACGTGAATCACAACACGTTCTTTGATGTTGCTCAGGACACAAACCTCTCAAATACCGCCGGAAATATCCAAAAACCATTACCCTCAAGTGTTGTGGCAGCGACGGGTGTTCCAACACCTGATCCGTCCGGTGTCGATGTCAATGTCGGCGTGTCTCAATATTTCTCCAACGCTTCATTTTATGTCGAAGCTCCGGCGCCAACCAACGCCAACACCCGCTCACAGCTGTTCACGAATCCAGCTCCTGTCGGATTTTTAATCAGTATGAAGGGTGATAACAGCTACAAATGCGCTGCGAATACAGATACCAGCTGCGCAGTCCATGCAGATGAAATTGCTGGTTATGAATTAGAAATGGATAACAGCGGCCGTATTTTTGTTTGCTACGCAAACTGCGGAACGGCTACGAACTGGAGCGCTTACTAATAAACGCTCGTGCAATTTTGTGTCATTGCGAGCGTGCGCTTTTTTAGCGAAGCGATCTCTTCGATGGCTTCGCCGCAAAAAGCACTCCTCGCAATGACACAATTTGCATATCTCGGGTATTCATCATGAGAAAAAATTTCAAAGGTTATACCTTAGTTGAAGTTTTGGTTTCAATTGTCCTTTTGACTATGGTCCTGGCGGGAAGTATTGGATTTTATTGTCATCCTCAAGAGGTCATGGCGTTAAACATGCATAAAAAAATCGCCATGGAATTAGGGACACAGCAAATAGAACAAATGAGAGTCGATGGCTATGCCAGTTTGCCGAACCCGGCCTCGGGAAGCTGGGAAACGGCCCAGAATATTTACTTCGGAAGCTCTGACTTTATTGTTCAAAAACAGCGACGGGTAACCGATCAATCGGGAGCGGGCTCCCTAAAATTAGTAGAAATGAAATTTACTTGGGCCGAACCCGGCAAACAAAATCAGGAAATTGATTTAGCAACCTTTATAGCCCCATGAAAAATACGCATGGCCACTCATTAATTGAATTTCTGCTCGCGATCATGATCGCGTCTATTTTGATTTTGACGATAGGAACACTCTCGACGATCGGCAACAGTTCATATAAAAAATTAAACAGCCAACAGCAAATTTATAATGATCTTTCTTACGCATTTAAATTATTACAAAACAAGGTCCGCGTCGCGAAGACTCTGACTTTGACCAATCAGCCTTCGCCTTGGATCAGCGGCAAACACTTTTTGATTGATGCCGCTATTTTCGGCCTTTACCAAACGAACGCCTCAACAGTCGATTTAGTGTATGACAACGGTGTTCAACGCCAAACCATTTTATCGGTGCCGCAGCCTGGCACGATTACGTTAACATTCCCCTCTCCGGGAGTAACCAGCAATTCCGTCAAGATTGAAATATCCGGGACAAAAGACAATATTAATTTTGTGGAAGGCACAACCGTACGCAGGAGAAATCCATGAGAAATGAACGCGGATCTATTCTCGTCATCACATTAATGTTTATCTTGACCTTCACGCTCTTAGGATTGGGATCGATGTACTTGTCGATGGTACAAAAGGAACGCGCCGAAAAAGAGGTCCTTTATAACAGGGCTTTTTGGCTCGCCGAGGCTGGCATTCAAAAAACATTATGGGAATACAATCACAATAGCTGCGCGGCTTTATTTCAAGAAGGAACAACAACGCATTGCACCAGCTGTCTTAATTGCGGCGGCGGGAACAAAGTTCTCAACACTCAATTAAAGTTCGATGCTTCAACCGTCTATGGCGATTACGATATTTCATTTGATGACGGCAACATGATCGTCGTGGCCAAAGGCTGGTACCCAAGCCGCACGGCAGCGAACAAAGTTTCGCGCACGATCCAATTGGACAGCGGTTCACTTTTTAAGTATGCAGCCTTTGCTCAAAATTCAATTACCTTAAACAACAATACGCTCATCAATAGTTATGATTCAAACAGCGGTGCCTACGGCGGCGCCAATATTCAAACGAACGGCGACGTCGGTACAGACGGAACAACGGCGAACGCCATTACAATTGATAACAATGCTCATGTTAATGGTGATGTCAGCACCGGCGCGGGAGGCACCGTCAGCGTCGGGAATACACCAGTCAATGGATCAACGACCAATACGAACAACATTACTTTACCCTCGGTCAGTGTTCCATCAAATTTAACCAGTCTTTCAAACAGCGGCAGCATTACCAATAATACAACACTCGCCGCCGGAAATTACAAATATACGGCCATTAGTTTGAGTAATAACAAAACCGTTACGTTCAATGGCACTGTTAATCTTTATTTAACCAGCACAACATCAGCGGTCTCAACGGGGAATAATTTTTTATTTGTTTTAAATGCCGGCGCCAGTGTAACGATCTATACCGACGGGCCCATCAATTTAAGTAACAACGGAAGCGTCAATAACGGCGGGACCCCATCCAAGTTTCAAATTTTCAGCACCTATACCGGTAACAACGGCGTTCAAATCACCAACAACGGCAGTTTTTACGGCGCGGTTTACGCTCCTGGCACGGGCGTCACAATTAGTAACAACAATGGATATTACGGCGCTGTCGTCGGAAAAACTGTAACCCTTCTTCAAAATGGTCAAATCCATTATGACCAGGTTTTAGGAGGGACAATCAATTCAAACACACGCAAGTGGCAGGAGCTTTAAAAATATGACTATCGCATCTTTATCAACGCTAACCGCATCATCTCCTTTAGATTTAGGCCAGTCATTACACGAAATCACATTGGCCGATTTATCGTCGAAAAACCCGATTGCGCTGGCATTATCTGATCCAAAATGCCTGGTCTATCCTTTTAATGTAAGCACGATTGGTTTGAAAGATTTGCGGGCCAGGTTAATGTTTGAAGCGGTAGGGCTTTTATCTTTACCATCCAGTGAGATTGAGTTAGATTATCAAGTTTTGGTAAACGACAAAGACGAGCTTAAAGGGATTTTTATGTGCATACCAAAATCAGTTTTACAGGAATATCTTAAAGCGGCTCACAAATCCGGAATCACCCCAGCCCGTGTCACTTCTGCGATATTGATGAAAATAGATACATTTATACAGCAGCAAGAAAAACAAACCGGACGTTGGTGTGTGATTTATTTTGATTCAGATAACCGTCTGCATGTGGCGATTTTCTGCGGCGGTGAATGCGAACTTTTGCGGGAGATCCGCTATGAAGGATTTAAAGAAGCCCGCGATGAGGTCATTCAATCCTTACGAAGCGTGACCGCCAAAAGCGCGGATAAAAATTGGGGACAGTTTTTCACGACGGGGAATATCAAAGGAGATCTGATTGAGCAGTTGAAAGAAGACATCAAGAAAAATGGCGGCGACCTGACAACCATGCCCGATGCGCCGGCACAGGAATCGTTGCCAGCTTTTTTGAATCTCGATTTTATGCGAGGGCACTCTATCTCAGCTCAAGAACGGCAAAAAATTATGTTAGCAATGCAAGGCCTCTTATTGATCGTCATGTTAACTTGCATTTATCTGACAGCCAATATCGCCCAACTTAAAGCCCAAACCCAGAAAATCGCGAACTCTTATACAAAATCGGATTACGAATACGCAAAACGTTTAACGAAAGGCCAAAAATGAAAAACTCAAAATATTTATCCTTTTTATTGTCCGACGGAAGATTTCAGATTCAAGCGGTTATTTTATTGCTTCTGCTTACTACCGTTTTCCTTCTCTTTAATTATAAACAGAACCAAATGGCGACCTTGAAAAGAGTCCAAAAGGAAAAAGAAATGGTTGCAAAAATGAAAGCCAACCCAAATGCCGACGCCTCAGTCAAGCTCCAAGGCATTACGCACCAAGACAACAAGGCTTTGGCGTTGATTAATGGAATGATTTATGAAATCGGAGCAGCGTTCGGAGATTATAAACTTTTAGAAATTAAAGAGAACTCCGTTGTGCTGTTGAATGTGCACACGAATCAGAATAAGGAGATTGAATTGAGTTCCAGCGCGGATGGGAAGATTAGTCTGAAGAAGTAATAATGCAATAAAATCATTTCAGAAAAGTAAAAGGGAAAGTAAAACAAAAAAACCAGCCAACGACGAAAGTCACTGACTGGCTAAATAGTTGCCCGCATTGTCTAGGCATTCCAATTTCTCAACTTTTAAAATTCTAAACAACACACAAGAGCTCCCCGCTTCTGGTCCCGTCATCCCCTATTTCTTCTCAACCCAGCCATCCCCAGGATAGCTGGACCTAAAAGCAACAACGTGGCAGGTTCGGGGACAACATGACCAACAAACGCGGTATTGTAATTAAACGTCACGCCGCTGAACTGCGGATCTTCTGCCCATATCCAATATTTCTTCCCAGGTGTTAATTCCGTTTCAAACGGAATCTCAAAACCTGAATAATTTCGACTGTTCTGACCATCGATTGTCCTAATCCAAGTCCTTGATAAACATTAGTATTCAAATAGGGAAAATCATGAGCGAGGACGACTTCATTTCCTGTTAATCAACATCAATGCTGGAATCCGCTTCTGCTCTTATCGGCAAGAAAACTAACAATAACATAATCAAGAATAAGTAATTCTTCATGGATGCCTCCTCTTAGGTTGTCTCATTCTCAATACTGCCCAAGGAAATGGTCTGAATTTTCTGGGACAGGTATTCAATTACATACCTCATCGAAACAGACTATAAAACCCGATTACTCGTCGAGAAATCGGGTTTTATATTGGTTGCCCCCCGCACTTTCTAAAATATTCTTAAGAGGTATACGGGACTTTTCTTGGATGGCTGCCTATCGGCAGCTTTATTAAGGTTGCGGGGGTGGGATTTGAACCAACGGCCTTCAGGTTATGAGCGTTGGTGGTTTACCGTTTTTACCCTAGTTGCGGCTTATTTTGCTAGCACAGTGCTAGCACGAAAATTTATTCTATTGGTGATATTTCCTAAAGACCGGGACCACCTGTAGAAAGTCCGTCGGCAGGATCGCTCGCAACATCAGCACCTTCACCAACACCATCAACCTCAGCCGCTATTCCGACATCGGCTTCTCCACCGGCCGTCTGACCGGTCGTGTCGATTTCTGCACCGAAATCCGCGGGAGCCGAAATTATACTTTCGACGGTGCCACTCGTTTGTGTTTCGGAGGAAATCCCACTCGTTCCCGTTTGAGTTTCTGAAGTTCTGCTAACCGTTTGTTCTGTCGTCGCGACATGTGTTGTTGTGACATTGGCATCATGAACAGTCTCTGATCCCGTCATACCTGAGGCGCTGCCTGTTTCTACTCCGGAACCAACGCCGTCTGCGGCTAAATCCAATTGTAAAATTTGTCTGTCTTCAAGTTCACCGCTTGTATCTACACCGACGTTGACATCAGCTGTGCCGGATTCGGGATTGATATTTGTTCCAATATCAACGATAGGATTACTTGAAGTACTGGAAGATTCTTCGGTATGCGTTTGAGAACCAGAACTAGTTCCGCCATTTGTTGAACCGCTGATCTGATCTGGGACAGTTTGACCTATTGTGCCACCCACTACTTCTGTTGTTATATCTGCTTCTTCAACGAGATCTGCATCTGTAATATCGGTCGCGCCGCCTATTTCCGCGCCCGTCGAACCCGTCGTTTCTCCTGTTAAGTCTGCGTCAAGAATTTGTCTTTCTTCAAGCTCACCGCTGGTGTCAAGAGTGACTTCGGCATGAGGCATTCCTGAATTTTGATCGACACCAGCTTCAACATCAACAATTGGGTTAGAAGTTCCCGACGAAGATTCTTGCGTTGTCCTTGAACTGCCTCCGATATTTTCTTGCGTGCCCACTTGTCCCGTCGGTGATGTTTCTCCACCGATGAGAATTCCACCATTGCCGGTACTCGTTGTCACTTCCCCTGTTCCTGTTTGTCCAGTGGCTTCGGTAACAGGTTGTGTCGTTAGATCAGTTTGGTGAACCGTTTCGGATCCGGTTATCTGTGATGCACTGCCGGTTTGAACTCCAGTCGACCCCGTATGTTCTCCCGTTGCACCAGCGTCGATGATTTGCCTGTCTTCCAACTGACCACTCGTATCCGTATGAACGCCAGTATCAACTGCTCCCGAATTCGGATTTGCATTTACATCGACAGCCACAATGGGATTATTTGAAGTTCCGGATGACTCTGTGGTTGTCTGCGAAGGGCCGTTTCCTGTTTGAGTTTCTCCAGCTTCAACTTGTCCCGTCGGCGATGTCTCTCCGCCAACCAAAACTCCGCCGTTGCCCGTTCCAACATTTGTTGTCGTGTCTCCCGTTTGACCGGCAGCGTCGGCAACTGGTTGTGTTGTTACATCCGCTTGATGGATCGTTTCCGACCCGGTAATTTGTGACGCACTGCCTGTTTGAGTTCCTGTTGATTCTGTTTGCCCGGTAGCAACGCCTGCATCAATAATCTGTCGATCTTCCAGTTGGCCGCTGGTATCTGTGCGAATGCCGGTACTAACTTCTCCTGTATTCGGATTGGCATTCACATCAACGCCTACAATCGGATTACTTGAACTTTCCGATGATTCTGTTGTTGTCGGCGAAGTGCCGCTTCCCGTTTGAGTTTCTCCTATTCCGACTTGGCCGGTCGGAGACGTTTCTCCTCCGACGATAATTCCACCATTGCCGGCTCCTACATTTGTTTCCGTTGTGTTGGGAGTTGTTGTTCCAAATTGTTGTGTAGTTTGGGCAACTGGTTGTATCGTTATATCAGTTTGGTGAACCATTTCGGATCCAGTAATTCCACTCGCACTGCCTGTTTCTGTTTGAGTCGATGTTTGTCCGGTTGTCGCACCAGCATCAATGATTTGTCGATCTTCCAACTGGCCGCTGGTATCGGTATGAACACTCGTATCAGCTGCTCCCGAATTCGGATTGACATTGGCATCAACACTAACGATCGGATTATTCGAAGTTCCCGACGATTCCGTGTTCGTTCCTGAATTCCCGCTTCCCGTTTGAGTTTCTCCGGTCTCAATTTGTCCCGTCGGAGATGTTTCTGTCGGAGCTGTAGTACCAGGAGATCCTGTATTGACAGGATTCGTAATCTGCCCGGTTGTTGTTTGGACTGTTCCAGTTCCAACAGAGCCACTGGTTTGTTCAGTTCCCGTCGAGGGGACATTGACTTCAGATGATCCGCCCGTTTGTCCCGCATTTACGTTGACCGATCCACCTGTCTGCCCACTCGACGTTTCACCCGTACTCACATGCGCTGAGCCAGTTTGTCCCGTCGGCGTTTCACCAGTATTAACAGTTGCCGATCCGTTGGATTGCCCAGTCCCAGACTGACTGCTCCCTACATTGGGAGAACTATTTTCTTGTCCCGTCGGGGATTGGCTTGTATTGGCACTTGTTGAACCTGCCTGTCCGGCAGGCAGGCCATTTGTTTGTTCGCGGCTGGCTTGATTAGTCCCATTTTGATTGTCCGCAGAATTGCTCGCTTGCCCCTGAACATAAAGAAATCCATGATTCCCACCATTGGAAATATTCCTTCCTTGAGAGCTTTCCGCTTTTTGGGATTCTTGCGAAAGCGTATGGATATCATGCGCCGGTGTTGTTGTACTTCCTGGTTCACCAGAGGTTATCCCCTTATTATTGTAATTCCCTGGCGATTGAATCCGCCGTCCTTGTTCCATGCCGCCTATCTTCTGGTCGACCGCAACATTCCTGTCCTCAGCCGATACCGAAGAAACAGAAAGAAACATACACAATAAAATCCCGCAAAAGATGATCGCTTCTATATTTTTTATTTTGTTAGGCATATTAAAATAAGAAGATGACTTCCCAACCAGCCAGATGCCGGCTACTGTCCAATAAATTATTGCTATTATCCGAATTGATAAAACGATAAAAAACCCGTGTCGCAAGACTTGGCTTCCAATGATGCGTCACGCCGACGTAAGCATCCCAGCCTTTATCACGCCGTTCGCTCGGATCCAATGACGATAACGATGTAAAGTCCGGATAAACGCCCCAATTAAATGAACTAGACACATCCAAATCAGTTTTATAAAAAAATGGTGTATGAAGACCGATAGTGGCGAGCGCACCTTCACGATTAAAATTCTCTCCGCGGGTTTGATTGAAATCACCTTCGCCCTTGATGAAGAAAAAGCTTTTACGATTTTTGGTATAAAAATATTGCGTTACACCAATGCCTTCGCGAATGCCATCACGCGAGGATTGATCGGGATTAGCGCCATCGGGACCGTAATTGGAAACAGCAAAACGCGCAAAGAAATTGGTGAGCGTTTTGTGCCAGAAAGATGTGTCCGCGCTGACATAAAACCGATTAACGATCGAAAACAGGTCACTTCTTAAAAAGTTCGCGCGAAAATCATATCGGCCACTCAACAAAAATGGACGCCTGCCAGCAAAGGTTCGTTTTTTAGCATCCAAAGCAAAGCCCTGAGATGTGAAATCAACACTCTGAGCGCCATGACTATGCTGATATGTTTCGCCGATATACAAAGCATCCAAACGAAAATCTTTTTCCAACCGCAACGGATATCCGGCGCTCAATTCAAATTCATACAGCGCCGCAGGATTCTTTTCTGTCGACGACAAACTTTGATTATCGGGAATAAGCAAAGGATTGCTGTCATAAATAATTCCTGTTTTCCCAACAAAATAAGCTTTCTTATGGATAGACTTGCCGACGGAAATTTCGTATGAATGCAAACGGTCTAATTGCTCCTGCGCCCAATGCCGGTATTCTGGCAAGTGGCTATGCTCAACGACCTGATGCAGTTCTTCAGCGGCTTTGTGATTTTCCCCTTCCCTTATATAAGTCAACCCTAAGAATAAACGTGTCGGCTCATCGTTAGGATGAGCCGCTAAAATTTCATGGTAGAGATTTATGGCTTGATCAGGATGATGAAGTTTTTCTAAAGTAAGCGCCCGATAACGCAGGACAAGAGGATCATTGGGATACTTTTTAAGAAGTGCATCGCTTTCTTGTATAGCTTTTTCGTATTCTTGTTTCTGAAAAGATTGGATGAAGTCGGTGGAGAGAAATTCTTTGTGGTTAATCTCGGCAAATGAAGTGGTGGGAGTTAAAAGAAAAAGAGCTAAATAGGTCCCCGGATTGCAAAATAGATTCCGCAAAGATATTCCTTTATTTTATTTAAATATTCTAATATTTGCATATTAGTATATACATTATTCTCATGTCAAGAATAAACACTAAAAATATTGGGGATCAAAATAGAGACAAGAGGATCCTGTGGCGGGAATGAAAAGATTAGTCTTTGCCTAAAGTCCTAAACACCTTTTCTGATTCTTTAAACTTTTTGCGAAGCATGACGGCGATAGGACGTAAAACATGAAAAATATCGTGGTCAGCGATATCGTAGTAAACAACTGTCTTTTCCTGGCGGGACGATAATATTCCGGCATTGCGTAAAGCCAAAAGATGACGGGAAATATTCGATTGCCCCATCTTTAATTTGGCGACAAGATGCCCCACACTTTTTTCGCCTGTTTTAAGTTCTTCAATTAATTTCAAACGAACAGGATGACTCAAAACTCTCAAAAAATCCGCTTTCACTTTATAAGCCATTTCGTGCATTTAAATCGGCCCCATTTTATAACCTAAAAATAAAAATCCGCTAGCCGACACAACTTGAAGCCTAACGGATTCCTTATAAGTTACTCAGCAATTGTAATTTTTAATAAAATAAAAACTTCTTTTATTCTACTTAATTCTGACTCAAATAACCAGCTAACTTTTTGCTGTCTCTCTCCGAAGAATAAACCCATTTGCTATTATCGCTTGTGCCCTACTTAAGCTTACCTCCTGCCCGTCGGCAGGCAGGTGTCAGCAGGAGTGTTAACACGGAAATCTGAAGCGATTAAATGCTCTAATCGAAGCTGATAAAGAAATTAAAAGTGATTTTCAACTGATTGCGGGAACTAATCGCGATCTTGGGTTAGAAGTTCAGAAAGGTAATTTTAGAGAGGACCTGTATACCAGAATAAATTTATGGACGTTTTATTTGCCGGCCCTTAAAGAAAGATGGGAAGACATCGAGGCTAATTTACAATATGAATTAGACAAATTCGCCAAAGATCACGGACTCAATATTACTTTTAACAAAGAAGCAAAGGAAAAATTCTTAAAATTCGCCAAATCAGAAAAAGTAGCGTGGACCGCGAACTTCCGAGACCTGAATGCTGCCATTACGCGAATGGCAACATTAGCCGCCGGTGGAAGAATTGACGTCGATATCGTCGAACAAGAAATCCAACGACTTCTTAATCTATGAAAAAAATCTCAAGAAAGTAACGACTCAAGTTTATTAGAAGAAATCTTAAGCACTGCCTCAATTGAGGCAATGGACCATATAGAAAAGGTTGAATTAGCAGAAGTGATTAAAATATGCCGCAAATCAAGAAGCCTATCCGAGGCCGGACGGATTCTCTACTCAGCTTCAAGACAACGCAGAACAAACATCAATGATGCGAACCGGTTAAAAAAATTGCTTTCCCGTTATGGACTTTTTTGGGAAAACTTAAAATAATCTGACGCGAACATTAGCACCGCATTAGCATGCAGCCATTTTAGTACAAAACAAAAAAGCCAGCCAATGATGTAACTCACTGACTGGCTTTCGTTTGTTAGAGTTGCGGGGGCAGGATTTGAACCTGCGGCCTTCAGGTTATGAGCCTGACGAGCTACCAGCCTGCTCCACCCCGCGTAAAATGAAATTTTTATTTCATAAAAATTTCATCACGCGGCTTTGCCGCGCTTATGTACACTTTGTAGTAAGAATTTCATTTTACGCGGAAGACCCGTGGCCCGGGAGTATGCCTTTATGTCATTAACCGGGCTCTACGGGAACCGCGCAATTTTCGGATAAAAAATATTTCAGTTGATGCTTAATATATCTATGCCAGACCCACTCTTTAAAAACTTCTCACGCCCTTGGGCATCACGCTGATTAGTATAGGCTTCGTATTAAATCCAGTGGTCTTCGATGAGCAGTTGAGTTTACTTTACCTGCGTTATGATCCTCAACTCTACGGCTCACATCTTCACTATATCCAATATAAAATTTTTTGTCCTTTTGGCTTAACAAAAGATAAACGAAAAACATTAAACTTTCCAAGTTGCCGTATCATTGTTGCACTATTATTGCGTTTTCTTAGTCGAGCTTTTTGTTGATGTTACTGTTGAGACTTTTTTCGGCGCTACGGTCGGTGTTGTTTGAGCTTTAACCGGCTGAGATGTTACAACGGCCGGGCCCGAAGTTGCCTCTGGAGTTATCTTATACATCACTTCCCCCTGCCGAATCAAGCCCATTTTTTCGCGGGCCACTTTCTCTAGATATACAGGGTCTTCTTCTAGACGACGTTTTTCTTCCCGCAGCTCCTCATTTTTCTTCGTCAACTGCTCAATCTGGTTCTGGTAATCCAAATTTTTTTGTTTCAAATCTTGAAGCTTCGTATAAGACGGCAAGAAAATGACGAGCACAATAATCGCGACAATAAATAAACCTAGGGCGTTTTTTATCATCTCTTAGGTCTTAGGTTTTGGGTGTTAGGTTTTAGGCACTTCTAACCCCTAAGACCAAACACCTAACACCTATACTAATTTTCCCCACATCGTCCCGCCGTACACAGCCTTCTTGCCTAACTCTTCTTCAATCCGCAATAATTCGTTATACTTGGCCAAGCGATCGGTGCGCGAAAGCGAGCCGGTTTTGATTTGGCCGGCGTTAGTCGCGACCGCGATATGGCTGATCGTTGTGTCTTCGGTTTCACCGGAACGATGTGAAATAATGGACGTATATTTATTTTCTTTGGCGAGCTTGATCGAATCGAGCGTTTCCGACAGGCTGCCGATTTGATTCACTTTAATCAAAATGGAATTGGCGACTTTCTTGTCGATGCCCATTTTTAAACGTTTGACGTTGGTCACAAATAAATCATCGCCGACGAGCTGGACTTTTTTGCCTAAACGATCGGTCAAGGCTTTCCAACCGCTCCAATCATCTTCATACAAACCGTCTTCAATTGAAATGACCGGATATTTGCTCACCATCTGCGCATAGACTTCAATCATATCGTTGGCTGAAATTTTTTTACCGTTATAATTATACTGACCATTTTCATAGAAAGACGACGACGCGGCATCGAGCGCGATAAAAATATCTTTGCCTGCTTTGTAACCGGCTTTTTCAATCGCCTGCATAATCACATCCAAACCTTCTTCATTGCTGTTTAAGTTTGGCGCAAACCCGCCTTCGTCTCCGACGGATGTTGCCAGATGACGGTCGTGCAAAATCTTTTTTAAGGTATGAAATGTTTCGCAGGCCATTTGCAGTGCTTTAGTGAAGGTCGGCGCACCAACAGGCATAATCATAAATTCTTGAATGTCTAAATTATTATCGGCGTGAACACCGCCGTTGATGATATTCATTAAAGGAACAGGAAGGACATGCGCTTTGGATCCGCCTAAATAGCGGTACAGGGGAGTTTTTTCATCATTGGCCGCGGCCTTGGCTGTTGCAAGCGACACACCTAAGATGGCGTTGGCGCCGAGGCGGCCTTTGTTTTCTGTTCCGTCGAGTTTAAGGAGAATTTTGTCGATTTTCTTAAAGTCCGGTTCTTGCCCCGCGATGGCTTTGGCGATTTCGGTGTTAACATTGTTAACCGCTTTCAAAACGCCTTTGCCCATGTATCGCGATTTATCGCCGTCGCGCAATTCGATGGCTTCGTGTTCGCCGGTGGAAGCTCCCGACGGAACAGCGGCCCGGCCGAAAACACCATTACTTAAAACAACATCAACTTCAACCGTAGGATTGCCGCGCGAGTCTAAGATTTCGCGGGCCCGGACTGACTTGATTTTCGACATAAATGATTCCTTAAAAATTAGAAATGAATTGAAGGTTAGCTAAACAAATCCCTAAAATCCATCCGGATTTTAGGGATTGAAGTATTGGGTGTGGTTTGTCCCAATGGTGCATCAAAATAACATAGAAGATTTTTAAAGTCAACCGTTCATTTGAGATCAGTCCAGGTTTGTCCCATTGACCGATTATGTTTGTATGCTAGGATATTTATTGATCAAAAAAACTTCTTGGGAGGGCTTCTATGGAAAAAATAAAAATGAGATGGCGAACTTTATTGATTATTGTCCTTTGCTTTGTAATGGGCGGCTGCAATTTTGTTCGAAAAGTCCTAACTCCTATTTTGCCTGTGCAGAACTGCGGTCCCGAACCCACCGTCGATAAAGGAAGCGCGGACTATCAAGACTATTTAAAAACAATCCGTAATAAAATCAATAAAAGTGCGCTTAGATATTCCCACGCTGATCAAACCGGTACTGTCTTAGTCACCCTCGAAGTAAAATCGAATGGCCGGTTAAAAAAAGTTGACATTGATTATGAACGCACTCAAGCCACCCAAGCCCTTATTGATCAAACCATCCTTGCAGTCAAAAGAGCCGCGCCTTTTCCTCCTTTTCCCCATGCCTTAAAAAAAGAATATAAATCTTTAACGGTGACGACACAGCTGGTTTACAAAAAGAACCAGACGCCGAATTGTACTGAGTAGCTTGAATTAATTATACTTAACGCGAAAATTCGCGTGTAATTTGCGGGCATTCGCGTTCCAAGAGTTTTTCAAGACACTTAAATTATAGTTTACTTCTAAAAATGATTATGCTAGCCTTTAAGCATTATTCTTCGCCGCTTCCGCCAACACTTTAACATCATTTCTCGACTAGAAACAGACAACTAAATCATTCCTTTATGAAAAAATTCTTTATTTTTTTGCGCGTTCATTGGGTCAAAATTCTTACCATTGTTGTCCTTACCATTGCTGTTATCGGCAGTGCTTTTTTTGTTTATTACTGCGTTGATAATTATTACAACCTCGAAGCCTATACCCGCAAACAAGTCTCCGGGCAGATGGCACTTCTGCTGCCAATGTTTCTATTAGTTCAACTCCTATCTCTTCCTTTTATTTTTATTACTCAATATTATTTGATGTATGGAAGCTTCGGTCGGTTCGGCAACGAAAAAATGACCAAAGCGAAGACCAATGTTAAATGGGATGAAGTCATTGGCATGGAAAGCGCCAAGAAAGAAGCTTGGGAAATTGTAAAACTTCTTAAAGACCGGCATCTTCTAAAAACAATCGGCGGCAAAATTATCAAAGGAACTTTGATGATCGGCCCGCCGGGCTGCGGGAAAACTTATTTGGCCAAAGCGATCGCCACCGAATGCGGGCTTCCTTTATTATCAGCGGTGGGTAGCGACTTCGTCGGGATTTTTGTCGGGCAAGGCGCTTCTCAAATGAAGTCGCTTTTCCGCCAAGCCAGGGCACTTGCGAAAATGGAAGGCGGCTGCATTATTTTTATTGATGAAATTGATTCGTTCGCGCGGCCGCGTATGGCGGACACTGGATTTGGCGGCGGCATTAGTCATAACGCCACAATCAATCAATTCCTGACGGAGATGGATGGCTTAAGACAACATGAAAATAATATTGTCGTGCTCGCCGCAACGAACGTTTCCGAATATTTACTTGATCAAGCTATCACCCGCGCCGGACGTTTCGACCGAAAAATTTATATCACCCGTCCCAATCTCAAAGAACGCAAAGAACTTTTTGATTTTTACTTAGGCCGCGTAAAAACTGATCTTAATGTCAAATCCAATATTCTTGCTCGTCGATCACTTTGGTTTACTCCTTCTGAAATTGATGCCATGGTTAGAGAAGCTGGATTGATTGCTCTTCGAGACAAACGCGCCGTCATTAGTATGAAAGATCTTTCTGAAGCCTACGACCGCGTGACCTTTGGAGATAAATCCAACATCATCATGACGCAGGAAGACAAAACCTGGACGGCCTATCATGAAGCTGGCCACGCGATTTTGGCTTATTTGATTCATCCTAAAGATGACGTTGTAAAAGCAACGATTGTTCCCCGCAAAGGTATGTTGGGTTTTGTGTCACACCGGCCGCAGGAAGAATTTTATTCTCGTAATAAAGAATTCTTTCTGGCGCAAATTAAAATTTCAGTCGCCAGTTATGCGGCGGAAAGAATTAAATTCGGGTCGACGACCAGCGGCGTTGGCGGCGGACCGGGTAGTGATTTCTCGACGGCTTTGAGCATTGCTCAAGGAATGGTATGGAGTTACGGCATGGGAAAATCCGGACTACTTGGGGATTATGGCTCATTAAATAATGAAAACGACGGACATTTAGTGTCAATGAAGACACGAGAAATTTTGGATCAAGATGTTCAAGATATTTTACAAACCTGTTTGAAAGAAGTAACTGATATTTTGATACAGCATAAAGACTTACTAGAATACTTTTCTCAAGAACTTCTTAGAAAAGAAGAATTGGAATACGATGAAATCCAGGCCATCTTTGACCAATTTAATGTCAAACCTATCTCTGGCCGGCCTTCACTCAATGTCTAATGGAACTCACCCAAAAAATTTCTTTAAGAATCATTCTCCTTCTCGCCTTCCTTTCTTTTGGGAACGCGGGCTGTGTCAAACCAACTCCACCTGTCCAAACGCTTAACGAAGCCAACAAAAAGTTTCTTAAAACCATTCGGGAAGAATACAAGCTCAATCCTTTAATTCGAGTTGTCGGGCATACGTTGTGGATTTATTTACCGGTTGAAGAACCGATTCTGGATTATAAATCTACGCCCGACGGGCCGCGGCGTTCCAGTACGCCGACGGACAGTTTAAATATCCGTTACTTAGACGGGCGCCCGGATAAAACTTTGTTCGACATCGAATACGACATCCGTAAAGAAGCCAAATACCTGGATGATAAAGGACTCAATCCAACTTATACGGAAAGCTTTCGCAAAAAGCAAAATGATATCGCAACGACGCTGTACCGTTCCTATACGGATTTAGGCGAAAAGTATGGCAAAAAAACAGCCGAGGCGCCGCCGGACTTTATCGTGCTGGTGGTGGCAAATGTTAAAACCGGCGTCGTGGTTCGGAATTATATGGCTTTTCAGGATTTCAAATATTCGGCGCTGGGGGCGTTTCCTCTTGAAGAATTAGCACAGCGGAGCATTTCAGAATTTACGGGTGAAGAAAAAATGATTGGCGATAAACTGGGCCAGCATGTGGATTATCACGATGTGACCTGGATGGAATTCTTAACGAAACAAATTTTAAACCGCATTCGCTTTAAATACCAGCAAAGCGATTTTAAGCCTGCCGACGATCCGGAAATCGAAATTCTCAAAACTGTCAACGACACCGTGAAAGGGTATCAGCCGGAGAATTTTCAAAATGCCGCGCCTAAACATTTTCAAGTCCCTGCCGCGCCGCAGTCTGCGCCCCCCCAGGAAGTCATTAACAATTTCGCCGGTGTGCGGCTGCATAATTTGGCGACGGGGAAAGAATATCTTTTTGATAAGGAACAAATTCAGCGGATGGTGGAATAAGGCAGGGGTCAGGTTTTAGGGGTTAGAATGAAACTAAAAACGCCGGGCGGCTGCGCCGGACCGTAAAATTTCCAGCGCAGCCGCCCGTGTTTTTATTTAGCCCGTCGACTACGAACCAACGATCACTTTCCTCCCAACAATCTTCAACTTCCCCCGCGCAAACGCATCGATCGCCTTCGGGTAAAGTCTGTGCTCTACATTGTGAATCCGTGCTTCTAATGACAATAACGTATCATTCGGTTTAATCGCAACCGCTTCCTGAATAATAATGGGCCCGCCATCCACTTTCTCCTCGACAAAATGGACCGTTACACCGGTCAGCCTTCCTCCAGATTCATAAGCGTCTTTGATCGCTTTCGCGCCTTTAAAAGCTGGAAGCAGTGACGGATGGATATTGAGAATTTTATCAGGATATTGCTGGATAAAATGCGCGCTCAAAATCCGCATAAATCCGGCGAGCACAATAAAATCAATCTTCTCAGCCGTCAAATGTTGAATGAGTTCGCGGTCAAAACTTTCCCGATCCGTAAACATCGACGGATCCACAAAAACCGCTCTGATTTTGACTTTGCGGGCCCGTTCTAACGCGACCGCTTCCTTCTTATCTGATAAAACTAATTTTAAATCCGCTCTAATCTTCTTTTGTTTAACTGCCGTAATAATGGCCTGAAGGTTCGATCCATATCCGGATGCGAGCACTGCGAAATTCATTGGGTTCTCCTTTAGCGTCGTTCGTTGTTCGTTTTTCGACGAAGCACGAACGACGAAATTACTTCGAATTAAACCGCACCAATCCCACGACTGAAAGAACGCCCAACGCTAAAACTGCAAAATTCATTTTGAGTCCCTTAGTCTACGATTAAGGACGGCTCAATCGACGCAATCTAGAAAATAATTCCCGATAAACTCTGTCATCTTTGCGGATACCAACCTTAATAACAAGCACAACAACTTGGTCATTGAGGATACGGTAAACAACTCTGTAATCGCCAATACGAAGACGCCAGTAACCTGAAAATTCACCGGTCAGCGGCTTGCCATAAGCTTTAGGATTAACAGATAATTTTTTGTGGATGGTCCTAAGAATGTTTCTTTGTTGAGGTAAATCGATATTTTTAAAATCTTCAAGAAGAACTAGCGGGTTTATTTTGATTTGCCACATGAATGGTTACTGATGTTTAATTTTTTTCAAAGCGTCTTTGATGTCAACATAAGATTTCTTCGTACGGACTTCTCTGTCCTTCGCCAAATAACCTAGGGCAAAATTCTCCAAGAGGTCCAAGGTAGTCTCCATTTGACGATACTTTTTCATATTCAACAAAACAGCAACCGGTTTATTACGTTTTCCGATAATAACTTTATGCTTCTTGATTTCTTGAAGAATTTTTTCAGGATGCATTTGTAATTCAGAAATGCCAACCATGGTCACATCGTCATGTATTTTAATCATAATTAGTTCCTCTCGTTTCAAGTTGAAATAACTGAAGAATAACATTCATGAGTAAGATTGTCAAACATTGGCCTTTCGTCGGGAAATTTGCTTATGGTATATCCATCATATACTTTATTTCGAATTAAACCGCACCAATCCCACCAATCCCACGACCGCAAAGATTCCCCCAACGCTAACCAAGATTGTGAAGGGCGGAACAAATTTAGAAAGAAACGAACTTAAAAGCATCGCGACCAAAAACGCGAAATGGATGACGATTTCGATACTGCTAAAAACTTTTCCGCGCATTTCGCTATGACTGACTTCATGAATGACCGTGTTCGCCGCAATCACAATCGGCCCGACGATCAATCCTAATAAAAACGACATTCCAATCGCCGTCAGAATATTGTGCGTGTGCTGAATGATCACGGCAAAACTAGCCAGCATAAGCCCGCCGATAACCAAACACACAAAGATCGTCTGAAATTTTGAAGCCTTCTCACCGAAACGCCCATATAAAATCGCGCCGCTAAACAATCCAAGTCCAAGAACAACAGCCAACACCGCTAAATCCCGCACGACACTATTAAAAGCTTCTTGCACAAAAACAATAATCACAACATAAACAGCGCCGGCCGCGGCAAACAAAATAAAAAGCATATTCATAATAAACCGAATATCCGGATGCTTACCTAAATAACTGATGCCTTCTTTCACTTCACCAATGACCGAATGACGGATCTTTTTTATAAGAACCCGCCCGGTGACTAAAAATCTTTTCCGGTTAAACCGCCATGAAAACTTCGGCCGGATATTAAAAACAAGCAATCCTGAGATAAAAAACGTGACCGCATCCCAAATAAATCCACCTCGCGCCCCAAATTTCTCGACGATATAACCGCCTAAAGCGCATCCCAAGACAAAAGCAATCATCCCGGTCACTGACACAAGCGAATTCGCGATTAAAAGATCTTCTTCTTTAACGATATCAGGAATGATCGACATTTTAGCCGGGACATAAAAACGGCTTAAACAAAAGGCCAGAAACACAGCGAGATAAATCAAGATCATGGAATTCTTGGGAATAAAAACAAAGGGGATTAGCAATATCAAAATCCCGCGTAAAAAATCACAGACAAAAAGCGTCCGCCGCCTGTCCCACCGGTCCACATAAACTCCGGCGATCGGCCCGATGACAAAAACCGGAATAATTGTAAAGCTCATCACCTTAGCTAAATCAAAAGCAGATCCGGGCGTGCGGCTGGCAATCAGACCAATTAAAGCCATTTGGTTTATACGGTCGCCGAACTGCGAAATGATTTGCGCGAGCCATAGACAGCTGAAGTCTTTATTTTTGAAACTTTCAAGAAAGCGTGGCATAAATTATTTTATTTTTTCAACATTCATAAATCTAGAACTTATCTCATAAATTAGTCGAAAGCAGCGGGTCCTACCGCGGTGATCCGCTCGCTGGCATTAATTACTGGCCTTGCTTGTTTAACGCTTGCAAATGAGCGGTCGCATAATTCTTCTGAAATTGATCAACGTCAGGCTGATTCATAATCTGTTCATAATAAACCTTAGCCTCTTCCCGCCGGCCAACGCCTTCCAAGGTTGAAGCTAAATTAAATAAAGCGTTTGTGAAATGCGCGTCGATATTGGCCGCCTTCTCATAATAAGCGATCGCCTCTGGCAATTGATTCATTTTAGTATAGATGACGCCCAAACTGTAATATGCTTTTGCATTTTGCGGATCGTTCTTCACGATGTCTTCATATCTTTTAATTAAAAGCGCGTAAGTCCGCGAGCGGTTATCATCCAACAATTTTTGTAAATGCGGATCCGTTGGCCCAACTTTGTCATATTCCTGCAAACCTTCCCAATACTTTCCTTGATCACAAAGACTCTTGCCCAACGCGATGCGCGCCCGAACGTTGTCCGGATCCAAGGTTAAAATTTTAGCGAAAATATTCTGCGCCTTATTAAAATGGGCGTCTTTCACCTCAAGCATGCCTAACGCATAAAGCAGACGGCTGTTATTCGGATCAAACGCAAGTGATCTGGCGACCATTGTTTTCTCATCCCGCATCGCGATATTGTTTTGAACGGTTGTTAAAAATAAAAACAGGCCGAAACTTATGGCAACAATCCATAAAGAAATCCGTGGGATCACCTGTCTTCGCAAACAAGACGCATCAACATCTTTAAAAACCACACTCATTAAAATAAAGATGCCCACCGACGGTAAATAAAGAAAATGTTCGGCCAGCGAAATGGACCCGGGTTGAACGCCAATGGAGCTTATTATCTGCGAAACAGGAAAGAGCCCGATAAAAAACCAGCTCAATGAAAATAAAATCTCCCGGGACAATTTTTTCCGCCTTATCAAAATAAAAATAAGCAGCCAAAAAAGCAAGGTTCCCCCAATTTCAATATTATAAAAACTTTGGAAGACAACGCGTGAACGGTCAAAGTGAAGATCAACGGGAAAAATAAAAAGCCGCAAGTAGGTTATGACTCCTCGAGCAAACGTTAGCACGCCCAAGGTCCAATCCGACAGCGACGGCCAATAAAAAAGATGGGTAATTCCCAAGTGATGACGGACAAAAAAATAACCGCCCAAAACAACGGCAAACGGCCAGAGCGGCAGACAGGCTTCAAACACTCGATTCCGTTTTTGTTGTGTTGAAGAAATAATTAACAAATAGCTGAAGATCAGAACCGGCAGCATCACGGCCGCCTCCTTGGATAAAAGCGCCAGGATAAAAAATCCCAAAGAACTTAAATAGAGAATCTTCCGACGCTGTTTTAAAAAAAGTAAGAAAAACCAAAACGCAAACAAAGAAAAAAGACCGCACAAAAGAATCGACCGCCCGGCAATGTTAGCGACCGCTTCAGTTTGAACCGGATGAATGCCGAACAAAAGCGCGGCATTAAAACTCTGCCAAGAATTATTCAAAAGCATCCGCGCGATGTAAAGAACCACGACCGCGCTTGAGATATGTAGAAAAATATTCGTTAGGTAATAAAAAAAAGGATTCAAACCGAAACAATGATACTCAAGCATAAAACTCGTGATCACCAGCGGACGATAATATGATTGATCACGAAAAAATCCCCGGTGAAAAACCTTTTCTAAATTATCAAAACTTCTGATATCAGGATCGTCAATAATAGAATAATAATCATCCATCGTCTTAAACGAATCGCTGACCATAAACGAATAAGCGCTGAAGGTGAGGGTGATGATAATGAGGATTTGACACAAAGAAGATTTCAGGAAGCTTGAGGATTGGGATGATATGGTTTGATTATGTAATGACATTTCCAAGTAATAATCCTTTTTAGGGAAGATTGCAAGGATATAAATCTTTTGAAGTTTATTTTACCTGGAAAGGAAGTAAAAAAAAGGAATTCCTGAAGAATGATAGAAAGCTGGCGAAGGGAATTGAACCCCGACCTGCGCATTACGAATGCGCTGCTCCATTTTATAACGTACTCAAAAAATAACCTGGGGACGTGTGCAAGGCACTAAATTGGCGTAAAAGTTCCCAAAAATTGATTTAAAAACCTGGGCAGCGGTGTAAAAATCCGGTGCTCCTTCAGAAAGTCGTTTGCCGTTAGATTTTTTCTATTCTTACCAGCCATTCAAATCCAAATTTTCCAGGTTTGGTTAGAATGCGCATCATTGTCGAACCAACCGTAATTGTAGAGTAACCATCGTTTGAAACTTCAAATTCTTCAAACTTCTTTCTCTTTCCCCACGATGGTACGTGAATATAGTAGCTGCGATTGCCTTTGCTACTCGTCTCTATTGTTTTATCAACAACTAAAGCCTCATGTTCACTAATAATACCCTTATCACATTTTGCATTGTAAGTTGCAATGGCAGTATACGTCAACACGGAAATGCTTATAAGACCTAATATCAGTCCTGCTATTAATTGACGATGGGGAAATGGCTTTGATCTAAAATTTTGAATCAGTACAATGGCAAAAATTATGAATACGGGAAGACTGCACCATAGCGAATAAATAATAGGGCTCCGTACATCGAGCACTTCATATACTCTAATAGCTTGAAAACACAATGGAATAGCTACTGAAACAATAATAGCAAAGATAGAAAGAAACGTAGATTACCTCCTTAATATTGAGCGCTTGCGGGCTGTAATCTCTTGTTCTAATTCTGGGTTCAAGCAGAAAATATACTTAAGGGAAAGGCTACAATCCCTACGCAAACAAAAGACCACAACAATAAAAAAATATCTGCAATTGAGCCACTATGGGAATGTTCCGTGCTCTCCCAAACTTCCCGAGGAATCCACCCAATAATCTGAACCCACAAATAATATCCTGTACCTATCGCCGCCCATTGCAATAAAGCGAATGTAAATATTGCTTTCTCTCTAAACATAAGTCTTAAAGAATACCAAACATAAGAGAAAAATCCTTTTAAAGCCTCTCCCTTTGATGGTTTTTGTTGAATTTCATCAAAGTGATGAATTTGATTCTTAACGTCGTTAAATTCTTCTTGGATAGACGAGAGTGTCCAGGATTCTTGGGAGTGATAGCCTTCTTCTACTTGGGCTTTTGTCTCTGGGATATAGTGGGGATTAACGGTATGCTGCTGAGTTTGGGATTTTCTGTCGACAACTAATAGGTAGGCGACCGTCGCTAATGCTATTAAGCATATAAACAACAAAAGTACGAATATGGTCATGTACCCCAATTCTTCGTTAAGCTAAAGATTTCTCAACACTAAATAAAAGCCGACGATAGGAATTGAACCTACGACCCGCGCATTACGAATGCGCTGCTCTACCAACTGAGCTACGTCGGCATCTTGGATAGAATGAGATTTGCTTGGGTGCGAAGTAGAGTTCTTAAGAGTTTACTGCTACGAAGCTCCAACACGAAAGTATTAGAGCGAAGTAGAGTGCCGAGAGCCAGACTTGCACTGGCGACGCCAGGCTTTTCAGGCCTGCGCTCTACTACCTGAGCTATCTCGGCATTAACTACCTTAATACCTTTTAGAAAGGTTAATGCTGATATCCCGAGCTTCATATTATTTTTTTCAGCGAGGGATCTCATTCAAAGCAAATTTTTTCAGGTGTGGAAAATTCAGGGAGCCATTTTATTGAATACCATTTGAAAAGTCAACAGATTCTTCCCTGGTAAAAGGCTCGATTACTCATCTTTAAAATGACTCACAATCTTAATGTAAACATCCTGCGCGGTCGAAATGCTTGGAAAAAATGATTTACGCGCTTTAACGGTCAGGCGCACAATTTTCGGCGTGAATTGCGCGACGGTTACTGTCACGCGCGTGTTATTCACGATCGCCTCCAGCCGCCCTTGGTTTTGAGATTGTTTTGTGATCCGGCCCATGATTGTGACAACTGAAATGGCTTCTTCCCAAACGTCATCATAATTCTTTTGAATGGTCCCTTGAACGGTATCAGAACTGATCGCCAACCCGCCCAGTGCGCCGATGCCGCCCGCGACCAAAAAAACACAACCGCTTAATGACAGCGAAAGCGCTAAGATAACCGCATGAATTTTCTTTGATTTAATCAGTGGATACATAATTAGAATGCTTAACCCTACGAGCGAGTTAGGGAAATTTAACCTTAATTCGCGCTTCTCTTTACCCCGTCTTATTCCTTTACGGAGGAAAGAATGCGCTCACTAACCTCGTGCCGGCGCTTTGCCATGGTTGGCTTTTTTCGAACGCCAGTTTAATTTTCCTCTTCTTTTTCTTTTACTCATCGTCGTCTCCTTTTTTTGAAATCAAATTATAACTTAACAGGTTTACTTTTTGATGACCTTTATTAAATCATCGATGCGCGGAATAATACAAAGCGGTTTTAATGCATTTAGTTCCTGGAACTCACTCGAACCCGTCGTGACTGCCACTGTCTTAACCTTAGCCCTTTTTCCCGTCTGGACATCGATTGTCATATCACCTGCATACAAGGCCTCGTCAGCCGGCACCTTCATTCGTTCTAAAATTTTCAGAAGGATTTGCGGGTCAGGTTTACCTTTTTTTAATTTATCCGCACACAATACGTAATTAAAATAATCTCGGATTTCTAAAATCTTTAAAATAATCAGCGTGTATCGCGTCGGACGGTTGCTGGCAATCGCGAGTTTGTACTTCTGTTTTTTAAGCGTCTTTAAAACTTTTAAAGCCCCGGGCAAAAAATGCGTACCGGTTTTAAGCGCCTGCGCGTGATGGCGCCGGTAAATTTTCAAAGCTTTGTCGACAAGCTTTTCACCGACAAACGTGGTCAGCAGCTGCCGGTCGCCCCAGCCTACCGCGCGGCGGATTGTCTCTTTATCTTTCTTCACAAAACCCAGCGCCTGTAATGTAAAATTCACACTGCTTGCGACCGCTGGATAAGCATCGACCAAAGTTCCGTCTAAATCAAAGATAATCAATTGCAATTTGGGGTGATAAGCAGGCTTCAATTTCATTGAAAAAATTTTCTTCTCTCGAAGAACTGTTACGCCGGTGCAATAACTCCGCCGGAGACAACCATTTTCAGGGCTTCTTCAATAGTGATCTCAGGGAAAATCAGTTCACTCTTATTAACTAAAACCAAAAATCCCGTGACCGGGCTCGGGGTGCTGGGCACAAATACATTACATAATTCTTGGTTTAACTTTGCATTTATCTTGGCCGGAGAATCATTGGTTAAAAACCCAATCGAGTAAGCGCCTTTGCGAGGATATTCAATCAAAACCACTTTTTGAAAAGTAATTTTTTCACGGCTGAACAGAAAAACCGCCATCTCTTTGATGGCCGGATAAACCTGTTTAAAAAAGGGAAGTGTGAGCAGAAATCGTTCAAGGCGGGCGAAAAATGACTGACCAAAATTGGTCACAATCACACCCATTATCAAAATGATAAAAACCGCGATAAGAATACTTAACCCGCGGAAATAAAAACCAAACTCACGTGAAAAATAAGGCTGAATATACCGGCCCAAAATTCCGTCGGCAAATTGGATTGTTAAGATAAAAAGATTAATTGTTAAGGCCAACGGCAGAAAGACAATCAGCCCTGAGATGAAATAGCGTCGTAATTTAGCTAGCATAGGTAACTTTATTGTCGTTCGTCGTTCGTTTTTCGTGGAATTCGTTCTTTACGTTTTTAGAAAAATTAAAATACGAATCCCACGAAAAACGAACGACGAACAACGATTAATCACTTTTAATAAACATCAAAACAACCAGCCCCACAACCGCCAGCGCCATCCCCCCGACGCCTTTAAAAAACCCAACCACATATTCCCATTCCTTTAAAACAAGAGTAATCCCTGTGATGAGCAAAAATGTTCCCGTGATAAATAAAATTAATTTTTTAGGCATGGACGATTTGAGTTTGGGTGTCTCCGGCCGGGCGGCTTTTCCAGCGACGATGCATCCATCCCCATTCGTGCGGATGACGGCGGATATAATTTTCGATTAGCTTGGTAATTTTAGCAATATTAAATTGAATAGTTTCGTCTTCTGAAGACTTTTCCTCAATTTCAAAAGGCGGCTCAATGATAATTGTGTGATGATCGTCTTTATCACGGATAATAAACATTGGTAAAATAACCGACTGAGTCCGTCGAGCCATGACAATTGGACCGGTCGCGGTCGCGGCCTGCTGACCAAAAAAATCTACAAAAACGCCACCGTCACTGCCGAAGTTTTGATCCAAAGGAATAAAAAGAAGTTCTTTGTTGCGCAAAACTTTCAAGGATTGAGCAACGCATTGTTTACGGGGAATAGCATAAATGGTTTTTAATCCGGCTACTGTTCTTTTTTGAAGCAAAAATTTTTCCAAGTCCTGATCTCTCGTCGGACGAATAATGGCGTTAGTTTTATAACCTTCCCGCGCACAGACAAGCATCATTAAAGGAAAATTACCGAAATGCGCGGTGACAGCGATCACCCCATTTCCTTTTTTAATGGCGGCGTCCAAATGATGGCGGCCTTCAAAAGAAACCTTTTGCGCCACAAGCTTCGGCCGGGACATAAAATAAAGAAGCTCTATCATGCCGCGGCCCAGATTATCAAAACAACGGCGGATAATTTCGTCGATTTCTTTCGGGGACTTCTCCTGCCCAAAAGCGATGTGGAGACTTTCTTGAGCGAGTCGCTTTTGTTTAATTGTGAAACGAAATCCTATGTTGAGCAGAATATTAGAAAAAGTACGCATTGCGCCGTACGGCAAACGGTCTAGTACCCACGATGAAGTATATAAACCCCGGCGGGCGAGTGAACGTTTAAATATTTTGATTCTTTCTTCATTGGTCATAGTCAATTAGGCCTTTAAGGAACGACATCCTAAATTTTAAATGGATATTTAATTTCAAACGGTTGGTTCGAACATTGGGATTTGCAATTTAGATTTGTTTTGAATTTAGCGCTTAGAATTTAAAACAGGTAAATGCTTTCATGAGGTTTTCTTTATGATACCTTTAATATTTTCTTAACTTCCTCGACCAGCTTTGGCATATTAACCGGTTTGGTGATATGCATAATACCTCCGGCAGCCATTTCGGCTTGAACATCATCTGGAGAATTCTTGGAGGTCAAAAAAATCACTGGGATCGTCTTGGTTTTCGCTTCTTCTTTAAGCTGCGCGCAGACTTCCCGGCCTTTTAATCCCGGCAAGATGACATCAAGGATGATTAAATCCGGGTCTTCGGCGGCGGCTAACTTGATACCTTCTTCACCTGTCTCTGCCGTCACCACATCAAACCCGTTAAACATGAGACCGGATCTGACCATTTTCAAAAGTGTTTTATCATCGTCGACAATTAAAATTTTTTTGCCGAGGGAATTGTGCATCGTTAACCTCCTGTTCCATTTATTCAGCTTAGTCTTTGAAGTTGATGTCTTTTTGTGCGATGTGCGTTTGGATTTTTGGGGCATAGCTATTTCCTTCATTAATAATTATTAAGAAAAGCATTTAATTCTCAAGCCCTAATGCAAACGTTTACCCACGAAAAATTTCTTATTCGCCGTGAATAACAGCGCGACTAGTATACCTCCAAAACAAAGATATGTAAAAATATCTCCCAATTTTGTGTAGACGGTATTTTGTTGGCTGATTTGAAGACGTCCGATTGCTGAGCCTTCAATGAAAGTCATTTTCCCAGCTGTATTATGAAATGTCTGCCGAATTTTTCCTAAAGGATCAATAAAAGCGCTCACGCCGGTGTTAGCGGCGCGCACCAAACTGCGCCGGTTTTCAATCGTACGAAAAACCGCCGCCTGCAAATGCATAAACGGCGCCGCCGTATCCAAAAACCAGGCGTCGTTTGTAATATTAACCAAAATATTGGTACCGAGCCTAACAAAATCCCTGGCGATATAAGGCAACGTGTCTTCAAAACAAATTAAAAGCGCCAAACGGTAAGCTTGAGTTTCATTCGCCGGAGTTACATTAAAAATAGTATGTTCCTTCCCTTCGTTGAAGTCACCAATTGGAACGATGTCAGATAAAAAAGGAAAAACTTTGCGCAAAGGGACATATTCACCAAAAGGAACCAAATGCAATTTATCGTATTGCTGTACCTTCTCGCCTTCTTTAGACATTAAAAGCGCGGAATTGTAATATTGCCCTTCTCCCGTCGTTACCAGCCCAAAGATGAGCGGGATCTTAATGTCACGCACCATATCTTTTAAGTTGGAAAAAAGCTCCGGCGCCTGCCACTCAAATCCCGGGAAAGCGGTCTCAGGCCAAATGATCACATCAGGCTTTTGACGGGCGGCCTCTCTCGTTAACCGCATATATTTTTCCATGATGGCGGGCCACTGGCTGGGTTCCCATTTATCGGACTGGGCGATATTCGCTTGAATAACAGCGACGGTAAGTCCCGGCTCTGTCTTCGTAAAAAACAAACAAATCAAACCATACAAAAAACATAAAGCCGTTATTTTAAAAACCCACAGACTCGCAAACATAAATTCACGCGAAATTTGCTCGCGCTTAAGCCAAAAAATTTCAACGGCCTTCTTTATAAAAAAGTTCACCAGTACAATTAAAAACGAAACGCCATAGACACCCGTGATATCAGCGATTTGAATCATGGCGAGATTTTTATACTGCGAATGCCCCAAGCAGACCCAGCCAAAACCTGTCAAAAAATTTGCCCTAGTATATTCCAACACAACCCAAAGACACGGCAGCAAAAATAATTTTAAAAGCAATTTATGACGAGAAAACAGCGCATAGCCCCAGCCGAATAATCCAAAATAAACGGCCAGATACATGATTAAAAGAACGGCGCCCGGCAGCGTAACATGGACAAACCACCAAAGTGTTCCGCCAAAAAAAATAAGCCCGCATAAATAACCCCAGCCAAAAGCGGCACGGCCTGATTTTCCGTCGAGCACAAAAAAAAGTGGGACCAAGGCTATCCATACGCACAGCCACCAGTCCCACAACGGAAAAGAAAGAATTAAAAGCAGGGGCGTTAGGAAACACAGCCCAGCTGTTTTTACTGACCGCAACATTTTTTATATTTTTTGCCGCTGCCGCAAGGGCACGGATCGTTTCGTCCGACTTTGGGGCCTTCTTTTTGATAGGGTTTAGCGGCAGGGGTTTCTGCAGGTTCTTGAGGACGCGGGCGGATCATTTCTCCAACGGAAGCGGGAGCAACCGGTGCGCCGCCAGCGGGAAGGCTGGTAAATTCATTATGGACCAACTGCTGCGGCAAAGAACTAAAAACGCCTTTCATCATTTCTGGTTTCTTCGTTCCTTGCACTCGGAAGATCGTTTCAGCGACTTCCTGCGAAATCGATTCATACATCAAAGTAAACATCGAAAACCCTTCGCGTTTATATTCGATCAACGGATCACGCTGCGCAAACGCCCGCAGGCTGATGCCGTCTTTCAATTGATCCATCGCGTACAGATGATCTTTCCATTTGGAATCAATCGTATGCAAAAGAATCATGCGCTCCAGGAACCGCAATTCTTTGGGATCCATCTCTTTTTCTTTTTGATCATAAAGTTCGTTGAGTGCTTTTAAAATAATTTCAACCAGCTCTTCTTGTTTGGCTTCCCGAAGTTGATCTGGATTCAACTGCAAATCTAAATTAAATTTGGTTTTCAAGAATTCAATCAGCCCGGGCGCGTCCCACCCGCCTTCCTCGACGGTTGTATTCATAAACAGCTGAACATTTTGGACGATGGTTTCTTCAAACGCTTCCAAAATCCGCGGCTTGACGTTATCCGATTCCAAAACATTTTTGCGCAGACTATAAATGGCCTCGCGCTGTTTGTTCATGACATTATCGTATTCCAAAAGCTGTTTACGGATTTCAAAGTTGTGCGCCTCGACGCGCTTTTGCGCAACTTCAATCGCCCGCGTGACGAGCGGATGTTCAATGACCTGGCCTTCTTCCATACCAAGTTTATCCATGATGCTGACAATCCGGTCAGAAGCAAATAACCGCATCAAATCATCTTCCAGTGAAACATAAAAACGCGATGAGCCGGGATCGCCCTGACGGCCCGAACGCCCACGCAACTGGTTGTCGATCCGACGAGATTCGTGACGTTCCGTACCCAAGACATGCAACCCACCGACTTGAACTACTTTTTTGTGTTCTTCATCCACCTGGACTTTAAATTGTTGAATAAATTTAGCGATTTGCTCGTCGGGTGAAGAAACGTTAGGCGAGTCGGAAGACTCTTTGGCTTTTTGTTCAACCAGATTCTTGGCCAGATGTTCGGCATTACCGCCCAGCATAATATCTGTACCGCGGCCGGCCATGTTGGTGGCGATGGTGACCGCTTTGTGTCGTCCAGCTTGGGCGATGATATGGGCTTCGAGGTCATGATATTTGGCGTTTAATACTTGGTGAGGAATGCCTTTGGCTTTCAAAAGTCGGGAAAGCAGTTCGGATTTCTCAATCGAGATTGTACCGACGAGAACAGGCTGACCTTTTTGATTGAGCTGAGAAATCTCTTCAACGACCGCGTTAAATTTTTCGCGCACGCTTTTATAAACGCAATCGGAATTGTTGATGCGGCTAAGCGGGCGGTTGGTGGGAATCACAACGCAGTCTAAATTATAAATTTGTTTAAACTCATTCGCTTCAGTGTAAGCGGTACCGGTCATCCCGGCGAGTTTTTCATACATTCTAAAATAATTTTGAAAGGTGATCGTGGCGAGCGTTTGATTTTCGCGTTCAATTTTTATGCCTTCTTTGGCTTCGACCGCTTGATGTAAACCATCGGACCAGCGGCGGCCTGGCATCATGCGGCCGGTAAACTCATCGACGATAATCACATGCCCGTCGCGGATCACGTAATCGACATCCAATTTAAAAAATTCTTTGGCGCGCAGCGCCTGCAAAACGTGATGACGGTATTCAACCGTTTCCATTTCATGAAGATTATCGATGCCAAAAAGCCGGGCGGCTTTATGCTCGCCGTCTTCCGTTAAAGAAACGGACTTCGCTTTTTCATCCGCAACATAATCAAAACCTTTGCCCAGATCTTCATTGCGGTATTTGGCGTCGATCTCTTCTTTGTCCGTGACCCGACGGCCTTTAAGCTGCCGGACAATATCATTGGCTCGGTAATATTTATCGGTGGATTCTTCCGCCGGACCGGAAATAATGAGCGGCGTCCGGGCTTCATCAATCAAAATACTGTCGACCTCATCCACAATCGCGAAATGATGTCCCCGCTGGACCATTTCTTCTCTAAAGTTCACCATGTTGTCGCGCAGATAATCAAACCCGAACTCATTGTTCGTCCCGTAAGTGATATCACAACCATAAGCCTGCTGACGGGCTTCGGCATTCATGTCATGTTGAATGACACCGACGGAAAGTCCCAAAAATTCGTAAACCGGCCCCATCCATTGGCGGTCGCGTTTGGCCAAATAATCGTTGACCGTAACAACATGCACGCCGCTTCCGGTTAAAGCGTTAAGATAGGCAGGAAGGGTTGCGACCAACGTCTTACCTTCACCTGTCGTCATTTCGGCGATTTTCCCTTCATGAAGCACCATGCCGCCAACCATTTGAACATCGAAATGCCGCATGTTTAAAATCCGTTTGCCGACTTCGCGGACAACCGCGAAAGCTTCAGGAAGAGTTTCATCAAGAACAGCCTGGCGGGTTTTCTTAAAATTTTCTTTGAGGCTGGTGAGTTCGTTTAAAAGTGGATCGCGTTCCTCATTGGTCGCGGCTTCGTTGAGCGATTTTTCGACGCGGGAAATTTCTTCACGTAAAGGATCAAGCGTTTGTTTGATTTTTATTTTGAATTCAGGAGTCTTGGCGCGCAATTGCTCGTCGGTCATCGCGCTAATTGTAGGTTCTAACGCGTTAATGCGCGAAACAACCGCGGCCATGCGTTTGATGATACCTACCGATGGTAAAGGTAAATCTGGCGGGATATGAATTTTAACCTTGGGATTTAATCCGTTAACAAATCCCTGGGCACTTTGAACGATTGGTTTTCGAATGATGAAGTCGATCATGGTTCCTTTTTGAAATTCCTTTATGGCTTCAGTGTCTCAGGCTTCAAACTACAATAGACTACTTTCCGAATGCGGCCTGAAGCTTGTAGCCTGTGGCTTATGCAGGTTTTCTTTTAAGAAACGCCTCAATAAACAAATCCAGATCACCGTCCAACACACTTTCAACCTGCGAGGTTTCAACGTAGGTGCGGTGATCTTTGACTAATTGATAAGGAAAAAGAACATAAGAGCGGATTTGGCTGCCCCACTCAATTTTTTGTTTCGCACCATACTCGCTTTGCATCCGCTCTTCTTGCTCTTTGGTTTTAAGCTCATAGAGTTTGGCGCGCAAAACTTTCATCGCGGTTTGGCGGTTTTGTAATTGAGAACGTTCGTTTTGACATTGAACAACGATTCCCGTTGGAATATGCGTAATGCGTACGGCTGAATCAGTCGTATTAACACTCTGACCGCCCGGCCCGGAAGAACGATAGACATCAATGCGCAAATCATCCGGTTTGATTTCAACTTCGATATCATCTTCAATTTCCGGAATGACATCGACGGAAGCAAACGACGTGTGCCGTCTTTTATTCGCGTCAAACGGCGAGATGCGCACCAAACGGTGAACACCTTTTTCGCTTTTCAATAAACCGTACGCCATCGGGCCTTCAATACGGATCGTGGCGTTTTTGATGCCGGCTTCTTCGCCTTGCAGTACGTCGAGCGCTTTCACTTTAAAGTTTTTCTGCTCCGCAAAACGCGTATACATTCGCAAGAGCATTTGCGCCCAGTCGCAGGATTCGGTCCCGCCAGCGCCGGCATTTATGCTCAACAGCGCGTGGTTGCGGTCAAACGGTCCAGCTAAAATCGTTTGGATTTCGAGCTGGCCGATTTCTTTTTCTAAAATCTTTACTTCTTCTTCGATTTGCGAAACAAATTCAGGCTCAATATCAGAAAGATCAATGAGTTCTTTTAATTCTAAAACTTTCTTGGTGTTGCTTTCAAAAGGTTCAACTAAAGATTTAAGCGCCTTCAAGTCCTGCATGGCTTTATTGGCTTTCGCTGAGTCATCCCAAAAAGAAGATTCATTCATTTTAGCCTGAATGACCGCGATAGTTTCTATTTTCTTGGGCAGGTCAAAGAAACCCCCTGAGGTGCTCTAACTTCGCCTCTAAAAGATCAATTTGCTTCTTAATTGTGTCTATCATAATTTTCTGTGCGTGCCTTTTTCCCTCGAGAACAAAACTGATGGAGGGACATTATAACATAAGCCGTAAAAATACGTTTAATAATTTAGGACAACAGGACGGTCTTTATTTTCTGCGAGTAATTGATGCACTTCTTTTTGATCTGGTGCAAAAGTCAGCACGTAATGCCAGCATTGTATGGCTTTGGTATATTGACCTAGATTCGCGTACATCTTCCCTAAAAGAATCCAGGTCTCAGCATCTTTGTCAAAAAACTGTGCGCCTGGATTTAAGTAGCTGAGCGCTTCGTTAGGATGGCCATGTCCATATAATTCGGCAGCGATGAATCGGACTGCAAAACTGTCATTAGGTGATTCAGCAATCGCCTTATCAAAAAGTTTTTCACCTTCCGCTTGGCTTTTGGCCAAAAAAGTTGTCAGCGCCAAATAGAGAAGATTGTCGATGTCATCTGGGTTATGCGCATAAGCGGTCTGAAAAAATGGATAGCTCTGCGCAAAATTTCCTTCCTGATAATAAATCATTCCTAAAAAATGGTTTATCTCATCGCTGTCAGGACTTATTTTTAAAGCCTGCTCCAAGTCCCTCAAAGCCTGCTGTTTATTTTGATTATGCAAATTCACAAGGGCCGACTTCAAAAGAGCCCGAGTGTTTTCAGGAATTAATTTTGCTGACTTCTTTTTAAAATGAATCGCTGTCATATAAAAAATCAAAGTCGATCCAATCAAAAGACCCGCAATGACAATTTTCTGCGCATTTTTATTCATAAATTATTTAGGAAAAAAATCTGGGCAGGATTTATTTGTTAAACCGTCTGATGCCTTTAAGTTCCAAATTGAATTCGTCTTTGCTGTCGGAAACTTTGCGCGCATCTTCTTCATCAACCCATCCTTCGTTAACCAGACGCACGAGCGATTGTTTAAAAGAGCGCATGCCGAAAAGCTCACCTTCATCAATATAGGCTTGGATTTCTTTGGTCGTCCCCTCACGGATCAGACGGGCGATGGTGGGTGTGATATAAACGGTTTCATAGGCAGGAATACGGCCAGAACCGTCTTTAAGCGGAACTAATCGAAGCGAAATGATACCTTTCAAAAGCAAAGACAGTTGAATCCGGATTTCATCATGCAGATGCGGCGGGAAAAAATTAATAATCCGATGGAGCGACTGCACGGCGTTAACGGTATGAAACGTCGTCACGGTAAAAGCGCCCAATTCAGTCGCGTTTATAACCGCTTCCATCGTTTCTTTATCACGCGTGTTGCCAATAAAAATAATGTCCGGACTTTGCTGGGTTACTTGTCTTAAAGCAACAGGATACGAATGGACATCCAATCCCATTTCTCTTTGATTAATAATACTTTTTTTATCCTGAAACAAAAATTCAATTGGATCTTCAATGGTCACGATATGTTTTTCGCTGGTCAGGTTAATATATTCAAGCATACTGGCGATTGCCGTGGATTTACCGCTGCCCGCCGGGCCGCACACTAAAAATAAGCCGCTCGATTCTTCACAGACCTTCTTTAGAAAATCCAACGGCAGATTCAATTGTTCAAAAGAACGGATTTGACTATAAATATGCCTCGCCACAATCGCGGGGGTACCGCGCTGGCGAAAAATATTAATGCGAAAACGTCCAACCTCTGGCTCATTGTAAAGAAAATCAATATCCATATTGTTCGCAAAAAATTTCTTGCGTTCTTCGGTACTTAAAAGAAAATTAGTAATCGCGGTCATTTCTTCAGGCGTTACCGGTTGGGTGTCTATAATTCGTACCCTCCCGTGGATACGGGCCTTAGGCATGGAATTGATACGCAGGAATAAATCCGACGCCCCGTGAGCGACCATTTGCATGAACAAATGAGTGATACGCATAGTGTTAATATTCTACCGAAATTTTTTGAAACGCATAAAGTAAATCGATATTTTTTAAGAGCGATTGGCCTGCAAGCTACAGGCCACAAACTACAACTTGAGGTATGCAGCAGAAAGAAATCATTTATGCTCAAAAACTTTTTTGCTGCGCAATTTCCGGTGATAACTCAAGGCAAATCGATGCGCCTCATCGCGGACACGCTGCAATAATTGAAGTCCTAGGGAATCATGCGCTAACCGGATTGAATTGCGTTTATACGGGACAAAAATTTCTTCTTCTTGTTTTGCCAATGAAATAATTGGAATTTTAACTTCGAGTGCATTTAATTGCTCAACGGCCGCGGACAATTGACCTTTTCCCCCGTCGATTAAAATTAAATCTGGAAAAATCAGGTGCTCCTCTTTCAACCGCCGGTAGCGTCGGCGGACCACTTCTGCGATCATTTTAAAATCATCAATGCCTTCCACTTCACGGATGCGGAAACGACGGTAATTATTTTTATCAGGCTTTCCATTTAAGAATGAAACCATGGAACCGACCGCTTGATTCCCGAATATATTGGAAATGTCAAACGCCTCAATGCGTTCTGGGCGGCGAGGTAGATTTAAAAGACGCTGAAGTTGTTCGGCTTCCTTATAATAATTAATGTCCTTCGTTCCGGAATATAACGCGCCAATTGCGCGAATCTGGTCGCGCACCTTGGCCGCTTCTTCGAAACGGTTCGCGTTGGCGTGGGCTTCCATTTCAGCGCGCAGGTTCTGATACAGCTCATCCTTCTTCCCCTCGAGAATTAAGCAGACATGGTTGATAATCTTTTGGTACTCTTCTTGATTAATGTTCCCAATGCACGGCGCATCGCACAGCCCGATATGAAAATCGAGACAAGCTTTTTTGGGCAAAGGCTCACAAGTACGAAAATGAAAAATTTTGCGAATAATTCCAAGGGCTTCGCGGATTAACTGGGCGTTCACATATGGGCCATAGTATGTATGTTTGGGATCTTTTTTATTGATCTGCGCTGTTGGTTTAACCGCCGGGCGGACAACCGCGATGCGTGGATACTTGTCGTTCGTGATTTGAATGTACGGATAACTTTTATCATCTCTCAAATCAATATTAAACTTTGGCTGATATTCTTTAATCAAACTGGCTTCTAGAATCAACGCCTCGGCCTCAGAGCTCGTCAAGACATAATCTACGTCTTGAATGTTGGAAACCAATAGATCTGTCTTGGAAAGAATCTTATCCGAGCGGTTAAAATAAGATTGAACACGTTTACGGATTGAAACCGCCTTGCCGACATAAATGACTCGCCCTTCAGTGTCTTTCATAAAATAAACGCCGCTCGATAAAGGAAGTAAAGCGATTTTGGTTAAAAGAGAAGTTTGCGTTTTCATAGGCTGGAAAAGATCTTCGTTAAACGCTGTAAAGTTTCGGTTAAAATTTTTTTCATATCTTCAATGCCTAACATTAAACACATGCCAACAAATAAGGCTAACCCAAACAAAGAGTCGATTGCTATTTTAATAGATTCCGACGAGGAATTCAAAAGATTCCATAATGCCCACATGCCTAAACCCATTATTAATCCGGCAATGCCTAAACGTTTTACGTATTCAACAAGCGGTCTTTTAAGCCCATCCAGCCTTTTATCCATTAAACAAAATAGAATCGTAAAGTTTACAAAAACCGAAATTGAACTGGCCAGCGCAATGCCGCCGACTTTTAGAGGAACCATTAAACAAAAATTCAAAATGGCGTTAATAAAAAGACATCTTCCCGCGGTTTTAACCGGAGTCACCGTATCTTGCAGGGCATGAAAGGTGCTTACCATGATCCGAGTCACACCGTAAAATAAAAGACCAGGGGCAAACCAAAAAAGCGCCCAGGCTGTGATCGCGGTTGATTCCTGATTAAATTCTCCCCGCTCAAAAAGAACCCGGACAATGGGCGTTGCCAAGACGCCCGTAATAACAGAAACTGGAACCATCACTAAGAACATATTGCGTAAAGAAAACAAAAGTGTATTTCGAAGAGATTCATAATCTTTTTTAACCACAAAGCTGGATAAAGTCGGCAATAGCGCCGATACCATAGCAATTCCAAAAATCCCTTGGGGAAATTGAATCAGCCGGTTGGCATAATAAATCGCCGAAATTCCGCCGGGCCCAACAATCGATGACAACGAAGCACACAACGTATCGATAAAAACATTTAACTGATAAACACCTGATCCGAACAGCCGCGGCAAAAGCAGTCTGCCAATTTTTTCGGCGCCAGGATGTTTTAAAACACGGGGAATCGTAAAGGTCATTCCCATCCGCTTTAGAGCCCATAACTGCAACCCTAACTGCAAAAAACCTCCAACCAAAACACCAACGGCCAGCCCGACGGCGGGTTCATCCATTTTTTTAACCGCGAAAGCAACGCTAATAATCATCGCGATATTCAGCAGACACGGACTGAGCGCCGGCCAAACAAACGATCGAAACGTATATAAAATGCCCATGCTGTAGGCAGTCAGTCCAATAAAAATTAAATATGGAAAAAGTAATTGAGTTAATTGGACCGTAAGGTGCATCTTTTGCGCGTCAGCTTTAAACCCAGGCGCAATGAGCGGAACAATCCACGGCGCTAAAACAATTCCTAAAATAGAGGCACCGGTTAAAATGATAAAAAACCAAACCAAAACCACATTCACAAAATGCCACATGCCTTCGGGATTTTTTTTATTGATGTATTCAGAAAAAACCGGCACCACCGCGGAATTGGTCGCGCCTTCCCCCATTAAATCGCGTAGAAGATTAGGAAGACGAAAAGCGACAAAGAAAGCATCAGCGCGAAAGGCTGTTCCAAAAAATTTCGCCAAGATAATATCGCGGATAAATCCCAATATCCGGGAAAACAGCGTGCCTAACGCGATGATAAAGGCAGATTTAACGATAAAACGGTGGGAATCGTGGACGGAAGATTTATCGATTGACATTCTCGGGGCTCTTTTGGTATATTATGGCCTCATTTCGCGACAATTCGCGCCATAAGGAGGTGATATCATTGCCGCAAAGACGAAACGCGATTAAAGCACTTCGTATCAATCGCAAAAAACATTTACACAATTTGGATGTTAAAACCGACCTTAAAAAGACAATCAAGAAATTTAAGGCGGCGCTTGAAGCCAAAGATAAAAATGAAGCGCAATCAACACTAAAGCTTCTTTATAAAAAGATCGATAAAGCCGCCAAGCGTAATCTCCTGCATAAAAATACCGCTGCCCGACGTAAATCGGTTTTCAGCCGACAATTTCTTCATGCTGCGTAAGTAAACTCCATTACGCAGCATTTATTTTTTCCGCAACACCTATTCATCTAATTCAAGGGTGAACAAAGTTTAACCACAACAATTTCCAGTGCATGTTCCGGCGCCAAACGGCTCCGCTTAATATTTAAATCGGCCTCCTGAAGCGCAAGGAGGCCTTTTTCAAAAGCACCTGGTGACACCCTTTCTCTTCTTTTTCCCCAAAACCAAATCAAACCACCCATAATTTGCAAGGGATGAATTCCTTGTTCAAATAATTCACTGAGAATTCTTAAGGCCTCTGCTTTTTTATTCATTTCAATCGCGCGGGTCATATCAAAAACATTTAGTTTAGGGCCGGATGAGAAATCAAAAATTTGAACGCCAGGGCCTTTTATTTTTTTAAGAAAAGTTTCTTTAGGTGCTTCTTCAAAAGACAAAATAACGTCTACATGTTTCGGCGAGGAATGAATAAATTCTTCTAAGATTTCCTGGTTAGCTGGACTAAGCCGGTCAGCGTCTCGGAGGATAAGCAAACGTTTAGGCGCGACGGCCGGTAAACTGATAAGAGATTTTTTGAAATTTTCAGGAGTTAATTTGTGTGCGGAAAAACTTTCTAAATCAAAATAAGCAGCTTGTGCTTGAGGCAGAATCTTTTTTTTAAGGTCTTCAATTTTGGCGTCTTGGGCGGATGGGTTATCGCCGAATAGAAGGTAAATCATATTGGTTAGAGCTTTGGAAGAACAGCCTGTAACGTAACAGAGGCGAAATAGAATGTGGGCGCCCCGGCGCCGCCATAACATCGTCTCCGGGGCGCCCGGCGGCTTTACCAATCCTCAATAGTTCTTTCAACAATCCGTTTTGCAAGATCGGTAACAGCATCTTGAACAGCGGTATCTTCTGACTTAGCCAAAGAACCCGTTACAAAATAGGTCGTATCGCCGACAAAATTCGGTTCCTGCCAAACAATATCACCGCTGGCATTATACAATTTCAACAAAACAGCGATCTGAATACGGTATTCCTGGACATCGTTATTATCAGTATAACGCAATGCGTCTCTTTGATAAGAAATCAGCTCACCTTTGAGCGTTAAATCTGCGTTACCACTTTCGGCCACACGCAAATTCCCGTCGAACAAAAACCGGTCCGCGACCGCATTTTGAATTTTTGTTTCGAGTAAAGGAAAATAAGTATTATGGTTGGATTCAGTGGAATAGGTAATGTTATTTTTAAAAGGGGCGATATAAATTGTTTTTAAATTTCTCGGGAGCAACGAACGGGTCGAATATCCACAGCCGTTTAAAACAATCGCCGCACAACACACCGTTAAAAATACACTCACAAACTGTCTTCTCATTTCATTTTACCTTCCAATTGTTGTATTTTGGTCAAGGCCTTGACCGCCCATTTTGTATTTTTGTATTTATCAACGACAGCTGCATAGTATATCTTAGCCGCCTTAAAATTTTTTTGTTTTTCATAAAAATTAGCAATGAGGAAACTGTTGTGCGCTTCCTTTTCCCGCAAATCATGGATTTGATTCTGCGCTTTATGCGATAACTCAGCGTCGGGATTCTCTTTGACGAAATCGGAAAATTCATCAACCGCCGCCTTGGTTACTTTTTGATCATACTGTGAGCTGGAAGAACGTCTAGCGTCCACTTGAGCAATTTGGAATTGCGCGGCCTTGGCCCATTCGCTATCCGGATAATCATTCACAACTTTTTCGAATTCATCACGGGATTCTTGGTACATCTCTTTTTCTTGAAGATACAAACCGATTTTGTATTGGGACGGCGCGGCGTATTGTCCATAAGGAGCATTTTTAATGACATTACGGAAGATATCAACGACATCATAATCGCCGCCGGAGACGGTTTGTAATATAGTTTTATGCTTAGTGGAACCTTCTAATAATTTTTCGCCAATGTGATATTGTTTTTCAACAATTTCCGGTGAACGTTCGCTGAACGGATAGCGTTCAACGACCTTTTGGTAGGCTTTAAAGGCTTCGTACAATTTATCCTGATTCTCTAAACTCATTCCAATGTAAAACTGAGCTTCGGGTGCTTCACGAGCCCGTGGATAAGTATTGAGGAGTTTGTTAAACTCATCGATTGCCTTTTTATAATTTTTGGAGTTGTAAAAGGTTTTGGCGTATTGCAGTTGGGCTTTAGGCGTGTCTTTGACAGCATATTTGGGGTTGACCCATTTGTTGGTTTCGGGTGTCCACATCCAAAACGCCGAAACGTTCGTCACAAAAAATCCCAAGCCAAAGCTTAATATAAGGAAGGATAATAAAAAAAATTTTCTCTTTAACATATGGGGTTAACTCTAGCATAGTTGATTTCCTTTGTCAATCGCCGCTCCGAGGATGTAACGGGCTTTTTTGCAAAATTTGCGGCCATAATTGATTCGTATGCGTGTAGTAAATTTTTAAACAAGAATAAATCCCAATACCAATTCCTATACTTAAATAGTAAGCTAAAACCTGCCACAAAGTTATTAGCCGAATATAAAAATAAGCGCCCGGCACTTGGCTAAACAGCCATGCGACACCAATAAGCCCGCTTAAACTGGCTTTCAGACAAATCGCAAAGAAGCCAGCACCATAAGGAAACATCATCCCAATCACTAGTAATCCAATCCCTAAAACTGTGATCAAAGAAGTTAAAGGAATGATAATCACATTAGCTAAGATGGTAATGGGTGTTACGATATTAAAATAATAAGCAATCAATCCCGCCACTCCACCATACGCAATAATTGAAACAATGAGTGATTGTAGAATGTAAATCAAAATTTTAGGCGTATTGTCGTGAATCGTCCGCGCTATTTTGGCCCATACGCGTGAGTAAAACCGTATAATAAAAAAGACACTGATAAAAGAAAGCTGGAATCCAACATCAAAGAGATTAAAAGGATTCCCCAGCAAAAGTACCATCGCCGCCAAAGCCAACGCGTTTAAAGGTTCGCTTTCTTTCTCAAGTAAAAATCCTAACAAAAAGACAACCGCCATAATGGTCGCGCGCACAACCGGCGGCTGACCTCCCGTCAAGAAAGCATAAGCAATTAAGACCATCATCGTTAGAATATATTGCCAGCGGCGAGAAAAGCGCATAATTTTCAGCATCAAAAAAATCAAGAAAGCAGCGATGCCGACATTAAAACCGCTGATCGCCAGGATATGCGCGGTACCGGTTTGAACAAATAAATTCTTAATCTCTTTGGCGATGTCATAACGTTCACCCAGAATAAGAGCGTTGACAATGCCTGCCGCATTCACTGAAAGATATTCTGTGAGAATTTTCTGGGCGCGCTGTCTTAATTTTAAGGCAACAGTTTGTAAAAAGTTAGCTTGATTTGAATTTAATACTGTAACCGGTGTTATCTTTTTAACGCTTAAAATGAGCCAGATGCCGCGCTGGCGCAAATAATTTTCGTAGGAAAATCTGGAATCATTTGAGAAACGAAACGGCCGGTGCAGGCGTCCTTCCACTTGAATACGATCGCCGTAGTTGAGATTCACGTCGCGGAAGATGTCTACGATAATTTTGCCGGAGCGTTTTGCGAAGAGAGCTGATTCCGGCGCGGGCGGCCCTGTACCAGAACTCGGTACAGGGCCGCCCGGCTCTCTTTCGCCCATCACCACCAGCGTAAAACTAGTTTTCCGCGTATTCCGGAAAAAACTATGCCGAACATCCGAAACAATAACGCCTTCAACTATAACCGACGCATAAACCGGGTGCTCAATGTTGTGCGCAATATCATCCACGCTCAACATGCGGGCATTGCCAACGGCCAGCATTCCTAAAAAACTAAAAGCTATTAACAAAAACACACACGAAAATTCCTGCCGGCGCAAAAACAACAAGCTCAACGCCGAGAAAAGTAAAATCAAAATGCCGGCAGCTATTAAAAATGCCAAGCTCGATGGAATCTGTATTCCAATCACAATGCCGCCGATGAAAAACAAAACGACTTGGCCTATCGGACGATGCGTTTGAATCATTCTTCTCTGGCAATCTTTAAGAACTTTTGAACCGTTTGAAATCTTTTCTTATCCATATTGGTGCCACCTTTTAATTCTTCAAGCGACTGAATCTTCCCTGTCTGATCCCTAAACGCCACAATCTTTTGGGCCCACAATGATCCAATGCCAGGAATTTGTTCGAGCTCCTGGATGCTGACACGATTAATATCAACCTGATGATAAACCTCACCGCTGTCGATCAAACTGATGGAATCTTTTAAACGCGGGTTTATTTTAAAAATAATTTGCAAACAAATTCCGGTCAAATAAACGGAAGCTAAAAAAATCAAAACGAGGCGTTCTTGTTTGGTCAAATTGAACATTTGGCTCTTTGCAAATCAAAAAATTAGGAATAACGAAAAATCAGGGGAGAATTCGACTAGAGACGGTCCAGAGGGCCGTCTCTACCGACGGGGATATAACAGGGAATTATATTACGATATTTACCAATTTATTGGGAACAATAATGAATTTCTTAATCTCTTGCCCTTTAACATGCGCTTGAATCTTTTCATCTGCCAAAATAATATTCCTTAATTGCGTCTCATTGCTATTAACAGAAACATCGAACTTGCCTCGCAATTTGCCATTGACTTGAACAACAACAGAAACTACGTCTTGCTCCAAAGCCTTTGAATCCACGACCGGCCAGGACACGCGCATGACACTGGGTTCCTGCCCGCCCATTTTCTGCCACAATTCTTCTGACAAATGCGGCGTAAACGGCGCCAGCAATAAGACGAGCGTTTTAATCGCCTGATTTAAGATTTCCTGTTTCATCAAATTATCACCGGCATTAAATTTCTCGATGCGGTTGACTAAAATCATGAGACTGCTGATGGCGGTATTAAATTTAAATCCTTGCTCAATATCATCGGTCACTTTTTTAATCGCAAGATTACGCTCACGTTCCAATTCTTTAGTGGCTTCATTCATGGAAATGCTTCCCAGAGCACCGGTCATCTTATATTTATTCTCAACGGCATTCACCACACGGCTCAAGAATTTCCATGAACCTTCAATCGCATTATCGTTCCATTCCAATTGATCCTCCGGCGGAGCCGCGAACAAAATAAATAAACGCAGTGTGTCGGCGCCAAATTTTTCAATCACAGCGTCCGGATCAACCGTGTTGCCGCGTGACTTTGACATGACTTCGCCATCTTTTAAAACCATGCCCTGTGTTAGTAACCGAGTGAAGGGTTCCGTAAAATTAATTAAACCAAAATCTTTAAAAAATTTTGTAAAGAAACGCGAGTACAACAAATGCAAAATGGCGTGTTCAATGCCACCGATGTATTGATTGACCGGCATCCAATAGGCCGCTTCCTTCTTATCAAAAATTTCTTGCGCATTGCGTGCCGAACAAAATCGCAAAAAATACCACGACGAATCAAAGAAAGTTGCCATGGTGTCCGTTTCCCGTCGGGCAGGCTTGCTGCATTTCGGGCAAGTAGTATTGACAAATTCCGGCGATTGCGCCAGCGGGCTTCCGCCTTCGCCGGTAATTTTAATATTTTCAGGTAAAATAACCGGCAGCTGATTCTCCGGCACCGGAACAATCCCGCAAGCATCACAATAAATCATTGGAATCGGTGTCCCCCAATAACGCTGGCGGGAAATCAACCAATCGCGCAAGCGCCAATGCACCGTGATTTTACCGATCTTTCTTTGATCCATCCACTCGGCGATTTTTCTTTTGCCTTCTTGATTCAACATGCCATTAAACGGCCCGGAATTAATTTGAACCCCGTCGCCCTCATAAGCCTCAGCCATTTCGTCGGGCCGTTGATTGGGATGCGCGGGGTCTTTTGCAATTACGATTCGCATGGGCAATTTATGTTCGCGGGCAAAAAGAAAATCGCGTTGATCATGTGTCGGCACCGCCATGATTGCGCCGGTTCCATATTCCATCAAAACATAATCCGCGATCCAAATTGGAATCATTTCATTATTAACGGGATTAATCGCGTATTGACCGGAGAACACGCCTTCTTTTTTCAAATCCACCGTCACGCGGGCGCTTTTACTTTGTAAAGCCGTCTTGGCGATAAAAGCGGAAACTTCTTTTTCTTGCGGTGTTCCTTCGACGAGCTTTTTGACTAAAGGATGTTCGGGCGCTAACACAACATACGTCGCGCCGAAGATGGTGTCTGGACGGGTGGTAAAGACTGGCAAGGTTTCGCCAGTTTTTTGAACTTTAAAATAAATTTCAACGCCAAAACTTTTCCCAATCCAATTTTCCTGCATCGCGATGACGCGCGTCGGCCAGTTGTTGAGCTGTTGTAAATCTTCCAAGAGCGGCTCGGCGTATTGCGTGATTTTTAAATACCATTGTTCCAAATCTTTTTGAACCACGACGGATTTACAGCGCCAGCATTCGCCTTGAATCACTTCTTCGTTGGCTAGAGTTGTTTGACAGCTCGGGCACCAATTGACCGACGAGGCTTTTTTGTAAGCGAGTCCACGTTCAAACATTTTTAAGAAAATCCACTGGTTCCATTTGTAATAAGATGCATCGCAGGTCGCGAGCTCACGGTCCCAATCATAAGAAAACCCCATCCGTTTTAAACCCTGGCGCATCTGATCAATGCATTGGTAGGCCCACTGGGCGGGATGAGTTTTATGTTTGATGGCGGCGTTTTCGGCGGGCTGGCCAAAGGCATCGTAACCCATCGGATGAAGCACATGAAACCCTTGCATCATTTTAAACCGCGCAATGACATCGCCGATTGTGTAATTGCGCACATGCCCCATGTGGATTTTTCCCGACGGATACGGAAACATTTCAAGGACATAATATTTCTGCTTAGCGGCGTCGACTTCGACTTTAAAAGTCTTGTTCTCTTGCCACCGGCGTTGCCATTTGGATTCAAGGGTTTTTATTTCTTCGGGAGTGTAAGGCATAGCTTGTCGTTTGTCTTTCGTTGTTCGTGGAATTCGTTTTTTAAATTTAATTTTAAAACCTAAAAGAACGATTTCCTCGAACGACGGACTAACGAATTACTTTTTCATTTTTTTATCGAATAAAAAAGGGACTATATGAATACCATATAATCCCCCTCCGGAGAAACACTATTTTTAAAGTACTTAAACGCTGGTTGCGCTTAATTGCGGTTCTTTTTTGGTGATTGTCACTTGAGGCGTTTTGCTTGTGCCCTTTTTGACGGTTAACGTGTGATAATTGGAATCCGTCTTATAATAATCAACGCCTCGCACAATAAACTGCTCATCAATTTTCTTGGGTGCAAAGAATTTTTTACAAACTTCTTTGGCCTTTTCCGGACTGAAACAACGGCAGCAATAGACATCAATTGAGATATAATTTTTGGGAGTTAACGTGTGGATAACAACAGAACTTTCAATCAGAGGAACCCAGCCGGAGAGACCGGCTTTATCAGGGAAGCGGACTTCATCACTACGAAAAATACTTGGCGGCGACTGCTTTTCCATGCCAAGCTCTGAGACGATCTCATCGAGAAACTGGTAACAGGCGCCCAAGTCATCGCAGACACCCGGTTTGCAATCATACAAATCCAATAACAACTGATAACCAAACGCCTGGTTTTTTTCAGATGTCGTCTTAATCGTAGCCCTCCTTTGTGAGAATCTCGTCCGTCGGTTCCTCACCTGGAAATTTTAAAAACTCTTTACAAAAATTTCACAATCATAATACACACAATTTTTGAAAAATCTAATCTTTTTTTAAAGTATTTTCGCGTTGTTCATATGTTCGTCGCACCGAACTGCTCGCCGGCCATTTTTCATGAAATAAAACACATAAACGCTGATAATGTGGCGCGGTCTGGCCATGTTCAATAGGAAAATCGCGGCAATATTGCGGACGGACTTCATAAATTTTACAAAGGTTTTTGTCATCTTGAAACACGCAGGTGCCGTTACGGACAAGCGTTGAGAAATTGTGAACGCCGTCGGGTTTTTCTTCTTCCGCCACCAAACGAAACCACGGCTTTGCGACTGAAGGATTGACTTTAAGAATGCGGCGCATTTCTTGATTGGTTAACTCAACGCCTTCATAACAGCACGATCCAACCTTGCACGTTTTGCATGCTTCCAGGTCAGCTTCAATTTGTTTGGGCATAAATCTCCTTTAGGTGAATTTGAGTTGATTATCGCACCCGCTCTTTGAAAGTCAATATTCCCTTTAGAAAAGTTAGTATTTGCAAATCTTTTAAAATTCCCTTAAGATGACTTAGCAATAAATTCAACTCCGACGGAGAGATCGCGATGAAACTCATTATTAACGGGCAGGAAAAAGAAACGCCCGACAATGCGACGTTAAAGAATATTGTGGAACAGTTTTGTAAAAATACTGTGCATGTTATAGCTGAAGTGAATGGTGATATCGTTAAACGTCATCAATGGGATGAACGCAAACTGCTTTCAGGGGATGCAGTGGAGCTCGTGAATTTTGTAGGTGGTGGATAATCGTCGTTCGTTTTTCGTCGTTCGAGGAGTTCATTTTTTTTTATTACACTAAAAATACGAATTCAACGAACCACGAATAAGGGATATTAATGACAAAAAAACTTAATATAGAAGACACCCCACTAACCATCGCGGGACACATATTCAAAAGCCGTTTCCTGCTCGGCACGGGAAAATTCAAAAACAAAACTGACTTGGCCGAGAGCATAACAGCCAGTGGAACGGAAATCATCACGGTCGCTTTACGCCGCATCGATTTGGAACGTCACGAAGAAAATATTCTAGAATACATTCCCAAAAATATTACACTCCTCACCAACACCTCCGGCGCGCGCAACGCCCAAGAAGCGGTCCGCCTCGCGCACCTCGCCCGCGAAGCCGGCTACGGCAATTGGATTAAAATTGAAGTCATCAACGATAGCAAATATCTTCTACCTGATAACACTGAAACAATCAAAGCGACGGAAATTCTGGCAAAAGAAAGATTCATCGTCCTTCCCTATATGTATCCGGATTTGTACGTGGCGCGCGCACTGGTTAAGGCCGGCGCCGCGACGGTTATGCCTTTAGGCTCACTCATTGGAAGCAATCAAGGTTTAAAAACCAAGGAATTCATTAGAATTCTCGTCGATGAAATTGATTTACCTATTATTGTCGATGCTGGCATTGGTTCACCTTCTCAAGCGGCCGAAGCGATGGAAATGGGCGCAGCCGCGGTCCTGGCAAACACCGCCGTTGCGACCGCCGGACAACCCGCTGTCTTAGCCAAAGCATTCGCCATGGCCATTGCCGCCGGACGATTAGCTTATCTCAGCGGCTTACCGCCACAAAAATCCGACGCCAACGCCTCTTCACCTTTAACCGGATTTCTCTTCGAACATGATCACGCGCGATGAAATAAAAAAAATTCTATCTGAAAGTAACCCACAAAAAATCGAAGCGCTGGCGCAAGAAGCTTCACGCATCACGCGCCAATATTTCGGGCGTACAATTGTTTTATACGCGCCGCTTTATCTATCAAATTATTGCAGCAGCCACTGCACCTATTGCGGGTTTCATAGCCACAATCGCATTAATCGTTTTAAATTAACCACGGAAGAAATGCGTCAGGAAATGGAATACGTCTCGACGCAAGGTATTGAAAATATTTTGATGTTGACAGGAGAATCGTATAAAGTCACGCCGCTTTCTTATTTAAAGGAAGCTGTAGACGTGGCGAAGAATTATTTTCCGTCGATAAGTCTGGAAGTTCACCCCATGCAGGAAGAGGAATACCGCGAACTTTTTCTCCAAGGTGTCGATGGGATCACTGTCTACCAAGAAACTTATGACCGTCCAAAATACGCGCAAGTTCATTTATCCGGCACCAAAGCGGATTATGATTTTCGTTTAGGAACGCCTGAACGCGCGGCGCGCGCGGGTATTCGGAATATTTCGATGGGCATTTTGTTAGGATTGACGGAAGTTGCCGAAGATTTATTCGCGCTTTACACGCAGTTAAGATTCATGGAAAAAAATTTTCCCGGCGTTGAATACAGTTTATCTTTCCCAAGGCTGCGGACGATTAAAGGCAAAGATTTCGCGTATTGTTCAGTGGATGATGTCATGTTTATAAAAATCATTTGCTTAACCCGCATTCTTTTCCCCCGCGTTGGCATCAATCTATCAACCCGCGAACGGCCCGAACTGCGCGATCATGCTTTGGAATTAGGTTTTACCCGAATGTCGGCCGGTTCCAATACCTCCGTCGGAGGTTATACTCTTAAATCTCCAGAAGAACAAAATCCGCAGTTTGATATCGAAGACACCCGTTCGGTCGCTGATGTCGTCGGACTTTTAAAGCGCCGAAATTTTGATCCTGTGTTTACGGATTGGCGGCGGATTTCTAATATTTAACGCGGTGTACGTTTTTTTCTCCGTTGTCACTGGCCGCCTAAAAACTCGTTAACTGGCAAACTTAAATTATGAATCTCGATGAACAATCTCCGGCGAAAACGCCGGCAGACACACGGCGATATATTCGGCGCCAGCGCGATGCGGCGAACTATATTGAACCCATTCCCCCGCCGGGACAATCACCGCCTGCCCAGCTTTCACATCGAGCTTTTCTTTTTTTGAAGTCACGCGCAAACTTCCTTTCAACACAACCGTATATTCATCAAACTCCGGCCGCTGGCCCGGTTCAACCCACCCCGACGGACTTTTCATGTGCGCAATGCTCACTTTTTCAGTCTTAGAATTCACGCGGCCGATATATTCTTTAATAATCTTCGGCTTATTGCCAGCGGCTTTGATTAAAGTCGGCTTGGTAATTAATCGAGGCATGAAATCCTTTCGCAATCCCAACATTCCCATCTACACCTCCGGGGTGTGGATGGGTAATTTTAGGTCAATGATCAACAATCTCGACCTTCGTCCCCTTCGGAACAATCTTGTACAATTCCTCTACATCTTCATTACGCATACGCACACAGCCTGATGAAACAGCTTGGCCGATGAACTGTGGTTCAACGGTGCCGTGAATTCCATATTTGGGAATATTAAATCCCATCCAGCGTGTGCCTAAAAAATTCTTCGGCGTTCCCGGCGGGACAACAACGCCGTGATGAAACCAGACCGGATCCACCATTTTAGTCGCGATTGTAAAAACTCCGGTAGGCGTGCTTCCTTCCTTACCCGTTGAGACCGGATAAATTTTTAAAACTTCATCTCTATTTTTCAAAAATAATTTGTTCTCGGATTTGCTAATGTGAATACTCAATTGGCCAACCCATAATGAAAGCGTTTGGCCGGGATAAATCAAATTGTCTTGAAGATGATTGCGCGATTGAATGACAGCAGTTGTTGTGTGATAGCGTTGGGCGATTGTGCCAATGGTGTCGTGTTTCTTAACAGTATATAGCTGGCGCTCGGCAATAGGAACATCGAGAAGAATTATATTCAGGTTAACGCGCTCTAAGGATTTTTGGACAAGATCGAGCCCTTGGCGGTTGGAAAAGTCATTCAAAATTTTTTGATAAAGCGCTTTGGCTTTAGGCAGGTCTTGGTTTTGTTCATACCTGAGCGCTTCAGAATAAATTTTCTGAATATCGGCAGGCAAGCTGATGGCAGATTCGCTTAGTGTTGGTTGCGCGGCGGCGTTTTGACCAAGACAAATTAATTTAACGCCGAAAATACTCAACAATAAAAATCGCCTTAGCCGCAGGCGGGAAGAATGGCGACCCTTCATAAGACAACAATATCCAAGAATTTTAAAAAAACTTCTCATCAAAAATTGTTTGGCTCCTTTGGACAAATCCATCCACAGATTTTGCCGGCAGAGTTTTTATATATGGAGGTTTTAGAACCGAATAAAAATCAGGCTTTAAAGGAGTTTCTTCTTTCGCTATTCCCTCGAATAAAATAGCCAGCAGGATTAGAAAAGCAGACACACAAATAGACGCACCAATCCGCTTGAGCCGCGGAATGTGTGTGGCCAAGTTTAGATGAACTGTCAGAAGGCCAGAAAACAACGCGCCCCAAATCAAAGTATCAATAAGCTTGTTTAGAAAAACACTGCTTAACGCGAACCCCCAATAATCTCCGACGGGTGACAGAATTGCTGCCGCTAAAGAAAATACGGCGGTATAAAATAATTGGGCCAAAAATTGTGAACGATGTTTAATCATCCGTCCAACCATGGCCCATACCCCGGCCCAAAAAACAAACAAAATAATGATCCAAACGAAAATAGAAATAATTTTACTCAAAGAGACAGGTTCAAATATTTTTAAATAAGCAAGTCCCACATATACTAAAGCAACCGTAACAACCGCCAGCCAAACCTTAAGTGGATCATTAACTTCAGAAAGTGTCTCGAAGGATCCCAAGCTTTTTTCTTGAGCAACGGTTTGATAAGGAAGAGAGAACCGCAGTTTGGTTTTACCGATAAAAACAAAACCGCCAGATTCCAAAACCACTTCTTTAACCGGCGCGGCATCAGCTTCTAAACGCAAACCGTTCATGCTGTTCAAATCTTCCAAACGTAAAGCATTATTCTCAAGATGCAATATGGCGTGAGTCCCAGCGACGTAAGGATCGAATAGAATTAAATCGTTGTCGTATCCGCGTCCAATGCGGATTGTGTTCCCTTCCAAGATCCGGTAATCGTGCCGCAGACCGTGTTCGTTAAAAATTTCAACAACTACTTTTGCCACTTAATTTCTCCCATGAATTTTCTGGCCAAATCGACAGCCCGTTCACGGCTTACGCCCAGCGCCACAAGTTCGGTTAAGAGCCCTCTGTCCATCGCATACAGACTGGCCATTTCTAAATTAACATCAAAAAGTTTTGGATACTTTTTATACTGACGGACACACAACGCCACCTTCCAATCACGTCCAGCTGTCTTAACAAAATCGTCCCGGCAGACAAATTTTGAGACGTCTTCTTTATTGGCGTTCTTGTAATCATACGTTTCCTTAAACCATTCTTCATATAAATTATAAAAGCGAAAAGGATTTAATCCGTGGCCAACCACCCATTCATAGGCATGAATTATTTTACCGGTTGAAAGGCTCGACGACAAAAAGATATCATCTTCAGTTGAACAGCTGATGTAAGCATAATCATAAAGTTTAGACTCATCCTCAGTCCCTTTTTTTGATTCACCCCAGCATTTAAAAACATTCATGACTTCGCCCGGAACAATTGCTTCGCCGATCGGCTTAGCTTCCCAGGAAGCATCCACAATATTTTTAATATACTTATCTTGGTTCAAAACAAGTTGGGCTTCAATTTCAGAACGAAAATCCGCCTGGGTTTTTCCATTGGAAGAGGATACCTCTTCATATAATTTCTTCAAGTAATCAACCGGGACAAAAAAACTTAATTGATCACCCATAGTTGAAACGTTGATCCCAATCACTTGGCCATCATGATTAAGCGCAGGACCTCCGCTCATACCGCTATTGATTGACCCGGAAAAAAGAATTTTTTGATAAAGAGATTTTTCCATCAATCCATTATAGGTGCCCTCTACGATCGTCATTCCCAAATCATGCGGGTTGCCCATGGAAAAAACCCGTGTTCCTTTTGACAAATTTGGATCGCCTAAGTTTAAGTATTCGGGAAAAATTTGGGAAGATTTAACAATAGCTAAGTCATGGACGACATCCACATCTTGGATGGCCAGCGGGCCTGAAGTGCCGTCATAACGAAGGTACTCAATGTGAAAACGCTCCGGACTATTAACCGCTTCGCTGACGACATGGAAGTTGGTAGCGATGTGGCCTTCGGAGGTAAATTGAAATCCAGAACCGATTACAAATTTCTTTCCACTGGCTGAATCAATCACCTGGATTTGATAAACGCTTTTTTGATATTGTTCATAAATATGCTGGGCCTCGTCGGTAATGTCTTTTGCCTGCGCAGGAACGCTCTTCAGCATGGCGAAACTTAAAACCATTCCCGCGAAAAACAATATCAATCTGGGACAAATTATCTTCATGCCGTGTATTATAAGATGCTCCCTGCTTAAATCAATTTTAATTGGCCTTTTCTTTCGAGAAAATATGCGGTAGATGCCTCGATTTAAATTTCCATGGATGAAAACATCCAAGATTTGCATTGAAAAGAAGAGAACCGCCTCCTATAATTTTCAAAACGTGCGCTTAACGCGGAATTTTATCATTTATGAAAAATAAAGTTCTTATTTTTGACTTTGACGGTACTATTGCAGATACTTTTCAACAGACGCTTAAAATCGCCAACCTTTTAGCCGTCGAGTTTGATTTCCAGCCTATTAAAGAGAATGAAGTCAAAGAACTCAAAAATAAAAGCGTCAAAGATGTCATTCGTTTTTTGAAAATCCATCCGCTGAAAGTCCCGCAAATCGCCGCCCGCGCCAAAGCTGAACTCAATAAAAATATCCTTTTGATCAAACCGGTTGATGGCTTAAAAGAGATGATTGCTAATTTGAAACAATTAGGTTACCGGGTTGGGATTGTGAGTTCAAATTCCGCTGAGAATATTCTGATCTTTTTGACAAGAAACGAAATGAATCTCTTCGATTTCATCCATACTTCTTCACGCATTTGGAGCAAGAATCATGGCATTAACCAGCTGATTAAAAACCATGGACTGTCCACGAACCAAATTTTATACATCGGTGATGAAACGCGGGACATTGATGCCGCCCGCAAGGCCGGCATTATGGTCGCTGCTGTGACATGGGGCTATAATTCCGCGCAAGCCCTCCAGGCGCATCGGCCTGATTATATCGTTAATTCGCCGCAGGAATTTTTGGAGTTGTGTTTGAGGGGGATTTTGTAGAGAGGCTGTTGCAATCTTTCCGTATGCTTTTCGTTTTATTCCTTACCTATGAAAGAAATTTCTAGCCGTTCTTCTGCCAGGCTCCATTCCTTTTTATTCCTATCTTTTCTTTTGTATTTAGAATGGCTGATTTTTTGTTTGGGCTACCGCCTTCAGTTTCCTAATGAAAACGCTCTCAAGTCCGTCTCAATTCTTTGCTCACCGGCCTTACTAACTTTATTTTTGGGATGGGTCTGGTTAAGACGAAAAAATCTTCCATCTTTTTTTGACAAAATCCTAGAAACAAATCAAATAGAAACTGTCAGAGAAAACAAAATTCTTTGGCAAATCGGTTTGGCCTCGGCGCTCAGTTTATTCGCCGAACTTATGATGGTCCGGCTTCACGCCTCTTACTTTCAACTGTTCGCTTTCTTCAAAAACCTAAGTCTGTTGTCTTGCTTTTTAGGATTAGGACTGGGATATGTTCGCGGTTCACAGCAGAAAACTTCGCTTGTCATTGTCATTCCACTTTTTACTCTTCAAATTCTTATCCTTTTTTTCCTGCGGCATACAAATATCGAATTGTTTTTACGTAATCCCGTGCCTGAACAATTGGCCTTTGGACTTTTTCCGACGCGCGACTTGCCTCAATTCATGACCACTTATGGATTTTTAAGTTTTGTTTTCACTCTAAACGCTTTGTGTTTTCTGCCTATGGGAGAATGGATTGGATCGTTGATGCAAAACGTTTCTCAATTAAAAGCGTATAGCTGGAATCTCGCAGGAAGTTTGGCCGGTGTTGTTGGTTTTTCAATCCTTTCATTTCTTACCACACCGCCAGTTGTTTGGTTTTTCTTTTTTTTCGTCGGGATTCTGTGTTCATTACCTAAATCTAAACTCTTCGCCGTTCAAGCCAGCGCGGCGGCGTTTCTTTTGACTGTTCTCGGGACCCATTTTCATTTTCAACAAGTAGATATCTATTCTCCTTATCAGATTCTCACGCTGCGCATGCAAAACTTGGAGGACATTCCTATCCAATTACGTGTCAGCAATACGTTCTTTCAGAATATCCTTAACTTAAAAGACGACCACGTCGCCGGAAATCCACACCTGAAAGACATCGCCGCCTACTACGCAATCCCTTACCAATATCGTCCTCATCCTGAAAACGTTTTGATTGTCGGCAGCGGCACGGGTAACGATGTGGCTTCGGCGGTACGCCATCAAGCCAAGTTTATTGACGCGGTTGAAATTGATCCATCCATTTATAAAGTTGGTTTTTTTCTTCATCCAGAACAACCTTATCAAGCGCCGAACGTGCATGTACATTTAAACGATGCGCGGTCTTTTATTCGGACGACATCTCAACAATACGATTTGATTATTTACGGACTATTGGACTCACACTCTTCCTTGTCGGGAAATTCGATTGTGCGGCTGGATAGTTTTGTCTATACAAAAGAGGCTTTTCAAGAAATGAAAGCTAAACTGAAACCGGATGGATTGGTTTGTATGGCCTTTAGCATTGGGTTAGGAGGCAATCAAAGCCGGATTATGAAAAAACTTTATATAATGCTTAAAGAAACTTTCCCCGGTGCTGAACCTTTGATTTACAAGACAAGTTACGATGGCGGTTATACTTTCTTGATAGGTCCTAATTTTTCTAGTCAAGTGTTGAGCGATATTCCCTTCCCCGAAATATCCGCAGAGTTACGCAGCTCACCTAATAATGTCGATATCTCAACAGATGATTGGCCGTTCCTTTATATGAGCAAACGCGCTTATCCAGCTTCTTACTTTAACTTGATTCTTTTATTGCTTGTGCTTTCAGTTGTGCTGATTCAAACGCTTTCCAAAGGCATGTCCGCTAACTTTTCACGGCCGTGTTTCTTCTTGGGCGCTGGATTTATGTTTTTGGAAACAAAAGCCATCACGCAATTGGGGCTTCTTTATGGCAATACATGGGTCGTGACGGCTATTGTGATTGTTGCTATCTTAGGATTGGCTTTTTTATCGAATTGGTTTTGGCTTAGGGGATTAAGGCTTTCGCAAGGGATAATTTATGGGGCGCTTTTTTTAACGCTAGGTATAGGATTTCTAGCGACGAGGCCTTCGCATGGTTTGTCCTATGGAATGAACAGAAATCTTTTACCGTTGATCATAACCTTACCGGTATTTTTTTCTGGCATGGCCTTCTCGAACCAGATTAAAAGATCAGGCTCGGCGAATTCGGCTCTTTGCGCCAATATCTTCGGGGCCATGGTGGGAGGATTTTTAGAATATCATGTGATGCTTCTAGGATTTCACGCGCTTTATTTTATTGCTTTCTTGGCTTATGCAGGGGCGTGGGTGAGTTCAGGGAGATTTAAATAAGATAACTGAATTTAAAGTCGAAAAAAGACGCCGGGCGGCCCCGCGCAATTTACGAATCATCTCGCGGGGCCGCCCGGCGTGTTTTTCATCATATTTCAATCTAACTTCGATACTCCGCAAATAAATCAGTACTCAAATAACGTTCACCAGTACTTGGAATAATCACCACAATTAATTTTCCTTTATTCTCCGGCCGTTTCGCGACCTGCAGCGCCGCGTGAACCGCCGCGCCCGATGAGATACCCACCAAAAGTCCCTCTTCTCTAATCACCCGCTTAGCCATGGCAAAAGCTTCGTCGTTGTCCACTTGGATGACTTCATCAATTATTTTCGTGTTGAGAATGCTTGGGACAAAACCAGCGCCGATTCCCTGAATTTTATGCGGGCCAGGCTTACCACCCGAAAGAACCGGCGAACCTTTTGGTTCAATCGCGATGGCTTTAAAAGAAGGTTTTCGTTTTTTGATGACTTCAGAAACACCTGTAATCGTTCCGCCTGTACCAACACCAGAAATCATGATATCAACTCTTCCGTCGGTATCATTCCAAATTTCTTCAGCGGTTGTTTTACGGTGGATTTCTGGATTGGCGGGATTATCAAACTGCTGAGGCATGACATATTTCGGGTCGGATTTGAGAATTTCATTGGCTTTGGCAATCGCCCCGCGCATCCCTTCCGGGCCAGGTGTCAAAACCAATTCGGCACCAAAGGCCCTTAAAAGCGCGCGTCTTTCCAAGCTCATTGTCTCCGGCATTGTCAAAATAAGTTTATAGCCTTTGACTGCGCAAACAAACGCGAGCGCGATACCGGTGTTTCCGGAAGTCGGCTCGACGAGTACAGTATCTTTTTTAATCTTGCCTGCTTTTTCAGCAGCTTCAATCATTGCAAATCCAATGCGGTCTTTGACCGAACCTAATGGATTATAAAATTCTAATTTGGCCACAACCTCTGCTACGCATCCTTGAGTGACCTTATTGAGTCTAACGAGCGGCGTCTTTCCAATTAGTTCTGTAACATCTTTCGCGATTTTCATAACCTCTGCCTCCTTAAGCGTCTGTTCCATATGAAAAATCCTTTCATAATGATACTCAAATTTTAAAATTATTGACTTTTATAAATCCCAAGGATGCAACAAAAGTCAACATTAGGCCTTTTCTCTTCGGAACAAATAAAAACAACATTTCTTTGGAAAGGAAAAGGCCAATAAACAAAAGCGCCGGATTATAACATTGTAATTTCTTAAGTGTCAATGGCTTTATTCTTGTGGCCTACGGTTTACTGAGAATTTTTGAAATTTCTAAGCCTGCGCTAATTTTTCAATTAAATCTCAATTATCTTTCTTTGATTCCACTCTCAACGGCTGCACAAACTCCGGCTCTTCATATCCCGGCAATTTTTCAGCGATATGAATATCCGCCCAGCTTTTATCATATTCTTTGGCTTTAAAATTTATTCGTGCTCGGTTAATGTAACTGTCTTTTGATTGAGCATCGATTTCAATGGCTTTAGAATAATCTTCAAAAGCTTGATCAAATTTCTTAAGCCGTTCGTTGGTCATGGCCCTTGCTTGAAAAGCCCGTGCCGATTTCGGCTTCTGCTTGATAGCGGCGCTAAAATCAGCGATGGCTGATTCTGGTTTATTATATCCATTTAAATAAAGCGTTCCACGGCCATAATAAGCTTCTTCGCTTTCTTCTACTTTAATAACATGGTTATAGTCATCTAATGCTAAAGTTGAATTATTAGCTTCTTCATAACAGTGCGCCCGTTTAAGGTAAATCTCATTTTTTAGAGGATTGATTTTTAACATCTTGGTGTAATCCGAAATGGCTGTTTCATAATCGAACATCTTCTCAGACAACTCCGCCCGGTTCCAATACGCCCCAAACAAGTGATGATCAATCGAAATCGCTTGTGTATAATCCTGCAGGGCTTGTTTCAAATTTTCTTTACGCTGATAAGCAAACCCGCGTTTATTGAACATTTGGGCGTAATGCGGATTTATCTTAATGGCGGCATTAAAATTATTAATTGCGAAATCAAATTGTCCGCGTGCCAAACAGACCAGCCCGCGATAATAAAATGCTTGAAAAAAATCCGGATTAATTTTAATGGCCTTGCTGTAATCGTCGACGGCTTTGTCCCATTCATTCTGATTGTGATAAGCGATCCCTCGATTGAAATAAGCCTGAGCATTGTTTGGATTCGCTTCAATAATCTTAGTAAATTTTTCAATCGCTGCATCGCTGTCTCCGGCGAGAATATCATTAATTGCTTTATCAAGATCTTCCGTTTCCTGAATATTTTGGATATCATCAGCGGCCTTAATTTGAGAAACGCCTACAAACAGCATTAGAAATAATGAAAGACAAATAAAGTTAATAAAAAAACCTCCTGCCTTTTTTGAATAAAGGCGGAGGTTTTTATTTAAAAACTGTTTTCGAAACACGAGCTTCTTTACTCCGATGAAGTGGATTGTTCTTTTCTGGCGAGACTTCTCTTGCGCAGATAAATCATCAAGATGGCAATCGCCGACGGCGTCACTCCCGAAATCCGGTTGGCTTGTCCTAATGTGGCCGGCGCAAATCTTTTTAACTTTTCTTGAATCTCAACCGAAAGCCCGGAGATGCCCTTAAAATCAAAGTCCGCCGGAATACGAATATTTTCAAGATGCCGAAAACGCTCAATCATCTTATATTGCTTTTCAATAAAGCCTTCATATTTAATTTCATACTCAACCTGGTCAATGACCTGCGGTGGAAAATTCTTGAGCTGGCCGTCAAACGGTGCAATCATCGCGTAATTTACTTCGGGACGTTTCAACAGATCGCTTAATAAAACCGGCTGCTTAATCGGACTGCTGTTGACTTTAGCTAAATCAGCGTCGAGTGCCGTGCCTGGCGGAACACGGATTGTTCTTAGGTGTTCAATCTCACGCGCGATCGCTTGATATTTTTTCTCAATCGCTTCAAATTCTTGCGGCGTAATTAAACCAAACGCAACTCCATACTTCGCAAGTCTCTTATCGGCGTTGTCTTCCCTTATAATAAGGCGGTATTCCACGCGTGACGTAAACATGCGGTAGGGTTCATCTGTCCCTTTGGTCACCAAATCATCAATCAAAACACCAATATAAGCTTCGTGGCGTCCTAAAATAAACGGCGGTTTATTTTGAATGGTGAGCGCTGCATTAATACCAGCCATCAAACCTTGCGCAGCAGCTTCTTCATAACCGGTTGTCCCGTTAATCTGCCCGGCGAGAAAAAGCCCTTTGATTTTCTTGGTCTCAAGAGAATTCATTAATTCCGTCGCAGGCACAACGCCGTGTTCAATCGAATATCCAGGACGGATAATAACAGCCTTTTCCAATCCTTTTATCGAATGCACCATGGCCTCTTGAATTTCCGCCGGCAATCCCGTCGAAATACCATTAGGATAATACTCATGAGTTGTTAATCCCTCAGGCTCCAAAAAAACATGATGCGTCATTTTATCTTTGAACTTAACAATCTTATCTTCAATCGATGGACAATAACGAACGCCCGTCGATTGTATACGACCCGAATACATCGGCGAATGATGCAAATTGTTACGGATAATATCGTGGGTCTCTTGGCTAGTGCGGGTAATATAACAAGGCATTAATTGAGTGGGAAGTTGCTGAGTTCGAAAAGAAAATGGGATTGGGTGCGGATCAGAATCCTGCCGCTCCAGTTCACTAAAATCAATTGCGCGGCCGTCTAACCGCGGCGGCGTTCCAGTCTTAAAACTCATTAAAGGAAATCCGAGCGCTTCCAGACTGTCCGCCAGAGAATACGAAGCCTGCTCGCCCACTCGGCCGCCAGGCGTAATTTTTTCTCCGACGTGAATTCGGCCTCTTAAGAATGTTCCAGTTGTGATAACAATGGTTTGGCAGTGAATGATGAGATTGGATTCGGTTTGAATCCCAATGACTTGTCCGTGATCGACGAGAATTTGACTGACTTTGTCCGGTAAAACGGTGAGATTCGGCTGCCGGCGGACAATGGATTGCATATATAATTTGTATTGCAGACGGTCGGATTGACAGCGGGAAGAACGCACCGCCTGGCCTTTTGAAGCATTCAGCTGCCGGAATTGAATGCCAGTTGCATCAGCCGCGCGGCCCATTTCACCGCCTAAAGCATCAATTTCTTTAACCAGTTGGCCTTTCCCGACGCCGCCGATCGCCGGATTACAGCTCATTTGGCCAATTGTTTCGAAAGAAAATGTGACCATGAGCGTTGAAACGCCCATCCGGCTTAACGCCAAGGCCGCTTCAAGCCCGGCATGTCCTCCGCCGATAACGATACTGTCATAATTTTTATTGATCGTATTCATTTTATATAAACTGAAATGCTGCAGGTTTCAAGCTCCAGACTTCATGAATAATGAAGCTTGAGACTTGAGGCTTGCAGCATTTATGCTTTCTTGCGAAGCATTAAAAAAGTATTTAACACGGCGAACCCTAAGAAAAAGAGCGCCAGAAAATTTAAATCATCAAACTGAAACTTCGTAAAAATAACCGCCCCCAACCCAAACAACGTAATAATCCACACTAAACCCAAAGTAATTTTCAAAAGAATGTCCAAAGGGCCTCCTTGTGGTAACAAAAACTTCAATACTCTAAAGTACATCCGCCAATAATCCTAGACGGGCTGTATATTATATTCTCGAGGGAAAGTTGTCAATCCTTCGTTTCAATAGTAAACCAAACAAATGAAGACGGCCAGCGCTTTTTCCAATAAAACACTGGCCGTTCAGATTGAAATTCTTTAAAAAAATGAATAACCTCGGTGGCAAGCTGACGAGGTATCAACAGCCAACTGCAAAAAGGAAACGCAGTGAAACTGCGGGGAATTTACCCAACACCCCGCGAAAAAAACGCAGGGTTAATTCGGCCTTCTATTTACGTAGCTAAAGACGGCACGTAAATAATGTCCTCGTTAAACTAATTGGCTGAATAAGAAAACACACTATCGCCTGAACATTTATCCGAGCAACCTCCCGAATCGTCTTCAGTAACAGCAACATCACCAGATTGATCTACTTTGTCGGGTCCCACGCTATAAATACGATACGATTGGTCTTTCTTAACGTATTTGAGCGGTTGAGATTTGCTAAAAGGATCTTCAGGAATCTTCGCCAGATATCCAGGCACCAATTCATCCAATGTGTTAGGTAATTGTTTTTTATGATCCAATTGATAAGACTTAACCGCCAAGGCTGTCAAAAGATTACTAAACTTGCTTAAGAACATATTGTAATTATCTTTTAATTTAAAATTTCTTGGACTATCCCTGTTAACAATAATATTCACTAAATCTTCCTTTGATAGACCTTTCTTCTGGAGAGAGAGAATTTGCTGATAATAAGCCACAATATCCTCAGTTTTTATTTTTCCTGACCACATTTTATCCGATAACGGTTTTTCCAGATCATTAATGGTTAAATTGACTGATTTCAAAATATTTTCTGTGTTTTCTCGTGCTGTTTTCAGCTTTTGGTTCAATTTTTCAATATCATCCTCATCTATTGCCTTCATAATATCTTCGTTCTTTTTCTCAATAGCACTTTTCACCTCTGCGCTTAATTCATCCTTTAAATTTTCTTTTTCTTCAGCGGCCTGTAAATTTTGTAATAAAATTTTTTTATCGCGGATAAGCTCATTTTGATACGCCGCTTTGAATTGTTCTCTTCCAACAGGTACGGTTAATAGTTCTTTTAACAAAGCTTGTACGGCTTCCTTATTATAAATTTCTTTAGAAACAATATTAACTAACGGTGAATAAAGATAACTGTTAAAAATAATCGCTTCATGAAGCATCATAAGCATCATAAAGGTTTTTTGTTGAGCTAGTTGTTTTAAAAATTTGATCGACGCCAAATAATTTTCCTCAGCTAACGGATATTGCCCTTTAGATTCGTATTGTCTTGCCTGTAACAATGTTAATTCCACAAGATCATAGTAACCAAACATTCTAGGTAAAGATGTTTCTAGGCGCCACTCCTTTGGTTCCTGCCCGAATAAATCACCTTTATTCTCAACTTGCGCCGCTTGTTTGAATAAGTCGATAGCCTTTTGGTTATTCTGAAGAAGATTGGTCAGTTTTTCATCTTCTCTCCAACCCGATTTTATCACTTCACTAATAGTCGGGTATAAGTCAGTCGGAACTGTTAACTGCTTTTGGGCATCTTCGTATAAATTTTCCGAACTTACTGTATCGGCCAGAGCAACAAAAGAATTTTGATACATAAGCACAAGATTTACCGTAGCTAAAACGAAGAATATTTTGCTTCTCAACATACGGAGAACTCCTTCCTTAAAATGACCGATCCAATTGATTCTTAAATATTTCATCGCTTAGGCGATGAACAAGATTCTCGGATAATTAATTTGGGAGGCAGAATGACATGCACTGGCGGTTCTTTTTTACCAGTCACGATCATATTGAGGCACTTAACGGCTTCTTCAGCCATTTGGAAAAGCGGTTGTTTAATGGTAGTCAATCCGACGGGGCCATAAATGCCCGCGGGATTATCGTCAAAACCGATAATAGACATGTCATCGGGAAGTTTAAGCCCCTTTTCGAGCATGACGGCCATAATTTCTAAAGCCATATCATCGCTGGCGGAAAAAATAGCGCTCGGCCGGTCAGGCAGCTGCAAAATTTGTTCAGCCGCAATCCGCGCGCTGCGTCGAGAATAATCGCCCTGGAAAACATAATCTTCCCGGAAAGCAATTTGATGATCAGCCAAGGCTTTTTTATAACCGTCTAAGCGGTGAGATCCTGCTTGAGTGTGGACATTTCCCGTGACGGTAGCGACCTTCTTATGTCCAAGGCCAATCAAATAATCAGTCGCCATATGACCGCCGGTTTTGTTATCAATGGCCACAAAATTTATTTCAGGCGTGTCTTTAACAATATTATTGATGACCATGCAGGGAACACCTTCCTGCAATGAGGCATCGACCTGTTTGCGGTTTTCAATAATATCAGCAAAAATAACCCCGCCGACATTATGAATGTTCAAAGGATTATAACCGTTTGTAATATGAAAGAGCATGTCCAATTTTAATGCTTCACACGCATGGCCGACACCGCGAATGACTTCGATCGCATAAAAAGAATGAAAGATCCCAGGATATCCGGGCATCACAAGCCCGACGGCATTATTAAGACCGCGCGCTAAACGCTGAGCACTGACATTGGGTTTGAACTTAAGGAAGGCGACCGCCTCTTCAACTTTGGCGACATTCTTTTTGTTAACGGTAGGAATTTTGTTGATGACACGCGAGACGGTTGTAATCGAAACTCCCGCGCGTGCGGCGACATCTTCTATGCTGACTTTTTTCTTTTCCAAGGGCAGTTAAAATCGAGATAAGTAAACGTTTTTGAAAATCAGAAATTCTTGAAAGACTTAAAAATGTTTTATCGGACATTATCTCCAATAAGAATGTTGTCGCTTTTTTGCTTAATATCCGCAGCGGCGATTTCTTGGCGGACTTGAATCACCTCGAGGCCGGCAACATACTTAGAATTACGGAAAACATTAAGATTATCGCCCACTTTAATGCCAGACTGTTCTCCCAAATCAACAATCACAAAATTATTATCATCATTAACACTGACCACATGCCCTTGCATACCCGAATCACCGCCCGGCGGATTAACGGACTGATCAACACCGATAGGACCGTTGGCACTGACGACGATGGGCGCCAATTCAACTTCCGACGGAGATTTTTGGTTATATGATTGGAACCTTTCATCAACACTTTTCTTAAGTTCCCAAATCTGATCAACTTTATTGCGCATAACATTTTCAGATTCATCAAGCTTCTTTTGCAGCGTCAGCTTGTCGTCATTAAGACGAATAATACTTTTTTCTAAATTCATTTTAGCCGTCGTCAGACTTTTGATCTGATCACGCAGACCGTTGTTCTCTTTGAGTAAATCTTCCAGACGGGTGTCGGTCGACTTGGCGGTGTTCTTACCGCGGGCCAATTCAACGGAAATGGCATTGGATATATCTTCGCTTTGGCTAAGCTTGCGTTCGAGTTCTATCTTCTCATTTTTAAGTGCACCGATTTCAACGTCTAAATCGGAATTTTTCTTTTTAAGGTCTTCAACCGCCATGCTATTTTCTGTCATTTTTGCTTTTATATCTTTCAACTGAAGTTCTAAAGAGGCCTTTTCTTTTAGTACGCTGGCCCAATAGGCTTCATTCTGGGTACTTTCCGGCACGGAAACATGTGCAGCAGCGTCGATGTCTGCCTGCGTCACCGCTGGGGTGTTATTTGCTGTCGATCCAGAACCTCCGCCCTGGGCAAGCTGCTTTTCTTTGTCTTCGAGTTTGGCGGTTAATTCGTCACGCTGTTTTTTAGTCTCTTCAAGACGCGCATTTAAGGTGTCGTGTTCGTTGGTTAATTCAGTGACTTTACTATTCAAACCAGCGACTTGGCTATCAAGGTCATCATAATCTTTTTGTATTTTAGCTTTTGCGGCCTGCGCGTCTTTAAGCTGATTTTCTAAGGCTGTTTTTTCTTGGACTAATTTTTTCGAAAGGGCATCTGACTGGGTTACTTGATCTTCGAGAGTAAGTTTGGTGGCTTCTAAATTTTTTACTTTATTCTCGGTAGGTAGGATATAAACACCTATAATCGCCGCAATAACGAGAACCAACACCACAATAATTAGTTGGGCAGTCTTGGTCATCTCTTCTCCTCAATATGCCGCCATGACTCTGCCTTTAGCGGAGTAATGAAACAGACGCGTTAATCTATATCATTACAAAATAAAATTATAACGGCGATGTCAAAAATGAATTAATGTAGTAGGAATGATATCAAAGGATAAAATTCAACTCAAGGGAAAAACTGTTTTTTTTTAACAAAAACATAAGGTAGGAACTTTTATTTTGAACGGAATTATCTCGTCGGATTTCAGCGTTGGACAAGGTCACAGTCAGTAAAAAAGCCCTGCAACTTCTTTAAGTTGCAGGGCTTTTTTATTAGATTAATCATTCATATTGAATATCATCTAAATAAAAAGTACACGCTTCGGGATTAACATCAACGTTGGTGGACCAAGCAAAACCGCCGGTGATAGAAGAAAGATCTTTCCCGCGCAAATCAATTGTATACTGCTGCCATTCTGGTGTCAGAATAATAGGACCAATAACGGCCGTGTCCGAATCCGGAAACTGCCCCGTCAATCCGCCCATTTTAACTTCTTCTATTCGTTCGCCGCCTTTTTCACCTTTGGCCCAAAACGTTAATTTTGCCGCGCCGGTCAGATTAAAACCGCCTTTTTGGCTGCCCCAATTATTGGCCGGATTCAACCAATAGATTCCCGCCCATTTTTGGCCGGCCTTCGAGCAGGCCACATCATAATTAACCTTGATGCAAGTTGAGCCACTATGACATTTATCGGTCCATGTATCATCGAACGTTATACATTTACCGTCCGGCATAAAACCCGACGGAACATAATGATTACCACGCGTGCCTTTGTCAGCGTAAATGGTGAGTGGCTTAAACCCGTTTTCATTTGCCGCAGTGGCGCTTTGGGTTGCTTCTTTTTTAGTTTCAGTATTTGTTTGAACGGCTGGCTGAGATTCTTTAGCAGAAGTATCCGCCTTTGCAGTTTCTTCTTTTTTCTGAGCGCTCTCTTTACTGTTATCTGAACTCGAAGAAGAAGCCGATGAAGAAGCGTTGGGCGTCGCATTATTACTCGTTGACTGACTTCCGCCGCAGCCGGAAACTAAAACCATGACCACTATCGCAAACAAAAGATAATATCGGTTTTGCATGGGGCCTGACCTTTCTTAGCTAAAGTATTTTTAAAGACAAGTTTAAAGATAGAGAGAGCGCCCTTTAGACCTTCGTTTCAAAAGGATAAAGGACGCTCTCGTTTACATCGGTTACTTTTACGACGACATGACCAATAATTCTGAAAATTAAACAGCTTTACTATTTTGTTTCGCTTGATTTATCAGAAGATTTGTCAGATGAAGATGAACTTGAAGAACTATCTGATGAAGAACTTTCCGTTGCTTTATCAGTTGATTTGTCAGCCGACTTTTCGGTTGTTTGCTTTTGATCCGGTTGACCACCACCAGAAGCCAATTCATCTAATTTTTGCTGCGCGGCTTCAGCCGGTTTCCAAAACCATCCTTGCGGATCCCAGCATTGCGCATAAAAATATTCATCGATCAATTTTTTATAAGCAGCTTTCGCTTCGTCTGTTTTACCGGCATTGCGATACGCTTCTCCTTGAATGAACAAACAAGTACCAACATCATTAAGTGCCCAATAAGCGAAAATCTTATCTTTTTCACCAAACGGATACTCAGTCAAAGAATTTTGCATTTCTTTAGCCTTGGCACCGTATTGGTTAATGCATTTATTCGTATATGTTAGAACGTCGTCGAGATTATTATTTTTCAAGGCTTCCCAGGCTTTGGTCGTCAACTGTTCTGAGCTGGAATCACCAAAATCAATGTTCGAGCCAGATTCGATCAAAGCTAATTTTTCTTGAGCGGCTTCGGCCGGTTTCCAAAACCATCCTTTAGGCTCCCAAGCTTGGCCATAGGTATATTCATCAATTAATTTTTGGAAAGCTTCCTTGGATTCATCTTTCATGTTGGCCTTACGATAAGCTTCTCCTTGAATAAAATAAGAAGTGGCCACATCATTTAAGGCCCAATAACCGAAGATTTCTTGATTTGTACCCGTCGGATAAGCCGTTAAACTGCTTTGCATCTTTTTGGCCTGCTGGGCGTAGAGTTCAATACATTTATTGGTATAGGCCAAGACTGCTTCCAAATCACCCTGCTGAAGCGCTTCCCAGGCCTTGGTGGTCAGGGTGACTGAACGGTAATCTCCAAAATTATAAGCGTAAGCTGAAGTTACTTGTTGTCCCGTGATTCCAGCCAGTAGTAAGGCTAGAACGATTAAAAACTTTTTCATTGCTTCCTTCCTCCTATGGTTGTGATTGGCTTTTAGTGCGCTACAACTAAATCCGAATCTAACTTAGCTGTAGTTATTGTGCCTCGCTCACTATTTCTGTCAGCTTAGCACTCATATTCCCTCGAGCACAGGAAGCTATTAATAAATCAAACTTAACAGACTTCCGAAAATTTAAAAGTAAAATTCTCCCCAAAAATTAATTTTATTCGTTATGACCTGTATGGCACCTCCCCTCTTGTTGCTTTATTTCCATAAATCCTTATATTGAGAATAACTTTGCCTTAGCTGTCTCATAAACGGGCTATGTTTACCGTTGCCTTGGCTGGTTACTCCAAACCATTCTTCATAATAATAGCCGCCGGGGAAAGGACCTATCGCGTCCGACTTCCTGTCGTGGAAAAATGGTTCGTAATTTTTCCACCATTCATCTGTCCATTCAAAAGCGATGCCGCCTAAGGCGTTTCCACTGCCTTGTGTGTGCCCCGCCGTGTTTTCTTCAATATCACTCCAATTGCCAAAATGATAAGCGGCTTGAGTCGCTTCACCTTCTTCTAATGTCAAATTCGCGGCGTAGGCTGGACATCCATACTCGGTAACCATAGCGGGTTTTCCAGCGGCGTCACTCACCTGTTCCCAAAATGAACCAAAGCCATAATCGCCCCGATACAAATTCGCTCCATAAATATCAACGTCTGGCGAGTACTTGGCAAACAAATCCAAGTATAACGTATCGCCGTTGCAAATAGCAACTGGATGATTTTTATCAACGGATTTAATCCAGCGCGCAACTTCATTTACAAATTGAAAATACGCTTCGGGTTTTGTATCAGCATTACTGGCAACACCGTAATTATTTTCGTTACCTAAAAGCCACATTAGAACGAACGGTTCGTCTTTATATTCCATGACCATCTTTTTAACAGATTCGAGCATCGCTTTACGATGTTGAGGATTTTCGTAGTCGGTCCCTTCGCGCCAACTTGCGCCGGAACCTAACGTATATTTTCCTAAAAAGTCACCGATAATGACCCGGATCCCGTATTTTTGATACATCTCACGCAAAAGAGGCTTGTTAAATTCGAATGGTTGGTGATATTCGCGAATGGTGTTAACACCCATTTCTTTCATTAACTCAAAATCACCGACGACGGGTTCATCTGCATCTTGTTCGTTGTTGTGGTTTTTATCAACCCAAGAATCGTAAGGCCCATCGATCTTACCGTTATGGTCAATATCAGACGTCATCCAGTCGGTCAGCGTACCTTTATCCGGACTTTGCCCAACTTTTGTCGGATGATAGGTAATACCTTTAATAATATATGGCTTGCCGTCAATAAGCATTTGCCAATGACCGTTTTCATATTGCACCAGCTGAACCTGGCCTTCACCGATTGTTTTCTTAACATTTCCCAATGATTTTTTAGCGCCTAATTTATCGAGATTCAGTTGTTCCATAATCTTGTCCCAAAAATTTTTCTGACGCAAAAATCCTGGAGAAGTAATAATGACATCGTTACGGACATCATTATCAAAACCATTAATGACTTGGATCTTGGCGTTCTCATACTTTAAATTTAGTTCCGGATGCAGCCGGACAAGATATTTAATTTTGGCAATGGCCGCCTGTCCCGGATACCAGGGCGTCTTCCAGTATGTCCACCCGACGGCATTTGGGAAATGAACGACGATCGCATAGTAACATTTAATCGCTTCATAATACATTTTGGTTTTTTCAAAGATCAATCCTAAATAAAAAAGCTTAACGCCCCAGGGCTCAGGAGCCGTCGCCCATTTATAAAAAGCGGCTTCCAGATCTTCGGTGCGGACAAAATCCCAATGGCTTCCTTCCAAGCGTCCTTCTTTCATGGCTTTCTTATAACCCGGATCTTTTAAAACATCACCCGTATTAGGATAAATGCCTTCACCGAGGGCGACAGACAGTCCTTTGGGGTCATTGACTTCATAATGATAATCTTTTGTCCCAACGCCAGTAAACTTTCCATATTTAGTGTAATCAACAATATCTTCTTTGCCTTTGGTGTGGAGCTTTAAATCGGTGTGGTTTTTTTTCTGAGCTTGAATGGCTTGTTCTTCCTGCTGCTCAATTTTACCTGTCATCATATCAATGCTAGCCTGACTTTTGTCAGCGACTGACCAAAAGTTTCCGCGGCTGGGATCCCATGATTGAGACCATTTATACTCGTCGATAATTTTTTGAAAAAGCGTTTGAGCGTCCTGCGTCTTACCGTTATTCATTAAAGATTCGGCGCGGATAAACAAACAGGTCGCCACATCATTTAAAACCTGAAAATCTTTTTCAGTCCCTCGTTCAGGAAAACCATTCAATTGTGCTTCTAATTTTCTGGCTTCGGGTTCATATAATTCCTGGCATTGATTGGTGATCGTGACAACTTTATCAAACTCATTTTTGCCGGAAGCTTCCCAGGCCAAGGAAACGAGTTCCTTTGAGGAAGGTTTTTCAGAAAAAGCGTTAGATCCCGACGTGGTTTCGACTTTTTGAGGCGTTGTTTCGCTTGACGCGGACAAAGCTTTTTCAGCCGTGCTGATCGCGAGGAAAACGGCAACCAGACAGATGATTATCCAAAAGGTACGAACTTTTCCAACAATATTTCTTTTCATCCAACAACCGCTCCAGAAGAGAGTCCCTTAATGATGTGTTTTTGCATAACAAGGTAGATGATGACAATGGGGGTAGCGGCTATTGTTAACCCAGCCATTAATAGCGGATAATCGACGCTGTGCGATCCCTGAAAAACCATAAGCCCGCGCTGCAGAGGCATCAGCGATTTGTCGTTTAACAAAAGTGTTGCCAGAATGTATTCATTCCAAACGTTTAGGGAATTAAAAATAACGATGACAGCGATCGCCGGCATCGCGAGAGGAATCGCCACATGCCGCCAAATCCCAAGCTTCGAACACCCGTCGATTCTAGCCGCGTCTTCGAGCTCGGGAGGCATTTTATCAAAAAAAGTTTTGAGAAGAAAAATGCTTAAAGACAACCCGACATTAATCATACAAAGTATATAACCGATCCGTGTGTTGACAAGATGCAATTTCACCATCAACGTGTAAAGCGGCACAAAAGCGCCAGGAAGCGGAATCATCATCGCTGCCAAAAACATAAAAAAGAAAAAGTTCCGACCAGGAAAAGGCAGCCGCGAAAAAGCATAGGCCGCCAAAGAAGAAACGACAACAATCCCAAAAACAACCGTGGCCGTATAAAAAAAACTATTTAAACAATAGACTGCAAAGTTACCTTCCGTCCAGGCCAAATAGTAATTTTGAAAATGTAATTCCGGCGGAATCAGAGATTTGTTTGTAAAAATTATTTGATTGGTCATTAAAGAGGAACGCAGCATCCAGAAAAGCGGAAAAAGACAAGTCAAAGTCACCAGCGCTAAGAAAGCGTGGATAAAAAATCCTTTAATAAAAGAAGTAATTTTATAAATATTCATTTTAGATTCGAGAATGAATTAAGCCTGCTTAAGTTTGTCGGAAAGTTTACGCATCGTGAAAGACACCACAACCAAAATAAGACCAAAAATAACACCTTCGGCGCAAGCATAACCGTAACGGTTTGTTCCCGTCATAGAAGCCAAAATCCGCGTGACTGGCACTTCGGTATGATAACCAAGTCCTTGACCGACCATGGCTAAAACCAAAACAAAAACTTGCATAGATCCAAGAATCGTTAAAATCACAACCACCACTATCACCGGAATCATCATTGGAATCGTAATATTCACAAGCGTCCGCCACGATCCCGCTCCGTCGACCTTGGCAGCCTCGTATAATTGACGATCAATTGTCTGCAAACCAGCTAAAAGAATAATGAACCCCCAGCCAAATCCTTTCCAGCTATGCACAACCGCAATACAAGTCAACGCGGTGTGCGGATCCGAAAGCCAATTATGAACCAAACCAGTTAATCCCATTTTCGTCAAAAAATAATTAAGCAAGCCTATCGGCTGACCGGCTTGTGTGCCGGCATTTAAAATCCAGCTCCAAATCATACCGACGACGACTTCAGAAAGAACCGGTGGTAAAAAAAACATCACACGATAAAATTTACGCGCCCTAATTTCCCGATCGCACGCCAAGGCCAGAGCAAAAGCCAAGGCGTTTTGAAATGTCAAGGCAATCAACGTTATATAAGCGGCATGTCCAACCGAATCCCACCAAATCTGGTCGCTCATTAATTCTCTAAAATTATCTAGACCGACGAAGACTTGGTGAGGACTGATACCGTTCCATTCGTGAAGCGAAAGCCAAAAGATATTAAAGAAAGGATAGACATAAAAAATAGAAAAAATCGCGACGGCGGGAAGGACAAAAAGAAAATTCTCAGAATAATTTTTAAAATTTGCCGAGGAGAAGTTTTTAACTGAGGCTGTTTCCATGAAATTTAAATTCTGTTATGGCGTCTTTTTCTTTTTATCCATTTGCCGTTTCTTGACAGCTTGAACTTCGACGGCCACTTGATCAGGGGTTTTTTCGCCAATGATAATTGATTGAATTCCTTTATCAAATGTTTCAGTTACGAGGGAATCTTCATTATACTTCCAGATCGTCGGATGGGTTGTGTGCGACATGGCGCTGGCAAATTGCGAAAGGATTTCTGGAATGGATGTCAACGCTTCCTGGTTAGCCGGTAAATTTTTCGTATCATTCGCAAGAATGGCCTGAGCTTGTTTTCCGGTCAGCCATTTTAGAAAATCAATCGCCATTTGTTTATGCGTGGACGTGTTATTAACCATAAACGATGATCCCGCTCCACCCCAGATTCTCATCGGCAACATCGGATTAACCGGCGGCGGCAACATGGCGCCGTATTCTAATTTAGGATTCATATCATTATAAACATTCACGCACCATGATCCATTAAACGCAAACGCTGCGCGTTCCAGAGCAAAATCCTGTTCAGCATATTTATTAGCTTTCGTAACAATACCTTCAATTAAAGCACCACGGTCTTTTAACGTTTTAAAAATATTAAAAACTTTAATCCAATCAGGATCCGTATAAGACGTTTCCCCACGGATAGTCGACATAACCTTCTCTTCCCCCATTATGTTAAACGCATAGTTGGAAGCAAAACAATCGATCATCCACAACTCGCCCCAGCCCGAAACAAACGGCGCGACACCGGATTTTTTCAAAACCTCAATATCAGCGAGGAATTCCTCAAAATTCTTAGGAGGCTGAAGAATTCCGGCTTTCTTCAAAAGATTCTTGTTATAAAGCATTTGAATGTTAGTAACGTCAAGCGGAACCCCGTAAATGCCGGGTTTGACGTGATAAATATTATCTTTTTCAAAAACATTAACGGCTAGAGCCTTGGGAAAGATACTTTTTTCCCACGCGCCGTTGTTGGCTTTGAAGTCCTCGGTTAAATCAGCGACAAAACCGCTTTCAATAAAAGAGGCTACAATTTCTTTTTTATCAAGGATTCCGAAAATATCAGGAAGGACTTTGGCTTGGGCAGCGGCGACAATTTTTTGGGAATACGCATCAGAAGGAGCGTATAGTTCAAAATTAACTTTAATACCGGTTTGTTGTTCGTATTGTTGGGCGAGTTTTAGGAAGGTGTTTTGGCGGTCCGTCATCCAATGCCAGACGGTAACTTCATTTTTATCAGCTTGTTTTTGTCCGCAACCAAAGCTAAGTGGCAGGATCGAACATAAAATCAAAAATAAAAATTTTCTCATTTAAACTCCTCGCCCTGAAATGGATATGGTCTGATTTCAAATATAGAGCTGCGAGTTTATCATACTGTGGAAATATGGTCAAGGTTTTTGTCCTGACTGAAATCCTCTTTGTTAAATAATTATTTGTTATTTGTAAATTTTATTAGCAATTATTGGTTGACGTTGCTAACGGTGAACATCGTGCACTTCAGCAATTGTCTTTTATAAAAAAGAATATCAAAATTTTAACTCTCCGCCTAAAGTCCATTCAAAATCGACTTTTTGCGCCAGTCCATTTAAATTTCGGGAAACTGGATACAAAAAGTTTCCGGTAAAACTAAAATTGTCAATAGTATCCACTTTAAATGCCGGGCCAATGAAAACCGTTTGCCCTCCCATGTCCGGATTTTTCTCGCCGTCTTGCCGTTCCTTTTTTTCATCTTGGTAAACAGTATCCAAGGCGAGGTGAGTTCTAAACATTTTTGAATCAGGATTAAATGAATAACCGGCATAAATAGAAGCCGTAAACAAATTCCCAAATTGAAAATCCTGAGCACCTTTTGTCGTAAAAACATAAGAAGTGTTTGTGGCTATAGACCATTGTCCGTTTTCAATTTTGTAAACACCGCCAATAATATAATTCTCGGCGCCCGAACCGGGCTGCATATCGGTTTCAAAACGCTCACCGGTGCTATTTTTTTCATGAGTATTACCAGTCGGGAATTTTATACCGCCCACAAAATTGAATGTACTCTTGTCGTTATGCCAAACACGATAACTGCCGATTACCTGAAGATCGCCCAAACCTTTGGATGTTTGTTTAGCCCCTAAATTACTTGAGTCTGCTATCTCCAAAGCTTTGCGTACCACATAAGGCACGTCAATGAATACGTTCAGGTTATCTGTAAAATGCCGGCCGAATTCAAAATGCTGTGTCTGCTCGGTAGTCTTACCATGAAGATCGTGACCGTTACTCACATCCTGGTTCACTTCTTCGGCCCCCTGTCTATGCCAGTTGACCTGGTCGTATAAATATCGGAAATACCATCTTTGATCTGCGCTTTCGGTCGTCAAACCTTCGTGTTTTCCCAAAAGACAAACGGTGCATCCGCAAGTTGGGCAAGCGTTCGCATAAGTGGAAAAAACCAAAAACATCATTGTTATAAAAAAGAAAGTAAGCGATATCTTTCTCATAAAACACCCCTTCTGTTGTTTAAAACTATAAGCTAGGAATGCACGGACAATGATGTCCTCTAGCAACAAGAAAATTCAAAATGACAAATGACAGGAATTAAACTTTTGGGACGTGTTCTATGGATTGAATGGAAGGATTGCGATAAGCGAAAACGGGGTTAACAGTGAGATTGAATACAGAGGAAATTTTTTTGATTAAAGAAGTTCTGTTCAAAAAATAGTGATTGCCGGCGGAACCTTCCTCTTTATGACTTCCAGAATTACTTTTAATTTGGATGGAATCTAATAGTTTACTTGTATTCTTAAACTGGCTGTGGGAACAAAGACAAATGGCTCGCAAGCCGCCGCAAATTGTTTTCTCTTGCGAAGGTTTAATAAAAATTCCCAGCGGCAAGAGCCATAGAAAAAAAGAAACACTGAGCGTAATGGCAATAAACCGTTGCATTTTTTTTAAGGAAAGGCAAAATTATTCGCAGAATTTAAATATCCGGTGCAAACCCATCAGCCGGATTTTGGGGAACTTAAGGCCAGCTTCCCAGATCCCAGGCATTTTGCTTTTAGCCCACACCACCTGTCCTTGCAGATTCAATGGTTCATGCCCGTCTGGAATTTTGACTAAGAGAATAACGTTGTCGTTAATCAATAAACGCTCATGGGAGATTAAGCGAGCGCCTTGCGCGGAAATATCTCTTAAAAAAAGATTGCCACCGAAATCATCACGTGCGTCTTTATATTTTACCGGAAACCTGGCAGCAACACGTTCAAATAAACGATGGTCTTCTTGAATAAGCGTTGTCATGTGATTGATGAGAGTCCGTTGGTCTGGCCGTTAGGGCATTGTTTCTTCAAAATACTTCGCCAGCCGCGAGCGCGACCCTTGGACGACTTCCGAAAAATCCATACCTACGCGGAAACGGTTTCGTCCCTGCACAGGCTGAATCCAGCGCACCTGCCCAACGACCAGCACCGGTTCAGATTGGGGATCTAAAACAATTTCTATGGCTATTTTTTGATTAAGTGAAATTGAGCGGGAGGAAATAAAGCCGATACCATTTTTACTGATATCAAGAGTCCGCGTTCTATCAAAAGGCGAACCTTTTTTTCCTTCAACAGGGACCAGACAATTAAATCGCTTATGTTTTCTTTTATCTTTATCGGATATTTTTTTCATAGATGTGAGATTAAATTAGAGTCATTACCGTTTTCTGTTTGTATTGTAGATGCTCCTTTACAATAATCAACAAAAATCTTTATAATTTTTTAATTCTTTTCCAATCCGTTTGTTGATTTATGAATTTTGCAGTGCTATACTCGCATCCATCATAAACGGAGAATACTATGGCTAAACAAAAAACTGCGAAACCCGAAGCCCCGGTCAAACCGGCCAATCTCGATGATTTTAAGGCGCTTAAAAAATATGACAAACGGGTTCGAACCGAGGTAAAATTGCCATGGCAAGTGAAATTCTTTTTGATTCTTCCCGTCGCTATTTTGTTCATGATGTTAAGTTTTTGTTTTTTCTTTTTTTTAAAAAACCGCTAGTCTTCCCGCCGATTTTTAATTCGCTACAAGCAGATAAACTTTCTAAAATTAATGACGATCTTTAAAGTTTTTCCCAAAACCTTACGCGTCCTCCTTCTAATCAATTTAGCAATAGGTATTTATCTGGCCTGCACGACCATTTATATCAACTTCTGGCCTTCCGATTCACATAATCCTTATATCCCAACCGCCGCACGTTTGTTCCAACTTCATTTTCTTTCTCAAATGCATCAACTACCTACCGAAGGGCAACTCAAAATTGTGATGCACGGCAAAGAAGCTTTGATTTTGGCCATTGCCCTCATGCAAAAAATTTTAGGTGACACCGAAAGTCTTTATCCGAACACTTTGGTTCTTATTTTGGCGATTCAAACTTCTACCATTCTCTTCTATTTTATTTTTGAAAAATATTTCGGTGCGGCGATTGCGGTCGTCGGCGCATTACTTTTCATGACTTCGTTCAGCTCCTATATGTATATGCTCTTGGGCGCCCATCCGCCACTGGCCATGATGAATTTTTTATGGGCAGTCGTTTTTATTCAGAATACTCACCTCTCCATTATCTATTCTTTATTATCCGGCATTTTCCTGGGGCTAATGTTTTTCTCTTCTCCGACGGCGAGTCTTTATCTTCCTTATTACTTAGGCTTTGTGATTTATGAATTCTTTAAAACGGAAACACGGCCAAAAATTTTCCAGGCCAGCAGTTTAATTTTTGCTGGATGTCTTGTTGTTTTTCTCTTATTCACTTTGCCGGATCCTTTGATGAGCTTACGACAGTTCACTAAATTTTTGCGCTTTAGTCAAAAAGGAAACAACTTTGTTATTTACCATGATTTTTTATCGCGTTATTTTTCTTTGCCGAATGATTTTCGCGGCGGCGGCTGGATTTGGATTATCAAATACGCGTGGTTCGTTATGCCGGTGTTATTTTTCGGTTACATTAGCAGTTTAATTTATCTTATTGTCAAAGCCGTTAAGAATCGTTCTTGGGTGATTATTATGTTGATCGCGATCAGCCTTTCGACTCCCGTCGATGTGGAAATAAGCAAGGTCGTTCAATTCGGGAGAAATTATTACTCTTGGTTGTTTGGCCTCATTTTCCTAGTTTGTACTGCGCTTTTTTATCTCAAAGAAGAAACAAAAAAACATTCCATCTTATTTCAGAAAATTTCGCTAGGAATTCTTTATAGTTTTTTAACCGCGCATATTTTATTTAACAGCTATTATTTTCTTGAAGAAATTTTACCTTCGAAAATGGCCACTAACAAAATTTACAATTGGCTTCTTGCCCATCACACCAATGTAGTTTATGTCTATAACGATCATCCCTTAAACAAAAACTTTGTTCAATTTCTTAATAACCCAAAATACAAAACAAAAATTTATTTTTGGACAATTAATACGATCAAAGACGCGCGCTCTGGCTACATACTCGTTCCGCCGATAACCGGCAAAACTATTTTAGATGAATGCCGGGGCGAAGACTTTGCCAATGATCCTTATTTAACTCAACTTTTTAATTCAAAAGAATTTTCCAAATATACCGCCGCTTCTTTCAAAACCATCGCCACCAGCCGTCAATGGAATCAAGAAGAAGAAATCTGCACGTATCGTGATTTGATCGCGCACCAAATTTCTGATCAAGACCGGCAAAAAGGTTACGCGTGGCTTTTGGATGCGGATAAATTACAAAGAGAATGGTTTTTTAAGACGGAGAAATAACAATGCCGCATTTTGATCTCACGGCCGTTACGGATTATGTGGTTTTATTCTTGATTTTATTATTCTTTTTTAGCGGATGGACTAAAGGATTGTTTCAAGTCCTTATTATGCCGATTCTCATTCTTTTCTGTTCTATGCTTTCGATTTTTTATTTTTACAAAACTGGAAATTTGAAAATAAGCATCCTTGTCATGTTTCTTGGACCCTTTGTCCTAAATATTCTGATCAGCATGATTCTAAAAATCCGACAGATGTACAAAAAAAAGAAGGAAGAAGGAACCATCTCAATAATCAATCGACTATTAGGAGGGTTGTTTGAAGTATGCTGGGGAAGTCTTTTCACAATTTTTATGTTAGTTTTACTGACCTCCTTACCTTTTAATTTTTTCGGGCTGGCCGCTATACAAAACGATATCACTCATTCAAAAACTTACACACTGCTTAACGACTTGATCCGCCGACAAAAAATGGCTGAACTAACGCGCCTTTCTGACATGTTACAAACTTTGCGTGATCCTGTACAAATGGCCTGGCTCCAATCAACCCCGGAATACATTGCCTTGATCCAAGATAAACATGCGCAGGCCATCATTCAGGACGACGCTATCTTTCAAAAAGCCCAAGACGGCAAAGTGCTTGAACTTTTAAATGATCCCAATTTTATGAAGATGCTTTACAGCCAGGACCTTCTTAAAAAATTTATGAACTTTGAGAAACGGATGGTTTCGAAAGATTATGATAACGGGACTTTATTTGTCCCTCAGAGAAATTCGACGGGCGGGCGTTAATTAGATCTCAAAATCTATTTTACTATCATTTTCCAATACAGAACTCTGCAAAAATCTTTTCTAACAAATCGCTATCAATATTTCGGCCTGTAATGCTATCCAAAAAATTAACCGCCGATTTAATTTCTTCAGAAACAAACTCAACCGATAGCCCTTCTTGCATCGCCTTGACTGCTTTGTTTAAACAATTAGCGCCTTCTTTGAGGGCGTTAATATGCCGGATATTACTAATCGTAGTGTCGTGCCAGTTCGTTGGGGTTTCCTGCCACACCTGATTCACAAGCGTATTTTCTAGATCTTCAAGTCCTATGTGTTTTAAAGCTGAAACACTTAAAATTTTTTTGCCTGGCAGGATTTTCTGAATTCCACTTACATCCAGAACATTCGTGACGTCACATTTATTAATGACTATGAATGTATTTTTATCCTTAACGCGGTCGATCAGCAAACGATCGTCGTCGGTTAAATCAGATTGACCATCAAGGATAAGAAGAACTAAATCAGCGCTGTTGATTGCGAGGCGGCTGCGGTCAATAGCTTCGACTTCAATAAGATCACGCGGTTCAAGAATCCCGGCGGTATCAATTAACTGCAATGGAATGCCTTTGATCTGCGCTGTTTCTTCAAGCGTGTCGCGGGTTGTGCCGGCGATGTCACTGACGATCGCACGCTTCTGACGCAACAACGCGTTTAAAAGTGATGATTTGCCGACGTTGGGCCGGCCGCACAAAACAATTTTAATGCCTTCTTTCAAAACGCGGCCGTGGTCACTGGTCTTAAGAAGTTTTTGAATGCGTTTGTAAACTTCTTCAATTGAATTGAGAATCTGCGCTCGATTCAAACTATCAACATCATCTTCTGGAAAATTTACAATCGCCTCAAGCTCGACATAAATTTTCATTAAGCTTTCGCGGATCGATTCAAGATCGACGGAAAGATTCCCTTTCAACTGATTCAAGCTCACTTGTAAAAAGGCGTCGGTTTTCGCACGGACAATATCTAAAACCGCTTCTGCCTGAGTCAAATCAATGCGGCCATTTAAAAAGGCCCGTTTGGTAAATTCGCCAGGCTCGGCAATCCGCGCGCCGAGTTCAACCGCTAAACTTAAAATCCGACGAACAGAAACCGTTCCGCCATGACAGCTTATCTCTGCGACATCTTCCCGCGTATAACTTTTAGGCGAACGCATGACGGTTAAAAGAACTTCGTCAATGATTTCGTGATTCTGTTGAGGATTAATAACCCAGCCATAATGAACTGAAAAATTTCTAAATGTGGAAGGCAAAACTTTATTTTTGGCGAAAAAAATTTGATCGCAAATTTTCAAAACATCTTTACCGCTTAGACGCACGACACCAATCCCGCCGATTCCCGGCGGAGTAATAATAGCGACGATGGTGTCTTCTAAATGATTGATTTGATACATAAGACTCAATGTTTATTGGTTAAGGTAACGATGCCCGTTTCGTCAAACGGTTAAGGTTATGTTGAAACATTCTTAATTAATAACTCTGTTTTTTAGACCCTACCTTCACCAAAAACCGAAACCGGCCTCTTAACCTTAACCTTTAACAAGCATTTTCCGCGCTTCTCCAATCAAAAATAAAGAACCCGTCACAACAATCACATCCCTTTTCTGAGCAGCACCAAACACCCGACGGAGCGCTTGGGAAACATTCGAAGTCACAACAACTTCCTTTTTAGGAAATAACTTCGTTAACTGAACGCTGGATAGATCCGCTGCGCGCGGATGATTGGCTTTGGTAAAAATAATTTTTGCGGCTATTCTATCAAAAATCCGGCAAATGTTGGTTATATCTTTGTCGAGAGAAAGCCCAAGAATGAATGTGATCTTTCCGTCGGGCCAGAGTGACTTTAACGTTTTAACCAGCGCTTGGGCAGAAGCAGGATTATGGGCGCCATCGAGAATGATCACCGGCTGGCGCCGGACGATTTCAAAACGCCCGGGCCAAAGCGCGCGGGCAACACCTTTTTCAATCGCGGCGTCGGAAATCTTAAATGTTTGCTTACGTAAAGCTTCAACAATACCGATCGCAACCGCGGCGTTAATAACTTGATGCTGGCCTAAGAATCTCATTGTGAGCGCTGGAAGAGTTTTAGTCGACGTTGCAATTTGAAATACAGAACCACTCACATCGTTTTTCAATAACTGATATTGAACGTCTTCTCCAATAAATATAGCTCTAGCTTTAACTTGCCGGCAGCGTTCTTTAATAACTTTTAATGCTGATAATTTTTGCGGCGCGACAACCACAGCCTGATTCTTATCTTTAATAATAGCGGCTTTTTCCGCAGCAATCTTAGCCAGCGTGCGACCCAACTGCTGCGTGTGTTCAAGACTAATCGGGGTGATCGCGGCAACCAAACTAGAAACAACATTCGTGGCATCCAATCGGCCGCCCAATCCAGTTTCAAGCACAACGATATCGACTTTACTTTTATAAAAATAATAAATTGCAAGTACCGTAAAGACTTCAAAAAAACTCAATCGCTCTGATTGCGCTTGAAAATTTTCGATCGCCGGCTTCAAATCGTTCAGAAGATCAGCCATTTCCCATCGAGGAATCTTTCCTTTAAATGAATCGTGCTTCTCGCCAAAAGATTCGGGCGATTGTAAAATGCGGATCCGTTCAGAATAATCATACAAATGCGGCGAAGTATAAAGCCCAACTTTATAACCCGCTTGCTCCAGAATCGACGCCATCAATACGCACACCGATCCTTTTCCTTTGCTTCCAGCGACATGAACAAACCGTAGTTTTTTTTGAGGATCGCCGAGCCGGGCTAATAATTGACGGACACGATCTAATTTAAATTCATAATAGCTAGTCTTGTGAAGATGAATTTCGTGATTAATAAAAGAGATGAGATATTGCGTGGCCTGGTGGGGCGTCATGGAATTTCATTAATGTTTAAAATGCCGAATGCCGGTTGTCACCATAATCATTTTGGCTTTATCAGCCGCTTTAATGACTTCCTCGTCGGCGATGGAACCGCCGCTTTGCATGATGATTTTGACACCGGCTTTAGAGGCCATGGTGACGTTATCCGTTTTAGGAAGAAATGCTTCGGAAATGAGAATGGAACCTTGGGCATTTTTACTGGCTTTGCGGATCGCCGTCATCGTGCTGTCGATGCGGCTCGGCTGCCCGCAGCCAATCCCGACGGTCTTTGTGCCCTTCACCAAAATAATCGCGTTTGATTTTATATATTTGATCGCCTTCCAGCCGAATACAAGTGAAATCAGCTGAGCTTTAGTGGGTTTAAGTTTGGTGACACATTTCAGGTCGGCAAGGTCTAATTCTTTATTGTCAGCATCCTGTAAAATAAGTCCGCCTTGCACTTTTTTAAAATCATACCGCTCTTGCATCCAGTTCGCAAAATCCAATTCTATAAGCCGCACATTTTTCTTCTGAATCAAAAGTTGAAAAGCGTCCGGATCAAATCCGGGCGCCACAATGCATTCCATAAAACCGCTTTTAGCAATGAGCTTTGCCGTTGCGCCATCGACCTTGCGATTAAGACCAATAATCCCGCCGAAGGCTGAAACTGGATCACAATCAAACGCCGCTTTATACGCACGGGCCAACGCCTTGTCTTCCGCAATTCCCGTCGGGTTATTATGCTTCACAATAACCGCAGTCGGCTGTTCAAAATCTTTAACCATTTCAATCGCCGACTGCAGATCCAAAAGATTATTATAGGAAAGTTCTTTGCCGTGGCGCTGTTTGAGCGTAGGCAATCCATTAAGATTGTCTGGTTCGCGGTAAAAAGCCGCACCTTGATGCGGATTCTCGCCATAACGCAAGTCTTGAGTCTTAATAAAACGCAGAGTTAGGTCTTTGGGGAATTTTGAAAAATCCTCACCGCTACGCAAACGGTGATTGAGGAAGTTATAAATAATGCTGTCGTAATTAGCTGTTAAATGGAACGCTTCAATGGCGAGATTGATTAAAACCGTGTCGGAAAGAATTCCGCTATTAACATCAAGTTCTTTTAAAATCTCTTTGTATCTTTTAGGACTGCAGATAACCGCGACGTTTTTAAAATTTTTAGCGGCAGAACGTAACATCGCCGGTCCGCCGATATCAATATTCTCAATCGCTTCTTCCGTTGAGACATTCTTTTTTTCGATGACGCGTTCAAAAGGATAAAGATTCACAACCACCATATCGATCAAACCAATGTTATGGTCTTTAAGCTGTTTTTGATGTTCCGGATTTTCGCGCAACGCAAGCAATCCGCCGTGAATCATCGGATGCAAGGTTTTAACGCGGCCGTCGAGCATTTCGGGAAATCCGGTATAATCGGAAACTTCGATGGCGGGGATTCCAGCTTCTTTTAAAAGTTTGGCCGTGCCGCCGGTTGAAATCATTTCAACGCCAAGTGCCTGCAAACCGCGGGCAAAATCTAACAGCCCAGCCTTGTCGGAAACACTTAAAAGAGCGCGTCTTACTTTAATCATAATTTTCTTTAAGTAGATCTTTCAGCAACAGAACTAAATAATTGTTTACCGTGAATGACAGCAATAATAAGAATATACGTTCGTTCGATTTTATATACCAGACGATAACTGTAAATTAACCGTTCTCTAATTTTTTTATTGTTCAATTCGGGAACTATCCGTCCCATTTGAGGAAACTTGGCAACACTGCGGGAAAAATCAATAATTTTGGAAACTGTAGCTTGAGCGTAAAATTTCGAATCACGGCTTATATAGTCAGCGATAGCTTCAACATCCTCAACGGCTTCTAAAGACCATTTTACTTTGATATCCATTTCCCTAACCGCTTTTCAACCTCTCGCTGAGAAATGGTGCCTTCACTTTTTGCCCGCTGAAGACCTCTATTAATTTTTTCAATGACATAAAGATGATATTGAATATCCTCCAGGGTGCAATCATCTGGCAATTTTTGAAGTAACGATTGAACTTCCTGTTTAGCTTTATTCATATAATTCTCCTCGGGACTTAAGTATAACATGCACACCATTGAGGCAAAAATTCTTCTATCAAAATTTTGATGAACTTCAATAATTAGCGCTTCGTAATAAAACCTTTTTTAGTCATTTTAATGATTTCGGCGACGAACTGTGGCAAGTCCTCGGGTTTGCGGGAGGTAATGAGGTTATTATCGACGACAACTTCTTGATCGACCCATTTTGCGCCGGCAGCGATCAAATCATCTTTGATCGCAAAAAAGCTGGTGGCTTTGTGATTCTTAAGAATTCCGGCGGAAACTAAGAGCCATCCGCCATGGCATATCGAGGCGACAACTCTTCCATCGATGTATAAACGTTTAACAAAGTTAACGACCTTTTCATAACGTCTCAAAATATCTGGAGCATAACCACCCGGGATAATAACTCCGTCGAATTCTTCGGGTTTGACTTGATCGATGGAACAATCAACTTTAATAGGGTAGCCTTCTTTACTAAGGTAGGTGTCTTTTTTGCCGGTGCCGACCGATTGGGCGAGAATACCTTCTTCTTGAAGCCTGAAGATTGGATACCAGACTTCTAAAACCTGGTATAAATCTTCGACTAAGACAGCGATTTTTGTGGGTGAGGATTTGGCCATCGCTTTGTAACTCCTGAAAATAAATATCTGGTTTTAAAACTTGAGAGGTTTTAAAACCAGATATTCTGAAATAATTTAATAACTTTAAAACTTAACTTCTTTTACCCGTACCTTTGCGGCGTTTGCGTTCTGAGGGCTTCGAATAATAACGCCTTTCTTTAATCTCGACGAGAAAGCCTTCTTTCTGGCATTGTTTCTTGAAAATACGCATGGCCTTCTCGAAACCGTTTTTATCGGTAATCTTAACTTCTACCATTTATCTAATCACCCGCCTTCCTTTCAGATTTCAAAATGTAATTTTCGGTACGAATCTTGGTTAAGAAAAATTCACCAAGCTAAAAATGTTAGGCCATTATAATATAGTTATGTTAATTGTAAAGGCAGTTTTTGGTGGATAATGTTTAACTCTCTGATCCCGGCGCCGTTAGCTTTCTTTTAAATAGCGGTCGCGCCTTCTTCACCGGTGCGGATGCGGTATAAACGCTCTAAAGGCAGGACAGCAATTTTTCCGTCGCCGGTTGTGCCTGTTTTGGCGACGCGCCGGATCATCTCAACGACCTTATCAATTTGAAATTCATCAACATAAATCTCAATTTTGACTTTTTCTTTCAAGCCGTTGCGATGATGGCCGAAACCTTTAGCCTCAGTGACCGTCATCCCGCCGATGCCGGATTTTTCTAATAATGCGTAAACTTCTCCAAATTTTTCTTTACGCACGATCGCTTCTATCTTTTTCATAATTACCCTACACTTTAGAAATATTTTTTAGACAACTTGGGACAGCCCCAAAACCAGGGTCATCATAACACAACAGCTTAAATTAAGTCAACTTACTTGGGCGCGGCGGGTGAGGTGTAAGCAGCTGCAGATTTAAAGATGCGGGCGGCCCTTCGGCGTAAAACGAACCGGGGCCGCCCTTCGCTATATATTAGGGAAGCCCCGAAAGAACCACTAAATTCAAAAACCTACACAGAATATTCCGGATCAACGTAAATATACTCCTGCCCGGCGAAATTGCGCAGCGTGTACTTACCATTACCCGTCGATACTACGTAATTAGGAGCAACCGGAATTTTACCGCCGCCGCCCGGACCATCAATAACAAAAGTAGGTACGGCATAACCAGTCGTGTGGCCGCGTAACTTTTCAATAATATTAATTCCGGTCGAAACAGTTGTGCGGAAATGTCTTGAACCCAAAATCGGATCGCACTGATAAATATAATAAGGACGGACCCGGATTTTAAGAAGCTCATGCATCAATTTTTTCATCACCGACGGTTTATCGTTAATCCCTCGCAATAAAACCGTCTGGCTTCCCATCGGAATACCGCTGTCCGCCAAAAGATCGCAAGCAAATTTAACGCGCTTGGTGATTTCCTTGGGATGATTAAAATGAATGCTCATCCAGATTGGACTATATTTCTTAAGCATCTTGACCAAATCGGTTGTAATGCGCTGAGGCAAGGTCACTGGAATCCGGGTCCCGATACGAACAAATTCAACATGCGGAATCGCTTTAACATTTTTAATAATGCTTTCCAGCATATTATCACCGAGCGTCAACGGATCGCCACCGGAAATTAAGACATCCCGTATTTTTTTGTTAGACCGGATGTAATCATAAGCGGCTTCATATGTGGAAGGCCGAAGCGTGCGGTTTCCGTCGCCGACCATCCGCGAACGCGTGCAATACCGGCAATACATCGCACACATTTCATTAACTAAAAATAAAACGCGGTCTGGATAACGATGAACCAACCCGTGCACCGGTGAATTCTTATCTTCCCCGCAAGGATCTGACATTTCTTCTGGAGAGGTTTCTAATTCATAACCTTGAGGAACAGATTGTAAACGGATCGGACACGTCGGATCTTCGGGATCCATCAAACTCGCAAAGTACGGCGGAATCGACATGGTCAATTTATCGGCGCTGCCATCGACGCCCTTTTCTTCCTGAGGCGTCATCGTGATAATCTTAGAAAGAACGTCTTTGGTGCGCACACGGTTACGCAATTGCCAGCGCCAATCTTCCCAATCAAGCGGAGTAGCGTCTTTAAAAAAACTAATGACCCGGTTTTCTTTAGGAGTTAACTTAAGGTTGGGTTGATTATTGGCTTCCGTTTGAGCGCCGCCGTTATTGGCTTGCTGCTGCTCTTCTTTGACCACCGTCTCGGTGTGATTCATGATTTGGCCTCCTTACCAACCACAAGATCCCGATTATTTGCGTTGGCTACATTATCCATATTTTTAAAACCTTGCCGCTCGATGGCGTAGTCTAAAATTTTATTAATCGTAGCCTCGTAGGACCAGCCCATAGCCCTGGCGGTCGCATTAAAAACATCGTTCATGGCCAGACAAGGCAAGGGATTAATTTCCAAAACATACGGATTACCTTTGTCATCGACGCGAAAATCAACCCGTCCGAAATCACAGCACCCGACACTTTGATACACCCGGATGGCCAAATCTTTAAGCTTCTCTTCCAATTTCTTAGAAATATCCGCCGGACAAATATACTGCACCCGGTCCGGATCCAATAAGCGTGAAAAAGTATAGAAATCATTACCCAAATTTAAAACACCGTCAATACTCACCTGCACAGCCGGCAAGGCCAACGGCTGACGGTTTCCCACGACAGCGACTGTAAATTCGGTGCCTTTGATAAATTCTTCGACGAGGGCTGGCTGCTGATAAACATCATTAATCACATCAATCTGGTTTTTAAGACTTGCTAAATCATTAACGCGCGATTTTTCACTCAAACCTTTTGAAGAGCCCTCACGCGATGGTTTCACAATCAGAGGAAAGCTGATCGAATTTTTTTCTTTAATTGACAAGCTATCATGCGCTACAAAAAAACGCGGCGTTGGAATGCCATCCGTGATAAAACATTTTTTAGCAATCACTTTGTCCAGCGTCACGCCCATTGTCAGCGCGTCAGAACCCACAAACGGAATACCATACATCTCAAGGATAAGCGGCACCTGCGATTCACGGTTACGCCCACTATATCCTTCGCAAATATTAAAAACAATATCAACTTTTAAATGGAAAATTTCTTTAAGAAGATTTTTGACATTACCAATCTGTTTAACCGTATGCCCCTGGGATTCCAGCGCGCGGGTCAAATCGTCGACGGTCTTTTGATTGTCCAGCTCCGCATTGGCATCAAGCGGCTCACCTTCTTGACGAGGCCAGTCGCTTTTTAAATCATATGTCAAACCGATTATTTTTTTCATGTCAAAATGTAGAAAGGCCAAAAAAATAAGGGACCTTTTGCCTGCGGTCCCTTAAAAAATATTGTCTTATTTCAATTTTAATTTCTCCTTGAGATCTAAACTTTATACAATCTTAAAAAATTTTTAAATTTCTTTTTATAAACAACCTGTTTTTATCACACACCATTTTTATTGTCAAAATATTTTTAATAAAAGTTTGGGGATTTTTGGGTCTCCTGTAGAAAAATGTAAAATGTCGGGCAATGAAACAGTTATCCTTTTGGAAAAACAAATAAAATCGCGGTTAAAACTATAAGAATCGTAATAGTTACCCATCCGACAACATTCTGAAATTTATTATTAATATGTTTGCCCATGACATTTTTGTCATTAACCATCCTAATCATCGATATCAAAACAAACGGCAGCAAAATAGCGTTAATGATTTGGGTCCAGATGGTGATTGTAATCAAAGGCGCATTCGGGATTAGGATAATACCCACTGCAATGGCCACAATGAGAGCAAATAACGTATAAAATTGCGGCGCCTCTTCGACCCGTTTATCAATCCCTGCTTCAAAACCAAAAGCTTCGCAAATATAAAATGCCGTCGCCAGCGGAAGAATCGTCGCTGAAAATACCGAAGCGACAAATAATCCAAAAGCAAAAACCTGAGAAGCAAAAATTCCCGCAAATGGTCTTAGCGCCATCGCTGCATCCTTGGCTTCATTAATCGTTATGCCGTTTTTATGCAATGTCGCCGCACAAGACACCACAATAAAAAACGCCACAGCGATTGTCGCGATACAACCGACAACCACATCCCAAAAAGCCAATTTATATTCTTCGACGTCGGTTCCTTTTTCAATAACCGCGGACTGCATATAAAACTGCATCCAAGGAGCAATGGTTGTACCGATAAGTCCCAGCACCATGCGTAAATAATTTTGGTCGAAAACGATCTTCGGCTTAGCGATGGCTTGACCGATTTGCTGCCAGTCCGGTTTCGCTAACAGCGCCGAGACAATATACGATAAAAGACAAACACTAAATATTAGAAAAATCCGCTCAGCCAACTTATAGTTTCCTTTTGTAACAAGAATCCAAACACCAACCGCCGCCAGTGGAACAGAAATATATTTATTCACACCAAATATCGACATGCTGCCGGCAACGCCCGCGAACTCCGTCGCTGTATTTCCGATATCCGCAATAAGCAGTCCCAAAAATATCAACGAAGTGATTTTGACGCCAAAATTTTCCCGGATCAAATCGGCAAGACCTTTGCCGGTATAAACTCCCATTCTCAAATTCATTTCCTGCACGACAAGCAAAACAATAAACGATGGAATGAGCGTCCACAAAAGATTGTACCCATACATCGCGCCGGCGACCGAATATGTCGTGATGCCGCCAGCATCGTTATCTACACTTCCCGTCACAATTCCCGGGCCCATAATTGCCAAGAAAATCGCAATGCGGCCGAAAAACTTATTATTCTTTAAGAAATCTTTCATATCAAAATTCTTTAACGTCCTTCGTTACTGTCCTATTGTCGTCGTTCGAGGAATTCGTCTTTTTACTGTCATAGCAAGAGCGCCTTTAAAAAAAATTAAACTTACAAAACGAGTTCTACGAACAACAAAGGCACGAACGATCAACAACGCCTAAATCTTCTCTCGATACTTCCGCCATACAATCGTAATCAATTCTTCTAAAACATCGTCGATTGTGACAACGCCTTGAAGAACGTCTTCTTCATTTAACACCGGAACCGCGAAAAGTTTATACTTCTCAAGCAAAAGCGCGATTTCTTCAATTTGATCGTCGGTGCGCACAAAAATTTTCTTAGGGAAACATGCCGACATGATCGGCGCTTCAGGATCATGGCTGATTAAATTTCTTAAAGAAGTCAAACCAACCAGCCGGTTCTGCTCATCAATGACATAAATCGTAAAGACGTTTTGCAGGATTTGAATGTTCTCCCTAACTCTCTGCATCGCGTCTTTGACTTGTGCCGTCGGAAGAACGGTTAAATATTCCATGGTCATTAAACCTCCGGCGGAGTTGCGGGAAAATTCCAAGAGTTTGCGCAGTTTCCTCGAAATCTTCGTCTGCATAGAGGTCATGAGATGGCGGGTTTGTTCGCGCGGCAAGCGCAATAAAAGATCAGCGGCTTCATCGGAAGGAATATTTTCAAGAAGCCCCACAACGTCTTGTTCATTCAATTTTTCAATCAACTCCGCTTTTTGAGGCGTCGCCATGTCGGCAAAAACCCGGGCTTGCAAAGCGGGGTCAAGCGATTTAAACAAACTGCTTTTTTCAAAAATATCAAGATCTTCGAGGATGTCGGCGAGTTCCGTTGCTGGAATCTGCGAAATTTTTTGACGTTCAACATCCAGCCGCAATAAATTCTTCGCGCGGCCCAACAGATTTAAAACGTGCGTGTTCTTCCAGGAAATCAAATCTTCGCGCTTAAGATACGGTGACTTGGAATTAAATAATTTTACAATAGTATCAATCAGTGGTGTCCACCCCAAACGCCTGACTAAGCCGCGCGTTCCAACGTCGACGTGTGCCAAATATAAATTATTATCAACCCGTAAAAGATGAATGTCGTTAACTCGGACAACCTTCCGGTTATCAGTATCCACAATCTGCTGATCTAAAATATCGACGCACAGCGTAAAGTCGCATTTGATCCGCTCTTTTTGAAAAAGGAGTTTATCCGGATTCACTTTCACACGCACAAAATGATCACCAATCTTGATTAAATCTTCCCAATTGATTCGGGCAAATTCCTTTTTGACTAAACCGCGTTTAACAATCAAGCCGGCGGCCTTTGGATAAATTTCGCCATTAATTTTCATGACAATATCCGAGAGTATCCCGACGGGACGGTTCATTTCATCGCGGACTTCGCGCCCGAGGATTTCAGAAAAATATATAAAAAATTTAGTGTGGTCCATAAAATTACCGGCTTATTGTGACACCTACACGCTGGCAGTATTTAAAAACGGCGCAGCGTGAACATAAAGGTGAAATCGGTTTACAAATATTTTGTCCCCAGACAACGAGAAGAGAATTATACTCAATCCAAAATTCCCGCGGCAATTTTTTTCGTAAAGTCCATTCCGTTTCTTCCGGCGTCTTCGTTGTGACATAACCTAAGCGATTAGAAATCCGGTGCACATGTGTATCGACGCAAACGCCGGGCTGGTTAAAACCTTCAGTTAAAACCAAATTCGCCGTCTTACGTCCAACGCCGTGGAGCGTCAAGAGCTGGTCGATGTCATTAGGCACCTGCCCGCCGAAACGTTCAATCAAATCCCGGCAGATCGCGTGAATGGTTCGGGCCTTCGTTTTATAAAAACCGACCGGGTAAATCGCTTTTTCAATTTCACTCGTTGATAAGTTTAACAACCCTTTCGGCGTATCCGCTAATTTAAAAAGTCTTAACGAAGCCGGTAAAGTTGTTTCATCACGGGTGCGTAAACTTAAAATGCATGAAATCAGAACGAGAAATGGATCTTTCCATTTTTTACCAACCATTGTGACCGACGGATCAGGAAGATCCTTCGTCGCCTGCCGTAATGCGGCCACAATTTTCTTTATATCCGGCGGATCAACGGTAATTTTCTGACGATTCGTCAGACCTAACGATCCTTTAGCTAGTAAATTCTTTTTTTTCATTATGAAATAATGTTAGAACGTATCTCATAAATAGCCGAAGACAGCGGGTCCTGTCACGGCAAACCGCTTGTGGGCCCCTCCGCCCGGCGTGGATCCTCCCACAATCGGCTCGCCGTGCCACCCGCTGCCCGCTCAATACCATTTATGAGATGACTTCTAGTTAAATGTTTAGGCAGACCAATATCAGCAACGACAACGCGACCGGTTAGTGACGGACCTCGATTTAAATAAAATCCTTTCTTGGGAAAGCTAAACGTAACCGTTACGTTGGCTTTAATGGCGGCTCCATAAATCTTTCCGGTATCACCATCTAATCCCGACGGAATATCAACAGCGACAACAAATTTTCTGGTTTGATTAATCGTCTCGATAATTCTCTTAGCAGGCCCTGTAATATCACGGTTTAATCCAACGCCGAAAATCGCATCGAGAATGATCGGTGATTTTTTGATAATACTGGACGGAAATTTCTCATCTCCACCAATACAAAAAACATTTTGCTTTAATTTTTTTAATATCCGGTAGTTGACCGACGGATCTGACTTTAAATCCTCGGGACTTCCCAACAAAAAAATCTTAACGGGAACATTCCAATCGCATAAATATCTGGCCGCGACAAGTCCATCGCCGCCATTATTTCCTGTGCCGCAAAAAATAGAAACCCATTGCCGCCAGCGTTTCCAATGGTTAAAAACTTCTCGCGCCACCTGACGGCCGGCGTTATCCATTAAAACCAGCGACGGGATTCCAATGGTGTCAATCGCCAGCCGGTCCAACCGTTGAATCTGGCGAACGCTCACACCTTTTATATTTTTCATTATTATAAAATATCGTAACCTAGTTCAGACAAAAAGGAAGGATTATCACGCCAATTTTCCTGGCATTTCACATGAAGATCTAGAAAAACTTTTGTTTCCAAAAGCCTTTCCAATTCTTGACGGGCAAGGATACCAACTTTTTTAAGGAGCTGGCCGTTTTTGCCGATCACGATTTCCTTCTGCGATTCGCGGTCAACAAAAATAACAGCGCTTATGTGCGTCAAATTTTTGCGCCTGGGCGTTATCGATTCGATGTGAACGGCGATAGCGTGAGGCAATTCTTCACGTAAAACAAACAGAAATTTTTCTCTAATAATATCTCCAACGACAATTTTCTGCGGAAGATCGGACACCGTATCCGGCGGATAAAGCGCCGGTCCTTCGGGCAGGAATTGAAAAAGAATTTCAATCAACTTATCAATGTTGGTGTCTTTTCTTCCTGAAATTGGAAGCAAAACAAAATTTTTCATATCGGAAATAGCGCATCCCTTCGCTTTTTCCCACAACTCAATGTATTGCGGCAGATATTTTCCTTTTAAATCAATCTTATTTAAAGCCAAAATAACCGGCACTTGGAGCGTTTTAAGACGACTAACAACCGTTTCCTCTTCTTTTCCCGTCGGTTCACTGGTATCAACGACATGGATCACGCAATCGGCATCAGACAGGCTGCCGTAGGCGGATTTTCTTAAAAGTTCATCCAGTTTATCTTTTCCCAAATGCAACCCCGGCGTGTCGATAAAAATAATTTGCCCGCGTTCATCCGTGTAAATCCCACGCACCCGCACGCGGGTTGTTTGCGGGACGTTTGAAACAATCGTGATTTTCTCCCCGACAATGGTGTTAAGCAGCGTGGATTTCCCCACGCTGGGCCGTCCCACAATTGAAACCATGCCGCAGCGAAATTTCTTGGAAACTTTCTTAGCCATATTAACTCCGACGGTATTTTAAGGCGATAATCAAAACACCCGAAAATAAAATCAAATTCATAATATTAAACGTTTTCCAGACAAGGTCGGCGGATTTTAATCCCGACGGCACCATGAGCACAATACAAGTCCACACGCCCACAACCCAATGCATACTGATATCGCGGGATGATTTGCGCTTGATCATATGCAGTATAAGCGGAATATTCCACAAAGGAAGGGCGATAGCGGCGAGAAACCCGATCTTTTCAACAAGTTCGTTCACAGATGTCCTTAGCGTTTAGCAGAATGAACATAAAACTTAATAGGAAATAAATTTTAATAATTCCTTCATCCTTTTATTCACTTGAGGCATGGTTAGTTTAGCGGTTTTATCAACGCCGAATCCTTCGACATTAAAAGAAGCCATCGTTGTTCCATAGATAACCGCGGTTTTTAAATTTGTTGCATTAATTTTCCCAACCTTGCTTAAATATCCCATTAATCCCCCGGCAAAAGTATCGCCTGCTCCCGTAGGGTCAACAACTTTTTCAACCGGATACGCTGGAAAAGAAAACCGGAACTGATCACTATAAAATAAAACGCCATGCTCTCCTTTTTTAATCACAATTAGTTTCGGCCCCATCTTTCTTAAACATTTGGCGGCTTGAATTAAATTTGTTTCTCCAGTTAAAGCCCTGGCTTCCGCGTCGTTGGCCACAAACAAATCAACTTGCTTCATCAAGTTGACCAACGATTTGCGTTTGTGATTAATCCATAGGTTCATACTATCAAGACCAATGAGTTTTGGTGCACGCATCAATTTCAAAAGTCCAATCTGAACGTCGGGATCAATGTTCGCTAGAAAAATGTTTGGTAAATGCCGTTCATGGTCGGCGACACTCGGATTAAAGCTGGCCAAGACACCCAATTCCGTGGCGAGAGTCAGCGCCGTATTCATATCTTCTTTTTTATATTCGCCGTCCCAGCGAAATGTTTTTCCTTCGCCTTCGGCCAAAGATGTTAGTTTAATTCCTTTACGCCGTAAAAAATCAATATGCTTTCGGGGAAAATCTTTTCCAATAACAGCGACGAGATTAACCTCCGTAAAAAAACGCGCGCTCATTGAAAAATGCGCCGCCGATCCGCCCAGCATGTCTTTTTTAAAACCAGAAGGTGTCCTAACGTTGTCGAGAGCAACGGTCCCTAGTACTAGTAAACTCATAAAATCCTTTCTGATAAGTAGAGAGAATTCTGCTTCGCAGAAATTCCTTCGAAGCTCTTACACAAAAGTATAAGAGCGAAGAAGAACTCTCTCCTCGCTACTGAAAGTTCATTGTCCAATAATCTTAACCAAAACCCTTTTCCGACGGCGGCCATCGAATTCGCCGTAAAAAATTTGTTCCCATGGCCCAAAATCAAGCTTGCCGTTCGTCACCGCTACGACGACTTCGCGGCCCATCACTTGACGTTTCAAATGTGCATCCGCGTTATCCTCACCGGTATTATTATGACAGTAATGACTAACCGGCTCATGCGGCGCCAAGCCCTCAAGCCAGTCATCATAGTCCTGAATGAGACCGCTTTCATCATCATTAATAAAGACACTAGCGGTTATATGCATGGCGTTAACTAAACACAAACCTTCTTTGATTCCGCTTTTATCAATAATTTTTTGAACAGTATCACTGATATTAATATAATCCCGACGGGTTTTTGTGTTAAACCAAAGTTCTTCTCGATAAGATTTCATAACCACTTTTTCCTGATTCTAAATTTTCTTCTTGAGATAATTGAAAAGCTCTTGTAGTTTCTCAGTCTCCGCAGGATCAGGAATATTTTGACGCGCGCGGGCCAAAACAGTCTCAGCCTGATCTAAACGTTTCAAGGCAGCACAAGCCATTATCCAATATTGATAGGGTTCTGCAAAATCAGAATCGTAGACTGTGCCTTTTTCAAAATAGGGTAAACTCTTTTCGTATTCTTTATCAAAGAAATACAACTTTCCTAATGCAATATAAGGCCCGGGAAAATCCGCTCTAAGCGTGATTGCTTTTTGAAGAATAGTTTCCGCTTTTTTCTTTTCGCCAGCGTCGGCATAACAAAGGCCCAGCATGTAATAGGTGCGGACTTCTCCGGGATCTATAGTGATAGCTTTTTCAAAGGATACCTGCGCTTGACGGTAATTTTTCCTTTTAAAAAGATCTTGTCCCAAAATAAAATAACCCCACGGGTCATTAGGATAATTCAGGATCCATTGAGAGGCAACCGAATAATCGTTTTTCCAAAAGTCATTTAGAGAAACCGTTAAAATTAGACAGGCACTGACAACAACGGCTTTCAACATAAACGCTATATTTAAATTTTGAAAAAGTGACTTAACATAAATACAAACCCTTTCCAGCATGAAAGCAAGCACAGCAAAGAGCCCTGCCGACGGCAGATACAAAAATCGGTATCCAACAGGATTAATCAAAGGAATGATATTAGACACAGGAATAAGCGCAATTAAAAACCAGATGATGAAAAACTTGGTCGAAGGAATCCAGGATTTCAATCTTAAAAAAATCCCCGTCCACAGCCCAAGAATGCTAAAGGCCAAAAGATTTTCACTGCGCCACCAAGGTTCAACTGGCAAATTATAAAAGATAGGCAGTATTTCAATACGCCAAGGCAATATGAAGGCTGTCATATAATCCGCCATAATATGGCAAATCGAAAGGAAATGCGTGCTTAGTTTTCCGCCTATCCACGTGGCTTGGTCTAAGGTGACATTCGGAAAAACAAAAACATAAACATATAAATAAAAAATCATAATAACAAAAAATCCAGAGTATCTTATTAACTGTTGCCAAAGCACTTTCCCTCTTAACTTTTTTACAAACTCCGCATAAAAAACCAAAAGAACCGGATAAATTATTGCCGATTCTTTGGCAAAAACGGCCAGAAAGAAAGCGACATGCGCTCCGACTTGATAAAGAATTTTTTGCCGACGATCGCGCCGCCTTTCACTTATGATCAAGGCCAAAAAAGATAAACCTAAAAAAAGAAACGCTAATAAATCGGCCCGATATCCAATGTTGCATACGACCTCCGAGCCAATGGGATGAAGACCAAATAAAAGCGCTGTCCAAAAAGCCACAAACTCATTTCCTCCTGGCCTTTTCTCTCCCAAAGATAAGGTTGTTCCATCATTTTCGGGGAGAAAAGGCCTAGTATTAAGTAAAATAGATAAGACGAGAAGAAAAAGGAGTATCGTATTAGCCATGTGTAAAATTAAATTGGTAAGATGATATCCGAAGGGATTTAATTGCCATAAATGGTAATCTAAAAAATAAGTTACCGCGGCAACTGGACGATAGGCGACTGATCCCGATCCCAAGTCGTCGTTCGAACCATAGAAAACTTCATCAGGGTGGGTAAAGTAAGTTTTGGAGAAGAGTCTTTTCCAATTAGCATCATGACGGTAGAAATCATTTTGGACAATGACAAAATCATCATCGCCAACGAAACCATTGAACAAAGAATTAAAATAGGCAGCGGACACAAACAGCAGAAGCCATAGGATTGGCTTTTTAATCATGAACAAATTTTTCCTTATTTAGGAATTTTTGGGGAAGGGCAGAAACGAACGACAAGCGTACTTTACTCGGTTCTTGAAACAGCATCTAAACAAACCTAAAACGCATGATTAAGCCCAAACCAAAAATGCGTTTCCTCTTTAGGCTGATGGATGGCTTGAGCAACGTCGAGACGGACCATGACTTTTTCTAAAAAAGCCCCGACGTTAACAGTAAAACGCAGGCCCAAACCGGCATCTTTTTTAAGATTAGAATCGCCGATGTCCTGATACCAGGCCTGACCGCAATCGAAGAAAACAACGCCGCCGACATCTTCAAGGATTAGCGCACGATCGGCAACACTAGCATTAATGTCTGACACAATCGGGAACCGATACTCAACACTACTTAAAGCACCGTTTGACCCGCGGATTGTTTTACGGCCAAATCCTCGCAGACCATCGATGCCACCTAATTCAAAAAGATTTTTATCATCAGGATATCCCCAAGCATATTTTAAACGCAGCGCCATTTTAGATTGCGCGGTCACCTGATGATACAAACTGATATCCGTCGCTGATCGGTAAAAATATTGGGTAGCTCCAAGGAAATGCCCTGAGTTCTCAAGACTGGTATTGATTTCATAACCCTGCGAAGGATCAGGGTAAGTTCCTGAACGGCCGAAATGCAGATTGGTCCCGACAATCGATTCATTCTTTTTAAGGTAAGAGGTATTGCGTGTGTCTTCTAATCCATTTAAAAAATCTCCGCTAAAAGAACGGTCGCGCACAAGATAAAAAGTTATATGGTCATTAATGTCACCGAGACCGTAAGCAGCGGGCCACAATTCTTTGCGCAGATAAAGTTTCCCGCCGGCGAGGTCATCTTCACCGTCGTCTAAATCATGCGTATTAAACAATTCAAATCCGGCGGCGGTTTGCGAGTGAAAAAGATTATTTACTTGATATCCGACGCGGCTGTGATGCAGTTTTTCACCAAAATCATAATCAGTTCCGGCATAAAGATTTTGATCGTACGGTTTTTGGAAAGAGGCTTTAACTCCTAAGCCTTGGGAAATCTCTGGGCCGACGATGAAGTTATACGAATCATCCGGCAAGAAAACTGGAATGTCATACAAACCAAAATAAAGCGGCACGGGTTTAATGCGGACGGTTCTCGGCCAGCTGTTGTTCGTACGGTCGATGTCGAGCAGTTCTTGATCAGGATCTAAAGTTACTTTTTGAATCGTTTTTCCCAACGGGACAGTAAGTTTTTTTTCTTTATCGCGTCCGTCCCAGTTTAAAACTTCGCTCGTCCCATCGCGGTAGTCGACTTTGATTTTGACGAGCATGATAATTCCGCCGCGGTTTGCGAGTGTTATTTGGCCATCTTTAACTTTGTCTACTGCATAGTCACAATGTTCTTTGGTGTTCAGCCACTCGTTAAAGAACCATTTTAAATCCTGCTTGCTTTCTTCTTCACAAATGCGGATAAAATCTTTTTCCAATAGATTTTTATAGCGGTACTCTTCAAAAATCCGGCGCCAAGCACGGTCAAACGCTTCATCGCCCATGACTGAATGCAGCATCGACAAAACACCAGAGCCTTTCCCATAAGCTATTGAGAAAATACTGCTGGGCTCATTGAAGCTGGATAATTTATCGTCGATCGGATGGTCCAGATGCGTGCGCGCGACAATTTTGTAACGCGTATCGCGGGCGGTCCTAAATGAAAAATTAGGCAAAAGCCAATTTAGTTCTTTGGGTAAAGGTAGAACTTCGGCATTTTTTCCATATTTATCCTCGAGATATTCCAAAAGAAAATACGAATTCACCCCTTCTTCCATCCACATATGCTGAAATTCGTTCGTCCCAACCAAATTATAAAACCATTGATGCCCGGTTTCATGTGCCACCAAAAAATCGAAATAACGGTTTAACGCTTTCGGCAATTCATAGACCCGCGTGTCGATAAAAGACATATTCGACATCTGTTCTCCGCCGTAACCTAGATAAACTGGGGCCACGCTGTATTCTTCATAAGGATAAGGTCCAAAAAGTTTGCCGTAAAACGCCATAAGGTCTTGGACATCATCGAGAGTTTGTTTGGCATAAAATTCATTGCCGGCAAGATAGAAAGATTTCAATTTAATACCATTAAAATTTTTTTCCATCAATTTGTAATCTGGGCTGAGGGCAAACGTAAATTCCCTGACGGGCAAAGGCGTTTGAATTTTTAAAGTCTTTGTCCCATCGTTACGATGCGTGACAAAGACCGATTGGCCAGAATGGATAACAACTTGATTGGTGGGGACTGATAATTCGACGAGATAATGCGCAGCGTCGCTAAAAAATGGACGGTGGAAAGGATAAAAAGGATCGTTATGCCAGCCTTCTTTGTCCAAAACAGACAAGATGGGATACCAATGTGAAACAGCCATAATGTTTTTATGCCATCCTAAACGGCCGTAGCTGTGCGGGATCATCACTTCATAGTTGATTGTGATTTCCGTCGATTGGCCAGGCATGAGTTCTTTGGTCAAGGCCACGCGTAATAACGTTTTGTCTAATCCTTCAATGGCAAAACTGGTTGTATCATTATTGTTTTTGACTTCGGCGATAATCATTCGGCTTGTAGCCAGACCTTCCGGAAAAGGATTGACCCTAAAATAACTGGCGTACTGCCGGATAAACATTGCCTCCGACGGCGTATAAAGCCGGTTGGCATAAATATGAAAATAGGCTTCAGCTAAATTTTTGTCAGTCGAATTAGTAAAGGTGACCGTTTGGACGGCGGTAAGTTTTTTGGCGTCAGTGTCGACGCGGACCTGGATTTTGTAGGAAGGAAGATTATCATCAGCGAATCCTGCGGCGCCGGTTAAAAGAATTCCTCCTAAAATTAGGATAATAAAAAAGCGCTGGCTAAAAATTTTGCGACAATTCATGGCATTCTGGGGCGGTGAGTCGTTTTTTTATTAATAAGCGTTGAAATAAATTCCTGATACCGTTCATCCCGGCGCAGATTGGCAAGGTCAGTGTCATACTGAAGATATTCAAAGTGATTGTAACCGCAATCAACCGCCCGCTTGATCGTCGAGAGTGCTTCTTCAATATGGTTCAATAACGAATAACTGCAGGCCAGGTTATAATTGACGTAAGGACAATCCGGACGCAAGCTCGATAAGCGAAGATCCATCTCAAGACCTTTTTCATACAATCCCCTTTTGGTATAAAGTTCACCAAGGGCAACCAACGCCTCAATGAAAGTCGGCGTTCTGTTCAGGACATCCTCAATAAATTGAATTTGAAAATCCAAATCATTTTGAATCTCCTTGGCCTTCTTTTTCATTATAACCTCCTGTCTATATCAGTAGTAGCAAAGAGAGAGTACTTTGTACTTGCTCTTCTCAACTGTTATCAATCATTCTGCTTCGGAATTTTTTTCCCTAAATAATCAGCCATCCGAACAACAGCTTCTTTAAGATTGTCATAACTGGAAGCATAAGACATACGGACAAAACCTTCTGAAGCCTTGCCAAAAGCAACACCCGGCACAAGCGCGACTTTTTTCTTATGCAAAAGGTTCTTTGCGAAGTCGAGCGATTTTTCTCCGGTATTTTTAATAGAAGGAAAAACATAAAAAGCCCCATCGGGATTATGGCATTCGAGGCCGATCTCATTTAAAGAATTCACCATAAACCGCCGTCGGCGCATATATTCGCGTTTCATTTCAACAACATCCTTAAAACCGGAACGCAAAGCTTCAATCGATGCCATTTGGCCGGTAATTGAAGCGCACAGCATCGTGTACTGATGAATTTTTGTCATCGCCGCAATGACGGAAGCTGGACCACAAGCGTAACCAATCCGAAATCCTGTCATCGCATAAGCCTTCGAAAACCCATTCAAGTAAATAACATGTTTGCGCATCCCGGGGAGCGTTGCGAACGGCGTGTGTTCATAATCATAAGTTAACTCATCGTAAATTTCATCGCTGATAACAATGAGATTATGTTTAAGAGCGACCTTGGCAATCGCCATCAATTCTTTACGGGTATAAGAAGCGCCCGTCGGATTGCAGGGATAATTAATCATAAGCGCCTTGGCACCGCGGGCAAAACGCTCAATCAATTCAGGAGTTAATTTAAAACCATTTTTTTTGTCGGTTTGAAGATAAACAGGTTTACCGCCAGCCAATTCAACGACCGGCCCGTAGGAAACATAAATCGGTTGAGGGACTAAAACTTTATCACCAGGATTTAAAATCGCACGGACAACGAGGTCCAGTGCTTCGCTAACACCGACGGTAATAAGAATTTCTTCGTCAAAATCATAAGTAAAGCCATAACGCTTTTGTAAGAAACCTGCGATTTCCTTGCGCAGTTCCGGCATGCCTTTATTAGAGGTATAGGAAGTAAAACCTTTTTCCAGCGAATAGATTGCTTTTTCCCGAATGTGCCAGGGCGTTACAAAATCGGGTTCTCCAACGCCTAAAGAAATCACATCCTTCATACCTAAAACCAAATCAAAAAAAGCCCGGATTCCCGAGGGAGCAAGGCGTTGTACACGTTTAGAAATTTCCATATGATCCTTTTGAGAGACGTCCCAACAGGACGTCTGTACGTTTTAATATGAAATGTTTAGTCGTTTGCGTTGAAGAACCTTCTTTAAAACAATGCCATCTTCTTTATATTTTTTAAGAAGAAAATGTGTCGTGGTTTGACGGACATTTTCCATCGGCGATAATTTGGCCGCTACAAAATTAGAAACGGTTTGAATGTTTTCACCTTCCACAACAACCAGAAGATCATACGCTCCAGACACAAGATAACAGCTAATCACTTCCGGAAAACTATAAATCCGCTCCGCCACATAATCAAAGCCCACATCTTTTTGGGGCGTTATACTCACTTCAATTAAAGCGCGGACAAACGATTTATTATCGCGGACTAAATCGCGGTTGATCACTGTCTTATATTGAACAATCACGCCATCTTTTTCGTATTGGGCGATGGCTTTCTTGACCGCATCGACGCTACGCCCGGTTAATTTGGCAATTTCAGCCGGCGTCATTTGAGCATTCTTCTCTAAAACTTCTAAAATATCATCCATGGTGCCGCTCCTTTAGTAATTTCAAATATTAAATTAAACTTCAACCGTCAAACTAATGTGTGTTTTGAAGCACTGGAACACCCGAATCCTTGGCTTCGGCCTGCAAAACAGCGATCTTTTGATTTAAACTGTCGACTTGCTCGCGCAGCGATTGATATGTTTTATCAAGAGCCATCATTTGATTAACCAGCCGGCGTTTTCGATTCTGTTCTCCAGCAAATGAATCAATCAATTTTTTAACATCAATAATTTGATTGCCGAGATTTCCAACTTTTTGTTCTAAGGCGTCTTTTTCTTTACGTTTTTTATTATATTGGGCCTGCCCGTTTTGAAATATGCTGACATTTCTGTCTTTAATCTCGTTAATTCTTTTGACTTCAATCTCTTTTTCTTTTTTAAGCTGGGCGATGTCGATTTGCAGCTGGCTGATTTCTTTTCTAATCGAGGCGGCCTGTCCTTGGGGACTCTCATCCTTGGCTTGCTGCAATTGTGCTTTTAAGTTAGCTTCATTTTGACGACGAGAAGCCAGCTCGTTTTTTAAGGATTTGATTTGCGGGTCCGCATCAATAAAATTCTTTGAAACTAACAAAGCTTCAAGTTTGTTTTGTTCGATTAATAACATTCTTTGCTGGGTCTCTAAGTCTTCAATCTGGATTTCCCAAAGTTTTTCTTTTTTATCGAGGACATCCGCGGTCTCCTGCAATAGGCGCAAATCTTTCTGAAGCTGCTGATAACTGCCCAAAACGGATGTACCCGACGAATTTAGCGACAGCATCAGAATGACCGCTTGATGATTTTTTAATTGATCTAAATTCTGGACCTTGTTTAACGCATCGTTTAAAGTTTTAGCTTCTTTGCGCAAACGGTCATTTTCTTCTAAAAGACTCCCCGCTTCCTGCTTCAAAGCATTAAACCGCTCGTCGGAAACAGCATCCAATTCTTGTGCCGCTTGAACACGATGCGGCCAATTTACCGAACATATACATATACCGGCCACAGCAATCCACCAATATAGACACTTTCGTCTTAACATATGAGTGCCATTATATGCGCTTAAAACAGTCAGATCAAAAAAAATCTAAAGAAATTTAGTCTTTTTAAGGCGATAAAAAATGAGGCTATTTAAAATAATTTTTCAGAAGAAGACGGTATCCCCGCTGAAGCTTACGTGTTTTAGGTCCGATAGAACCTTTACCAATTTTTTGCAGGCCAATCTTTGTCACAGGCATAATTTCCATAAGTGAATTTGTGACGAAAATCTCTTGCGCTGTGTATAAATCCTGGTGCTCAGTTTTAACTTCTCTAACCTGCCAATTTAATTTTCGGGCCAGTTTTATTACAATTGACCGTGTAATTCCAGGCAAACAACCACACGGTAAAGCAGGCGTGTGTAAAACATTTTGTTTAAACCAGAATATATTACTGCGCGTTCCTTCAACCACTGTTCCATTCTTGTTCAGCAGCAAAGCCTCATCGAAACCTTGGCGCTGAGCTCGGTTTAATGCTTTTTTAAATAAAGCGTAATCAATTGATTTTATCTGGGATAAAGGAAATTTCTTATCGAGCTTGTCATTTGAAATAACAATCTTTAATCCTCGTCGGTACTTTAAAGATTTATACGGACGGTAAATTTGGACGACAACTGCGGCGTGAGATATTTTATTTTGCCAAACAAGGATTCGAATTTTAGCTTTTTTGAAATGCGATTCTTTCAAAGCTGACTTTAATCCGGTAACAATTTGAGAAATCGGATATGGATTATCCAGACGGAGCGTCTCGATGCCGCGCTGCAAGCGTTTAAGATGTTCTTTAAGGAATGGTGTTTGCCCGTCGTAAACACGCAGCGTTTCAAAGACCCCAGCACCTTTCATCAACCCAGGTGATAAGGCGTTAAGTTTTGGCTGAGTAACAGAAACCAGTCGGCCATCAAGCCAAATAGTATCAGGCATATTGAATATAGAAATGTTACCCTCCCAACCCCGGGGGTTGGGAGGGTAAAGTCGTTAAATGGTTTCAATTGCCCGTCGCAGCGCGGCCGCCTTGACCAGCGTCTCTTCGTATTCCGCTTGGGGAATCGAATCCGCAACGATGCCGCCGCCAACGTGAAAATAGAGCTTATTATGGCAATTGAGAATCGTTCTAATCAACATATTAAAATCCATACGTCCTGTAAAACTAATATACCCTAATGCGCCCGTGTAAATGCCCCGGCGGTGCGGTTCAAGTGTTTCAATGATTTCCATAGCGCGGATTTTGGGACAGCCGGTAATTGATCCACCGGGAAAACACGCCGACATTACATCAAAAACATCATGGTTCGTTTTTAAAATTCCCTCAACACAGGCGGTTGCTTGAAAAACAGTACTATATGTTTCCAGTTGACGCATCGTTTTCACCCGTACCGAACCATAACGACAGACACGGCCCAAATCGTTTCTCTCCAAATCAGTCACCATCAACAATTCGGCTTTTTCTTTGGCGCTTTCCTGAAGAGCGCGGCGGTTTTTCATATCAGCCCGTCGAGTCTGGCCGCGCGGACGAGTTCCTTTCATGGGAAATGTTTGTAAAAGATTGTCGCTTAAGGTGAGATAGCGCTCGGGTGAACTGCTTAGAATTTGGAATTTTCCGGCGTCAAAATAAGCGCCGAAACAAGTTGGCGATAATGCGCGCAAATTTTTATATAACATCATTGTCTTCTCTAGATTTAATGCAATTGGACATTCAAAACGCTGGGCCAAGTTCACTTGATAAATATCACCACGGTGAATGTGCTCCAAAGCTTTTTGAACAGCCCTTACGTAGGTTTGACAGGCAAAATTGCTTTTAAAAATTAGGCGATTGTTGTCAGACAGCGGTTTAATCTTATTGGCCGCTTCTCGACGATGTTCATTTTGATAATCTGTTAGTAATCTCGACATTTCATTCAAACGTTCGTGAGCTTTTTTCTGGCGCAGCGAATTCGTCATTTCTGGAAGGCCGCTTGAGCTGATCATAAGTTTTTTAAGAACGTGATCGATAGTCAAAACCGTATCGTAAAAAGCAAATAATCCGTCGGGCAATAAAAGATCATCCGTAGAGTTCACAGGGATCTTTTCTAAATAAAGTCCCAAGTCATAACCAAAAAATCCCATGAGCCCGTAGGGAAATGGCGTCGGATTATTTCCGTTTGAATCTTTTTGAGTAATTGCACTATACTGACGAAATTCTTTTTGTAAGGCAGGTAAATAATTACATCCTTTGTACAGCACAACCCGAAATGGATCGAAACCCAAAAAAGAATAGCGTCCTTGACTGGAACGTCGTAAGGCGCTGTCCAAAAAAAACAAATGCCGTCGGCCTTTTAGAAATTGAAATAAATTAATAGGATCGTCGTTAAAAGGGAATGTTTTCGTAATCATAAAATTTGTTGTTCCGGGATTTCAACGCGGACATCAAAGATCCGGTCGGTTCGAAAGCTGCGTTCTTCACAAGAAAGATGGCAATAACCGACGACGACTGGAATGCCTTTATACTTGTCGAGCCGGCGGGGATGGATTTTCCGAAATGTCATCGCGCCTTGAGTCTGAGAAAAATACGTTAAATGGACATGCCGGCTTGATTCAATCGCTTGCTTTATTAACTTCACGTTTTGAAATTCCCATTCATTTGCTTTAAATGACTTGGCGCCGAATAATTTGGTCAACACGAAAATATCAGTCACATCCCGACGATCGGCCAGCGCTAACAGCTTCAGGAATATGTTAAAAGTCATGTGACAATCAGCCAAGGCGCGGTGAAGCTGCGGGCTGTCGATTTCAAGAATTTGTGCCAACAACCATAAAGGATACCGGCCGAGATCTGGAAGAAAAACCTTGGCCATTTTGACAGTGCAAATGGATTGGCCTGCTTCGTTCCAAGAAAGACCGCATAACGCCGCCTCGCTTTTGATAAAACTCAAATCAAATTTAATGTTGTGTCCGACGATAATTCGACCGCTTAGAAAATCTAGAAGCGCCGGCCATACTTCCGCCGCTTGGGGCGCATCAGATAACATCTCAGGAGTAATGCCGTTTACAATCATGGCTGTCAATGGTATTTCTTGTCCAGGGTTAATCAGCGATTCAAAAACCTCGACGATTTTCAATGCTTTAATCTTCAAAGCCGCGACTTCAATGACGCGGTCGCCTAAACGCGGGGAAAGGCCGGTTGTTTCAACGTCAAAAATTACGAATTCAGCGTTTTCGAAGTTTTTCATGTGGCTTGATAGAGCGGCAGTAAAGTTGCCGGGCGGCTGCCCTTGTTTTGTATTTTCGGCAGCCGCCCCATCGATCATTTCTTCATTGCCACCGTATATGAGCTCAACAAAATAACCGGTTGAAAAGAACGCTTAACAGCCCCGACATTATCCATACTAAAATCATCCATCGCGTTAATAAATGAATAATCTTTCAAGGCTTCATCCTGACAGAATTTTGAAAAAATAAAATTGGCCAGCCCCTTCACATCCAATTGTGTAATCTCAAACAAAACACAAAACACATCTTCATTTAACGGATAGCCAAACGTATAAGCCCTAACTTTACCGTCGGTGATAACAACCCGACCGATGAGCCCCAATTCTTTGTAAAATCTCATGGCGCGTTCATGGACTTTGTAATTATCTTCAAGCATATACCGATAAACATCTTCTTGACCATAACGCTCTTGTCTATTTTGGGCCCAATCACTGTAAAGACTTAAACAATCTTCTCTCATATTCAGATGAAACGGTAAATATTCGTGGCAGTAATTCTTTAGAAAATGATTATAGGATGATCTTTGGGACTTCAAAGCATTTCCTTTTAATTCCGCTAAATCTTTCCGACGGTAACAATATTCATAGGCTCGCGGACGGCAGACAAAATTTTCAGCCGGAAATTTCATCAATAATTCCGGCAACACACATTCAATGCGGCTAACCTCTGTGTTTTTATTTTTTTGCTGCATAATCCGAAAACATTCTTTGATCGACGCTTCGCGCAACTCGCCTCCTAAAGGCGGCCAATATAAAAATGTTCCGCTTAAATCGCTTGCGAAGACGCAAAGCTTTCCTTCAATTTCTTTGACATCAAATTCAAAGAAATCCTGCCAAATAAAAAGATTCACAAAAGAAAATGCCGATAAATGGCATTTTGATTTCTTTAAGAAACGCTCAATCAAATCTTTGTGTTCTAATAAATCAGGCATGTTGATTTGACTTGGAATAATCTAAGGAAGGGTAAATAGAAATTCTAATTCATCCTGAAATTCAGGATAAATACCGATCAGCGACGGGTTTTCAGAAATAAATTTGGTCATAACGGCCGTCTTAAAAAATCCCTCAAGATATTCAACATAACGAGTAAAATCATCGGTCTGTCTTTTTTCTTGAACAAAAGGACAATTCAAATGCACACTGATGCCGTTTTGTTTCCCTTGTTTAGTTAAGACAAACGGATAAAGCTGGCATTCAAACGGCCGGGATTTATAAATGCGGCAGGTGTTATCTTTCATTTCAAAAAACGAACACACATACGGTCCGGCTGATCCGCCGCAAGAAACTGCCGCAATGCGCCCGTCGGATGCGACTACATCTCTCATCAAAATCTTTTCAGCCAAGCTGGCCGTGACCAGCGATTGCTTTTCCTGGGCTGCCACCTTAGGCCGCCAAGTGCTGTCTTTTTCTTTGAAACGGCAGCACCCGTCGCAGGAAAGACAAACCATTGATGGAACAAACTGTTTTAACATCATTTTCATTCCCCTAAAATCTGAACAACCAGCTCGCGTTCGCGTTTTCGGTTGTCAAAATCAATTAAGATAACTTGCTGCCAGGTCCCCAGCAGTAATTTCCGGTTTTGAAAAGCGAGTGTCAGCGAAGGACCGACCAGCGAAGCCCTTAAATGAGAATGCCCATTGCCGTCATGCCAAGCAGCGTCGTGATGATAGCCTTTCCCCTCAGGAATCAAACGCTCAAAAAATTCTTTCAAATCTTTAATCAAGCCAGACTCATATTCACAAGTTGTTAACGCCGCCGTCGATCCGCAAACTTGAATCGTCACCAACCCGCCTGAAATTTTTTCCGCGGTTAAGATCTCATTGACGCGTGGTGTGATGTCAATGATGTCCGTGTGACCACGGGTTGAAAGTTTTATGTATTTGGTGGCAAACATGGATAGATTATAAGCTGAGCCCAATCACTTGACAACACTCCCGACGGCAATCTCTTTATCCAGCGACAAAAGCGACATCCCTTTTTCATCCGAAGCGGCTAATAACATGCCATTGGATTCTTCACCGCGAATGACCGCGGGTTGAAGATTATTGATCATAATAATCTTACGGCCAACCAATTCTTCTTTTGTGTAAGCTTTACGAATTCCAGCGACCAGCTGTTTTTCTTCTTTTCCCGTGTCGACCTTAAGGACATAAAGTCTATCAGCGCTGGGATGTTCTTTCGCTTCTTTAATCTGGGCGACAATCAGTTCAAACTTTTTAAAATCATCGATACTAACTTTTTCCATAATGTAGCCTCTTTCATTGTCTCGATTGAATGGGATCATAAATCAAACGTTTCGCTTCACTTTTTTCATGTGTGATTATCTGACGATAAAGGTCCCATACTTGATCAGTCATACCCGGTACCTCGTTAGTGAGCGCCAACTCTCCTAGAGAACCAAATAGTTTAGGATAGAGTTGCACAGCTTTTGAAAAAGCCTGAACAACACCGCTGGGATTATTTTTTTCTAACGCCAGCAATCCTATATAGTGGTAGGTATACGAATAATTGATATCTTCATTTAACGCCGCCTCAAGCATTTTTTGGGCGCTGGTCTCATTCCCTAGGGCCAAATAACAATAACCTAAATCAGACAAAACAAAAATATTGCTGTAGTTGACCTCATCAATCCCTTTTTGAAAATAATAAGCGGCCTTCGCGTAGTCTTTTTTATTCATATAAGCTTTGCCCAGACCATAGTAAGGCGTTAGATTGCGTCGGGGATTTAATTTAAGCCAATACTCACAATAGGTTTTTTGATCTTTCCAAAGTTTATTATTCTCCCGCAGCAAGAAAATATTAAGAACAATTAAACTGGCAATCACAGTCATCCAAATTCTCAAACCTAATTTTTCCTTCCAGGATAAAAATAAGTACGCGGCCAGCGCAAAAAATCCAATAGATGAAAAATAAAACCAATGCGGTTCGATGATCGGCCCAAGAAAAGGAAGATAAGTAAAGCTGGAAAATGCAACCGGAATAAATCCTGCGCCAAAGATCCACAACAAAAAAGCTTTCAGACCCGCGCGCCATCGGAGCAAGACAACATATAAAAACCCGCCCACAGCGATGATAAACAAGAAGGTCTTTAACAAAAGCTGTGTTTTAACAAGCGTCCCCGTCCAGAGAAAAAGAAATTTAAACGGCCAGACCAATTTTGTAACATACCACGCGATCAGCGTTGCAATCGAGGGAATAAAGCTCCCACCAACCTCGATCGCCTTATCGGTTCCCAAAATCACCCGGCTAAAACTAAAGAATTTCATGCGCAAACAAGCGTAAACGACGGCCAATAAGAAAAACGGTAAGATCAAAAAAACAATCCGTTTGAGAGGAGCTCTCTTTAAAAAATAAAGCATTCCCGCCAAGTATAATGGCATCGCTAGACTCATTTCGTGCGACAACAAAGCCAGGATAAAAAACAGCACGCTCACCACATAAAAGATTTTTTGTCGGCGTTCTAAAAATAACCAAAAACTTAAAATGCAAAGTTCATTCATGAGAACAAAAGTCGTTATAACAGTCGCGGTCACATAATTGATCAGCATACTATTAATAGGATGAACCGCATACAAAGCGCTGGTTAGCAAGGCAAGGTCTTGATGGCCGGAAATTTTTTCAATCAGATAGTAAAATAAAAAGACCACGATAAAAAACAAAAATAAATTAGCCACATGATAAGGCAAAACGTTGTTTTCAAATAAAGCATACAGAAGCATCATATACAAATGCCCGACGGGACGGTAGAAATTACCTTGATGGGCCGCAAACAAGGAAATGATATTCTTGTTGCTTACGCCTTTTTCGCCAAAAAGAATGATGTAATCATCCAGCATAAACGCATTATGCAGGCTGTTGGCATAACCGATCACAATGAGGCCCAATAAAACCGCGGCCGCGAACCCAGACTTTTTTAAATTCAAAGACATCATTGATTAGACCCTTGTTTTTTTTGTTTAAGCTCGGCTAAGAATTCTTTTACGGAAGGATATAATTGCGGAGACATATCCAAAGCTTTTTTAAGAAGCGTTTCGGCCTCATCATATCTTCCTAAGTAAAGACAAGATACGCCCAACCCGGCATAAGCGCTCGCTTCGTCGGGATTCTTTGCAATCTTTTTCTCGAAAAAAAGAAATCCATCGTTCCAGTTCGCCATGTCGCTCTGCAAAAAAATTCCCCATAAATAACCCAGACGATGTTTGGCGGCCAACGGCCAGTTAAACCTTGAAGCCGTCATAAAAAGAATGACATATAACAAGATGCCTCTTTGCCCTAGGCTTTGCACTTTTTTAAAAATGGATTTACCGTTCATGTTTCGATGGCGTTTAATTTAAATTTTTCTCGATAAAGTTGAATGACTGTGCCCAGAAAAAAAGCTTGAATAAACAACGTTATTAAAACATATACTTTGCTTCCGCCCAGCGGTTCATATTTCAAATCAACCGTATTCATTCCGGCGGGCAGCCAAAAGCCTTGAAAGGCATAATCAATTTTATAAAGCCTGCTAGATTTTCCATTGATCCAAAGTTTCCAGCCGGTATGAAAACTTTGCGTATAAACCAGCATAATATCGCTTGTGACATTGGTTTTAAATCTCAAAGAATTAGCATCATAATGTTCAATATTAAAACCCATATTGGGCTCGGTAACGGCTATGAAATGCGCTCCCATCACCGAATGGTCTGGTGAAAAAGCGTTTAGCACTTTTGTATCCGGCTGATCAATAAATATAAGGTTTTCTTTATTTTTCAACGTATCGAGAAGAACGGCCAATTCTTTCTGACTTTTGTCCAAAGGCTTGACCCGGTCATAAGCCAAAAATTTGTAACGCACGTATTCTTGCCAATTCGGATGAGGTAAATACATGGACAGATGAAAAACGCCGCGCGTGATTTGTCCTGGCATATCAATGGCGCCGGTAGAATCACTTAAAAGCATGTCATACCAAAAATCTTTAACAAATCGGTTGAAAAGTTTGGCAAAGCAGGGCAGATCAACATTATTAGCCGGGCGGTTAAAAGAAAATTGCGGTTTTACATGTTCACGAGGAAGTTCACAGGAATATTGCCGGGCATTTTGATTAAAAAAATAAAAAACCTCAACCGGCTGTAAGACAATTAAAACGAACAATAGAAATTTATTTAATTCCGTTTTTAATATTTTTATTTCATAAAAATAGCCGATAAAAAGCAGCAGGCTTCCTAACACCGTTAAAAAAGTCGTTTTGAGCTTCTGGTCAGGACTCCAAAGAAAGGCCAGGAAAAGAATATGCAAGATGACAATGCCACCAAAAATGACTTTTCTCCTCGGGCCAGTCAATGTTTTAAGCTCATCCATAAGCAGTTTAAATTGCGCAAAACTAAATAAAATAACGAGCGGCATTAGAAATCCCATAAAGAAAAAGAAATTGCGGAACGATTTAAAATAAAAAACATGTTCCCATAAAAATGGATGTACGGGCGTGGATTGGCCCAGAGAAATGATAAAGACCCCTGCGCCGACTAAAAATAATAAAAGGACTTTGCGGTCAAAACGGGCGATGGCTCCTATAATGATCAGCAGATAACAAAACACCGAGACATAAAAAAAACTGTCGTTGCTATAGCTAATCTTGTCTAAATGGAAAAACAAATCCCCAAAATCCGTCCGTTCCCCCAGCGATCCTGTTCCAGATGTTTCTTTATAGCTTAATAAAGATTGGTTATACATCGTCGAAGCATAGCATTCCTCCGGTGTTTTATTAATACACTGACGGGCGGGAGTAACTATTTGGTCCGGACGGTTAGCAAGTTTGTACAGAGCCGCCGGTCCTAAAGCCACCGTGATTCCTAAAATGCAAAGAACAACAAAGGCCGTATTGTCACGGCAAAAAAGCATAAACTTGTTCAGAAATCTCAAAAAATTTTCAAAATACAAGAGGATAAAAACAATTCCAAAAACCAAAAATAACGTTATGAAATGAAACGGCAGATAATGATTACAAATCATCATGACGCTGAATGTCAGGCCCAAAAAATCGCCATGACGAAAATGCTTGGCAAAACGCAGAAGAAAATAAAAGAACCAGCCGCTGGGCACAAACAATAACAGCATATTTAATTGAGAAAAAACAATGTGACTCATTCCGGAAAACAATAGCGCCGTATAAGCGAAAAAGGCCAAGTCTTCATCGTCGATGATTTCCTTCGCCAAAAAGTAATACCCTAAACAGCCTATAAAAAAATTTAATAATAAATAGATCAGGTAAGATTCATAATAATTGACCCCGAGCAAAACCAGAAAAGCCATGACATAAATAAGCGGACTAAAAAGCCCCAAAAAAACCAGGCTATAAAAAGGTGTACCCAAATATACAAAAGGATCCCATAGCGGAAAAACACCGTTAAGAATATTATTAACAAAAAACTTAGCGACCCCGTAACTTAGAACGGTGTCCAGATTAATAACGTTTTTACCGGTCAAAAAATCGAGAAAAACAACAAGCCACAATAAAACCGGGAACAGTAATTTCCAAGGACGGCGGATTATATTGAAGAATACATTCATTTTATCGACGACGAATCAAAAGATCGATCCACATAAACAGTCTTGCCGTTTATTTTCTGGTCACGAAGATCTTTGATTAGAATACACAGTGTTTGGACGACCGAAACGATCCCTTTCAAACTAAACGCCTTGGATTTATCCGATTTGCGCCCTACATGTTCAAAAGGAATGGCTTTGTAGCTATAGCCTTTTTTCAAAAGTTTAATTAAACATTCAGATAAAACGCCGAGACCGGTCGACCGGATCGGAATGTTACGCAGCACCGAGGTTTTATACACAAACGGGCCGTTATAGTAGCGAAGATCAAGACCGAATAGTCCGTTAATCAAAAGCACATACGTTTTGGAAACGGTCTTTCGGAATAATGACCGGCGGTGATTAGCGACGGGATACGAGGTAATAATCTCGGCCTGGCCGATTTGTTTCATGGCATTATGCAGCGATGAAGCCGCTAGATCATTATCACCGGGAAATAAGGTAAAATAAGTCTTGGTGGCCAAGGCAACACCCCACTGAAAAACAATACCGTAGCCTTTGTTTGTTCCATTGGTAAAAACGCGGACACGCTGATTTGATTCAGCGCATTCTTGAGCAAACTTTAAGGTTTGATCACGGCTCCCGTCGTCAATTACGATGATTTCATAATCCTCTGTAATTCCCTCAAGCGCGCCAAGAACGCTGTTAATAGCATCCTTAATATTTCCTTCTTCATTAAAAGCAGGAACAATGACAGAGATATCCAGCTTATTGGATTTATTTCCAGCTCCAGAATTATTTCCTCTTTTGGAAAGCCAATGAATATCTTTAAATAACACGCCCATCGCTCTAACCACCGACCAGCAATGTTTGAGCTTCAACGCTTTAGAAGCATGCGCCATTCGTCCGGTGTGCTCAAAAGCAATTTCCTTATAACTGCAACCTGCTTTGATCAAGCGAACAATACACTCGGCGTGCAGTGTCATTCCAGTTGATTTGATAGGAATTCTTTGCAGAAGGTCAGTACGACACAAAAACGCGCCATTATAATAACGGAGTTTTAATCCAAACAAGGTGTTCGACACCAGCACAAAGGATTTTGAAATCATCCGTCGAGAAAGACTGCGCTTTTGGTTGGCCAGCATATAAGAGAGAATCAAATCTGCCTGGCCTCCCGCTTTAATAATGTCGCGCAGAGATTCCCTGGACATATCATTGTCGCCGGGAAATGTCGTCAAACACATTTTTGTAGCGGCTTCCATTCCCCGTCGGAAAGCAATGCCGTAGCCTTGATTATGCGGATAAGAAACCAAACGAATGGCAGGATTTTTTTGGGCCTTCTCAATGACAAGCTTTTTTGTTTGATCGGTACTTCCGTCGTCAATAACAACGATTTCAAAATCTTTGACCAACCCTTGGACGGCGTACAACACACTTTCGATCGCCTTTTCAATATTGTCCTGCTCGTTAAATGCCGGAATCAGAATTGAAAGACTTTCAACCAACATGGCCTCCTTACGGCGTCATATCCAGGACAATACGGCCGGCTTCTTTTTTCTTTAACGTTTCAAAGGCCGCGTTGATTTGATCCAGCTTGAAGCGGTGAGTGATCATTTTCTTGATCGGCAGTCCGCCGTCCAGATACTGCCTGACATATTTCGGAATATCTTTATCCGGATTGGTTTCACCGCCCCAAGTCCCGACGATACGCTTGCCTTTGATCAATTCAAAAGGATGCAAGGAAATTTTTTCATCCTTACTTAGATTCCCAGCAATAACGCAGATGCCTTTGGTGTTTAAAATTTCAAAGGCCGTTTCCATAGCTCTACGGGCGCCAGAGGCATCAACCGAATAATCTGCACCCGACGGAAGAATCTCTTTAATGCGTTGAACGAGTTCTGGATCATCCGCTGAGATAGTGTGGGTTGCACCTAATTCTTTTGCTGCTTCAAGTTTTGTCGAAGAAAGATCGACAGCAATAATGATCTGGCAGCCAGCTTTCCGCGCGGCCAAAAGCACACTCGAACCAATTCCCCCAACGCCAAAAATAGCAATACTTGTCTTAGGTTTAACCTGAAGAGTGTTATGAACAATCCCTGATCCCGTCACAATCGCGCAGCCGATAATCGCAGCTACATCCGGCGGCATCTGTTTTGATATTTTAGTCACCCGGTTTTCGGAAACAACCGAATATTCACTAAAAGTTGTCACCGCTCCAGCATTAATGACGCGGCCGTTTTTTTGATACTGAGTATTTAAACCGTCCAACCCTTTGCCTTTAATCCACGATAGGGCAATGTAATCACCTTTCTTAACCTTTGTCACGCCAGGACCAATTTTATCGACGATCGCGGAAGCTTCATGACCCAGCAAGTGCGGCAGAAAGCGGTCCGGCCCTTTCAATCCAATGATCTCGTTATATTGCGCGCCGCAAATACCACTGAATAAAATCTTGACCAATACCTGCCCGCGTTTAAGCGGTGGGATTTCAACCTCGTCGATAATCAGCGGTTTATTTAATTCGTATAAAATGGCGGCTTTTGTTTTCATAATCAGTTCTCGAGTTTTCCAGTTGCCAGTTAACCAGTTTGAAAATTAAAACTGGAGAACTGGTAACTGGAGAACTGGCAAACTCTATGGAATGAACCAAAAATAATCTCCGTGATATCCCACTTCCCTAAATAAAGATATCCACTCATCAACATGCATATACGTCAGCGCGGTCAGGTTCCACATGTCCATCCGCCGCTTTTCTTCCGGCGTGCGGTACGCATCGACGGTGATAAAGGCATGTTTCCGCGAAACGCGGGTGATTTCACGCAGCGCTTGTTTGCATTCTTCCAAGGGAAGATTATGGATTGTGTTGATTGAAATTACTAAATCAAAAGATTTGTCCGGAAAGGGCAACTGCTTGGCGTCGGCAATCTGCACAAAAGGTTTGACATCATCCATCGCATTTGCAATCGCGTATGGCGAAACATCAACGCCAACCACTTTTATTCCTGGAATAAGCGTCATAAAATCGTGCAGCATAAAACCCTTGGCACATCCTACATCCAAAACTGAGCTCTTGTTTGTTAATCCATAATGCTTTTGAAAATCGGGCACAACCGGCTGCCAAAACCGGCTTTGATAGGTAAATCCGCCGTAGCCGAAACGCCTGTCTCCGTCGAAGAATTCTTTGCCAAAACGCCGGGCAATCGCGCGGTCTTCTTCACTTTTAAGCTGAGCCCTTTCTTCTAAATTTCTTTTTGTCCTTGGATAATTCTGCAGTAAATCAATTTCGGGCATACAAATTTTCCTCATGGATACCTATCGCAATAACACCCAGCAAAGTTAAAATCATGGTCCCAAAAGAAAAAACAATCAAAGGCCTTAAAATCGTCGACGGCCAATAGCGTAATAAGATTCGGTGTTTCCCTCGTTCTAAAGGAACACCCATAAAACTTTTATTAGCACGATATATCTGGACCGGCCGGTCATCCACTGTCATCCGCCATTTGGAATCATAAGGATAATGAATAACAAGCCAACCATTTTTAGAAGCTGTATAATCAAAACCGAAATTGTCCGGCTCATTTTTCCAGACTTTCCCAATCCCGCCAGTATTGTCCACCATATACACAAGTGTCACCGGTTCTGTATCGGCAGCAAAACCCTTCGGAAGCAAGATCGAAAACTTTCCCTTCTGCATGTTCTGCACATCAAAAGTAAAAGGCCGGATTAATTTGCCTTGAGCTGGCGTTAATTCAATAGATCTTTTCGGGCCTAATAAAACGCGGGTCAAGATCCGGTCGTCGGAGAATACAGTGCTAGCCAAATAATTGGGAAAATCTTTAGGTAAAGGAAAAATATATTCTATAAAATTATAATCTTCCTTTGTGCTGGCAGCTCCGGCTAAAGGGATCTGCTGCCATTTCATAATTATATTCTTGGGCTTGGGCGGCTCTACATTTTCGGGAAGATGATCTGATATGACGGCGTCGGAATCGCTTGCTAGGGGTTCAATAACAGCGACCTGTCTTTCCATATGATGATCCAGAATCTCACGATAAATGTCTTTGCGAGGACTGACCGCAGTTTCGGCGAAGAATAAAAGGTTCTGGTCCTTCAATAAATAATTCAACATATCTTGGTCAACGGGCCATTGATCGTATGTATAGGCGGTATTTTTTCGACTGGTCCCAGGCCATTTCGCGTAAGCGATGTGCCTGGGTTTATAATTATCAATGGGCAGAAAATATTTTAGAAAATCCGTGAACTGAAAATACAATCCCTGCATCCCCGCCGGGTCCAGAGATAAATAATACGGCACCGAGCCTAACGGCCGGATCGTAAAATAAAAACGTCTGGGTAAAATTTTGGGATTACGGTAATCTAAATTAACCGAACCGCTAGATTCCAAACCTTTCAATTGGTACTGCGTCATGACAACAGCGTCGGCAAATTGTTTAATGTATCGATAGCTTCCATAACAATCCATCAAAAAAATAACGCCTAACAAAAAAGCAGCCGCACTTCCCGAAACAATTCTGCCCCACGGCTTTTGCCACAAGAAATATAAAATGACGATCGAAATCAAAAATGCCCGCAGCAGATATTGTTTAATCTCCAGTTCAAACTTTCCTAAAAGCATAATCACAATTAAACCCAACACGCCGGCGGTCAACACTATATTAAGACGGCTGCGCGGATTTACTGCGTCTTTTATCGTATCCTCGACGGACTGCAGGCCGATCGTGGTCAGCGGTAATAAAATAAAAGAACTCATAAAAGCGCCTACCATATGAAACGACCGCGGCAAGAATTTCAAAGGATTCGTCAGAGCGTTCAACCAATGCGCCAGCCCACTTAAGCCCGATGAATGTCGCGGACTGTTGATCAGCCAGAAAAAAAATAACGTTAATAGAAAAATAAATCTCCGGTCATCTCTGCTCATCAAAATGCCAGCCACAACCAAGAATAAAGGAACATATCCAAAAAAAAGCCAGGTGTTGCCCCAATCATTATGATTATAATCAAGCCATCTTTTCAAAAACTCACTTTGCTTGGCAAAAAAAACAGGCCGGTCAAAATAAGCGCCTATATTAAAAACACTATTAAATCGGCTATGTTCGACATCAAACTCATAATCATGCCAATTAAACAGAGTCATGTGCAGCGACGGCGCCAGAATAATAAATGCCAGCAATCCAACAAGCCCAATCTTAAACAAAGTATTATTTTCTTTTCCCTGCGCTAAGGCCTTAAGGTGCGTTGGAATTTTCTTAACAAAAATGAAAAAAACTTCCCGGTTAAAAATTAAGGCCCACACCGCGCACGATAAAATCAAAAAATGTAACCCTTGATAAAAATATCCCGGCCCTACAAGCGGATTAGAAGCAATCGCTATCACAAAAATCAAAAGCCCGCCAAGAAAATCATTCAGCTTAAAATTTTCAAAGAACCGTAAAATAAAAAACATAACCAATGGAAAATAACTGTAACAATCTCCCGCCGACAATCCCATATGCAATTGAGGCACAAGAGTTGTGTTAAATAAAACACACACCGCAAACACAACCGGTATACTGCGGCTAAAATGCCGCGCGATCAAAAACGCTCCTGCCGTTCTCAAAAAAAAAGGCAACAAAACAAAAGCAACCGAATAAATCACCTGAAAAGCATCAGCGGAGGATTGAAAGAGCGGGGAAAGAACAACATAAACAAACGCCGGGGCGACATTAGTAAACGTATAAAGTCCGCCGCCCAAATGATGATACGCCAGCGGCATCTGGTCATAAACATCCCAAAGCTGGATCCCGCCGTGATAAAAATTATACAAAAGCGTAAAAACACCTTCGTAACAAAATTCCAAATCCAAATTGCGGATAAAACTCACATGGTGGAACCAAAGCCGGTCGGGGAAAATAAAAAGCATCAAAAATGCCGAGCAGATAATAGGACCGACGATCATGACCAGCCAATTATTTATGTCGGGCTTCTTGATACTCATAGGCAAGAAACAGCACTCTCTTGTTTAACGGACGGTGACAAATAAACATCTTTGATTAAAATGCTGATCGTCCTCAATACCATCTTTAAACTACGCAAGGTCAATGCTGTTGATTTTCCTGAATGGCGTCCAATATGATCTAAAGGGACTTCTTTGTAACTGCAGCCTGACTTTAATAGCTTCACAAGAATTTCCGTATTGATCGCAAGCCCGTCGGACTTTAAGGCTAATTGGCGCAGCGTCTCAACTAGGCACAGGCAAGAGCCGTTTGTATATTTCAAATGCAAACCAAAAAGTGTATTAATAAAAAACGCAAACGACTTGGATAACATTTTTCTTAAAAGGCCTCTCTGGTTTGTCTTTGGATCATAATAATTACAAATCACATCAGCGGTTCCCATTGCCGCCAAAAGATTTTGCAACGATTCCGCCGTCATGTCGTTATCGCCCGAAAAAGTTGTGGCATAAGTTTTGGAAGCCAAGGCTAGCGCCCGACGGTAACTGTAACCATAGCCGCGGTTGACTTCATTGTGAATGACTTTTACTTTGGGATTCTCTTTGGCTTTTGCTTCCGTCAAAGTCCCTGTGGTGTCCCGGCTGCCGTCGTTAACGACGAGAATTTCATAATCAGACACGCAAGGTTTAATCGCTTGGATGACATTGTCGATGGCGGATTCAATATTCTTTTCTTCGTTGAAAGCTAGAACGATAATAGAGATGTCGTTAGACATGATTTGGGTGTTTACCTTTAAGAAATGTTTTTCGCGCCAGACGGAAAGGCTCGCCCAGCATCAATCCGCCGTCAAGCAAAAGCACTTGTCCGGTCAAATACGAAGACTGTTCACTGCATAAAAAAAGCGCACTTTGAGCGATCTCTTTAACTTTGGCGGCTCTTTGCAGCGGAACGATTGATTTGATGACTTCTTCATTTTCTCGATCAGCCGTCAAAGAGGGTTTAGCTTCATCGGGAACATCGACGAGCGCTGGGCAAATGGCGTTGACCCGTAAACCCTGCGGCCCAAATTCATAAGCCAAATACCGTGTCATTTGCACAATCCCGGCTTTGGCCACATGATAGACTAACGGCTGTTGAGAAACAGAAAAGGAATTCGTCGATGTCATATTAATAATCTGGCCTTTATTCTTGATTAATTCTGAAAGAGCATAATGGACAAGCATGGCGGGAGCTTTCAATAAAACATCCATCGCGGCGTCCCATTCTTTTAAACCAGCGCCCAGAGTTAATTTAGTCAATCTTGGCCGGGCGTTGTTAATGATGACATCGATTCTTTTAAAATGCTTTTTAGTTAACTGAACGGCCTTTTTGATCTGCTCTTCTTTTCTCAAATCCGTATAAATGAAAAGCGATTCGAAACCGCTTCTTTGCAATTTCTGTGACAACGCCTCGCCTGCCCGACGGTCAATGTCAACAATCACGACCTTCGCGTGCGCCTCGGCGAAAGCAATGGCCAACGCTTTGCCAATCCCGTGCGCAGCGCCGGTTATCACAACAACTTTCCCCTTTAATTCAGGATAAGAATTCATTTTTCCAGAAATGTCTCAGGCCTTTGACGCACTTGAGCGGTCAGGCCAAATTCGTCAATGATCGCATCAACTTCTTTTAGGTCCTGGTCGTCTAACAACCACTGTGTTGCTTTGACGCAGGATTCGAGTTGCTCAAGATTGCGCACGCCGACAACAGCCATGGCTTTCGGGATCCGTGATAATAACCAGGCCAAAGATAACTGCACCATCGAGTACCCGCGGGCGGCGGCAAAATTTTCTAAAGCTTCGATGACTGATAATGTTTGCGGTTCAAGCCAGCGCGCCACACGATAACTCGTCGCGGCGCGGCTTTCTTGCGGAACAGGTTCGTTAACTTTATATTGTCCGGTCAAAATGCCGCGGCACAATGCCCGGTAGGCGATCGGTGTTATTTCTAATTCTTGGCAGACAGGAATAATCTGGTCTTCGGCGCGCCGTTCGATCAAGTTGTAATGCATCTGACAGGAAACAAATCCTGGCCATCCGTGCGAACGGTTCACTTGAAAGGCCGCTAAAAGTTCAGAATGTTCCAAATTGCAGCACCCGACGGTGCGGGCCTTTCCTTCTTTTACAAGATCATCGAGCGTCTTTAACGTTTCTTCAAACGATGTCTCCTCATCAAACGCGTGAATTTGAAAAAGATCAATGTAATCCGTTCCTAAAGCACGCAAACTATTTTCGATTGTTTGACGGATGATTTGAGCGGTTAACGGAACCGTTTCAACACCAAAACGGCCTTGGGCGTCTTTAATGGGTCTTAATCCAACCTTGCTGGTTAGAAAAACTTTACTCCGACGGCCGCAGATCGCTTTATTAATAAAATTTTCCGCCTGTCCTTGGCCGTATTGAGGCGCCGAGTCGATTAAATTAATTCCTAAATCAATCGCCCGGTGGATAATTTGTTCAACGCCCAGAGCATTAACAAAGACACCGAAATGCAAAGCGCCAATGCCGACGACCGAACTTTTTAAGGATGACTTCCCTAATAACCTGTAATGCATGGCTGACCTCCCCAACCCCGGAGGTTGGGATGGTTAAACCTCCCCAACCTCCGGGGTTGGGGAGGTTTGAACGACCCGAAATTCTAGACTGAGTCGAGTTACAGAACTTTTAATGACATCTTCGCTGTGCAATGTCATATGATCATAAAATATGGCCTCGCCTTTTTTTAAGGCCGGGCTGTAGATTTCATGGTCTTCTGGTTTTTGGGCCAGGCGGTATTCGCCGCGCGTGAATTTTTGGTCCGTCGGTAAGAAACTTTCGTATTCCTTTAAGTGCGAACCCGGTATAAGACGCAAGGTTTCGCTGGGGTTATGGCCAATGATTGGGATCCAGCAGGACACACAATTTTTGGCGTAGCCCCAGGCTTTGCGCGAAAAAGGATAACCATCATTAACACCTGGACGGATAAAACGAAAACCTATCCAGCCTAACCCTTCATCACGCACTTTATAATCGGGCCAGCCGATCAAACGCATAAATTCATCGACCTTAGAATTCAAAACCGTTTTTTCAATTATCAGTTCGGGAGACATATAACGATTTTGCGCACGGAAAAGCTGGCCATGGTCCACTTGGAGTGTTTTTGACCAAACGTGATATTTGTCTAAAGGGAATTCGGCTTCGCGGCCTTTGACCCAAGGCGCCAGAAGACGGTAGAGCCACTGTGAAGTAAACTTTTCAAGTACAGCCACTTCATTGTCGTTATAAAGTTTGATAATAGCAAAACCGTCTTTTTTGTATTTTTCTAAAACGTCGTGATCTAAATCAACTTGCGGCTGGACCATGAGAAATCTCCTTCAGGTGCTTTTAGGTTTGTCATGATGGGCTTAAATGGCGACGAGTTGGGCGGCCCCGGATCGTAAATTTCCGAAGGCCGCCCTTCCCTCACCATAACTTCTATCCTTCTTTCTCGACGCATCCCAATACCGATAACTGCTGGCAGCGCCAACAAATAAAAAACAATTGAGACAAAAATCAAAGGCCGCAAAATCGTGTTGGGCCAATATCGCAATAAAATGCGGTGTTCTCCCTGAGTTATTGGAAAGCCCATAAAACTTTTATTAACGCGGTAGAATTTGACGGGTTTGTCGTCCATCGTGATTTTCCATTTATCATCATACGGATAATGCAAAACCAACCACCCGTTTTCCGAAGCTATATAATTAAAACCAAAGTTGTCATTTTCATTACGCCAGATTTCATCCAAACCTGCCTTCGCTCCCGACCAGAAAAGAAAATGCACCAATCCATCCGATGGTTGAAAATCGCGCGGAAGCATAACGCTCAACTTATCTGGATACATGTTACGTACATCAAAGGTAAAAGGCGCCACGAGCCTTCCTTGCGCAATCGTTAACTCAATCTGCTGATCTTTCTGATCTTTTTGAAATACAAAAACCCTGAGCAATCCCCGGTCATTAGTAAAAATTGTGCTGGTTAAATGGTCTGGAAAACTTTTTGGCAAAGGAAACGTGTATTCAACAGCGTCATAATGTTCTTCCGATTTCTGCGCTGAGTTCAATGCGATGTTGGCAATATGCCATTTAAAATCATCCGCAATGGGCGGGTCAACTTTCTCCGGCAAATTATTTTTAAAAACTTCCGCCGGAATCTCGCCGGGAAGAACATCGTGAACCATGATGACTTGACGGTCCCACCGGTGATTTAGAATGTCATGAAACAGATTTTCATGAAAAGGCACGCCCGACCGCGCCTCAAAAATCAGCCGCGTGTCCCGGGCCACGTAATTAAGCATATCTTTATCGCCCGGCCACAATTCAAAAGGATAATAAACATTCGACTTACTATTACCTGGCCAATGTGCGTAAGCTTTGTGCCGGGGTTTGTAATTGTTGACCGGCATAAAATATTTGTAAAAATCTGTGTATTCATAATAGATCCCCTGCATTCCGATCGCATCCGCTTGCAAAAAATTATCCACCTGTCCGATGAACGAATTCGAAAAATAAAGACGCCGCGGAAAAACTTCCGGGTTCCGGTAATCCAAATCCACATAGCCTGCTTTCTCTAAATTACGGATACGATGTGTCTTCATAAAAACTTGGTTCATTGTATCTTTTAAATAAACCCGCATCCCATGCCAATCGCCCACAAAGACCAACCCGACAACAAACAGCGCCGCCAGCGCCCTCCGTCGGACAGAATATTTCTCAACCTTTAAAAATAATAAAAGCAACGCAAATCCCAATGTCGCCCGGAACACATAAGTTTTGATTTCTAAATCGACATCGTTCCAGATCCACAAACAAAAAACAGCCAAAAAAATAATTAACAAATGAACCCGGCGCCTATAATCTGCCGTGTAGTTTTTTTGAACCAAATTATAAAAAGCCTCAAGGCCGATGATCAACAAAGGGTACATGACAAAACACATCTGCAGCGCCCCGGCCATATGAAAGGTATTGGCCGCAAATTTAAAAGGATTGGTGAGCGCGTTAATCCAATGTCCAATATCCGTCCAGCTATGGGACATCCTCGGGCTGTTGATTAACCAAAAGGAAAAAATCGACCCAAAGAAAATATATTTGCGGCTGTCCGCGCTTAAAATTAATCCCGCTCCCAAAAGAAACACCATCAAATACCCGACGTAAACCCAAGAAAAAGTCCAATTGTTGCGCGTATAATCAACCAATCGCCACAAAAATTCTTCCTTAGGCGCAAAATAAAGACTGCGTTCGAAATAAGCTTTGATACTCAGCATATTGTTGAAGCGGCTGTGTGCTTGATCGCATTCGTAGTCCTTATAATTTGTTTTAAGCATGTAAGCGCTTGGCAAGATAATCACTAAACACAGGAACAGAACCAGCGCGATTTTTAATACAACCCGTCCATTGAAACGGTTTCTGAGCCATTTCAGCGGGACTTTGGGTTTCTGTAAAGCTTTCAAAATTTGATTCCAGTTTTTAACCAACGCCCAGCTCATGCACATTAATAGAACAAAATGATTTCCGAGATAAAAATAACTGACTGATACCAAAGGCGTCGTCGCTGCAGCCAGCGTGTACGTTGTTATGGCAAGTAAAAGATCGTTCAGTTCAAATTTTTCAAAGAACCTCAGCATAAAATGTGTCATCAATGGGAAAAAACTGAACAACGCGTTTGTATTTAAACCTAAATGAAAATGCGGAATCAAAATCGTATTAATTAATATACAACCGGTAAAGAGGATCGATTTTCTCGACGTAAAATGCGTGGCCAACAGGTAAGCGCCGAAGGCCCTTAAGAAAAATGCGGAGAGATGATAGGCCAATGTGTAAATGACATGAAAAGCAACCGCCGGCGATTCAAAAAACCGATGGAATAAAATATAAGCGGCCGCCACCGCAATGTTCATAAAATTATAAATGCCGGCGACCAAATGCTGAAAAGCGTAAGGCATCTGATCATAACTGTTCCATAACTCGATTCCGCCGTGATAAAAGTTGGTCAACAATGCAAAAACGCCTTGATAATTCAAACCTGTATCACTGAACCGAATGAAACTATACCGACAAAAAACATAAACCTCGGGAAGCATTAAACACATAATCAAAAATGACACAAGACAACTTAATAACACAAAGCCACACGTTCGCCATTCTTGATTTGTCAGGTAGGCGCGTAATTCCTTCATGCCGAAACCATTCTTCTTTTAAAATCTTTTCTAATTTTTGCGACGATACCCTGGGCCGTCAAATTAATGCGCCGGCATTGGTCTTCATAAGTCCCATAACCGCGCAAAAATTCGGGAGGAATACAGAGGTAGGTTAGTTGAATGTCATTGGGCGTTTGCAACAGAGATTTTATCGTGTGCGCCAGCCCGCCGTGAAAAATATGTTCCTCGATAACTAGCACATGCCTCGTTTTACGGACACTTTCCAAAATCATATTTTCATCCAGAGGATGGATCGTATGAATATAAATCACCTCCGGATCCCAGCCCTCTCGTTTTAGAACTGTACAGGCTTCCAGCACATTTTTTAGTTGCGGGCCGGTGACGACAACTGTCAAATCGTTTCCTGGCGTGATCTTTATTCCAGAACCATGCGTAATCTCTTTTGCATCAAACGCATGACCATGGCTTTGGGCAGGGAGACGATAATAATTCAAGTGGCCATTTTTATAATTCAAACGAAACAAGCGGTCAAATTCAAGCGCACTCGACGGGTAAAATAGGTTAATACCTGGCAAACATTTTAAAATCGCGAAGTCATTATAACAATGATGTGTACAGCCTAAACCAGCGTAATCAAAAGCGCTGCCAACCGAAATTAAATTTCCTCCTAGGTTTTGATAACAAAAATCCAGCTTAATCTGCTCAAAACAGCGTTCAATTAAAAAAGGCGTGATTGTGTGCGCAACAGGATGCAATCCGGCTTTGGATAATCCCGCGGCCATGCTGACGATTGCTGGTTCACAAATTCCGATATTATAAAATCGTCCCGGACAAGCTTTGGCAAACGGCTGTAATTTAAAATGACTTATATCTGAGACGAGAACAGTGAGCAACGGATCTTCCTGTCCCACTTCAAGCATTGTGTCGGCGAATTGTTGCCGGATATCTTTTGACATAATCTTCTCTCGAATTAACTCAAAAACCACCTCAACCCCCGGGGTTGGGGTGGTTAAGTCAAGGCTTCCATAATCACTTTATATTCTTGCTCATTTGGAATACGGTGGTGCCAGCTGCCGTGGCCTTCCAGCATCGGAACACCTTTTCCTTTGATTGTCTTGGCTAGAATTACCGACGGAGAGCCTTCACTGCGGAATTCCGTAGCATTAAATGCGCCGTGAATTTCTTTCAAAGAATGGCCGTCAATCACGCGCGTCTGCCAGCCGAACGCCCGCCATTTCGACGGCAAGTCATCACGCGGCATCAATTGCGCGGCTGAACCGTTCCAATCAACGATGACACAAAGATTTCCCAATTGTAAATTGTTCGCGATATTCGCCGCTTCCCACACGGTCCCTTCGTGACATTCGCCGTCGCCAACTAAAACATAAATCTTATTGTTTTGTCCTTGAATGCGCAATCCGAGCGCCAGCCCGACGGCAAAACAAATGCCGTGGCCCAAAGAACCTGTGCAGGCTTCAACCCCTGGCACCTTGGTCGAATCCGGATGTTCACCTAGAATGCCGTCAGCCTTACAGAATTTCTTCAAATCCTCCTCGGTAATAAATCCATGCTCTTTCAAATTCACATACAACGCCAAGCACCCGTGGCCTTTGCTTAAAATAAAATAATCCCGCTCCGGCCATTGCGGTTTGGTGGGATCAAATTTTAAATAGTATTTATACAAAAGAGTAACGAGATCCAAAATAGAAAACGCACTCGGGATATGTCCGTCGCGTCCTTCAACGACCATATCAACGATCCGTCGGCGTAAATAATTGTGAATGCGCCAGGTCTCCTGATCCACTATTGTTGTTTTATGATTTTTTTCCACTTTGAAGTATTTCGTAATTCTGCGTAACAATTTTCTGAAAATCCGTCGATATACTGTTCCAATCGATGAGATCAACTCGAAAAGGAAGTTTGGATTCTTCAAAGGCCTCTTTTAAACGAACCCATGCCACACGATCAATTTTACTTTTTCCAACAATAACCAAGTCCAAATCCGAGTATGATTTGGCTTGGCCGCCGACACGCGAACCAAAAGCCCAAACTTCAATCCCAGGAAGATATTGGTCTAAAATCTTTTTTACCGCTGTTAAATTTTTAGCGTGAACGTTAATCATTCTTGGTCTCAAGACTTTTGGGCAATATTTGGGCGTCATTTAAAAACCCTTGGGCGGTCTCAAAGACCTCTTGCGCTTTTATCTCATCGTAGGTATGCGCGGTTTGGCTGCGCGCTTCATGGTACACCATCCAATTTTCAATATTGTTAATTAATTGATGCTCAATAGATAATCTAAATAATTCCCGACGGAAAAGCCCATCGACATAAGTTGAGCCGAGATTGCGTTCAAGCCAGCGTTTCATAAACTTCCAGGACAATTCATACGTAAATTTAAAATTCTGGATAACGCCCGCTCGGATTGTTTCTTTTTGGTCCTTGTCTAATCCAGCCATTTTTTGTGGAGAACACGCCACCTGCAAGGCTCTTTCAAGCGATCCAACGGCTTTTTTAAAACTTCCTAAATCCAAGGCCATAACGAGATCTATAAAATCCAAACAATTCTGATTGATAACAACTTCTACTGTCCAAAATATCCTCTCCCTTGCCCGCCGTCGACAGGCACAATGCTTCCGGTGTTAAATGAGGCGAGTTCGGAGCAGAGAAACGCCACGTAATTTCCAATTTCTTCCGGCCGGCCGAAACGCCCAATGCGCTGGCGTTCTTTTAAAAACTTTTCAACATGCTCCGGACGGTTTTTAACCATCCGTTCCCAATCGCCGCCCTCCGTGTAAACACCGCCGGGCAAAACCGCTGACATTACAACGCCGTCGGGCGCAACCACACCGCCCATGCTGCGCACATAAGCCGTCAACGCCGCTTTAACAGTACAATAGGGAACCGGTCCTTGGTTTTCTAAAGCGGAGATCGAGGAGATATGAACAATCCGTCCCCACTTGCGCTTTTGCATCTCGGGCAAAATGGTTAAATTAAACTCAACCGCAATTTCAAAATTCAGACGATACAATTTCCGCCAATCATCGAGCGGACAAAACGGGTCCCGGATATCAAATGTGCCGCCCAAATTATGTACAACAATATCAAGTGGATAAAAACCAGATTCCTGAAGTTCTTTAAGAAGTTTTGTCGGCGCACCCGGCGGCAAAAGATCCATCGCGATTGTGCGATGTCCCACTGATTGACCGCCGATTTCATCAAGAAGTTTATTGAGATCATCTTCGGTCCGCGACACCGCTGTCACCAAGGCGCCTTCGCCTGCCAACGCTTTGGCAATCGCCCGGCCAATACCGCGTCCGGCGCCCGTCACTAATGCCTTTTTTCCTTTAATTCCTAGATCCATAACAAAATTAAATTATATTAAATGGATAAATAATCCGACGAGGACGATTCAAGAGCAGCCTCTTTAAAATCGATCCGGCGTTATCAACGGCTGTCAGAAAAATATTTTTGTGTTCCCAATCAAAATTTTTATCCGGCTTTTGAATACTCAAAGGCAGATTCCAATATGACCAACCTTCTTTGGCTGAATCATCATCGAGAACGCAAACCAAATCAGACAAGTCATTGTTGAGATGATAACTTAAAATTGGTAGCATTCCAGCAGCGCCGTAGCCGTAAACTTCTTCAGTTTTTAACGCATCTAAGGTTTCGCCAGCGGTGCGTATTTGATTCTGGAATAGACCATAACGTTTTTTAATCTCGGTCAACGTATGTTTCTTAACCGTCTTTGTAACGCCGGAGGTCTTTTCCTTCTTAAATCCAATACAAAGCGCTGACCAGTCATGATAATTTTCCCGGTGCCCAAGATAACAGCCGCCGGATTTTTCAATCATCCGTAAAAACGAATACAACGAGAAATACTGCAGATGCTGATGGAAGATTTGATCGAAGCGTAAACGCTCAAGCAACCCGTCGAAGCCAGGCACTTCGAACAAAAAAACCGCTCCGTCGGCGGCAATGTTAAATAAATTTTCCAAAACAGCGCTAGGATTATAAATATGTTCAAGTGTATGCCGGCAAACAATCAAATCCGGCCGCACTTTTAAATCTTTTCTAAAATCCATCTCTTCAATCGATTTGCCAATCACTGTAAAATTTGTTTTTGAAACTCCAGCTTCTTGGCCCCGCCAAATAGGATCTACTCCGACGCAAATCTCAACTCTGTCTTTTAGCTGATTCAAAAGATAAAGATCATTACAGCCGACATCTAAAACACATTGAAAACGTTTTTCTCCGACCAACGCGTTAAGTGTATTAAGGAAAAACGCTGTTCCATTTTTTGCGGTTGTACTTTGGGAAGTTCGAAAACTATACGTCTCATCATATAATGCCGACGGATCGACTTGGAAAGCTGCCTGCGCATGGCCGCAATTTGCACAAAACAATAATTTCTGCCCAATGCCTTGCGGTTTCACCACCATCGGTTGTTTGGAAAATCTTCCGGTTAATGGAAGATCAGGCAAGTCGATGGCCGTTTCCAGATTGGAACTTTCACAAACAGCGCACTGCTGTCGGGTTTGAATAATACGGTAAGCGGTTTGGGTCAGCATTAGTGAATTGTTATTTTATTAGAGGAAATCAGCGCCTCGTCTTTTGACGCATTGGCTTGAGCAGTAGAGACACTCATGACGGCTTTTAATTCCTCGACGGCAATTTTAGGATCCAAATCTTCAAGCCCAGCGCCATATTTCAGCATCGGTTCAATCTTCTGGTCTGGATCAATTTCAACATTACAAACAACTGGCCCAGCCATCGATAACGTCTGACGAATCACTTCCTTAATATGTGAATGATTACTAATTGTGGTCGCCGGCAAACCGAAAGATTCAGCGAGCTTAACAAAGTCAGGAAAACTTAAACCCGTTTCTTCATTAACAGCCACATAGTTCGAATGAAGCCAGGTGTCGATTGTTTGTTTTTGGATCGAATGGCCTCGATTATTAAAAATAAAAACCTTAACGGGCAATTGATAACGCTTAATCGTGGCTAATTCATATAAACACATCATCATACCGCCGTCGCCAATCAAGGCGATAACTTCTTGATTGCGCCCCGCCAACGCGGCGCCAACCGCTGCCGGCAGAGAATAACCCATCGGCGTGTGATTCCACGCCGAGAAAAGTCTTTGGCCTTTTTTTATTTCAATGGCCTGTAGCGTCCAAGCAATGTTAGCGCCGGTGTCGGCAATAATAACATCGCCTTCCTTCAGTTGATGAGACAGTTCTTTCACAAAGACATGGCCGTCGACGTCTTTTGTTCTCTTATATTTTGGCGGCGGGCAAACCGGATACTGCTTGTGCCATTGTTTAATTTGATTGCGCCAAGAAAGAAATGCGTCTGGTTCTTTTTCTTTGATGTGAGCCGACCAGGATTTAAAAAATCGTTTAAGATCGCAGGCCACTTTTAAATCTAATGTAAAATCGTGGGCGTTGAATTTGTTAAGTTCGCCGTTATCTAAATCAATCATAATCTTTTTGGCGTTGGGCGCAAAAAGGCTTTGTTTTCCGCCGGTGACCATTTGCGAAAGACGTGTTCCCATCGCAATGACCAAATCCGAATTCTGCGCGGCGAAATTTCCGGCGCGCGGACCGCAGACGCCCAGTCCGCCGAAATTCAAATCATCGTTGAAGATCATAATATCTTTAGCGCTCCAAGTTAAAAGTACCGGCAGATGATAATGCCGCGCGAACGCCTGCGCCTCAGTGATCGCGTTGGCGATTCTGATGCCAGCGCCATAAATTAAAACCGGACGCTGGGCCTCTTTAATCCAAGCGTCGATTTTTTCAATTTCTTTTTGAATGTTGCGGGCATTCTGAGGAGCATGAGGAAAAAATGAACGCAACGATTTGGGATCGATTTCCGTTCTTTGAATATCGTCAGGAATATCCAGCACAACCGGCCCTGGCCGGCCGATCGTCGCTAAATGAACGGCCTTTTCAAGTTCATACTTGATGTCTAAAGGATTCAAAACTTGAGCGGCATAATTAGTAATCGATTGAAAAATGGAAACAATGTTTGTCTCTTGAAAACCTTTTTGTCTTACTTCATTGGACTTAAGTCGGAAGGTCGTCACTTGCCCGCAAATAAAAAGCGCGGGTACAGAATCAAAGTAAGCGTTACAAATGCTCGTCGTCAAATTGGTCGCACCCGGTCCGCTTGTGACCATGGCGGTCCCAAGTTTTCCTGAAATCCGCGAATAAGCCTCAGCAGCCGCGCCGGCGGTTTGTTCATGCTGGACACAAATGTAATCAATGTCCGGATGCCGCGCGATGGAATCAATCGAATGAATGATCGCTCCGCCGGAGACAATGAAGACATGTTTAATGCCTTGATCGACGAGAAATTGAGCAATGAAATCAGAAAGCTTCATTTGTGTACTTCCTTTTAAAGGAGCGAGTAGAGAGGAGAAAGTAGAGAGTCAGCTAATGGCACTCTCTCCTCGCTCCTTGCTACTCTCTACTTTTCTTAACCCCGACTCCCATTCCAAAAATATAATGCCCCATCGGCGCATAGCCTGTATGTAACACTTCATCATTCATGCTGAACATAAAAACGTTCCTAAAATATTTTTCCATCTGCATGCGTAACGTTTTATGGCTTTTTAAATTGATGTGTTGAACGCGGCTGCGCGGTGAAGCGTATTTATTCGCGGTAATGTTGGGGGTACCGATGATACAAACACCGTCGTCGTTAAGCAAGTCACGCTGATTTTCCATAAATTTCTTATTAAGCGGTTTGTCCAAATGTTCAATGACATCGATTGAAAAAATGCCGTCAAATTCTCCGTCGGGCAGACTGTGGCAGATATCCATATGCTTAAATTCAATATTTTTAATTTTAGCCAGCCTCCGTTTGTTGCCTTCAATATGGCGGGCTTCGGGGTCGATCGCAACCAAATGTCCAACGGCCTGCGCAACAACTGGCGCGCCGAATCCATCACCGCAACCAACTTCCAAGACCTTCTTTTTTCCTTCCAACATCTTGGCGCAAAATTTATAACGGGCCAAAACAAAACCCATATGCTTAGGGTCGTTAAGCAGGCTGTAAGACGACCACGGTCCCAGCTCAATTAAGTCGACAAACTGATAATCTGTACCGAGTCTATACGCTTCTTGCTGGCTTAATTTTTTGGACTTCCCCATAAACACTTTCAATATTTTGAAGAAAATCGTTGTTGTACCGACGGAGTTTATACATTTCAGGTTCTGCTTTCAATGCTTGAAGGAGATCTTCCCGGCTTTCAATGCGCCAAGGGTCATGGACAACAGAAAAATTGCGGCCGCTCACAACAGATTTTTCCTGTTCACAAAGCCAGTCAATGCATTCACAAATTTCCTGTAGCGCAGTCCCTTGTTTTGTTTCCATGAATTCTTTGGTTTGCTGATATTTATGTTGATCGACGCCCGGTGTCTTTAAAATGACTTCGTGCAGTTTTGTCTTGGTCCAACCCGGCCCAACCATAAAGAATTTCATGTTACTATTCTCAACATCCAAATGTTCACACATTTTCATTAATAGAATTTTAGCCGCCGCATAAGCGGACATGCTGATTGTCACGTTGTTGGCGCCACCACCGGCGAAAAAAACGACATTCGCTGTTTTACTTTGATCACAAAAAGGATAAAGTTTATGTAAGACACGCAATTGATCGATGGAATTGATCAAAACAGATTGTTCCCATTCCTCAAAGCTCGCGTTAAAAAAAGGTTTAACCGGGAGCAAATACCCGACGCAAGAAATGAAAGTATGCCACTGTACATTCAGTCTTTTAAGAGATTGCACTAACTCATCCACATTATCTTTCCGGCTAATATCGCATTGAAAGAGTTCGCAACCTTTTAACGCTTTTAATTCGACAAGAGCTTCTGGAGAACGATATGTTCCGATGACACGGCAGCCCCTCTCCAAATATTTCCTGGCCAGAAAAAGTCCAATGTCGCTGCTAATTGAAAGAATAAAGACAGTTGGTTTTTCTCTCGATATCATAAGATATTAATCACTCTTTATGAATATACTCAAACGGCAATTGCTCAATGCGGTCCCAGTTGCGGTTAATCCATTCGATCACTTGATCAATCCCTTCCTCTAAAGGGACTTCAACCTTCCAGCCAAATTCTTTTTGCGCCTTCGAGGAATCAATGACATACGCGTTGTCCTGGCCCAAACGTTCTTCGACGGATTTGATGGAAGTTGAAAAATCAACGCCCATGCGGGCACAAATTGTTTCAACAACTTCCCGCACTGTGATTCCCCGCTGCGGTGAGAAATGATAAACTTCGCCCGGTTGTCCATGAAGCATCGCGGCTAATTCTCCTCGAGAAACATCGCGGATATGGATATATGACTTGATGACTTTGCCACCCCCGTGAAGTTCCAAAGGCCGGCGGGATTTAATGGAAATCACCGTGCGCGGAACAATTTTAAAAAGCTGCTGGCCCACGCCATAGACATTCGTTGCGCGGACAATAACTAAAGGAAATTTATAATTTTTAAAATAGGAAAACAAAAGCAAATCCGCCGCCGCCTTTGAAGCCGCGTAGGGCGTGCTGGGGTTAAAGGAAGAATCTTCTTTCACAACGCCTTGGCATGACCCGTAAATTTCTGGACTCGAAATATGCACATAGCTTTTGAGATAACTGGCATTCTTAAAACGGTCAATGAGATGTGAAAGCGCGACGGCGTTGGTTTCAAACCAATGCCAGGGCGTTGACCAGCTCGGGCCGACTTCACTTTGCGCTGCGAAATTCACAATATATTCGGGCTGGAATTTATCAAGCAAACTAAAAATCCGTTCCCGGTCGATAGGCTGGTTTAAATCAAACTGATAAAATTGAAAGCGTTTCGTCGTCCCATGACGATGATAAGGTAAGAAAACTTCATCCTTTTCCGGCGAGCGGCTGATGCCGATGACTTCGTTCATCGGATCTTCGAGCAGAAGATCAATGAAATCAGCGCCGGAGAATGAGTTGCTGCCTAGGACTATGATTCGTCTTTTCATATTTTTCTAGGGTTTGGGTCTTAGGTTTTAGTTTTAGTCCCTAACACCTGACACCTAAAACCCTATCACCTAATAAGGTCCCATAAACACATCCACAACCGCTTCTTCTTGTTTGAACTGAACAGTCTTTTCTTTTTTGCCTGTCAATTCACAAGCCGCTTCGATGATATCTTTATAAGAACGGTAAAAGACATCTTCTAAATTTTTTGAAACTGGGCAAGGGCATGCTGGCCAGGCAATTCTACGGACTGGCGCTTTTAAATATTCAAAAGCTTTTTCCGCGACGGTGGCGGCGACTTCGCTGGCAAAGCCGCATGACAGCCAACTGGTGTCCGCCGAAATCAAACGCCCGGTTTTCTTAACGGATTCAATGACGGCGGCTTCATCAAAAGGCTGCAGGCTGATAGGATCAATAACTTCTAGACTAATATTTTCTCGACTCAAAATCTCGGCGGCCTTTAACGCTTCTTGCGCCATAAAAGATGTTGCCACAACCGTGACATCTTGTCCCACACGCAAACAACGCGCTTGACCGAATGGAACCGTATAATATCCGTCGGGCACATTGCCTTTTAAATTGTATAAACTGCGGTGCTCAAGGATAACGACGGGCGTATCGACGCGAAAACTTTCTAAGAGAATTCCTTTCACATCATACGGTGTCGTCGGCATCGCGACCAAAAGCCCGGGGAAATGCGCGAAGATCGATTGAATACTTTGCGAATGCGTCGGCCCCTGGCCCCACCCTTTTCCTATAATCCCGCGCACGACAAAAGGCACCGAAGATTTTCCGCCGTACGTGTATTTCCATTTAGCAGCGTTATTGATCATTTGATCGAGCGTCAAAAACATAAAATCATTACGCGCGTGAACTAAAATTGGACGCTTGCCGTTTAAAGCCGCGCCCATCGCAATTCCGGTTAATGCCGCTTCGCTCGCTGGCGTATCAAAAACACGCGCCGAACCAAATTTCTCAAACGCCCGTCGGGTCGTTCCAAAAACGCCTTTGTGATCATCAACGCCTAATCCGAAAATAAAAACGTCCGGGTCGCGCTCCATTCCTTGGATCAGTGCTTCGGAAATCGCTTCAGCGTAACTTAGTTGACGCATTTTTTAGTTCTCCAGTTAGCCAGTGGCAAGTTATCCAGTTAAATAATTTTCAAAACTGTGAACTGGAAACTGGCAAACTTAATATACAAATTTTAATAAATCTTCCGACGACGGCCACGGCTCTTTAAGCGCACTAGCATAAGCTTCATCGGCGAGGTATTGCCATTTCTTTTCTTCCGCTTCAATTTCAGTTAGCGTAAAAACTCTTTCGGCCAGCAATCGATTGCGGTAACGCTTAACCGGACAGCGGTCCATCCACTGACGGACTTCTTGTTCGCTGCGATAACCGCGGTCGTAGTCGAACAAAGGTCCGACGTGCTCACGGATCCGGTACGTTAAACATTCAACAAAGCTCGGGCCCCAGCCTTCGCGGATCTGTTCAATCGCGTTTAAAATAGTTTGATAAACTAAGATGACGTCATTTCCGTCGATCTGCTGGGTTTTGAGTTCTTTCAATCGCAGACGTTCATGAATCGCAGAAGAAGGTTGGCGGACTTTTAAAGGTGAATGCGTTGAATACAAATTGTTCTCACACAAAAAAAGGATTGGAAGTTTTTTGGTGATTGCAAAATTCAAACTTTCCGCAAGAATCCCTTCTTCAATGGCGCCGTCACCAAACATGGCAACCGCGACATTCGGTTTTTGATCCATTTGAAATGTCATTGCCGCCCCGACGGCAACAGGAATCATCGCGCCTAAAATCGGCGAAGAGTAAACACCGTTGTCAACGTCTGTTAAATGAGCCGACCCGGCGCGCCCGCGGCTGCTGCCGGTAATCCGTCCGCAAAGTTCCGCGAAAAACGCGTTCAAATCTCCATCCTTGGCCAAGTAAACCGCGTGACAACGATGTCCAGCAAAAACCTGATCTTCTTTTGTAAGCGCCTGACAAAGCCCGGCCGCAACCGCCTCTTGCCCAATCGACAAATGCGTAGGCGTGCGGATCTGCTGCTCTTTCGTGTAAACATCGACGATCTTTTCTTCCGCAGCGCGGATTTTAAGCATCTTGGTTAGGAGTTGTTTCTTAATCTCAGAGGTTATTAACGGCATGTTTGGTTGTTTTAGTTTGGCGAAGCGTCGTTCGTGCTTTGAGACATTGAAAGATTGAATGTCAACGCGAATTTTCGCGAATTTCACACGAATATCGCGAATAATTCGCGCATATTCGCGTTCAAATTTCATTATTCAACAGTCTCTGCTTTCGTTGTTCGAGGAATTCGTTCTTTTATTTCAAAATAAAAGGACGATTTCCTCGAACGACGAACAAACGAACGACTAACTCAGCTGAACCGCTTGCATTGTTTTAATATTGTAGTAACGAATATCGCCAGACGCATCCTTGATCCACTGATTCTCAAACGCTTCTTTCAAATCACGGATGGCGTCTTCAACAGTATGCTTTGGCACAAACCCCAGTTCACGTTTGATTTTCTCTGAACACACACAATACGAACGCTTATCATCCGACGCCACAATTTCCATTTGAAGGTTCGGATTTCCGACGACCTTTTTGACCATTTCGGCCAGTTGGATCACTTTGTAATTTTGATAGCCGGCGTTAAAGATCTTGCCGGCAATTTTTTCCTTTGAATAGCTCAATGTTTTCACATAAAGATCGGTCATGTCTGCAATATGAATGTTTGGGCGCTTTTGTTCGCCGCCAAAGACCGTGATCTTGCCTTTGTTGACGGCGTGATTCGTTAAAATGTTGACTGTCAGATCAAGACGCAAACGCGGCGAATAACCGCAAACTGTCGCCGGGCGAAGAATCAAAACTGTAAAGTTATCAGACTGCTGTTTTAAAAGATATTCTTCGCACAACGCTTTGTACTTTGAATAATCCGTCAATGGCTCGAGCGAAAGTTCTTCAGTAACGTCCGGCTCTTCTTTAACGCCATAAACGCTTGAACTCGAGGCAAAAATAAAACGCTTAACGCCTTCACGCTTGGCTGTATCAACGAGAGGAAGAAAAGCGTCATAGTTAATTGATTTTCCAAGCGCTGGATTTAATTCATAACTGGGATCGTTAGAAATGCAGGCCAGATGAATGACCGCATCTGTTCCCGGCATTTCCCGACGAAGAAGATCTAAATCCCGGATATCGCCTTTAATTTGAGTTAAGCCCGGATGATCTTTGACTTTATCCAAAACGTTTTCGCCGTACAGATAAAGGTCGATCACTTTGACCTCGTATCCTTTGGTTAATAGTTTAGGAATTAAAACAGCGCCGACGTATCCGGCGCCGCCTGTTACGAGTATTTTGCGCATTGATGTTCTTTTAAGTTTACTTTCCGCGAGAGAGGTAGAGAGGTAAAGAAGCAAAGATGTAGAGATTTTCTCTACATCTCTACCTCTTACTTCTCTACTTCTATATTAATACTCTCTGCATCTCTATTTCTTGCTTCTCTGCTTCTTTACTTCTTTCCGACGACGACAGCCAAGACCTGCAAATCCCCGCGACCTGCTCGGGCGAAATATAATCCATACAAAAACGGTCAAATTTACAAACCGGCGAAAAACACGGCATGTGCGGACAATCCAAACATGATGTGATGACCTCCAAATTCTTAAGTCCTTCCACCCGACGAGAATTGGTTGGACCATAAAGCACAATGACTTTTTTATCAAGCGCCACACCCAACGATTGCGCCAGCGAATCGGAGGTGACAATAACCCGGCAGCTGTCTAACCAGTCAACGTATTGAAGAATGTTCCGATGTCCGCGCTGCCAGCTGATCTTGAATTGCGGCGTAAGCAGCGTTTCTAGCGTCGTCCATTTATCATCCGGCCACGCCTTCGTTGGCCATTTGGTTCCGACGGAGTAGTTAAACCCAACATCGTAACGAATTTCGCTTTTATGCTGACGGGAAAACACCGGCAGCTGCCCGCTCCACTTTTCCCCAACGGCCTCATATAGAATTTCAAAAACAGATTTATCAATGTTGCGGTGGTTCTCCTGTCCGGCTAAAAGATATTTAGTGGCACGATTATGCGTTGCAATATTATGGATACGGTCGCTAAAATAAAACCCAAAACGCTTTTTGGCTTTAACGTGACGTAAGAAGGTGCAGATGCCGATGTCTTTTTCCAAATTTATCAGAAGATCATAAGACGCCTGTGTGATCTTTTGAATGGCTTGAGGCCCGAAGATCAGCAACTCTTTAACATAAGGATTATCCTTAAAAAGCAACCGCGCGTCCCAAGAAGTCATCCAAGTCACACTATCGTTCTTATAAATATGCAAAAGCGCCGTACAAATATGCACATCGCCTAAACTCACCGTCGTCGAAATCCCGCGGTCTAAAAATTCGGAAAATCCCGTTTTAACAATGAGAACTTTTCTTGGGCGGCCCATTGATTGACTTTTCTTAACGGTTAAGGTTAGGAGACCCATTTCGGTTTTAGGTTAGGGTAAAGTCTAAGAATCATAACATAAAATGTTTTTACTGACTTTTGCATTGCAAAAGGCCAGTAACACCTAACCCCAAACCCCTAACGAAACCGGCTTCGTTACCATAACCTAAAAATTAATATTCGAATCATTAATTAAGGAAAGAGGATGTCCACCGATGTATAACCTTGTTGCTGCAAATGGTTGGTCTTCACTTTCACATCACAGGGAATGCATGTCCCATAAAAGCGGCAGTCGCGGTACTTGTGTTCGAGTTTTAAATCAGGATCGAGAAGATTTCCAATGCTCAATTCTCGTCGGATAGAATACAAATCCGAATGACAACGGTAAACGGTCCCATCCGGGCCAATCGGAAAAACCGTATTCTTGCATTGGACCAACGGACGAACTATTTTTCCCTTGCAGGCATCGGGATATCTGTATTCACTATAAAGTTTACCGTTATACTCGCCCAAAAAAGTTTTGGTACGGAATTCAACGCCTTCGGCTCTAGCGTATTGGCGGATTTCTTCAATTAATTCGGGATAGGCAGGGTGTTCAATATGGTATAAACCGATACTGACAATCTTTTGCAGTTTTTTGATGCGCTCAATTAATTTTTTGTAATCGTTTTGCCCTTTATGGAAACTGACCCTAATGGTGGGATAGGGGGCGGGGCGTTTGTTCCATACGAGCGTCTTTAATTGTGTAAATCTCTCGACGGTAACTTGCGGCGGTAAGGCTGTCAGAATATCAATTTTGTGATGAACATTCTCCAGAATTTCCCAAATCCCTTTATGAATAAAAGGCTCCCCTCCTTGAAACGTTAAAGGAACGCCGGGGGGAAGTTTCAAACGGTTTAAAGCCTCAACCCATTCGGACGCTTCAAGCTCGCGGAATTTTTTTAGATTTATAAATTGTTCGTTGTAATTGGTGATGCAGTAGGAGCAGGAAAGGAAACAACGGTTGGTTAAGTAAACGCCCAAGTAATCTGTGTCTTTGGGAACCTCAACTTCAGGCAACTGGGTTTGAGTTTGCATCAACAATGGTCCTTTGGAAAATTTAAAGGAAGGCTTTTACTCAAAATCGCCAGCATTGTACATCAAAGCCCCACTATAATCAAATCTAAAGACAAATTTGTAACTAAATGATTGAGCCGGAAGCCTCTCTTCCCTATAATGGCCGCACACATACAGCGAATCACTAGAATGACTCCAGTAGACTCACAAACATTTATTATTTCAAAGATTTCAGCGCCTCGTCAAAATGAATTTCCTTACAGAACTAACCAAAAATAAACCCCAACAACACCTATTTTTAATTTTAACAATTCTGGCGGGCTGCGTTTTGCTGGCGCCTTATCACAACTTCCAGGATTATCTGGCCCAAGGTGATCACGGGCGGGATTTGTACGCTTTTGAACAGATACTATCTGGCGGCCAGCCTTACAAAGATTATTGGTGGGTCTACGGGCCGCTCATGATCCTTTATTATGGGCTCTTCAATCTGCTTTTGGGTATTAGCATCCATAGCATTTTAATTGGGAAACTCCTTCTCAATCTTATAGCTGGCACTTTGATCTATGGGGCGATGGCCTTGTTTTTTTCTCCATTCTTAAGTTTTCTAACCGCTTTGTGGTTTTGGATATTTAATGCGGATTTTTTCTTTACCTACAACCATGTCGGCGGCATTGTCATGGTTAATCTGGCTTTCTATGCGCTCAATCTGTATTTAAAAGATGCTCAACCGCGTTATCTTTTCTGGGCGTTAGGAAGTCTTTTTCTTTTAGCTTTCATTAAAATCAACTTTGCGTTTAGTTCTTTAGCCGCTTTGCTGATTTCGGTTTTCCTAATTGATAAATTCAAGAAAAATAATTTTGGCGCCGCCAAAAAATATTTCTACGCCGCCGCTATTTTGCTTTTTCCGGCGGCTGTCCTTGGAATTTATTCTTGGCTGGTGCGCGGATTGACGATTCATGAAATCCGTCAATGTTTTCCGTACTGGGGCGGAGATCAGCCTTATGAAACATCACCAGTGAAGGCTCTACAGGTTCTATTCGAAATTACCTGGAACAACATAAAATTGGTTTTAGCCAATAAAGTCTTTGCCGTTGTGCTTAACTTATCAATTTTTTATAGCGTCTTTCTTTTAATTAAAGGAAAGATCGAGTCAAACAAACGTATGGACATCATTTTGTTCATCGGCATTTTAATTATTTTTTACCTGACAAGTATGCATGAATTCTTGCGCAGCGGCGTTTTGTATCGTTCGTTCTGGGCCAAACCATTTCAATTGATGCTTATGTTTAGCTTTATTGCCGTCGCCACACTTCAAATTTCTCGTGTTTGGAAAAACTTTTTGTATGGTTGTTTTTTATTGGTGGGACTTTCACAGTTTTGGCCGCAGTTTAAAATTATTGAGCATTATAAAACGCCTGGACATTTTTTGACCTATCCTAAAGGCCAAGTGTATGTCGGCAATGATATCAACTGGATTAAAACCGTAGATGTAACGACCGAATTTCTAACCAGCCATCTACAAAATAATGAAACATTTTTTGCTTTACCTTATGACTGTCTTTACTATTATTTAACAGGTAAAAAAAGCCCAACCAGGCAGTTGATTTTCTTTGAACACATTAAAATTCCAACCGAACAAGAAAAACGGATTATTGATGAATTAAAAAATCAGAATGTTGCTTATGTGGTTTTATCAAGCCGTTTTAGTTCGGCAGAACAAGGGTTAGGTATTTTAGGCCAGACGTATTGTCCATTGATCGCCCAGTACATAAATAATAATTATGAACCCGCGGTGCGTATTGGTGATTGGATGAATCCACCAGGCTGGGCGTGGAATCATGGGACATTAATATTAAAAAAGAAAGCATTGTAAATGCCATTGAAAATTAAAAAGATTCTTATTCTAATTGCGATCATGCTCTGCTGTGCTGTGAGCGGATTTGCAGAAAATATAACGACGGAACCTCTTCCGACCTTAACCGCTGATGACCGGATTCTGATTTTTGCTCCTCATCCCGACGATGAAGCCATCGGAACAGCGGGCGTTATCCAGCAAGCGGTTAAACAAGGAATTCCCATTAAAGTAGTGTATTTAACGAACGGTGACAATAATGAATTGGCTTTTATCATTTATTCCAAACATCTTGTTATCCGCAAAAATGCCTTTATCAATTACGGCCGTATCCGCCGCGATGAAGCTGTCAAAGCAATGAGATTGGCAGGCCTTAAAGATGATCAGTTGATTTTTTTAGGTTATCCGGATTTTGGGACATTCAATATATTTATTTCATACTGGGGTGCGGTTAAACCTTTTAAAAGTCTTTTCACACGTGTCCAGCAGGTCCCTTACAAAGACGCCTTTTCACCTAACGCCGCTTATCTCGGCGACAACATTTTAAGAGATTTGGATAAAATTCTTTTAGATTTCAAACCGACAAAAATTTTTGTGACCAATCCGGTAGACAGTAACGGTGACCATCGGGCGTGTTTTCTTTTTTTGCAGGTAGCTTTATGGGATATAGAAGATCAAATACCGGCACCCGCAATTTATCCTTATCTTATCCATTTATCGGGCTGGCCGAAGCCCCGGGGTTATCATCCAGATTCTGAAATTATTCCGCCAGCCAAATTAAATCATGATCTTAGCTGGTTTTCGCTGCCTTTAGAAAAAGCCGTCATTCAAAAGAAATACGACATGATTAATCTTTATAAAAGCCAAATCGAGTATAATCCTCCTTATCTTTTTACATTCGCGCGGAAAAATGAACTTTTCGGCCGGTATCCAGTCGTCGAGGTAAAAGAAAAAGAAATCCAGCCAATCGGACAAAGTCATTTAGAAAAATTGACCGGTGTTGAAGGTCAATTTCCAGAAGAAAAAGACGTCCAGAATAAATTCATTGAGTCTGTCGTTTACACTAAGGCTAAAGGTTTTCTTGAAATTAAAATTACATCTCAGCGCTGGAAAGACAAATTATTGGGCACAAATCTTTTCCTTTTTAGTTATAACAAGAAAATCCCTTTCGCCGATATGCCCAAGATCCGCATTTCAATGAGCAATTGGGGGACACGGCTTAAGTTTTATGATAAGCAAAAGGACATTGAAGTTGCGGGTGTCGAAGTTAAATTTAACAAACAAGATTTAATTATTCGGTTTCCTTTAAAAGAACTTAAAGACCCGGATTATATACTGACGTCGGTTAGAATGCGTTCTGGCAATCTGCCTTTGTCGGCCACAGCATGGAGGGCTTTAAAACTAAAATGAGTTTTATTTTTTCTAATATTGTGATCCGCCCTTTTAAACCTTCTGACCGGGAAAGTGTCCGTCTGATCAGCTGCGAAACATCTTTCGCCGGATTTCCGCGTTATCAATTCTTCGAAGATGATGAAGTCCTTGCGGATTTTCTAACCATTTATTTTACGGATTATGAACCCGAATCCTGTTTTGTGGCGGAACATCGGGGCAAAACAATTGGTTATTTGACCGGGACGCTGGATGAGCGCGGGATGATGAGGGTATTTAATTCAAGAATTCTGCCTAAATTAATTTTGAAACTCATTCAGCGCGGTTTTCTCGTCAATAAGAAATCTTTGCGCTTTCTTTTGGAATCAGCCAAGGCATTTTTGCAGGGCAATCTGCACTTTCCCGATTTGACCGAGAAATATCCTGCCGTCTTGCATATCAATATCGACAATGCTTACCGCAATCAAAAAATCGGCGGCCGTCTTATTGAATATTATCTGAACTATTTAAGAGAACATAAAGTCAGCGGTGTGCATCTCGCCACCATGTCGGAAAAGGCCAAGGCATTTTTTATGAAATCTGGGTTCGAGCCTTATGTCGCTTTGAAACGTACGCACATGATGTATTGCTTAAAACATCCGACGATGGTTTATATTCTGACGCAGAAGCTGCTGTAAGCTGAAATAAAGACGCCGGGCGCCCCGCCGCAGCGCTTTACGCCGAAGCGGGGCGCCCGCTCCTTCGCTCATTCACGCAAATTCAAATGAACCAATCACCCCAAACATCTCCCTTAGAACGCTTTCTAAAATTTGTCATTATCGCAGCTGCCTCTTGGTATCTATGGCTTTGCGTTTTGCATTTACTTTGCATGCGGCCTTTATGGAATGATGAGCTTTGTGTCTTTCAAAGCATTCGCGACTTCGACGCTTATCGCATCTTTCATGACATGTTAATGGCCGTCCAAGTCTTCCCGCACTTTTATCTTTTTTGCATCCAAAAATTTTCCCAGCCCTTCCAATATCATTTAATCAGCTTACGCTTTCTTCCTTTTGCGGCCATGATTACGGCTTTTTTTGTTTGGCTTAAAATCGCCCATTACGAATTCAAAAATAAACTGGATGTTCTAACCTTTATTTTATGTTGGAACGCATCAGCGGTTTTGATTTATTACTCGGCAGAACTTAAACAATATTCAATGGATGTCTTAAGCGCCGCTTTATTTATTTTATTTATTTATAATCAAGAAACTCTGCAGGCACGCAAAGATAACCGTTATGGAATCATCCTGGCTCTTTTACCGGCACTCGTGCTTTTTTCTTATCCAGCTTATTTCTTTCTTCCGATTGTTTTTTACAATTTAGTGCTGGCGAGCCGGGAGAATCCTGAACAACGCCGATATTTACTCACGTTTATACTGGCGAGTATCTTCTTCTCGACGATCTCTTACTGTTTTGACATGCGGTTTAAACCGGTGAGGATTGTGGATTACTGGGCAGATTATTTTATTTCACTGAAGTCCATTCCCGAATTCTTTAAAACATTCGGCGAGGGTGTCTGTAATTTATTTTTCCGCTGGTTTGTGGAGAAGCCGAAAACTTTTAAAAAATTTGGGATTCCTTTTGCGGTGATTGGAATTTTTGAAATGGTTTATGGTTTCTTAACAAATATTCGTAAAGATCAATTTCGCTCTAAAAATTTAACAACGATAGCCTTTTTTATTTTTGTCGAACTGGTGACCTTGGGTGCGTTAAAGAAATATCCTTTCACGGTCCCGCGCACCTCGCTTTTTTTTGCGCCGGTTGTGCTCGTTCTCATTATCAAAGGGATCACCACCGTCAAACAAATTAATCAATATGCTTACTTTGTTTTACGTTTAACTTTTATTGCCTTCCTAATTTTTGTCAGCAGCGGTCTGACTGCCTTTGTATTGACAAAAACCCTAAACCCGGCTCCTGAATTGTGGTCCAAATAAAAAAGCCATCTTAATTTATAAGATGGCTTTCGTACTTCATAGGAACCTGTTTCTTCGAAGCTCCAACGTGTAAACATTGGAACGTAGAAGAACGGGCCCGACGCGATTTGAACGCGCGATCTTCAGATCGACAATCTGACATGTTAACCAGACTACACCACGGGCCCAACTTTTGAATTTAATAATTCCCTAAATGCTCTTCCCCCCTTATATTTCTTAATCTCAATTTCTCTTCTTCGCGCTTCTAATGCGGTATTATACGTTTGTGTAAAAACTATTTCAAAAGGTCCACGGTTCTTAAGAGATTTAGTTTGACCATCGTTATGCTGTTTTATTCTTAGCTCAAGATTACTCGTGAAACCTGTATAATACCTTCCATTTTTAACACTTTTAATAATATATACAAAATACATAACAAAGTTGTCGATAACAATATTACTAAAAACTCGATTTGAACGCGGCGATCTTCACCCCGCCTTAGGCGGGGTGACATGTTAACCAGACTACACCACGGGCCCAACTTTTAATGCAACTAGTTCCTTAATGCTCTACGCCTTTATATATTTCTTAATTTCAATTTCTCTTCTTCTTGCTTCGAGGGCGAGTACCGGAAATAAAGACAGGTAAAAATTCTATTCGAGATCGGCCAATAGTTTACTAAGAATTTTAATTATTTCAATATTTTTCTTTAACTACCCGTTTCATAAAACGCATTTATTCAATCTTAATAATACCGCCGGTCATAATAAATTTTACGGCTTGTTCTATAGTCAGCTCAGGAAAAATTAAATCTTTTCTGGGAACAACGGTAAAAAATCCACTCAAAAGCTGCGGGGTGTGCGGAACAAACACATGGCATAACTCTGTGTTTGTTTTTTGAGACATGGTTTTCGGACCTTCATTCGTTAAAAATCCGAGCGAATAAATGCCCGGACGTGGATAAGGGATTAAGACACTCTGACGGAAATTAAACTTTTCTTTCGAAAACAGAAATGAAGAAATTTCTTTCGAAGCTGGATAGACTTGTTTAAAAAAAGGAATGCGCACTAAAAACGCTTCGAAAATTTCATGGATCTTTCTTCCCGCAAAGTTCGTCACGAAAACGCCTAAACTAAAAATTAAAAGAATACAAAATATTAAACTAAAAGTCTGAGAATAAAAACCGAGCTCTTTAGTGAAATACGGCTTTAGAAAAATACCAAAAAATCTATCCGCCGTAGTTACGGTGATATGTAAAAGCTGGACGATAAGCGCTATGGGCAAGAATATAATCAGCCCGGTGAAGAAATATTGTTTGAGTTTGTTCATCGGTTTAAGCGGCTGTGAAACCGGCTGTAACTAAAATAAATAACCAACCCAATGGCGAGCCAGATAAAAAGCCGCCACCAGGTATCTTGATCAAGTGATGTCATCATTGACAGACATACCAAAATGCCGAGGATAGGAAATACTGGGACGAACGGAACCTTGTAAGGCCGCGGGACGTTTGGTTGTGTGTACCGGAGAATCATGACACCGGCGCAAACAATAACAAAAGCCAGCAGTGTCCCAATGCTCGTCATGTGGCCCAATTTTGAAATGGGAAAAAACCCGGCGAAGAAACTAATAAAAAACATAAAGATAACATTAGAAAGCCATGGCGTTTTCCATTGCGGATGGATTTGGGAAAATAATTTCGGTAAAAGCCCGTCGCGGGACATTGAATAAAACACGCGGGATTGTCCCAAAAGCAAAACCAAAATAACAGAAGTAAAACCACTGACGATTCCAAACTTCACCATCATTTGCAGCCATGGGTACGGCGTCAAGTTAATCGCGGTTGCAACCGGCGCCGCGTCTCCTTTCATCGCTTTATAATTGACCATGCCGGTTAATACGGAAGAAAACGCCAAATACAAAATCGTGCAAATAATAAGCGACCCGATAATCCCAATCGGCACATCTTTCTGCGGCTGACGCGACTCCTGGGCCGCCGTCGACACTGTGTCAAACCCAATATACGCAAAGAAAATAACTCCGGCGGCCCGCATAATCCCGCTTATCCCAAACTCCCCAAACGTCCCCGTGTTCGGCGGAATAAACGGCACATAATTTTCTGTTTTGATGTAATGCACTCCGACGAAAATAAAAGTTAAAACCACAATCAACTTAACGATAACGATAACCCCATTAACGTTCGCTGATTCTTTAATGCCTAACATTAAGAGAATTGAAATCAAAACAATGATAATGATAGCGGGAATATTAATGAAACCGTGTGCCTCAGAACCGTCGGGTAATTTTACAAGATCAAAAGGACAAGCCGCGAAGCGCGCCGGAATTGTAATGCCAAAATCATGTAAGAGTGAACCCACATAACGCGACCAGCTGACCGCCACAACCGCCGACGCAACCGCGTATTCCAAAACCAAATCCCAGCCGATAATCCATGCAACCAATTCTCCCATCGTCGCGTATGTATAAGTGTAGGCGCTCCCCGCGACCGGAATCATGGAGGCCAATTCGCTGTAACACATCCCGGCAAAGGTACAACCGATCGCCGCGACGACGAAGGAAAGAACAACCGCCGGCCCGGCATTCTCTGCGGCCGCGATTCCCGTCAGAGAAAAAAGCCCAGCGCCGATAATTGCACCAATCCCAAGTGCAATCAAACTCATCGGCCCCAGCGTCCGCTTTAATTTATGCTCACCCTCCTCGGAGTTTGCAATGATTGCTTCGATGGGTTTTTTGACGAAAAGATTCATAGATAACCTTTCGTTGTAAGTTAGAAATTTTCTGGATTCTTTAAATTGTGAAAACTTGATCACCAAATCACATATTTATAATGAGCTCGAATGTTTTCATCTTTGGTAATCAAAGGATTGTTATTTAAAGAAGCATGGGCAACAATAATACGATCAAAGGGATCTCTGGTCCAATGCATATTGAGGGCTTCTCTTATAATGCTGTGAAAATCTTTGCTACAGACTTTTAAATTAATTTCTTTATGGAGGGTTTCAAAAATTTCGAAAGGAGATTTTTTAATCTTTTTACTTTCTTTTAAATACTCTAACTCTAAGTCTACTATGGGAGAAACATAAAGCTCATCGCTATCAAGCGCATCTAGAACTTTTTTTGATATCAAATCTACGTCTCCAGAATAAAGCCATAAAACCATATGAGTATCTAAATAAATCATCGATCTTTATATTGCCATTCTTTAGACCAGTCTAAGTGAACATAATAATCAGGCGGGGCTGACATGACATTTCTTTTTTTCAGATTACTCAATTTGCTGACTTTCTTATCCAACATAACTTTCAATACTTTTCCTTTTCTTTTAATTTCCAGAGGAACTCCTGTCTCGATAACACGATCGAGTAAATTATAGATATCTTCTCTAAATTGAGATGGCTTAATCATGATTATTACCTCCTAACCCGAAGTATAAATTACGAGGCGTACGTTGTCAAATATAAATCGTACGTTTATTAAATGGGCGGTGCTGGTCTCGAACCAACGGCCTTCTGAATGTAAGTCAGATGCTCTACCAACTGAGCTAACCGCCCGATAATCTAGGAAATTATTGTTTTAAGACTGCACCTTCAGGTATAGCAAATTTAAAATTTGATAATTCCAATTTAGGAGAAAGGATTGGTGTGTGAATTTCTTCTGCCTCACCTTTTACTTTAACATTCATAAAAGCTTTGATCATATCCATCTTTGCTCTCATATCTTTTATATTTTCTTCGTTTACTTCTTTTCCATCTGCCTTAATCGCTTTTGCAATCTGATCATCAGAAAGTTGTAAACTCTTGTTTTCTCCCTCGGGCACCTCAAGAGAACGCCAGAACTTGACAATCAACTTTTTTGATTTCGAAATCCAAAAAGTTTCCTTTATGGAATAACTGGAGCTTCCACTAATCACATAACACTCATCATCACCAATTTTCTCACTTCCTTCTAACTTTACATTCTTAAGGTGTGCAAACAAATCTGGTCTATCGTAAAAAAATGGGGAGAAAAATGAAGGTACCGTATTTGCAGCTCCGCCTGAAATCCCAGTTGCTGAAGCGAGAGCCATTAAATCGCTAGATACTTTATGATAAGAGTTTGTATTATAAAGATATGGTTGAGTTCCGTCATTCCAGACAGCACCGGATTGGACTTGTTGTGGCGTTAAATCATTTTTTTCATTCCAAACAATACGATAAAAATTTGGCTTCTTTAAAAGGATGGAAAATTCGGTAGTTGCGGTTTCCTTTCTATTTTCCTGATCGATAGTAACAGTAACCGTTCCTTCTGATTTATAGGTCTCCATCGACTTATACGTGTCTCTTACCTTTTCAAATATCTGGTTTGGATCTACCTCTTCTGCAAAACCATGAATTGTTAGAATATTTAATAAGGTCAAAATGATTGCCATTTTTCTCATCGCGTGTCTCCATTTTTTAGCGCTATTTGAATCTCTTCTAAGATAGCTAACGCCGCCGCGCGTTGATTCTCGGCTTTCACAATCGGCCGACCTACGACTAAATAATCACTTCCATTTAAAATCGCTTGAGCCGGTGTGGCAACGCGGGCCTGGTCTCCTTTATCCGCGCCTTGCGGACGAATGCCTGGGGTGACAATCACAAAATCTTTTCCAAATTCTCGTCGGATCAAAGGCGATTCTTCAACGGATGCTACAACGCCGTCTAATCCTGATTCCTTGGCCAACCGGGCCCATTCTAAAACAAGAGGCGCTATGTTAGCCTGGGGTGCATCGCTTGTCAACACAGTGATGCCGAGCGTTAAAGGTTTTGGAATGCCGAGCTCTTTCGATTTTTCCTGGGCGGCCGCGACGGCGGCTTCAAGCATCGCGCGGCCGCCCAGCGTATGTACGGTGTACATTAAAATACCATTGACGCCTTGAGAATTAATGCTGACCGCCGCACGGACGGCATTTCCAACGGTATTGGGAATATCATGAAACTTCAAATCCAAAAAAACTTTTTTTCCCATCGCCAAAAGATACCGCACTGCAACCGGCCCGCAGCTGGTGAAAAGCTGGCTGCCGATTTTGAAAACATCAACCGTATCGGCGAGCTGATCTATCAGCCGTCGGGCTTCTTCGAAGGTTTCGACATCGAGCGCTACGATGAGTTGAGGCTTGCGCATTCAAGAGTAGAGAGTAACAAGGAGAGAGTAGAGAGATGCAAACTTGCACAGACTCTCTACTTTCTACTCGCTCCTTTCTCCTTATCTTAGTTTTTATTCTTTGACCTTAATAGTCATGTCATTAAACGACTTCACCACAAAAACCAACGCCACCGCAAAAAAGACAACCGCCAGCCCCAGCGACAAATTGCGGCTTAATTCAATCGCGATTTCAATCGCGAGTAATCCGAAAAGTGTTGTAAATTTGATAATCGGATTAATCGCAACCGCGGAAGTATCTTTGAACGGATCTCCAACGGTGTCACCAATGACGGTCGCGGCATGAAGCTGTGTTCCTTTTTCTTTTAAATCAACTTCGACGAACTTTTTGGCATTGTCCCAGGCGCCGCCGGCATTCGCCATAAAGATCGCTTGAAAAAGTCCAAAGATCGCAATCGAAATTAAGTATCCGATAAAATAATACGGATTAAAGCAAGCGAAGGCCAGCGTCGTAAAGAAAATCGCGAGAAACAAATTGATCATCCCCTTCTGCGCGAACTGCGTGCAGATCTCAACGACCTTTTTACTGTCTTCGGTTGAAGCTTTCTGAACGCCTTCAAGTTTAATATTGTCTTTGATATATTCAACCGCGTGATACGCGCCGGAGGTGACTGCATGGGTGGAGGCGCCGGTAAACCAATAAATGACCGCACCGCCGGTAATTAACCCAAAGAAAAACGGCGGATAAAGAATGGAAAGTTTATCGATATTGACCGTCAAACCTTGTGTCAGGATAACAATGATGGAAAAAATCATGGTGGTCGCGCCGACGACCGCTGTTCCGATTAAAACTGGCTTGGCGGTTGCCTTAAAAGTATTTCCGGCGCCGTCGTTCGTTTCCAAATAATATTTGGCTTTTTCAAAATTAGGTTCAAACCCGAAATTGGTTTTTAAATCATTTTTAATATTGGGAATGGATTCAATCAAAGAAAGCTCATAAATGGACTGGGCGTTATCAGCGACGGGACCGTAGGAATCGACGGCGAGTGTGACCGGCCCCATGCCTAAGAATCCAAAGGCTACCAAACCAAATGCAAAAACCGCCGGCGCGATCATGAGTTGACTCAAACCCATGCCACTAATAAAATACACAATCGCCATGATTAAAATAATCGTCAAGCCCATCCAATAGGCGCTGAAATTTCCCGTCGTCAAACCTGCAAGAATATTTAAAGACGCACCACCTTTGTTCGATGAATGACGGATGTTTTGAACATGCTGTGATTCCGTTGAGGTAAAAATTTTCACTAATTCAGGAATGATCGCACCGGCGAGCGTACCGCAGGTAATAATTGAAGCCAGTTTCCACCACAACGTTCCATCACCCAGCGTCGGAATTAAAAGCGCTGACGCCAGAAAAGTCAACGCGACCGAGACAATCGACGTGATCCATACAAGCGAAGTTAAGGGCACTTCAAAATTCACTTTAGTTTTATTGGCCAACGAGCTTTGCACAAAAAAACCATTGATCGTATACGAAAGCCCGCTCGCGATAATCATGACGAGACGGATTACAAAAATCCAAACCAGCAGCTGGACTTGAACAAGCGGTTGTTTAACCGCAAGCAAAATAAAAGAAATGAGCGCGACTCCGGTGACACCGTAAGTTTCAAACCCATCTGCCGTCGGGCCGACAGAATCGCCGGCGTTATCACCCGTACAATCCGCAATAACACCAGGATTACGGGCGTCGTCTTCTTTAATTTTAAAATCAATCTTCATTAAATCCGAACCGATATCCGCGATCTTTGTGAAAATCCCGCCGGCGATACGTAAAACAGAAGCGCCCAAGGACTCGCCGATCGCAAAGCCAATAAAACACGGCCCAGCGTTCGCTGGATTCACAAAAAGCAAAATGCATAACATGACAAATAATTCCGTGCTGATCAAAAGCATGCCGATGCTCATTCCGGCTTGCAGCGGGATTTCACACACCGGCGCGGGGTTTCCTTTTAAACTGGCAAAAGCACTGCGCGAATTCGCAAATGTGTTAATCCGCATCCCAAACCACGCGACCATATAACTCCCGGAAATCCCAACCAAACTCGCCATCAGAATCAAAAGAACTTTGTTCGCTTCAAAATGCCGAAGCCATCCGAAGTAAGCGACGATGATACATCCGACGAGAACTTCCAGGATCAAAATAAATTTCCCCTGAGTGATTAAATAAGTTTTACAGGTTTCATAAATCAATTCCGAGATGTCGCGCATGCTGGAATGGACCGGCATATTTTTAATACTGAAAAATTGGATCAACCCGAAGACGAATCCAAAAACACAAATCAGCATGCCATACAAGAGGAGTGAACGGCCGTCAACGCCTAAGAAGTGAACTGAAGATAAATCAGGGATAACCAAATCCGCCTCGCCGGCAAACGCGGCCCTCCCCATCAAAAGCATCATGAAAGCCGCCAGAGTACATGCCCACCCTTTTCCCGTCGATCTTTTCCACTTTGTCATACGGACTCCTTTTTTGTTTTTTCGTCTGTTTTAAATCTCTTCGCAGAACCCATCCGCACCCCGGAGGTGTAGATGGGGCTTCGGCGATCATATCGCGTCCGGCCGCCTTACGCTCTGCGGGGACGGAAAAAATTTAACTATGCGTTTTGAGACTCCCAATAAGTTCTCGAATATCACTAATCTTATTTTGCTTCATATAAAGTTTGATGCCTTCTAAAACTTCAAGCGGCGCGCGAGGATTGACGAAGTTAGCTGTCCCGACGGCAACCATGGTCGCGCCTGCGATGATAAATTCCAGCGCATCCTCAGCTTTCATAATGCCGCCCATCGCGATGACTGGAACTGAAACCGCTTTGGTTGCTTCGTAAACCATGCGCAGGGCAATCGGTTTGATCGCCGGGCCGCTTAAGCCTCCGGTAAAATTTCCCAAAATCGACCGCCGGGTTTTAATGTTAATTGCCATCGCCGAAAAAGTGTTGATTAAACTTACCGCATCAGCACCGGCGTCCTGCGCGGCTCTGGCCATAACGCCGATATCAGTAACATTCGGCGATAATTTCGCAATCACTGGATAACGCGAAATACTTTTAACCAATTTAACCACACGATGCGTCGCTTGCGGATCTTGCGCGACTAAAACTTTGTGTTTGAGATTTGGACACGACAAATTTAATTCTAACGCGCTAACGCCTTGTGCTTCATTAAATTTGTTAGTTAGCGTGGCAAAATCCTCATCGGTATTCTCAAGAATACTTATGATGAGTGGAATCCCAATTTTCCTTAAAGCGGGCAGTTTGTTTTCAATGAACCCATCCACTCCGGGATTCTCAATCCCAATCGCGTTTAACATTCCCGAAGGCGTTTCCAAAATCCGCGGCGGCGGATTGCCGATGCGCTGATTGAGCGTCACGGTCTTGGGAACAAGCGCGCCGAGTTTTTTGACTTCTTCCAAATTATAGAATTTCTCGGCGTGACCGAAAGTACCGGAGGCAACGGTCACGGGATTCTTGAATTCTATATTGGCGATTTTGACTGAAATGTTCATTATGGTCGTTCGTGCTTTCGTTGTTCGTGGCATTCGTTCTTTTATTTGCATATAAAAAAACGGTTTCCTCGAACGACGAACCACGAATCACGCAAATACAATTTCTTTTATATCAAACACCGGCCCGTCATAACAAACCGTCTTATACCCCGACGTGGTTTGAATCGAACAGCCCAAACACGCGCCAAGCGCGCAGGCCATGATTTCTTCGCATGACGCTTCGCAGTGCAAATTATTTTTAACGGCAAATTCTTGGACTGCGTGCATCATCGCATGTGGACCGCACGTATAAAGCATGGTTGAGGCCGGGTCGATTTTAATTTTGTTAAACAATTGACTGACGCGTCCTTTAACACCGACGCTGCCATCATCGGTTGATACAAAAATTTTACAGCCGTTTTGCTTGAATTCCTTCATGGGATAAACGTGATTCTTGGTTCTGGCGCCGTAAAACAAGATGAGCTCGTAGTTCGTAGCTCGTAGCTCATCGGAGAGAATCAAAAACGGCGCGATGCCGATGCCGCCGGCGATCATGACGACTTGTTTCGTACCTTTAGGCGGCGGGGTAAAACGGTTTCCGAGCGGGCCCAGGATATCCAAGAGATCGCCCGGCTTTTTCTCGGAGAGTAACCGCGTACCCAGCCCGACGACTTCAAAAAAAATTTCCACATACTTCTTAGCGCGGTAAACGCTGAAAGGTCGTCGGAAAAACGGTTCAAGTCCATCCGAAGTTTTGATGTGAATAAACTGCCCGGGAAGGATTTTATGAAGAATGCCTTTCGCTTCTAACGCCAGGCAATGAAACTGCGGGCAAAGTTTTTTATTGGAAACAACTTTAACGGTGTGTTGGATTTTATCCATAACGATTAAACAATCTTTAACCCTTTTTCGGGTCTATAAAGAACCCAACCAATCGCGCCCATCAAAAGCATGCTTACTAAAAAAATTAACACGGTTTTTTCCAAACAACTGGTGTGATAAATGAATTGTTCCTGAATCACGTCTAGAAAAATAGCAGCGACGGGCCACAAAATCAGCCCCCGCTTCTCTTTTGTACTCCAAATCTCATCGAGCGGAAAGGTCTTTTTAAAGTTTATTTGAACGAGTTCATTTAATCTTGGAAATAAACGCGGCACGCGTTCACAGTACGCTTGGTATTTTTTACCGAAAATTTTCGACAGATGCTCTTCCTCAATCTTGATTTGAATATTAAACCGCCAGTGAAAAAGAAAGGCGAACAAAGGCAGGCTCCACAGCGGCCAGACGATAAAAGCAAATCCGCAGCCGATGAGGAAGGTTCCGAGGTACATTGGATTACGGACTAAGGCGTAAGGGCCAGTTGTAACAAGGTCTTCTCCACTTTGCGAATGCTTTTTCTTATGGCCGCGGGCGGTCATTCTTAAAAAATTGCCGATCAAAGCAACGCATAGACCGATGAAATCTTGAATATCATCGACGAGAATGTTACGCGTATAAAGATGTGGGAATTTATAAAGTAAAAGGATAGTCAAAACGACTAATGCAACAAGAATGGTGCTATCAGTTTTAATTCGGGGTTTCATTATTAATGAGCGCATTTGTTACGTTACGCTTTTTGTAACGTAACAAGAAGCGCGAATTAACCCCGCGTCTTTTGCGGGGACCGAGCGAATTTCCTTATCAACATGGTTTACTGGCCTTTTCTCTCCCAAAGATAAGTTGTCCTATCATTCTCAGGGAGAAAAGGCCTAGTACTAGACTTTTGCAATGCAAAAGTCAGTAAGGTTATTCATCTACCGCTGACACCGACGGCAATAAAAAGTACTGCGGCCGGACTGAACAATCCGTTCGATAGGCCGCCGGCATTTCACACAAGGTTCGTTCTCTCGGCCGTAAACTTTAATACGTTTTATAAAATTTCCTTTTTGCCCTTCGCCATCCACGTAAGTATGCATCGATGTTCCGCGTTCGTGGATAGCTTTTTGAAGAATCGCCGTTGTGGCGTCAATGAGCGCTTTAATCTCTTGCTTTTTCAATCGCTGCGCCGGCCGTTTGGGATTGATGCCGCAATCGAATAAAATCTCGCACGCGTAAATATTACCAATCCCGGCGACAATTTGTTGATTCAAAAGCAATGATTTGATCGGGACCTTCCGTTTGGCTAATTTTTCTTGCAACCAATCGCTATTAAATTCCGGGCCGAACGGTTCAGGACCTAACGTTTTCAAAAAATCCATCTCTTTTAAGTCCTGATAAAAATTAATCCGGCCAAAAAGCCGTTGGTCATTATAAAGTAAATAATTTCCGTTGGAAAGGTGGAAAACGATTTTTATCTGGGGTTGCGAAGGTGTTTGAGAAAAAATGAGCTGGCCGGTCATCATCGGTTGAACCACCATGAATCCAGGTTCATTAAAACTAAAAATGAGCGCCTTGCCCCGGCGGGAAATGTCCTTAAACGTCCGTCCGGTTAAAGTCTTCATAAAAACGCTGGCAGAACAATTGCGCAAAACACGGTCATCGTGCACGGTGACTTTTAGAATTCTTTGACCGGTTATTTTAACAGCAAGCGAGCGTTTGATTGTCTCAACTTCAGGGAGTTCGGGCATGAGTTTTTATGTATGGGGAAGACTGAGGTTAAGAAATAGAAAAGCAAGAGGCAGCGAAGTAGAGATAAACGCTTTTTCTCTGCTTCTTTGCTTCTTGCCTCTCTACTTCTCTTTTTTATAAAGATCGAATTAAACTTTTCAGCTTAAGTTCCAGGTCACGCAGATTTTTGACTTTAATCATCCCCGGCACGTTCCAATTTCCCAAATCGAATACCGGACGTTTATAAACGAAGCTGTAGGAAATTTCACAGGATGTTCCATGAGTTCCAGGAAGCGCAATGACGGCATCGCCACTGCAGGCAACCATCGCGTTCCGAGCGAAGCCGATTGTTGTTGGAAGTGCGATGTCAATAAAAGGATTTGCATCGGCTTTAAGAATCCCCGGCAATAATCCAATCGTTAAACCGCCTGCGGATTTAGCGCCGGCGGCAGACGCCGCCATTGCGCCGGTTAATCCGCCGCAAACTAAAACTGCACCGCAACGGGCGACAATTCTTCCGACGGCAAACGCAAGCTTCTCTTCTTGCGCATTAATTTCCCGACGGCCGATAACTGAAATTGTGATTTTCTGTTTTTGTTTTTTACCCATCGTAATTCCTACGAAGCCTCCACACAAAAGTATGAAGGCGAAGTAGAAAAGTTATCCACATGTTGTATACAGATTGTGGATAACTCCTAAGAGTTGTAGATATGGAAAATGGACATTAACTACTTAATTGATGCTGTTTCAATGTTTTTAGATTCAGATAAAATGAATTTATCGACGATCAAGAATTCATTACAGCTTCTTTAACAATTCTAAATCACCAGCCATCAGAGCTAATTTCTTTTTTCTTGTCCAACCTTTAAGTTGTTTCTCTCTGGCTGCTGCTTTAAACTTATCAGGAAATTGTTCTTTATATATTGATTCGATCTCACAAAAATTCATATTCCGCCTATGCTCTTGGAGGCGCCGCTCTATATCGATTGTCATACCTATATATAACGAGCTATCTTTTCTTTGAATGATGTAAACCGTCCACATCCCTTCGACTCACTCCCTTATGATAAACAATCCTAGTCGTTCGCTCAGGGCACTTCGTACTCGGCCCTCTAAAGTTTACACTGAGCGAGGCCAAGTACAAAACAAAGAAGAGTCGAGTCGAAGTGCCCCTGACAGGAATCGAACCTGTACCACTAGCTCCGGAGGCTAGTACTCTATCCGTTGAGCTACAGGGGCTATTCGAATGAACTCAAATATAGTAGAAAGGAGCAAGGTGAGAGTAGAGAGTGATACGAAATTTGCTGACTCTCTACTTTCTACTCTCTTCTCTCTCCTGTTCATAAACTATCTTTCCATTACAAATCGTTGCGGCAACCCGGCCTTTAAGTTTACGTGCGATAAAAGGCGAGTTTTTGGATTTGGAGGTGATTTCTTCTTTACGAAAAATCCATTCACAATCGGAGTCGATGATTGTAATGTCGGCGTCTTTGCCTTCTTTGATTTCGCCTTTATTTGTTAAGCCGGTGATCTTGGCTGGCATCGTCGACATTTTATTGACGAGTTCAGGCCAGGTCAAATATTCTTTTTCGACGAGTTCGGTTATGGCGAGACCCACGGCTGTTTCTAATCCAATCATGCCGAACGGCGCGTGATCATATTCAGATTCTTTTTCCTCGGCGGTGTGCGGTGCATGGTCGGTTGTGATGCAGTCAATCGTACCGTCTTTAAGGCCTTCTTTTAAAGCGTCAACGTCTTCTTGCGTGCGCAGCGGCGGATTGACTTTGGTGTTGGTATCGAATGATTTCACAATTTCATCGGTCAATGTGAAGTGATGCGGGCAAACTTCCGCGGTCACGAAGATGCCTTGAGATTTAGCAAATCGAATTAACTCAATCGAACGTTTTAAACTCATATGCGCAAAATGAATTTTGGTTTTAAGATAATGGGCGAGTTCAATATCACGGGCGACAATAATTGTTTCGGCAACACCTGGAATTCCTTTTAATCCTAATAGCGTCGAGGTAACGCCTTCATTCATGCAGCCGTGATTGCTTAATAATGGGTCTTCGCAGTGTTGAATAAGCAGAAGACCAAGCATCTTGGCGTATTCCAAAGCACGGCGCATGAGCTGGCCGTTGGCGACCGCTTTTCCGTCGTCGGAAAGCACCAGACATCCGGATTTTTTAAGTTCCGCCATATCCGTCAGCTCTTCATTCTTTTGGCCTTTCGTGATCGCACCAATCGGATAGACATTCACGAGCCCAACGCGCTTAGCTTCTTTGATAATCGCTTCAACGATCATCCCATTATCGATAACGGGATTCGTATTCGGCATGCAAAAAATGGAAGTAAATCCGCCTTTAGCGGCTGAGCGCGAACCAGTTTCAATCGTTTCTTTATCTTCGCGGCCAGGTTCACGCAGATGAACATGAAGATCGATGAGTCCAGGCAAAACTAACTTATCCTGCGCGTCAATCGTTTCCTCGGCGGACAAATCCAATTTCGGCGCAAGCTTGGAAATTTTTCCTTTTTCAAGAAAGATATCTTGCGGCTTGGAAGCGATTTTATCAGCGCTCACAATGATTGCGTTTTTAATCAGAATCGACATAAATAGTCCTTTATTTCTAATCGCTAATAACTTCAGGCTTCAATGCACGAGACTTGTAGCATGCAGCTTGAACGTTCCAGTTAAACGGCAGATGGCTTAAGAGACGCCGCTTGTTGTAAATCCTCTTTCGTTCCCAACAACAAATACAAAACCGCCATGCGCACCGCGACACCGTTTGTGACTTGTTCCAGGATAACCGAATTATTTCCGTCAGCAACTTCCGCCGACAATTCAACGCCGCGGTTGGTTGGTCCAGGGTGCATGATGAGCACTTTCGGTTTTGCCATTTTTAGTTTTTCCTGATTCAAACCAAATAACTTCCCATATTCACGGATCGACGGTAAAAATTTTTCCTGCTGGCGTTCTTTTTGCAGTCGTAACAGCATAATCACATCGGAATCTCTAAGTACGTCCTTAAAATCATAAGTGACCTGCGCGCCGGTTTGTTCAATGCCGATCGGCATCAACGTCGACGGGCCGCAGACCGTGACATGGGCGCCGAGCTTGGTTAAGCCTTCGACATTCGAACGCGCGACCCGCGAATGCAAAATGTCACCGACGATCCCGACTTTCAATCCTTCAATCTTGCCGAAATGTTCCTGCATCGTAAACATGTCTAGCAGCGCCTGCGTCGGATGCGCCCGGCATCCGTCACCGGCGTTAATAACCGAAGCTTTAAGATTATTCGCCAAAATATAAGGAACGCCGCTACTCGCATGACGCACAACAATCATGTCGATGTTCATTGCTTCAATATTGCGGGCGGTGTCTAAAATCGATTCACCTTTGGTTTGAGAACTGGAGCCGGCGGAGATATTTAATGTGTCGGCGGATAATCGTTTGGCGGCGAGTTCAAAAGACAGGCGGGTTCGGGTGGAGGGTTCAGCGAATAAAAGCGCGACGGTTTTTCCGCGCAGCGCCGGGACTTTTTTAACATCGCGCGTTGAAACTTCTTTAAATGATTTCGCGGTCGTTAAAATTAATTCAATTTCTTCTTTAGTTAAAGCACCTAAATCCAGCAGATCATGTTTCGTCCATTCACTCATGATTCTTTTCCTGAAGCTTTGGGTTCAAGAATAACTTCGTCTTCTTGGTTGTCGCTTTCTTTAAGAACGACGCGCACATTTTGGTTGAGCGCCGTCGGGATATTTTTACCGACGTAATCGGCCCGGATCGGCAGTTCGCGGTGGCCCCGGTCGATTAGAACAGCGAGCTGAATTTGCGATGGGCGGCCAAAATCGACCAACGCATCCAAGGCCGCCCGGATTGTCCGTCCTGTGAATAAAACATCATCCACGAGTACAATCTTTTTATCCGTAATATCAAATTCAATCTGCGTTTGCCCGACGACCGGATGCGCGCCGATTGTGGTCAAATCGTCGCGGTATAAAGTAATATCCAAAATTCCCACCGGAACATCGCCTTCAATCTTCGCTATACAATCTTTGAGCCGTTCGGCCAACACCATGCCGCGGGTCCGTATCCCAATCAAGCAGACATGCTCAATGCCCTTATTTTTCTCGACGATCTCATGCGCAAGACGCGTGATGGCGCGGCGGATTGATTCTTTGTCTAGAATTTTTGTGGGAGAAGCTGTCATAATAGCTTTGCGTTGGCACAAAAAAAGCCCGCCTTGAAATTAGGCGAGCCATTTAAATGTGTAAAACTTAAATTCAATATTATCATAATTCCTTTCCGGCCTCACGGAACCGGGTTTAAAAGAAAATCTTTACTTAACCAACAATCTTTCTCGGCCAAAAATATATCATCCCTTTTTAAGAGTGTCAAGTTCGCTTATAAACTTAAGAATGGCGTTTACTTCAGCCTTCGAATTAAATTTGCCTTTTCTTTTAGTCATATATTATACTTATTTTGGATATAAATAAAACATTGTACAAAGGTAAACCACTTGCAAAAGTGGGACCCCTAAACCCTCGTCGGATTTAGGGCAGTGTTATAAATCCTTACACTGACAAAACTACAGGGTCCTTCCATAAAGATATTAAGGAAGAGACAGCCAGTTGCCAATGACTATGAAAAGCATACATTTTCTTCAACTTATCCTGAACCCTAGTCTTGAAAAAATAATCAAGAATAGGGTTTTTTGTTTTTGTCTACAGATATATAATCCTTACAAAATCCCGCAAACTTTTTACAGGAAACCAAAACTATGAAAAAATTCTTTTTCCTATTGTTTTTATCGTTATTTAATGTGGTGCTCTCCTACGCCGACAGCATCACATTGACAACGTCCTATCCATCCCCGTCGGGCATTTATAATTCCATGCGACTTTACCCCCAAGCTGCTGATTTAACGACACCGCCAGCATGTCAGTCTGGAACAATGTATGCCAGCTCCGACGGTACTGTAAATAATTGCGTTAGTGGGGCCTGGTATACGATGGGAGGATGGAAGCAGAGTGGGAGCATTTTGTATACCAGCAAATTGAACAATGTGGGCGGCGGCTGGGGTACGAGTGATGTTGCGATATCCAATGTTGGGATTGGGACGAGCGTGCCGAACGCAGTTTTGGACATCGCAGGACCGCTGCCCGACCTTGGTGGAGGATATGCTTTAGGGGACGGTAAATGGTTGAATTTAAATACTGGTGGCGGAGATGGCGGTCAGATGTGGATACAATATGGCCCTCAGGCTGCGCCTTTGATGGTGATGAGTGATCTAAAAAATCCTTCTCGGATTCAATTTCAAGAATATGAAGGAGCAGGAGGGTTGTATGATGTCAACAATCCGCAGTATTCGGCATGGATCGGCTTATCCGGCAACGATTCCAGTTCTTTGACCCTGTGGTCGTCCAACGTCGGAATTGGAACGACAAACCCTACGTCGCCTCTTCATGTTTGGAGTAACTCAGGGGTCGTGCTTCCGAATATAACAATTGATGCCCCCGCCGGAGGCACCACCATGAAGTTTAATGAAAGAGGTGTAACCCATTATTGGCAATTAGGCAGCATTGCCGGGTTATTTCAACTCAGAATGGTTGACACTGTCAATGGTGTAACCACACCACTGACGATCAATGCGGCTGGAAATGTCGGCATTGGAAGCACAAATCCCAGTCACTCTTTAGATGTGTTCAATGGCGCAGACAATCATCCCATCGCCATGCGTGCGCCTGCGGGAGAATCGGCGATGATCATTCAGGAAGGCGCCAACGTTTGGGAATTTGGCGTTTGGAATGATGCCATTGGTTTTGAAAGTGGGACGTTAGGCCCGAACCGTCCCTTCATCATCAAAAACACCGGGAACGTTGGCATTGGCGTCACCGTCACAAATCCGACAGCAACACTGGAGGTCGGCGGGGATATTAAGGCTACAAATCTCATTCTAAGCGGTGGATGCACAAACTGCGGGGTCCCAGTTTCTGATCAACGTCTTAAAGAAAATTTAACACCTTTAACTGGTTCACTCTCCAAGATAAGTCAACTGCGTGGTGTTTCGTTCGAATGGAATAAGCTGGCAGAAGAAAAATTTCATCATAAAGCTGGTCAAAAGGATATCGGTGTAGTTGCACAAGAAGTCCAAAAGATTTTTCCTGAGCTTGTCAATACGATTTCTGGGGATGAAAAATTCTTGGCGGTTGATTATGCTAAATTCTCTGCCATTCTCATCGAAGCCATCAAAGAACTCAAAGCAGAAAACGAGATATTAAATAAAAGGAATGATGAGTTGATTAAAAAACTGGAAGAGCTAAAAGGTAGGATTGATGAGGTAGAAAAAAAATTGAAATAAATTAACTGAATTCTAGACGGGCGGCCCTGCATCGCTGCGTCAATGCAGGGCCGCCCGTCGTGTTTTATGAACTTCTATTCAAAAGCAACACAAACTCCCCTCGAGGCTGGTGCCGTTCAAAATATTCCATCAACTGACTGGCCTTGTCCTTCTTGACCTCTTCAAATTTTTTTGTCAACTCCCGCGCGCAGACAACAACCGGATCATTCCAAATTTCCGCAATATCTTTTAATGTTTTAATCAACCGGTACGGAGATTCATAAAAAATAATCGTACGGGTCTCATCCCGCATTGATTCCAGCTTTTTCCGACGGGCGGCTGACTTGACCGGCAAAAATCCTTCAAAAATAAAACTGTGCGCCGGCAAACCCGAAAGCGACAACGCCGCAATCAACGCTGTCGCGCCCGGAACGACCGTCATCGGGATCTCATTCTCCTGAACCAACCGGATCAAATGGTAACCCGGGTCACTAATTCCAGGAGTCCCGGCGTCGGTGACCAAAGCGATCTTCTTGCCTTCTTTTAAAAGGCTCAACAAATAATCCGCTTTCTTAATCTGATTATGTTCGAAATAGCTGGTTAACGGTGTTGCGATTTGATAATGCTGGGTAAAGATTTTGGTATGGCGCGTATCTTCCGCGGCGATCAGATCAACTCCTTTTAAAACCTCAATCGCCCGAAGGGTAATGTCTTTTAAGTTGCCGATAGGAGTTGAGACGATGTAGAGCATGGTTTAAGAAGTAGAGAAGCAAGAAGTAAAGATGTAGAGATTAGAATTTTTCTCTGTATTTCTCTACCTTTTACTTCTCTACTTCTTTATTTCTAATGAAGACTTCATTCGACCGTAACTGACTTAGCCAGATTACGCGGTTGATCGACATCACACCCGCGCTTGGTGGCAATATAATAAGCAATCATCTGTAAAGGAAGCGCCGCCAAAAGAGGTGTCAGGATTTGATTTGTTTTGGGAATGTAAATAACGTGGTGCGCGTGTTGTTTGATGGTGGTATCGCCGGCGGTCGCAATCGCGATGATCTTTCCTTTACGCGCGCGGATTTCTTGCATATTGGAAATCATTTTTTCATAAGTGTCGGCATGTGGCGCGATACAAACAACAGCGCGGTATTCATCAATGAGCGCAATAGGTCCGTGTTTCATTTCACCGGCGGCGTAGCCTTCAGCGGGAATATAAGAAATTTCTTTTAATTTAAGTGCACCTTCAAGGGCTGAAGGATAATTGACATTCCTGCCCAAAAAAAGAAACGAACCAAAATGGGAATTGGCCCGCGCAATTTTACCAACACTAGTTTTAATCTTTAAAATCTCTTCATAAAGATGCGGAATTTTCTTTAGATCTTCAGCAATGTTTTTAAGCTCAGGTGCAGGTAATACTTTACGCATTTCGCCTAATTTCAAAGCTAAAAGATAAAGCATGCCTAATTGGGCGGTGTATGCTTTAGTCGAGGCGACTCCGATTTCCGGGCCAGCATGTGTATACAAAACACCGTCGGACTCACGCACCAAAGACGATCCCAACACATTACATATAGAAACAACTTTAGCGCCTTTGGCTTTAGCTTCCTTAACAGCCGCAAGCGTATCAGCGGTTTCACCAGACTGACTGATGGCGACAATTAATGTTTTCTTACTTATAATCGGCGAACGATAACGAAATTCCGACGACACATCTACGGCAACTGGCAATCCTGCCAGCTGTTCAATAATATATTTACCAACCATCCCAGCGTGATAAGCGGTCCCGCAGGCGACAATCATCATTTGTTCAATATTTTTTAATTCTTTTTCCTTAAGATGCAATCCTTCTAAAATAATTTTGCCGCCTTTAATGTGCGCTGAAATCATTTGGGACAGGACCTTCGGTTGTTCATGAATTTCTTTCAGCATAAAATGCGGATAACCTTCCTTCTGCGCTGAACCAATGCTGAAAGAAACCGAATCAACCTTCGGTGTTAAAAGCGTGCCCCGAAAATCTAAGAGTTTAAGTCCATCTTTCTTAATGACCGCGAGCTGTTCATCTTGAAGATAAATAATCCGACGAGTTTTATCCAATATGGCTGGCACATCGGAAGCAATAAAATGTTCGCCCTGTCCTACGCCAACAATGAGCGGAGAACCGACTCGGGCGGCGATCAATGTATCAGGCTGATCACTATTAATGATCCCTAACGCAAAAGCGCCTTTTAATTCACTAATTGCGCGTTTGACCGCTTCTAAAATATCGCCGTAATTATATTCTTCAATGAGGTGGGCAACGACTTCAGTATCAGTTTGGGAAAGAAATTTATGGCCTTTTTTGGCTAAACTGCTTTTAAGTTCTTGATAATTTTCAATAATGCCGTTATGAACGACCAGAATTTTGTGGGAACAATCAAAATGAGGATGGGCATTAATCCGATTCGGAACACCGTGGGTTGCCCAGCGGGTGTGGGATATTCCGACGGAACTTTGGGGTAAATGATTGGCTTTGATGAGATTGACTAGATTTTGAATCTTGCCTTCGCTCTTGCGGACCGCGATTTTTCCATCATGGGCTGAAACAACACCAACGCCACTAGAATCATAACCGCGATATTCGAGCTTCTTTAGACCGTCGACCAAAATGCCCACGGCCTCTTTGTGACCAACGTAACCAATTATGCCGCACATATTTTATAAACATTTTTAAAATTCCAGAATTGAAAGCTTTGGAATTTAAGATTTAGGGTTGATTTTAATTTGCCTTAGGATCTATGGGTCTTACGTTAACAATGGTAATGGCTCTTCGATAACTTCCTCTTTTGCGGGTGAAATAAACCTCACCAGCGCAGGCGGCAGTGAGATGAGTTCGACCGATGACATTAATGCCAGGCTGCCAACGGTGGCCTTCGCGGGTAAGAATGGTTCCGGCTGTTACAGTTTGACCGCCGCTAACCTTTATGCCGCGGGTCTCTTTATAATATTTTTTTGTCGTACCGCCGATCTTTGTCATTAAAGCTACCTCCATTAAAATTGTACAGACGGCCTTTCGAGCCGTCTTTAGACTTAAAAATAATATACTATAAAGGATTTTAATGCAACTTTTTTTTACCTTAGGGAGGGGTTCTTGACGGAAATTGGCAGGGACAGCCAGAGCAGGCCGTCCCTGCTTTATTATTTATTTAGGTTGTTCGCTCAGAATCTTGTCGATTTCTGTTTTGAAACTATTAAAATCGCGGGCCATTGTCTTGCGGCCGTTTATGAAAAAGGTGGGCGTTCCTTGGACATCCACTTTTGATCCTAACGCCATATCGTCATTGAGGATTTTTTCCCAATTGGCGTCTTTTTCTTTATAATCTTTCTTGAATTTCTCAACATCCAACCCCAGCTGTTTGGCCAATTCTTCAAAATGAGCGTCGGTCAAATTTGTACCGCTGGACAATAAAAGATCAGCCATCTCGTAATACTTGCCTTGTTCGCCAGCTGCCAGCGCGGCCTTAGCGGCGGGCCGGGCCTGGGGATGAAAAGGTAACGGATAATTCTTTAAAATATATCGAACTTTGTCAGGATAGGCTTTGAGCGTTTCAATGATAGGCGGGTGAAAGCGTTGGCAAAAGGGACATTGAAAATCCATAAAAGCAACGATAGTGACTGGAGCATCCTTCTTACCTCTAATAGGTGAAGAGCCAGGATCAATTTCATAGACTTTACTATAGTCTTCCGTCGGACCTTGTTGACGCTGCTGCCCTTGCATTCTCTTGTTCTGATCTTCCACGTTTTTGAAAAACGCGGCAACGGTGTCAGCGTGTTTTTCAATGACCGCTAAATGCGCCTCGACTTGTTTTAAAGACCGGACGGTTTCAGTCAATTGATCTATCATAACCGGATTCGTTGTGCGCTGAACGGCGACGGCAACGCCAATCACAATGCCAACAAACACAAAAATAACCATTGATAAAATTTTCTCTCTCATAAATTTATCCTTTGTTAAAAATTTTAGTTAAAGCATGCCCTCGCAATTTTGCTGAACTGCTAAAGATTTTTAATTTACTTGGCTGCGGGTTTTTTATGAAATTCCTGAAAGGCCTGCCAATCTGACTCGGAGGAAACCATTTTCACTTGGCTATCCACTTGCTTTGCCATGACATCAACTTTTAATAAAAGCACGCAAAGAAAAATGCCACATCCGACGGAGAACAATAAGTAAGTTATAGCTTTTTTAACGCTATCGTCCATACTTCTCCATTTTGCTGTGAATTTTAACGCAAAATAAGACAGTTTTCAATGAAGTTTATGTTTTTATTAAAAATAAAAACCTTTCTTTGAAAAGGAAAAAGCCAATAAACGACTTTTATTTAATTTTAAGACTTTCGCGTTTGGCTTTTCTCTCACGGAGAACCTGTTCTACCTTTTCTAAATATCGATGAAGGCAGAGCTGGTTCTCAGTTCGTTCATAGCCAAACGCGAAAGTCTTAAAATTAAATAATTACTTACCGTCTTAACCCTCCATACTTCATCATTAAATAATGAATATCATGCCATCGGCGGCTGCAGCCGAAAACGGCCACAAGCAAATCATCCTTCCCTTGAGGCATATAACCAACAAAGCACGATTGCGCCGCGCGCGTATAACCTGTTTTTCCCCTAATATCTTTACCCCACGGGGTAAAAAGCATTCGGTTATGATTCTTTAATGTTATCCGACGACCTTCTTGTGAATAGATAATTTTGTAACGCTGAGCGATAGTGTTTCTGAAAAAACTATTTTTCAGAGCTGTTTTAAAAATCATCGCCATATCATAAGCGGTTGTAAATTGAGTTTTCCCTTTGACTGGAAGCCCATGCGCATTCACGAACCTGGTGCGCGTTGCACCAAGTTGGCGCGCACGCCGGTTCATCAATTGAACAAAATTGGCCTCCGATCCAGCTACACCTTCCGCCAATACCACACTGGCATCGTTAGCTGAGTTGATTAAAAGTGCATATAAGAGATCAGAAACACGATAGTGTTCGCCGGGCTTTAAATCAAGCCGGCTCGGCTGAACCCACGTCGCTGTTTCTTTGACTGTTAACACTTGGTCTAAAGGTAATTTTTCTAAAACCAAAATGGCCGTCATGACTTTGGTCGTGCTGGCGGGCTGAACGGGCCGAAAAATATTTTTCTGATAAAATTGTTTTCCTCGAGCGCTTAATACAATGGCGGATTTAGCGGAGACAACGTAAGAACCCGTTTTTTTGTGAAGAGTTTTTAGCTTGGCAAAGGACGGCGTGATTGTAATTGAACTAAAACTTAAACAAAAAAGAAATACAATGACAACCCGTCGCGTTTGGCGCTGTTTCAACAGAGTTTTATTGGCCTTTTCCAAACCAATATTAAGGAAATCCAATATTAAGACTTTTTCCCTTCTAGAAAAAGGCCAAATATTGACTACCTTACTGACTTTTGCATTGCAAAAGTCTAGTACTAGGCCTTTTCTCGCTGACAATGATAGAATAAGCTTATCTTTGGGAGAGAAAAGGCCAGTAATATTGGTGAAGAAAAAGTCAATAAACATGGGACTCATTGTAACCAGATTCTTCAGTGAATCAAGAACATCTTGCACGTTTTATTGAATGATCCTCCTTGGATTTAAGGTTCAATGATCTTTTGCATGGGCCAGTACGAGATCAATCGCTTTTTGGATTCCTGGGGTGGGAATAAACGGGCTACTGGACGAAGGAAATATCATCCAACCTTCTTCCCGACGGGAAATTTCAATCCACAGATGCTGTTCGATGTCCTTTTCAACCACAAGCGCCCGTACCTTGCCTTTTTCCTGCTGAGGATCAAACAGAAATTCTTTTAAGATAACGGGAATATTTTGGTCGCTATTTACCGACTTTGTCTTTAATTTATTTTTTAAGATATCTGGATTAAAGAAGTCCAATATACCTTCCCTTAATACAACATCTCTTTTAATCGGACGGTCAAGATGCTCTCTTTTATAAAGGAACATTTCAAAAAAAGCGGTTTGTCCGCTTTCGAGCCATTTGCGTTCAAATTTGGTGTTAAATTGTGGCGCAATAATCTGCTCTTGTAGTTCAAAACCTGTTTGAGCCAATTCTTCTTTGATCCATTCTGTATAAGAGAAATGGTCTGTAACAATATGAACGTTACCATCGGATGTGAGCCGGCTGTTTAAGAGCTGAAAGAATTCCTGAGTAAACAAACGGTGCTTGGCGTGTCTTTTCTTGGGCCAAGGACAGGGAAAAAGACAGTGAATCCGTTGAACACTCGATGGGACAATCAATCTTTCAAAAACCAAGCGCGCATCAGTTGGAAGGACTTTTATATTCTTAAGATTCTGGCGGGCTATTTTTTTTAAAATCTTGGCGGCGCGCTGCCAATCGTTTTCGATGGCGACAAAATCGGTTTCCCTCGCCTTTTCGGCTAAACGAACAATATGTTCACCAAGCCCCGCCCCTATTTCCACTTCCAACGGTGCCCGGCGGCCGAAACGCTGCGGCCAATCAACGGGACGTTCAATTTGAAAAGGTAACAAAAGCGCGGCGGAGTAAAATTTGGTTTGAAAATTTTTCATATTCGTTTTTTGATTACACAAAACCATAGAATTAAACTGCGTAAATTATATACTAAGATGTTTATGTTGCCCAAAACGAAAAAATACAAAAGAACTTTATTTATTTTCCGTCGTGATTTGCGCCTGCAAGACAATACGGGGTTAATTCAAGCGCTTAAAGATTCCGTCGAGGTCATGCCTTGCTTTATCTTTGATCCGCGGCAGATTGATGACCATCCCTACCGAAGCAGACCCGCTTTTTGTTTCATGCTGGAATCGCTTGAAGAATTAGCCGCGGATTTATCAAAATGCGGCGCCAGATTATTTTTCTTCCAAGACAAACCAGAAAAAATCCTCGCCGACTTAATCCGCGAACATTCTTTCGACGCAATTTATTGCAACAAAGATTACACGCCGTTTGGTACAAGCCGCGACTTAGCCATGAAAAAAATCGCTCAAACTCACCGCATTCCCTTTCACGCCTGCGCGGATTGTCTTTTGCATGAACCTGACGAAGTTCAAAAACAAACCGGCGGGCCGTACACGGTTTTTACGCCTTTCTTTCAAAAAGCTTTCGCGCGGAAAGTTTCCCAACCTCAAAAGAATACTTATACTAACTACTTCAACGGCCCATCACATCTCGAAAATAAAAAAATACTATCAACATTAATCCATTCATTTAAAGGGGCAACTTTTCATGGCGGCCGCTCTCAAGCACTCAAAATTTTTAAGTCAGTGAAGGAATTTGAGGACTATGCAAACCAACGGGATTTTCCAAATCTCGACGGCACAACCAGACTTTCGGCACATCATAAATTTGGAACCTGTTCCATCCGCGAAAGCTTTTACACGATTCAGTCGCAGCTCGGCGCTGAACATCCTTTATTGCGTCAGCTTTACTGGCGGGATTTTTTTACACATATCGGCTATCATTTTCCTTATGTCTTCGGCCAGCCGTTTCATGACAAGTATGCTAAATTGGCTTGGGAAAATAATGAAGATTCTTTTAAAGCATGGTGCGAAGGTAAAACCGGTTTTCCAATTGTTGATGCCGGTATGCGTGAACTTCATCAAACTGGTTTCATGCATAACCGTGTCCGAATGATCACGGCTTCTTTTTTGGTGAAAGATTTGCGGATTGATTGGCGGTGGGGTGAAAAATATTTTGCCACGCGGCTAGTTGACTACGACCCTTGTGTCAATAACGGCAATTGGCAATGGGCGGCGTCGACGGGCTGTGATGCTCAACCTTACTTTCGTATTTTCGACCCATGGCGGCAACAGAAGAAATTTGATCCACAAGCACATTACATTAAGAAATGGATTCCGGAACTTAACAATATGAGTTCGGAGTTAATTCACCGCGAACCAACTAACACTGCAGAGGTAATTCGAGGTTACTTCCCCCCGCTCGTCAACCATAACGAGGCCGCTGAAAAAGCTAAAGAGATGTTCGAGATTTTACTTTAAGTTGATTTAAAAATTCCCAGCCCTGCCCGATCAGTTTATCATTCTCAAAAACAAAAGGAACAAGTTCATCATCGGAAATTGCGTCGTCTGGTTTTTTGACCGAAGTAAAATAATAATCTACATCATAACTCTTGTCGCCGGCAGCAATTGTTTCACGCCGGTAAGGATTTTTAAAAGTGATCGGTTTGGCTTGCGATGGCGCGGCTTTGTCAAATTCATAACCAATCGTCAGATGATCACCCAAAGCACCAAGAACTTCCTGGCGCGACATCCCTAAATGAGCGGCTGCAGGATTAACCAGTTGCCGTCCTTCGCCCGGGCCGCCGACGACGGTCGCGCATCCGCTGATAACACATCCTAAAACAATAAAACCGATCGTTCGTCTCATAACTCTCCTTAATAAACTTTTTTCCTGGACGTTTTTTGAAAAGTTTTAAAAAGCTCCAGACTCTCCTCTCTTAAAACACCTGCTTTGATTTTAAGCGGGCTTCGTCCAAATTTTTTCATAACGGCATTTGAAATCGTTAATTCACTAAAACCAAGCCGCTTGGCATCCGCGATATTTGTTCCATAAACAATTTGGCTGATCTTAGCCCAGTGGCAGGCGCTAAAACACATCGGACAAGGTTCACATGTCGAGTAAATGACGCATCCTGTTAGATTGATCGTTTTCAACCGACGGCAGGCAAAACGGATCGCGCGGATTTCGGCGTGAGCGGTTATATCGGTTGTTTTAAAAACGCCATTATGAACACAACTGACGACCTTTCCGTTTTGAACAATGCACGCGCCAAAAGGCGTCTGACCTTGTTTGATGCCTCGACGGGCTTTAGCAATGGCCAGACGCATAAAATATTCGTCAGTAATGTTACGCATAAAAGATCTAGCTTTTACCAAAGATTCCGTTAAAAAAATTCTTCATTTCTTCCCATGATTTTTTATCCGCTTCAGCATTATAAGCAACACCTTTGGAAACATCCGTCCCATTATCCGGATTGGTGAAACCATGAACAGCGCCGGGATACTTAACAAATGTCATGGGAACGCGCGCGTCATCGATCTCTTTTTGAAACGCGGCAACATCTTTCGCCGGAACAAATGGATCGTCAGCGCCGTGCAAGACAAGGAGTTTGGCTTTAATATTTTCAGCGTCTTCAGGATGAAGTGAATCTAATCCGCCGTGAAAGCTTACTACACCTTTAAGGTCAGCGCCGCTTCTTGCTAATTCCAGGACAGTTGTTCCGCCAAAACAATAGCCGATCGCCGCAATCTTCTTGGGATCAACCAGCGGATTGTTTTTTAATTGATTCAAACCAGCAATCGCCCGTTGACGCAAAAGCGGCCGGTCACTTTTATAAATTCCGGCTTGCTTGCCGGCGTCTTCATTTGTCGTCGGGCGAATTCCTTTGCCATAAATATCCGCTGCAAATGCGACATAACCTAATTCGGCTAATTGGTTCGCGCGTTTTTTCGCGTAATCATTTAAACCTTTCCATTCATGAACAACCAAAACGCCCGGCCGCTTGGCCTTAATGGAATCATCATAGGCTAAATAACCTTCGAGAACAGTGTCACCGTCTTTATACTCAACTGTTTCTGTTTGAAGCGCCGCACGCGCGGGAATCGCGAAGGCAAAAAACAAGAAGAATAAAATTGTTTGTCTCATAGCGCACTCCTTTTCATGATTTATTGACATTTTTGGAGAACAAAAATCGGAGATCGGAAGTTAGATGGCAATGTCTCTTCGAAAAAGTCTAAATTTTCTCAACATCACTTCCGTCGAGACTTCACAACCCGCTTCAACTCTTCCGTCTCAACCTCAGTGACGGACTGTTCAACTTTTTGCCTTAAAACATCTTTAAACATTTTTAAATTCTGACTTACGGTGGGATCGGATGTTCCGATGATTTGAGCGGCGAGGATTCCGGCGTTACGGGCGCCGTTTAAAGCAACGGTCGCGACCGGCACACCGGCGGGCATTTGTAAAATGGAAAGGATCGAATCCCATCCATCTAAAGAATTCGAAGATTTAACCGGAACACCCACGACGGGTAATGTAGTGATTGAGGCAACCATTCCGGGAAGATGAGCGGCTCCGCCGGCACCGGCGATAATCACTTTAAGACCGCGACTAACCGCTGACTGCGCATATTCAAACATCCGTTTGGGCGTTCGATGCGCAGAGACGATGGTTATTTCATAAGCGACACCTAATTCTTTAAGAACTTCCCCTGCTTCCGACATAATTTCTAAATCCGAACGGCTTCCCATGATGATGCCGACCAATGGTTTTATTTTCATGCCTTCACCTTAACTATTGTTTGAATGCGCCTCGCTTTGCCTAAGGCTTCTTCCAAAGTATCCGCCACGACGGTAATATGTCCCATCTTGCGATAAGGTTTGGTTAGCTTTTTGCCATAAAGATGAACGTAAACGCCAGGCTCTTTTAAAATAGTTTCGATCCCTTCATAAACCACAGGCCCGCTAAAACCATCCTCACCTAAAAGATTGACCATAACGGCAGGCTTGATCATCGAAGGGTCGCCTAACGGAAAGCCGACGATCGCGCGAAGGTGTTGCTCAAACTGCGAGGTTACATTTGCTTCGATCGTATGGTGACCACTGTTGTGCGGCCGTGGAGCGATTTCGTTTACTAATACTTGCCCGTCGGCCAAAACGAACATTTCAACAGCCAGGACTCCCACCATTGCCAACTGTGTCGCAATCTGGCAGGCAATGGATTTCGCCTTTTCTTGAACTTCATTTGTGATCTTAGCAGGCGAGAATAAAAATTCAACCAGATTCTTCTGAGGGTGAAACATCAGTTCAATAACTGGAAAGACAGCGAGCTCGCCGCTGCGGCTGCGGGTGACAATGACTGAAATCTCTTTTTCAAAAGGAACTTTTTTTTCCAAAACACTTGGCTCATCAAAAGCACCACCCATATCCTTCGCCGAATTAATTTTATATACACCTTTCCCGTCGTAACCAGCCCTGCGCGTTTTTTGAACAGCTGGCAAAAGGTTTGAATGGTTTAAAATTTCTTTCTTACCTTCAATCAATTGAAATTCAGCGGTAGGAATGCCGTGCTCGGCGTAAAATTTCTTTTGAACACCTTTGTCTTGGACGATCTTGATTATGGAAGGATCCGGATAAACAGCAATGCTTTCTTGTTTCAAACGTTCGAGGGCTTCAGCATTGACATGTTCGATTTCGAGCGTGAGCAGATCGACTTTTTTGCCGAACTGATAAAGCACTTCAAAATTAAGCGGATTGCCGGATGTAAAAGACGTGCAGAAATTGCGGCAGGGACATTCTGGATCATCGTCGAGAATATGAATTGCTGGATCAAAATCCATCGCAGCCTGGATAAGCATTTTGCCGAGCTGCCCGCCTTTGGTGATGCCTAATTTGAAATTGTCTTGGAACATTGTGGTGTAAAGAATTGTACGTCTGTTTATAGGTAGGGTTTAAGTATACCAGAAGGGTGGTTCGTTTGGCTGAATGATTAAAAAAGATTTAAACTTCAGGATTACGGATCTTTTTTTAGAATAGATTCAAGTATTTTTAAATTTTGCGGTGTTATCAAAACAAGCAAGACACACTCTCATGTAAGCACTTCGCTTAAAGAATTTTTTATTGACCTCGAAGGCGATTATGTTATTCTTTTTTAGCTTTCAATTCAAGCTCATCGCAATTCCAAAAACCTATGAGCTACGAGCCACGTCGGCTAAAGCCGCGTGGTCATAAAATGACTTTATGCGGCCCCATCGTCTAGCCTGGTCCAGGACGTCTGCTTCTCAGGCAGAAAACGCCGGTTCAAATCCGGCTAGGGCTATTCTGCTTCGCGGTCATATTTTCATGTGGCCGCTTCGCAGAAATATGTCTGCCGTGAAGTAAAATAGGAGTTGGGATCCTTCATAAACATCTTCTCCGCTATAGCAACCTCCAAAACTTTCCTTCAAATCTTCTCACTCGCTTAAAAAAATCATGTATATTATTTATGTTTAAAAATCTTAAGGATTTTCTTGTCCTCACCTTGGAAAGCTGCGCCTAAGACTTGTAATGTTATGCTTAATCATCGACGGAGTTTGTAAAACGTGCCCACGTACATTGGTATCGGTTTCAGCCAAAACCCTAATCCCGCCAAGGCCGCTTGGGAAGCGGCGCATCAGGCTAAAGAAACGGTTCGACAATCCGTCGACCTAGCGATTGTTTTCCACACTCCCCATTATAATTCACCGGAAGTTTTAACGACCATTAACGAAACGCTGGATCATCCCACCCGCATGATCGGCGGCAGCACCGCGGGGCTTATTTTGTCTCAAGGCATTGAAATGCGCGGTATAGGTATCTTGGCCATTAACTCCGACGAATTACATTTTGCTACAAGCGGGTTAAATAACTTGACCAAACTTGATTTCCGGCAAAACGGCAGTCTTTTAGCCAAAGGCACTTTGGCTGATTATATGAGCCCCCAACCTCGCCAAGTTTTTATCTGTCTTTCCGACGGGTTGATTAATAACATCGACCCTATCATCAATGGTTTTAAAGAAACATTGGGCACTCTTTTCCCTATTGTTGCTGCGGGAACAAGTGATTATTTGCGGTTTCAAAGGACTTATCAATACTATAGTAATAAACCGATTAACTATGGTGCCGTCGGGTTATTGATCGGCGGGCATATTACGGTCGCCATCGCCTGTCAGCACGGATGGCGACCTTTGGGAAAACCGCGCATGATTGATCAAAGCGATGGCCCTTTCATTCGTACAATCGATGGTAAAAATGCCTACAGCATTTATGAAGAATTTTTCGGACAGGAAGCTTTTAACCTGCGCACGCAACGGCTTAATCCCATGACGGTTTTTTATCCTTTAGGCATATATCTCGAGGAGGAAAAACAATTTTTGTTACGGAATGCTATTGACATCTTAGAAGACGGGAGTATTGTATGTCAGGGTGAAGTTCCTCAAGGCTCACGCGTGCATTTAATGCTGGGCAATAAGGAATCTTGTAAGCAAGCTGCCATGGACGCCGCGCTGACGATTCAAAAGTCAATGAAAGGCAAAACGCCGAAATTTGTTTTGATTTTTGAATCGCTCGCCCGTTATAAATTGATGGGCCGTGACGCCTTTAAAGAGATCTTGGGCATCAAAAAAATCTTGGGAGATAACGTTCCTTTATTCGGCATGTACACCTATGGTGAAATCGCTCCTCTGCCCGCCGTCGGGGGAACATCCAGCCGTAACCTCCGGTTGCAAAACGAAACGATTACTCTACTCGCCATAGGATAAGGATATGGACGCGTTTGCTCAATTAGTTAAACAGCTTGACCCTATCTACCTTAACATCTCTGTTTTATTCTTTTTCTTTGCTATTGGCTTTCTTTCGTTTCTTTTAATCTGGAAAATGGAGAACATCAAACAACTTGAACTATCATTTAGCCAAATTAAGAAATCATTTGATGAACTTGATGAACAGGCCAAACTCATTGTCAAAACCGATCTTGAACTTAACCGCGCGCAAGAAGAACTCGACAAACGTTTAAACGGTCTTAATGCCCTCCAAAAAACCTCACGGTTAATCAGCACCACCCTCGACCCGGAAGAAATATTCAAACGCTTAAGCCAAACACTCGTCGCTGAGTTGGGTTTTGAAAAAATTCTCATTATCATGTTCGATGCTTATAAGAAAAGCCATTGCCGGATTGAATCCGGTTTCACCAAAGAAGAAGTCCTTTTTGTCCTTTCCCAAATTGATAAAGACACAACTTTCGCGGGCTTCCTTAAAGAAGGCGCAACGTTTTCATCGGCGGCTGCGCCGGTGCCGCGCAAACAAAAAATTCTTCAAATTTTTAATAGCGAACATTTTGTCGTCGCGCCCATTTTAGCCCAAGAGGGTGTTATTGGTTTTGTCTTCGTCGGGAATCACGCGGACGGTTCAACCATCACTCAAGGTGACGAAGAACTTTTATCCATTTTGGCAGACCAAATCAGCCAGGCGATGGAAAACGCCAAACTTTTTGAACAAGTTTACCGTTCCCGTCAAGAACTTGAGTCCAAAGTACAAGACCGCACAAAAGAACTGGCTGCCGCACTCGAAAAAGTCCAAAGAACAAGCAAAATGAAATCAGACTTCATTTCCGCTGTCTCGCATGAGCTGCGCACGCCTCTAACTTCGATTAAAGGTTACGCTTCTATTTTGATAAGCGGAAAAATGGGCGAAATCCCATTACCGGTCAAAGAACGTCTAGAAAAAATCAACAAACATTCGGACAACCTAGTTAAAATGATTAATGACCTTTTGGATATCGCCCGGATTGAAGCAGGACGGGTCGAAATGAAATTCAGCAAACAGAATGTGGTGGGACTTATCGACAATGTGCGCGATCTTTTAACACCGCAGATGCGCGACAAAATGATCCAACTAAAAACCGAAGTCGCTGGCCAAACGCCCGAAATTCTGGTCGATGCCCAGCAAATCGAACGGGTCTTAATAAATCTCGTCGGAAACGCTATCAAATTTACACCGCAAAACGGCACTATTACAATCACGGCCAGCCCTGATAAAGATGAGATGGTGTTATTTTCGGTGAGCGATACAGGAATCGGCATTAAAGAAGAAGATCTGCCAAAACTTTTTGATGAATTCTACCGCGTTGAAAATGAAATCAATCAAAATGTTAAAGGCACCGGCCTTGGACTTTCGTTGGTCAAAAATATCGTTGAAGCTCACCGTGGAAAAATTTGGGTAACCAGCAAAGTAAATCAAGGAACCACTTTTTATTTTACGATCCCTGTGGCTCCAAAAGCTTAAGCCTTTGTTTAAAAATGATTCATTAGACAGCGAGGATTAATTTATGCACCGAGAAAGAATTCTAACAGTCGACGACGATCCGGATATTTTGGATGTTCTTCAGCTTACACTGTCTGAACATTACGAGGTCTATCAGGCCAATAACGGCAAGGAAGGATTACAGCTGGTCAACCAAAAAAATCCTGACCTTATCATCACCGATTACATGATGCCGGTCATGAACGGCCGTGAATTTTGCCAGACGCTGAAAAAAGATATTTTGCTGCAACACATCCCCGTCATCATGCTGACCGGAAAAGGTGAAGTTAAAGACATGGTCGGCGGAATTGATGCCGGCGCCGACGATTATCTGGTCAAACCCTTTGAACCCGAAGAACTTTTAGCGCGTATTCGTATGATTCTGCGGCGGACGATTCGAAGTCTCGATGCGAATCCCTTAACGCGTCTTCCGGGCAACACTTCCATTATGGAAGAATTACTACAACGGATCGAAAGAAAACAAGTCTTTGCCGTCGGATACGCCGACTTGGATAAATTTAAAATCTACAATGATAAGTATGGCTTTGAGAAAGGTGATGAAGTGATTCGGGCGACGGGACGTATTTTAATTGAGGCTGTTCGTGCACACGGCGGACCCGATGGTTTCTTAGGACACATAGGCGGCGATGATTTTGTATTTATTACCGACGATGATAAGGTTGATAACGTCTCTCAAGCGATCATTCAAAATTTTGATAAAATTGCTCCAGGATTTTATAACGAGGAAGACCGCAAAAACGGTTACATTTTAGGCAAAGACCGTCAAGGCCATGAAATTAGAACCAGCCTTCTTTCTATTTCCATTGGTGTTGTTAGCAGCGCGACCCACAAAATTACGCATGTGGCACAGATCAGTGAAATTGGCGCTGAGCTTAAGAAATATGCTAAAAGTTCAGAAAAAAGCAATTTCGTCCGTGATCAGCGCAAAACAAATTAAGATATAAAACCCCCTGGAACCAAATAGGATCCAGGGGGTTTTTATAAGTCTACTACAAAAACTTTACGGACCTACCGCCTGTAAAATCTCTGGCGGTTTACCATAAATCGCAATAGTCGCATTGTTATAGAAAATTTCAGAGGCTTTCTGGGTTCTAGGCAATAAATTTTTAATCCCCGACAAGACGACCAAAGTCACAATCAATAAAAGCAGCATGTATTCAATGGCCGTTTGTGCCCGATGAGATGAAAGATATTGAGTTCGAAATTTTCTTTTCATGGAAAAATGATAAGAGTATTTGTCTCTACGCTTTAAATATACCACGCCTTAAACAACTTTGGCAACGCAGGAATCCTAAAAGACCTTTAGACGGCCGGGGCTTTTAAAATCTTAACCACCTGTGCGCGGTCTTTAGCGCCGTAAAAGTAACTGGCCGTTACCAAAATATTAGCGCCCGCTTTAACCGCTTGGGGTGCTGTTTTATCGTTGATGCCGCCGTCGATGGAAATATCACCTGAATAAATCTTCCGTAATTCTCTTATCTTATCCAATACTTCCGGCATAAAGGCTTGTTTGGCAAAGCCCGGATTAACCGACATAATTAAAATGCCGTCGATATCTTTTAAAACCGGTTGCAAACACATCGGCGTTCCAGGATTTATCGTCAAAAAAATTCTCCGGCCGAGGCTTTTAATCTTTGAAATATCCTTACGCACCAACGCCGGATCAATTTCATCAATTTCTTTAGGAAACTGCCCAGGCAATCTGGATGAAGCCCGCCGGGTTCCATAACATTCTGCATGAACAGAAATAATATCGGTGCCCGCTTCAGCAAACGCTTCAATATAGTTACCCGGATTCTCAATCATCAAATGCGCCTCAATCGGCAAACGGGTTAACGGCCGGATAGCATTTACAATCACCGGACCGATTGTAATGTTGGGAACAAAATGCCCGTCCATTACATCGACGTGAATCATGTCTGCACCGGCTTCTTCTGTCTTCCTAATCTCTTCTCCCAATCGGGTAAAATCAGCGCAAAGAATACTGGCGCTAACTGATAATCTAGGCATTACGCTTCCTGTCTTTTTAGATTGTTCGCTAATATAAAAAATACAACAGCCGGAAAGAAACCTAAAATAACCATACCTAGATTAAACACCATAACGTGGAATACGGCAGGCAAAACATCACCCAAAAATAACATATCAGAGTAAGCCCACTCTGAAAACGGGTCAACCAAGGAAGCAATACCGCTCATGAAGAAAATCAAAATCGCCGCAAACGCTGCAAATTCTCTTTTAGATGGATTCAATCTCGAGGGAGAAAGGTAATAATATAACAAAGCCGCTGCCAAAGGAATATTATATAAAACTGGCCCTCCCAAAAAAGGAAGGACAACAACGAACAAATAAAACAAAATAAAAGGAATCGAAAACCGCCATGAAAAAGTCAAAATCTCCGTCAATCCTTGCGCATATGCGGTTAAAACTTGAGGTTTTTCGTCGCGCCATTTAACTTCACACCATTTAATAAGGGTAAAGTGCAACCAAAACAAAAGCAGGCAATAAATCCAAGAAGATAAAAGATTCGATAAGAAAGTTACTTGCCTTTGAGTCAGTCCCAAATAAAAAATGATAACAAGCAAAATGGAAAACGGAACAACGCTCCAAGCGGCTAATATGATAAAAGAAAAAATATTCTTTAAATAAAAAACAGCGCTTTGTTTAAACGTAGAAATGAGTCTGGTTCGAGGTTTGTTGGCAGTCATAAGAAAGGAATCTTTCCATTAAAACTGCTTGAATAAGGGTCAAATGCTTGGAATAAATAAAATTTTAAATGCGCGGGGAGAGAATTGAACTCTCACGGGTTGCCCCACACGCCCCTCAAACGTGCGCGTATACCAATTCCGCCACCCGCGCTCTGCTTCGCAGCAGCTAGCTCCTACGAAGCTACAAACATATACAAATTCTTGAGACCTTGGTGCTTCGAAGCTTTCACACGAAAGTATGAAAGCGTAGAAAACAATTATATACGGAAAACCTCAAATTGCAATTTTGGTTTAGCGTCATATTTTTAGTTCAAACCGAATTCGATTGAATTGCTTTTTTATTTTTTAATGGTCTTTCTTTGGAAGGCAATGAGCGGACCGCGGCAGGATTCGGCTGATGACTAAGGGCGGCTTTTATAAAATTGCGGAACAATGGATGCGCCCGGTCCGGTTTGGACTGGAATTCTGGATGGAATTGGCAGGCAACAAACCATGGATGGTTTTTAAGCTCAATGATTTCGACCAAATCCTTCTGCGTATAAATGCCCGCAAAAAGAATCCCTTGTTTTTCAAAAACATCGCGGTAAGCGTTGTTGAATTCATAACGGTGACGATGACGTTCAGTGATCTGATCTTTTTTATACGCTTGAAGACTGTTCGAATCTTTCGCCAGATGACAAGCAAAAGAGCCCAAACGCATGCTTGCACCCATCTCTTTGACATTCTTTTGTTCTTCCAAAAGACTGATCACTGGATCATGGGTTTCTTTGTCAAACTCCGTCGAGTTAGCATCTTTAAGCCCGCAGACGTGACGGGCAAATTCAATTGTCGCGATCTGCATTCCTAAACAAATTCCCAAAAAAGGAATCTTATTTTCACGGGCGAAACGAACGGCTTCGATTTTACCTTGAATGCCGCGCGCGCCAAATCCGCCTGGCACCAAGATACCATGCACACCAGCCAACGTTCTTTTCGCGTTATCGCGGGTCAAATCTTCCGAATCTACTTTAATGACATTCACGCGGACATTATTGGCAATGCCTCCATGAACCAAAGCTTCATAAATGGATTTATACGCATCCGGCAGCGCGATATATTTCCCGACGACGGCGATTGTCGCTTCCTTCTGGGGATTCCGCAAACGGTTCACCACATTCTGTTCCCAATCTTTAAGATCACGCTCTTCACTTTTAATATTGAGCCGTTTCAAAATCAAATCATCAAGCCCTTCTTTTTTAAACCACAGCGGCACTTCGTAAATGTGTTTAACATCGCAGGCTTCAATGACCGCTTCTTTATCGACGTTACAAAAAAGCGCAATCTTCTCGCGTTCTTCTTTGGAAATATGTTTTTCGGTGCGGCAAAGTAAAATGTCCGGCTGGATTCCAATTTCACGCAAACGCCCAACGCTGTGTTGAGTCGGCTTGGTTTTTTGTTCTCCTGCTGAACGAATATAAGGTAAAAGTGTCACGTGAATATTGATCGCATATCCTTGCCCTACTTCCCAACGCATTTGGCGGATAGATTCCAAGAAAGGTAAGCTTTCGATATCACCGACGGTTCCACCAATTTCAACGATCGCCACATCAACATCGCGGTCTTTGGCGACTTTACGGATACTTTTCTTTATTTCATCGGTAATGTGTGGAATGATTTGAACCGTTTTGCCCAGATAATCACCGCGGCGTTCTTTCATAATAACCGAATAATAAATTTTTCCCGTCGTGATATTGTTGTCCTGGCTGATCTGGGCGTTGGTGAAACGTTCATAGTGTCCGAGATCTAAATCCGTTTCCGCACCGTCGCTCGTGACATAAACTTCACCGTGCTGATAAGGATTCATCGTTCCAGGATCGACATTAAGGTAAGGATCGCACTTGATGATCGTCGTGGTCAAACCGCGCGCTTCCAGAAGTTTGCCTATCGAAGCGGCAGCAATACCTTTTCCTAAACTCGAAACGACACCACCGGTTATAAAAATAAATTTACTCATTCTCACCTAGATCCAAAAGAGATTCTTTGGGGTTAAAAGGATTGTAATGAATTTTTATTTGTTTTCCATTCTGAAAATTCTCTTCAAATCTTTTCATCCGATTTTTCATCCACGGTTCAAAACAATGGTCAATAAATTGATTACCCACAAATTTCTTCTGTTCTAATACATATTCATAATCAATCTTACCAGAAAAACAGATATCAAATTTTTGTGCAGCAGGCCTTGTAGAACTTACTCCTCCGCGAAATTCTTCTCTCATTCCTACCTTAATAATTTGACTATTAACAATAGGCCAACTCGCAACTCTTTTCTCATGCTCTTTAATTCCCCACGTGCATAAATAAATGAAAACTATGCTAATAATAAAAATACTAATAAGAATGCCTATTAAAATTCTTACTTTCAATCAGACTTTACTCCCTCTAACAAGTACTTCCCCTGCGTCGTCGCTATTTTGACCGGATAATCGCCGCTAAAACACGCATGGCAAAAATCCTTTGAATTCTTAACCACACTCAACATCCCTTCCAAACTCAGATATTCCAGTGAATCAACTTGAATAAACTTTGCGATTTCTTCAACGGATTTGTTGGCCGCAATCAATTCACTGCGGCTGGGAAAATCAATGCCGTAAAAACAAGGGAAACGGATCGGCGGACAGCTGATGCGCATATGAATTTCTTTGGCGCCGGCATTTCTTAACTCTTCCACGCGGCTGCGGCTGGTTGTTCCGCGGACAATCGAATCCTCGACGACAATGACCTTCTTTCCTTTTAAAACACTGCTAATCGGATTAAGTTTAACACGCACGCGAAAATCGCGCATGAATTGTGACGGCTGAATAAACGTCCGGCCGATATAATGGTTGCGGATCATGCCCACCTCAAGCGGCAATTTCAATTCCTGCGCATAACCCGCCGCAGCGTACGTTCCCGAATCAGGGATCGCCATGACAAAATCCGCGCCTTTGACCGGATGTTCTTTGGCCAGCTGCGCGCCCAAACGTTTGCGCACTTGATAGACATTATCGTTAAAAATATTGCTGTCAGGCCGGGCGAAATAAACGTTTTCAAAAATACAGGCGGCCTTGCGCGCTGGCGGGAGCGAAAACGAATCTGTCTTATTGCCCTTGATCAAAATAATTTCGCCGGGTGCGATTTCGCGGATAAATTCGGCCTTGACCAAATCAAGCGCGCAGGTTTCCGACGCCAAAATATAGCCATCATCAAGCTTCCCCAAACAAAGCGGCCGGAACCCATGCGGGTCTCTCACGCCGACAATCGTATCTCCGACGAGTAAAACCAGCGAAAACGCGCCTTCCAGCTGAGACAAGACTTTGATAAACCACTCTTTCATATCGCCGTTTTTCGTGCGGGCCAAAAGGTGAACAATGATTTCGGAATCCATCGATGTTTGAAAGATGGCGCCTTCTTCTTCTAATTTTTTGTAAAGATATTCCGTGTTGGTGAGATTGCCGTTGTGAGCGACGACAAGCGGTTTGGATTTGTGCATCGCGAGAAATGGTTGGATATTTTTGATATTGCTTGAGCCCGTCGTGGAATAACGGGAATGACCGATCGCGACGGTTCCTTTAAGTTCAGTTAAAGCTTTTTCATCAAAGGCTTCATCAACAAGGCCGGGAGATTTAATGATATGCACGTCTTTCCCGTCGTAAGAAGCGATGCCGGCGGCTTCTTCCCCGCGGTGCTGAAGCGCATAGAGTCCCAGAAACGCAATTTTCGCCGCTTCTTTATGATTTGAAACACCGACGATTCCACACATTTTGAAGCCTTTCTTTAAAACGTTTTAACGAGCTTTAAAATTTAAAATTCTAATTCCAAACGCTTAGTTCGGAATTTAGAATCTCGATTTTATTTAGGGTTTCGGATTTCGTGCTTTTTAGCTATAACTTTTAGGCATTAGAATTGGCTGTTAAAATTCCTTTACCAATTCTCTGCTTATAATACTCTTGCAACGACTGTACCGTAAATTCATTCTCAAGGCTGGCCTCAATGCCGTTGACGGCGGCTTCGGCGCCTTGCAAGGTTGTTATACATGGAACGTTATGTAAGATGGCTGCGGCACGGATTGCTCGCATGTCGGATTGGCTTTTTTTTCCTGAAGGTGTGTTGATGATCAAGTTTATCTCATTTTTTTGGATCAATGTCAACAGATTGTTGCGGCCTTCACCGTGCTTATCCACCATTTCAACTTTGACGCCGTTGGACTGCAATACTTTAGCTGTCCCGCGTGTTGAAACAAGAGCAAACTTTAAATCTTTTAAGCGTTTGGCCAAAAAAGCAACGTGTCTTTTGTCGTTGTCGTTGACGCTTATAAATATTTTACCTCGTCGAGGAAGGGCTTGTCCAGCGGCCCACTGGGATTTCGCAAAGGCTTCGCCAAAATTCATGGCAATGCCCATCACTTCTCCGGTTGATTTCATTTCCGGTCCTAACACAATGTCGACACCGGAAAATCTAGAGAAAGGTAAAACCGATTCTTTAACCGAAACATGTTCAAGCGGCTGAATCTCATCCAGCTTAAAATCGCGGAGCTTTTTGCCAGCCATGATCTGCGCGGCAATTTTGGCGAGTGGAATTCCGGTCGCTTTGCTGACAAAAGGCGAGGTCCGCGAAGCGCGCGGATTCACTTCCAAAACATAAATCTTGCTTCCCTTAATCGCAAATTGAATATTTAAAAGTCCGACGACCTTCAAGCGCTGGGCAATCAAACAGGTTTGCTTTTTAATTTGATCAATGAGATTTTCGCTGAGCGTGTGCGGCGGCAAGACGCACGCCGAATCACCCGAATGAATGCCGGCGTTTTCAATATGTTCCATGATACCGGCGACATAAGTTTCCTGCCCGTCGCAAATCGCATCTACATCCGCTTCCAGCGCGTCCTCGACGAATTTATCAATCAAAACCGGATGCCCGGCAGAAACTTCTTTGGCTTCTTCAATAAAAGACAGCAGCGATTCTTTGTCGTAAACGATGCGCATCGCGCGGCCGCCTAAAACATACGAGGGCCGCGCCAAAACCGGATAACCGATCCGGTTCGCGATTTGAACAACTTCATCGACGGACGTTGCCGAACCATTGTCCGGCTGTAACAAACCCAATTGCTGAATCAACCGTGCGAAAAGTTCGCGGTTTTCAGCCGTGTCAATCGCATCGACGCTGGTGCCGATAATTGGAACGCCGGCTTGATGTAACCGGCGGGCCAGATTAAGCGGGGTTTGTCCGCCGAATTGAACGATAACGCCGTTTGGCTTTTCCACGTCGATAATGTTCATCACATCTTCAAAGGTGAGCGGCTCGAAATACAAACGGTCGGAGGTGTCGTAATCGGTTGAAACGGTTTCAGGATTGGAATTGACCATGATCGTTTCGAATCCCATTTCCTTAAGCGCGAAAGACGCGTGGCAGCAGCAATAATCGAACTCGATGCCCTGGCCGATCCGGTTTGGGCCGCCGCCTAGGATCATAATCTTTTTGCGCGAAGCGGCGGCCCGCTTCGTCAACTCCTCATCTTTCAATATCGCTTCATCTTCGGTTTCGTACGTCGAATAATAATAAGGCGTGTACGCTTCAAACTCCGCCGCGCAAGTATCAACCAGCTTAAACGTCGCTTTGATTCCTGATTTTTTCCGCAGTTCCCTGACTTCGGTTTCTTTCTTTCCCATAATCTGCGCCAATTGCCCGTCGCTGAACCCATATTCTTTGGCTTTGCGAAGTATTTCGGCAGATAATTTCTTTTCTTTCTGAAAAGTTACAATCAATTCATTTTCAAAATCCAAAATCTGTTTGATGTGGGCGATAAACCAGGGATCAATTTTGGTAATTTCACAAATTCTTTCAAGTGTCATGCCTTTTTGAAGCGCGTATTTGATGTAAAAAATCCGTGACGCATTCGGCTGGGCCAGGCGAAGCTGAATTTTGTCGTCAGGAATTGTGCGAAAGTCGAGTTTGTTATCCAATCCAATATGCCCAATCTCAAGACCGCGCAGGGCTTTTTGCAAAGCTTCTTTAAACGTGCGGCCGATCGCCATGGTTTCTCCGACGGATTTCATCGAAACGCCCAGGATATCTTTGGCTTCCGGAAATTTTTCAAACGTAAAGCGCGGCGCTTTGACAACACAATAATCGATCGTAGGCTCAAAGGAAGCGGGTGTTTCTTTCGTAATATCATTTTGAATCTCATCGAGCGAATAACCAACCGCCAGTTTAGCGGCGAATTTCGCAATCGGAAAGCCCGTCGCTTTACTTGCCAGCGCCGAGGAACGCGAGACGCGCGGATTCATTTCAATCACAACCATTCGTCCATCTCGAGGATTGACGGCAAATTGAATATTAGAACCGCCGGTCTCAACGCCAATTTCGCGGATCAACTTCAACGCGGCATTGCGCATCTCCTGATATTCGCGGTCCGTCAATGTTTGCGCCGGCGCAACGGTAATACTGTCGCCGGTATGAACGCCCATCGGGTCTAAATTTTCAATCGAGCACACAATCACGACGTTGTCTTTGCAATCGCGCATGACTTCAAGTTCATATTCTTTCCACCCTTCGATCGATTCTTCAATAAGAACTTCATGAATCATGCTCGATTCGATACCAAGCGACGCTATGCGTTCAAGATCTTCCATGTCCTGCGCGATCCCGCCGCCGGTGCCGCCTAATGTAAAACTCGGACGGATAATTAAAGGAAACCCGATTTTCTTCGCGGCCTTGCGTGCCTCGTCGAGAGAATGAGCAAAAGCGCTTTTGGGAACACTCAACCCAACTTTCAATACCGCTTCCTTAAAGCACGAACGGTCCTCGGCTTTCTTGATCACTTGGTAATCCGCACCAATCATTTTGACGTTGTACTTTTTAAGAACACCTGCTTCAAAAAGCTTCATCGCTAAATTAAGCGCGGTCTGGCCGCCGAGCGTCGGCAAAATCGCGTCGGGGCGTTCTTTTTCAATTATCTTTTCAACAAACTCCAGCGTGAGCGGTTCAACGTAAGTATGATCCGCAAGCTCGGGATCCGTCATGATCGTCGCAGGATTCGAATTCACTAAAACAATTTCAAACCCTTCCTCGCGCAGCGCTTTACAGGCTTGCGTTCCTGAGTAATCGAATTCGCAGGCTTGGCCGATGACAATCGGGCCGGAACCTATGAGTAAGATTTTCTTTATGTCAGTTCTTTTAGGCATGTTCGTTTGGTTCGTCGTTCGTCGTTCGGGGAAATCGTCCTTTTAATTTAAGGAACGAATTCCTCGAACGACGAATAAACGAACGACAATATATTTTACTTTCGACGAAACTCTTCCATCATCCGAATAAATTCCCAAAACAAATACTGCGCATCCTGCGGGCCTGGGGCTGCCTCTGGATGATACTGAATTGAAAATAGTGGAAATCGTTTGTGCTTCAAGCCTTCGACGGTTTGATCATTCAAATTACGGTGAATAACCTCGACGTCATTTTGATTAAGCGTCTTTGGGTCAACGCAAAAGCCGTGGTTCTGTGAAGTGATGCCGATCTTGCTGTTTTCAAAATCTTTAACCGGATGGTTCGCGCCGTGGTGGCCGAATTTTAATTTATAAGTTTGACCGCCGAGCGCAAGGCCGACGATTTGATTCCCTAAACAAATGCCGAATGTTGGAAGTTTTCCTAACGAATCCTGAACAAGTTTAATCACATAAGTGACAACCGCCGGATCACCCGGGCCGTTTGAGATGAAAAGCCCGTCGGGTTTGATATCCATGATGTCTTGAATGGTGGATTGGGCCGGAAAGACATGAACTTCGCAGCCAAGCTTGGCTAGAATGCGCAGGATATTGAATTTGATGCCGCAATCAATCGCCGCGACGGTAAAAAGTTTCTTGCCTTCGACGGGCCAAACATATTTTTCGCGGGTCGTGACATCTTTGACCAAATCCCAGCCGACCATGTCCGGCGCATTTTTCAGTTTCTTCGCCAGAGATTTGGGATCGAGATTCTCCGTCGAGATAATACCTTTCATGGCGCCGGTCAAACGTAAACGTCTGGTTAACGCACGGGTATCGATGCCTTCAACAGCGAGGATTTTATTATCATTTAAATAATCGATTAAACTTTGGGTGGCGCGGAAATTGGAATGATACCGGCAGAACTCTTTGACTATGAAGCCACGCAGATAAATTTTGTTGGATTCGACGTCTTTTTTATTAACGCCATAATTGCCGATCAAAGGGTAGGTCATGACTACAATTTGTCCGGCGTAGGAAGGATCGGTCAAGACTTCTTGATAACCGCTCATCGCGGTATTAAAGACAACTTCTCCCGTCGTTTCGCCGGTTGTGGCCAGAGATTGGCCGACGAAACTTGAACCGTCGTCGAGATATAAAATAGCCTTATGCATGTAAAACTGATTCCGCTTAAAATCTTTAAGCGAAAGGGATGACTAAATGTTGTTCGGGAATTGATTGATCACGACGAGACTTGGACTACATTTCCAAGCCCTAGACACTATAGCATTAGGTTCAATTTTGTCAACCCCAGGCCAATAAACTTACCCCATCTACACCTCCGGGGTGTGGATGGGTAACCTCGCAAATTTATATCGTCGCCAGAAAACTTTCTACCGCTTTCTGGCAGTCTCCTTTTTTGCAGCCTACATACGTTAAGCCTAGCCGCCGGGTTAGAATATCGTCCGATGTGCGGGCCATTTCGACTTCAATGGAATAAACGATTTGGGCGGCGATCGCCGGAGAACAGGTGCAAATCGTTTTTTTAAAATCCGGCCGATTGAGCGTTAAAGTCAATATATCCTTATAACGAGTGCCGTAGATGTCCATTAAATATTCTACGCTCGTAACGGGCAAACCGTATTGCTCGGCGAGGGATTCGGCGTTTTCTTCGATTGAGCCGCTGCCGTAGAGAGGGTAGGACGTTTCCGACGCGGGGCTGGCCATGTCACGTTTTCGCGGGGCCAGCCCGGCGGCGATTTTCGCAACACAATCTTCGGCAATCTTACGATAGGTCGTATATTTCCCGCCGATCACAAACGCCACGCCCGAATAATTCTCAAAAATCAAATGCTTGCGCGACAAATTCGACGGCGATCCCTCTCCGACAACGAGCGGCCGTAATCCGGCAAACGTTGTGATGACCTTATCGAGGGATAAACTGATCCCCGGAAAAACGCGCTGCGTTTCGGTTAATAAATATTCGATATCGCTTTCTTCAGCCACGACCTGATCAGGACTTTCGCGGTAATCGGTATCGGTTGTGCCTATGAGAGAATTTCCCATCCATGGAATAATAAAAAATACGCGGCTATCCTTTTTCGTCGTCAATAACAAAGCATGTTGGGTGAGCTCGCCTTCATAAACAATGTGAACGCCTTTGGTCAGCCGGATTTTAGGCGGCGCGGAAGGATGATCATTTTTTAAAACCTCGTTCGTCCATGGCCCGACGGTGCAGACAAACTTTTTGGCTTTTATCTGAAAAGATTTCTGGGCCAGGCGGTCAATTGCCTTAATGCCGACAGCGCGGCCGTTTTCTTTAATGAATTCTTTGACCTCAACATAATTGGCGACCTGCGCGCCTTTTTGCGCGGCGCTTAAAACATTTTCCAAACACAGCCGCGCGTCATCCATCTGCGCGTCAAAATACATAACACCCCCGACGAGATTTTGATGATCAATGGCGGGCTCGAGACTCATGATCTCTTCCTTGGACAAACGTTTATGTTCTCCAATTTTGTATCGTCCTGCTAAAAAATCATAGAGCCACACGCCGAACGACATCATCCATAACGGACGCTTATCGCCTTTATAAACGGGAACAACAAATGGCATTGGCTTAACCAAATGCGGGACGCTTTGAAACTGAATAGAACGTTCTTTGAGGGATTCACGGACGAGGTCAAATTCGAAATTTTCAAGATACCGGATGCCGCCGTGGATTAATTTGGTGGATTTGCTTGAAGTGCCGCTGGCGAAATCATTTTTTTCCAGAAGCGCGACCCGCCAGCGTCTGGCCGCCGCTTTATGGGCGATCGCCGCGCCATTAATACCACCGCCGATGACAACAAGGTCGTATTCGCCTTGAGAAAGTTTTTCAATGTCTCTTAACATGCAGCTAACGTCATTTGTACGGCACGCTGCCAGCCTTGATACAGGTATTTCTGCTCGGTCTCTGACATCGACGGCAAAAATTTCCGCTGAACAGCGTAAAACTTTTGTAGATCTTGAGACCGCCACAAACCTACCTTTAATCCGGCAAGATACGCGACACCCGTTGCGGTTGATTCGATCAGCTTCGGCCGGACAAGACAGCAGTTTAAAAGATCCGCCTGAAATTGCATCAAGAAATTATTCTGGCAAGCCCCGCCGTCGACTTTCAACGTCGTAATTTTTAAACCAGAATCTTTTTTCATTAAATCAAAAACATCTTTCGTTTGATACGCAATCGCTTCAAGCGCCGCCCGCACAATATGACGTTTGGATGTGCCTCGGGTCAAACCGCAGATCATCCCGCGGGCTTGAGAATTCCAATAAGGCGCGCCCAAACCAGTAAAGGCAGGAATGAAGTAAACTCCGTCGGTACTTTTTAAATCTTTAATAAAACTTTCAGAATCCGACGAACGTTCGATAACATTCAATTGATCGCGCAGCCATTGAATGACCGCACCTGCGATGAAAATGGAACCTTCAAGCGCATAAACCGGCCGGCCCGATTGATCGCAAGCAATCGTGGACAACAATCCATTTTTGGAAACGCCCAAATTCTTTCCGGTGTTTAAAACTAAAAAACAACCCGTGCCGTAGGTATTCTTGATTGTACCGGGCGACCAACAGGCCTGCCCGTAAAGCGCCGCCTGTTGGTCGCCCATCACCGCCGCAATCGGAATCCCCGACGACAAACCAGCAACACCCTTGGCCGTATGTCCAAAAATCGATCCCGACTCTTGGACTTTGGGCAAGATTCCCGACGGAATATTTAAAATTTTTAAAAGCTCCTCATCCCACTTTAAAGTCCGGATATTAAAAACCATCGTACGCGAAGCGTTTGTCATATCCGTGACATGGCTTTTCCCGCCGGTCAATTTCCAAATCAGCCAGCTGTCGATTGTGCCGAAACACCCTTCCCCGCGCTGAGCTTTCTTTTTTAAACCTTTAACATTGTCCAAAAGCCATTTAATTTTGGTCCCGGAAAAATAAGCATCCAAGACCAATCCAGTTTTGTGGCGGATCGTTTTCTCATGCTGTTTTAAATTTTTCTCCTGGCACATCGCGGCTGTCCGTCGACATTGCCAGACAATCGCGTTGTAAACGGGCTTGGAAATTTTCCGGTCCCAGACAACAGTCGTTTCACGTTGATTGGTAATGCCGATTGCAGCGATTTGAGTGGAATGAATTTTAGACTGCTTGATGGCTTTAGCAATGACGTTGGCACACGACTGCCAGATCTCCTCGGCGTCATGTTCAACCCAGCCAGGTTTAGGAAAGTATTGTTTGAATTCTTGATAGGCACTAGTTACGATACAGCCCTTGCTGTCAAACAAAATAGCCCTTGAACCCGTCGTGCCTTGATCAATGGCGAGAATGTAGGAAGGTTTCATAAAACAGATAAGAAAAAGACAGTGAATTCATTTCAACTTTTACTAAAAATTTGTTCTATTTTTTCTCCGCCGCCAGCCGCTGTTTATTCGCTGCGAAGGCTTTGTCGCCTAGAATTTTTTTGGCCATCATATCTTTATCGGCGCCGTTTTCGAAATCGTATTCGATAATCGCCGCCATTTGTAAAACTTTTTCAAAAGGTTCATTGATCATATCCGGACTTTGCTGGAACATGCCGTCGATCATCCCGACGTAAACCATGGGGTCTTTATGCATCGTGATGCCTTGCTGCTGATAACGTTTTATGAAGTAAGCGACCGTAAGCGCCTTGGCATCTGCGTCGATCATCAGAGGCCACGCGCGGCTGGAAGTTTCCATCGTTTGCCAAACATCTTCAATATTAGCGACCTGCGCCACCTCGCCGGAATGCTGGGCCGCCTGCTGTTGAGCTTGTTGAGCCTGACCCGCCATCGCCAATTGACCGATTTCTTGCCCAACTTTGTGACGAGCTCCGGAGACTAAAACACCTTGCTGGGCGACAATCGCTTGTTCCTCGGCAAGTTTATCCTGCGCCATTTGATTGCGCGTACCAAGTACGCGCGCCGCTAACATTTGTTCCTGCGCTCGTTTTTGTGCAACAGCCTGCCCGACGGCGTTTGCTTGGAGTTGAGCTTGTTGTTGAGCCACATACTGAGCCTTGCGGGCTGCTGCCGTTTGGAAAGCCTTTTGTTCGGCGGAGCGTTTCTCTTGAACCACTTCGGCAACCGCCTGACCTTGCGCGGCGGCTTGACGCTGTTTCAGTGCTTTCGCGGCCTCAAAGGCCATTTGTTCTTGCGCGCGTTTTTGCGCAATCGCTTGAGCAATCGCTTGCTGCTGTTGTTGAATCATCATTTTTTTCCGCGCGATCGCTTCAGCCATCGCGCGCTCTTCCATGACACGTTTCTGGATGGCGGCTTGACGTTCGGCGAAAGCTTGCTGCTCGGCGGCGACGCGCTGTTTGATGATTTGTTCTTCGACAGCTTTTTGCCGCTGCTGGATGGCCTGTTTGCGCTGGGCAACGGCACCAGCGCCAAAGGCGTTAGGAAGGATTAAAAAAATAAAAGAAATTATGACGGAAAAATATAAGCTGACTCTGGCCGTCCAACGCATGATCTTCAAATCTTTCTTTATAAAAAATTTTTTATTTTCGGCGCTGCGGTCATTATAACAAAAAGCAAACAAAACACAGAAAATATATCACCAAATTTTGTGTAAAAAGTTTTTTGCTGGTTCGGCGCGACATGCGAAAGATAAAATCCTGAAGTCATAAGTTCCGGACGCTGTAACGCGTTACCTTTAACCCGCCCAAATTCATCAATAGAACACGACCATCCGGAATTAGCGGCACGCACGATAGGCACATGATTTTCAACCGAACGCATGATTTCATTTTGCGCGTGCAGAATCATGGCGGATTTACTCGGAAACCACGCATCGTTTAACATTAAAATAATAAAACCACTTCCCTGCGCGACGAGCTGCCGGAACAAAACCGGATAGCCGCCCTCAGAACATAAAGCCACGCCAAATTTTTGTTCCTGATAATCCTTGTCCCATTTCTTATGAATCGTAAAAACGCCAACACTTTGTCCGGGATAAAAATCGTAAATATTAAAATTAAAAACTTCCCGCAAGAAAGAAAAATATTGTTTGAGCGGCAGATATTCACTGAATGGAATTAAATATTTTTTGCGGTAAATATCCAGAACCGCACCGCGGCCGTTGAGAAAGACAACGCTATTGTAATCCCGTTCATTTTCAAATAAAGCAGCGCCGATTAAAAGATGCGATTTGACTTGGGTCGCAATCTGAGTGACTTTGTCACGCATCCGGGGATTACGAATAAAATCATCCGGAATCGCAGTCTCCGGCCAAACCACAATATCAGGCTCACGGTTTTTAAGCGATTTTTGGGTCAAATGAATGTGCTTATTAATGACCTCGTTAATCCTTTGCGGGTCCCATTTTTCCGTCGGAGAAATGTTGGGCTGAATGGTCGCGATTTCATAAAAAATCGGTTCAGACTTTGAAGACAAATTAACCGCTGGCGAAAAATAAGCGTAAAGCCATAACACGATAATGACCAAAAGGCAGCCAGCCCCATATACATAACGGTCATCCGGCTCTTTAAGAATCATGAAAAGACAATAATTGATCCAGACCAAAATAAATGACAGACCATAAGCACCCGTGATATCGGCCAATTGAATGATATTGGTTTGAAAAGCCTGTGAGTGGCCAAAAGACCAGGAAAATCCACCAAGAAGAATTGTGCGTAAAAATTCGGTTGCAACCCAGAGGGCGGGGACATAAATGAGGTTGATTAGTTTACTCGGCCAAGGACAAGGGAAAAAAACCGCAAAAAAGATCGGCCCAATCGAAAGAGCGATGACAAAAGCAAAATAACCAAAGATGTTGTAGGGTAAAAGCCAATTGACCAAAAGACAAAACGCGATAAAAGAAAAAAGAGCGCCGATTTTAAGACGCTCTTTCAAAGGTTGCCCGTCGAGACTAAAAAAGAGTGGGATCAAACAAAACCAAGCCAGCCACTCAAACCCAAAAATATTAATGAAATTAGGAAATCCTAAATAAAACAAAAAAGCTGAAAGACATGGTAGTCCAATAAGGAGATACGGATTGGTAATCATGAGGTTCTACTTCTATATTACTATCACTTGATGTTTGGCGCTGGAGTTACTGACTTTTGCATTGCAAAAGTCTAGTACTAGGCCTTTTTCTCCCTGAGAATGATAGAACAACCTTATTTTTGGCAGAGAAAAGGTCAGTAATGCTCAACAAAGACAGTACTATACCTGTGCCAGTTGGATTTTTCAAGATAAGAAATGAGTATGGATGAGTGTTTGAGTGGAAGTAAAAGACAATCTGGGGAATAAATGATTGGATAAAACAACGCTGGGCGCCCCGCGTCGTTTATCCGTTATTGCCGCGGGGCGCCCGGTGTAACTTATTGACCGCCCTCCCCTAACATCTGCGCCATCTTGACCAACTTTAAAAACTCTGCCCGGTATCCCTGCGGATCAGCTCCGACAGAATGTTGGCCGCGTTCCAGAACGGCGGAATAATTGGCTTCTCCTTTATAGGACGAATCACGCAAGAGCAGCCCAAACTCTGCAACGGCAGAGGCAAAGTTCAAATTATTTGACCGGATATCTGACTGAACTTTCTTTTTTGAAACAACTTCAGTCAGCAATTTGCTCGTTTGCTCCTGCGGTTCTTTATAACGGAGTTTCACTGTCATCCAATCATCGCTTGGCGTGATCGTCGGTTTTGGCGAGGTTTCCGCTGACTTTTGATACTTCAGAGGATCGACGCTGTTAAAGTTTTCATCGGAATCCGCTGGGACAATTTCATAAAGCGCGGTCACGCTGTGCCCGGCGCCGATTTCACCAGCGTCTTTACGGTCATCGTTAAAATCTTCTTTAGCCAGCATACGGTTTTCATAACCAATCAGCCGGTAAGCTTTGACTTGGCCGGGATTAAATTCAATTTGAATTTTAACATCCTTGGCGATTGTCAAAAGTGTTGAACTCAACTCCTGCACAAAAACTTTTTCGCCTTCCAGAATGTTATCGATGTAAGCATAATTGCCGTTACCTTTGTCGGCGAGCTTTTCCATCTTGCTGTCTTTATAATTTCCGGTACCAAATCCTAAGACAGTTAAAAAAATCCCTTGATCGCGTTTCTCTTCAATCAGTTTAACCAATTCATCGTCACTCGAAACGCCGACGTTAAAATCTCCGTCGGTAGCTAAGATGACTCGATTATTTCCGGAAGCGATAAAATTATCCTTTGCAATTTTATAAGCCAGCTGGATGCCAGCTCCGCCTGCCGTTGAACCACCCGCTTGAAGATTATCAATCGCGTTATTGATTCTTGCTTGTTCGTTTCCGGGCGTTGTCTCCAAAACCAAACCCGCATTGCCGGCGTAAACAACGATCGCCACGTGATCTTCTGGGCGAAGTTGTTTCACTAACAATTTGAAGGATGACTTTAACAGCGGTAACTTGTTTGGCTCATCCATCGAACCAGAAACATCAATCAAGAAAACCAGATTGCTCGGCGGCAGTTGTTTAGTGTCAATGTTTTTGCCTTGCAATCCAATCAGCGCCAGAATATGTTTCTTATTCCACGGACACACGGCCGCTTCTGTCGTCACTGTAAATGGAACTTCCTGGTTTGGCTGTGGATAATCATATTTAAAATAATTGATCATCTCTTCAATGCGGACCGCATCTTTCGGCGGGAGCTGACCGTTGTTAATAAATCGACGGATGTTCGCATAAGACGCCGTATCTACATCGATCGAAAAAGTCGACAGCGGTTCATCAAGCGCTAGTTTGAATTGATTCTCATTTAACTGATCATACTGTTCTGTATTAGCGGTCAATTGCTGCTCATATCCATAAACTCCATAATTATCTTTCAAATCCATCGGCGGTGTTTGCGCAAATAACACGGCCTCAGACTCAGCTATCGATGAAGCAGGAGAATTTTCGTTCCCCTTTTGCTTCAATTCTTTCGTCCTCGAAACTTTATAATTACTTTGCAAGTAATAGGGCTCATACATATCGACTTTTCCTTGCGCCAGCCTGGCTGTTTTAACAGCCCCGGTATTACCCGGTGAAAACTGATCACTGAGATCATTTCGAAACTTTGAACTAACAGCACTTTTTGCTAATGTTTCTCGGTCTGGAAATGCTTTAAATCCAGCATTCATGACTGCTTGCGGCTCATTTCCAGCTTTCTTTTCTTTCTCTGGCACCAAAATATACCCACGCTCGCTTAAATAATCTTTCGAATCCTGTAATTGCGCCAACTGCGTGGGTTCCGTCTTTTTGTTTCGGTCATCCGTCGAGTGCAATTGTATATAATATGGTTCCTGCTTTGCCTGACTATATCTTTTTAATTCTTGTCTTCTTAATTCTTCAGAACTGACGGTTCGAATACGACTTCCGAGAGATAATTGAGTATACGTGTCGTTTCGATGAAGAAGGCACGCAATCACAATACATATCGTCAAAGCAATTCCGACTAATTTTTGAGTTTCCATACTCTCCTCCTTAGATTTTGGATGTCGCAAACGTTGTTGAATTTTCTGTTCAAGATCCGGAGAGAGAACTTCATCAGGCCATTTTTTAAGAGAAGACGAAAGCGTGCGCCATTCTTGGGCGAGTTTGGCGCAAGCCGGACATTCTTTGATATGTTGTTCAACCTCGGCGCGTTCAGAAGGCGTCACTTCTCCGTCGAGCCAGGCGGAAATTAATTCCTGCATTTTGATATGATCGGTCATGGAGTTTCCTCCTTTAAAATAAAGGATGGAATATTTTCTTTAAGCGCTTTGCGGGCGCGGAAAATCAAAATCTTTACTTTTTCAAGGGAACAGTTGAGCACTTGGGCAATTTCTTCGTAACTCAACTGCTGATATTCACGTAAGACCAAGGCTTCTTTTTGTAAGAAGGGAAGTTTGTTGAGTGCCCGGCGAATATAACGTGCGGTTTCTTCTTTTTGAAGCGTTTCGCCCGGCGGATTTTCACAAGCGGGCATTTCAAGCGGTTTGAGTTCGCGGGTTTCTTCGTTGGTGAACCACATCGCGACAAACTTTTTTCTTTTGCGTATTTTGTCGATGCAACTGTTGCGGGTCACGGTATAAAGCCAGGTAGAGAATTTAGCGTTGGCTGCGGGCTGGTATTTTTTCTCAAAAAGGACAAGAAAGACATCGCTTAAGGTATCTTCGGCGTCGGCGCGGTTGCCTAGGATCCGGAGCGCATAATTAAAAAGCGGATTTTTATAACGATGAAAAATCATGGCTAATGCCTCGTCAGTGCCCTTTAGATATTCTTGAACTAATTCGTCGTCCGGCTTGTCCATTCGCGTTGTCTTCTTAAAAAATCTGCCCTCTCTCACTCATTTAAACGCAGGGCACTCAAAAAAGTTACAAGGAAGTTACCAGAAGTTACCAGGAACGTTTCCTTGTGAGCTCTACGTTTGCAACAAGTTACAGAGGAACGTAAGAATTTATTCTTAAATCGATCCTGAATTTCTATTCTCTTTTAAAGGGTACACTTCCATCAAAACCTCATAATACCCAAAGAGATAAAAGGAAACGGTCCTGCAAACTACTACAAACTACGCTAGTTCGTTATATTTATAAGGATACGTTCAGTTACTTCAATCGTTGAATAGCTGCTTTCAACTCACCAGCTGTAGCGCTACTGTGGGATTCAATGACTTTAATAATATTTTTCATATAAGGAAGGAACGGGGTCAAATCAAAATCGCCGGTAAACGGCGCTTGATGGTCTTTGATGCCTTTAACCCCATGGATGTGCATGCCGATCAACCGGTTTTGATAACGGTCGAAGTAATCTTGGTGGTGTTTGACAAGTCCAAGCCGGACATTAACTTCACCATGACCAACATCATGCCAGAAACCCATGACATCAGGACCGAAGATATTGAGAAAGTGGCCGATCTCTTGGAAATTGGGAATTTCCGTCGGATAATAACGGGTCTCAAGTCCGATAAGAATTTTCTCGGGCGCCGCATAGGCGATCACTTCATCCAAACTTTTCTTAACGGCGTCAACAAAGTGGTGTTTTTTTTCTTCGCGTTCTTGAAGCATGCGGTCCCGGATGGCGGTAAATTTTTGATCGTCGCTGTGCCCAGCCTTAAAATTACGCAGAATTTCCGTCGGATCATGATCAACTTCGATCGTTCCAGCATGAATAACAACAACTCGGCCATTGGTACGGACAGCGGTATCAACGGCGCGTTTCGTCCATTCAACGGCTTTACGGCGTTCGGACTCATCTAAAGCGGATAAACGGTAATGATTGGAAGGATGACGAGGTGAGGGCGAATCATTAGGAAGGGGGCAAAAATTATGGATGCTTGAAACTTTCAACTTAAATTCTTTTAAAAGAGGGATTAACTCTTCGACCTGCGGAACCGTCAATTTATAACCAAGCTCGACGGCATCCGCGCCAACGTCCTTGATTTGGCCAAGGAGTTCGCGGGCTTTAATCTCTGGTTTATAATTCCACGCTGTTGAGATTGAAATCATTTTAATTTTTCATAAATTTTGGTTTGAATAAAAACGCCGTTATTCTACCTGTAATACAATTTGAGAACAAGGTAAATGTTCGATAGCTCATTATTGACTTTTGTAAATATAATGAGAAGTTCAAGCTAATAAAAATGCGGGCGGCGCCTGTGAATTTACGCTGAGGCGCCGCCCTCGCTCATTCACCTAAACCATCTTCAAAATTTTTCCCGTATGTTATAATAACGTCTCTTCTGAAAATCTCATCTTTTGAAGTAAAGCTCAATTCAATTAAAAAAACTGCGCGGTCACGCTGTGCCCGGCCTTAAGTATTTTTAGAGTTTAGAAAATTTATGACCCCAAAATACAGAATTCCCCGACGGCGACTACAAAACCGAGGCAACGGTTTTCTTAACTTCCTTCTGCTCGTTATTTTGCTGGGCGGTATTGCCTTTCTCATTTATCATGTTGCACAATCACAACTTTCTCAATCGCCTCAAACAACTCCTTCAACACCCTCTATTGAAACACCAGCACCTTCCACGTCACCAACATTACCTCAAAAAGTTTCTCAACCGCAGCTTCCACCAGACATCGCACGTCAACTTTCCATCGCCTCGTTTAATATCCGGATCTTTTCTAACAAAAGCCGCAGCGATGATGAGCTGGACGACATTGCGAAAGTCCTGAAAAATTACGACATCATCGCGATTCAGGAACTACGCGACCCTGAAGTGCTCCAACGCACCGTCGATATTCTAAAAAAGATGGGATACAACTATAACTACGAAATCAGCCATCATCTGGCGCACAGTCCTGAACTCTACGCTTTTTTATACCGGCAGAACAAGGTCAGCGTGGCCATAAAAGGCGAATTATACCCGGATACGCTTCACCAATTTATCCGCGAACCTTTTTACGCGACGTTTCGCGCCGGTAATTTTGATTTTACTCTTTTGACGATTCATCTGTTGTATGGAAAAAACAAGGCAAACCGCCGTCCAGAGGCCGCGGCACTCACCGAAGTTTACCAAAATATTCTTAAACAAAATCCTCACGAACATGATGTCATTTTATTAGGCGACTTCAATCTCCCGCCTGATGATATTGGATTCAAATCTTTAAGATCACTTCCCTCTATGACCTACCTTATCCGCCCGCCGGAGAAAACAACGGTCACCGACACAAGTCTCTACGACAATTTTTGGTTTGAGCGTCAGTATCTTCATGAATATTCCGGGAAATCCGGCGTGAACCGGTTCGATGAAACGCTTTTTGGCAATGATGATACGCGCGCCAAAAAAGCCGTATCAGACCACCGGCTGATTTGGTCTATCTATAATCTTCCGGATAAAGACGACGATTGATTTATTAATTGGAACGGGACGGGGTAAAATCTTCAGGACGGGCCTGGCGTTCACCGGCATCGAGATAATCTTTTGTGTATACAAAATCACTCAAAGCATCATGCTTGTCAGTCATGCTCACTTTGTCGCTGCTTTCATCTTCCATCGACGGATTATCTTCATTATGATCACCGGTGATAAGCCGTGGCGTTAGAAAAATAACAAGCTCAGTTTTTGTTTTTGTATCATCTTGACTGCGGAAAACAGAACCCAAAAGTGGAATATCGCCAAGCCCGGGAATTTTTCTCGTCGATTTAATCTTTTCATCTTTTATCAAACCGCCGATAACAATTGTGCTCCCGTCACGAATGATGACCGTAGTTTCAGCCTGAGAAGTTTCAACAACGGGAATGGTATTGTTATTACTTGTCTTAACGGTACTCGTTACGGAACTCACTTCCGGCTTAATCTGCATGGTAATAAATCCATCGTTATGAATAGTCGGGGTCACGTAAAGTTTAACCCCGACTTCAATGAAGTTAACACTTTCGGACGTTGTCGTCGGACCGGCAGAAGGCGTGATCGTTGTACTTGTAATATAGGGCTCCGTTGAACCAACCAAAATCTTGGCTTCCTTATTATTGACAACGGTGATCCGCGGACTGGACAGGAGATTGGTTGTACCAATTGTCTTTAACGCTTCGACCAGCGCCGTGTAAGCGTCGCTGTCTAAAGTACCGATGCTGACTTTACCTCTTTTGTCCGACGGATCCAAAACACTAAAGCTGCTTTTTAAATCTAGCGAATGATAGTTGCGCACAATCGCTTCCCAGTCCACACCTAATTTATATTCATCACTTAAAACAACTTGAACAATCTTGGCTTCAATCAAAACTTCCTTTTGTTTACCATCGACCGCTTCAATGAATTTTTCAATCAAAGGCATTTTCTCAGCGAGATCAGTAATCAAAAGTTTATTCAACCGGACATCGACTTCCACTTTGCCGACATTTTTAGTTAAAACATCAGGCAACTTTTTGGCAACTTCTTCGGCGGTTGCATGATTGAGTGTGAAAACCTCGGTCTTGCGCGGGGTATCAACGCGCTTTAAGAATCCGGTTAGCTCTTTGATTTTGTCCGGCAGATCGATGATGACAATGGAATTCGAATTCTTTTCAGGAATGACCCGGCCCATGATACTTTTCATCTGGTTAAGCACCGTCGCGATTTCTAACGTGTCAACATTAACCAGCTGAATCGTTTTGGTCTGCAGTTTCTCCCCAAAATTAACACCATACTTCATCTGAAAATCCCTTTGGGTCATGACCTTGATAACGCCATCCTCCTCGGCAAAACCTAAATTATTACTTTCGGCGATAATTCTCAAAGCGTCCCGGACCTCCACATCTTTTAAATAAAGGTTCACACGCCCAGAAACATCACGGCCGGCGACAATATTCAAACCGCTTTTTTGAGAAATCAACTTAAGGACATCAATGATGTCCATGTTTTTTAATTCTAAAAGATCGATCATGATCGGCTTAGTATTATCGACCGGCGGAGTTTCTTCTTCTGAAGATTTGGTTTTATTTTCATCCTTAAAAATAATGTTCGCTTTTCCCGGACCTGAAGGCGCGGGGTTAGAAGCAGACGAATTATAATTATTAAAATTGTTATAACCTTCCCCGCCGGGGGAAGGAGACGGCATATTATTTTCGGGAGGTTGATTATAAACTGGTTCAGCAGCGGGCGTCGGTGTAGGCGTTGGCGTCGGTGCGGGTAAAGGAGGTTCTGGTACTGGCTGGTTCGCCTGAGGTTGATTGCTCGTATTAGCACTATTAGTAGCGTTGGATTGCTGATCAGTGGGTGCTTGGGCTACCTTGACGGGTTTTGTGACTTGCTTTTTGGCGTAGATATCTAAGGCTTTTTTTACAGCCTGCGTTGTGTCATCGATTGCATAGACCTTCAATACATGGACAACCGTAACCGTCAGGCAAATAAAAATCATCCCCCAGGTTAATAAAAATGATTGGCCCTTATCCCACTGTTCCTCATTGAAACCTGCTAAGGCTTCAAGAAGGTGCTTCATTCTGAATTTATGGAACAATTTCAATGCGTTGTCCTTTATATTTCATGACAATTTTATCTTCCTGAATATCTTCTAAAACCGCATCGCCAAGTTTGCCGCCTTTATTCAAAAATATAGTGTCTTGTGTCTGAAGATTTTCAATAATAGCCAAGGGGGTTTTATCGAGCACAATGCCGACGAGCTTTAAATTGCGGACAAATTCAACAGCCTGCTGTTTTTGTTCGACACTGACCTGAACCGCCGGAACGCTTGCCGCCGGCGGCGCTAGATTAAAAATATCCCGCTTGCCAATGGTCTGTGCGTAAAAATCGTAGGATTTTTCTTCTAATCTCAGAGTCAAAACTGTTTGATTAATAGTTTCGGTGGCAGGAATTTTCGGCGTCCTTTTGATAGCTACACTATAACTATAAATAACATACACACTCAACAAAAAAACCGACAACTTCAACAACAGATTCAACCGCGACAAAAACTGCGAATCAAAGGTAACACCACTCCAGGGAGCCAATAGTAAATTACGGGACATTCCTCCTAATTTTTTTGGATTCATGAAAAGCCCCTAAATTTCTTCAAAGATGAATGTATTGTGGTCATTTTATCACACAAATTTTAGTAGAAAACCATTAATTAAAAATTTTTGGCAATTCCGACGTTTCAAGATGATTAATTAGACTGCGGAATGAATAAACGGCTGACGACGAGTTCGGTTTTCAAGAATGCCTGGCCATTTTTTTCCATATGCAGATCTTCTACCTGAAACAAATGTGGTTTGCTTTGCAACAAATACAGAAAGTGGGCCATATCCTCGAACCGGCCTTCTGTGGAAAGACTAACCGAAAAAATGTTATAAGAATCTTCCTTTCGGACTTTCCCGGGTTTGATTTCGGAAAAACGCAGATTAATCTGCGCGGCTACAGATTCAATTTCAGCGACGATGGCTGACATCTGCTCGGGATTGGAAAAATCCTGATTAAACAGCGGCAAATAGGATTCATAGGCAACGGCCATTTGCTGGCTTTCCTGAATTAAACTTTTTTCTTTCTTGAATTTCTTCTGTGCAGCGCTGCGCTGTTCTTCTAAAGCTGTTTGGCTGCCTTTAAGCGGCTGAATCACACCAAAATAATAGACACCCACCAAAATCGCCAAGATACAAATAATCAGGCTGTTTTTGTCGCGCGGGCTTAAGTTTGTTAACATATCAATGCCCTTCTTTTTCCGGATTCAATTCGCAGGTAATATTAAAATGCGTGAGTTCACCCGACGGAGAATTTTCTTTGTTGGCATATTTAAGCGTGACATTCTTAAACCGCGGCAAGTGAACCAGGCTTTCCTGCAGATCATTCACGCTCATCCCGGCTGGAAAATAGCCGTCTAATGTCAGGATACCTTTATTATCTAAGTCCAAAAGATTAAGCGTCATCCCTTCGGGTACAACCGTGTAAATTTCATAAAGAATATTAATGACCCGGGGCGTTTCCTGCACATATTTTTTGATCAGTTCCAAATTTTTTAATTTATCCTGCGCTAGTTTTAAATCTTTTTTGATATGCTGTCTTTCTTGATTAATCACCGAAACATTTCTTTTCTCCTCAAAATTCTTAACGCCAAAACTGAGCGTCAATAATATAAACGCTAACGCGCCTAAAACGGCGGTCGTTAACCATTCTTTCTTTTTTTGCTGGGCCTGGCGGTTGGCTTTCAGTTCCTTTGGAAATAAATTGATCTTGTCACCCGACGGATAAACCAATGGCCCTAACAAAGCCGTTAAGGAAACCCCTTGATGCGAAACCACCTCAGGCACAACAAAATTTTTGGTTAAAGTAATATTATCCAGCGGATTAATCACCGCCACCGGCAGATTATATTCATGACCAAGTTGTTCAGCGAGCGTCCCCGCCTTAGGATCAGCGCTCACTAACAAGATGTTGGACAATTCAACTCCCATATTGGACCGTTTGTAATTTGAAACGGTCAAACTCATTTGATTTAAAAAATGATTTAAAAAAGTATCGGACGGTTCTGGGCGGTCCCAGTCCTTAAGATTAAAACTGATTTCACGGGAAAAAATCAATTTATCTTGGTTTATGAAACACAAGTCACAATATTTCTCGTCTACATTCATAACAAGAACAGCGCCCAACTTAAGCTGAGATGATTTAGATTTTTGGTACAAATACCATTGATGGCATCCCAATGAACTTAAAGTAATGCGCTTAGGGTGCGCGCCGAATTTTTCTAAAATCCTCAAGTATCGTCCCACAAGATCACGATGCAGCGCCATGGCCAGGACTTTGCTGTAACCAGAAGGATTTTTTTCCAAAATTATATAATCGTAAACGATGTCTTCAGGCCCGTAGGGCACACTGTTAATAATTTGCATCCCGACCATTTGATTGATCTCTTGATCTTGAATGGAAGGCAGTTGAAAATGAGTGAGCATGGCTTGCCGACGGGGAATGATCAAAATCAACTGAGATAATTTTGTCTTTTTCTCGGCGAGCAGTTGTGACAAAGATCGGCCAATATCCTGGTCGTTCATTCCTTCAATATTCTTGAAACCTAAGACAGTAATAACCGGGTTCCCGCGTCCGCCAACATTAAGCTGACCGAGCTTTAACCAGGAATCGCTGATTTCAAGCGTTGTTATGATGTCTTTCTTCATAATGGATCTATTCTTTTTTCCAATAAACAATCTTTAACCGCTCACGGTCAATGACGGCTTCAATCGTCGAACCGACAGACGAATCCTGCCAAAACCCCTGACAACGAACGCGGATAAAATGCGAAACTTTAGTAACGTTTTTAGCCATGCCGAGAAAAATGACTTTTTCTTTTTCATTTAGTCCGATGCTGTTCATGTCAACTAAATGATCGTCCTGAGTCATCGGGATTTGGTCGTCTCCGGAACGGTACACTATGATTTTTTGGGCGAGGTTTCTGGCATCGTCAGATGTTGTATTCGTTTGGGCACCGCTATAACTTTTGGCTAAGGCAAAAATAACCGGCGCTGAGGCTGTATCCAGGTTAATTAAAAGCCCTTGGGCTGGCAGGCGGGGAAAAATGGTCACATAATCTTTCAGCTTGTTAAAAATTTCCGTGGTCATGCCTTTAACCAAAAGAAGTTCTTCCAGGCTATCAAACGGCGCATTTTTGCAATGATAGGGTTTAGTTAAATGCTGATAAAAGTCGTCTTCAGCGCCCAGGGTCGTTTGTGTGATTTGATCGTCAGTGTCGATCCAATCAACCACCGAAGCCGCAATCTGGGTCGCTTTTGTTTCATCAAGGCCATCAACATTTAAACTGCTGATCAAGTTGGCTAAAATCGGATAAGTTTCTTGGGTCACCGCATTCAGGTTAAGCTTCCGCTCCTCGTCGCTGAAACCCAAAATTTCCGGAGAACCCTTTGCAGCCGAAGGTTCTTCATAGCTTATCTTAAAATATCCTTCACCTAAAGAATTTTTTTGAAAAATGTCTTTGAGCGTTTGGTCTTTATCCAATTTAATGCCGCATTGCACTAACGAATCAAACTGATTGCTCTGCGCGTCTTCAGAATCTTTTTTAATTTCCCGAATCGCCCAATGAATCCCCGCCCACGCTAAATATCTGGCTTGGGTGCGTTCATGATAATAACGCGCCATCGAAAGTTCCATGCGTGTCATCCGGCTCACCCCAAACGCAATTAAAGACAAAATGACAAGGATCCACAAAACCGTTATTAAAATCACGCCGGAATTATTCTGTATTTTATTTTTTTTAAAAAAGAACCTATCCGCAAAAATCATGGGTAAGTTAATTTCCGTTTGCTTCGAATTACGGCGAGGCATCATCGACCGTAGGCCAATATACTTCTTTAGTTAAAACAAGCGAAGAACCGCCTTGATTCGGCTGAGCGCATTCAAGTTGGATACGCACGCCCGCCGGCAGAGCATCTTTGTCCCAGCTGTCCTTCCATTCATATCCTTTTTTCTTACTCTCTTTTGGCGGAGAATAAGCATAAGAAAAACGCAGGCTGTCTTGAGAAGCAATCTGGTTTGTTACAATTTGAGTTTTTGCGTTTTCGTGAGGTTGATTTTGCCAATAATCGACAAGGGGTGTTTCTTCACGGATGAGCGCGTAGGCTTTTTGTCCCTCGGACGATTGAACAACAATCGATTGCGGCATGGACGAAAAAACCTGGCCCATCGTTGTCTTAACAATCTTTCCATAATCAGGTTGGCCGATATAATACCTGATGACCTTAAGTCCGTCGGCGCCGTTTTCAAGAAGAGTCAAATGATCGTCTGTGCTCGATAAAAAATTTTGTTTAGGATCTTTAGGCGTATAAAAAATCATATTTTCAATCTCGTCCGCCATCCGGTTGATCGCAAAACGCCCTTCACCATAAAAGCGTCCGAGATTTTCGGTCTTCGTTTGCATTTTGATCGCCGTGAAAAAAGCCGTAAACACCGACACCCCTAAAACGGACACAATGATTAAACCCAAAATAAGTTCGATCAACGTAAAAGCGCTTCGAACATTTCGAAGACTTATTTTATCTGAATTTTTATTTCGATTGCGGAACATCATAAATCCAGCTTGTGACCGTATTGTTTCTTTCTTGCCCATTATCTTGCCAATCGACCTTGAGCGCCACTTCTTTCAAGAAATCTTGTGGATCGTCGGGATAAACTTTATGCTCTTCAAACTCATACTTACTCGTGTCGTCGCTTTGAGTGATTTGGTTTTGGGTGTCGTCATCTAATCCTTTTTTAAACAAATATTCCATTCTATTTTGCAAGGCCAAATCAGTTGTGAGAAAAAAGCTGCTGTACTGAATGGCTCGACTGCCGGAAATGAGCGACTGCATAATGACCGTCACGCACGAACCCAAAATAACGGTCGCCAGCAAAGCCTCCAATAAAATAGAACCGGATTTTTTTTGAAAAATCGTTTTTCGATTTATGAAAATTCTTTTATTCATCTTTGGCGGCATCTTCCAACTCTTTGGGCAGTTCGGCCGGAAAAGTCTCGACGGAATTTCCCGAAGTTTGAGTCGTGGCAATAAGACATTGCTTTTCTCGGCACAGATAAATACTAATTTCGTCAATCGCGCCGTTAGTATGAAAGACGGCGGATGTCTTGTCGGCTTTGACTTTAAGTTCAATAGGAATCTTCTGGACGCGTTGCCAGTATTCAGCAGGATGTTCCGACGGCGCAGACGGCGTTTGTGATGTTTGATTTGAATTATCCGACGGATTTACCGGTAAATCTTCTGTTATCCAGTATTGATGTTGAGTTGTATCAAGGATCAATTGATATTCTTTTTGGTGAGTGACCGCCAGCATTTTTGCGTAACGCATTAAATAGGTGAGATCTTTCGCGGTCTGCTGTAATTCCAGCTGCTCGTAGTTTCGGCCAAAATTGACCACGGCCAAACCGGTTATTATGCCGATTAAGGCCATGACAATAAGAAGTTCAATAAATGTAAAAGCCCGTCGAGCATTGTTCATTATTACGATCAATATAGATTGAACTAATTTTCAAAATTCGAACCGATTCTTAAATAATATTTTCGAATTTACTTCACATTATTATCTTGAGTCGCCGCCGTTTCACCTTCCCAATTAGTAATATCGTCAGCACTCTCAACGCCATCCGGTCCCAGCGAAGACAAATCGTATTCTTTGGTGTTATGCACGCCCGGAGACACATAAACGTAATCTTTGCCCCATGGATCTTTGGGAAGTTTTTTGCGTTTAAGGTATGGACCGTTCCAGTTGGGAGTATCAGGAGCGCCGCTGGGTTTGTCCATCAAAGCGCGAAGCCCCTGATCCGTCGACGGAAAATGCCGGTTGTCAAGCTGGTACATCTCAAGAGCGGTGGATAGATTCGTTTCGATGTCAGCCTTGGCAGCCGTAATGCGGGCTTGATCCGCCCGGCCGAAAAAACGCGGCGCCACAATGGCGACGAGAATTCCTAAAATGATAACAACCGTCATAATTTCAATAAAAGTAAAACCCTTTTTGTCCCACTTACGCATGCTTGCTCTCCTTTTTATAGAAACTTTCTCAAATAGCTGATTAAAATCTTTATTACTGGACCAAAAGATTCATTTGCAAAATAGGTAAGGCCATGGCAATGACGATAAAAGCCACAATCAATCCAATGATTAAAATCATAGATGGACCAAACAATGAAATGATTGTCTTTAATGTAGTTTCTGACTGCCGTTCATATGAATCTGCCAGATTATGCAATCCCTTATCGAGATGCCCGGACTCTTCCCCGACGGCGATAATACTTAACGCCGCTTCTGGAAAATAACTGCTTTTGGCCAAGGCGTTGGTTAAGCTGGCCCCATTTTTAACTTCACGGGCCGCTTCGCGCACATTTTCTCTTAAAACTTCATTATCTAAAACTTCAACCACTGCTTCCAAGGCCGTTACAATAACCACACCACTTTGAATCAATGTGCCGAGTGTGCGGGCGAAACGGGCGAGCTCAATCTCGCGGATTAAATTACTTAAAACCGGTATCCTAAGTTTAATCCCATCGATTTTCTTTTTGCCTTGAATAGAACTATTGAACTGACGAAAACTTAATAATCCAGCGCCTACCAAAATCAAACCCAGCCACCAGAAGTGAACGCAAATATCACTGATACCCATTAGGATTCTCGTCGGCAAAGGTAATTGCGTATTGGATTCTTCAAACATACCGCTTAACTTAGGAATAACAAACGTCATAATAATAAAAACAGCGGCCACACCAACGACGGCGACAAAGATTGGATAATACAAACTCGTTTTAATCTGTGTACGCGAACGTTCTTCGCGTTCTATAAAATCCGCCAGACGGTTTAATATCCGCGGCAGCTGGCCGCTTAACTCACCCGCTTTGACCATATTCACATATAATTTCGAAAACACATCCGGATGAAGCGCCAGCCCGTCGGATAAAGTGCCGCCGTCTTCAATAAAGGTGTAAAGATCTTGGACAATTTTTTTAAAAGCCGGACTGATCGTTTGATTTAAAATAGTTTTGAGTGTCTTTAAAATCGGCACGCCGGAATCAACCAAAACAAAAATTTGGCGCGTAAAAATAGCGACTTGGTTTACGGTAATTTTACGGCGGAAAATCCAAACCGGTTTCGGCGCTTGGACAAAATTGGACTTAGAAGATTCTCCCGCCTCAATCACATCGAGGGGAAAATACCCCATTTGAGTGACCTGGCGGACGGCACTATCTAACGTGTCCGCCTCAACTGTCCCGGCGATCACTTGACCAGGACCCTGTTTCGCTCGGTAGGTAAATTTGGGCATTATTCGTCGAATGGCCAATAAACAATTTCCAATTACCAAACAAATTCCAATTTACAATTCTCAATTACCAAACCGAACATTGTGTTTGGATATTGAAAATTAGAATTTGAATATTGTTTGGTAATTGCATCTTGGTCATTGGAAATTTTACTAAAATTCTTCTTGCGTCACACGCATCACTTCACTGGGCGTCGTCAGTCCTTGTTTGACGCGAATCCATCCATCTTGGCGCAACGTGCGCATGCCGTTTTGGATGGCTTTATTGCGGATTTGCCCGGCAGTGGCGCGGGCCATGATTAATTCACGGATGGCGTCGTTCACAATCAAAAATTCATAAATACCCTGACGGCCCAAAAATCCGGTAAACTGACACGCCTCACACCCGTCGCCTTTATAAATCGTAACTTGGCGGGATTCTTCAGTGGTTAAACCAAAATCTTTAATAATATCCGACGCGCCTTTGTCCGGCGCTTTACACTTTTGACAAATTAAGCGAATCAAACGCTGGGCAACAAAACATTCAACAGAACTCGCGATCAAAAATGCCTCAATGCCCATGTCCAAAAGACGCGTGATACCGCTGGCCGCATCATTAGTGTGCAGCGTCGAGAAAACCAAATGCCCGGTTAAAGCCACTTGGATGGTGATTTCCGCGGTCTCCACATCACGGATTTCACCGACCATCATGATATCCGGATCGTGGCGCAACAAAGACCGCAGGCCGTTAGCAAAACTGTAACCAATAATTGGATTAACTTGCGTTTGCGTGATGCCTTTGATTTGATATTCGATCGGATCTTCGATTGTAATAATTTTGCGATCGCTTTTATTGATCCGCGAAAGACACGCGTAGAGTGTCGTTGTTTTACCACTTCCCGTCGGGCCGGTCACCAAAATAATCCCGTGCGGTTTTTTAATAAGATCATCCAGCAAATGCAAATCATCCGATGGCAGGCCCAATTCTTCAAGACTAAGCAGTTTGCGGGAACTTAAAATACGGATAACGACACTTTCACCAAATTGCGTCGGCACAAAAGAAACGCGCAAGTCCAAATCAATGTCATTGATCCGCAGTTTAAACCGCCCGTCCTGCGGCAGACGTTTTTCAGCAATATTAAGGTTAGATAAAATTTTGATACGAGAATTAATCGCGTCGCGAAAATATTTAATGTTTGGTGGAACATTCGCGTCATACAAGATTCCGTCGACGCGGTAGCGGATCGAAAGTTCATTCTCATAAGGTTCAATATGGATATCAGTCGCCCGCTGCTGATAAGCTTCAATCAATATTTGATTAACGAACTTGCTGATGGACGCTTCCGATCCGACTTCTTCAACGGCGGCCGTGTTAGACGCTGTCTTGCGCGGACCATCCGTGCTGTCCATGATCTGTTCGATGGTTTCCGCGCCAACGCCATAATATTTACGCAAACTGTCGCGAATGTCTTTTTCGGAAGCCAGAATGATTTTAACTTTTGAACTCGAAGCTTGGGCGACACCGTCGATGACTTGGATATCAAGCGGATTGCGCAGCGCAATCGTCAAAACATTGTCCTTAAATTCAACCGGCATGATTTTGTAGTAGTAGGCGACTTTGGCAGGGATTCGTTTAACGGCTTCAGGATTGATCAAAAGCTTTTTTAAATTAACGTAATCAACACCGATTTGCTCGGCCAAGAGCGGCAGGATCATATCTTCTTCGTCGACAAATCCCAAACGCATTAAGGTCTCGCCTAAAAGCTCGGTCTGTTTCTGTTCGCGAAGAGCAATCTCCAGCTGTTCCTGGGTTATGACATTGCTTTTAATCAGCAATTGACCTAATTTTGTTTTCATAAAATAAAATATTTACGGTACAGACGGCCCGTTGGGCCGTCTCTCATAATTTTTTGTATTTTACCTTCAATAGCTTTTCAAGACAAGTAAAAGGCCGTAATTCTATTTAATCGTCTAGATAATACGGCCGCCAAGCGTCCGTGCTGATCACCTGCGGGACATTCCATTCGGTAATTTTCTTAAATTCACCATCCCGATACACCCAAGTTTCAAAATGTTCTTGTTCAGCATCACCATTTTTAGGAGGAATGCCTGCGGCGACTTCAATCGTGTTTCCTTTTAAATGCCGCGCGATACCTTGTTCGCGGCCGGTAAATTTCTTAAACAGAACCGGGCCCTCTTCTTTTATTTTATAAATCGCCAGCTCCTGAGTAAATCCCGTCGGTGATGTGTAATTATAACGCACCCAAACTTCGGGGACTCCATCATTATCCAAATCATAAAACTCCAAAGGCCAAAGATATTGCAAAGCGTATCCTTTAATATCAAGCGGGAGTTCTTTAAAGGTCTGTTCTGCTTCATTGGATTCGTTTAAACATCCGGTCACCAGATAAGGTGTCGTCTTAGAACTTCCGAGGACCAAAAGTGAAGTCGCTATTTTTTTCTTTTGCAGCATCAACCATCCTTCAAGATAAGGAGACGCCCAGACCTGGGCGAAAAACTTTCCGGATGTCGCACGTCCAATTTCGAATTTGAAATTTTCAGCATCAACCAAATCTTCTGAAACACCCCACATCGCATAACTGCCAAAAACAAACCAGCGTACAAAATCTGGATGATATTGACCGGGCATAGTAGATGTCGGATGGGAGGCTGGATGTTTTTTAAAAAGAGGATAGAGGTCTTCAATATTTTTCTCCCGACGGGAATCCAGGGCAATCTCACCCACATAACGCGCCAGCCAAAAATCCGCCTCTTTATAGTGACGCTGATTCATGGCAGCTTCCGCTTTGGCATAAAATTGTTCATAGCGTCGGTTTAAACCATCGGATGGAATCGGTGCTAATAATTCCTTAGTATTATCACTCGGATTCTGAGCAGCAAAACTCAACACCGGACAGAAAAATAACATCAAAACTAAGATATATATTCCTGTTTTCATAAAGAATAGGCCAAACTTCTTAAAACAACTTTAAGGATGGAGCGTCTGCGTATGTGAAACGCCGATACCCTTATCTTTGGAAGACATTTTAGACTGCTGAGGATTGGCGCTGGGCAACGTTGGAATTTCGGAGGGTGGTTTGATATTACTAAAGTCGATAATCCCATCTTGCTGGACGGGCGTAGGATTCCCGGGATTATAAGGGTTGGGATTATAAGTAATATTATTTGGATTAAGTATATTTGGCGGCGTAGACGAGTCTGTCGGAGCTGTATTAGGTGGAATGGCTAATCCGCCCTGATTTTGCTGTTGCAACTTTAAATTGAGATCATTGATAGGTACGGCCATCTGAGGCGCAGCCGGCGGGGCCATTTGCTCTTTTCTTCTCTCTTCGGCACTTTGGGGATGGATCAAATTTTGTTTGGCTTCTTCCAAAGACATCATATTAATTTTGTAAGCTTTAAAAAGCTCACGGTCTTTCTTATTCATTTCCTGCATCAGTTCTCTCCGGCGGACACGGTCGGAAGGCGTGTCTTTTAAATCTTTCATCTTTTCCTTGAACTGATTGTCTAAATCTTTTTTCTGCTGACTGTAATCTTCACGTGCTTTTGTTTTTTGAGCTTCTAAGGCTTCGACTTGAGAAGCAACCGAATCCTCTGCTTGGCTCAAACTTATCAAAGGCGTCCCGCTTAAAACTCCCAGGGAAAAGAATAAAGCTGCTAAAATTTTTTTGCTCATAAAATATCCATTCCTAATTTTTATGAAAACTTATTCTGTTTTCGTCGCCGGGGCCACGATATCTTGCGGTTTAACTGTTGAAGCTGCATTTGCTGGTTTTTGATCGGACAATTCTCTAAGCCCTTGCATCAAAGCGGCGGCCTTTTCAAAATTGGCTTTATCGCGCTTCTCTTTAAATAATGCCATACTCTTTTCGGCAGCGTCAATACCCTCGGGAAGCTTGTGATTGAATCCATAAGCCATCCCTTTTAAATAATACGCCATGGCATTTTGCGGGTCAACTTTTATTAATGCCTCTAAGACGGAATTTGCCTCGTCATAACGCTGCATACGAATATACGTCTCAGCTAATATCATGTAGCCGCGTGAATCGCGCGGATCGAGTTTAATCAATGCGACAAAAGTTTTGACCGCCTCAGGAACATCCGCTTTATTTAAAAGATCCATGCCTTCTTTAAGTAATGCTTCTTTTTGCCCACGCAAGGCGTCATTCGAAGGGGCGGAAGCCGATTGAGCGGGGGCGGCGGCTTGCGTCGCGTCGGAACCGGTACTTTGCTGCTGTGTTTCTTTTTGAGAACCGCATCCCACAATCATTGTCGTTAAAAGTAAAACGATGACTCTTTTCATTTTTTCCCCGCTTTCTCTAAAATAATTCTATTGATGTTCAAATTTACGCGCACGCTGAAACTGAGCCTTGACCCTGGGATGCAAAAAGAAGATGACGGCTGCCACATACCACACAAAAAATTTAAGAACAATTACACCTATATTAAACCACAAAAATAAATTACTTAAAGTTCTTGTTTGATTATAAACGCGTCTTTCTTCTTGATAAACTGGACTCGCGGTATTGGAAACCGCCGCGTGTTTTTCCCATCGGATATTTAAACGCTGAGATAACTCTTCGAGTTGAAGAAATGTTCCTTGAATATATTGAAGGTAATTCTTATCGACCGTCAAAGACATCGAAAAAGTCATGACGATGTAAAATCCGATGAGAATAAGAACACCTTTTCTCGCCCATTCTTTAAGACATAAGATATTCCAACCTAATATCAATTCAATGAACAGAAGAAAAACCGTCACGAAATAAAAAATCGGCCCCCAAAATGGGCGATACAATGTTTTGTAAATTTTAAGAAGATTGTGGTAATCAAAACTTTGTTGAATCTGCAGGGCCGCCAAAATAACAATCAACCAGCCGATTGTGATGACGCCTTTGGATCGTAATGCACTCATTAAACAGTTGCTTTGTTCATCAAGTATTGATGAACACCCTCGGCGGCGTTGCGTCCTTCATTAATCGCCCAAACAACCAGCGACTGGCCGCGGGCCATGTCACCGGCGGTAAAAACACCCGGCACATTAGTCATTTTGTTGCGGTCATTTTTAATGTTGCCACGCGCGTCCAATTCCAGACCCAATTCTTCAATCATTCCTTTTTTAACCGGGCCGGTAAAACCCATCGCAAGCAAAACCATATCAACTTCAAATTCAAATTCCGATCCCGGAATTTCTTTCATCGGCCGCTGGCCGGTCTTGGGATCTTTGTCACCAAATGATAAACGCACACCATGCATTTTTTTTAATTTCCCGTCGTGGCCGCTAAAACTTTTTGTCAGAATACTATAATCACGGTCAACACCTTCTTCATGAGATGTTGAAGTCCGGTGAATAAACGCCCATTGCGGCCAGGGATTATCTGCGGGTCTTTCTTTAGGAGGTTCAGGAAGAAGTTCGAATTGTTTCACCCAAACCGCGCCCTGACGGTTGGAAGTTCCTAAACAGTCAGAACCTGTATCGCCGCCGCCTAAAATGACGACGCGTTTGCCTTTGGCGGTCACGCTGATTTTCGGATCAATCGTTTGGCCCAAACCTCGCCGGTTTTGTTGCGGCAAGAAAAACATCGCCTGATAAACTCCTTCGAGATCGCGTCCGGGAATCGGCAGTTCACGCGGCTGTTCCGCACCGCCGCATAAAACTAGCACATCATATTTTTCTTTTAATTCCTTGGCGGAAACATCAACACCGACATGCACACCAGTTTTAAATTTTACACCTTCCTGATGCATGCGTTTGATTCGGCGTTCGACAACGGATTTTTCCAATTTGAAATCCGGAATGCCAAGCGTTAAAAGCCCGCCGATGACTTCGTTCTTTTCATAAACCGTAACTTTATGTCCTAATTTATTTAATTGATCCGCGCAGGCAAGTCCCGCCGGGCCAGAGCCGACGACGGCAACGGTGTAATCGGTGCGTTCTTTCGGCGGTTCGGGTTTGATCCAGCCTTCTTCATAAGCTTTTTCAATGATACTGACTTCGATATTTTTAATCGTAACGGCGGGTTGATTGATGGCAAGCACACAGGCGTTCTCACACGGCGCCGGACAAACGCGCCCGGTAAATTCAGGAAAATTATTTGTCTTATGAAGACGGTCGATTGCTTCCTGCCAGCGGTTGTTAAAAACCAAATCATTCCAATCCGGAATAATATTTCCAATGGGACATCCCGACTGGCAAAACGGCACGCCGCAATCCATGCAACGCCCGCCCTGTTTTCTTAATTCCTCCTCAGGAAGAAACTTCGTAAATTCTTTCCAATGTTTTAAACGCTCGCCGACAGGCTCTTTCTTAAAATCCTGCCGCGTGTATTTCATGAAACCTTTGATGTCACCCATAATCTTTCAATCCTTAACCTTAAATCAACGTGCAACCAAAGAATATTTCTCAAGATTACTTAAAGACTCCAACTCCAAATCGATATCCAATGCCGGCCAATGGAGATGATGTCTATGTAATAGCTCGACGTCTTGTATCTGACTCAAAGTTGCTTGCTTAAACCAAGGAAATTCTTGAAATGGAAGAAAATGTTCCTTGCCTTGAACACAAATCCAAAATCCATGTTCGGAAATATTTAAAACTTCAATTTTGGAAATGCTTCTTCCATGATTTCGCAATTTCATGTTTATGTTCCTCTATAATCTTTTGACATTCTTTTATCTGCTTTGTATCCAATCCCCAGTAACAATCTAAGGTCACCAGCGGTTCCAACCAAAATTTTGCTTCACCATCAGGACAGGTAATGTGAATATGCATCCTCTTTTCTTCTCGCGAAAAAAAGAAAAACCGATATTTCTTATACCTGAAAACAGTTGGGCTCATTGAACCACTTTGGAATACGTTGGTTCCTGCTTAATTTTCGCCGCTTCTTCCAGCACCCGACGGTAATCCTTCGGATAAACCTTCACAAACTGCGGCAAGGTGCTTGACCACAAGCCCAGGACGCCCTTGGCGACCGTGCTGCCGGTGAACTCGGCGTGCTTTTCAATTAAAGTTTTCAGTTCTTTAATGTCTTCGGCATCTTCGACAGGGACGAGATCAACCATTCCTTTATTACAAAGGTCAACAAATTTTTTATCGCGGTCCCAAATATACGCAATGCCACCACTCATTCCGGCTGCGAAGTTACGGCCCGTCGGACCTAAGACAACAACGCATCCGCCAGTCATATATTCACAACCATGATCGCCCACACCTTCGACAACCGCTTTGGCGCCGCTATTACGCACCGCAAAACGTTCGCCGGCTAATCCTCTAAAAAAAACTTCACCAGAGATCGCGCCGTATAAAACAACATTCCCCACTAAAATATTTTGTTCGGGAATAAAAGTCGCCTTCTTAGACGGATACACAATGATCCGCCCGCCGGACAAACCTTTGCCGACGTAATCGTTGGCATCGCCCTCGAGCGTCAACGTGATGCCGTGCGCCAGAAAAGCGCCGAAGCTCTGGCCCGCGGAACCTTCAAATTTGATTTGAATTGTATTGTCTGGCAAACCTTTTAAACCATAGCGCCGTGCGATTTCAGAGCTAAGCATTGTCCCAACGGTGCGGCACGTATTACGAATCTCAACATCAAACTCAACCGGCTTTTGATGTTCAATCGCATCTTCACTTAATTGAATCAAACGATTGTCGAGTGCCTTTTCCAAACCATGGTCCTGTCTTCCCACATGACGAATTGCAACCTCTGGCGGAACATCCGGCCGGTGCAAAATGTTAGTTAAGTCCAAACCCTTGGCTTTCCAATGTGTGATGACTTCTTGAGTTTCCAACATATCGACCCGGCCAACCAACTCATCAAATTTTTTAAAACCAAGCTCGGCCATGATTTCACGGCATTCTTGAGCGATAAACGTAAAAAGATTCACAACATAATCCGGCTTACCCGCGAATTTCTTGCGCAACTCAGGATCCTGCGTTGCCACACCGACGGAACACGTGTTCAAATGACACTTGCGTAAAAGAATACAGCCCAGAGACACCAGCGCAATTGTTGAAAAACCAAATTCATCAGCGCCCAGCATCGCCGCAATCACCACATCGCGTCCGGTTTTCAATTGCCCGTCGGTCTGAACTCGGATCCGTCCGCGTAAATCATTCATGACTAAAACTTGCTGTGTCTCAGCGATTCCTAATTCCATCGGAAGCCCGGCGTGTTTGATTGATGTTTGTGGAGACGCACCTGTCCCACCTTCAAAACCGCTAATTAAAACGTGGTCGGATTTTCCTTTAGAAACGCCGGCGGCAACTGTTCCGACGCCGACTTCAGACACGAGCTTCACGCTCACATCAGCGCGCGGGTTTGCATTTTTCAAATCGTGAATAAGCTGCGCCAAATCTTCAATGGAATAAATATCGTGATGCGGCGGCGGAGAAATTAATCCAACACCCGGCGTTGTATACCGGGTCTTAGCGATTTCTGGACTGACTTTATGTCCCGGAAGCTGTCCGCCCTCGCCGGGTTTGGCGCCCTGCGCCATTTTAATTTGAAGTTGATCGGCGTTAACTAAATACTCAATCGTCACACCAAAACGTCCCTGTGCAACTTGTTTAATGCGGCTGCGGCGCCAATCGCCGTTGGGATCTTTTTTGAATCGGGCCGGATCTTCGCCGCCTTCACCAGTATTAGAGAAACCGCCGAGCCGGTTCATCGCAATCGCGAGCGTTTCGTGGGTTTCTTTGGAAATAGAACCATAACTCATCGCGCCCGTCGCAAAACGTTTGACGATTTCTGACGTTGATTCAACTTCATCAATAGGAATTGGGTTTCCTTTTTTAAATTTAAGCAAACCGCGGATATTCGCGAGATTAGTATTTTGACTGTTGATTAATTCAGCGTATTTCTTAAAAAGCGGATAATCGCCCGTGCGCACGGCGTGCTGCAAGAGCGCAATTGTTTGCGGATTGTATTGATGATGTTCTCCGTCGCGACGCCAGGCGTATTCGCCGCCTTGCTCGAGCATTTTTCCGTCGGTCTGAAATCTTGGAAAAGCCTGGTCGTGGCGTTTGATCATTTCTTCGGCCAGTGTTTCAATGCCGACGCCGCCAATCCGTGAAGGTGTCGCCGTAAAATATTTATCAATCACTTCATCGCCAAGCCCGACGGCTTCAAAAATTTGCGCGCCGCAATAAGATTGGATCGTTGAAATCCCCATCTTAGAAATAATTTTGAAAAGCCCTTTGCGGGTGGATTTAATAAAATTCTTTTCAGCCTGAGTATAAGTTAATTCTTTAGGAAAATGCCCTTTAAGAATTTCAGCTTCAATTGTTTCAAAAGCCAAATAAGGATTGATCGCGTTGGCGCCGTAGCCAATCAAAACCGCAAAATGATGCATCTCGCGGGCTTCACCGGTTTCCAAAATAATACTGACTTTAGTGCGCGTTCCCCGACGGATCAAATGATGATGCAGTGCGGAACACGCAAGCAAAGACGGCATGGGAACAGAATCTTGATCCACATCGCGGTCGGATAAAATCAAAAGCGAATAACCTTTTTCAATGGCTTCATCAGCATTCGCAAAAAGGCGATCGAGGGCTGTTTCCAAACCTTTTAAACCTTCATCTTTGTTGAACAGCATGGTGAGAGTTTTAGACTTAAGGCCATTTTTACGGACATGACGGATTTTTTCGAGCTCGACATTGGTGATGACCGGATGATGCAGTCGAAGCCGCCGGCAATGTTCGGGCGTTTCTTGCAAAAGATTTTGCTCTGGACCAACCATTACATCTTCGGCCATAATGACTTCTTCGCGGATGGCATCGACGGGCGGATTGGTGACCTGCGCAAACAATTGTTTGAAATAATTAAAAAGCGGCTGCGGCCGATAACTTAAAACCGCAAGCGGCGTATCCGCGCCCATGGAACCCGTCGCTTCTTCGCCGTCGATCGCCATCGGAGTCAAAAGAAGTTTTAAATCTTCCAAAGTGTAGCCAAAAGCTTTTTGACGAAGCAAAAGCGTTTTTTCGTTTAGGCCTTGAACTTTTTTTGGTTCAGGTAAGGAATTGATTTCAATTAAATTATCTTTAAGCCATTTTCCGTACGGTTGGCGCGTGGCATAAGCATATTTTAATTCTTTGTCATCAATGATGCGGCCTTCTTGCGTATCGATTAAAAACATTTTGCCTGGTTCCAGGCGGCCTTTTTTAACAACATTTTCAGGCGGTACGGGCAGAACACCGGTTTCGGAAGCCATAATCACCATATCATCTTTAGTGATCGTATAACGTGAAGGTCGCAGGCCGTTGCGGTCCAACACGGCACCCATATAACGTCCGTCAGTAAAAGCAATGGATGCTGGGCCGTCCCACGGTTCCATAAAGCAGGAATGATATTCATAAAAATTTTTTTTCTCAGCCGGCATACTTTCATGTCCACTCCAAGCTTCGGGAATCATCATCATCATCGCGTGAGGCAAAGAGCGTCCACTTAGGATAAGCATTTCAATCACATTATCAAATGTGGCCGTGTCGCTTCCATGTGGAACAACGATCGGCAGAATCTTTTTGATATCATCTTTCCAAACATCGGAAATAAATTGCATTTCACGCGCATGCATCCAATTGATGTTGCCGCGCAGCGTATTAATTTCACCATTATGCGCAATAACACGATAAGGATGTGCCAGTGACCAGGACGGAAAAGTATTTGTACTATAACGTGAATGCACCATGGCCAGGGCTGAGGTCATCGCCGGTTCAGACAAGTCAGGAAAGAAACGGTCGAGCTGTTCACTCATCAACTGACCTTTATAGACGAGCGTTTTGCTGGAGAGACTGCAAAAATAATAGTAATTGCGTTGATTTAACGTGGAAGCTTGAACTTTGTTGTAAAGTCGTTTGCGAATGACGTACAATTTTCGTTCGAAATCTTCAGGTTTAGTGTTAGCGCCGCGGCCGATAAACAATTGTTTAAAGGCGGGCTTAACGCTTCGGGCGACGCGCCCGATTTTGGTAGGATCATTTGGAACATCACGCCAGCCTAAAAACTTTTGACCTTCTTCATGAATAAGATGCTCGGTCCATCTTTCCATAATATTGCGGTCTTCAAGACTCGGCGGAAGAAAGACGATACCGCAGCCATATTCACCTTCGGCGGGCAGGCTGATATTTAATTTGGAACATTCTTTTCTAAAAAAAGCATCCGGCATCTGCATCATGATCCCAGCGCCGTCGCCGGTCTCTGGGTCACAACCGCAAGCGCCGCGGTGCGTTAAATTTTCAAGAATTTGGATGCCATTACGGACAATGGCATGACTTTTATGACCTTTGATGTTAACAATAAAACCCACCCCGCAACTGTCGTGTTCAAACTGCGGATCATAAAGTCCTTGTTTAGGTGGATAAAATGAAGCCATTGAAACTTATCTCCTCGTCATTTTCGTCCCAAAATCGAGATGGAAAATTTTGTATCCTCAATTGGAGTAAACATTTTAACGTCTTTTTTAAAATATGCAAATTATTCTTCTTTGAAGCAATATTGATTGAAGAAACAATTGCTGCGAAGCCATACCATCTATATTGTCTAGGGCGAAGCAGAATAAAATTCCTTATATTTGTTTGTAATCGGCAACCGCCAATCCTTTCCAAACGCCCTCGCGGATATTTTAACACCGGGCGGCGCCTGGCGGCGCTTATATTCGCTGCTATTAACCCGGCGGATTGTGTCTTTGACCCATTCGCAGTTCTTATAATGTTTAAGTATTTTAGAGAGATCCTCTCGTTTCTCTACATAACTCTGCAATATCGGATCTAATTCTTTATAAGGTGGTAAGGAATCTTCATCTTTTTGATTCTCACGCAATTCAGCTGTCGGAGCCCGGTCAAAAACACTTTGCGGAATAAGCAGTCTGCCGGCTTTTTTATTTCTATACGAACATAACTCATAAACCTTTATTTTGGGAACATCCTTAATAACGGCAAATCCGCCCGCCATGTCGCCATACAATGTGCAATAACCGACCGCCATTTCACTTTTGTTGCCCGTCGTCAAGACCAGCCAGCCGAATTTATTGGAGAATGCCATAAGAATATTCCCACGGATTCGCGCCTGAATATTTTCCTCGGCAATATTAGGCGCGAGGCCGGCGAATTCTTTGCTTAAAGTCCCGAAATAAGATTTCAAAATATCTTCTATTGGTACTTCGATACAGCGGATTCCTAAATTCTTCGCCAAAATTTTCGCATCGGCCAGTGTTTCTTGAGAAGAATACCGCGAAGGCATTGTAACTCCGACGACATTCTCCCGTCCCAGCGCATCACAAGCGATGGCCGCAACCAGCGAAGAATCAATGCCGCCGCTTAAGCCGATCAAAACTTTTTTGAATCCATTCTTTTGAACATAATCGCGCGTCCCAACAACCAAAGCTTGATAAACTTCGGCAACCGGTTCGAGAAGAGGCGCCAAAACGTTTTCAATCTTAATTTTTTTATGAACTAACTTTGGGGCACTGACTTTAATAAATTTTTTAGAAATCTTATTCGCGGGAAGTTTTACGTCACATACCAACAATTCTTCCTCAAACTGTTTGGCCCGCGCCAGGATTTTTCCTTTTGGATTAAAAACAAAACTCCCGCTGTCGAAAACCAATTCATCTTGCCCGCCGACCAAATTCACATAAGCAATAAAAGCTTTTGTCTCACACGCGCGCGCTTTTAACATTTTTTCACGGACGCGAATTTTACCTTCATAGTAAGGGGAACTTGAAATGTTAATCAAAATCTTGGCGCCCGCTTTGGCTTGCGCAACGGATAATCCATCGCCTTTCCAAATATCTTCGCAAATACTAATCCCGACGCTGTGACCATTAATATTATATAAACCCGCACTTTTTCCTGCCACAAAATATCTTTTCTCATCGAAGACACCGTAATTTGGAAGGTCTCGTTTGTGGACAACATCTTTTAATTGACCGTTTGAAATAACAGCCGCCGCGTTGTACAAATTTTTATTTTTATCGTGGTCAACAAAACCAACAATCGCGGTTATATTCTGAGTTTGGGCAATTATTTTTTGCAAGGCGCGGAGGTTGTCGCGAATGAAATGTTCCTTATATAAAAGATCTTCCGGCGGATAACCGGCTACGGCCATTTCCGGAAAAACGACAACATCCGCTTCCTTCAGCCGTGCCTGAGCAATCGACTCAATAATCTTCGCTTGATTACCAAGCAAATCTCCGACGGTAAGATTAATTTGAGCAAGGGCGAGACGCATTAATCCGACTCCAATCATTTTTCTTTCCTTATAAGCTCTAAGAAATTATTATAAATTTGAAACGCTTGTTTGCGAAACGCTTCTTTGTTTTTTGCGTAACCTTCAAGCATTGCGGCACGTTGTTCCTGCCGGCCCGGCAGATCTTTTTGGCAGTACTCATCGGACCATTCCTTAATACTTTTGTCCGTCACTTCAATATGAAACTGAATGCCGTAGGCGTTTTTGCCGACGCGAAAGGTTTGATGCGGACAGCCGTCACTTGTGGCTAACAAAACGCCGTTTGACGGAATTTGAAACATGTCTTCGTGCCAGTGATAAATATCAATCTTAGGATCGAACCCTTTGAGGAAAAGATCTTTTTTGCCGTCGGGCGTTAAACGGATTTTATACCAGCCGACTTCTTTGACCGGCGACTTAACGACCGGCGCACCGCAGGCCTTGGCCAACAACTGAGAACCCAAACAAATGCCGAGATAAGGAATTTCCTCTTGAACAACGTTTTGAATAAAACGGTTTTCTTCTTTTAAAAAAGGATATTTATCTTCTTCATAAACATTCATTGGACCGCCTAAGACAACAACGGCTTGAATTTCTTTCAGATCTCTTGGTAATTTCTCGCTGGAACCAAGTTCAACGATCGTAAAGGGAAGTTTACGTTCTTTTAAAAAATCTCCGAACGTTCCCGGACCTTCGATATCTATGTGCTTCGCAATTAAAATCATTTAATGCTCGCTCCATAACCTCACTTGTTAGACTAAAAACAATCTGCTCTTTGGGCGTCGAACACCCCGTAAAAAGCGTGAATTAACAACCTATCTTTTACGGGGGTTAATTCGCGCTTCTATTTGCCATCGAGATAAAAGTTCGTAATCTCGATGGCAAATAATGCGCTCATTAAAAAGCCCAGGGGTGTGTTTCAACCCCTGGGCTTTAATTTCTATTCTAACAGGGGCGGTTATTCTCACGAAGCCCCTTGTTTCAATTTTTACTCGGCATTCATGAGTAACATCTCTGCGTACGACGGAAGCGGCCATTTTTCTGCCGGAACCAACGCCTCTAAACTGTCGATGGCGGCGCGAAGTTTAGCCATCGCCGCATTGGTCTTGGCTGAATCATGTTTCGCCAAGGCTGTGTCCAAACTATCACAAGCGGCCAAGGCTTCATCAATCAAGCCGGAAACTTCTTTAAGAAGTTTTTTAGCTCCGGTTGTTTTGCCGGCGGCGCCGACGATTTTAATTGTTTCCGCGAGTTCTCTTTGGAAAGCTATCGCACCCGGAAGAATTTCGGTGCGCGCAACAGTTGACGCACAGCTGCCTTCCAGCTGAATGATCGTTTCGTAAGCATGCTTATAAATTTCAAAACGCGAAGCCAGTTCTTTGCGGCTCAAGACACCGTGCTTTTCGAAAACACGGATGTTCTTTTCCTCTTTAAGAACTTGCAGCGATTCGGGCGTTGACTTCATATTCGGAAGCCCGCGCTTCTTCGCTTCGGCATGCCACTGATCAATATAATTATCACCATTATAAAGAACGCGCTTGTGTTTTTTAATAGTATCTTGAAGAACTTTTTGTAAAGCCGAATTGAAATCCTTTTTGGCTTTAACGGCGGCTTCTAATTCCGTACAGATTTCATCCAACGCCTCGGCGACGATTGTGTTTAGAACTACATTCGGGCCCGACGGATTCATGTTGGAACCAACCGCGCGGAATTCGAATTTAGCACCGGTAAAAGCGAAAGGTGATGTTCTGTTACGATCGGTTGCATCACGTGGAAGGACGGGTAAAGAATCGACACCAATGTGGATGGTGCCGCCTTCTTTAGAACTTTTAGCGCCGCCTTTTTCAATTTGTTCAATGATGTCATAAAGTTGGTCGCCTAAAAAGATGGAAACAATCGCCGGCGGCGCTTCGTTAGCTCCGAGGCGATGATCGTTGCCGGCGGTCGCAACGGTTGCACGCAACAAACCAGCGTAAGTATCAACACCTTTAATAACCGCGCAAAGGATGGTTAAGAATTTAGCGTTGTCATGCGGCGTTTTGCCAGGATACAACCAATTTTTCCCGTCGGGACCAACGATGGCCCAGTTGTTGTGTTTTCCGGAACCATTAACGCCGGCAAACGGTTTTTCATGAAGCAAACAAACAAAACCATGTTTATCAGCGGTTTGACGCATGATTTCCATCGCAATCATATTGTGATCGACGGCTAAATTTAACTCTTCGAAAACTGGAGCAATTTCATATTGGGCAGGAGCTACTTCGTTATGCCGTGTTTTGGCTGGAATGGATAATCGCCATAACGTTCGATCCAAATCTTCCATAAAAGCAATAACGCGCGGTTTGATCGCGCCAAAATAATGATCTTCTTGCTGCTGATGTTTGGCAGGTTTGCGGCCGAAAAGCGTGCGGCCGGTTTGGACTAAATCCAGACGCGCTTCGTAATGAGCTTTATCGATTAAAAAATATTCTTGTTCCGGTCCGAGTGTCGCGTAAGCGCGTTTTCCTTTAGTATCAATACCAAACAATGTCGCCAGACGGCAAACTTGCTTGGATAACGCAGCCATCGAACGCAACAACGGTGTCTTTTTGTCTAACGCTTCGCCGTTGTAACCGCAGAATACCGTCGGAATACAAAGGGTGGCGCCTTCAGGACCTTCTTTAATAAAAGCAGGGCTCGTTGGATCCCAAGCCGTATAACCTCTCGCTTCAAAGGTAGCTCTTAAGCCGCCTGAAGGGAAACTCGAGGCGTCGGGTTCGCCTTGGATAAGTTCTTTGCCTGAAAATTTTAAGAGAACTCCGCCTTCGCCGTCCGGGGAAATGAACGAATCGTGTTTTTCGGCGGTCGTGCCGGTGAGTGGTTGAAACCAATGTGTAAAGTGGGTGGCGCCTTTTGAAACAGCCCAGGTCTTCATCGCGTCAGCGACTTCATCGGCGATGTTCGGGTCAAGTTTGCCACCTTGTTGGATGGTTGAAACTAATGAGTTGTAAGCTTTTTCTGAAAGGTAATTGCGCATGGTCTTTAAACTAAAGACGTCTTTGCCGTAAAATTCAGACAATCCAGCGCCATTACCGTTTTGTTTTCCTTCATTTAAAAGTTCTTGCAGCAAAGTCTTCTGATTCTCGACGGAATCTTGAACGACTTGCCTGCGGGCACCTTCGCGTTGTTGAGCCATGAAATTGTCTCCTTTTTGATTTAAAATTTTGGTGTTGATAAAAATCGGAAAACATTTATGTGTCTAAAATTTTGTAAAGGATTGTAACAGAGGTTGGGAATGGCGTCAAATGAAACCACGGGCGCCCCGCCTAGCCTTTGATCGGCGAATGCGGGGCGCCCACTGGTCTTTTAACCTATCGCCTGCGACCCTTCATCGCCGGTACGGATGCGGATACACCGCGGCAAATCGAGAACAAATATTTTTCCATCCCCGATTTTTCCAGTCCGTGCACCTTTGATGATGGCTTTAATCGTTGGTTCGACAAAATTTTCATTAACCGCAATCTCTAACTGAATTTTTCTTAAAAGATTGCCGCTTTCTTTAGTGCCACGATAAAATTCGTCGACACCTTTTTGCCGGCCATGACCTAAAACTTCACTGACAGTAATTAAGTTCACATCAGCTTCATATAAAGCTTTTTTCACTTCTTCCAATCTATGCGGTTGGATAATAGCCATAATTAATTTCATTTATATTCCTCCTTAGTCCTCATCGGAATCAATTTTAAATGCAAAACTATTCTAAAATTGTATATGCGCGTTCATGATGCTGAGTAAGATCTAGACCCAAAACTTCGTCTTCAGAAGTTACTCTCACACCAACAATCATGTCCACTATCCTAAAGATAATAGCCGTGACCACAAAAGAATAGATAATAGTCACGAGAACCGCCTTTACCTGAACAAGAACCTGCGCGGGATTACCGAAAAATAAACCGTCTCCACCGCCGGAATTAATAGTTTTGGTGGCAAAGAAGCCTGTTGCAATAGCTCCCCAAATCCCGCCGATGCAGTGGACACCAAACGCATCCAATGAGTCATCATAGCCAAATTTGGCTTTCAAAAGGACTGCGATGTAGCAGAAAACGCTGACCAAAAGACCGATCACAATTGATCCCATAACATTCACATAGCCAGAGGCCGGTGTAATAGCAACCAAACCTGCGACCGCACCGCTGACCATCCCTAACATCGTAGGCTTTCCATTAAATTTCCATTCCAGAAGAGCCCAGCTCAAACCTGCTGCTGCCGTTGCCGTATTGGTCACAACAAAAGCACTCGCGGCCAATCCATTCGCAGCCAAAGCACTTCCGGCATTAAACCCAAACCAGCCGAACCACAATAAACCAGCGCCTAATACCGTCCAGGGAAGATTGTGAATCGCGAAAGATCTATTTTCATAACCTAATCTCTTGCCAAGAAGTAAAGCGGTGCATAAACCAGCGATACCGGCATTAATATGAACGACCGTTCCGCCGGCGAAATCAAGCGCGCCCCAGTTTCTGACTAAGCCGCCAACCGCCCAAACCATATGGCAGATCGGGTCATAAACAAAAGTTGCCCACAAAAGAATGAAGAGAATAAAAGCTGAGAATTTCATTCTTTCGGCAAAAGAGCCAAGGATCAAAGCAGGCGTAATAACCGCAAACATCGCCTGGAAAATCATAAAAGCTTGATGAGGAATCGTAGCTGAATAATCTGCGTAAGGATCAAGCCCGACGCCATTTAATCCAAACCACTGTAAACCTCCAATAAAAGCATTGCCCGGCCCAAAAGCCAGGCTGTATCCAAACAAAACCCATTGCAAACTAACAATGCAAATAACTGTAAAACACTGCATTAAAATACTTAAAACATTCTTCCTTCTAACCATGCCTCCATAAAAGAAAGCCAACCCCGGTGTCATAAGCAAAACCAGCGCTGATGACGCCAAAACCCATGCTGTATCTCCGCTATTAATCTGATCCATGACTTATCCTCCCTTTGTAAATACGATTACGCTTTTTATTTGAAACCTAAAGAGGACTTCACCGCCCCATCCGCGCGTCTGGAATAATCTTAAGCCCTCTTTAGGGCTAAAAATAAAAAATCCGACCCCATCCGCAAAACGGATATAAGTCGGACACCTTTGCCCTGTTCCTGATTATTCGATTCCAGAAATTTTTAAAGACATCAATGCCTTTAAAATTGCCCAAAGTATATAAGCCTGCTATTTCTTTGTCAAGTTTTTTTTAAGAGCCATAAGTTCCGTCGAGCTAAAATTAAAATCGTTTTAACTTTTCGTTCGAAGTACTTAATATATCGAGGTTTTTACTCCTACTGCCATCTTGAAGCTCGCTCAAATTTTCTGCAATCAAAGGATCAACTCTATTATTAAGAGTACTCATTTTATAAGCCGCCGCTTCAATAACTGACTTTTCTACCATAAATATGTCGGTAGCCGACACGATCGAGTGGTCTAATGACATCGTTTGTTTCCTCCTTTCCCAAAAGCCCCTTCTTTCGAGGAAATTATCAACCGATTAGAGGAATGAATTCCATAATCACGCATTTTTTTGATTAACATTCGGTGAGATGCTCTAACAAAGTTTTGTTGTCTCATAAGATCTCTCCTTTCGCGTTTTGTTGGTTTTCCTTAACCGTTTTGGCATAAAAAAATCCCCTTTTAAAAGCACCTTTGCTTTTTAAAAGAGGACGTCTTTGCCCTTAAAACTTATTTAACTGCTCTACAACATAAAAAAATCCGACTTGGTTACTGCTTCAAAACCTCGTCGGACATCCTTGCCCTGACCTTGCTTCGGTCTTCATTGACCTTAATAACAACTTAAGTATATCTTTTCTTTGCTTATTGTCAAGCGCCGATTTATAGAATCTCAAATTACTTTTGAAGTTCAGACATCAAAATAATCGACTCGGCAATTTCCTTCATGGAACGGCAAGAATCCATGCTTTTTTTATGAATGAGTTTATAAGCGGCGTCTTCGGATAAATTATTCATCCGCATCAGAATGCCTTTGGCGCGTTCGATAATTTTCCTGGTTTCAAGCGCTTCTTTAGCTTTCATGGCTTCTTGCATGAGTTTGGTATTCTCAACTGCAACCGCCGCTTGGTTAGCGACAATCTGCAGAACATCAATCTCTTCTTGGCTGAAATGATGCGGCGTTTTTGTATAGACATTAATGATACCAATCGCTTTTTCTTTAAGAATCATCGGCACTGACAACATCGACGTCAATTCTTCTTTAATGGCTAAATCACGATAGTAATATCTTTCTTCCTGACGGACATCATAAACGGAAATCGGTTTTTTAGATTTGATCACTTCTCCACTTAAACTCTTTTCAACTTTGACGTTTGGTTTTGTTTTATAGTCTTTGCTCAAAGACTGCGTTGCCTTCATGACAAGCTCTTCGCCTTTGTCATCCAGCAGCATGATCGAACAAATCTTAGAATTTAACATCTCCGCCGTGACAACCACAATGAGATCCAAGATCTCATCTAAATAATGCTCAGAGCTGATGGAATGACTGACTTTAATTAAACTGTCGAACTGAGCGGCTTTTTGTTTCGTAAATTCAAACAAACGCGCGTTTTCAATGACACCGCCGACTTGTTTGGCAATTGTTTGAATTAAATTCACCGTGCCAGTCGCATATTCATGTGGCCGGCGATGTTGAACATTGATGACGCCAATCGTATTGGCCTTATATTCAATAGGAACGGAAAGAAAAGCTTCATATTTATCTTCGGGGAGAACATAAAAACTTTTAAAGCGAGAATCTTTGTAGGCGTTCTTTTTGATGGCGACGGGACGATTTTCTTGAGCCACCCATCCGGTAATCCCTTCGCCTGCTTTTAAATTAATTTTGCCAAGAATTTTGTCATGTGGAATTTTAGAAGCCATTAACACCAAATGTTCTTTTTTACTATCGTAGAGGTAAATAAAGACTGAATCCGCTGATGTAAATTGGGTGACAACCTTGACGACTTCTTTTAATATCAAATTCAAATCGAGCTCCGAACTGGTGATATCGACGATGGTGCGCAAAATTTTCAGTTCTTCATTTTGCGAAATCTTTAATTTTTTATTTTTTTCTCTCGAAGGTAAGGTTTTAGTCATATAAATTTTTTCAAATCCTTTGATTAATTGCGCTGGGCGGCCCTGTACCGAGTCTGGTACAGGGCCGCCCGCGTTCTTTATTCACTTAAATTTCCACGACGATCGCCAACGCGCCACCTCCGCCGAGACAAACACACGCCAGACCAATATTTTTCTTGGCATCGCGAAGAGCATGAATCAATGTCACTAAAATCCGTCCGCCCGCCGCGCCCAAAGGATGACCTAAAGCAATATCCCCGCCCCAAACATTCATCTGGTTATCCGGAATTTTTAAGTGATCGCGCGTGTAAATCACCTGCGTCGCAAACGCCTCTCCGATTTCAAACAAATCAATATCTTTAAACCTTAACCCGCATTTCTTCAAACAAACTTTCACAGCGGTAACGCCGGCGGTAAAAACTTCTTGAGGCGGCACGGCGATTGAACTATAACCGAGAATTTTAGCCTTGGGCGTTATCCGGTACTTCTTTACAAAATCGTTGGAAGCAATAATCAAATTGCAAGCGCCGTCAGAAGGCGGCGATGAATTTCCGGCCGTCACGGTTCCATTTTTTTGAAACGCCGCCGGTAAATCACCTAACTTTAATACATCGATATTGCGCCGCGGCCGTTCATCACGGTCAAATGCTTGATACGGTAAAATGTTTACAGGAACAATTTCATCACGGAATTTACCGGCCTGTTGCGCGGCGCAGGCCTTGCGGTGGCTGTCCAACGCAAATTTATCCTGCACGCTGCGGCTGATATCAAATTTCCGACTAAGATATTCTGCGAGCTGGCCCATATGCATACGCGTCAATTGGCAAAATAATCCGTCGTGAATCAAACTTTCTACGCGTCCCAAAACTCCTGCATCAATCACTGAAGAACCCTGAGTTGTCATTCTATTATTAAATTCAAGATAGGGACTGAATGAAGCACTTTCGGTGCCACCGGCGATAACGCAATTATGATCTCCCGCTAAAATAGATTGCGATGCCAAAATCACCGCCTGCATGGCTGAACCGCAAACATGATTGACGCTAAAAGAAGGAACAGTATCAGGAAGCCCGGCGATCACCGCTGCTTGGCGGGCGATATTCTGTCCAGTCCCGGCGCTGACGGCATTTCCCACAATACACTGTTCAACAAGCTTAAAAGAAATACGGCTACGGCTTAAAATATCACGGATAACAACAGCGCTTAATTGCGCCGCCGAAAAATTATTCAGGCTCTGTCCGGGACGAGCAATTGCGGTTCGCAGCGCATCGATAATCCAGATAGATTGTTGTGACGTCTTGGACATCTCGTTGTTATAAATTTTTGATAATCGTCTCGATATCCACGTATTTCCTGACTAAACGCGTGGCTTGCGCGATTTTATCTTTGTCGGTCTTTTCAATTTTACAAACTAAAGATTCAATCTTTCCCGCCACGGTATACGTATCATGGGGAGACAGCAAAACGGAAATCCGGCTCTTTTTCAAAAGATCAATGATCTTAATGTCAGGAACCATGCCTCCGGTTAAAATAATGCCAGCGATATTAAATTTTGTCCCGCGGCTAATGAGATGAGCGCTAATGGAAACCAGCATATTGTCAATACGGTCACCAGAGGTAATAACGAGCGCGCCGTCTCTTAAATGCGTAATCATATTTTGCGGTTCCATGGCTGCGACGATCGTATGATTGATATGCGTATCTAAATTTTCTTTACCACACAAAAGTCCCAGACCGGCTTGATTCATAACCTGGCGTACCGTCGGGGATTTTAAAACCGGATCAACCGGAATGATGCCCAAAAGCCGGATCCCTTTATTTTTTAATCCTTGTTCAAGAGTGGTTTTTATCTTGCGGTACTTTTCGGGCAGGACTTTATTGATGATGACACCAAGGATTTCTACGTTATTTAAATCAAACAGCGCTTTATTTAAAATGATTTCATCGATACTTTTTCCGATGCCGCCTTCTGAAATAATAATGACCTTCGAACCTAAAAGCCGCGCGACATCGGCATTTGAAAAATCAATGACGGCGCCGACGCCGGCATGACCGGTCCCTTCCACTATAATAGCGTCCTGCCCGCGGCTGAGGCGGTTAAAGGCCTTTTCAATTTCCAAACGCAAATGGTCTTTTTCAGGATGGAAAATATATTTTTCGGTAAATCCGCGTTCAAGCGTAATAGGGCTCATCTCTCTAAAACGCTGCCAGCAATGATAAACTTCTCCAATCAGATAGGAATCCTTATCAACCTGTTTGTCTTTGACTTTAACCACTTTTTGCCCGACGGGTTTCATAAAAGCGGCTTTAAGTTTTCGGTCTTTAAAAATTTTGTATAAGCCTAAGGCAATGGTGGTTTTGCCGGCATTCTGGTGGATAGCGGATAGAAAAACGTTTTTAATTCTTCGCATCAACGCGCCTTTTTAAAGGTTAAAGAGGCGTGAACTTATTTCAATGCTCACATGTTGCAAAGCATACGGCATTCTGGTTGGCTGGTCAATACATAATTTAGGAAGAAAAAGCGAAGGGCTGGGCTGCCACGCGTTCCTAAATGTCGGGCAGCCCAGCCCTCGTTGTTTTTACTTCAAAATTTTTATTTCAATTTCTGCGCAATAATCCGCGGAATTTCATCCGGAAAATCAACAACCGTTACACCGGCATCTCTTAACACCTTAACTTTACTTTCCGCCGAAGTATCTGCCGATGAAATAATCGCCCCGGCATGCCCCATACGTTTGCCTTTAGGCGCTGTTTTTCCGGCGATAAAACCAACAACCGGTTTAGTCACTTTACTTTTTATAAATTGCGCCGCAATCTGCTCATCTTCGCCGCCGATCTCACCGACCATCACAATCGCTTTTGTCTCCGCGTCCCGCATAAAAAGATCCAGTACATCAACAAACCGCGTTCCAATAATGGGGTCACCGCCTAATCCCACGCAACTGGATTGTCCAATCCCATTCGTTGTCAAATTATAAACCACCTCATAGGTCAACGTTCCGCTACGCGAAATCACACCGACGTTCCCGGCCTTGTGAATATGCCCAGGCATAATCCCAACTTTACTTTTCCCGGGAGAAATAAGTCCCGGACAATTCGGTCCAATCAAACGGCTTTTGGTTTTCGCCATCGCTTTTTTAACTTCAACCATATCTAAAACCGGAATGCCTTCCGTGATACAAATAATCAACTCAATCCCCGCCGCCAAATCTTCCAACATCGCATCCTTGGCAAATTTGGCCGGCACATAAATGACCGCGGTGTTGGCCTGCGTTTTATTTTTGGCTTCACTAACGGAATTAAAAACCAGAATCCCGCCGACATCCTGACCGCCTTTACCCGGCGTCACGCCAGCCACAACCTTCGTTCCATATTCAAGCATCTTCTGAGCATGAAATGACCCGTCGCGTCCAGTGATGCCTTGAACTAACAGTCGTGTATTTTCGTCGATTAAAATACTCATTCGTATAAATCCTTATTACGTAGGACGTGAGCACGTAGGATGTAGAACGTTTCAATCTTCACTAAAATACTTTCGTGGTTCATATATTAAATCCGGCGTAAACCGCTGGGAACGTCCAACGTGCTAACGTCCTACATCCCATGTAAATCATCTCGCCAATTCAACCGCTTTACTCACAGCCTCACGCATCGTCGAGAACGTATTCATTCCACTTTTGGCTAAAATATCTTTGGCTTCCTTTTCATTTGTTCCGGTCAAACGCACGACGAGCGGAATGGGCGAACCCAATTCTTTTTTAGCTTCCAAAATCCCTAACGCAATATCATCGCAACGGGTAATTCCGCCGAAGATATTTATTAAAATAGATTTCACTTTTTTATTCCGTAAAATTATTCTTAACGCATTCAAAACTTTCTTCGGATTCGAACTTCCGCCAACATCTAAAAAGTTCGCCGGATCGCCGCCGGTTAATTTAATAATATCCATCGTCGCCATCGCAAGCCCGGCGCCGTTGACAATACAACCTACATTCCCGTCCATTTTGACAAAACTCAAATCATTCTGCTTAGCCTCAATCTCGTCGTGATCTTCATATTTCATATCTCGTAAGCCAGGAAGTTCTGCATGACGAAAAAGAGCATTGTCATCAAAATTAATCTTCGCGTCCGCCGCCCAGATTTTTCCTTGTCCGTCGATAACAAGCGGATTAATTTCGGCGAGCGAACAATCGTTTTTATAAAAAACATCGATTAAGGTCTTTAAAATTTTTGTACCGGGCTCTTGAAGGGAAGGATCATGGAAGACAGCTTTAATGAAAGACGGCCAACGGGAAAGGTCAATATCTTTTTGGCCTTGCAGATAAAATTTTTGAATCTTTTCAGGACTTTTCTTGGCGGTTTCTTCAATATCAACGCCGCCCTCGGCGCTGGCAATAATGACGACATCACCTTTAATGTTGTCGATCGTGACCGCGACGTAAAATTCCTTTTTGATATCAAGCGCGCGGACAACGAGAATCTTTTCAACTGGATATTCTTTAATAACTAATTTCTTAAGCTCATTGAAATTCTTTTCAAGCTCTTGATCGTTCTTGGCAATCTTAATGCCACCGGCCTTGCCCCGCCCGCCGACCAGCACTTGAGATTTTAAAACAACCGGAAAGCCAACCTCTTTGACAACAGCTTGTGCCTCAGCGAGCGTCACAGCCACTCGGCCGCCCGGCACCGGTAATCCGGCTTGACGAAAAATGTCTGCAGCTTGATATTCATGAATTTTCATTTGTTTTATCGTCGTTCGTGGTTATGAGGATTATGCGTCAATCGTAGAATTCTTTCTTTTATTTTTATAGACCTAAAAAAACGAATTCCTCGAACAACGAAAAAGCGAACCACGAAATCGGCCCATTATATCATCATTTTTTTTCTTACAATCATTTTCCCAAAATTTGTTTCCCTTAATCACTATTGTGCCGCCACCGCCTCACCAGAGTTTGAAGCCTCTGGCTCAGGCAGATACGCCATCAATTGGTTTAAAGTTTTATAACCAATTCTCCCGTCGGGATGAAGGTTATGCGACTTTTGAAACATAACTAAAGCGTTCTGCGTTTGTTTCCCCCACCGGCCGTCAATGCCCCCGGGATTTAAACCCGCTTTACGCAAGGCGGCTTGTACAGCCACGGTATTGACCTGCCCGTCTTGCACGAGACTTTTTGCGGCAAAACGATTAAGGCAGGCCCATGTCTCTTGGTCGACAAACCGGTTAACCGTTAAATTATTGTCCTGCTGAAATTGAGCGACAGCATTACGCGTATTCGTGCCCATCTTGCCATCGACAGGCCCGGGCGCATAACCATATAACTTAAGTAATCTTTGAATTTTCTGGACGGTAGGATTAGGCTCGAAAGGCAAAAGTTCGCCAACTAAATCTTTTTCTTCCGCGCCTTCTTTTTGAAGGACTCGATACACCTGGTCACAACTACTGAAAATTACGGAAAGGCCAAAATAAAAAACCAGATAAAAAACCACCGTTCTTTTCATTTTCAAATCTCTATAACTTCAACGCGTTCAACCGCGGATATCTACAACTTATATCACTTTAACGGAATTATCAAAATCAATTAATCACATCTCTTTTATAACACAGATTTCAAAATTTGATATTCAATTCTCAGAAAACTTTTTAGCAGTAAAAACCATCGTGTTACCAACTTGGCGAGATTATGCCCTGACTTTTATAGAAAATTTGAGTCTTCACTTTCGAATAACAATGAAATCTGCTAAATTACCTAAACTATGAAATTTTTGCGCCTTAATCAAAATAAAAATTTTACCACCAGCCTCATCGTTATCTTGCTTTTTACAATCGGCTTTTTAATTTACATCAATTCTCTTCACAATCAGATGTTCTGGGATGACGACGATTTTATTTTAAAAAACAGATACATTCAGGACTGGCAGTATTGGCCTAAATATTTTAGCGAAAACGTCATTGCTGGAAATTCGCTTTTAAGCAATTATTGGCGCCCGATTTTGCTGTCACTGTTTTCACTTCAATGGCATCTGTGGAAGGCCTGGCCGCTCGGTTATCATTTAACCAGTATCCTGGTTCACAGCGCTGATAGTGTGCTTTTATATTTTTTGATCAATCTTCTTTTCACCAACCGCCGGCTCGCATTTTTGACCGCTTTATTTTTTCTGGTCCATCCCATCCATACGGAAGCGGTTGTCTATGCTAACGCGATCAGCGATCCTTTGGCCTGTTTTTTTATTTTACTGGGATTAATTTTTTATGTCCGGTCCCGTCAATCGCTTTCGCCGGGTCCACAATTTACATTTTACTGTTTATCTTTGCTTACATTTCTTTTGGCATTAATGAGCAAGGAAACCGCCTTTATGATGCCCGGATATGTAATCTTGATCGAAGGATTGTTATGGCTAAAAGATCATGAGTCAAAAGAAGCTTTAACCAAAGCCAGTAAAGCACAGAAGAAAAAGCCGCCAAGCACCGGTAAATTTTATTTTAGTAAGAAGGACTTAATAAATCTGGCAAATCGGTTGGCGCCCTTCGCTTTTACAGCGATTGTTTATCTTATTTTACGAGCGACTGTTTTAAATTTCGTAAATACATTTAATTTCTATAACGAAGACACTGATTTTACTTTGAATTTTCATATTCGCCTGCTGACGTTTTTCCGCGTCTTAACGACTTATTTTGGGCTCATGCTTTTCCCAATTGATTTACACGTCGAGCGGTCAGTTCCACAGGCGACTTCTTTATTTTCTTTATCAGTTTGTTGCGGTGCGGTTATTTTGGGGATTATGATTTTTACAGCAGTGCGGTCCTGGAAAAAAAATCCGTTGATTTTATTCGGTGTGGCGTGGTTTTTTATAGGTCTCTTCCCTTCATCCAATCTTATTATCCCCATCAATTCGCTTTTGTATGAACATTTCCTTTATATGCCAATGATGGGCGTTTTTTTAATTTTTAGTTATTGGTTAATTAAATGGATTGATCTCTTTAAAATGAAGGAAATATCGGTCGGATTATTGGCCGCTTATATTTTGTTTTTTTGCGTCCGGACAGTGATACGTAATGCTGATTGGAAAGACGCTGTTATTTTTTATGAAAACCTTTTAAACTACGCGCCTAAAAGTTATCGGGTGATTAATAATTTAGGAATGATGTATGCGGACCGTCAACAATATGATAAAGCAGAAAACATTTACAAACGGGCGATTGATTTAGACCCAACAAATCCTGTCGCTTACCATAACTTAGCTGGAACATTTCGTGACACTGGGCGCACACAGCTTGCGATTCAAAGTTTTGAAAAAGCACTGCAGTTAAATCCCGGTTTTGTTTTTTCCTACCGGTCTTTATCACGGCTTTATTTAGACCTTAAAGAATATGGAAAGGCGCGTGAGGTTTTGGAGCGCTATATTGAACACAGCGAAAACCCCGTCGATATTTTAGATCTTTTGGCGCAGATCGCCTATGAGCAAAAAGATTTTGCCGGCGCTGAAGTTTATTTGAAACAGGGCTTAGTTTTACAACCTAACAACCCCGCGCTAAAAGCGAATCTAACCCACATGCAATTTCTACACAATGCCGCCGTTTTTCAGACTATTCCCAAATAAAATCATTTTTGGTTAGATTTACGCGCACTTATTCTTTCCTCGAACCGTTTAACACCCACATGCCACAGCTCTCCCAAAAATGGTCCAAAAAGAAACCCCACGGATGCCACAACAGCACCGACCGAAATAAAAGCCATAAACGACGCGAAAATTTTTCCTAAAGCTGTTTGCGGAATGTATGTCGGGCCTTGCGAGGTCGCCAGCATACTCATAAAATAAAAAGCATCGAGCAAAGAAATTCTCTCAATAGCTTGCATGCCCAGTGTGCCAACTGCCATCACAGTTACAATTAAAGAAAAAGAAAAAAATGCCCGTCGCCACAGAGGATGATAAACCGGATTCTTTGTCATATTTTTCTAAGCCCGCGCGAAATCAATATACCCTTTAAGCGGATCAACTGAAAGTAACCGCACTCTAATTTTATCGCCAACATCGATGCCGGCTTCGCCTACCATCAACCGCCCTTCAGCCGGCGGCCGAACCAAACGAACATAAGTGCCGGAATCGTTAACGCCCGTCACAATTGCATCAAAAATCTGTCCGATACGATCTTCCAGTAAAACGGCCGCAGCGACCTTGCGCATAAACCGTTCGACTTTCTTGGCGGCTTGTTCGCGCTCGGTGCAATGATCGGCAATATCTTTAAGCTGAGAAAATTGGTACGGTGTATCAGTTTTATTAAGCATCGCCTTAACCAACCGCTGCATAATTAAATCAGGATACCGCCGGTTAGGCGCGGTTGAATGAGTATAATCCTCGACGGCAAGACCGAAATGGCCTTCATACTTTTGCTCAGGTTTAACCGCCGCATATTCACCCGCTCCTAAAAGTTTAATAATCGCCAATGATAAATCAGGAAAACGCTGCGGATCTTTTTGGCGCTGCTCAATTAAAAAATTAGATAGCGCCTTCACATCCGGCTCTTTGGGTAATGTTGAACCTAACGTGTTCACCAGCTGGCGAATACGGTCCCAGCGTTTTGGACGGCGCACAATCCTTTGCAAACGCGCTACACCTTTCGCCTCTAAAAATAAACTCATAACCCCGTTAGCTGTTATCATGAAATTTTCAATAATCTGCCGGGCTAGATTTTTTTCCCGGTGGACTAAGTCAACAATTTGGCCATTCTCAAAAACAACCTTAGGTTCTATTGTTTCTAAATCCAAAGCGCCGTTAGCCCGGCTGAGATTTGCCAAAAGTCCAGCTGCTTTATTTTGCAAACGCACTTGATCTTCTAATCCATTAACTTTGCTTATCTTCTCTGGCATAGGTCCTTCGCCAGCTAACCAAGCGCCAACCGATTCGTAGTCCAGCTTGGCATAATTACGTACTTGCGCCTGATAAACGTCGCTCGCTTGAACTTGCCCGCGGCCATCAATTGTAAATTCAATCACGATGGCTAAACGGTCAGCATCTTCCATAAGCGAGGTTAATTCATTGGATAATTTTTCTGGAAGCATAGGAAATGTCTGAACACCGGTATAAACGGACGTCGTATTATGATACGCATGTTCGTCGATAGCCGAATGTTTTGTCACCATCGAATCGACATCAGCAATGCCAATTAAAATCCGAATGGCTCCGTTGGATTTTTCTTCACAGAATTCAATTTGATCAAGATCTAACGAATCTGGATTATCAATTGAAGACCAGAGTAATTGGCGCAAATCCTTGGTTGAAGTACTTGAGTTTAAGTGATTCTGATCATTGGCCAGATTTTGTATTTCTTTAATGACCTGCGGCGAAAATTTCGGCAAGAACCCTCGTTCAATCATAGCCTGATAGGCAATATTGTGAAGATCAATGGGCGAGTGTGATTTCATAGAAAAATTTTACGGGAATCAAATTAATAAATTCATCATGACAAAATGGAGTGAAATTTTATATCATTTTTTTAGAAGATTGTAAAACCGAGAAATTAAAAAAAGGCCGTTCCACTTAATGCGGAACGGCCTTTTATTTTTTCGGATTAAAGTTTTACAACATTAACCGCTTGTTCGCCTTTGGGGCCTTGCTGGATTTCAAATTCAACCTTCTGGCCTTCGTCCAACGATTTATACCCTTCACCTGTAATCGCGCTGTGATGAACAAAAACATCGCGGCCTGATTCTGGAGTAATAAACCCGTAACCCTTTTGGTTGCTGAACCATTTTACTGTACCTTTAGCCATTTTCTTTACTTCCTCCTTTTACTGTGTCTTAACTTCCGCCACCTTCAACAACGGAGCGGATAACTTTACCTTATAAACGCTGTGTGCAAATTTCTCACAATTTTTTTCAAAATTGGCACATTGTGTTTATAAAAAATCCGCAAGATTTGAACGGTAACTATCCTGCGGATAAAGGTTTCTCATCTACATTCACTGTTGCCGTGCTATTTGCGGTTTAAATATCGCTTATTTTAGGAACTTTGTCAATAAATTATTTTGACTGAATTTTGAGCACATAAAATATAATTTCTATTCGTAACGCAATGCTTCAATTGGTTTTAATAATGATGCTTGATGAGCCGGCCAAAGTCCAAAAATCATGCCCACACCAAAAGAAAATGTCGTTGATAAAATAATTGAGGACGCGGCAATTTTAATCGTCCAGCCGGAAAAAAGAACCATCAAAAAAGAAGCACCTGTACCTAAAATTATTCCGGCGACTCCACCAATGCAGGCCATTAAAACAGCTTCCACTAAAAATTGCATCATAATGTCACGACGGGTTGCGCCGATCGCTTTTCGTAAACCGATTTCACGTGTACGCTCTGTGACTGAAACCAACATGATATTCATAATCCCAATGCCTCCAACTAAAAGTGAAATCGCCGCAATTGATCCTAAAAGCATCGCCATGGTTTTCGTCGTCGTTTCTAAGGCCGCTTTAATGTCCGCCATATTTCGGATTTGAAAAGCCTCGTCGTTGTCATTTTCGCTTATCTTATTAATATGATGACGCTTCATTAAAACATCCAAGATGGCTTGTTGGGCTGTATCCATTTCCTCGGGAGAAGTAACTTCGACATAGATGGAATCAATATATTCCTTACCCAATAAACGGTACATGGCCGTCGTAACAGGGACAAGAATTGTGTCGTCTTGGTCGCGCCATGAACTTGCGCCTTTCGCCGGGAGAATGCCAATCACGTTAAAATTAATTAAGTTGATTTTAATTGTTTCGCCAATGGGATTAGCTTGACCGAATAATTGTTGCGCGACCGTTGGTCCTAAAATGACCAATTTGGCACGGCTGCGCAATTCCTCCTCGGTAAAAAAACGTCCCACGGTTGGCACCGATGCTCGCATTGGTGCGTAATCAACATTCACTCCTTCTAATTGCGTATTCCAATTCTTACTGCTGTAAACGGCTTGCACCCGCCCTGTTACTGAAGCACTTACCCGTCGGACAGAAGGCAATTGACTGATAGCATTCATATCGGGAAAGTTTAATCGCGTTACCGATCCAGCCTCCAACGCAACGCCTTGCACGCGGGTTTGCCCCGGCCTCACCATCAACAAATTAGATCCTAACGAAGCCAATTGTGTTTGAATCGATTCTTGCGCGCCCCGGCCTAAAGCTAACATAGTAATGACCGCACCGACGCCAATCAAAATCCCCAAGATAGATAAGAACGAGCGTAATTTGTGCGTGATCATGGCATAAATGGCTTGCCGGACAGAATCAAGAAATTTAGCCAACTCATATGGTTTCGGTGAAAACATAACGGCTTCTTCGACGACAGCCGATTGATTTCTTTTTTCCGCTATTGTGGCCGTTTTTGTTTTTGTTTCATCTGAAAAAATTTTACCGTCGCGCATCTGAACCACACGCGTGGCGTGAGAAGCCATATCCGGTTCATGCGTGACCATAATGATTGTCTTTCCTTGAGCATTTAATTCTTTTAGGATGGCGATAATTTCGTCCTTGCTTTTGGTATCCAGATTTCCCGTCGGTTCATCCGCCATAATAATAAAAGGATCGTTGACCAGTGCGCGGGCAATCGCAACGCGCTGCTGCTGCCCGCCGGAAAGTTCATTTGGCCGGTGTGTCGTACGTTGGGCCAACCCAACCGAGGTCAAAGCTTGACGGACTTTTTCCTGCATCTTCCGCCGGCCAGCGTAAATCAAGGGAAGTTCAGCATTCTCTAAAGCAGTCATTCTGGCCAACAAATGAAATTGCTGAAAAACAAAACCGATAAAACGATTACGGAGCGCCGCCAATTGCTCGTCGGACAAACCAGTCGTGTCTTTACCAGCCAAAAGATAACTTCCCGAATCTGGACGGTCCAAAAGCCCCATAATATGCATCATGGTTGATTTTCCCGAACCCGAAGCGCCCATAATCGCCACAAACTCGCCGGCAGAAATCTTGAGCGACACACAATCAACCGCTTTGACCTCTTCAGTTCCGGTTTTATAGATTTTAGAAACATTTCTAAATTCAATCATTGGATTACCTGTTTCGTCCGCCTCCCCGCGAAGGCATAAACGGATTACTGCCGCCGCTGGCTTGCTTGGGAAGAGAATACTTTCGTGTCTTTAAAATAATATTGTCGTCCTCGGTTATACCAGAAACGATTTCGACTTTTTTGTCGTCAGATAAACCAAGAGTTACCGGGCGCTTAATAGACTTTTTGTCATTTTCAGATTGAACCAGAACAAATGCTTCACCTTCTTCTTTTTGAACCGCGTTCAGCGGCAGAACGAGCACGTCTTTTTTACTTTCCTGAATAAAATCAATATTGGCGTTCATTCCTGAGCGGAAAAAGTCTGGAACATTGTCAGGAACTAAATCAACTGAATAAATGGTCACATTGTTCACTGTTTTTGATTCATAATAAATATGATCAACGACGGCGTGGATTTTTGTATCAGGATAAGCATCCAGAGAAACAAGCGCATCCTGGCCCTGTTTGATTTTACCGATATCTGTTTCATCGACCTGTGCACGCACAATAAGACGGTCGGATAAAACAATAACGTCATCGCTGGCGGTTACCGTCTGACCGGGTTGTGTGGTGCCAACAATGACTTGCCCGTCGATCGGCGCGATCAATGGAATAGGTTTATAAACTTCCTGCCAATATTTGATTGCTTCTTCGTTCTGGCCTCGTGCAGCATCTAAAAGAGCCGCGCGGTCAGTTGAACTCATCCAAGCAATTGTCTGCCCGGTTTTAACTGGATCTCCTTCTTTAACCATGATCTGTTCAATCCGACCGTTAACCGGAGGTTTAATTTCCAAACGGTTTTTAGGCAGCACTGTTCCCGTCGTCGAGACAACGGACTGAATATTACCTATACGCGCGTGAATGATCTTGACCGTTCCATCCTTCGTGCGGGGCTTTAATTTAAACCATGCACCAATAAGCAATGCGCCTACGATGACAGCAATAATCACTCGTTTTATATTAATTTTCATACTCTATTGTCTCCCCCTTAACTTGAATCCAATTGGCCTCAGCTAAAAACGCGTTTGCTTGAGCATCTAAAAAGGCATTTTTATTTCTAACCAGATCATCTTCAATAATCGTCCAGTTATCAAACGAGATGAGCCCGACGGAATATTGCTGTTGGGCGATTTTTGAGCGTTCCTCGGCGGCGTTCAAAAAATTCTGCTGTACTGTTACTTGTTCAACCGCATCCTGCCAATTGTTCCAGTCTTGCTGAAGACTTAAAATGATTCCGTCTTTCGTGCTGCGTTCTTGCTGCTCTAACTGCCGGTAAAAACTTTTGGCTTTTGCGACTTGGGCCAATCGCGCGCCGCCTTCAAATAAAGGTAACGAAACGCGAACGCCGGCGGATGTTTCATGTTCGCCAGGCGGCCAGCGGCTGCCGGATTTATTAACGTCTCCGTCGACGGAAATAGTCGGCCAAAAATCACCTTCACTCGCTTTCGTATCAAAAGCGGCCGCATTCTTTTGAGCGCTAATTTTTAAAAGAGATGAATTTTTCTGGGTGATACTTTCAAAGTTGGGGGTCGTAGAATCAGGCGCACTGACATCGAAACTGCCTTTGGCTGTCAGCGGTGAAAAATGAGCGCGGCCCAACTCCTTCACCAATTGCCGTTGGGCAACTTCAACAGCGCGTTTCGCTTGATTAATTTCGTAAGTGGCTTCCGATAAATTCGCTTGCGCCGTCAATAAAGCCCCTTTATGTTCGGTGCCAGACTGATAGCGTAATGAAATGAGTTCCAAATTGCTTTTTCGTATTTTATAAATTTCCTGGGAAAGCTCGACGAGTTGCTGGGCTTTTAAAAGATCAATAAAAGCCGTGCGCAAACGAAAACGGACAGTCGCAGAAGTGAATTTAAAATTTTCGCGGGCCGCTTTAACGGTTTCTCCGGCGGCGTGAACATTATTAATCGTTTTGAATCCATCAAATAAAAGAAATGTACCGGAGAGACCATAATTAAAGGAATTACTTGAACCTGTCTGATTGGATTTGGAATTGGAGGCGTTAAGATCGGCGGTGACTTGAGGATATAAAATACTGGCTGTAACCGTTTTGGCGGCTTGGTCCTGAATGACTTCTTCCTGGGCCGCAATCAAATCAGGGTGATTGTGGGCCGCTTCACGTAAACAGTCTTGCCATGTCAATTCTTCGGCGGGCCAAACCGACGTGACACTTATCAGAAAAAACAGTATGCCTATAAAAGAACCTAACCACTTCGACATACACTCCCCTATCTTTAAAAAAACTTTGACGCAGCAAAAGACGTTTACTTATCTTTCATCGATTGGTCTTCTGCTCTGTGTTTTCCTATCAAGGAAATAAACTGGCCAAACTGTTCTGGCGTCAATATTTTTTTGACTTCAAGGATGGAGCTCAAGCGGTCGTCGGACATTTCAGCTTGAAGTGATTTAATCTGCGTTTGGATTTCGTTAACCTTAGTCATATCCAAATCCGATTTCATTAGCTCTTGATTAAGCTGATTTCTAGCAGAACGCATCCTATCAAAAACACCTTTCATCTTGTCGCGGTGCTGCGCTTTGTTGACATCGAGTTGTTTTTTCTGATCTTCATTTAGATTAAGCTGGCCATAAATTTCCTGTATCTTTTTATCCATCCATTCACGCCGTTTATCCGGGCTGCTTAATCTGTCATCAGAAGAATTCTGAGCGTCGTCGGCATAAACAGCTGGTAAAGCCGAGAGGCTACACACGCAAAACAAGATGATCATTAACTTTTGATGAACTTTCATTGAAATCCTCCTCTTATAAAAAATACGTTTCAATCGATGTACTTAACCCGTTGCTTTCAGTTTCTGCAGATGCACTTGGTGATTCCAAAAGATAAGCCAGATATTCACCCTGGTCTTTTTCCTTCGCCTGCTGCTTTTGCCAATTATTAAAGAGAAACGTGCTCATTAAAATTAAAACGGCAAGACTTCCCAAAGCCACAGCCGCTTTAGGAAAAAGAAGTTCAATTAACCGATCAAGTAAACTCTTCTCGGTTGCGGCCTCGGTTATCTTGTTACGGATCGATGACCAAACCTGATCTGGAATTTCCTGGCGCGGGGCTTGCTGAAATGGTTGAATCAAATCCCGCCGAACTTCATCCGCCAGCTGCCGACATTCTGAGCACACGAGTAAATGCGCCTCCACCTCTTGCTTGGCAGTGACCTCTAATTCCTCGTCGACATAATCCGTCAGGATTAAATCTCTAAATTTTTCACACGTCTTCATAAGCGACCTTCTTTCCAAGAGCCAATAATTTTTCTCTGGCTCTTTTTAATCTTGAACGGACGGTATTGATATTAATTTCAAGGGCCCGGGCGATTTCTTCATAACTAAGGCCTTCAATATTTCTAAGAACGATACAGGCCCGCTGTTCAGGATTAAGGACTTTTAATAATTCATTAATACGTTCTTTACGATCTTCTTTGTCTATGTCCATTTCAACCTCAGCCGTTGGGATTTCCAAATTATCGTCGTAATCGACCCGGCGGTTTCTTTCTTTGGAAATCTTTTTTACATGATTAATGGCGCAATTGGTTGTAACCCGATAAACCCAGGTTTTAAAAGATGACTGAAAACGAAAGTCTTTTAATTTTTTATGTAAGGTTATAAAAACTTCTTGGGTCACTTCTTGGGCCTCCTCTTTATGCTGAACGACCCGGTACGCCACGTTATACACAAAGACGCAGGCCGCTTTATAGACTTGATCAAAAGCTTCCAAATCGCCCTGCGCTGCTTTTATCAAAACCTCGTCGGATATATCTTGCATTTCGCTTCTTTTCAAATTTATATAATCGAGCCTTGGGCGCCCAATTAAATTCATTTATTTTTATTTACCGTACATAACCCGCAATTGTTCAACTTTAGGAAACTCTGAATAAAATTCTCCCTGCGGGCCGACAAAACCTTGGCCAGATCTTTTAATCGTTACCGAAGTATAGCCCTGGCCGTTACTTTTTGGAACATTGATTGTGAACGCATCATCGGATGAAACATTTCCGACGGGCGGCGAAGTTGGCTGAGTCACTATGATAGGCGGGGTTGGCGTTGGTGTAACCGGGGCAGCGGCAACAACTGTGACCGGCGCCGGAACAATTTGATAACCGCGCCGCGTATATACATAGTAAACACCGCCATTCGTATAATAAGGAACCCCATTTATCATAACGAGTTCATAATAAGATGGAATCGTTCTGACAACAGCGCCTACCGGGGGAGCAACAACAACATACTCCGGACCCCGGCGAAGATAATAAACATCGTCGTCGTAATAATATCTCGAACTTCCTATATAGAATGAAAAACAATCGTGTGGTAAGAATGATACTTCAAAACCGACGTGAGGATGGTCATAGTGGCGATAAGAATGGTAGTGATGGTCGCCCCACCACGCGTAGGATTTGGCGGGTGAGAATAATAAGAGAAGAGCTGAAAGAATTACTGAGCTTTTAATAAAATTCTTGATCTTAAGCACATGACCTCCTCATTAGTTTAGAATCTTAGCTGCTTTCGATCCTTTAGACAGCGGGGTCTATGCGAAAGTTCCTTTAATTTCCGCTTAAATTTTAACCGCCAAATCCGTATTATAAAGAACGCTTCCCTTTTGTCAAAAATTTGACGCATTTGAACTTAAGCATAAAAAAGGCCAGACGAAAATTCATCTGACCTTTGTAATCTGTCCGAACAAATTAATAAAACATCTTTCTCTATATTTAAGTGCAGCCTCTTATTAGAAATAAAAGAAACAATATCGGAAGCGGCACACCCAACAACCATAGAATCGCCCAGCCGATTTTTCCCTTTTTACTTTTTATTTTATTTTTGATCTGCATTTGTTATCTCCTCGTTTTTTAAAATTTTCACAAGTACGATAACATTGACGACCTTAATGGCAGGTTAATTTAATATTAATTCTTCTTAATCAACTGTCCCCGCGTTGTGCTTTTTAGCTTCTAAAGCCAATATTGCTTTTTTGCGGCTCATCCCCCAGCGATAGCCGCCAAAATGACCAGCACCGCGAATGACGCGGTGACAAGGAATTAAATAGGCGATCGGATTTCGGCCAATGGCATTCCCGACGGCGCGGACGGCTTTGGGACACTGAATTCCCTCGGCCACTGTTTTGTAAGTAACAACGCATCCGGACGGAATTCTTAAAAGCGCTTCCCAGACTTTAATCTGAAAATTTGTTCCCCGGCATAAAAGCTTTATAGAAGTCTTTTTAGATTTTATTGCGGACGGGAATATACTTTCTATATGATCTTTAACTCTCGCTTGATTGAAATTCAATTTCGCTTTAGACCAATCTTGCTGAAACTTTTTAATTGTTTTTTCTGCGTCGGGTTCATTTATAAATGAAAGGCCGCAAATGCCTCGATCAGTTAACGCCATAAAAGCTTCTCCAAAAGGCGTCGGATGAAATCCATAATCAATTTTTAATCCCTGACCTCCGTCCTTATATTCACCCGGACTCATTCCTTCACAGGTGACGAACAAATCGTGCAAACGGCCGGGACCAGATAACCCAGCTTCGTAACTTGTCTCTAATAAATTTGATTCTTTTAATAATTGCTTGGCATATTCTTTGGTTAAAAACTGTAAGAATTTTTTGGGGCTGATGCCGGCCCAGCGCTGAAAAATACGCTGAAAATGAAAACGGCTGATGCCGGCGGCTTCGGCCATTTCTTTCAATGTCGGCTGATTTTTAAAATTCTCGTCGATAAAGCAAATCGCCTTCTCAATTCGATAATAATCTTTTGAGAATTGTTTCAAATCGTTCATCGTGACTCTCCTGATTTTCCTTCTTTGCGAGTTTTATTATACTCGCCCTCAAAAGCTCCGCCACCCGATTCTTGCGATGAAGTTTTTTAATTTTCTTTTACTGACTTTTGCATTGCAAAAGTCTAGTACTAGGCCTTTTCTCCCTGAGAATGATAGAACAACCTTATCTTGGGGAGAGAAAAGGCCAGTAACGTCTTTTTAATCTGCTCTTTTTTACAATTTAAGTTATGGAGGCGGTCATGTCAGACACGATTACTAAAACCATAATTGTAAAAGGAAATGTTGCAGACATTTTTAAGCTGTGGATCAATTTTGATAATTTTCCGTTTTTTATGAAAAATATAAAAACCGTGAATAAAACCAGCAGCCGGACAAGTCATTGGATTATGGAAGGCGCGATGGGCAAAGATTTAGAATGGGACGCTCAGATTACGGACTTACAAGAGAACAAGCGCATTGCCAGGAATAGCCTCGACGGAGATTTAAAGACAAGCGGGATGGTAACCTTTAATGAGTTAGATCATTGCGAGACAGAAGTTACCGTAACGTTGCACTATGTTCCTCCGGCTGGAAAATTAGGCGACGCATTGGCGCATCTTTTTGATAATCCAGAAGAAAGAATAGAAGAAGATTTACGGAGATTTAAACGATATTCTGAAAAGGAAATCGCGTTGCGTTCTCCCAATTCAACCGCGGAGGTTGAATGAGCGTTCAATTCCCGCGGTTGGTGGTGGTTTCCGCCGAAGAATATTCTTCCCATCCCCCGCCAAGCGCTTTATAGAGATTGACCAGATTAGAAAGCCTCAAAAACTGAACTTGGATTAAGGCCTGCTCGGCGCGATAAAGATCTTGCTGAGCGGTAAGCACGGTAAGATAACTGTCGACGCCGTTACGATAACGCGCGCCCGCCAACTTATAACGAGCTTCCTGCGTCTTGGTCAAGGCATCTTGCGCAGACAATTGTTCCGTAAAAGTTGAACGAGCGGCCAGTGCGTCGGCCACTTCACTAAAAGCCGTTTGGATGGCTTTTTCATAATTTGTAATTTCGATCCGCTTACGCACGTTAGCAACCTTCAAATTCGCTGCATTGGTGTTTTGGTTAAAAATCGGCAAAAGTATTTCGGGAGTAAAATTCCAAACTTCCGAACCCTTGGTAAAAAGTTTCGCCAATTGCACGCTCGCCGAACCTGATGTCGTCGTCAACGTTATTTGCGGAAAAAATGCGGCACGGACCGCGCCAATATTCGCATTCGCCGCCTTTAACTGATGTTCGGCCGCCAATATATCCGGACGCCTCTCTAAAAGATCGGAAGGAATTCCCGCCGGTAAATCACTTAATAAATGCTGAGTACCTAAAGGCTGCGGCAGCGGTAAATCATCCGGCAACGGTTCACCAATCAACAACACTAGAGCATTTTCAGTTTGTAAGCGTTGACGTTTATAATCGGTAATATCCGCGCGCACCGTTTGGACCTGAGCCTCGACGGAACGCAAGTCAAGTTCAGATGTATTTCCTAATTCATAACTTTTCTTTATTAACTGATAGTAAGCTTCAACAGATTCTAAGGTATGTTCTAATTGAGCCAGTTGCTCATCGAGCGCGCGCTCGGTTAGATATTGAATGGCCACCTGAGCCATCAGCGTGATCTGCGCACTGCGGCGCGTTTCGGCGGTTGCAAAATATTGTTCAAGCACCTGTTTCTTTAAACTTCTGATCCTTCCAAAAAGATCAACTTCGTACGCCGTATTTAAAGTGACTTTGTATTTAGTGGTTGTCAGATGCCTTCCGTCGGATAAAACGTCGCGTTGGCGTTCGCCCGTTGCGCTGATATCGAAAGTGGGTAATAGTGCATACTGTAAAATGCGGTATTGCGACTGCAATTCTTCGACGTTTAAAACCGCGATGCGTAGATCGCGATTGTTGGCAAGCGCCAGTTCAATTAATTTCTGTAAACGCGGATCGCTAAAAAATTCACGCCAGCCGATATCCGAGGCTGTCTTTCCTTCTGAATTTTTATTATCTTCAGCATCGGGCCATTGGCTTGAAACCGGTGCGGCGGGGCGTTCGTATTTTGGAATAAGCGAACATCCGTTCAATGCAATCAAGATGAGAATCAATTCGAGTTGTCTATTCATGGCGAGATTCATCCTTCTCAACAATAATGCGCGGCTCCGTTGGAATATTGGAATCATGCCGGCGGATCTCACCTTTAAATATACGGCGGACAGTAACAAAAAAGACCGGCACAAAAAAGATCGCGAGTATTGTCGCCGAAAACATTCCACCCGCAACTCCAGTCCCAATCGCGTGCTGACTCGCCGAGCCCGCACCTTGGCTGAGCGCCAAAGGGAGAACACCTAAAATAAACGCGAGTGACGTCATTAATATCGGACGTAACCGCAAATGCACGGCTTCCAATGTCGCTTCAATTAAACCTTTTCCCTTCGCCTGCAAATCTTTGGCGAATTCGATAATAAGAATGGCATTCTTCGTCGACAACCCAATGATGGCCAACAACCCGACTTTAAAATAAACATCGTTAGGCAAGCCGCGCAGAGTCGAGGATAACAACGCGCCCAAAATCCCCAACGGAACAACCAGCATAACCGCAAATGGAATCGACCAGCTTTCATAAAGCGCCGCTAAACACAAAAACACGACGATGAGTGACAGCGTATAAAGAATCGGCGCTTGAGCGCCGGAGAGACGTTCCTCATAAGACTGGCCGGTCCATTCGTAGCCAACGCCAGCCGGCAATTCTTTGGCCATATCTTCCATCGCCTTCATCGCTTGGCCGGTACTTTTTCCAGGGCCCGCTTGGCCTAAAAATTCAATCGATGGAAAACCGTTGTAACGTTGAAGCTGAGGCGAGCCATAAGTCCAGCGCAAATTAACAATCGTCGACAATGGGACCATTTTCCCAGCAACATTGCGCACAAAAACTTTTCCAATATCCTCAGGCAGCATCCGGTACGGCGCATCCAACTGAACAAGGACGCGCTGAACCCGGTTTCCATTCACAAAATTATTAACATACTGCGATCCCAAGTTTGCTTGAAGAGTAGTATTAATATCATTTAACGAAACGCCCAAAGCGCTGGCCTTGTTGTCGTCGATATCAATCTTAAGCTGCGCAGCATCTTCCAATCCTTGGATACGGACACCGACGAGATTAAGGTTTTTCGTTGCTTTGGCTAAAAGTTCGTTTCTCGCCTTCATAAAATTTTCGTGACCTAAACCACTCAAATCTTGCAGTTGAAAATCAAAACCCGATGAAGTTCCAAGTTCAAAAATCGGCGGCGGATTAATAGGATAAATAATAGCGTCTTTAATGCCGGCCAAATTCATAAAAGCGCGCCCCACAATCGCTTGAACTTTATGCTGAGCTCCGCGACGCTCATTCCAATCTTTTAAACGTATAAAACCAAACGCAGAATTTTGAGCGCGGCCGTTAAAACTAAAACCCGCAACAGTAATGATGCTGTCGATCTCAGGTTGTTTCAAATAATAAGCCTCGACTTGTTTAAGAACTTCAAGTGTGCGCTGTTGCGTCGCGCCGACGGGCAATTGTATGCTCGTCATAAAATAGCCTTGGTCCTCGTCTGGAAGAAAGGCTGAAGGCAAACGGGTATAAAGCCAAACAACAGCGGCCACAATAACAATATAAATAATCAAACAAATGGCTGTTTTGTTAAGCAATTGGCCCACGGTTGTTTGATATTTTTGTGTGCCTGCAGTAAATGAGCGGTTAAACCAACCGAAGAAACCTTTTTTACGCTGATGGTTTCCTTGCTCGACGGGTTTTAATAATGTGGCACATAAAGCGGGTGTCAGAGACATCGCGAGAAAGATTGAAAACAACATCGATGCAATAAGAGAAAGTGAAAATTGTCGATAGATAGCGCCGACCGATCCGCCGAAAAAGGCCATCGGAATAAAAACGGCGGTCAACACGAGACTAATCCCGATCAAGGCCCCGGTGATTTGTTCCATGGCCTTTCGGCTGGCTTCTTTCGGGCCTAAGCCCTCTTCATGCATGATCCGTTCTACGTTTTCAACAACCACAATCGCATCATCGACGAGAATTCCAATAGCCAAGACCAATCCAAACATGGTTAAAACATTAATGGAAAATCCCAACGCCTTCATAACCGCAAAAGTCCCCAATAACGCGACAGGAACAACGATCGTTGGAATGATTGTTGTTCTGATGTTTTGTAAAAATAGATAAATAACTAAAAAGACAAGAAAGATTGCAATGACTAAGGTCTTTACAACTTCTTCTATTGAAATATGAACAAAGCTCGATCCATCGAAAGGATAATCAACCCGAATGCCAGGTGGGAAGAATTTTGAAAGGTCATTCACTTTCGCCCGCACAGCGTCTGCTGTAGCAATCGCGTTGGCCGATGGAGAAAGCCGAATAGCAACGGCTGCCGCCGGACGTCCATTCACGCGGGCTTGCGTCGTATAATCCTGACCCTCAAGAGCAACGCGCGCCACATCGCGCATAAGAACACGAGATCCATCTGCGTTGACTCGAAGCAAAATATTTTGAAAATCTTCGACCGTCTGCAAGGTGCTTCGTCCCTGCAAAGTCACATTCAACTCCTGACCTGAGACAGCCGGCCGGGCGCCTAGCTGCCCGACGGCGATTTGAACATTTTGGGTTTGAATGGCGTTAATGATATCGTTTGTTGTTAAATTAAAACTTGTCAGCTTCTCGGGATTCAACCAGATCCGCATGGCATATTCGGTGCCAAACATATCGGCTTGCCCGACACCGGAGACACGACGGATCGAATCAAGAACGCTTGAGGCAATATAATTCCCCAAAGCAATTTCATCCATCCGCCCGTCGGTCGAAGACAATGTAAAAAACATCAGATAATTACGCGTTGTTTTGGCAACACTGACACCTTGCTGTTGGACAGTTTGAGGTAGATTGGGAATAGCTAATTGAACTTTGTTTTGGACTTGAACTTGGGCGATGTCAGGATTGGTTCCAGGTTGGAAGTATAAAGTCACCGTCGATTGGCCGCTTGCATTGCTACTGGAAGAAATATAAAGCAGATTATCAATACCGTTCATCTGTTGTTCGATGACAGATGTAACGGTGTTTTGCAAAGTTTCTGCGGACGCTCCGGCGTAAAGTGCTGAAACGGAAATCGCAGGCGGCGCGACGCTGGGATATTGAGCGACAGGCAATTTGGTAATCGCCAAAATTCCCAGCAACATAATAAGAAGAGAAACGACCCACGCAAAAATGGGACGATCAATAAAAAATTTAGCCATACTTCTTTCTTAATACTGTATCATTAAAGCAGAAAGTAGAGAGTCAGCTATTTCACCGCACTCTCTACTTTCTACTCTCTCCTCGCTACTGTTTTGAAGATACTTTATCGGCGGAAGATGTAAACGGTACTGGTTTAACAGTCGCGCCAGGCCGAATTTTTTGCAATCCTTCGACGATAACCTGATCTCCGGCGGAAAGACCTTCTGTGATGACCCATTTATCACCAATCGCCGGGCCGGTCTTAACTGTTTTTGCTTCAACTTTATTATCGGGTGTTGCCACCATGACAGTTGCTGTTCCGCTTGGGTCACGTGCAACGCCACGCTGCGGCGCTAAAATTGCTTTTGTATTAACGGCTTGCACCAACTTGCCGCGAGCAAACATTCCAGGCAACAAAAGCCCGTCGGGATTAGGAAACTCTGCGCGCAACGTTATCATGTCCGTCGATTGATCAACGGTTGTATCTGAAAATAAAAGTTTACCAAATTGCTGGTAAGTCGTACCATCTTCAAGCAGCAAGGTGACTTTAGCTTCTCCTGGCGCCACACTTTCAAGCTGGCCTTGAGCTAAAGTCCGTTTCATGCGCAACACTTCGGTACTGGATTGGGTAAAATCAAAATAGATAGGATCTAATTGTTGGATAACGGCAAGCGGGGTTGCTTCATTCTGGTTAACGAGCGCACCTTCGGTTACTTTGGCTGGACCGATCCGGCCTGAAATTGGCGCGGTCACTGTCGCGTAACCGAGATTTAACGTGGCTGTTTCTACAGCCGCTTGCGCTGACTGGATTTCGGCTTGGGCTTGAAGCAAAGCAGCCGCGGCATCGTCATAATCTTGTTTACTGACCGCGTTAATTTCAACCAGCGTCTTATAACGTTCAGCTTTAGACTGCGTTGCTTTCAAATTCGCTTCGGCTTTAGCTAAATTGGCCTTCACATTATTATAATTGGCTTTTAAGGGTGCGGGATCAATTTGAAAAAGAATATCACCGGCTTTGACATCCGCACCTTCTTTAAATAAACGCTGAAGCAAAATTCCCGTCGCTCTCGCCCGGACTTCGGCCACTCGAATCGCATCAATCCGTCCCGGCAATTCCGCGGTCAACGGCACAGCCTCCGCTGTCACCGTGACAACACCAACTTCCGCCGGCGGCATCTCACCTTTATGCGCTTGATCTTGTTTATGTCCACAACCCGCCAAAGACACTAACATTAAAAGCCCTATTATTAGGAAAACCAGCCGATGAGTGAATAAAAAAGGTCGTTGCTGCATAAATTGTTTATACATACAAAACATCTCTCTTTTCTTTATAGTGAATTTGTAAATAGGAAAGGATACTCTATAAATCTAATTTTGTCCAAAATTATTGAGTATCGGAATCTAATGGATTCTAAATTAGATCACTTGGATCACATGGTTGCGTTCAAACCGGACTTTCTTGGCATGCTGTAATTGATCGTCGGCGGCACGGTAACCCGCGGCCAAGACCGCCAATGTCGTGTAACGGGAATCTTTGAGCCCCAAAATATCATCGTATTGTTTGGGAATAATGCCTTCCATCGGACAAACATCGATATTTAAAAGCGCCGCAACCGTCATAAAAACGCCCATGGCAAGATAAGCCTGTAAAGCGGCCCAATGCGATTGATCACTCACGCCCGTTCCTTCGACAACATCATTCACCAAAACATCTCTAAACCTCTTAAGGTCTTTTTCCGCAACCCCGCGGATTTTAGAAATTGTTTGGATATAAATTTCAACATATTCTTTCGTCATCATTTTCAAGTGTGTCACGATGAGCAAATGTGAGCAGGTTTCAATCTGCGGCTGGTTCCATGATGCGGGCGTTAATTTTTTACGGATCTGCGGCGACTGAACAACAAGAAAATGCCACGGCTGCAAACCGTAGGAGGAAGGCGTCAGCCTTAAAGATTCTTCAAGCGTATGCCAATCTTCGGCTGAAATCTTTTTTTTAGGATCAAATTTTTGTGTCGCGTAACGCCAGTTGAGCTGTTTCATGATGGTTTCATTCTTAACTTTAGGCATACATGATCCTCCGCAAGGTTTATTTTTATATAGTACATTTCCTGCAGAAAAATGTCCCACTTTTTTTACCAGCTCTTTTGAAACAAAAATCAAAGGAAGTTGTTTAATGTTAATGATTCGTCGAGCGATCTCGCTCTAAAGAAAATTACTTGGAAGGAGCAGGCTCTGGTTTTGGAGCGTCTTTAACTGCCGGTGCTTTTTTTGATTTATGGGACTCCCGGAAGTTTCGAGAATACGGCGTTACAATCTCAAACTTCGCGCACAAGTCATCAATTTCTTTAATAAGCGCTTGGTTATCTTCGTTAAATTTCAATTCACTGATCAAATGATAAACTTTGTGGAAGGCCCATTGCCTAGCGATATCTTTATTGCCGGCGGCAGCGTCATCCAGCGCGGCATTGACAATAAATTCTTTTGTTTCACCCAAAGCGTTTCCTAAAACCTGGACGACAAATTTATTTTCATCTTTAAAAGTACCATAAATTACAAACTCCGAACCTTTAAAAAAGTCCGGAAGAATTTGTGGAAACACTTCCTTTTCATTAAGACCGTTAATCCGGTAGCGCAGATGTAAAAGCAGCGGATCTTTAATGCGGTCCGACAATTTGGCAAACTCTTTGCCAATTAAGTATTCACGATCAACCGTCTGCGACCATCCGCGGTTTTTATAGGCGAGAAAATCCAGCATATATTGGCTTATGTTAACACCTCCGCCAAAACTAAAAACGCTGAACTTTCCATTATTCATGTCTGAAATCTCATTGATAACCTGACGAGAATTAGTGACCCCTTTTGTCGGAAATCCATCGCTTAATAAAACCCGATAAGACGGTTCGAAGGAATTTTGAAAATCCATACTCGTCTGTAATGCATCGTAAACATCCGTCCGGGAGCCGGATTTTAAATCTTCCAAGAATTGGATGGCTTTTTTGATGTTGTCCGGTTCCGGTTTAAGCGACTGCGGGCTAAACGGAATCGTTTTATCTTTAAAAATTAAAATGTTGAAACGGTCGTCGGGATTTAGATGATTTAAACTGTAGTTAAGACCTTCCTGAAACTGCTTTAAACGTACCTCACCAATACTTTCGGAAGCATCAACTAGAAAAATGATTTCTTTTGGAACGACAGGGAAGTTAGCCGTCGCGTCCTTTACTTTAACCACCAACTTAAAATACTTTTGACCTGATTTAGGGTCCTGATACTTGGTCAGTTCATAAATTAATGTTGTTCCTAAATCTGCAGCTTTTAATTTCCGGCTTAAGCCCGCCGAGCTTTTTTGCATCACTTGAAACTGGTCAGGTCCGTTGGCCACCTGCATGGGTGAAGATGGACCGGCTTTAACCGCCAAGTAACCTTTATCCAGAAAATTTTGCGAAATATCTTCGCCCGAAACAATGACCGGTGAGCCCGAAGCAAAATCTGCCTGCGGAATTTCGCCGACATCGACTAAATTCTTGCGGGTCGCCCGTCGGACTTTTTTGGTCACCATCACATCATTTTTTTGGGGCTTATAAAAATTCTTCTGCGGCGCTGCTGGTACCAGCGCTTCATTATGGTTTGGAACCGCTGCTGCGATTTTATCGCGCACAACTTCGGGCGATTCAGGCTGAGTTTCCAAAGCCGCTTGAGTGGAAGGATCTTCTGGGTGCAACGATTTTTCAGAAGTACGATTGTCGCTGCTTTGGGTTGTTTCCCGTCCGCCGAGCTTTTCCTCCTTCGCCATTTTAATATGCAATGTCTTGTCCGGTTTGTTGACGAGACCGCTGTATGGCACCAATTTAACAAAAAAACTCCAGATCAAAAATCCCAAATGGATTAAAAGCGAGATTAAGATTGACTGGAAAATTCTTTTTTTAATAATTTCTGGCACTGTCACTTTGAAGCACTAATCCTTTCCTGACATTCATGAGCGGCTGGGCTGTCTTTATATCTGTCTTGGATTTCTTGGTAAAGCTTGACGGCTTCTTCTTTGCGGTTTAATGTTTCAAGAATTTTTCCCGCGCGCAAAAGACTATCCGGGCAATAGGTGTCGTCGTCATAGATTGTTCCAACAAGCAAATAAAATTTGAGAGCTTCTTCCGGATTATTTTGCGCACTGGCGATGTTCGCCATTTCATAACGGGCACGAAGCGTAATTGTATGATCATCCGCGTTTTCATCGATGGCTTTTTGAAATTCCGCCTTGGCCTCATCAAATTTCTTGGCTTCGATCAAAATCAAACCTTTGCCAATGTGCGCGCCGCCCGTATACATGCTCTTTGCCGTCGACGTTAAAACAACGTCATACAATTTAGCGGCGTTATCGAAATCTTTTAGTTCACGGGAAGCTTCGGCCCTAAAATAAGCAGTCTCCTGTACACTATCATTAGGGAAAAACTTTTGCGCCTTATCCGTGATCCGCAAAATGTCGTTAAACTTTTTCTGTTTTAAATATTGTTCGCAGACCCAAAGATAAGTTTTGACTTCAAGAACATTTTTATCGACGGCTGAAATTAACTGATCAAACGCCGCGGCAGCTTCCGCTTCTTTTTTCTCACCGATATAAATGGCCGCTGTATTTTTCATGGCGGAGACAAAAAATTGCGGGTCATCTTTATTTAATGGAACTTTGCTGTACGTTGCGATGGCTTCATTGCCGCGCGCTAAAAGTTGAAGATTGTAGCCTAAAAGAAATTCAACTGAATCCAACCGTTGAATTTGTTTGGCCTTAGTCAAATAATCCTGCAGCAAGTTGACGGCTTTCTCAAACTGATTCGTTTTCGAGTAAAGATCTCCAAGCATCAAAAGACTTTGTTCATAACGGCTTCCCGTCGAAAATTTGTCCAAATATTCTTGCGCATGAGCAACGGCTTGGTCATTGGCGTTTAATTTAACTTCCATTAAAGCGGCATCATAAAGCGCCTCGCTTTTGAGATTGTCGTCTTTTTCACTGGCGTAGTATTCGAGAAACCGCGCGTCCGCTTCTTTATAATTTTTTGATTCTTGAAAAGCATGCGCCATGCCTAAAAGTGAAGCATGAGCATAATTGGAATCGGCATTGCTGTTTTTGACTTCTTGAAAAGATTCAGACGCCTTATCAAATTGACCAAGCCCGTAATGCGCTTGTGCTTTTAAGAATGAAATCTCATCAGCACCCGCGCCGTCTCCGGCGGGAAGAGGCCCCTCTAAAATAGCTAGACCGTCTTGATATTTTTTGGCGTTAATTAAGATTTCAGCTTTTTTCAAAGCAACTTTTCGTTTATCTTCATCTTTTGAATTCGGCAAAGCGGCCGTCTTATCTAAAAGGGCGATTGCTTCGTCAAATTTTTTAAGCGCGGCCAAAGCTTTCGCAACCGTTAAAAAAACTGGCGTGTAGGCGCCGTCTTCTTTAATGAGCTTGGCGTTGTTCTGATACGCTGTCATCAGCTGGTCATATTGCGCCAAATTAAAATGCGCCAGCAATAAATTTGTAAGAGCGTCTTTGGTTATTTCAAGATTGGGATACTGAGTGAGAACTTGGTTGAATTGATTAATAGCCTCGGCGTAATTTTCGGATAAAAATTGTGCCTCGCCGAGTTTGTAGAGAAGATAACCTTTTAAACTATCTTCTTGAGTCGCTTGGAGGGCTTTCGTGTAAGCCTCAACCGCCTCTTTATATTCTTTATTTTGAACATGAACTTCGGCGAGCTCTTGAAAGGCGTAAGGCGTCTGCGCTTGCACGCCAGTCACTTCTGAGGCCTTTTGCAAAAACTTAAGCGCTGAAGCCGCGTCATTTTTACCGCGGTAAGCTTTGCCAATATAAAAATAAAATGACTGCAGCGTTTCTGCTTTTAACTGAGCGGGATCGGCTGAAGTCAATTCCTTGATGGCATCATCGAACCGTCCTTGCTCAATATAGATCTGCCCTAAACGTAAAGTAGCGGTCGGCGTTTTTTCAGAATTAGGATAGAGTTGTTTAAAATGATTAAAGGCGTCAATGGCCTTGGCGTTGTCTTGCAGCAAAAAATAGCATTCTCCGACGGCAAGGTTAGCTTCTTGAAGATAAGTGCTTTGCGGATGGTTGGCAATAAATTTCTGATATTCATTGGCCGCCATATCATAAAGACCGCGGCTTAAAAGTCCTTGGGCAAAATCCAGGTCTTCTGTTTCTTTTTCAGGAACGCTTTGCGCAAAAACATTACACCTGAAAACCAATGAACAGAAAACCAAAAGAATAGCAATAATGGTTTTGCGATTCATTATTTTTCTTCTTTAATGGTTGAAAAGGAAACATCCGAAATGTTGGCGTGCATACAAGCGTCTAAGGCTTGAACTACGTATTTATGGTAGGCCAATTCATCCGCGCGGATAATCACCTGTTGGTTAGGAAATAAGTTCGAAACTTTTTTCATCATGTCATCAAGCGCCGCGGCATCCATTTCTTTGTCATTAACGATAAACCGTCCGTCGCGGGAAATATTAATGACCATTTTTCCAGCGTTCGGGGCTGACTCGATCGATGCGGTTGATTTGGGAACAGTAATATCGAGTTCAGATTCCATCTTACTGTAAATGGCAATGATCATAAAAAAAATCAGCGCCCAAAAAGCAATATCGACCAAGGGCGCGAGTTGAATAACTGGTCTTTGCTTGAAATTTTCTGAAATGTCGAATTTGGACATAGCCGCTCCTAGTAATTTTGAATTCTTAACTCCGCAAAAAACGCAGGGTTAATTCGCGCTTCTACCCCGCCTGAAAGCTTTTAAGGCGGGTAATGCGCTCATTAAGCATTTTCCATAACTTTAATAAGGTCCGTACTGTAACTTTCAATATCCGATGTGACTTCTTGAACTTTCCCACGAAAATAAGAATAAGCCATCAAGACAGGAATCGCGATAATCAAACCTGAAGCGGTGGCAATCATTGCTTTTGAAATACCCGCCGAGAGCATCGCAACTTTTGCGCCAGCCGATTGTAAGGGAACGGCATGAAAAGCCTGGATCATTCCCAAAACCGTTCCTAATAATCCTAAAAGAGGCGCAACCGCGACGATGTCAGATAAATAATTAAGGTTCTGCCAAAGTTTACCGACCTCTATACGTGCACGATGCTCCATCGCTTCTCTCATTGAAGACATATCGCCGTTATGCCTTTCACCCCGGTCCAAGCCCGCTAAAACAATTTTAGCCAGGATATTATTTTCATTAAGACATAATTCCCTGGCTTCATCAATTTTTGCAGTTTCAAGTTTGGTGGCGATATCTTCAAAAAATTCGCGCGGCGCCAATTTTTCCGCCCGCAGCGTCATAAATTCATAGGCAATGATGGACAGTGCCAGAATCGATAAAAGACCGATAAAAATCATGACGACCCCGCCCGCCACTAACATTTGCCAGAGAGTCAAATCTCCCATGGCTGGCGGCGCCGGACGATAAGACACCATATTCGTTTGCACATCAGCGGCATAAACAACTCCCATTAAATAATTGAAAAACACAATGCTGCAGATTATAGGGAGGCGGCGCAGATTGATCATCTTCATTATTAACTCCTTGTTTTAAAAATGTTGGTTATATTATAGCGTACGTGTAAAGAGGTAACTCATTATTGAAAATTATTTGAATAAAACCACTGAAGGGATCAGTGTGAATGGATTTAGAATAATCTTCGGTCTTCTATTATCCAAAAAATCTGTGTTTATTAAACCACAAATATTAAAATTCTTTTAAATTTTTTTTGGTTAAGAATGAGACTCAAATAAATAAATCATATACTCTTGAAAACAAATAACTAATATCACAGCTATTATCCTTAAATTTAAAAAAACGTTTTCCGCGAAACAGCGCCTACGCCTTGTATTTCTTTGCATTCCATGATATACATTTTGTAATTAAGCCATTCTAAGGAAAAGCAAAACATGAACCCAAAAGCTCGCCCCAGCTTTTATAAATCCATTCTTCTAACATGCAGAATGGATTTTTTTGTTTTTGGCAAGATTATTCTTGCTTCAACAAGGGTTCGAAACCTGGGAGTCCATGACTCCAATTTAAGGGAAAGCCTACCCTTAAATAACAGAGGAACCAATATAGAGGGGACACCATAAATTATCTTTAGATAAGTTTTGAATGAAAGGACTTCTTGATGATGCGCCCCATTAAGGAGATCGTCCTCAGTCTAATCGTTTTTCTTACGACTATTACTTCCGCTTTTGCGGCCAGAAATAGCCACACCGCTTATTGCTGGTTTGCTGCCAGCTTTTTTTTAATTACCCTCTGCACTATTCCCGTAATTACTTACCAAGTCTCTTACTCCCAGATAAACAAAGAGACTCTCAACTCATTTCATAAATTACATCTTATCCTGTCCCGCTCTGTAAAGAACGGTTCAGAAAACATATTGGGATTTCATTCCCATATTTATAAAACATTACAATCATTCGAGGAACGAACAAAGCGATATTCTGAAATGTTTTTATACTATTATTCCTCTAGCAAGAAAAGGAACTTCAATGTCATATCTATTTAAAAATTGCATTTTCACCTTTGTCTTTTTTTTCACAACTGTAATCTCCGCCTCAGCGGCAACCTACTACGTCTCTCCGACGGGTTCAGATTGCAGCACCTGCGGTTCATCAACCGCGCCATTTCAAACAATTCAAAAGGCAGCCAATATAGTAAATGCAGGTGATGTTGTTATGGTTATGCCGGGAACTTACAACGGATCCATAAGTACCAGCCGGGGTGGGAACTCCACCGCGGGACGCGTTCGTTTTGTTTCTCAGCAACCGTGGGGAGCAAAAATACGGACGTCAGGATCGACCTATATTTGGACGAACTATGTGGATTACATAAACATCGAAGGGTTTGATATTTCAGGCGACGCCATCATCGGCATCTTAAACTATGCGTCTCACACCAAAATTTTAGGAAATCACGTTCATGATCTCGGCCGCGCTGACTGCGGCACATACGGGACAGGGGACATGGGTTCTGCAATTGACACGGCTGGATCAGGTAACGTCAGTCCCCGAGACGCTACGGATAACGACATTATCGGTAATTCAGTGCACGATCTTTCGTTTGCTTGTCCTTCTGTGCCGGGCATCCCTGGGCAGCACGGTATTTATCAGGGCTACGGCAGTGGCGTTATCGCCAACAACATTATTTATCGAGTCAATTCTTACCCGATTCATTTGTATCATCATCCATACAATGTGGATGTGGTCAATAATCTTGTTTTCAACAGCGGCAGTGCAGGATTAATTATGGGTTCAGATGGGGGAAACACCATACACGACATCTATGTCGCCAATAACATCTTCTATGGTAATACAGGCCCCGGTATTATGATGTATGGCCTTGGCTCAGGCTCTTCAAATATAAGTTACATGAACAATCTTCTCTACAACAATACTAAGCCATACGACTATCTGTACGGCGGTGCTGCGAGTTTAGTAACAATCGCCGGAGATGTTCAATCTGATCCTCAATTTGTAAACTACCAAGCCAATGGCAGCGGAGATTATCATCTCAAGTCCACAAGTCCTGCCATTGATAAAGGCATTAGTTATTCAAAAATTTCAACGGATTTCGACAACGCCCCGCGTCCTCAAGGAGCCGCCTTTGATATCGGTGCTTATGAATATGGGGGCGCTACACCTCCTCCTTCTGGAGCTTCAGTTTCCGTCGACAGTACTTTCTCTGGATATACCCTCACGCCCATTGACGATGGCGTTATCAATGCCTCCGGCGGCACAACTTCTACATGGGCTTCGGCTGACAATACGCTCGCTCATTGGATTCAATTCAATTTTACTTCTCCTCAACAAATCAATACCGCTTCCATCTTCTGGGCTTTTAACACTGCCCAGAATAAATACATGACCTCTCAGCGGGTTGATGTTCAATCTTGGAATGGTTCGGCTTGGGTCACTTTAGGTTCTATGACTTACTCCGGCGATATCGCCAGTTCTTCAATTAATTTTCCAGCCGTCACGACTTCTCAATTACGTTTCTTTCAACCCGCTAACCTTGGTAATCCCACTTACAACACCGTCTTCTGGGTCACCGAGGTTGAATATGGCAACCGCGCTGTCTCCGTCGACAGTACCTATTCAGGTTACACAACGAATCCCATCGACGATGAAGTCATCAACGCCTCCGGCGGCACGGCAACCACCTGGGCTTCCTCTGATAACAGCCTCGATCATTGGATTCAAATTGATTTTGGTTCTCAAAAAACACAACTCAACTCCGCTACTATTTCTTGGGCTTTTAATACGTCTCAAAATAAATACATGACCTCCCAGCGCGTCGATGTTCAGTCTTGGAATGGAACAGCCTGGATCACTTTGGGCTCAACTACTTATTCCGGCGATGTTGCCAGTTCTTCAGTCACTTTTCCAGCGGTCACCACTTCCCGAATCAGATTCTTTCAACCAGCTAACATGGGTAATCCTACTTACACAGGTATCTTCTGGGTTACTGAAGTCGATTACAAAAATTCGCCTTCAGTTCTTTCTCCGCCTTCTTTTTCTCCCAACGGCGGTACTTTTTCTGCACCAGTCTCTGTTACATTAAGCGCGAGCTCTGGCGCTTCGATTTATTACACAACTGACGGTTCTATTCCAACGAGTTCTTCATCTTTATATGTTAGTCCTATAACTTTAACTTCCACCACAACACTTAAAGCCATTGCTGTTAAAACCGGCATGACTACTAGTCCGGTGGCCAGCGCCACTTTTACGGTCAATATTCCAGGAACACTCAACTTAAGTGTGGCTCCCGTTCTCACCTGGTCTACAACCAACATGACCACTTGCACCGCTTCCGGCGGATGGACTGGACCAGAACCCATCAACGGCACCGCAAGTTTAGGGACGATGAATTCTTCTCAAACTTTAACCTTAACCTGCACCGGCCCTGGCGGCACCGTGCAGAAATCTTGGGATTTAATTCCTCATTAAATTGAACATGACAACAATCCTAAAAAAGAAAAAAGAATCAAAAATCTTCCAATATATTACCAATTAAGAAAGGACTTCATGATGATGCGCCCCATTAAGAAGATCGTTTTCTCCGTAATCATGTTTTTAACTGCAACCTCCTGCGCCTCGGCGGCCACGTATTATGTGGCAAAGACCGGCAGTGATTCATATTCCTGCGCTCAGGCTCAAAGTCTTTCTGCCCCTAAGTTAACCATTCTCGCCGGCATAGGTTGTATGACGGGCGGCGATACGCTTACGATCAAAGCCGGAACATACACCGATCTTATCAGTGAAATCAGTAAAGGTTCGCCGATTATTCCCGCTGGAAGTGCGAGTGCCTATACCACGATTCAGGCTGCTAACGGAGAAACTGTGCTGATAGAACCTCTCGACGGGGGAAATTATAATGCGGCTTTCAGTATACGTAACAACCAATATCTTAAATTTATTGGATTGACTATTGATGGCAGCAATATGCCGGGAGGCGTAGACCAGTATGCAGGAAACAATATTATCGTCGGAGGTAATGCTCACGATATTATTTTTGATAAATGTGAAATGCGTAATGGTCAATCTGGCGTGTTTGAGACTTGGGACCCACTAGATGTTTACAACATAACTGTACGCAATTCGAGCCTGCATACTGTGCTAGTATCCAGTCGATACAATCATGTCTTATATAATTCCGCCCGCAATAGTCTTTTTGAAAACAACGATATCTACGGATCTCCCGGTGGCTGGTGCATTCAACAATATTGGAGCGGTGGTAGTGGGCTAAACAACAATATCTATCGTAACAATAGGATTCATGATTGTGTTGACGGCGGCGTTATGATCAATGTAGGAGATAACAATCTTGTGGCCAATAACCTGATTTATAATAATACCAGCTATTCGGCAGTACATCTTGCTTGGGGCGGTACTGGTAATCAAGTATTTAACAACACCATGGTCGGCAATGGAGGAAACTGTGTCTCCGGTAACAATCATGACACAAACAGCATAATTAAAAATAATATCTGTTGGCAGAACGCCAATAATATTATTGATGATGCTGCGATTGGCATAGGCAATGTTATTTCCAATAATCTGTTTACGGATCCCAAATTTGTTTCTGCCACTGACTTCCACTTGCAGGCTGGTTCTGCGGCGATAGATGCCGGCGCCAATCTTTCATCAGTTGGCATTACAACTGACTTCGAGGGAAAATCCCGCCCTCAAGGTTCTGGATACGACATCGGCGCCTATGAATATGGTGGAACAGTTGCGCCGCCTCCGCCTGGCGCTCCCCTTCCCGTTGCCGCTGCTTCCTGGAATCTGGATGAAGGTTCAGGTCAAACGATTGTCGACAGAGTTGCAGCTAACCATGGCTTTTTAGGATTAAGCACGGCCGCGGAATCCTCGGATCCTGCCCGCGTCTTAGGAAAATACGGATCAGCCCTTTCTTTCGACGGAGTCGATGATGTTGCGACCGTCCCATTGACTACGAGCACCCAAAATCTTTCTTCTTTTACTTATTCTGCCTGGATTAAACCCAACAGCCTCGGTGAAGCTAGTTACGGCCGCATCGTCTCACGGGAATCTTCTGTCAAATATGATGACTTTTATTTACTCGTTAATCCTGGAAATACTATCAGTGCTTCCATCACAAATTCGGCGGGCACAACGTTCATTTCATACGCGGTTGCTTCTTCCATTTCTCTCAACGCCTGGAATCACGTCGCTGTCACTTACGATGATAAAGGCGACCGTAAACTTCATCTTTTTGTTAACGGTGTTGAAACCACTTATCAAGCTCAACCTCCCGTCACCGGAACTCTGAAATTTACAAATAATCCCATTCTCATTGGTAACACGCCAAGTCTTGATCGTACTTTTGATGGGGCCATCGATGAGGTCAACGTTTACAATCGCGCTTTAAGCGCCAGCGAGATTTCAAATGTTTTTAACTCTCCGCCCTACTCCATTATTGACACTTGGAATTTCGATGAATCATCCGGTCAGACAATTTCTAGTTCTAATGGAAGCAACAACGGTATTCTGGGATTCAACAATACTGTAGAATCCTTTGATCCCGCGCGTTTAGCCATTGGAAAGTTTGGCGCTGCTCTTTCTTTCGACGGAGTCGATGATATTGCCACCATCCCATTGACTACGAGCACCCAAAATCTTTCTTCCTTTACTTATTCTGCCTGGATTAAACCCAACAGCCTCGGCGAAGCTAGTTATGGCCGTATCGTCTCACGGGAATCATCTGCTAAATTTGATGACTTTTATTTCCTCGTTAATCCCGGGAACACTCTCTGTGCTTCCGTCACAAATTCGGCGGGCACGACTTTCATTTCAGTATCAGCTACTTCCGCGATTTCTCTTAACTCCTGGAACCACGTCGCTGTCACCTACGATGATAAAGGCGACCGCCAGCTTCACCTCTTTGTCAACGGTGTCGAGACCGCTTATCAATCTCAAAACCCTCTCACCGGCACTCTTAAATTTACAACCAACCCTATCGTCATTGGTAATGCTCCAAGTCTTGATCGTACTTTTGATGGCGCCATCGACGATCTGCGTCTTTACAGCCGCGCGCTGTCAGCAGCTGAGATCCAATCGCTTTATTCGACACCCATTCAAGTGGCCGCCCCAACCATGTCACCTAATGGAGGAACATTCACTGCACCTGTATCGGTCACTTTAAGCGCACCCGTCGGAGCTTCCATTTACTACACAACCAACGGCTCAACTCCGACGACTTCTTCATCTTTATATACAGCACCAATGACTTTAAGCTCCACCACAACTCTTAAAGCCATTGCTGTCAAAAACGGGATGCTTAACAGTACCGTCGCTAGCGCAAGTTTCACAATCAATCTGCCGCCGACGACCATAGTCTTAAGCGCGGCCCCGATTCTAACCTGGTCTACCACCAACGCCACCTCTTGCACAGCGTCGGGCAGCTGGACTGGGACTGAACCTCTCAGCGGCACGGCGAGTCTTGGCTCAGTCAGCACAACCGCTTCTTATGTGCTCACCTGCACCGGGCCTGCAGGAACAAAGCAAGGACGCGCTACGCTTACTATTGATTATCCATAAATTTGAAAAGGACGGACCGAAATAGATCAAACATGAACTATTCGAAAATACAAAAAAAGCCAACAATGAAGAATGGATTTTTTTATTCATTAAAACGAACCGTATTCATAACATAAGAATCGTTCCTTCATGTTAATCAATTAAGAAAGGACTTCATGATGATGCGCCCCATTAAGAAGATCGTTTTCTCCGTAATCATTCTTTTAGCTGCAACCACTTCGGCCTCCGCGGCCACTTATTACGTTTCTCCGTCGGGATCTGATAGCAATCCCGGAACCCAGACACAGCCATTTCAAACAATTCAAAAGGCCGCTAATTCGGTAAGTGCCGGGGATACGGTAATGGTGTTGCCAGGAATATACTCCCTGTCTCCGAGCACCTCAGGAACGACGGAATATGGCATAAAAAACAATGTAAGCGGAACAGCATCCGCGCGGATTCGGTTTATTTCTCAGACACCATGGGGGGCAAAACTTGTAACAAACGGCCTGCGGAGGGTTTGGTGGAATGGCGATCCTGGGACTCAGAACGGCAGTTACGTAGATATTCAGGGATTTGATATGAGCGGCGATGGCACTATAGGCATTGTAAATTATGCATCGAATGTGCGGATGATTGGTAACTATATCCATGATATTACGTCGGGATTAGTATGCGATCAATATGGCGGCGCAGGTATTCTCCAAACAAATCCTGCTTCAACCAACAACGATATCATCGGCAATAAAATCGTACGCATTGGCCTGTTGTGCAACATACAACCAGGAGCGCATGCCGTTTACTATGGATATGGGGCTGGCACACTTGCGAATAACATTTTGGGAAACGCTAAGCATGCCGCACTTCAGATCTATCCAGGGCCGACAGGCAGTATATTAATTGCCAATAATGTGCTTTTTGGATCAAACACCGGGATCACGTCTTACTGTAATGGGTGCTTTATGAAAAATAATATTTTCTACAAAAATACTTATAACATTTATGAATCGAGCTCAGCCAGTGGGAATACCTATCAAAATAATATAGATTATGGAGCGACATATCTAAATGATCTTCGGGTTCCGGTAAATATAACTGGAACGATTGCTGCCGATCCACAATTTATCAACTACAGTGCAGACGGCTCAGGCGATTTTCATTTAAAAGCAACCTCTCCCGCCATTAATGCCGGAATAACACTTTCTCAAGTCCCTACCGACTTTGATGGTAACGGTCGGCCGGTAGGCTCTAGTTACGACATTGGACCGTATGAATACGGGGCAACGCCTCCGCCCGACGGAAACGGATCAATTTCCGTCGACAGCAGTTATCCAGGATACACAACTAATCCCATTGATGATGGCATCATTAATGCCACCGGAAGCACGGCGACAACCTGGGCTTCGGCCGATAATTTGCTCGATCACTGGATTCAAATCAATTTCACTTCTCCTCAACCAATAAACACGGCTTCCATTTTCTGGGCTTTTGACAATGCTCAAAATAAATACATGACCTCCCAACGTGTCGATGTGCAGTCCTGGAATGGTTCGGCTTGGGTCACATTAGGTTCAATGATGTATTCGGGCGATGTCGCAACTTCTTCGATCAATTTCCCGACTGTCACTACCTCTCAACTACGGTTCTTTCAGCCAGCCAGTAAAGGCAATCCCAATTACACTAACATCTTGTGGGTCACTGAAGTGGAATACGGTAATCGGGTTATTTCCGTCGACAGCACTTATCCCAATTACACCACCGCTCCCATTGACGATGAAGTCATTAATGCCTCTGGCGGCACTGCCTCGACCTGGGCCTCCGCTGATAGCACCCTTGATCACTGGATTCAAATTGATTTCGGTTCTCAAAAACAAATTAACTCAACCACGGTTTCCTGGGCTTTTGATAATGCTCAAAATAAATACATGACTTCTCAACGTCTCGACGTGCAATCTTGGAATGGCGCGGCTTGGATCACACTTGGTTCGCTAGTCCGTTCCTCTGATGTTGCCCTTTCTTCAATCTGTTTTCCGGCCGTCACTACTTCGCGTATCCGCTTATTTCAGCCCGCTAACCTGGGCAATCCTGCTTACACGGGTGTGTTATGGGTCACGGAAGTTGATTACTCTAATAATCCAATCCTGCCTGCTCCTGTTTTTTCACCCAATGGCGGGACTTTTTCCGCTCCTGTTTCTGTTACTGTAACCGCGGCCTCCGGCGCTTCCATTTATTACACAACCAACGGTTCTACCCCGACGACTTCATCCACTCTTTATTCCGGTCCAATTACTGTTTCCGCTACTTCAACAATCAAAGCCATCGCTGTCAAAACCGGCATGACCAACAGCCCCGTCGCCAGCGCCACTTTCACAATTAGTATTCCACCGACTTTAAACTTAACCGCCGCTCCTATTTTGACCTGGACGGCAGCCAACGCCACCACTTGCACAGCGTCGGGCAGTTGGAACGGGACAGAACCTATTAGTGGCACTTCCAGTCTTGGTTCGGTCAGCACCACGGCTTCTTTCGTATTGACTTGTACTGGATCTGGCGGCACTACTCAGAAAACTGTGACGGTCAATGTACAGTAAATTTTCACTTTCCCTGAACCGCTTTATGAGCGGTTCAGGGATTATATTTGCCATTCAATTCTGGAATAAATCGAATATGAAAAATATCAAAGACACACAAAAATGAATAGAACAATACTAAGAAAGGACTTCATGATGATGCGCCCCATTAAGAAGATCGTTTTCTCCGTTATTATTTTTTTAACTGCAGCTACCTCCGCGTCAGCCGCTGGCAATACTTATTATGTCGCCACAACCGGAAGTGATACCACCAATCTCTGTTCCCAGACCAGTCCTTGTTTGACTATTAATAAAGGAATAAGCAAATTATCTGCCGGCGATATGCTGATTATCCATTCCGGAACTTATGCGGAATCCATTAGCACGGTTCCCGGAATCCCCTCGGGCGTTTCTCCTTCACAACCCACAGTAATTAAGGGAGCGCCCAATGAACAGGTTATTATCAAACCATCCGGCGGAAATAATGCCGGCGATGTCATCTCCATCTACGATCGCAGCTACATTACTATTGATAATGTCACCATTGACGCTTCCAACGTACCTGCTGTTGCTGTCCGCACCGGCGGCAATACACCCGGAAATCCTTTCACTCATTATGTCACTGTTCAAAACAGCACAATCAAAAATGCGTACCACAACAGCTGTTTCTATACTCAACGTCCTATAAGTGTCGCGTCCAATCCCAACGATCATATCAACTATATCAACAACGACATTTACAACTGCGGTTGGAATCCTAGCGACCCGACGAGCGCGCCAAGCGGATATGAACATGCCGTTTATATAACCGCTCGTGACTGTTTAATCGATGGGAACCGGATTCATCATGCGGGCGGTTATGGAATAAAAAATGAACAGGATTCCGCTTCTGATGTCAATAACAATATCTACCGAAATAACAGCATTCACGATAACCGGCAAGGTGGCATTATCCTGACTGTGGGAACTAATAACAAAGTCATTAACAATATATTTTGGAATAACGGTACTTACAATGTCTACCATGTTCCTGCCATTCTGATGAATGGGGCGACCTATACCGTCGTCGATAATAATACAGTGGTTGCGAATCCCTATGGCTGTATTATGAACCTTACTGGTTCTGACAATTCTGTTATCAATAACAATGTTTGCTGGCAAAATGGCGGTAGCGGCGATACGGTTCAAAACTCGGGAGGATTATATTTTAGTGCGAGCAACAACCTTAGCGTTGATCCGAAATTCGTTAATGCCAGCGCTAATGATTATCACCTTCAAAGCGGCTCGGCGGCTATTGATAAAGGAATGGATGCAACAAGCGCCGGCGTCACAACCGACCTAGAGGGAAAATCTCGTCCTCAAGGAGCGGCCTTCGATATTGGTGCGTATGAATACGGTGGGACCACTCCTCCGCCCTCGTCCGGCGTTTCCGTCGACAGTACTTACTCTGGATATACAACAACTCCCATCGATGATGGTGTAATCAATGCCTCCGGCGGAACAACAAGCACCTGGGCTTCGGCTGATAATACTCTTGATCATTGGATTCAAGTAAACTTTAACTCTCCTCAACAAATCAACACCGCTTCTATCTTCTGGGCTTTTAACACTTCTCAAAATAAATATATGACCGCCCAACGCGTTGATGTTCAATCTTGGAATGGTTCGGCGTGGGTTACTTTAGGTTCCATGACTTATTCCGGTGATGTCGCCAGTTCTTCAATTAACTTTCCTGCTGTCACCACGTCTCAACTACGCTTCTTGCAACCAGCGAATCTTGGTAATCCCAGCTATACAACTGTTTTTTGGGTGACTGAAGTTGAATACGGCAATCGCGTTGTTTCCGTCGACAGTACTTACTCAGGCTACTCCACTAATCCCATCGACGATGAAGTCATCAACGCCTCCGGCGGCACTGCCACGACCTGGGCTTCGTCTGATAACACTCTCGATCATTGGATCCAAATTGATTTCGGCTCTCAAAAAATACAACTCAACTCCGCGACCATTTCTTGGGCCTTTAACCCTCTTCAAAATAAATACATGACATCTCAACGCGTTGATGTTCAATCCTGGAACGGCACCGCTTGGGTCACTTTGGCTTCAACCACTTATTCCGGCGATGTCGCTTCTTCAACTGTCACTTTTGCTCCTGTGACTACTTCCAAGATTCGTTTCTTTCAACCGGCCAATCTGGGTAATCCTGGTTACACAACTGTTTTCTGGATCACCGAGGTTAATTACTGCAATTCCCCTTCGGTTCTTTCACCGCCTTCAATTTCTCCTAACGGTGGAACTTTCTCTGCTCCTGTTTCTGTCACTTTAAGTGCGGCCTCCGGCGCTTCCATTTATTACACAACCAACGGCTCAACACCTTCAACAAGTTCGACACTTTATTCAGCTCCTATCACTGTTTCATCAACTTCAACCATTAAAGCCATCGCTGTCAAAAGCGGCATGACCAACAGCCCCGTCGCCAGCGCCACTTTCACAATCAGTATTCCACCGACTTTAAACTTAACTGCTGCTCCCATTTTGACCTGGATGACAACCAACGCCACCACCTGCACCGCTTCCGGCGGATGGACTGGAGCAGAACCGGTCAACGGCACAGCGAGTCTCGGTTCAGTCAGTACAACAGCATCTTATGTGCTTACCTGCACCGGGCCTGGCGGAACTATTCAGCGTACCCTTGATATGAATCTGCACTAAAAATATTCTCTAATGCCCGTCAAAAAACCCTGATCAGCCAACTGGTCAGGGTTTTTTAGACTTGAGGAAGACAGCCGTCTTTCCTACTTAATTAGGATTATAGTAACTTAACTTTGGTTCGGAATTTGCTTCTGTAAAGAAACGACCGGGATCAGCGATGGGCGTTAGTTGGATGATAAAGGCCAGCCCGTTTAAACTTTAAAAATCCTGAATAAATTTTATTAAAACACATCTTCAACGACGGGAAATGCTTTTAAAGAATAAATGATCATACGGAAATGTAAAACGGGGTTGTTAAAATTTATTATGCGGCAGGTTAATTCTATTTTAAATGTTGGTTAAATTAGAATGAGAAAAACATAATGCGGATGTGAAGAATTTCGTGAAGAGGTTGGATAGGTCTAAAAATATTTCAAGAAGACTTTAATGGAATGGTCTTGATCAAAAATAGTTTTTCTTTTAGCAATTTTGCTAAAAAGCTGTTACGCGATTGTAATAAGGTGGTTTCATACACTTCCAAAGTTTTTTTAGTGATCTGTGTCCAGTTGTACTTATCGTTAATATGCTGAATTTGTTTTTGACGGATTTCTTCCGTCGTGGGTTGATTCAAAAATTCTTTGAACTTCTGACTCATCAGATTAATATCGCCAGGTTTAAAATACCTCGACTCTTCCAACGCAACTTCACGATTGGCCGGAATATCCGAAACCAAACACGACGAGCCATAACTCATCGCTTCTAATAAGACAATCGGCAGTCCTTCGTGAAAAGACGGCAAAACAAAAAGGCCGGCATGGCTGTAAAGTTCTTGCAGCGATTTTCCGTTTTGAAAACCCGTCAGAACGACGTCCGGAATGTTGCTGCTCCTTTTTTTAAGTTGCCGGCTAAATTCATCTTCGTGATCTGCGTCGCCGACGATGACCAGTTTACATCGGTTGCGCGGCGCGGGATCGGCTGATGAAAATTGATGAAAGCTTTCGACCAATTCGTTAAATCCTTTTTCGGGAACAAAACGCCCGACGGCAAGAATATATTTTCCCCGTTCGAGTTCGTAGCGTTTAAGCATTTTCTCTTCATTGGAACGATCAGTAACTACAACGCCATTGGGAATCACGGTCGCTTCCCGGCCGAACTCGTGGCGCAAAGACTCGGCGATCCCGCGGGAAATCGCAATGACTTGATGCGCATATGTCGCACCTAATCGTTCACCAAATTTCAAAACAGCTTTCGCGAATTTATTCCATTTCTTTCGTTCATAATCCGGTCCATGATGCGTTACAACCACTTTCAATCCTAATAAACGCGCGAGCGGCACGAACAGCGACGGGCCGATCGCATGAATATGCACAACGTCCGCTTTCAATTGTTTGGCTTTAAAAATTCCCAGAAAGGTATGAAGGAATGCTTCCAAAAATTTATGTTTTGGACACTGAATCGGGAGAATTATAACGCCTTTATGCTGATAGGATTCGGAACCTGTGTACGGTGCTCGGCCAATCACTATTACATCACAGCCAAGGGCCGCCAGCCTCGGGTAAAGCTCTTCACAATGCTTCTCAACGCCGCCTTGAATGTTCGGAAAACCTCGGGTGCCTAGGACAATGATTTTCATCGGTTGTAAAACTCCTTTAAGATGTAATGCGGATCGATGGCTCGCTGGATCCTGGATTTGAATGATTTATTGAGAAAAGATGTTCTCGGAATCTGTGGACTCGCTTTGACATCCGCATAATTAATGTATTGGTCAAAGGCGACGTCCATTCCTAAACTCACCTTGATTTTATTTTCAAGGACCCACAAAAGCGGCTGGAGTTTGGGCAGCATCGGAAATACCGTCGAGCGCATCGCAGTGCGGGCGGTTGTGACCATCCAGCAGTTTTGTTGGCAATGTGCGACTTTCTTGCGGCTTTGTTCGGCGGTTTCGCTTAAAACAATTTCTTCCCAGCTTTGATGTTTAAGGTTTCCCATCGGCAAATCCGTACGCACATTACAGGCCCACACATCGGACCACGGATCAATAAACATAAAATTGGTTCCGGCCGTACACAGGAGTAGACGGTTTTGACCAAGAATCTTTTTAATGAGTCCGAGATTCAAATAGCCCCGGAACCAATTTTTGATATTGTTCGTCTTCAACATAGCGGTGATTAACTTTTCGACTTTTTTAGCGACCTTCAAACGGTTATAAAAGTGATTATCGTTTTTGTGAAATTGCCAAGCGTTATGCAGCGTCGAGGTGGACAATTCAACGCCCATCGACCGGGCCATTTCATAGACGCTGACGAGCTGCGAAGCATTTTCATCTTGAATGACCATCGCGAAACCAAGATCTGTCCCGCCCGCTTCTTTAAGTTTACGCAGACCATTGACCTTGATATTAAATCCATCAACCTCACCGCGGATGTGGTTATTAGTTAACTCGTCACCCTCGATGGAAAATCGAACTTTAATATTGGGATATTTTTTTATAATGGGAAGAAGGCGCTCAGGGAAAAGACCATTAGAGCTGATCTCCATGATCCGCGCCTTCGGATAAAGAATATCGATGATTTCCGGCAAATCTTGACGCAGCGTTGGTTCACCACCGGAAACATTTAGGTTGTCAAAGCCTGCGGGAAGTTTAGAAAGTGTCTCGGGGGAAATTTCTTCTCTAGAATCGGTTGGGTTCTGCCAAATGTAGCACATCTGGCATTTTGAGTTGCAGCGGTATGTGGAGATAACGGTTAAGTCCATAGAAGTATTGATAACTTTATGGACAGAAGCTTAACAAGCGATTGTTGGTTTTGTATGAAGGTGATATAAAAATACTATGAAATCGGCGAACACCACCCCAACCCCCGGGGTTGGGCAGGTCAATGGCGGGTTTTGGCGATGCGTTCGACTTGTTCGATGTAACGGGCGATGTCTTCGTTGGGTTTGACTTCCTGCGCGCGGCGCAAAAGCGGAACAGCATCCGTATACCGGCCAAGGCCGATCAAAACTTGCGCGTGACGCAGTTTAGCTTTGACTTCATACGCATCCAAACTTTCAGCACGTTCATAATAGAAGATTGCTTTGTCAGGTTCATTCTGACTATTATAGTATTGGCCAAGAAGCATTAGCGTTTCGCCGTCGAGCGGATCGAGTTTTAAGATTTCTTCCAAGACCTTGGCGGTTTCCGCAGTCCCGCCGCCATCGGCCATGCTTAAACGCGCTTCGAGTTTTAAAAGTTTGCGGCGGTCAGCTTCAGCCATGTCTTTACTAAAAACATCGCGGATATGATCGGTGAGTTGCTTTGCCTGCGCAAGTGCGCCGCGGCTCGCTAACATGTCAGCAGATTGAAACGGCCGTGCGAGCGACTTTTTAACATCCGCATCAATCGCCCGTTTGTAAGCATCCACCGCCAAATCCATCAAATTTTCACTTAAACAAATATCACCGAGCGTGTTTAAACTATCGACGGTCGATTTGCCGAGACTATCGATCGCTTGCAGATCCTGCGCCGCTTTTAACGGTTGTTTCATTCCCAAATAAGCCTGCGCCTGCAGCAGCCAAAAATCCGTCTTCTCAGGATAGCGGTCAATCAAAACTTCAAGCAGCGTCACCGCGTCTTCAAACTTTTGCTGTTTGAAAACACAGCGCGTTAAACCCAGCCGCCATTCGGTATTATCCGGCTGAAGCAAAAGCGCGTTTCGATACGCGGCCTCAGCCGCTTGATAATCTTGTTTCGACGCGTAAGCAAATCCAAGAAGTCCGTAAGAATACGCATCGCCTCCGCCGAGTTCGATCATCTTGGTAAAAGCATTGATCGCATCATCATACTTCCCATTACGAACATGGATCAGTCCAAGATTGCGCCAAGCTCGACGGAAACTTGGGAATTTTGTAGCAGCCTTCTGATAATTCTCAAGTGCTTCCTTCATGTTGTCTTGCTGAAATTGAATCCCGCCTAATGTGAAATCCAGAATCGCCGAACAATCCGGCTTCATCTGTTTTTTAAGTGTAAGCTCCGCCTTCGGCAAATCTTCCGCCATCATTGGCCGAATTTTTTCTAAAATCGCAACTTCTTCGGGTGTCACCCGCGGCTCTAGTTCTGCATTAATACCGTAGGCACCGATGAATTGTTTTTTGAAAACCGGGTCATTCCAGATATTATCTAAATCTGCATGAGTCGTTTCAGAAACGGATGATGCCGTCGAGATCGTGGCATGGCTTGACGTCGAAAAAAGAACACTAATTCCCAAGATTGAAATCAAGCTTACAAACTTCCTTGTCATTCGGTTAAATTTTAATAATTGCACTTTTTGCATATCTGTTTTCCATTAGCTTAAATTCAAAGACTGCGATTCAACAGAATTCAAAACCGGTTTATCAAAAACAGGACGGAGCGCAATCGGGGTGGAGACGCTCACAACTTCTGCGACGGGCGCGGGAGTTTCCGGCGCTGGTTGCATAAAAGGCTGCATCAGCATTTCTAATTGAGTTGAAGCCGATTCTAATTCGAGCCGCGCTTCTTCCATCTTTGTATTAAGTAAATTGAATGGAATTAAACCGGTGATGGCGATACCTAAGCCGAAGGCTGTCGCGATAAGCGCCTCAGCGATGCCGCCGGTAATCGCACCGGGTGCGCTTAATTCTCCACCGATCAACGAAAATGATCCCATCATACCGGTCACCGTCCCTAGCAAGCCGAGAAGCGGCGCCAAGGTGATGACCGTATCTAAAATGGAAATTCCTCGTCGATAACGTTTCATCTCTTCTTCTTGCGCATACACGAGCGCATTGGCTAATGACTTTTTACTATGCGTAAGCGCGTAGCCCAACACACGCAGAATATAAAACTCCGATGCCTCGCTGATTAAAATGGCTTGCTGCAAATGACCCTGACCAACCGCGCTAAAAAAATCTTTTACAGCCTGTGGATCTCGTTTACGCTGTTCATTAATTAAAAAAGTTATACGTTCAATTACAGTCCCTTGGGCAAGGATCGACGCTAACAATAACGGCCACATGACCGGTCCGCCTTTTTTAAAAACATCAATGAGGCTTGCGTTCCCGGTAACCGTCTTTAATGTTTCTCCTAAATTTTCAGATGCACTGCTCTGATTAACAACTGCGGCTTGATTACTGGCCCGGCAAATGCCGGCCAGAATAAAAACGACCAGACAAGGAAGCAAAGCGACCATTCCGGGCGAGCGCCGCCAACTCCGTCGGGTGGCAGGTTTAGGTCGAATAAATTTTTCAATGGGTTCAATTCTTTTCATTTTGAGTTACCTCGGTTGGAACCGGATGGGCACGCGCATTTTGCAGGCGACGCGCTTGCCGCCTTTAACCGCCGGTTCAAATTTCCACCTCTTAACCGCATCTAACGCCGGATTCTCAAACGCGGCGTCGGTTGATTTTTCAACCCGCGGGTTCGTGACTCTGCCGGATGGATCTACAATAAAAATAACGCTTACCACATCTTCGCTTTTACGGCCATGCATTCCCGCTGGATAAACCGGCGGTGATTGAAAAACAGCGCGAGGCTTCTGATCAATTTCAGATAAACTAAAAGCATTGTCTAGATTACCGTCGAGAACGCCGCCTTTGCCTGTCCCTCCGATCCGCCCGCCGGATGCAAAACTCAACGCCTCGGAAAAATCTCCGCTGCCGCCTTGACCATTCAACGCGGCTTCAATGGCACTTAAACTGACGGCTTCCAAAGCCGGCGCATTATTCACCGCAGGCTCTTCCATTTTTTTGATGATTTCGCTGGGGTCAGGAACTTTCTCTTCTTCCGGTTTGATCTCTTCTTCTTTTTTAATCTCCGGTTCTTTTTTTTCTTTTATATCGTTCTCGCTAAGCAGTTCCACCTGCTGCAACGTTCCTTGATCTTTCTTATGAGGAATAAGTAATGAACCGCCGAATAAAAGAAAACCCAGATGAATCAAAACTGCGCAAACAATTCCTAAAAATAAACCAAGCCAACCCGGGAATCCTTTTTTCGAATTCTTCCGTCGGAAATCGGTTTTGTACACCTTTGAAGAAAAAGCATTGGTGTGTCCAGCAACATCGGTAGACAGCGCGAGTGCGGAAGAATTGATTTTCATTTCTTATCCGTGTTAATGCCGACTTTTCCGATCCCAATTTTGCGTACCTCATCTAAAACCGCGACAACATATTTAAAATCGGCTCCGGCGTCACTATTAATAATAATTTTCGGATCTTTGGAGGTGGATTTGAGTGTCTGGAGTTTGAGCGGCAATTGCGCGATTGTGATTTTTTCTTTGTTATAAAAAACATCGCCTTTAGCGGTCACACTCAGCGTCACCGCTTTTTCTATATCCTGTTGATCGCCAAGCGAAGCTGCTGTGCTTGCCGTCGGTAGAGCCACTTGAACGCCTTGATTCTTCGACATCGACAAAGACACCATGATGAAGGTCGCCAAAAGAAAAAAGATGATATCAATGAGTGGAATGATTTCAATCCGCGCGCGTTTTCGTGTGCCGCTGGATGGGCCATGCATGTTATTTCTCCTTAATCAATTGACGATGCTGAATGGTTTGGGCCGCTTCAACAACCTGGCTCGTCGGTGGATGCACTAATAATTCTAATTGGGCTGCGGCGGATTCCATTTCGATGCGCGCTTCTTCCATTTGCGTGTTGAGGTAATTGAATGGAATAAGCGCGGTGATCGCAATGGTTAACCCGAACGCGGTTGCAATGAGCGCTTCCGCAATGCCGCCTGTAATGGCTCCGGGAGAACTTAATTCTCCGCCGAGAAGCGAAAATGATCCCATCATGCCGGTCACTGTTCCAAGCAACCCAAGTAATGGTGCCAGCGTAATAACAGTATCTAAAATCGGAATTCCTCGACGGAAACGTTTGAGCTCCTGTTCTTGAGCATATAACAAAGCGTTCGGCAAAGATTTCTCACGATGTGACAATGCGTAACTCAGCGCGCGCACCACATAAAACTTCGATGCCTTACTGATACCAATCGCCGCATCGGTATTACCATCGGCCACCGCTCCAAAAAATTTGTCCATAGCTTGCGGATCCCGTTTGCGTTGTTCATTGATTAAAAAGAAAAGGCGTTCGAGAACAGTAAGCAGCGCCAAAGCGGCGGCGAATAAAAGCGGCCACATAATCGGTCCGCCCTTTTTAAAAATTTTAATCAAACTTGTTTTTTGCACCAAGGCTTTGAGCGCTCCACCTCTCGACGGGTCGAGCGGCAAAACACCTTCGCCATTATCCACCAAATTAATCAAACCAGTTTGCATCGAACCTTCTAACGGACGAACGAGCGGTTTGCTGGAACCAGATTGCGAAATGACGAGCCCCGCGCCACCATCTTGGCCATGGAATAACGCGACCGGCCCAACGATCACAAATTGTCCGTCTTCAACGCGGCCTTGAATGTCAACGGCTGTACCTGGAAAACGCATGCCGCCGATCACATCAAATAAACGTTTGATAGAAATATTCGCAAAATCAATTTGCCGCGAAAATTTCTCGGCCATTGATAATGTTGTGTTTTCCGCGGCTTGCTTGGCGGTGTCTAAATCTTTTCCATAATATTGAAGTTCACTCACGTTGACTTTCGATTCAAATGTGCGGGCGTACTCATCGAGCAAGTTCCCGACGTAAGTTAATTCATCCTGCCGCGCTTTCATTTCCGCCTTGATCATTGTTAACTCAAGATTGCCGGCATCCACCAATCGCGTGGTTTTTTCATAATCTTTTCGCAACTGATTAAGCTTATCTTCGGAGGCTGTTAGGTCTTTGGCCATCGGCAATTTTTCCGTCGATATTCTGTCGCGCAGCTGATTAAGTTCTTGAATGCTTTTGTCCAGTTCTTGTTTGGCCGAATTGGACAGCCGATTCATTGTGTCGCTCGAGTTTTGTTCGGCAAAACTCAGAACGTTAAAACACAAGAGAAAAAATAAAGCCATGAGGGTTTCGATAAAATTTTTAGGGAGTCTGCTCATTGAAGTTTCACCGCTAATGGCACAAAGGCCGGTTTTTGTTTTCCTTCTAGGATTTCTAAGGCCGTTGAAATATCGCGGCCGCCGGAATTTGAGGCTTCCCATTTCCAACCATCCGGCGACGGACGTCCAATGCCAGCTTCACCGCCAGCACCAAGATAATAGGCCTGCCCTAGACCAATATAAACGGCTTTAACTTCAGCTGGTTTCCCGTCGGAGAGGTTATGAACTTCGTAATTGACCGTGATTTCGCTGTTGGCTTTATTCACTTCATTTAAGATTCCAAAAACGTTTTGAAACCGCTCGGCGGTTGAGACTTTGGTCTTCTCGGGATTTTCTGGAATTCGCTGAAACAGCGGCTGAAGTTTGGATTGAATCGGATCGGGGAGTTGTTTAAACAACCGTCGGACATCGCTTTCCATTTGAGTCACCGCTTTGGTCAATTGATCACCCGCAGATTTAAATTCGTCGTTTTGACCATTGAGCTCATCGCGTTTTTTGTCGGATTCCACCACGCTGGATTTGGCTTCCTTGATTTTATCTTCGAGTGCCGCGATTTCTTTTTTGACTAACTCTAAACGGCTTTGCAAAATTTCTTTACCTTGCTGCCAGTCTTTGCGTTCTTTCGAAATGATTTGCTGAGTTTCGATCCATTTGTCCATCGTCAAACGTGTTTCTTCAAGTGTCGGCGGCTCAGAATCTTTTTGCGCGCTTTCAACTTTTTGCTGCTCCGCGATATTAACCTTCGTTGCTTCGGCAGGTTCTTTTGGGGAATCTTCTTTTTCTGAAACAGCATTTACAGACGGGCTTTTCTTCGTCGATGAATGAACAATGTTTTCATTTTTAGCCGGTGTATTAAGCGCCAGGCTAGCTTGGCGCTCAGCCTGTCTTTGCCTGGCCAGTTCCAGTTCACTTAATTTCTTAACAGCAGTTCCAGACAAACTTTCGGCATCCCTCGACTGGTTATCAGCGTAGACTTGCTGTAAACCAACAATTGAGAAGATAAAAACTGAAAAAACTATGATTCTAATTTGCATAATAACTTCTTCCTTTCACCACTCGACGCCTACACTTAAAGAATAATCAATCCCTTTCGTATATGAAGTCTTAACGGTGTCCCCGTCGATAAATTTGGAACGATAGACCGTCTGAATTTTAGGATTGAGCAAATTTTTGGCCTGAAAAACGACTTTGGCATGCTGGCCGATTTTTTTAGAAACGCTCACATTAAGCGTGCCGTACTCTTTGGCATAAACATTCGGAACCAACACCGTCCCGGCCGCCGCGCCCTCCACCAACGTATCACCGGTAACAATATAAAAGACGCCGATTTCTGTGCCAATGTGTTCCAAATAATACGTGCCGAAAATATTATAAAGATGGTTAGGCGCATTCGTCATGTCTCTCGTCGGCATAGGGGCCTGTATATTCGGCCGTGTAAAAGTGGCCGCTTCATCATCAGGGAGCGTCACTTTTGAATTGATAAATGTTGCACTACCTCCTAATGAAAGACCCGTTAAGGGTTCCCAAAACCGGTCCATTCTTTGCCGTACTTCAGCTTCGATACCGTTCAACTCACCTTTCGGATAATTTTTAGCTGTTGTATAAGAAAAACCTGCAAACCCTTGCACGTATTCAATAGGAAATTTGATATCTTTACGAAACCCTGAAACTGAAACTAATCCACCTTCGTAAGGTGTATAGTCAATGCGCACATCATAATTTTTCACTGAACTCATTTTCAGTTGAGGATTACCAATGAAAATGGGGCCGCCCAAATAATCGGTTTGTTGAATAGGGGTAAGTTCTTTGAAGGTCTGCCGCGCGACCGTTTCACTGTAGTTGCTGTGCACTTGAACTTTCTTAAGAGGCTTTAACACAAACCCGACGGAAGGAAGGGAATCATGCTGGTTAAACTTGACATCAGCATCCCCGGGTTTTAACGTGACCGGAGAACTGCTGCCGGGTGGTATCCAGGTTACATCTTTTTCCGGATTATTGACGATATCGAGCTTGGTGGTTTCGTGACGTATACCACCAATCAGATCTAAAAATGAACTTGTGGGCAAATCCACCATGTAATACCATGCAGAAATCCGCTGGTCACCCTTATAATCCACGTCGATGTCAGCAGGTGTTATTAAATGATTTTCCGTACCGAATATTGCGCTCCACAGAACATCAAAAGGCGCTTCTAGAAAAGCACCATTTTCCCCGAAATTACTAAACGACTGTTGATTATAAGTGCGCGTGACCTTGTCATCGAACACACCAAATTTAAAATACCCTTCCGTATCACTCCATTGTTTGAACGGAAATTTCAGGTTCACAAAATATTGATTGCTGTCTTCGGCGATATCTTTCCAAATAAGCTGAAGATTGCCTATCGTGAAATTGGCGGCTGGTTTGAATTGATGATGCACTGCCGGAGTTACAAACGGTGGGACAAAAGGAGGGAATCCAGCATTAAAAGCTGGCGCAAGCCACTCCTCGCCGAACTGGGTCTTATCCGGTTGGTTCAAAGTCGATGAGCTTCGAGCAAAAGTCCAATCCAATTTGAGAGGAAGAAACTCAATGACGTGATCGAGAGCAACAGCGGGGGTGGTCAGGGTATGCCGTCCGTTCAACTGAAAAGTTTGAGTACTCCGCTCAGTATAATCGACGGTTTCAGTTCTAAGATATGGCGCAGCATCCGGATTTTGATTACCCAGGTCCTTCGGATTGTTTGGGTCATAGCCTGGAAAATAATATGCTTTGCCACGGGTGTCTTCGGCGAGTGTGGCGGTTTGATTGGCATCATGAGTATATAAATACAATGCATTTAACAAATGGTTTTCGGTTTCTACACCCACTGTAGTTAAACTACCCCATTGTACTTTTTCACTCGATCTTTTTACATCAAATAGCGACGTCTTAAAATCTCCTTGTGATGGCGTTCCCTGAAGATATTGCGGAGTCAACGGCTCTCCTGGATTCAAGACCCAATAAGAATTACTAACTCCATTGTTATAAAACGAACTGTCCCTTTTATAAAAAAAGTCGGCAAAGCCGCCCACCTTAATTTGGTTATCAAAGGTATGCTTGCCACCACCAGCTATCGACCAGTTATAATTGAGCGGCGAATCTTCACGGAAGACACCAGCGGGACCTCTAAAATCACCATCCGACGGAATGCCGCGGCTATCTAATCCCCAAAAATTTACTGGCTTGCCTTTTCGGCTTAAGAAATCTTCGCGCCCCGCTGACTGTGTGTTGAAATTAGTTCCCGTTTTAATTTTAAAAATCTCTTTGTCTGGAATGCTTTTAAGCACGATATTCACGGCTCCGCCGGAAGCATCACCCTGCTGGTCTGGAGTAAAAGTTTTACTGACCTGAACGCTTTCAATCATTTCTGAAGGAAATTGATCGAGCTGAACCGCCCGCTTTTCCGCATCCGCAGATGGCAGACGCACAGCGTTCATTTGTGAATTGACATACCGATCAGGCAAACCTCGGATGACGGCATATTTGTCGTCCTGTACAGTCGCTCCTGTTACTAATTTAAGCGCACTGGCCGCGTCATTCGCTCCTGCTTTACTTATCAATTCAGAACTGACAGAATCTAAAAGCGCTGGACTTTCGATACGAAGCATCAATAAACCAGCTTCTGTCCCAGCGATCTGCAAATCCTGCGCAACAACTTCTTCCATTTCGGTAAATTCACCGGATAACGAAACATCGACATCCGTCATCTGTCCCGGCGAGACAACAACATTCGCTTCCACCTGACGCGCGTATCCTTCTTTCGAAAAAATCAGCGTGTATTTTCCGACGGGTACTTGGTTAAAAATATAATTGCCGTCTTCAGTGGCTGTTACTTTAGTGCCGGTTTCAGCAATAGAAATTTCTGCGGCCGGAAGGGGGACGTTAAAATCTTTGTCATACACGACACCGCGGATAGACCCAACTTGATCAGCGAAAGTTGTCACTGCTAAGAAAAGCGTCATAAAGAAAACTAAACATCCTAACGCCCTGACCATGATTTCTTTAAGACATGGATAAACACGTTGGGAGATCATGATCACGAAGGAAGTAAACGATTAGATTAAGCACTGTTAAAGTCTATAATCTGATTATGAATTTAATATGAAGATTGTATGAACATACAAAGAAATCCCGGGATAGAAGAAGGAAGGAAAAACTGCGGATTATTAAGCGGCGGTTGTTATTTTATTGCTGTGTTTGTCTTGCCAATCTTTAATAAGTTGTTGGGCTTTATCGATTTGAGCTTGCGTCATTTTTTTCTGAAGGCGGTCGCGGTGTTCCTGGGAGGTTTTATCGCCTTGCGATGCGCCAAGGCTGTACCACAAATAAGCTGAGATATAATCCTGCGTTGTCGCCCGGCCGAATTCATACATGACGCCGAGTTTATATTGTGCGGCAGGCATTCCCTGCTCAGCAGCAAGTTTAAAAAGTTTAAAAGCTTCTTCATCATTTTGAGGAACGCCTTGACCTTTAATGTACAGCAATCCTAAATTGGTTTGCGCAACGCCGTCCCATTGATCAGCGGCCAATTTAAACCACTGCGCCGCTTCTTTATAATCTTTGGGAACGCCTTGGCCTTTGATATACATTAATCCTAAATTAGTTTGCGCAATGGCGAGACCTTTCTTAGCGGCGAGGCGGATCCATTTCGCTGCTTCCTTAAAATTCTTTGAAGGAACCCCTTCGCCTTTGTAATACATCCAGCCTAAAACAAATTGCGCTTCGGGCGTTCCTTTTTCCGCGGCGAGCTGGAGCCACTTTTTCGCTTTCTTATAATCCTGAAAAACTCCGTCGCCGCCGTAATACATCAGTCCCAAATTATTTTGCGCGGAAGCGTATGATTGTTCGGCCGCACGTTCAAACCACTTCAATGCTTCTTTATGATCTTTAGGAACGCCTTGCCCTTTTTCATACAGAACACCTAAAGCGTGTTGTGAGAGAACATAACCTTTGTCCGCCGACTTGCGAAACCATTTAACAGCTTCTTGGTTATCTTGAGAAACGCCCTGACCTTTCTGATACATACTTCCCAACGCGTGCTGCGCCAATGCGATGCCGCGTTCCGCCGAGAGCTTATACCAACGCGCCGCTTCCTTATAATCCTTTCCAACACCTTGCCCGTCGAAATACATCGCGCCAATCAAAAATTGAGCCTTGGCATTTCCTTTCTCGGCGAGCGGTTTCCATTCTTGAAACGCTGTTTTATAATCTTTATTATTAAAAGCATCCCAACCCTCTTCAAAATCTCCCCCTCTGGTATTTCGCTTTTTATAAGCGGAAGATTGCTGAGGGGTTACCCGGATAAACATCTGATCATATTGCTTCGCAAGATTGGGGTTGTCAAAAGTTAAAGAGTCTTCACTCCATCCTTTTGTGACTGCCAATAAAATTCCAAATATAAAAAAAGTTAACAGCAGATTTTTCATAACATGCTCAGGATTTGGGGGATTTTTTTTCGTGATAAATTATTTTACCACGGATCTCCCAATCCTTGCTTGATCTGCTGTATGCGATTCCAAAGTTCATCGTCAGGTTGAACGCGGTGTAAAGCCAATGAAATACAGGTAGCGGACAGATCTTCAGCACGCGGTCTGGAATTAGGATTTTCGACGCCGGCTTCAAGAGCTTTTTTATAAACTGCTAACGCAGATTTCGTGTCGCTCATTGATTGATAAGCCTCTGCTATTGGACGGAGCACTCCAGCCCGGTAAATATTTACGATCTTATTTGATTCGGAATCATAAAATTTTAATAGCGCATCCGCGTCGGCTTTGGCCTTTTGCTCATCACCGGCTAAAAAACGCAATCCAGCTAATTTCGCCACGAATGGAATTTTAAACTCCGCCGTCCTCCATTGAGCCGTATCTATTAAAAGCTGCGCTTCGCTAACCAGAAGAAGTGCCTGAGCTTGATCTTTATGATTCAAAGCAGATTCCGTTAACTTTATAAACAGTTCGGTCTGAATAGAAACAGGCATCTTGGCTTTTTTCATGGATGTTTTAATTTTTGCTTCGATGAGTGAGCGCTTCTTGACATCGTCATAAAAACGATTAAAAAGCTCAGTGCTTGAGTCGAGCGCATTTTTCATGATGTCAAAATTACCCGAGGCTATTAACTCATCAAATCCTTTTATCTGCTTATCAAAAGATTCCTCGTCGGCAATCATGGCCTTCACGCCAATGACTTTACCTGACTCAGAAGCTTCTACGACGCCTTTCTCAAAAGAATTGGCCTTTTCCGTTTCTCCGAGCAAAACATGTGTTTGGGCTATTTTCACTCTAATACGATCTCTTTGCCAATCTTCTTCTTGATCCGAAATTTTTTGGGCGCGGTCCAAATACTGCTGTATTCCATCAGAACAGCTATGCCGTAGAGAATAAATAGCAAAATCGCCATAGCTTTCGCCCCGACGCCAATCAGCAATCTTTTCAATATAACCGATGGCCCGTTGCGGCTGGTCAAGCTCAAATGAAGTATCAATAACTTTCTGCTGTGCTCGTGACCGGTCATAACCATGCGGGTTAACAGGGATCGCTGTAGCTGTATCAAAAGCTAGATTAAGCAATTCGTCTTGAAAAGACGTCAGCGGTTTATCGGTAAGAGGACAAGGCTTATTTTCGGCAGTCGGGTTATTCACTTTAGCCTGCTGACTGCAACCACCTATGGATAAAGAACAACTGGTCAATAGAAAACATGCTATCAATTGTTTTTTCATTGTGTACTCACAGTTTTAAGTGAAAACGTGATGGCAGCGGCTTCCGGCCGCTGCCATCGACGTATTTATTGACACGTTTTTCAAGAATTACAACACAAACACTCGATAGAATTTGGTTGAATCAGATGCCAGCGTGTCTGTCACTGATTTAACCGTCCCATCTCCTGTAACCGTTGACAATGGAACCCAATTCTTCATATCGCTCGATTGTTCAACAGCGTAGGAAACTCCCACTGTCGTCGGAAAAGAAATCGACGCACTGGAAGCATCCACTTGAATCGTTGGAACAGGATCAGCAGGATTCGTCTGCTCACTGCCATCAGCATTTTGTAAAAACCCGTATGCGTCGGCAGCCGTCCAACCCAACAACCAGTTCACGTTGGGACTAAAGGCACCACGAAACGGAGCCTGAGTGAAAAACCCGTCGGCTGGTGCGACAGCATCACTCGTGACAGCATCATGGGCTGCGCGCGGGTCGATTCGGGTGACACGAAGAAGAATCTTGCTACCTTTGGTTTCCGGGGAGTGCCGTTGCAAAAGTTTGATTGGCATATTGTCATCCGGAGACGATGAATTATAAGGAGAAACGACATTATGCTTGGCTGGATTGCTACCGCCGGCGATCGTGACACCGCGGTCATCCGCCTCGCTGTAGACATTAGGCCGACCATGACTGGAAGTACCAATGTTACGGAAAAAAACGCTGTCAACAATTTCCGCCAGCATTCCGTTCCATGCCGCCGTCGAGCTTTGAGCTTGATAAAGCACGTTCGGGTCATTGAAAGAACCCGGGACAGGTGCGGGGCTCATGGCATTAACAGCTGAATGGACTGTATACGGTGTGGTCCAGGTATCGGCAAATGACAGTGTACCGTTAAATCCATAACCTGAACCGTTATCACCGTCGGTATTATCAGCGCCAACAACATCGGAACCTACATCCATAAAAATCATGTTGCGATATTGTGCGCGGTTATTATCACGCCAGGCTGTTGCACTATGGCCGGACAATGGCTGGCCGACGAGAGTCCAATTGTAGAGTGTGTTCGTCGATACTGGTTGCGCATCGGAATCTTCTGCACCATCCGATTCGAAACCGTTATCACTGACACCAGAACCGCGGGGCGCATCATTACTAAAACCCTGAACGATAATACCGAACTGGGCTTTACCACGCCAACCCTCATCAGTGTCGAAACCATCATCGCCGCCATTCCACAAACTGAGGTATTTGTAGTTAACCGTACCGCCCCAGGTTTCTACATAATCGTCGACGCTGTTCATAGTATCAATATGATCAACTTTTGTCCCGCGGCCAATACCGCCCATTGACAAACCGTTAAGTTCGTTGCCTAAGCCAACGACCTTACCGCCATAACGCAATGACACATAGTGAAGTTCACCGCTGGAATCGTTGTCATCGTTTCCGCCATAGAGCGTCTTTGTATCGTTACTATCAGCAGGAATCAACCCTTCCATGAAATTCTGAGCCGTGCCTGTTGGCATCGACGGGTTTTGAACTCCATGAATAACGGTTGGATTATGATTCGTAGGCGGACCATTAAATGACGCTGAAATAAGTGCGTTGCCCATCAGCGTCAGGTTCCCCCACTCATTAGTTCCTTCATGCCAAGCCGTCATTGTGTCTAAGTCCGAGGTAAAAATAATGGGAGCTTCTTTAGTACCCATCGCAAAAATCTTGGCCCCACGGCAAACAGCCAAGCTACCCTGATCACCAGGATTTGCACCAGGCACCCATCCGCCTTTTCCTCCGTTAAGCGTTGGGTCCCAATGAGGCGGATCACCAGCATGATTTTTAATTAACGTGCCTGGTTGAATAGTAAGCGTCGCGCCAGGCAGCACGTAAATCTGTCCGACGAGATTATAAATATTATCTGACGTCCAAGTTGTGGAGGTCGCGATATTACTTGTTACTGGAATATTGGCGGCACTAGCCGTGCCCGCCAAAAAGAGGGCCATCATAACCCCTAACATTGTCTTTCTTATGTTGTTCATAACATACCTCTCGTTTGCGAGTTTATAAGATGTACTACTTAAATGCTGGCTTTATTGAAACGGCGACGCAATACCATCGCTCCACCACCCAGCAATGACAACACCGTCGAGACGGGTTCAGGAACAGCCTGTGTTCCCAGAGTTTTGAGAGTCGCGCTTCCACCGTTGGCAAACGGCGTGTAATCACCAGGATTTGTTCCGACGGTACCAAGATCTTCGGCGCCATAGCTAACGCCCCCGCCCGGACCTGCACCCCCAGCGTTAAACGACTTATCAAACCAGAGTAAATAATAATGATCAACATTCGCATCATAGCTTGCCGGAATGTCTGCGGTTGAAATCTTTTTAAATGGTGTCGCTTGACCGTCAATAATTTGTCCGCGATCCATCACAAGATCTTTACTATCCCAAAGCCAGTTTGAGGCATTATCTGCACCTGAAGTTTGAGCTAAATAAGAAGTTCCGCCCCATCCATCACCGTTAAGATCCAGAACCATCTCATAAGTTCCGTCGTGAATTGGATTACCCGCGTGGTCATTGCCGTTAAACAAAAATGGCGCGTAAGTCATATCCGCGCGCGCTGAACCGGCCATTAGAATCATGGCCACCATCGCTACCGTCATTACTAATTTTTTCATTACCGTACCCTTCCTTCCTTAAAAGATAGATTAGTAAGGTTTATTGATTGTCACTTTTGTCCCTGCTTCACTCGTTGGCAAACGGAAAGTAATCGATGAGGAAGGATTGATTAACTCATTACCAGTTACGCCAGCACCAACCCAATTGCTTCCGCTAAATACCGCAACTTTTACCGCGGATTTATTAATACCCGTTGCGCTGTTATCATAAAAAAGAACTTGCCGTAACGCCGCATTCAATCCGGCATTTTTTAGCACAACAGGTAACGGATATCCTGAACCTATAACCAAATCACCGTTGGGGGCAATGAGAGTGCTGACAGAATAGTCAGGCACATGACCTCGCGTAATCATGGTAAGGGTAGATCCGGAATTATTACGAAGAATAAACTGCGTCTCAGGTTTCAGAATCGTATTGTCATTGACACCTGAACCAACCCAGTGGCCTCCGCCGGCGGATGTAAACGCTGCAACCTTCGCGGCAGATTTGTTCGTTGTCATGGCAGCAATGTTATTATCGTAAATCAACACTTGGCTCCCGCTAACATACGATATGCCTAAAAGACTGGTCGGAAATACACTGCTTAAGGTTTGATGTTTATAAACGCGGAATTTGTCGCCGACATTGATAAAGTTCAACACGTTTAAATCTACGAAGACAAAATCACTCGCTCCATTATTTGAAATGGTACTCCACAGTCCCGTCCCATTGCCGCTAATGAAACGGACGTAGTAAGTATTTGCAAACGCACCCGGCGTAAGTGGATCTGTGACCGTAACCCCGGAGCCTGCAACAATACCATTAACATTGAATGTACCAACAATATCCTGATTAAACGGAACAGAAAGCCTCACGTCGGAATTTGCAGGGACCGTGATCCGATTATAGCCCACTGCATCAGACGCAATAACTGACCGGACCACCAGCCCCATCAGCGCTGCTATTGTTATTGCCATCATTTTTACTTTCATCTTTTATTTCCTCCTATTTTTTACTCTTGCTTACTTGCCGAGTGTTGTCATTTCTATGTCACATTGTCTCTTTGAGCTCCTGCACCTCCTTTCAAATTTTATTCGCAGCGGGCGCTTCTGCGTTTTCCTCGGTGACATCCTTGGTGAAGATGATGCAGGAGTCCCAAAGAATGACAATTTAATTTCTCATTTAAGCGAAATAGTTTTATCAACCTGTTGTTGCTTTTGTATAAGGTTCATATAAAAATTTTGTAAACTTCATGGCTTTCATGGATTTAAATTTCTAACTTTCATGCCGGCGCTTTTTTCAAAATCGAAAATCTTTTTTTCCCAACGCGCAACAGTTGTATCAAGACTGTTATGACTTTTATATAAGGTTCTTATGAAATTCTTGTAAATCCGACAACAAAATCTTCAATATTCCGACGAGTTTTAAAATTGCACCGTTTCACGTGATGTACCATTTTCTGTCATTGCCAGGCCGGCGACGAAACAATCCTTGAGATTGCTTTGTCACCGGGCCTAGCGGTAGACAGGCTCCTCGCAATGAGCTCGACTCGCGTGCTACGTTGTTTAAGATAAATACAGAATTTTCATATGATCTTCACAGAAAATTCACAATGAATTGATATCCTTTGCTGATTTAAAAATAAAATTGGGAGTTTTATGATTTATTTTCTAACCTGGATTTTTGTCGCCGCGCTTTATTCACCTATCTTTTATCAACTGTATCAATCGCGTTGGGAAAACATTGATTACACTCATGCGTACTTTATTCTTCCAGTTTCGTTATGGCTGGTGTGGCGCAAAAGATTAATACTAAGAGATCTTTTTGCGAAAGCGGAGTTCAATACTTCGGGCGTGGGAAGTCTTGCGGCAGTTTTTTTGGGATTGTTAATGTTTATATTCGGCTGGCGGCAAGGTTATCTTTTTATTTCTTCATTATCATTGATTCCCGTCTTGTGGGGAGTGACGCGATATCTTCATGGCAAAGAAGTGGCCAAAATTTTGTTATTTCCAATTTTCTATCTGGTCTTCCTCATTCCACCGCCATTAGGCATCATTGACCGGTTGACACTGCCGATGCGTTATGGAATATCGGTCACGACGGAGAATCTGTTACATGCCCTACATTATCCCATCGAAAGAAGCGGTCTTCTTTTAACAGTAAACGGTCATGAAATTTTTATGGGCGCGCCCTGCAGTGGTTTTCGTTCGCTGATCACCATGCTTGCGCTTAGTGTAATTTACGTTTATTTCATTAAAGGCGGGTTCAAAACAAAACTCACGCTTATTATCGCCGGAATTCCTTTTGCCCTTCTCGGCAATTTGATGAGAGTCATGACCATGTGCCTGATCACTTTTTATGCTGGAACCGAGGCTGCGGAACACTTCCACTATATAAGCGGCGGAATTATTTTTCTGGTTATGACCGGTTGTTTACTGGGACTTGAGCATCTGCTGAACCTGCCGCAAAAAAATCTCAACCATGTCTAGAATACAAAGACCCGTCGTTATATCTTTGCTCCTTTTCATTACGATGGGCGTTTCTTTCCTTTTGCCCAAACCAAAGTACCAAAGCTTAAATATTCTAACCGAATTAAAAATTCCCACCGAGTTCGGAGACTGGACAAGTATTGACCTGTCGAAAGAATTAAATCTGCAAGATGACCGATATAATTTTATAAGCAATGTTTTTGCGCGGTTGTATAAGAATAGCCAAGGCAATCAACTTCTGTTTCTAATTCTTGATGCCGGGAATTTCCATAATCCTAAAATCTGTTATACGCGTTCAGGTTTTTCGGTGAAAGATTTAGGCGATGTCAATTTCTCGACGAGTACAGCCGCCTTTAAAGCCAACGCGTTATATATGCAAAGACATAACCAGGGCATCATGATGTTTTACTGGTTATGCATTGATAAAAAGATTGTCAATTGGACTGGGCAAAAAATAACCGAACTTTGGTCTTCCCTTTTAAACCAGAAAAAAGTGGGACTGATGGTTCGGCTGGAAATCCAAACGCGCGGAGAATCCGGAAAGAAATACTTGGCGCTAGGGCGTGAATTTATCAGCAGTTTAAACGGATATTTGACCGCTGAGGAAAAAGAATATTTGTTTGGAAAATAACGTCGCAAAAAGGACCGGTTTTTTATAAGAACCGGTCCTTTATCTTTTCAACTTCTTTTCTTTTATCTTAGTACTAGACTTTTGCAATGCAAAAGTCAGTAAAAGAGATGGTTGCTTACAAAGATGGATCTTTAAGACGTCGACGTAAAATCATTGTTCCCGCACCAATAAGTCCGAGCACGGCAGATAAAGGTTCGGGTGCAGCTGTAGAAGCTCCTACCCACGCACTTCCTCCTGGCGTATTTTGTATATGCGCAGCGCCGAAAAAAGTGTCTTGGCTTCCACCAGGTAGACTTCGAAAATTAAATGATTCAGCATTAAGAGGAGATGCTGAATTACGAATATCAAGAATAACTGTTTCTCCATTAGTAAACCGGCTTGCAAATTGTCCTGAGTCTTTCGCTGATGGCGGCGGAAAATTCAATTTAAAATCATAATAGCCATCACCGTCGGCCTTTTCAGCATTAATGCCTTTGTATATCCCATTATCTCCTTTACCATTCAACAGATCTGATGCTGAGACATCAACTGGATTAAATTCTAAATTCATGGAATTTAAAGCTGGATTTAAATTAAAGTACCATTCATCCACATTTTCAGTCCCCGGGACAAGATTGGATGCCGTAAGCGTAAGCCTGACGTCCCAACCGGGTGCCGCGGTAGCATCATTAAATTCTGCTCTCAGCCAAGGAGAAGGTTCTCCAGGCGCATTTCCACTGAACAGCGTGTCAAAATTAAACACCACATTATTAGCATGCGCCGTCGAGGAAAGCAAAAAACTGAAAAACAAGGCAAATGTAAAAATGGTGAGGCAATTCTTCCTTTGAAGAGTAATCATGATACCAGGTGCTCCTTTCTAGTCTGACCGTGCTAGTCTTTTCGCCTATGTGGCTTATGTGTTTGAAGGACTTGTATAAATTCACTTATGGCGGAAGCAAACTATCAATCAATTATGTCGTTGGTATAAAGTTCTTGTGAAAAATAAAAAAAGACTAACCTCTTTCAAGGTTAGTCTTTTAATTTTTACTAATACGCTTAAAAACTTTTTAGATTTTCTTTCTCATCCTCGCTGCCGTCAATACACCGCTTCCAATAAGAAACAACGCGCTGCCGATGGGTTCCGGTCCGGCGGTGACTTTAACGTACATATCATTGTAATCTCTATCCGCACGCGTTTGGGTAGCATCAAGATCTTCCCAGGCAACGAGCCATTGTTGACCGGGCTTCAATTCATAAATCAACGCTTGAGGAACCCCGCCGCTGGCTTTCAAAGGTCCATTCTGATCATTATTTTCTGCTCGATCGGTAAACCAAACATTGTCTTGCGGTGTCTCTAGATATAAGCCAAACGACTGATTGATCGTCAAACTCTTAGGCCCATTCTCGGTACCGTTAAAAATTTGTGTCAACATCTTTGAATCACGGGCTCCCGTATAAAAGCCCAAGCTGTTGTTATCAGCAAAGCCGGCGTTTTCCTGGACGACTTCAAAGGTTGGCTGAGTTACATTCCAATAAAACGGATCAGCTTCAGCGTTATTTTGCCCGATGTATCCTGTTTTTGCAAAATTTTGAGCGTCGGTGAGATTACTGTAATAGCCATTATCAACTAGCCATTGGGCAAGGATTTGATCGCCGGTCGAATTGGTCAGTCCTTGATCAAAACTTTTTCCCCAATCCACTCCAAATTCAGCAAACGCATTGTTTTGACCTAAAATAAAAACAGACAGCATCAGAAAATATATAATAATAAATTGTCTCATGAATTTCCTCCTTGTAGATACCGACGGGCACAGCCTATGAAACTTAGAGTCTATAAACCAACGAACAGATCATCATTAAATCTTTAAAAGAACTTTATTCTAAACAAATAAAATGACTTAAGATACAGCACATATACATTTAGACAAAATATTCTCAATCGGATATACAACAATAGGTTCTAACAGAAAAGACAGCAATAAAATTTTCAGGGAAAGAAATAAAAACGGCAGGCGAAACTCAAGTTACTTTTGAGACTATATATTAATGTATAGATTTTTCCTCGAAGATTTAACAAAGAACTGTTTTGTCTGTTTAAGCACACTTTTATTAACTATCTTACTAAAAAAATATCAGTCAATTGTAAATTCTGTGTGAGTTTTTGATGAAAATCGCATTAAAGTTTAGACTGCGCATTGATATTTGAGGATAATCTGTGCATAAACAGTTTAAATTTCTTTTTCCGTTTTATTCCCTAAGGAAAAAATTTATTAAATATGCTTACCTTCAATTTCTACAACCGTTAAAGAATGCGGTTGGAAACTGAATTGGAAAGGATTATGGGATACAGAAAAGCTTTTGTGGGTGACTTTGACATTGCCATGGTTGACTTCGTTAGTTGATTCCAAACTTGGACCGTTAAGCACCCAAGACTGTGCTGAATTAGCAGGCATAAAATCTTTCAGTTCAATTGTTGAGGTGATTTCTTTTTCAAAATTTTTGTTAATGACCAAAAGAAAAATTCTATCCGAGTTTAAATTTTTACTCGCTATAACCGACAAATAAGGGATTTTAGAGCTAACGCTGGGAATGAATTTCTTAAGCTCTACATTTTTAAAATAAGCCTCCCCTTTTAATGGACCTTTTTCACCAACCCGACGAGCAAATACTTTAACGCCCGACGCATCTGGCAAAGTTCGATAAATAATTTCGACATATCGCCAATCTGTATTGCCATTCAATTTTTCCGTTGAAGCAGCCGACTGGGTTGTGGTCCAGCCGCGAGCATCCTGAACTTCCAGGCTCACACCGCTATCCGCTTGCAAATTAACTGTCTTAATATAGCCGGACAAACGATAAAAAGTGTCGGGTTCAACTTTTGCATAAATGACCGAGTGATAATAATTCCATTGTTTGTGGTTCCCAAAGTTTAAAGATAAAATACCGTTCTGTTGTTTTGCATTAATCCCTTCAACCGGAAAAATATCCCATGGGGTATTTAAAAGATTTGAACCATCACTGTCTCCCGGCGCATATTTTCCGATAAAATCGCAATAGAACCCATCGCGGCCAACGTCATACTGAGGTGCCGTCACATCCGTCGCTATAATTTCATCACCGAAATGTTTATGATAAATCTCAAATGTATAAAAATTTGGCCGCTTATAATACCGATTTCTTAAATCGGTTTGAGAGCCTTGAAAGCCATTGGCAATCATTCCCCAGTATTCATTTATAAAATTCCAATAATGCGCCATTTGAATATGGTTAGCTGGCTCAAGAAAAAGACGGATGAGCTCTGCATTGACCAACGCATTTCCTAGTGTGTGACGGTAAGGGACCGGCTGGTCTTGAGCGAAGCCACCGTTATATTCCGTTACAAAAATAGGAACATCTTTACCAGCAAATTTTTTTAATAAGGTTTTTAGTTCTTGTAATTCATAAGTGGTTTGAGTCAAAGGAATACTCAAAGCGCTAGCAAAAATTGTTTTAGCCGGAATTGTTTTCAACTCTTCTCCCCAAGTGGGTGTGGGATAAATATGTACAATGGCAAAATCAATCTTATCGCCGATGATTTCCATGATTGCTTTATTCCAATCGCTTTTATAAAAATCCGCGCCGAGCTTAACATTAGGATCAATCTTTTTCATGGCCTCGGCATATCGTAAAAAATTTAAGGCATACTGTTCAGGTAAAACTTCTTTCTTATCTTTATCATTACCATAATCGACCTCATTGCCGAGTTCAAAATATTTCACCCCGTAACCTTCCAAGAGTCCTTTGCTTTTTCTTTTCATGGCCCAAGGATGCTTGGCGTCGGCGGTCGAATTTAAATATTCAACTAAATCCGCCGCATCCTGTGGTCCGCCGATAAAGTAACTTAAAGTAAAAACCGGTTCGGCGCCCAATCTTCGTGCGATTTCCATGAATTCATCGATGCCGAATAAAAATGAACTCCGATTTTCTTCGACAGCCTTCTTCCAGTCGTAACTCCGCGTCCCTGCGCCACCCGGAAATCGTAAAGTACTGACTCCAATTTCTTTTGCCAAATCCAAAGGTTCTTTAAGCGCCGCCCTAGTCGCTGGATTCCAAAGTCCGGCGCCAAAATTAGAATAAACGTCAACCGGCATCCACGGAGATTGGATCCCAAGAATATTTAAACCAAAGACATTCCGGTTAACTTTTCCCTCGCTCTGATGAGGATAGACAACAATATGGGCTTCGGGTGGAGAAAATTCCAGAGGAGTGGCATGATCGGAACCATGAGGCAAAGACTTTATTTTGTCCATCGCTAAACTTATTAAGGACAATGGATGAAAAAAGTAATAGCGCAGATGATGTGATTGATCAATATCAATTCCGAACTTTGACTTGATGGTATAAAATCCGGCTAAAATAAAGCTGGTGAAAGCCAAAGCGATCACAATTCTACTTATAGCTCTTAAAAATTTCATGAGAGAAATTACCGCTGTGAGGAACTAAGAGCCTTATTATAAATAGACATAAGGCCTTGGTAATGTTTATCTGGATTCAATTCTGTCTCAACCAATCGACGAGCTTTCTGTCCCATGGCTAAACACTGTGCGGGGTTTGATATTAAACTTGAAATTTTTTGGGCCAAGTCGTTCGCATTGCCAGGTTCAAAATTAAATCCTGTCTCTCCTTCTCGCACTAATTCAGGAATGCCGCCGATTTGTGAGCCGACAACCGGTTTCCCAAGCGCAAAGGCTTCGATAACCGAACGCGGATTGTTTTCATACCACTGCGACGGCAGGACAATAAAACGGCAGACGTTTATTTCATGAGTTAAATGATTTCCAGACAAGTGACCTAAAAATTTAATATTCTTTAGATTTTTCTCTTTAATATATGATTCCAATTCTGCCCGCAAAGGTCCATCCCCAATGATTTTTAATTGAATGTGCGGCAAGCCAGCCACAGCATTAATAAGAGTTGAAATGCCTTTCTCTTGAGAAATTCGTCCAAGGTAAAAAATTGTTTTGGGAGTTTCACCAAAAATTGGCTGATATTCCGCCGGGTCAACAAAATTAGGAAGTACTTCAACTGGTCTTTTAAACCCCATCTCATTAATTTTGTTTTTAAGAAATACACTGGGAGAAATAAAAATGCTGATGCGATCATAGATCCTTAGTATTTTGTGATGTAAAAACATTTCAATTGAATTAAGCAAGCTTTTCGCTTTGGATGCCTTGACGCAGGCGGACTGAAAACAATTAAAGTACTTTCCTCCGGAACACCTCTCACATATTTTCCCGTCGGCGATTAGGGTGTAAGCAGCGCAGACCATTTTGTAATCATGCATAGTCATGACTGAAGGTATTTTATATTTGTTAAAGACATCAAGGATAGAAGGAGAAATTTGATGAGCAAAATTATGCAGGTGAACAATATCCGGTTGACCAACACGATCAATCAGTCGTTTAATTTTCTTTTTAGCTTCCAAAGAATACAACATGTTGGCAGCGATCTGCAGTTGGCGACCAGCGCCATGACCTTTATTCAAATCCACTTCATCAAGAAATAAATCTTCATGAGGGAAATCCGCATTGCGAACATCTTTCATTCCCCAATAAAAAACCTCGTGCCCTCGCGCTTTAAGAAGTTTGCCAGTGTTTAACGCAACAATAGCGTCGCCACCCCGATTATATAAAAATTTATTGATAACGAAGATTTTCATCTTTGGGACTAAAAGAAAGCAGTTGGTTAACCACCACAATGAGGGCGAATAAAAGCCAGATAAAAAGCTGGTAGTTGGGGTAGCGAAGATACTCAATCTTTATGCTGTCTATGGCGAACATTAAGAGCATTGTGTTAATCGCAGCAGCTATTTCGAAGAGATTACCCTCGGAATGCGCTCGGTTCACATTCTCTCGACCTTTAATAAAAAGCGATAATAATAAAATAAGATAAACCAGGCACCCGGGAATCCCCATGGCTAATAAATAATAAAAGTACGTACTATGTGGAAAGAATAAGTAGACCTCCATGTTATAAGCCATTCCATAACCGGCAATTGGCTTGTCTTGAAAATATCGCCAAAATTTCTGCCAGACAAAGTGCCGCGTATCAAGTGTGGATATATTTGTGCCGGCAAAACGTTCTAGGATTTGGGCAGATGCTGGCAGAGCTTTGTAAAGAATAATTAGTAACATTCCCACAACAAATCCCCAAAACGCAGCCTGTAAAGCGATTCTTGGGAGACTGACCCTGCTCCTAATTTGGATAACATAATAAACCAATCCAAATGCCAGCGATATGATTGCTCCGCGGGTCGCAGTTGCTAACAGGACAAAAATCGTCATTATCATAAATATTTTGAGAGCGGTTCGATTGATCAAATGACCTGGATTTCTTAACAAGTAAATAAAAAGCGGAATGTGTAACGCTAGATACTCGGCAAAGAGTTCAAAATCACGCAACATTCCTTCCACCCTAAAAAATGCCCGACCTTTCACAATCAAATAGTAAAAAAAACTTAACGACGATAAGAACACCTGCACAACACAGGCGATAACCATGATTTCAACAATCCTTATGAGTCTGTTTTCATCCCTTATAAAATTGATAATCAAATAAAAAAATAAAACACAAGAAATTAAAATAATGCACGACAAAATCACATTAAATCGAATTTCTTCCTTCACATAGCTTACATTGCATAAATAAGCAAATAACAACATTCCAACCGCGGGCCATAAGGGAAATTTCAGAGAATATTTTTTGTCGACGACAAAACGCAAGAACCAAGTAAAAAAAAGGATATAAACAAATAAATTAAGCAATGATCGAAAAATAAAGAAATTATTTAACGCCCCTAAGGGCACACCCAACCAGATAAATGGCAAAGCACTCATCGGTAAAAAAATAATCACCCACTCAATTCCTCTTCTTACATCTTTTAATGTCACTAAAATCGCAATTAATCCTAAAATTAAGGTTAACCAAACAACAATCGCGACAATCGGGAAAGGAAGAAAAGAAGATACACTTGTTAGCGAATAAACGAAAAAAATAAAATCATTCACGTTCAAAAAAAAGCGAACAAAAAAATATGACAATAAGATGGCAAAAAGAATTCTCATAAGAAACTTAATTTGACTAAAAGCAAATTAGCAATAATAAAACCCGTTATATACCAACCAATTCTCAATTGATACATTTTGCGAAGCTGATAATAACTTAATATCAATATAAGAAGCTGGGCGATAATACTGGAATAAACCGCTCCTAATAGACCATACCGGGGTATTAAAAAAAGATTGCCAACAACGTTTAAAGAAAGTCCCTGTAGAATTATATTCAACCTCGTTTTCTGTCTGTCAAAGGCGCTCAAATTGTCAGAGAACAAGGCGTTAAAAAACACAATGATTAAGAATATGTTTAGCGTCTTAAAAACCGACACAATAGGCAGAAACTTTTCGGAAAAAAAAACCTTAATTAAGATGTCGGAAAAAAAACTTAATACTCCGACAGTTATTGTGCCCAAGGATCCTAGATAGACCGTGTGCTTAATCATGATTTGTCTGATTTCTTTCTTATCCGCCGAGGCCTTCGATAACCTGGGGAAAAGTGCATAGGCGTAAATCCAAAGAAATGTTAAAACAACAAAAAAAAGTTTTGTCGCCGCTGAATATAATCCTAATTGGTAAGTTCCCTTATAATGTTCAATCATGAACTGATCAATCGTAAGGCATAAGGAGGCTGCAATACTGGAAAATCCAATAATCAACCCCTCTTTAATAAAATTAACGTTTATAAACGGGTAGAAATTAATTTTAAAATCCTTCATAAAAAACCAAACCGTAATTCCGGTGATGAGAACTGATAAGGGAAACGAAAACGCCAACAACCGGATATTGACAAAAACGATACCAAGAACAGCGACAATTAAAAAAATAGTCCGTTCTATAAATTTACTGAAAGCTGTTAACTTCATATTCTGCCGCGCATCATAAATCCAGGTGATATCCATCGTCTGAGCCAGAATTGACAATGAAATAATAAAAATGATTATGCGATAAGCCGCCTTATCAAAGACAACCACACCCATTAAGTTCATAAATAAAAAGGCAGCACCCAGTAACCAAATTCTTATCGAAAATATTTGCTCGGCCAACGAATGAAATGAACTGTCTTGGGCCCGGCTCAATTCTCTGATTCCAATTTTTTTAACACCTCCATCAAAACAATCAAGCGCATAACCAAGCAGAGACTGTGCCATGGTGAGCAAACCAAATTCCTCGACGCTAAATCTTCTAGCCATAAAAGGGACAATGGCCAAGCTAGTTAATTTCACATAAATGTTAATGGCTGATAAAAAAGTTAAATTCCTTTTAAACATTCGTCTTTTTCGCTTTTACTGGCCTTTTCCTTTCCAAAGATAAGTCGTTCTTTTTGTTATCGAAGAGAAAAGGCCTAGTACTAGACTTTTGCAATGCAAAAGTCAGTAACCGATATGTTCAACAATCGCGGGATCACCGATTTTTCCCAAAATATAATAACCTCGTCTATTTCCTAAAAAAAAATTCTGCAAAGCAAATTGCTGCTCAATATTAAGAAAATTAACGTACCACAACTTTTTAAAATGACTGGTCCGGGAAATGTTAGGATTGGCCGAATAAGTAATGGACTTAACAAGATCAACTCCGTCGATAGTGACATTTTCTGTCCGGAATTTATCAAAGTTCACTGGAACTTTAAGCTTACGCAAGTAAAACAACTCGTTGTAATAAAGAATCGTTTTCTTGCTAAAAACAATATGATTGATGGAAAGATGGTAGTTCATCAGCTGAATATAGCGGTCGAGCTCAATCTCTTTTAAGAAAAGCCAATCATCCTCGAGATGAAAGTAAAAAGGCGTTTCGACTTGATTTATAGCAAAAGCAAGCGCGCGGGTGAAACCTTTGGGTTGGTAATTGATGTTTAATGTTTTGATATTCAAAGTCTTGACATAGCCGATGATTGCCTCCAGATTCTCCTCATGGCAACAATCAATATTGATGATGAAACGGAAATCACCAGAATATTTAACCATCTTAAAAAAACTCTTAAAGGTGGGAAATAGGGTACTTCGACAAGATGAGGTAACAACCACATCCATTATGTTCTTTATTGATGTCATGACGATAAAATAACAGCCATCATTTTTCTTGAAATCGTAGAGTTAGTGAAAGCTTGAGATTTTAAGGCGGCTTCTTCCTCCATTCTCTGTCGAGAAGGCATGTCACTTAAAACGGCTACAATTTTTTGAGCTAAGTCAACATGGTTTTCATTCTCAAAGACCAAGCCTCCTTTCGAATCCAAGAAATTCTCATGAAAATCAACACCGGAAGAGATAATAACTGGAGTCGCACAAGCAATACTTTCCATGGCTGAAAAAAGCACTAAATCCGCTCTGGAACTGATGACAGTCAATAAAGCCTGTTGATATAAACATCTCATCTCGTCGTGATTTCGCCTTTGAATATCGAACTTAACCACCTTGTCTATCTCTAGCCGAGCGGCCATTTGCTGATATTTTTCCAAATCAGGGCCGTCACCCTGAATCCTGAGGTGCAAACCTGGTATCTTTTTGTAAACTATCGCAAAGGCGCGCAGCAAAATATCCACACCCTTTGAGTGAACCAATCGACATGGATAAAAGATATAGTTTTGTTTTTGAAGGCTGGTATCCGGAAAAAACACTGTTGAATCAATTCCATTGGGAATGACCGAAGTGATTTTGTTAGAACTTATGCCTTGCTTCATTAAAAACTGTGCGGCCAATTCACTGCGAGGAATGTAATAACTAATATGCTGATCAAGAAGATATTTTAAGATTAACTTATAAAATACAATCGAAAACCATTGGTTAAATAATCTTTGATGTCTAGCCATTTCTTGCCAAACAAAAAGCTTCATCTTTTTTTTAGAAACAATTTTTGCCATAACAGCCAGGACTGTGCTTAATTGAAAAGCTTCCGAACAAACAACGATGTCATAATTATTAATTAACCTTCTTCCTAACTGAGGAGTAAAGGGCAAACACGTCGGCCAAAATATGGATTTCAGCAGTGTTGGCAAATAAAAGATTCTTACTTCTAAGTTCTCTTTAATTTCAGGTTCATAGGCATCAGAAACATAAAGATCAATATCTAAGCCGGTTCTTTTTAATTCTGAGGCGACCTTAACAATCATGGCTTCCTGGTTGGAACGTATTCGCGGAATGGAATGGCGGGTTAAAGGAGTTCGCGTGATAAGATTAATTAAAGCGACCTTGGGTGAATTTTGTAAAAACGTTTGAACCTTCTCACAATTGTTTCTCTTCTCATTTGCTGCGCTTCTCGACAAATGATTTTTTACCAAGGCATTAAACACGGTCATAAATAAATTTTGGAATCACAAATCTTCGGTTATTTAATATGAATCCCAAAAGTTTGGCCTTACGGGCTCTTAGAGCTTCAAGCGCAATCTTAGTAACCTGTCGTCGAGTTTGTCTCTCATCAATGATAAGGATAACACCGTCGGCCAGTCCCGCGATAAGTGTTGCGTCTTTAAACTTTGCCAGCGGCGCCGAGGCAATAAGAACAAGGTCATAAATATCTGCCGCCTGTTTCAAAAGCTCTTTCATCATGCGTGATTCTAGAACAGTGACCGGATTAAGTGAGGAAGGTCCTGAAGAGAGAACATGAACATTTTGAGTAATGGGTTTGATGCTGTTTTCCAAAGATTCTTTTTCTTCAAGCACGTTAATTAAATCTTTACTAGTCGGGAGTCTAAATCTTTTATGTAATGATGGTGTCCTTAAATTTCCGTCTATCAATAATATTTTGTTATTTGCATGTTCACCGATATAACTTCCCAAAGTGGCAATAATCGAAGTCAGCTCTTCAAAGGGCAAAACAGAAACAAATAAAAATGATTTAGCCTTTTTATCTTTGATAATCAGATGAAGCTGTTCACAGAGATCTTGGTAATGATTCTGGTGAGGCTTGCGAGGCAGAAAACCCAAATAATTTAATTTAAGGAATGTTTCCGCATCACACGGCGATTTAAATGTTTGATCCATGTATTCATAACTAAAAGCCATCATGCCGGCAAGGAATATACTGATAAAAAAAGCTAAAATAATTGTTAAAGTTTTCGATATCCCGGCGGGTTTAAGCGGTACTTTGGCTTGCTCAATAATCTTTACACTGGCTGGGCCAATCGCTTCAAGAGGATCTAGCGGGGCTCCGTTTAAATCTTTAGTTAATTTTTCTATGGCTTCCATTAGTTGAGTAACAGCAACATTCTTTTCACCATACTTCAGTTTCATTTCCGCTAACTGCTGTTCCAAATCAAAAATCACAAAGGAACGACTGACCACGTTAGCTGTAACTGCTGCACCTAATGGATTATAATCCTTTACTTTAATCACAAATAAATCGGTATCCCGGACAGGATCGACCTTCATTCGTTGACGGAGATCCTCCATAGCAAGCCTAAATAAAAACGCTTCTTTTTGATCCTTCGGCATTTTCTCTATCTTTTTACGAAAATAACCGGCCTGCAAATCAATGATGGGCTTCTTAAGTTTCGAGGAAAATCGTTTTTCGTAATCAAAAGGTTTTTTCGCCAATCCGAGAACCGATACAGCTCTCTCAATAACCGGATCAGATGAAACGATTTCGCTTTGCGTCAAATTAATCTGAACACTTCGCATTCCTCCGGTTCCAATATCCGTGTAATAATCCGCTTGAACCTGTTTTTGACCGGAAATGAGCATCTTGACCTGTGCTTCATAAATATCTGTCATAAATAAAACAGCGAAAATAACCAAAGCCATCACCGTTCCAATCGTGGCAACGATGACTCCTTTGTGGTGAAATAAAATTCGTACATAATCCCGCAATGTCACATCCGGTTTGTTGTATTCTTCCACGTTGTCTACTCTTTCTTTAAAATAAACCTTCAGACACAACAACTATGTCGCCTGATTGCAAAAGCACATCCGCCTTCGATGAACCGGCAATCACTTCTTTGATGTTAACGTTTGTTGTGTCATATTTACCCGCTTGTCCATTCATCCTTAAAACCTTGACCCGGCTTGCTGAACCAAATTTGGAAAAGCCGCCGGCAATTGAGATGGCTGTAAGCGCACTCGTATTGGTTTCGAGCGGATACATTCCCGGCCGCGTCACTTCTCCGTAAACAAAAAATTTATCAGACGCAACAACAATCGTGTCGCCAGGCAAGACCATCACGTCCCGGTGAGCGCCGTTTAAAATCTCGCTCATATCAGCCGAAATAACTTCTGAATCATTGCTGCTGGCTTTTGGCCGAAGCAATTTTACAGTACCTTTTGAATTTGAATCTGTGAATCCCCCAGCTAATGTAATCGCGTGTAGAAGAGACATGTTTTCTTCAACTGGATACGCGCCCGGACGATTGACTTGTCCCGAAACAAAAAATTTATCGACGGAAACGACAACTGTATCACCGGGTAACACCGTTATATTTTGATTCGCCCCGCTTAAAACATCTTTAATATTTGTTTCAATCACTTTCGCGTCGCTGTTTGCTGTTTTCGGCCGAAACAATTTAACTCTTCCGGTTAATCCGGATTCAATAAAACCGCCGGCCAATGTGATCGCATGCAGTAAAGTCATGTTCTCTTCAACCGGATACGCGCCCGGGCGAATTACTTGACCATAAACAAAAAATTTGTCCATCGACACAACGATCGTATCACCAGACAAGACGGTTACATTTTGCGCCGCGCCGTTTAAAATCCCTTTAATGTTTGACTCTGTAACTTTAAATTCACCTTTTCCAGCGATAGAACGCAACAATTTAACCGTGCCCGTTGATCCGGATTCAATAAAACCGCCAGCATCGGTCACTGCGCGCAGAAGAGTCATGTTCTCCTCGACCGGATATGATCCTGGTTTCGCAATTTGACCATAAACAAAATATTTATCCACGGACACAATAATCGTATCATTTGCAAGTACAGTAACATTTTCATTCTTGCCGCTAAGAATAGAGGCGATATCCGACTCAATCACTTTAAATTCGCTGTTTTCAGTTCTTGGCCGCAAGAGCTTGACATGACCCATGCAGCCCGGAACAATAAACCCGCCTGCTTCTGTTATAGCGTGCAACAGCGTCATGTTTTCGTCAATCGAATATGAGCCAGGATGAACAACCTGACCGTAAATAATAAATTTTTTGCTGCGCGTGGCTTTAAGCGAAACTGAAACAACCGGATACTCCATATATCCGCTCGACAAACGTTTTTGAACCTCTTCCTGAATTTTGGGCAGCGTCCATCCTTTGACCTGCACATTACCTATATAAGGGAAGGTGATAGCCCCATCGGGAGCAACTGTCACGGTGCTGGTGATCGTAACAGGTTTGAGAATGTTAATATCCAAAACATCGTCCACACCAACTTTATATTCATTATCAACAACCAGTTGATTTGAATCTTCCTGTGTAGCGTTGGCTGAACCGGCAGATGAATCTGAAGCAGAATTGCCGACCGGCTTTGGAGAACCCAAATCTAAATTTGCCGGCGGCTGGTCACCATACTTTAATCCAAAAGGATTATGTCTATTTTCCAGCGGCAATGATTGACGCGCCCCGTCGATCTGCGCAGGTGTTTGACCATGGGCAACACCAACCGCGAAAACGATCGATGTCAAAGCCAAAAGGTGAGTAAGATAACGTATCTTCATAATTGTTTCCTTTTATTTTGCACCAATACCGAAAATCACAACCGGTATAGTTTGCACTAAAATTCTTAAGTCTCCTAAAATTGACCAGTGATCTATATAGTGAAGGTCAAGCCTCGACCATTCATTAAAGTCAGTTATTTTGTTGCGTCCTTGGACTTGCCATAAACAAGTAATCCCAGGCCGCATACTTAAGCGCCGGCGCTGCCAGCTGTCATATTGTTTAACCTCGTCGGGTAAAGGCGGCCTTGGACCGACGATACTCATGTCGCGTTTAAACACATTCCAAAGCTGCGGCAGTTCATCTAAGCTAAACTTTCTTAAAAATTTTCCTAATGGTGTTATGCGCGGATCATTTTCCATTTTAAACGCCGGGCCTTTCATTTCGTTGTTGGCTTTAAGTTGCGGCAAAATCTGTTCGGCGTCTTTGATCATTGTTCTGAATTTATATAAAGTAAATTTCCGCCCGTTAAGTCCGCAGCGGATCTGTGTAAAAAGAACCGGCCCCGGAGATGTCAATTTTATGACGATTGAGATCACAATAAATAACGGTATACAAACAATAAGCAAAATTCCCGAAACAACGATATCAAATAAAGCTTTCATAAAAAGCTGTCCAACCCTAATCGGCGTTCGTTCAAATGTCAGAAGGAGAAATCCCTCGAGTTCCGTTTGTTTCGCTTTAGCAAATTTTAAATCAAAGACATCAATGGCCACATCAACCCGAATGCCTTCTATTTCGCAAAAGAAGACAATCTCTTCAATCTTGGGGAGCCAAGACCGCGGCACAATAAACACAATTTCATCGACGACATTTTCATGTACAATATCCGCGACATCTTTAAGCGCACCCATGACTTTAAATCCGTTGATCTCTTTTCCAATCAACGATGTATCTTCATCAATGAGTCCAAGAATCTTAAGCCCCCACTCGCCGCGCCGTTTGATCAGATTCATAAACTGTTGAGCACGCGGACCAGTTCCAACAACCAGAATGTTGCGGTAGTTGTAACCTTTCTTACGGATCTGCCGAAAAAACATCATCGCGGCTATTTTCTCAAACGAGATTAAGACCGCCGCGCCACAAAATATAAAAATAGCAAAAAGCCGGCTTAAGTGTTCCATTTTGAAAAGGTAAGCCGCGCTTCCAAATGCTCCTACACCTAAAAAGGCCGCCGACCAAACCGTCAGCATGATGTCTGAGAACTGTTTGATTCTAAACGATTCATACATTCCCAAAGAATAAAGTAATATCGCCCAGATCATCAAAAACGCCGGCAGCGTCGGAAAAAAGTCGCCAAACGGATAAGCCAAATAAAACGCAACAGCCGCCAACCCCAAATCCGCCAGCATTTCTAATCTTCTAAAAAAAGAAATCCGTTCTTTAAGCATGGTCCGGCTACGCTAAAACTCCGTCGTCATTCCCAAGAAAACCACATTTTTCCGGTATTCTCTGGAGCTTACATTCGATGTTGTTTCCGAATACGTATAAGAAACATTCGCTTTTAAATATTTGTTGAGATCATAGCTGAACCCTATATTGCCGCCGATCAGATTGTCTTCGATGTTCAATGAAATATACTCTCCGCGGCCATAAAAAATTGACGCCGTAGTGCTTAATCGGCTGTTTAATTGGCTGTTTAATGCACCAGAAATTCGCCAGGAATTAAAAACATCGCTTGTGTATGGGTTGGTTGAATAACGTTGGGTAAAGGAAAGATTTGCAGCTGTCCTTTCATTGAGTTGGTCCGTCAGTGTCGCCGTATATAACGGTTTGTAATAGCGTTTATCGTTATAAGAATCGACAATGTCAATTCCCACTCGGCCTTCCAAACTTAACTGCTCAGTAAAATATTCTCGCAGTCCGCCGCTTAAAGTGTTGATATTGGCCTGTCCTCCTCGAGGATCTAATTCCCGGTGAAGGAAATCATAAGTTGCAAAAACTGATCTTTTCGAACTCAAGGCATATCGTCCTTCCACCGAAGCCCTGTTCACATAAGAATCCAGCAAATCAGCATTATTGGAAATGTCGAGATCATTCCCATAACCAATCTTGGTTGTGAACTGTTCGCTAAAATCTCTCAAGTAACCGATATCAAACCGATTTCTAAAATAACTAAACCGGCCGCCGACTCGAGCGAATTCTTCGTCAAACGTTTGCGGTTCATAGGTGTGAGTGAAAGAATCTGACATGAGGATGTTGTCATGCTTGGTCAGCGCTTGCTTTAAACTGAACGTTAGGTCCTCTGCGGTATTCTGATTCTCGGTATATTTCCAATAAAGCTCCTGGGTCACATTGGCAATAACTTGGGTCAATGTCCTTTGCGTTTCGTAACTTAAGCTCATTCCCGTACTAAGAGTGCTTACAAAATCGGCGAGCTTATTGCCCTGAGTGCCAAAATTAATATTATCATCGTATTTCTGCCCGGCACTTGCCCTGATCTTTATTTCCGCATTACCAGCATAAAGATTCTGCGTTACACATAGAACAACCAGACCAATCAACAAAGCTGCAAAAGATTTGTGTTTTAACATACAATTTTTGCGGGAGGGAAAATCATTCAATTTAACAAGGTCCTAAAAAACGGCATGAACAAGTTGTCAGCCTAGTTTCGATGGATTTGTAGGTGCACAAAATCAGGAAAAAGTATAAGATTGGATTGTAAAGTTTGTGTGTGGAAAGTGTAAAGATACTAAGAAAATATATAGAAACTTAATTTCTTATATTGCAAGACTTAAGATGGATCGGTTAAAAAATATAGAGGAATATTACGCACTATCATTTCTTGAAGGATGGTGACGGGCTCGAACGCGTTTGACACACATAAAAAACCCTGACTGATTGGGTCGATCAGGGTTAGATATATCTCGACATGGAATCCGAGAGAATTGTTTGGCTGCCCCAGACTGAAATCCATCTCTGATCTTTCGGGCTTTATTATATAACAGAAATCGCCAAATTGGAGAATTTAGAGAGGACAAAATAGGGACAAAATATCGCAAAACATATCCTTTATGTCAATTTCAAAAAGGGACAACAAAATTTAACTCTCTATAAATAAACTGGTTATATGATATCCCTCTCGACATACCGGTCAAAGCACTTTTTCCTCTCAATGTCCCTAAAGGGACATCTCTCCAGATAACATCGAAGAGGCTCATACATTAATTTTTTCAATAGCCTCATCAACGTAATCAGTGATGCCGCAATTACCCCATTCCGAATATTTCTTTAAAGCCCGCACAATCCCCGCCTTTTCCTCCCGAGAGGTGTCCGACTTGGGTAAAACCTCCGCCAATAACTCCAAGGTTTCTATCGCCAAATCCTCTAAAGGTTCGTCGTTCATTCCGTATTCATTCAATTCCTTCAGAATCCGATCCGAAATAGCCCAGTAAATCTTGACCTTGATCTCTACTTGAGACTGATGAATCAAGCGAAGGATACCTTTCAATCGTTTAACGACTTTACCCGATGCATAGTTATCCGATTCAAAAGCGCGAAAGATTTGGTGAATTTGCTTACGGATAACGCTAACGGCAGCCTGAGGATCGCCTCCCATCTCTATTAACAAGTCTCTTTGACAATCAGGATATTTTTCGGCCAGAGACAATAGGATTTTCACCAACTGCTCTTTGGGCAATGATTGAACTCGCTCCTTAAGGGAGGAAATCTTTTTCTTGTTTTCAACAGCCTGTTGTAGCAATGTCTCCCGCTTTTCCATAAAAATCAACAGGACAGCTACGATGTGCTTGCATGGATTACCGTCGTATTGGCAACTGCATGTCGCATCAATGCCGCGCTTTGTCGCTGAGATTTCCACGTCATAACTATGGCCGGAACTGCCGCTGACCTCCGCTTGAATATGATCTCGCGCAGAATCATATTCTATCTCCTCGACCATCTGACTTTGGCAATACTCTTTTCCCCGGCCAAAATCGTCGCCCCGGAGAACTGTTTAATAAAATTCTCGGAAAGATTTCTTAAGTTCATGCTTTCAGGAATTCCCAATCTTATATTTACGTATTAATTGTTCAGCTTGCTTTATACCATCAACCGTCAAATAAACAGATTTGGCTCGTTTACTTTGATTAATAAATCCTTCGTCGGCCAAGGCATCCAAGGCTTCCCATGGATATCCCTTCCAACTCCGCCGAATCGGTTCATCAATATCTTTTTCCTGCCAATGTGTCAGATACAATAAAAGTAAGGTCAAGTCTCTAATGTCCTGATCCATGGGGGCATCTCCTTTAAATATAGTACTTGGAAATATGTTTTGCTCCCTGATTAGCATATCTGCCGGAGTCCGTGTCTTCATCTGCTTTATAAGGTATCTTCCATGTTATTCCCAATCGACGAAGATCTTCACGGACGCGAATAACATCATCTGTGTCCGCCCAATTATAGGTATAAACACAGATGACTTTGGTCTTTGAATCAGATGCATTGGAATTGGGCTTGGCCGTTGCAACCTTTGCCAAATTACCCAATCTTCCTTCTTCGGTGCCGACTTGATTTTTGACCATATATCATCGATCCTCGCAATCGGAACAAAAATCAACCACTTGCCGCCGTTGTTGGAGTGCGAAGGATATGTCCCCTGCTTCCGCTCGGCAAAAAGCCAATAGGCATTAATTACCTTAGATGGTTTATCCTTGCAAAGTGATGGACTCGAATGTTTATTGCGTCGCATTATCGTTTGTTTCTATCTCATAGCCTAACATCTTATATGTCTTAAGCCGCTTTTGAAACATCCGTTCCAGCACAGCCACGGATTTATCGATGTAATCATAAATTCGAACGTCGGACTTGTCCTTGTGATACCGATGAAGTCGTCCGGCATATTGGACGATCTTCCCCTTAAAAGAACTCGGCATCGTCAAAAATAAGGTATCAAGCCGCGGTTCATCGAAACCTTCTCCGATATATGAACCAGTCGCCAAAATCGTTTTAGATACGCCATCAGGACATTCCATGATTCTCTCGAAAATCTCTTTGCGGCCTTTCTGGCGAATACCCCCGTGCAATTGGAATAAGTTTTCGACCTTCCCCTCCAATAATTGCGCCAACGTATTTAAATGTTCCCGCCGTTCCGTAAGAATCAGCGGAAAACGGCCTTCGCCGACAGCGGCCAAAATATCGTCAATGATCATCCGGTTTCTCTCGGCATCTTCCGTCAGTTTAAGTGAAAGATCGTGAATTTTGGAACCATCATTCCACGGATAGTCAAAATCCGTCTTTCTCATGATCACCCACGATTTAGAAACATGCGCCGATAAATCCTTATGTTTAATCCGATGGCAGATCGGTCCGCACTGCATGTGGATGATCGACTGATGTCCGTCCCGCCGATAGGGCGTTGCCGTCAGTCCAAGGACATATTTTGCCTTAACCTGCGCTAGCACCTTTTCAAATGACACCGCACCCACATGATGACATTCATCGACAATCACAAAACCGTAATCCGCAATGCGGTCATCAACGCCATCCGCTAAATCCATGCTCTGAACCATCACGATATCAATAATACCGTTTGATTTATCTTTGCCTCCACCGATCTGGCCGACTTCTTTCTTGTCGATTCCCAAAAGGGAAGAAACCTGAAGACGCCACTGATCCATTAATGGTTTACGGTGAACAAGGATCAGAACATTTTTTTTACGTTTGGCAATCGCAGCAAGCGCCAAAACCGTTTTGCCTGTCCCGGGAGGAGCAACGAAGATGCCAAAATCAGATTCAAGAATTCCTTCCAATGCATCTTCCTGCTCATCGTTGAGAGTCCCATTGAAAACGAAATCCTCGTCTCGCCCGGCAAAGCGCTTGTCCTCAATGTTCAACTTTACGCCATACTCATCAAGCAGAGCTTTCAAATCATCCAGACATCCTCGTGGCAAAGAAAGATAATCGTCCACAACCTCCGCACAACATATAATGCGCGGGGTTGCATGCGTCGAAAAACGCATCTTCTGTTTCTTATAGAATTCCGGATTCTGGAACGCCGCCAAATGCTTGATCTGGTTAAATAATACCGACGGGCCGGTTCCCGTCTTAATATATATGCGATTGGCGAGGACGACATTAATCGATTTGGGCAATTCTTTGATTTCCACTTTGAAACGCTTCTTTCCAGATGGTAGCCGCATCCACGGCTCATCGTTCTCTTCGATCGGACTATGTCGAACGGCGAGCACCTGTCCCGTTTTTGTCGCTTCGTCTACAAAATTTTCAACATCGCGATAGGACATTCTTTTAATGGAAGACAAGAATGCCCATTGATCCGAATACGGCAATCCATGGTCGTTAATAAAAACGCTGTTGCCTTTTAACATGGTTTCTTTCTGAAACGGTAGCGCAATCAAATTTCCGAACCCGCCTTTAGGTAAAGTATCCTGATTGGGAAACAAGCGATCATAACTTTTCATATCGATCTGATAACGCTTGGACATGGTTTTCGTAATGATGGCAGTCCCTAAACGCCGGGCCAAAACCGCCGGGATTTCTTCGGTAAAAAATATCCAAACATGTCCTCCATTCCCTGATCGGGAACGTTCGGCCGCGGCCGGGATTTTCTCTTCCGCGCATGTCTTCATAATCGCCCGGATATCATCGAGCCAATGTTCCTTATCAAAATCCATCGCCAGAAAATAACAATTTTCATTCTTAAGCATCGGATAAACAGCCATGACCTGAACGCCTGTCAAATGCTGTCTGACAGCCGATCCGTCTACCGACATGAATCCCTGATTGGGACATTCGGAACATTTGATGGCTGGTTTACGGCACAAGGCGCGATCCCATTCATGCTTACAGACGGGACTGTAGCCGCGCTTGCCTGTTCTGTTATTAATCCACAGCTTGGCATAAACATCTTCCCGGCCGTGGAAATAATTCAAAAATAACGCAATTTTATCATCGGGAGTCATATCCTGTGAGGGCGAAGTCATTGCAGGACAAGGCACGGCTTGAATCGATTGCAACTTTTGGAGGCATTGTGCTTTCAGTCCAGTTAAAAGTGCGATCTGTTCATCGATATTTTTGATCCGACGCTCAAGATCATTTCTTTCTTTCATTTCCTATTTCTTCTCCCAAAAGCCATTTATAAAGCGATATCACCTTGATTCTCTTACCTTCGAGTTTCAAATCATCCTCCGTGTCATCGGTAAGGATAAGCGCCTCTTTAAGCTTCAATTCTTCCATAGCCCTTGAGACAGCATTGATTTCTCTTTGCCGCGTCTTATCGTTATCCAGATTATCCGCGACCTGAATAAGTTTTATGTCTTTCTTGCCCGTTTTAACTAGAAAATCGACTTCCAGATTATTAGCCGTCTTATAGTAATAAATCTCCAAGCCGGTTCGCTTAAGCTCAAGAAAGACTAAGTTCTCCAGAAACTTACCCTTATTCTTGGAGAATTGGAAAGCTATCGACTCAGCTAGGCCGTTATCGATACAATAGATTTTCTTAAGTGCCACAAACTGCTCTTTTAAGGAGTAAGAAAATTTGCTGACAAGGAATATCAAATAGCTGTTTTCCAGATAATCTGCAAAGCTTTTGATTGTGTTCATGCTGCCGAGGCCTAGAACTTTTTTCAAATTGTTATAGGAAAATGTCCCGCCGATATTGCTTAAAAGATATAAGCCCAGTTCACGCAGTGGCTTGACCTGCTTAATCCCGTATCTTGCGACGATATCCCGATAAAGAATGTCCTCGTAAACACGTTTTAAAAGGACTTGTTCCTGGTACTTTAAGTATTCGGGCATGCCGCCGTGTCGGAGATATTCGGAAAAATGCTTCTTTAATGTGGCCCTTTCTTCCGTTAGAAACAATCCATTCTTGGAAGGCCGGACGCCTTTAAAAGAAAGGAATTCCTGAAACGAAAACGGTAAGAGTTCTATGCTAACATTTCTGCCGGATAATTTCGTGCCGAGTTCTTTGCTTAGCAAAGAGGCATTTGATCCAGTGATAAAAAACTTACAGCCCTTCCCCTGCATTCTGCGGACAAAGGCCTCCCATTGGGAAACATTTTGAATTTCATCGAAGAAAAAGACTTTTTTCTCTCCGTAAAGTTCCAAAAACACTTCATAAAGGTCATTGAAATCTTCAACGGTAAAATCAACGAGACGTTCGTCTTCGAAGTTAAGGTAATAAACATCATCTTTATAATGGTCGATGATAACCTGATTAAGCAATGTCGACTTGCCGCAACGGCGCACACCCGAAACCACCACCGCATGCGGCAGGGCCGCGTGGCGCAAAGCGGCGGCCAAAGCTGTTCTTGGAATACCCTTATCAAACTTCTTTCGGTCTTTTTCCTGTTCGATCACTATCTCTTTTAGTAATGACTTTTGCATCTCTTTTTCCCCTCCTCATTGTTAACGAGAAGATAACACAGATAGTTCTCATTGTCAATGAGAACTATAAGCGCCTTAATTTTGCCCCTTAGTTTTCTACAAAGCTATCAATCTTTTCTCACCAGTAGACAAAGATGGCCTCGGGACGTTTACCCACAAATCTTGGCCAAACGAAAAACCCCAACCGGTGCGCCCGATCAGGGTTTAACTCATGACCACCAGCAAAGCTGGTGGTTTGATTAAAGCCCTATAAGGGCTAGA
>CAZTCI010000003.1:0-401062 GCA_964612665.1 uncultured Planctomycetales bacterium | reverse complement strand
TTGACGGACAACGTCAACGTTATGGCGTCGAACTTAACGAAACAAGTACGCGGGATCGTTAAAGTCGTTACTGCGGTTGCGACCGGAGACTTGAGTGAAAAATTCGTCCTCGAAGCGAAAGGAGAAGTCGCCGCGCTTGCCGAAACAATTAATAGTATGACCGATACTTTAGGAACTTTCGCCGATCAGGTTACGACGGTTGCCCGTGAAGTAGGTATCGAAGGTAAGCTCGGCGGTCAGGCCAAAGTTCCTGGTGCGTCCGGTATTTGGAAAGATTTGACCGACAACGTCAACCAGCTCGCCGGAAACTTGACCTCTCAAGTGCGCGCGATCGCCGAGGTTTCAACCGCTGTTACCAAAGGTGACTTGACCCGTTCGATCAACGTCGAGGCTTTAGGAGAAGTCGCCGCGCTTAAAGACAACATCAACCAGATGATCGCGAATCTTAAAGACACAACACAGAAAAATATGGAGCAGGACTGGTTGAAGACAAACCTCGCCCGTTTTTCAAGTATGATGCAAGGGCAACGGAATTTAACCGCTGTCGCGCAATTGATCATGTCAGAACTGACTCCACTCGTCGACGCGCAGCACGGCACCTTTTTTGTGGCTGAACAGCAGTTCGATGGCGAGGCCGTTTTGAATCTGATCGCTAGCTACGCGTTTAACGAACGCAAACATCTTTCCAATCAATTCCGTTTAAAAGAATCTCTCGTCGGACAATGCGCTTTCGAAAAGAAAAAAATCCTTATTACCAGCGCTCCGGAAAACTATATCTCCATTGCCTCGGGATTAGGCGACGGCCGGCCCAACAATATTCTTCTTTTGCCCGTCGTCTTCGAAGGCGATTTGAAGGCGGTTATTGAACTCGCGTCATTTAAACCTTTCAGTGTTAACTATCTGAACTTCTTGGACCAGCTGATGGACAGCGTCGGCGTTATCTTGAATATGATTTCATCCACGATGAGAACCGAAGAGTTGCTGCAAGAGGTCAAACGTTCCAACGCCGAACTCGAAGCCCAGGCCAAAGAACTTGAAGAAAAAGCCAAACTTCTCGAGTTAAAGAACAAAGAAGTCGAAATGGCGAGCTTGTCCTTGGAAGAAAAAGCCGAACAGCTTTCCCTTATTTCAAAATACAAATCAGAGTTCTTGGCGAACATGTCTCACGAGTTGCGCACGCCATTAAACAGCTTGTTGATTCTTTCAAAAACTCTGGCGGAGAATAAAGACAATAACTTAACTCCGGAACAAGTCAAATATGCCGCGACCGTTCACTCGACGGGGCAAGACCTTTTGACCTTGATCAATGAAATCCTTGATCTCTCCAAAGTTGAAGCCGGAAAAATGTCGATTGAACCGCAGGAACTTTCCTTAATTGATATCTATGAATACCTCGAACAAAACTTCCGGCCGATGGTTAAACACAAAGGATTGGAATTTCAAATCCACAGTGAAGCCCATGTGCCGGGAACGATGTTCACCGACAATAACCGCTTGCAGCAAATTCTTAAGAACCTGTTATCGAACGCCGTTAAATTTACCGAAAAAGGTCAGGTGCGTTTTGATGTTCAGCTCGCCGATAAAGGACGGCAGTTTGGCATTGACACTCTTGATAGAAGTCCGCGTGTGTTGGCTTTTGCGGTTTCGGATACGGGTATTGGAATTCCTAAGGAAAAGCAAAACATCATCTTCGAAGCTTTCCAACAAGCCGACGGGACAACCAGCCGCAAGTATGGCGGTACTGGTTTGGGCTTGACGATCAGCCGCGAAATCGCCCGTTTGTTAGGCGGTATTATCGAAGTAACCAGTACACCTGGAGCCGGAAGTACTTTCACCCTTTATTTGCCGGAAAAATATATTGGCGCAGAAAACGCCAAGCATAATGTCAAAGACAAGAGTGTTCATGTTCCATTGCTTCCGGTCCACGCCGACTTTCAAGGTAAGAAAGTCCTTATTGTCGACGATGATAAACGAAACATTTATGCCTTGACGAGTATTCTTGAACCCCGCGGCATCCATGTTATTTCCGCTGAAAATGGAAAGGCCGGCATTCGTAAATTGAAAGAAACGCCGGATGTTCATTTGGTGCTCATGGACATCATGATGCCGGAGATGAACGGCTTTGACGCGATCAAAACGATCCGCAAGATGTCAAAGTTTGGTTCTCTGCCGATCCTCGCTTTGACGGCAAAAGCGATGAAAGGCGACCGTGAGCAGTGCTTGGCAGCCGGCGCGTCGGATTATATTACAAAGCCGGTTGATAATGAACGTTTGTTAGGGTTGATGTATTCCTGGTTAAACAAATAGAGTTCCTGATTTAAATAACAGCGTTGTTTCAAAATGAAAAGCTCTGTGTCTGATATTTTTATCAGTAATGGGTCGATTCCTCAAAAATGATGAATCCCGCACTCATTGTTGAAGCGCCTTCTTCAACAAAAGTTAATATTTTGGTCGTTGATGACCGGCCCGACGGCTTGCTCGCCTTAGAGGCTATGCTTTCTTGTGAAAATTATAATCTCATTAAAGCTAGCTCCGGACGAGAAGCACTGCAGTATGCTGCCTTATACGATTTTGCTGTCATTTTACTCGATGTTCAGATGCCTGAATTGGATGGTTTTGAAACAGCCAAACTCCTGCGTGAAAATTACCGCTCAAAAAACACACCGATTATTTTTGTCACGGCTATCAATAAAGAAAACCGCCACATTAATCAGGGTTATGAAAGCGGCGCGGTCGATTATATTTTTAAGCCGTTTGATCCGCTCATTCTGCAATCTAAAGTTGATATCTTCGTCGAACTTTTTAAAAAAAATTTAGAAATCAAACAGCAGGCTGCGCTATTGCGTGAACTTGAACTACAAGAAAACGCGCGCCAGATGTCGGAATTGCAAGAAGAAAGTTTAAGACGCTACGTTAATCTGGCGGATGCTGTCCCGCATATGGTTCTTAAGATAAGCCGTGATGGAAAAATAGAATATCTAAATCAACGCTGTTACCACTATGTGGGTCTTCTGACTTCGGCTTCTTTTGAAGAATGGAAAATAGTTATTCATCCGAAAGACCGCCGAAAATTCTTAGTATTCTGGTTACATATGCGCCGTCAGCAATTACAGAACCATCAAATAGAAATCCGCATCCGCGGCGAGAATGATGGAACATATCGCTGGCATTTGGTTAAAGTGGTGGCAGAAGTTAATGATGATGAAGTTATTGGTTGGATCGCCACCGCGACAGACATCGATTATGTGAAAAAGACGGAAGAATCATTCCGAGGGTTATCTGAGGAGCTTAACCGCTCGAATAAAGACTTGGAACAGTTTGCCTTTGTTGCTTCTCATGACCTTCAAGAACCTTTAAGGATTGTGAGCAGCTATGTGGATTTATTGCTGCTTAAGCAAAAAGGAAAACTGGACGACAGCAGTAAAGAAATCTTGGATGTGGTTAAAATAGGCGTTACCCGCGCGCAGCGGCTTATTCGTGACCTTTTAGAATACGCCCGCATCGGCATTAAAGAAAAGAAGTTTTATGATGCAGATTTAAAGAATATCGTCGGCCAAGCTGTTTTTAATATTTCGTTATTAATAAAGGAAAAAAACGCCCAAATCACATACGATCCTCTGCCTGCTTTGGCGGTTGATGAGATTCAAATGGTGCAAGTGTTCCAAAATTTTCTGGCCAATTCCTTAAAATATTGTCAGCAAAGCCCCAAGATACACATTGGAGCCAAGAAAATCACTCATGAATGGATATTCTCCGTCGCTGATAATGGCATTGGCATCGACTCAAAATATTTTGATAAGATTTTTGTGATCTTTCAGCGCCTTCATCATGTGGATCAATATCAAGGGACTGGAATTGGGCTGGCCATTTGTAAGAAGATTATTGAGCGTCACGACGGGCGGATTTGGGTTGAATCTGAATTGAATAAAGGTACAACTTTTTATTTTACGATACCGTATTCGAGAAATTCTTTAATTAAGAATTAAAAATTTTAAAAAGGTTTAAACTACTATGAATACAAGAAAAATTATCGCTTTAGACGACGAACCTCTAATCCCGCCTTTAATGAGGGAACTCATTGAAATTGAAGGAGAGCGGGAATTAGAAATTACACATGTAGCAGCGGAGGCTGAATCATTCTTGGATTCAATTGTTCGCCACCCTTTTGACGCTGCCATCATTGATATTTCACTGGGTGAACCAGAGGGCGGAATTGGCCTCTTGCATGTTATAAAAAGTAAGGGTATTGATCTTCCATCTATTATTTTATCCGCTCACGATGAAATCGATTACGCGATGAAATGCCTTTCCGCGGGCGCTAAGGGTTACGTTAATAAAAATCAAATTTGTGCTGCACTCATCCCTAGTCTTAAGGCGGTCCTGAACGGTGATATATTTGTTTCCGGAGAAAAAGGAGAACAAATTGTAGAAGTATACAGAAGCCAGTATTTAGAACGTATCTCATAAATAGCCGAAGACAGCGGGTCCTGTCACGGCAAACCGCTTGTGGGCCCCTCCCACTAACAATTTAGAAATTTCAATTTGTATTCTTGTAAGCTCCATGAACCTTGGAGTCCGCATGGCATAAAAGCTCTTTAGCTCGTCGCTAAGGTGCTTTTATTTTATGAATGAATATTTTTTAATTTTTTTTTAATCCTTTTTTAATTGCCTAAAGAGTAAATTGAGTTGTGAATTTAAAAATGGCAAATGAGGCTTTTGCATGAAAACTCAAAAATCCAACGTTCAATTGAAACAATCAGCCACTAATGAAACCATATATCCTGAAACTAAAAAGGATTTACTCCGCTCTGAAGGTGAAGGCTTCGCTGTCATGTATGAATCGGAAAAAGATAAAAAATGTAAGGAAGTGAAGGGAGAGAAATTTATGCCGGTTGTCAAAGTCATTGAAGTTTTGGCGCAATCCGAAAAAGGGTGGGAAGATGCCGCTCAAAAGGCATTGGATGAAGCTTCCACAACGATCCGGAACATTCAATCCATGGATGTGAAAGACTTTCAAGTCATTGTTCATGACAATAAAATCGCCTTTTACCGTATTGATGCCAAAATATCATTTTTATTAGAGAGAGAATAATGAATCAATCTTTCCGTCGGGTAATTGATTATTGATTGTGGGAGAGTGTATAAAATTACTCCTATTTTTAAACCACAACTTGACAAAGATCATATTTTCATTTAAGCTCTCATCGTTGGCCAATGAAGGTTAACAAGTCGTGGGGCAAAGACAGTCCGCTGTTACTAATTGAGTGACCGCGGATTTTTTGTTTATAAACGAGCATTGAGGCTCTCTTTTTCAAAAAGAGGGCTTTTTTTTTGAACTTTATTTAGCAAAGGAAAGGACAAAATATGAATACAAACATGATTAAAGGAGATGAATTAAAGCGTTTTTCTGCTGAAGATAGTTTTGACTTAGATTTTTTATCCGAACAACTCGATCATTATGAAAGAGTCAAAGAGATTTTTTTGGCTTTAGTTGAAAAGAAAATCCTACCTTCCAATCCTGCTTTTTTCTTTGCTTTGCTGCAAAATATTAAAGGCGACAAAAATAGCCTGGGAAATCTTTACGCGTTTTTTATAACGCAAGCGTTAAGTCAGGTTGATAAAACCTCAGAAGAAATGAACGCATCGACACACTACCTGGCTGAATTGGCGTATTATTTCTTTGATAAAGATATCGACGAGGTTTCCAGGGATCGGTTTATTGAATTTCACGATGCGTATTGCTGGCAATTTGATCAAGCGTTTGATTTCGAAGCGATGGCTAACAAATTTGTGTCACTTTCTATTATTAAGATTGAAAATGGCTTCTACAGTTTTTCTTATCAATATCTGTTTTACTTTTTCGTAAGAATGCATGTGGTGCAATGTAATGCTTTTTAAAAAGAATCGCTCCCTGCGATATTGAATCTCTCTGCCAGCGCAAGCCACAGCCTGCATTCATCTGTTCCTACACTAAAAAAGCAGATTTTTCTGCTGTAATACCTTCCAATAGACCTACAATAAGTTGTCTGGTCAGATAGTTTTTTATTTAATGAGCGCATTACTTACGCGTTGCATTTTTTGCAACGCGTAAGTAGACGCACGAATTAACCCCGCCAAAAGACGCGGGGTTAAGGGTGAATTCTCCACAGCTCGCTGCGAGGTTATTCATTTCCAAATATATTTTCGATGCCTCCCTGCTCGGAATCGGTGATAACACGGTTATCGGCGGTGGAGCGATTGTTAACGGCCACATTGTGGAGCGGGGAAGATTAATCTTGAAAAAAGTAAAGATTGGACAAAACGTTACGATCGGCTCTCACGCGACGATCATGCCGGGTTGCGACATCGGTGATCGCGCGATTATCGCGGCCAGCGCAGTTCTTTTAAAGAACACAAAAGTTGAACCGCGCGATGTGTGGTTCGGTTTGCCGGCGGAATCTTTAAGAGAAAGGAAGCGTAAAGAGAGGGAGGAAAAAGATGTTGAGCATTAACGGCTGAAAATAATTTTAAGTAAAAGGAAAACGATGCGTTTTTACAAAATTTTATTGTTACTGTTGGTTTTTAACCTTCCATGCGTTGTTTCCATCGACGCGATGTCGATTTTTTCTAAGAAACAAGCTTCTGTTCAACCTCACGCCTTTGCACCTCCGCCGGGAAAAACTATCCTTTTGATTGGGCAAGACCGCGAAACAATCAAACAATATGTAAAAGAAACTGGCCTAGTTCCCGGTGGTGTCATGTTTTATACTGCGGTCCAAAATGTTCGTGCGCTAAAACAACCTTATGATTATGGAGCCGGATTCCAGGACGGAAAATTTTTGGCCGCTAATTATCCGCATTCTACCATTCAAATCGGTTTATATATGATTGGTGTTCTCGATGATATTCTGCAGGGAAAATACGATGGGAATTTAAGATTGATCGGACGCTGGATTAAGAAAACCCGTCGTCCGATTTATCTGCGGATTGGTTACGAATTTGATCTGCCTCACAATCATTATGAGCCTGAAAAATATAAAGCCGTATTTCGATATATTGTGAATTTGTTTCGCCGGCAAAATGTTTCAAACGTTTCCTTTGTCTGGCATTCCTGTTTGGCACCGGGAATATCCTCATGGATGGACTGGTATCCTGGCGATGAGTATGTCGACTGGTTTGGTGTCTCGATTTTTTCAACCCAGTCTATTTTGGACGCGCCGCCTTTTTTAAAACTGGCGCGGCAACATCGCAAACCTTTCATGATCGCCGAATCAACGCCTCAAAGCATGTATACGGTCCGCGGCAAGCTGGACTGGTTTAAACATATTTTTCGTTTTATCGACGAGAATAATGTAGAAGCCTTTTGTTATATTAATTCGAATTGGGATATCATGCCGATGTTCAAAGGTCAAGGATGGGGCGATGATAGGATTGAAAAATTTCCGGAAGTCAAAGCTTTGTGGCTAAATGAAATTGATCAAGAAAGATATCTCAACGGTTCGCCGAAACTTTTTGAATTGTTAGGGTGGAAGAAATGACGCACAGAAGCAATCATTTTTTATTATTCTTGTCGTCTGATCTTTTCTCGATTTCCCCGTAAATTTTCCCGCGCAGTTGCCGCTCTGCTTCAAACCAATCCGCTAAATCATCTCCATCACGAAGTCCGCGCTGTTCGTATAGATGATAGGCCCGTTGCTGAATAATCTCGGGCGGAATTTGCGTCTCCCGTTCAGGCTGTTGAATAAAAGGATCACGTTCAGTGATCAGATCCTCACCGCGGTCTTCCGGTTGGCTTAAATTTTTAGTTGTGTCTTCCTGGGGATTAAGGGTATTCGGAACAGGGTCGCGTAATTTTTCCGGCACTTCTTGTTTCAGCGGAATTATTTTAATCTCTGAAGAGACCGGCTTCGCTTTTTTATTCTTAGCGTTAGATCCAGCGGCTTGGTGTGTGGACTTTTTCTTTTTGAGGTCTGAATGCTTCATACCTAAATGTTACTCAAAATACATTAAAGAAAGATTAAAACTAAATTAAAAGTTGAGGGAGGGATTATTTGCTTTAAATAAGCTCTTAGAGTTTCAGTTAGAAGAGAGATTCTTTCCCGTCGGCCAGGTAAAAGAATTTTAATCTTATTTTAACATCGCTTTAATTTAAATTTTAGTAGGATACTTTCAAATAAAAAAACAGGAGGTGCCACATGAGAATCACAACGCGGGTACACGGCGGGTACACGGTATTTTGGATTATGCCGTAGGCTTTCTTTTGATTATTATTACTTGGTTATTAGGATTTGCTAACGATCATGCAGAAGCAATTGTGCCGGTATGTGTGGGTGCGGCAATTATTTTGTATAGTTTGCTCACTAATTATGAATCGGGTATAGCCAGGAAAATTTCGATGCCCATTCATCTGCGCTTGGATATTATCGCCGGTATTTTTCCGGCGGTTTCTTCGTGGCTTTTTGATTTTAAAAAATATGTTCGGCTTCCGCATTTGATTGTAGGTCTGGTTGAGATTTTGATTGCTTTTATAACTGAGCGTCAACCGTATCATTCTGTTTTGAAAAGAACTAGAGCTTCAAGGGCCTGAAGGATTAGATCGAAGGGCGTTTACTAGAACGTATCTCATAAATAGCCGAAGACAGCGGGTCCTGTCACGGCAAACCGCTTGTGGGCCCCTCCGCCCGGCGTGGATCCTCCCCCAATCGGCTCGCCGTGCCACCCGCGCTGCCCGCTCAATGCTATTTATGGGATGACTTCTAATAAGCAAAACGATTAACCATTGAGTAAAATTGCAAAGGAGCCTAACATGAAAACCTCTTCGTTGGAATGATTCGCAGGAGGTTCCGCCCGCATTTTTTATAAAAATCCCTTAGCAATGAAAGGCAGGGCCGTAAAAATGACAATGATGATAGAAAAGAACGATCCAGTACGGGCTAAAGAATTTTTTGAAGATAAAGTGGCCTTCACAATTGGCCCCGTTGAGTTAAAGCACCAAATAGATGAGAATACTGATATCACTATCATTGACGTTCGCGAAGCAAAAGATTACAGGCAGGCGCATATCCCAGGTGTTGTCAACCTTTCCAAAGAAAAATGGGATACCGATGAAGGCTTACAAATGGATAGAGTGAATATTATTTATTGTTACACACAAACATGCCATTTAGCGGCCAAGGCAGCGCTTAATTTTGCTGGGAAAGGCTATTCAGTAATGGAAATGGAGGGTGGCATTAAAGCTTGGAAGGAAGCCAATTTCCCTTTAGAATCATAATTTTAGTCGTTTCAATTCAAAAATAATTTGGCGCGGTTGGGTTTTTTATACTAACCGCGCTAATTTATTTTTACAAACTATTTTTTTTAACTCACCTCATTTAATTTTCAATATCTTTTCGATTTTCAATCGAAATAATCAAAATTCTAAAGAATTTTTTGTGTTTTGATTTTTTTATTTTTATTTAGCAGTACTCTCTATGCTTTGCTAATCAGAAATTTAATTTTAGTTAGAAAATGTTCAATTAAACAACTAAATAATTTTTACAAAGAAAGTTTTAAATATAAATGTTTAAAAAAATAAACTTTATATTTTCACTGATATCTTCTCGAGCGTTTAACTTTTTTAAAAATAAGAATTAATTTTGTTTAAACAAATAAACAAAATTAAAAAAATTAAATAATGAAGTGCATAAATTATTTTTTATGAATAATTTTATCTTACTAACTTTGAAGCGTTTAGAAGTATGCGTTTCATTATGCGTTTAATCAAGTTTGGCATAGTTATTGCTAATACTTTATTGGAGACAAATCCAATTTGAGAAGTTTAGACAACGATGTTAACGCCGATTATTTTATCGGGCTTTTCCCTCCAGAGCGCATTTCTTCATTCTTTTCATCCAAGGAAAAAGACCTAAATTGACTTCTGTTTCATCTCTTGAATTCACAAAAGTCAATAAAGACGCCAAGTATTGTTAATTTCTGTCGTCGAGAAGTAACAAAGTTGGTGTATTGTAAAGTTTGGGTTACAGAAATGATTTACAGCTCCATCTCAAATTACATTAAAGTCATGTCATAGAAAGGAGAAAGACAATGCGAAAGTGGCTTTTACTTACGCTGGGATTGTTGTTCTGTCATGTCCCACTAGCTTCAGCCTTCGTTCTGCTTAATGACTATTCTGGCCCTTTGGAATTTAAATTCACGGATTTCTCAAACGGTAAACTCTATACATCTAGTTCCAATGGTTATGGACAGTCAGATGGTCAAGAAGATGCTTTTGGTATCTTCAAGATTGCCACCATTAAATCCCCTGCGACTCAAACGCTTTGGTTTGATGGAAAGGACGGAGAAGAATTGACGGGTATTTATCACGGAATAGATGATGATTTCTGGAAAGTGACACCTTCTCCAACAGGAAACAACATCAACATCCAGTCCGTGGGCGGTTTTATAGATGTTTATCTTGATAAAGCCCAAAACTTCGATCCAACACAAGGTCCCGGAGCCCGGACAGGTCCAGCATCATATCCCACGGTGACGGATGGAGATCCTTTTCTTAGACTCAAACTCGTTCCAGGTATTAAATACGGCAATGGTTCCACGCTGGACGACCACATCACCTTTGATGAGAACTTAGACAGCACGACTTCTCCTTTTACTGGAGATGGTGCTTTCTATCTCGATGTCATTGGCGGTTCGCACGCGTCATTGTTTGACAGTAACTCCTTTTGTGTTACTGACGATAGTGGCAATACCGTCTGCCGTGACTTATTCGGTCAGTTTGACACTGAGTCGCCTGGGTCTTATGGTTGGCTTGCTAACAGTGAAGATCCAATTCGTGGAAAAACTAATGCCATTCCTGAACCAGGCAGTATCATGCTTTTAGGAAGTGGTTTATTAGGATTGTTGAAGTTTCGTAGACGCGAAGCCGTTTAAGGAAATCTTAAAAACTTAGGAAAGGCCCGTTTTTTACCAAGAAATTGGCAAAAATTGCGGCCTTTCCTAAGAATATTTAAATTTCCGCTGATAATCTAACTCCATTCCACACGGAAAATCTCCATAAGCAAATATTTCAACCGGAATATCAACATCAATGTGAGAAATACTCGCTTGTTGAAATTGACAAATCAGCGTTTTGTTTGACTTAACGCCTTTTTTGAGCTGAATTTCGAGAGTTAGACTGTTTTTTGCCTTATTTAATCGGAATAAACCAGTCACCGTTGACGCCGTTCTAAAATTTTCATAGAGTCCTTGTTGAATTTGCTGCGGATAAATTTTCTTGCCCCGAAAGTTCACACTGTCATCTTTCCCATACATTAAAACTAAAGACGATTTACTAGAATTCAGCTCACTCTCTCGCGGAATTATCTTTACTTTATCCTGACTTTCATAACGGATTAAAGGTAGAGGGGATTCTTCTTCTAAGTTCGTGATTATTAATTGCTGATTAACTTCCTCTATATAAATCGAATCAGGAAAATAATTAAATACCATGGGCGTATATTGGGGATAATTATTGAGTGTGGTTTCAATCAACCCGGAGTTTGCCTCTAGTTCTTGGCGCCAGCGGATTGTTTCATGGCTTTCAAAGAAAAGATTTAAACCGAATTCGGAAATTCCCATGGAAGAAAAAACAGAATGGGTGCCTGAATTTTTTTTGGGGTTAATCAGCTTGTAAAGATGATCACGCAGGGCTTCAGGCAGATAAACGCCACCTAAAATCAGATGAAGACGCATCTTTGAATAATCCAGGCCATCATTTAAACCCTGCTCCAAAGAATTCTTAATGAAGTAATTGTCCCCGACAACCAGCGTTTGCGCAAAGTTGGGAGAAAAAGTTTTCAATAAATAAAGCAGTGCTTCGGTCCGTGGTCCAATGTCAGTGATTGCTGCGGACACGGGAGGCAAATGCACGCCCTGGGCGAGGCAATTGATAATTAGGGTTCTTTCTGTGAAGATATTAAAATAATTGTGAAGAAAAATATTTAAGAATTGAGCTTGTTGAACAGCCTGTCGCCGGGAATGAATGCCAAAAGAAAAAACCCCAGAAGAGCCTGAAGAAATCAAAAAGGTGGGAGGCTCATCAATCGTAAAATTCTTTAAAACCTCAGCGAGATAAGAATTTTTTGACAGCCATTCTTTATTTAGGCTAGGCACATATTTCTTAAAGGCGTTAATATCGTTGATGGGAACATTTTTAAAACCTGTTTTCTTAAGATAAGCACGATAGGAAGGGAAAAGTTTGACCGCGTGGTTAAACGCAGCGACGGCTTTTTCTTCGGATATTTCTTGTGATCGATCACTACAATCGTTTTTTAAAATCATATTTACTGTTCTTTCAAAATACCCTCATTATTATAACGCATCGATTCTTTGCAGCAACTTAGATGTAAAACTTAACCTAAAGAAAATTAAATTATAACTTTATTTTTAAATTTTGTGTGTTATTATGTGAACGCATATTTATTTTAAAAATCATTTAGGAACGTCTCGCCTTTGTTTTTTCATTGCTATGCCCTTTAGTTAAATCCCCGTTGTCTCGCTAACATCTAAGTAAAAAAATAACTGAGTAAATAGGTTCGTGTTTTGACTTCTTCTCACCGTTTTTCATTTAAGAAGGTCGATCCGTGTGAAAAACACGTCATGGACGCAATCTATCGTCTTCGTTTCGAAGTCTATTCGCAGCAATGTAACTTCATTCGGGAAGAAGATTTTCCTCAAAAATTAGAATGCGATGAATATGACAAGCATTCGATCCATTTTGTCGCGATGGACGAGGATAATGTGGTTGTAGCAACTTCGCGGATGATATTGAATACTGAAAAAAGATCGCCGCTCCTCGAATTATTCCCCAAGCTTCATAACGAATTCGATGTCTCCCCAAATTCCATTACTGAAATTTCCCGCCTGTTAATTTCTAAAAGATTATGTAACTCTAATATGAAAAGACTTAAAGGAAGTCACCGCTCGGCAAAGCTTGGTGATTACGGCACTATTGTTTATGGATTATGCCAGAAAATGTTTGAAGAAACCACCCGCCTGGGGATTACTCATTGGTGTGCGCTTATGGAAAAAGGACTTTTAGCTCTGCTGCGGATATATGGTTTTAAAATGATCTGCGTCGGGGATGTCGTTGATTTGTTTGGCCCGGTCCGTCCATATATAGGAAATGTAGCCGATATGGAGAAATTATGGTGGTTTTCGCATTTTAATATTCACTAAATTTTATTTATTGATGTAACCCATATATATATAGGGAAAGGAGCCGGTAAAGAAAATCTTTTTCTCGTTAAATGCGTTGTGAAACTGTATAATACCTTTGCATATAATAAACGAATTGAGAAGAAGTCATGTTGAGAATAAACAAGAAAAAGAAAAACCTTCCAAAATCCAGTATAGCTAACGTAACTAAAATCCTCGAAACACCCACGAAGAGATCTTCTTTCCCCATCATCGGCGTCGGGGGATCCGCCGGCGGCATGGAGGCTTTTAGGGAATTATTAAACACCCTCTCCACTCATGGCAGCATAGCCATTGTTTTTGTACAGCACCTTTCTCCCAGTCACAAAAGTCTTCTCGCTTCATTACTCACCGGAGCAACCCCTTTACCAGTTATTGAAGTCAAGAATGGAATGCGGGTTGAGCCGAATCATATTTATATCATTCCTGCTAATTACAACATGATCCTTGTTGATGGCGTCTTCAAACTTACGGGACGGGACGCTTTGACAAAGCATTTCATGCCGATTGATATTTTCTTTCAATCACTGGCTGAAGAACGCAAAAGCCAGGCGATTGGCGTTATTCTTTCTGGGACTGCTTCCGACGGAACATTGGGCTTAAAGGCTATTAAAGCGGAAGGCGGAATCACCTTTGCCCAAGATCCGAAGACTGCAAAATTTGACGGCATGCCCCGTAACGCCATTATGGCGGGTTGTGTCGATTTTATTCTTTCTCCTAAAGAAATTTCACGCGAACTGAACATGATCGCGTTACATCCGTACATGAATTATGCCAAACTGGCTAAGATTGATCAGCTGATTACCATGACGGATAATGACTTGAATACGATTTTTGGAATTTTAAGAAATAAAATGGGCGTTGATTTTAGTTTTTATAAACACTCAACCATCAAAAGACGCATCGTCCGGCGGCTAGTTTTGCATAAAAAAGAAAATCTTGCGGACTATGTTAATTTACTTAAAACGGATCAAAGCGAAGTTGAAAATCTTTTTGATGACATTTTAATTAACGTGACTGGATTTTTCCGCGATCCCAAGAGCCACGAGATTTTAAATAAAATTGTTTTTCCCAGCATTATGAAAGAACGTTACCCCGAAGAGCCCATCCGTATTTGGGTCTGCGGCTGTTCCACAGGAGAGGAAACCTATTCCGTCACGATGAGTTTACTGGAATATCTTGGTGACAAAGGACGCGCAATGCCTATTCAAATTTTTGCAACCGATGTCAGCGATCGTTCATTGGAAAAAGCCCGCCAGGGTGTTTATCCGGCTTCAGCGGTCGTTTCGGTCCCTCAGGAGCTTCTCCGTCGATATTTTATTAAAATGGATGATGGAAATTATAAGATTGTGAAACACATCCGTGACCTGTGTATCTTTGCCAGGCAAAATGTAGTTCAGGATCCGCCCTTTTCAAACCTTGATTTGATCAGCTGCCGCAATGTCCTGATTTATTTAGGACCAATCCTTCAAAAGAAAATTATTCCAACATTTCATTACGCTCTCAAACCAAAAGGATTTCTTTTGTTAGGGACCTCTGAGAGCATAGGCGAGTTTGCCAGTTTATTTCATATGGTAGACCGCAAACAAAAATTTTATGCAAAACGCTATGTGCCAACCCGTCCGGATTTGAATTTTACTCATCGGATTAAGGCCCAGGAGGAAGTTGTGGGGAAAAAAGATACTATTAAAAAAGAACAGGATTTTAATGTTGAAGATGAAGCGAACCGGATTATCCTCAATAAATTTGTTCCGTCGGGAATTATTGTTAACGCTGACCTTGAAGTCATTCAGTTTAGGGGCGAAACCGTGCCTTATTTGAAGCCGCCGGTGGGGAAAGCCACATTTAACATTTTGAAACTGGCCAAGGAAGGCATCTTGTTGGAATTAAGAACAGCTTTATATAAAGCTAAGAAAAAAAATATCGTCGTTAAAAAAGAAGGCGTGCGTTTCCGTTCTGGTGATGAAACGCGGACAATAGACATTGAAGTCTACCCTATAATCCGGCCAACCATGAAGGAAAATTTTTATCTGGTCATTTTTAATGACTGGCAAATTGAAAGCGCCCGGCACACTCCTTCAGTCTCAGAAAAAACCCCGCTGGTTCCTCCCAAGGGATTTAAAAACCGGGAACTTCAGCATCTGGAACGAGAATTGGTCAATACCAAAGAGTATCTTCAAGCGATTATTGAGGAACAGGAACAAACCAACGAAGAGTTGAAATCCGCTAACGAAGAAATTCAATCTGGTAACGAAGAATTACAATCCACCAACGAGGAGCTGGAAACCGCCAAAGAAGAACTGCAATCAACCAATGAAGAACTAATGACGCTCAATGAAGAATTGCAGAACCGCAACGTCGAGCTAAGCCTCGTTAATAATGACATGAGCAATCTTTTAGCCAGTATTCACATGCCGATTATTATGCTGGGCAATGATCTAAGGATCCGCCGGATAACGCCCAGTGTCGAAAGAATTTTCAACATTATGCCGACGGATATTGGCCGGCCTATTACAGATCTTAAATTAAAAGTTGATATCCCTGAAATTGAGCAGTCCCTTCAGGAGGTTTTAGATACGTTTACTGTCAAAGAGTTTGAAGTCCAGGACCAAAAGGGGCATTGGTATTCTGTCTTAATTCGTCCTTATAAAACTTTTGAAAATAAAATTGACGGTGTCGTTATTGTTTTAATTGATATCGATATGATTAAAAGCGCCTTTGAAGAAACTAAGGCGGCCCGCAACTATGCCGTTAATATCATTGAGACGGTTCAGCAGCCGCTGGTTGTATTAAACGAAAATCTTAGAATTGTCAGTGTCAATAAAGCTTTTCAAGATACATTCAGAAGCGATTCCAAAGAAGATGCCTCCCGACTTTTGGAAGAACTTGGTGGTCAAAAAATCGACGATGAGACTCTTCGTTCCGTGCTTTTGCGTATCATCCCTGAGAATAGGGAAATCAAGGATGTTGAAATTACAAGAAATTTCCGTATTATCGGCGACCGGACGTTTCTAATTAATGCCCGCAAAATACAAGAGCATGTCCCTCACAAGACTCTTGCGAATCGAGAAGAATCTGAGAAATTCATTCTTCTTTTGATTACAGATATTACGGGCCATAAACGCTCAGAGATAGAAATGAAACATGTTTACGCTCAACTAAAGGAATCGCAGCTGCAGTTGATCCAAAACACCAAATTAACCGCGATCGGCCAGCTCGCCGCCGGCGTTGCGCATGAACTTAACAGTCCTTTAGCGGGTTTAGTCAGCATGATTAAAGTTCAAAAAAAACGGGTTCAAAATAAGTCGGAGGAAAAAGATTTTAATTTGATGTTCGAAGCGACCCAGCACATGGCGAAAATCGTTTCGGATTTAAACAGTTTTGCCCGCGAATCGAGCAACGAATTCACCGACTGTGATTTGAATGAAATTATTGAATCTACATTGAGTTTCAGTGAAAACCAGCTTGAAGGCCGGAACATCAAATTAAAAAAAGAGTTTGCCAAAGATCTGCCGAAGGTTAAAGGCGACCGCACCCAGCTGCAGCAAGTGGTCTTAAACTTTTTAACCAATGCTCGAGATGCCATTGGTGAGGATGGGCAATTAACTATTAAAACCAGTCGTTTCGACGCTCATGCCCGGATGGAATTTATTGATACCGGTGTCGGGATTAAGAAAGAAGATCTTCCTAAAATTTTTGATCCATTTTTTTCGACCAAGGGACAAGGGAAAGGCGTCGGATTAGGCTTATCGGTTACGTATGGGATTGTTCAAAATCATTCGGGTAAGATCAACGTCGAGAGTGAACCTGGAAAAGGGGCCAAGTTTACAGTGCTTTTGCCAATGATGAAAAAGTGAAAGGCGGCTATTATGGAAAAAGGGAAAATTCTGATTGTTGATGATGAAAGAATTATTTTACGGGCCTATAAACTTGAATTAGAAGATGCTGGCTTTGCTGTGCAGACTGTTGATTCCGCTGAACAAGCGCGAATTAAAATTGAAAACGAACATTTTGATTTAGTTTTTGTTGATCTTATCCTCCCTGGAACGACCGGTGTTGATGTGTGCAGCATCGTTAAAAAAGTTTCTCCGGAAACACAAGTTTGTCTTATTTCCGGACATCCACTGAAAATTTCGGAGAACCAGTCTGCTTTTTGGAAGGCCGGCGGTATGCGCAAGATATTAAGAAAACCATTATTGGGCGATGAATTAACACAAACCGCCCGGGAAGTAATTCATAAAATTCAACCTCACAATCAAAAAAATTAGAAATAAGACTGTTAAACTATAGCTAACTGCAGATTTGCGGGTTGCTTCATTAATTCATGTGCGATCTGATCTGCGACGTTCTTAAATTGAAAGGAAGGCCATTATGAATCAATTAAAAATACAAGAAAATCGGCTCGATTCTTTTAGGGAAACAGAAGAAAGCCCTCAAGTAATGTTAGACCGTTATGCTGCTAAGATTTTAGTCATTGATGATGACCGCGGGTTCTTGAGACAAATTCAACGGGAGCTCGAAAATAAATCTTATCAAGTTATCACAGCGGAAAACGCTGAAGAAGGCTTTAATAAAATTGAGAATGAAAAACCCGATTTGATTCTACTCGACGTGGTATTGCCATTTTTAAGCGGCTACGAGCTGTGTATGGAGCTTAAGACAAACAGCAATTTTGGTATTCCCATCTTAATGCTGACCGCCAGCAATACTAAAAACAGTATTGATTTCGCTTTTCGCTGCGGCGCAAATGGCTTTATCGCGAAAAATGTATACTCTGATCGGTTAATAAAAGAAATTGAGAAATTCGTTTAAGAATTTTCTCTAAAGAAGCCAAACGAGTATTTTAAATGACCGGGGGCCTAGTTTATAACTAGTGGAACCGGATTTCTGAGACTAGAACTATTTCCTCTGCATATTTTTAATGCAGGGGATTTTTTTATTGCATGAAACTTTTTTAATATTGTTTTAACCCCTAATTCATCTTTTAATGATTAAAATTTTTTTGAGGGCTAGTCTGTATTGGATTGTTTTCCCTAAGAGAAAGGAGGCGTTATATGATGTCGCATAAAGAATTTATCGATTTGTGTTATCAATGCGCTGTTATTTGCGAAAGCTGCGCAGCGGCTTGTCTTAATGAAGAAGATGTTGCCGATTTAACTCTGGCGATTGAACTTAACCGTGATTGCGCTGATATCTGCCGGCAAGTCGCGGCCTTTGTGTCGCGGGATTCATTATTTGGCGAAGCGCTGTGTTCACTTTGTGCAGATATTTGTGAAGCTTCGGGTGATGAATGTGCTAAGCATCAAAGATTGGAACAATGCGAGGAATGCGCTATCATGTGTTATCAATGTGCGGAAGCCTGCCGCTCTATGATGGCTCATAATTCGAGCCGGATTTGAAATTAATCGATAGACGGGCTGCTTTCCCGTAAATTTTAAGATGGCTAGAAACTTTTTTATTTTCTTTGTTGTCTAAAAGACGCAAAAACCACAAAAAGGAGTGGAACATGACAACAAAAAATAAAATAGCGGCATTTTTATTTTTAACAGCGGTCAATTTGATTGCTGTTGCTTCTGTCCGCGCAGATATTTATGTCAGTGATAACTTTCATAAAGCTGCACCTTCCTTTCAAAATGAATCAATACCAAATCAACGGCAGGGAAGATTCGGACCCTCCGATCAGTCGAATTCAAAAATTCAATCTCTTGCTTTTCAACAGAATTCCAGCGTTTGCTCTTGGCCCCACCGTCATTCTAAACACCATTGCCCAAGAAAGTGTCAAAGAGATAAAAAATCTTCTAACGTCCTTGGACATTCGTATCAATATAATTAATCATTGGAATTTTGTTCTTTAAAGAAAGGATTGTATGAAAAAAACAGCTATCTATCTTGTCGGTGGGCTTTTTACTATGTCAGTCTTAAACGGTTGTGCGGAAAATAAAACGAGAGTGGCTGAAGGCGCCGGGATTGGTGGATTAATTGGTGCAACGGCGGGCGGGATCATTGGCCACCAGTATCATCATGATGTAAAAGATCTTTTGGTCGGCGGTGCACTGGGTGCAGCGACGGGTGCACTTATCGGCTCACAAGTTGAAAAACCGGACAACGTTCAGAATAATGCTCCAATTTCCCAAGTGACCATGCAACAGATCGCTGATTGGAGCGAACAAGGGTTGACCAGCGATGAAATCATTTCAAGAATCAAACAAACACATTCTAGCTATAATTTAACTCCGGATGACATTAACTATCTGCGTAATCATAATGTCAGTGAACGGGTCATTGAAGCGATGAAGGCTTCTTCTTAATCTCAAACTTCAAATTGCTTAAATTAATTTTTTCAAAGGAGATTTTTATGCAGTATAAAACCATGATGAAAACATCAGTGATTATTTTGTCAGCGCTTTTTTTATTCCAGCCTAAAATTTCGTATGCTGCTTGGAGAGACCACGGTCATTTTGATCATCACTACTACGGCTATCATGATCATCCTCATTTTGGTTTGCATGTTTCTTTTATTCCTGATGCAGCCTTCAGTATTTCCTTAGGTGGCGGGAGAAATTATTCTTATTATGACGGATTATATTATTCAAGATTTCACGACGATTATGTCATTGTGGCTCCACCGATTGGTGCGACCGTGGCCGTCATTCCAACCGTTTATACTCCAGTTATAATTAATGGAACAACTTATTACACAGATAACGGCGTTTACTATGTCTACACTCCTTATGGTTACCAAGTCGTGCCTCAGCCTGTTGCCATGGTTCAAAGTGCTCCAGTGGTTATAAATCAAATTTCAAGCCAAGCGGCGCCAACTTCAGCTCAAATAGAATCAACGAATTCAACAACGCCAACGACTCAAGTAATGGCAACGCCAGCGACGGCAGATACACCTGACTCTTTTATTATTAATATTCCTAACGATAAAGGTGGTTACACAGCGGTTACCATTAAACGTTCCGGCAAAGGGTTCGTTGGGCCGCAAGGTGAATTTTATGACGACTTTCCTAAAGTTTCACAGCTGAAAGTAATGTATGCCAAATAACGTCTAGCGATGTGTATTAGGAGATTTACTATGAAAAGAATATTCTTTCTGCTTTTAGGATTAATAGTATGTGCAGACTGCGCCACGCAAGTTAACTATGTGAGTTATACGGCTCAAAAGTTTCCGCCCAAACCGAAATATTATTTTGTCACCATTTATCCTGATTCAAAAATGCCTCCGTCATCAGAACCGTATGTAGTGATTGGAAGAATCGATGTTTCCGGAAATGTCAGTGATGGGTTGACTGCCGACAAACTTATGGATAAAGCGAAAGTAATTGCCCGGCAAAAAGGTGCTGATGCGATTATTAATAGCAAAACAGAAACCGTTAATTACGGCGGCCTTTATATGATTCCCGGACATGTTAATTACCGTCCCGTTTTTATCGGCGGGGGTTATTATGGCCGGTATCATCATCACTATGGCGTTGGAACAGTCTATGCTCCCGAGTATTACCCTACCCGCTATGTTCCTTATAGCGATACCTTAATCACTTTCCAAGGCGAACTTATCGTCTTTCTGCCGCGTACAGAATCAAGTCCATAATTTTAATTTTATTTTAATGCTTCTTTCATCTTCGTCTCTTTAGAATAGTCCAGATGCAAATTTAATTAACTTCGCAGGAGATAATTATGAAACCTTCATTAAGAAATAAAAGTGAAGTTCAATACGAATGTGACAATTGTGGGGCTATCGCCGACGGGCCAGAGGAATGTTGTACAAAACCAATGAAACCAAAGGAGTCCCAAACGTTTATCCAGGAAAAAGTAATCAAAAATGTGAGGGAACTTTGATATTTTGACCTTTGTCTAATTTGCGCCAATCGGAAATTACCCATTTTAAAAATTTATTCAACATACTGAATACTGACGAGAATTATCAAACGTCAGTGGAAAAGGAGGGCGCTATGTTAGCTGGTGCTAGTATTAAAAAATTTTTTGTTTTGGCAGGGTTAAGTTTGTTTCTTACTGTTTTTGCAGGAAAGGCCCATGCAGATTGGGACCGAGGGGATTGGGACCAAAGAAGATTTGGGCAACGGTCGGATTTTGATCATGACAATCGCGGCAAAACATTTGGTAATGACCACTATTGGCATAGAAATTGGCATAAAGAAAGCCAAGACTGGCGTGAACGGCATGGTTATTGGCACCATAATCCGTCGTACTATCGGGTAGGTGAGCACTACCATTATCTGCCGCATAATTTTATATCGTTTTCTTTTGGGAACGGGCACTATTATTTTTCTGGTGGGATGTTTTACAAGCATGATTTCGGCGGATACGTGGCTGTTGAGCCGCCAGTGGGAGCGATTGTTGTTTCACTGCCTTCTGGCTATCAAACATTTTTAGTCGACGGCCAGCCTTATTACTATTATAACGATGTTTATTATCGTTATACGCTGATGGGTTATGAAGTTGTTCCTGAACCGCTTACTGGATCATCCGTTCTTGCATCGGCGCCGGCAAATGGTTCAGCTAATGTGGTCGCTTTGAGCGATTCTTTTGCCGTTAATGTTCCCAATCGCTATGGAGGTTATACCTCTATTACGCTTAAGAAATCCAATCAAGGGTATATCGGACCGCAGGGAGAATTTTATACTGAATTTCCGTCGGTGCAGCAGCTTCAGGTGATGTATGGAGGATAAATAATATAGTTTTAAAACTCGTGTAACAAAAAAGCCTTGGGCGCTTTAGTAAAGCGCTTGAGGCTTTTTTTATTCCTGCCTTTCAAGCATTTCTAATCAATTCATTTTTTTTCATAAAAGACTAGGTGACCTTGACTTTTTGAGGTGTACTATGTTCCACATTACACGTGGAGCACCTAAGATTGTTTATTAACTAACTGTTCATTTACAGACCTTTGCCATGACTTCAACCTGGTTTTTGACAAAATTTATTTCACAAGGCTAAAGGTCAGAAGGTACCTATGTTAAGATTCCCGGTTGCAATTAAAGCTGGACTTCCTATATATGAGCAGGTGGTTTTTGCGGTTAAAAAGGCTATTATTTCTGGACAGTTAAAACCCGGTGATATGTTTCCGTCAGTCAGAGAACTAAGCCGGGAACTTAAAATTAATCCAAACACCGCGCAGAAAATTGTTGCTCAGTTAGTGCAATCGCGGTTGCTTGAAATTAAACCAGGTATCGGAAGTGTCGTAACCGGAATTCCAGAAGCAACCGATGAACAGCGTCAGAAAATTCTTCAAACAACGGTTGAATCGCTCGTCGTTGAAGCAAAACGCCTCGGCATTAAAAAGAAAGAACTTTTAGAATCCATTCAAAAACATTGGGAATTAACTAGCGAGGACAAAAAATGAATTCAGTAATCAAAGTAGAGCATCTCACCAAACAGTTTAAAGGGCAAAAGGCCGTGAATGATCTTTCTTTTGAAGTCCCCGCCGGTACGATCTTCGCTTTTCTAGGCCCCAATGGCGCTGGCAAAACAACTACTATTAAAACGCTCATGAATATTTGGCCACCTTCCGCAGGCAATGCCTGGATATTGGGAAAGAACACGAAACAATTAAGCGCTGAAGAATTTTTGCGCATCGGTTATGTGTCCGAAAATCAACAGCTGCCAGACTGGATGTCCGTTGAATATTTTTTAACTTACTGTTCCAAAATGTATCCGCGTTGGGACAACAATTTCTGTCAAACTCTCCTTAAGCAATTCGAAGTGCCTCTTAAAAATAAAATTAAAGATCTATCGCGCGGCATGCGGATGAAACTTGCCTTAGTTGCTTCATTGGCGTATCATCCTGAACTTCTTATTTTAGATGAACCTTTTTCAGGACTCGATCCCGTCGTGAGAGAAGAACTCATTACCGGCATTCTTGAGCTGACGGCGTCTCAATCCTGGACGATTTTTATCTCTTCCCATGATCTCGAGGAAGTTGAACGGCTGGCTGATGCCGTTGCGATCATCGATCATGGCGAGCTTAAGTTATCGGAAGACATCGATTCGCTTTTAAACCGTTTTCGTGAAATTGAAGTGACGCTTAAACCGAATCGAGAAACAACCCATCTGCCCGCATCGTGGTTATCTTTTCAAAAAATTGGAAGCCAAGCGCGTTTTGTTGAGAGCCAGTATAAGGAAGGACAGAGCGAAGGTGACATCGCCAATACGTTGCCGGGATCAACAATCGTGCAAATAAGGACTTTGACGCTCAAGGAAATTTTCTTGGCGCTGGTCAGGCATTTTAAAATGGAGAATCTTTAGTTAACTCAAAAGGAGCGAATAATGCCATTTCTTTCGTACATTTTCTTTAAAGATTGTCGTCGGTTCCGGTTTATTTTGTTTTTTTGGTTTGTGCTAATCGTCGCTCAGTTGATTTTAGAGGGCTTGAGGCTTCCATGGATTCAAGTTTACTCGATTCATACTTATTTTCTGCTTTCCTTACAAGCTGTTTTAATTCTTCAATTCATTGTTAAACTTATTTTAATTCCCCTTGTCATTCAAGAAGAACCTTTGGGCGATCCCAATGCGTTTTGGTTGACTCGCCCGATCCGCCGTTCAGCTCTGCTTATTACAAAAGTCGTTTTTATTTTGTTGTTCTTGGTTATTCTCCCATTGATCATGGAAACGATGGTCCTTAGTTTTGATGGTTTTGCAGCTCATTACCAAGGATGGTTGGTTCTGCAAACATTGCAGGAAGGTCTGCCGATTATTGTATTCTTGATGTTGATTGCTTCTTTAACGTCATCGTTACGCAATTACATCATTGTTATGTTTGTTTATTTCGTAATCAGCATACTCGCCGGAATTATTTTTTATGCCGTTTCGCTTATTGCCAAATTTGCTCTTCCTGCAACTTTTAAGATGGAATTGATTTCTTCTAAAAGGATTGTTGTTGATATCTTCAAAATTCTATGGGGAACGGGTTTAATTATTCATCAGTTTATGACGCGTTACCAGGCACGCACATTGCGTTGGCTTATCGTCGGTATTTTTCTGGGTTGTTTACTTTTTTATAAATGGAACTTGAATGTTTTTCCAGGAACAACGATAAGTGCGCCACAGTTCTCTAATCTTCAAATTAATATTGATCAAAAAAATATTAGAGTCGCAAAATATGTTAAAGATTATTTAACGCTCAATGCTCCTGTTTCGTTAATTAATCTTAATCCAGGCCAGTTTGGTTTTTTGCTTGACATTCTTTCCCCTAAGATTGCTTTACCGAACAAGGAAACTATCTCATCAACAGATATAAATTTGCCTTTTATGAGTATGGATGTGATTGAGGAGGTTTCTGGATTTCGCCGTAGTGTATCCGCTGGGTTGACAAAAGCTATTTCTTATATTCTCGAGGGCAAAAATATCTTAAATCCGTATCCTCAAAAGATACATAATCATAATCTTTTTATCCTTGATCATGATCAATTAGCGCAGATATCAGAAAGCAAGATTGATTATTCCTCTCGTGGACAAGCAGAAATTTATCAGCTCGGTTTACCCCAAATGCTTTCTTTCTACAAAAGAGAACGATTGACGATGAATAACCAGAGTTGGGATATCATTGGTAGCTCTCAAAAAAATAAGATATTAACCGTTGATCTTGGTGTGAAAGAATTACGTTTATTATTTGATCCGACACAACCCGACCTGGATCAAAAACATTATTTTTTTATCATGGATCCACAAATATCAATATTTGGCTTATGGAATAGCCGGCGTAATGAAATTCTGCTTTCCGAACCAGCTGTTTATGATCCTAATCATATAATGGATAAGTTTTATGGTGCCCATTTAAAAGTCTTTCCAAAATTTAAACAGATCAAATTTGATTTATCGTTCTTAAAATCAACAGGTGAAACAACTGAGGCATGGCTGGCCAATGCTCAATTGATGATTATGCCCACCCAAAAAATCGGCACCCAGATGATTCCAATTCAATTAAACGGGATCGACATGAAACCAGAAACAAACTCAGCTAAGATTTTAAAATCCGGCACGGTGCACTCCGTCGAGATTACTCGTTTCGGCCGCGTGGCGCCTGAAGATAAGGGAGATGCCGAACATTTTAATGTTTGTTTGCTTTTAGCCGATTCTTCTCGCGTTGAGGAAACGACGGATGTTCCGGCCATTCTAAAAACTGGTTTCGGGTTTGTCTACAAACCTGTTAAAGGTGAAGGCGAAGGAGATTTTGCGAAGTTGAAATTAAGATTCATCCATCCGCCGATCATAACGCCCAGTACCGGTGAAAGTAAAACTGTCGAAGATTTCGAACGCCATGTCACTTTCGACAAAGAAGACACTGCTGGTTGGGAATTTGGTTATGAATGGGAAATTGTACCGGGGGAATGGAAAATTCAAATTTTAAATGGAGAAAAAGTTTTGGCTGAAAAAGTCTTTAACGTAACCGCAGTTAAAGATGTTTATCAGTATGTGCCTGACATGGGAAAACAAATCCAGGCCTTCAAAGAATACATCGCCCAGCATCCGCAAGATGCCATGGCGGTTAAGAATTTAGGGAATTTTTATTTAGATCAGGGTGACAATGACCAAGCGATCGCGCAGTACAACGCGGCCATTAAAATTAATCTTCATCCAAACTTTTACAATAACCTTTGTCTAGCCTGGAATAATAAAGGCGATTACGAACGGGCCATGGCTAATTGTAATGAAGCATTACGATTGAATCCCGGCCACACAACGGCTTTTATTAACCGAGGAAACACCTTTCGCCTTCTAGGTCAATATGACAAAGCCATCGCCGATTACAATGAATCCTTAAGAGTCACACCGCCGGGCGAGACCTATAATCCGCCGATGGCTTACTATAACCGCGGACTCACCTATATGGCGCTGACCAATTATCAAGCCGCTTTGGCGGATTTTACAAAAGCCATCGAGTTTAATCATGATCCAGCCTATTATTGCGGCCGGGCAAACGCTTATAAAAGCTTGGGCCAATGGAATAAGTATGCACAGGATATTAAAAGTTGTTATGGGAGTAAGTGAATCTTCAATAACTTCATTGCAAAGGAGCCATATCAGTTCTCGACAAAGAACTCGAATCGAAGTGGTTGGATTTTATGCTAATACAGTCTGCATTCCTGGTCTTAATAAAGCTGACGCGGAAGCATTAAAGAATTTAATTTTGGATAAGATGAAAGAGAATCCGATTGATGATAATAAGTCGGGTTTATAACTTCGCATAATCCTGAATCCTTCCTTTTTTTCTGCCATTCAAATTCTTTTCTATCTCAAACTTTTCACTTCATGAATTTTTTTTAATTCTATTTTCACAGGCCGTTAATCCGTTTTACGTATAGTAATCTTATCAAGTCATTAAGGTTAAGCGTCCATCAATTAATCTCTTAAGCCTTAAGTGAGTGTTTTGTTTGAGCTAAGGGTTAAGCCATTAAAGAAAAGGGGGCCTATCATGTTAAGTTGGTTTGTTACTTTCTTTATTGTCGCTATTATTGCGGCTTTTTTAGGGTTTGGCGGCATCGCTGGTACAGCGTCTGAAATCGCCAAAGTCCTTTTTGTGGTATTTCTGATTTTATTTGTTGTTTCCCTGCTATGCGGCCGACGCGTTCCGCCGGTATAAACAGCGTCCTGTTTTATAGTTGTGCTTATTTGGAAGAGAGGGGCGCTTTACAAAAGCGTCTCTGTTGCGGCGAGGAAAAATATGAATTTGACAAAGTGGTCATTGTTACGTTTTGTTCTGCGTTGTTTAGCTAAAGCGGAAGGTTTTTTGGATCCCACAGTTGTGTTTTCTCATTTGCAAGGTTTTTCTAAACCTTCGGAAGTATGGGTGCCTTTGGAGCTTTTACGTTCAGGAGCGGTTCTTCAAGCCAGGGGACTCATTAACAGCCAGGCGATTCAGCATAACCTCGACTGGATTTGGCCATTCTGGGTTGAACGCCAATTCAATCCGCGGGATGAAGCGTTTATTCCCCGGGCGTTTAGCATGACGCATATTAATTTGACCTATCGTAATTGGACAGCTATTGGGCTTCCGGATTTTATGGAACTGCCCATCGTCGATCCTCGCGGGCTGGTGACGCCTTTTTTTGATGGATGGTCTATTGACGGATGGATCATCGGTAATATCCGGGAATTAATTCCTTCCCGTATGAAGTCAGTCCAGCAAACAGTTCACTTTAAAGAAACGTTGACTGTATCAACAATTTTAAAATCGGCTAATTTGAGTCTCATCAGCCAAGCCCGGGTTATTGTTGATAACAATGTTCCGACGTGTGAAATCACTTTTGAAGCCAAAGCGTTTAGGCAGGCCTGGCTTGTTATTTGCATTCGTCCTTATAACCCGGAGGGGATCAGTCTTATAAAACATATTCGCCGTATTACGCGGCAGGAAGGTTGGGAAATTAATGGAAAAGACAAAGTCTTTTTAAACAAAAAACCCAGCCGTTACTTTTTTTCAGATTACGATTCCGACGACATTTATGCGCAAATTTTAAAAAATGCTGAGCGAAACATTGAGCCTGCCGAAATCAAATGTCCAGCAGGTATGTTAAGTGCGGCCGCTATCTATCCTTTGAGCGCCAATAAAGTCCAAGAAATTAAAGTTAAAGTACCGTTACTACAGGACACTAAGGTGCCAACGCTATTCACTTGGGATGAACATTTGCAAAATCACTGTGTTTTAAAAGTTCCTGACCAAGAATTTCAGTTTCTTTATGAAACGGCTTTACGTAGTTTGATTTTGCATTCGCCGGGTGATGTTTATCCAGGGCCGTTTACCTATAAGCGGTTTTGGTTTCGCGATGCGGTATTCATTTTGCAGGCGATGATGGCTGTTGGATTACTTAAGAATCTTGAGAAAATTTTAGACCGCTTCCCTGAACGGCAATCGCCGTTGGGTTATTTTATGTCTCAGGACGGTGAATGGGATTCTAACGGTCAGGCGATTTGGATTTTGCGGCGTTATTGGTTGATGACTCGACGAGAGATAAAGCCGGCGTGGCGTACAAGCATTTATGCCGCTGCCAAATGGATCCAGCGCAAACGCTTGTCCGCTTATTCCGACGACATTAATGCCGGACTTATGCCGGCGGGTTTCAGCGCTGAACATTTTGGGCCGAGTAACTTTTATTACTGGGATGATTTTTGGTCAGTGGCTGGCCTGCAGGCGGCGGCGGATGTGGCAGAGCAAGACAAGCCCGCGCTCGCCCACATTTTTAAAAATGAAGCCGATCATCTATTTCATTCTATTGAAAAAAGTTTGCACCGGGTGCAAAAACGTTTACGTACGTATGCTATTCCAAGTTCACCTTACCGCCGTATGGATTCATCAGCCATCGGGTCTTTAGTGGCTAGTTATCCGTTGCAAATATTTAGCCCATGTGACAAACGCATTTTAATGACGGTCGATTTCTTGAGAAAAGAATATTTTATCGATGAAGCCTTTTATCACCAAATAAGCCACTCAGGGATTAACGTTTATCTGACACTCCATGTCGCGCAAGTATTATTAAGGGCCGGTAACCAAGGTTTCTTTAATGTTGTTAAGGCAGTCGCAAAATTAGCGTCAACCACTGGACAGTGGCCGGAGGCGATCCACCCGACGACAAAAGGGGGATGTATGGGAGACGGACAGCACATTTGGGCGACCGCGGAATGGGTGATGATGATCCGCAACATGTTTGTTCGTGAAGAAGTGACGACACGCACAATTGTTCTTTGTTCCGGAATCCCAGCCGAGTGGCTTGAGCAAGGTGAATCGTTATTTTTTGGAGAGACTCTTACGGTTTTTGGAAAAATTTCTGTGTCCATTGGAGTAGGCGAAGCGGTGACGGTTTCTTGGGAATCACAGTGGCACGACGAACCACCTGTTATTGAAATACGATTGCCTGGTTATCCCATACAAACTATCAAGGACAATGCCAAGTCCATTAAATTCAAGCGGGATAGCTCTCAGTCAACCAAAGTTGACCTTGATGAAGCGGTTGATGAAAAAGGTACTTTGAAAGGAGAGCTTCTATGAACATATTAATGATGACGAATACTTATAAACCGATTTTAGGCGGATTGGAAAAATCAATTGAATGTTTTACCCGAGAACTGCGCGCCGAGCGGCACCGGGTCATTATCGTCGCGCCAGAATACGAAGGCGCCGAACCGGAAGAAGATGTGATCCGCATTCCAGCGATTCAACATTTTAACGGTTCAGATTTCTCCGTCCAACTTCCTATTCCTGGCGCCTTGAGTGATGCGCTTGGCAATTTTCGTCCAGACATTATTCACTCGCATCATCCTTTTTTAGTTGGTGATACGGCGTTACGGATGGCATCGAAATACAATGTCCCTTTGGTTTTTACGCATCATACACTTTATGAAGAAAACGTTCATTATGTGCCTGGCAATGAACAAGCGCTTAAACGGTTTGTGATCCAGTTGTCCTCGGGTTATGCTAATTTGGCTGATCAAGTTTTTGCGCCGAGCGAAAGTATTATGCGCCTTATGCAAGAACGCGGCGTGAAAACGCCGATTGAAGTTGTCCCGACGGGGATTTATGTTCCTCAATTTGCCCTCGGCTCCCGGAAAACATTTCGAGAAAAACATCATATTCCTCATAAAAGTTTCGTAATCGGCCATATCGGCCGCCTGGCCCCTGAAAAGAATTTAGAATTCTTAACCAGAGCACTTTTACCTTTTTTAAAAAAGAATCCACACGCCCATTTGTTAATCGGTGGCAAGGGGCCTTCTGAAGACGCCATCAAAAAAATTCTGAATCAAGAACGATTGATTGGGCGGCTGCATTTGACAGGAATGATTCAAGGACAAGATTTAATTGATGCCTATCATGCCATGGATGTTTTTGTCTTTGCCTCGCAGAGCGAAACTCAAGGATTAGTCCTGACGGAAGCCATGGCGGCGCATGTTCCGGTTGTCGCCGTCGACGCTCCCGGTGTGCGGGAGGTTGTTCAAGATAAAGTGAACGGACGGCTATTGGCTCATGAACGTATCGATGAGTTTACCGTAGCTCTTCAATGGATTAAAGAACAGCCGCTTTCCAATATTAGAAAAATAAAGAAAGCCTGCCGTGCAACCGCGAAACAATTCTCAATGCAAAAAAGCGTGCAAAAAGCATTGTCTATTTATATTTCTCTTGCCATCGACGGATTTATCCGCCGTTCCAGCGAAGAAAGTTCCTGGGCAAGCACGATGCGGTTAATACAAGCCGAATGGGAGCTGGTCAAGAATTTAACTAAAGCAACGGGAGCGCTCGTGCAACCGCAGATGACGCAGATGTGATCCGCAGATGGCGCTGATAGGAAATCAAACAATGGATGACGCCGATAAGACATACGTATAGCAAAATATCAAGAATAATAATTAACTGATTTTTGTATATCTGCGATATCTGCGGACCAATCTGCGATATCTGCGAGTGCAACCGCAGATGACACAGATGTGATTCGCAGATGGCGCTGATAGGAAATATGATAAATATTGGATGACGCTGATAAGCATAATTTATTAACTGATTTTTATATATCTGCGATATCTGCGGACCAATCTGCGATATCTGCGGTTACAGGAAAGGAGAAAAAAATGCAAACAACGTACTCTAGAGATAGAGATGAAAATAACAAAGAAAAAATGGGTGAATTTGCCAGCTCTGCTATCCGCCAGGGAGAAGAAAAAATTAAGAATATGGCTTCTAATGTTGAAAGGCAATTGAAAGAAGGCGAGGTTCAGGTTCGAGAAATGGCTGCTCTCGTCGATAAGAAGCTCCATGAAAATCCTTGGCCTATTGTGGCTGGCGTTGCCTTAAGTTCTCTTTTGGTCGGTTTCGTGATGGGTGTTTCAAAACGTAGAGATTAATTCTCAAATCCTGAGTCCTTCCTTAATCTCGGGAGTTGAGATTCAACTTCCGAGATTGAGGAGGGAGTATTTGCTCATTGCATGAAAGGAGAACTTTTTATGGCTTTTAAAGATCTGGACACGGTCGAGACGTACCGGCTTTTACAAGAAGCTATTGATGAAAAGGAAGAACAATTAAAAGTCGATTTACAGTCGATGTATTCACCTTTTAACACTTTAGCGTCGGATGTTTTGAATAAAGTCACGCACTCTTTAATAGGGATGGAATATTTTGTGCAAGGCAGCCATGATTTTTCAAAAACATTGGGCAGCGCTTTAAAACGCCAAATTAGAAAAAATCCTCGGGTTTTTTTACTTACAGTGGTTTTAAGTGTTTTTATGTTTGGTCTTATTATCAGTTCACGTCGCGGCCATGCCAAAGGAGCAAAATGAAGAAAATTTTAACGACGCTGTTTTTGATTTTCTTTTCCGGCAAGCTCAAGGGGGTCATGCCTTATCGAAAAACCTATATGGACCTCATTCGTTTGAGGACATCATTCCTTTATTTGAAAGGTGTTGAGAGCTGCCGTTTATTATGCATCAGTTTATTATGCATGGGTGTATGTCTCATGCTTTTTATCTTAAGCCTGATTCTTTTCCACGTGGTCTTGTTTCTATATACACCCTGGAGTAATGAAACTAAGATGTTCGTCGGACTTTTATTCGCGACGATTTATTTTTTAATAGCGGTTGCGGCTTTCTTTTTTATTTCTTCAAAAAAAGAGTGGGCCAAAATATTTCATGTCGATAGTGTTATGGATCATTTGGTCCGTAAAGCTTCTTTAAAGGAGGAACCGCATCATACAAAGCAGAACGATTACGACGAGGAATAATTATTTTGAACCCGTTTTGCTGATTTCCCCATTATGATGACCCAAATTGAATTTTTTTTGAGACGTATCCGTCGGATATTCAGCCGTACTGAATGGGCTATCTGGCTGCTTAGACTGCCCAAGCAAAAGACTGACGACGGAAAATCTGGTCTTATCATGGTACAGATTGATGGTTTATCGCTTACGCAATTCAATCGCGCCGTGCAAAAAGGACATCTGCCTTTTCTAAGAAAATTATTAAACAAAGAAAGATATTTGCTGCATTCTTTTTATTCTGGTTTACCTTCCAACACTCCGGCAGTTCAAGGCGAATTGTTTTATGGGATCAAAGGCTGTGTGCCGGCGTTCAATTTTGTTGACCGCCAGACAGGGCAATCCGTCAAAATGTTTGACGCTCCTTACGTTGAACAATTCGAACCGTTTTTAAAGGCGCAAGCCAACGGCTTGTTAACCGGCGGGAGCGCTTATTCAGACATTTTTACAGGCAATGCCAAAGAAGCGCATTTTTGCTGGGCGCAGATGGGGTGGGGCGGCGTGTTGCATGCGGCCAACCCTGTAGTCCTGCCGTTTTTATTTATTTTATATATCGATATTTTTTTGCGGACCTTTGCTTTACTTGTAATTGAATTTTTTATTGCGCTCTTTGAATGTATCCGTGGGACAGTCAAAGGACGGTTATTTTTTCGGGAACTTGAATTAGTGTGGTTACGGGTCTTGGTATGTATCTTGTTAAGAGAATTTATTGTGGCCGGTGTGAGTATGGACATTGTACGGGGAGTGTCGGTTATTCATATGAATTTCTTAGGTTATGACGAGCAGGCGCATTGCCGCGGCCCGTCGTCGCGTTTTGCCCACTGGTCATTGCAAGGAATTGATTATGCCATTAAACGTATTTATGACGTAAGCCGGCAGGAAGCTTCCCGGACTTATGATTTGTGGGTTTATAGTGACCACGGCCAGGAAAAAACCACACCGTATTTCATTAAGCATGGAAGGACCATAGAAGAAGCAGTCGAAAAATTGTTTGGCACAAAAGCGTATTCATTCTCCAGAAATTATGATGAGGTCACTAAAAGGCGCGCGCAGCTTTTAGGCGAAAAGAAAAGTCGAAAGTCCGTAAGGAAAAAGAATTTGGTTACACCTCTGGCCGCCGAGACCAGTCATCCGCCTCATGTTATTGTCACGGCCATGGGCCCGTTAGGTCATATCTATCTGAATGAACCGTCAGAAAAAAAAGAAATAGATTTCTATGCGCAGAAATTGGTTAATGAGCTTGAAATTCCGCTGGTACTAACCCGACGGGAATCTCAGCAAGTCACTGCCTGGACAGCGCGGGGCGCGTTTGTCTTACCTGATCAGATGAGTGAGGTCTTTGGCAAAGATCATTTCTTTTTGGAAGAAATGAAAGAAGATTTAATGCGGGTTTGTCTACATCCAAATGCCGGTGAATTCATTATTGCCGGATGGTGTGCCGGATCAGATTCTATTAGTTTTCCGCTCGAATATGGAGCGCATGCTTCAATGGGGCCAGAAGAGACAAAGGCCTTTGCGCTTTTACCGATGGAAGCGCCGCTCAGACCAAAACAAAAAAAATATTTGCGGCCGATTGATTTACGCGAAGCCGCCGAACATTTTATCAATAATGAACCGTTAAGCATGTTTTGGTCTCCGTCGGTACGGGACATCATCAAACAGCCGCTTAAACTGATGAGTTATAATGTTCATGGATGTTTAGGACTGGATGGGACGATTTCAACCGACCGCATTGCCCGCGTCATTGTCCGCCAGCAACCGGACATCATTGCCCTGCAGGAACTCGATGTCGGCCGCATGCGGTCTCAGCAAATAGACCAGGCGGAAAAGATCGCCCGTAAATTAGAAATGAAATATCATTTCCATCCAACCTTCCGCTGGGGCAGTGAACAATATGGCAATGCTATTCTGAGCCGTTATCCGATGGCGCTCATCAAAACAAAACCGTTACCTCAATTCGATGACAAAATGAAATATGAGCCGCGCGGTGCGATGTGGGTTACGGTTGATTTTCATGGTGTCAAAATTCAAGTCATCAACACACATTTGAGTATCTGGCGGTATGAGCGTTTGCTTCAAATCAACGCTTTGCTCGGCGAGGAATGGATTGGAAGCCCGGAATGTTATCATCCCCTTATTCTGTGTGGTGATTTCAATGCGGTGCCGGGCTCGCTTGCTTATCGAAAAATCTGTCAACGCCTGCTGGATAGTCAAGCCGTGTTAGAGGGACACCGTCCTTACCGGACATGGTGGGGGCGCTATCCTTTAAGCCAGATTGATTATATTTTTATCACGGAAGATTTTCGTGTACAGTCGATATCAGTCCCGCGAACCTCTTTGGATATCGTAGCTTCAGATCATTTACCGCTCATTGCTGAGTTAAACTTAAAACGTATCTCTGCTCCAAACGTAAATCAGGAGGTGAACCATGAAAATGAAGGGATCTGATTTATTTGTCAAATGTCTGGAGAATGAAGGCGTTAAATATATTTTTGGCGTACCGGGTGAAGAGACCGAAGACATCTTATTTTCACTCGAGAAATCATCTATTAAATTTATTCCAACCCGCCATGAACAAGGCGCTGCTTTTATGGCCGATGTGTGGGGGCGGGTGAGCGGCCAAGCTGGTGTGTGTTTATCAACGCTGGGACCGGGGGCGACTAATCTTGTTACCGGTGTCGCTGATGCGAACTTGGATAAAAGTCCGGTTGTCGCCATCTCGGCGCAAGCCGGTTTGGGCCGGATCCATAAAGAGAGTCATCAATATCTTAATCTGGTTGAATTGTTCCGCCCGATCACGAAATGGAATTCGACTATTATTAGTCCGTTGGGTATCCCAGAAGTTGTCCGTCAAGCTTTCAAAATTGCCGAAAGTGAAAAACCCGGTGCGACTCATATTGAATTTTCTGAAGACATGGCTGGCGTTGAGATCGATGACAGCAATGTGGATGTTATATCGCCGAAACGCGTGCGGCGGCCTGATCCTGATGATCAAGCCCTTGATGAAGCGGTTGATTTGCTTCGTCAAAGCCGTTGTCCATTAATTATCGCCGGAAACGGTGCCGTCCGCAAATTGGCTTCGGAAGAACTTTCTGCATTGGTGAAAAAGCATAACATTCCCGTCGTGCATACTTTTATGGGGCAGGGAGCCGTATTGGATTCGGTAGACCAGTCGCTGTTTACAATTGGTTTTGGTTTTCGGGATTTTGTGATGGATGCGATCGACATGGCGGATGTTGTTATCACCGTCGGGTATGATATTGCCGAGTATGCGCCCGATGCCTGGAACCCACGCAAAGACAAGAAAATTATTCACATTGATTTTACAAGTGCTGAAGTTTATATGCACTATCAGCCGGTTGTTGAAGTGGTGGCGGATATTCCAGCAACGTTGCGAGAGCTTAATAAAAAGCTGGGAACGCATCCCGCCGGAAATTCTTGGTACGCGCTTATACGAGAGCGGATTCGCGAAGACATTGCGAGCTATGCGCTGAAAGAAACAGACGAGACGTTTACAATTCCTGGCGTGCTAAACATTTTGCAATCCATCATGAAAGACGACGATTTATTGATCAGTGACGTAGGCAGTCATAAAATTTGGATTGCGCGCAACTTCTCCGCGTGCTGCCCTAATGGTTGTATTATTTCAAATGGTCTGGCAAGCATGGGGATCGCTTTGCCCGGCGCGATTGCGGCGGCGCTTCATTCGCCGCGGCGCCGGATTGTCGCGGCCATGGGTGACGGCGGATTTATGATGAATAGCCAGGAGTTGGAAACAGCCAAACGCCTTAACCTCGGTTTCACTGTGATTATTTTTAATGATGACGATTATGGGCTTATTAGCTGGAAACAACAGATGAGCCGCGGGCATTCGACGGGGACAAAAATCAGCAATCCTGATTTTAAATCCTATGCGGAAAGTTTTGGTATCCCCGGATATCGTCCGGCCAATGTTCGGGAACTTACAGAACAATTAACGTATGCCATTCGTTCCCAAGAACTCTGCGTTTTTGAAATTTTGGTGGACACACAGGTGAATACAGAACTTATTAAGAAATTAAATTTTAAACAAACAAAGGATTGATTTCATGGACACTATTAATCCGGCCACGGGCCAAATAATAAAATCATATGGGGAATATTCTTCTCCACAGATTGACGAAATTCTGCAGAAGGCACAGCGTAGTTTTCAATCATGGTCTCGTCTTGGATTTGAAGAGCGCGGGCAGAAAATGAAAAGGGCATCGGCGATTCTTTTAAAAAACAAAGAAAAATACGCCAGACTTATTGCAGATGAAATGGGTAAACCCGTCCGGCAAGGACAGGCTGAAATTGAGAAGTGTGCATGGGTTTGTGAGCATTATGCTGATGAGGCGAAACGTTATTTGGCGCCTGAAATTATTCAAACGGACGCCCGAAAAAGTTTTGTAAGTTTTGAACCTTTAGGCATTGTTTTGGCGGTCATGCCGTGGAATTTTCCTTTTTGGCAAGTTTTCCGCTGTGCGGCACCGACGCTTATGGCTGGCAATGCGATTTTGTTAAAACATGCTTCTAATGTGTGCGGTTGCGCGCTGGCCATTGAGGAGATTTTTAAGGAAGCTGGGTTTCCCGACGGGTTATTCCGCAGCGTTCTTATCAGCGCTAAACGAGTCGGCGATTTGATTGTTCATCCTTGGATCCAGGCCGTTACTTTAACTGGAAGTACTAAGGCGGGGCAGTCGTTAGCGGCCCAAGCAGGAGCTGTGACTAAAAAAACAGTTTTAGAATTGGGGGGAAGTGATGCCTATATCGTTTTAGAAGATGCGGATATTCCTTCGACAGTGGCCACTTGTGCCATAGCGCGTTTGATTAATGCCGGACAAAGTTGTGTGGCTGCAAAGCGTTTTATTGTTGTAGGATCTATTTTTGAAAAATTTATGGAAGGTTTTGTTAAACAAATGAAGACTGAGCGCATGGGCATGCCTTTAGAAGAAGAAACGACGCTTGGACCACTGGCGCGTCATGATTTGCGCGATCAACTTCACCATCAGATCCAAAAAAGTGTTGAGCAAGGAGCAACGCTTATTATGGGAGGACAGATTCCTAATGGCCCGGGCGCATTTTATCCGCCGACAATATTGACGAATGTGCAACGCGGCATGCCAGCGTATGAGGAGGAACTATTTGGACCGGTAGCGGTTGTTTTTAAAGCACGTGACGAACAAGAAGCCATCACAATCGCTAATGATACCGTTTTTGGATTAGGCGGCGCCATTTTTACTCAAGACTATGAGCGCGGGGAACGGATTGCCACCAAAGAATTAAAAGCAGGATTGTGTTTTGTAAATGATTATGTGAAATCGGATCCGCGATTACCTTTTGGCGGCATTAAGGAATCTGGATATGGCCGTGAATTATCGGCTTTTGGTATTAGGGAATTTGTTAATATTAAGACGGTGTATGTGAAGTAGGTTTTAATGAGCGTTAAAAGAGATTAAGAGAAGTAAGAAGTAGAGAAGTAAAGATGTAGAGATGATATAAAGAACGGCGGGCTTGGGGCGGTTGCGCTAATTATAGACAGAGCCGCCCCAAGCCCGTGGTTCTTTTTACGGCCGAGCCTTTGCAATCCTCTCGGACAATTAAATTTATAAAACATTTCCCCATCAAAAAATGAAAAATTTTTAATCATACTTTAATCTTGTTTTAATGGTGCCTTTGTTAGATTGGTGCCAAAAGTCGATAACAAGGAGGCCGACATGAGAACGAAAAATATGGAAATGGAAAATGAAACCCCTGGTAACGGGTTACAAGAATTATATATTGAGCAATTAAAAGATTTGTTTAACGCTGAACAACAGCTTGTTAAGGCATTACCCAAAATGACAAAAGCGGCTTCGTCACCAGAACTAAAATCAGCATTCGATGAACATTGGCAGAAAACCCAAGAACATATTAACCGCTTAGAAAAAATATTAGGTGATCTTAATGAAAAACCAGGACGGATTAAATGTGAGGGAATGGAAGGGATCGTTTCTGAAGGCGAAGAAGCTATTAAAAAGAAAAATGATGATCCAGTCATTAAAGATGCCGAACTTATAGCTGCTGCCCAGCGGGTGGAACATTATGAAATCGCCGGTTATGGAACGGTCCGTACTTTTGCTGAAATGTTGGGATACGATGATGCCGCCGAACTTCTTCAGCAAACGCTCGAAGAGGAAGGGGAGGCCGATAAAACGTTGACCAGTATTTCGGAAAAATTATTATCCAGCCGTGAAACTGAGAGCGAAGAAGAAACTGGGAATGAGAGTGAAAATGCCGGCCGTCAGTCAGAAACCGAGAGCGAATCAGAAGAAGATGAAACTGCAATATAATCGTTTTTTTAATTAAAAAACAACGCAATGACTAAACACAACATAACGGGGGTAGACAATGAATGAATTCCACGAGTCGAATAATGTACCAAAAGAATACATGCGTCATCAAATCCCTCCCTCACTCTCACATGGGTGGGAACAGTTAGAGCGTCAAAGAGAAAAAATGAGAAGAACATATGATGAAAAAGATTATCCGCGGCCGCTACGTTTAGGCCGGGATTAAACAAGGGGGAATTAACATTAGCCGTCGATAGAAATAAATTAAGCTAATGGTTGCCCGTTTACATAAAAACTTCCCGGTGAAATATTTCACCGGGAAGAGAAGTCCTTTGAGAGCAACCCATGAATGAACTTTATACCCTTAAATGTCAGATGAAGGGTTTGTAAATCTCAACATGAAAGGAGATAAAGGGTCATGGGCAAACCTCAAAAGAAATTAATATGCTCGATTTGCGGGAATGAAATCGAACACCCATATAGAACATCCATTTTTGATGGAAAAGAATATTCTTTCTGCTCTGAAGAATGCCAAGAACGTTTCCATGAAGATCCTGAGAATTATACTCAGTGAGTACGTTGATCTAAACTAAAAGCCCTGATTGTCGACGACAAATCAGGGCTTTTGAACACATTATCGTAATGAAAGGAGGTGCGCCATGCTTTATTGGGCAGCGGTTTTTTTGATTATTGCTCTTATATCGGCCTTCTTAGGTTTTGGCGGAGTCGCGGTGGCTTCAGTTGATACGGCTAGAACGCTTTTCTACATATTTATTGTGCTTTTTGCTTTTAGTTTTATTTTAGGACTTATGCGGCGTGTTTAATAATGCTAATGGATTGAAAGGATAAGGACAGTATGATTCTCTTTGATATTTTGGCAGGGTTATTGTTGTTATTGGCAGGCAAAAAATTATTTTGGATCTCCGTCGGGATTATGGGCTTTTTAGCTGGCATGGAATTGGCTGCTCAATATGCAGCCCCGAACAGCCCGGGCATTATGGTTCTTTATGCAATTTTATTCGGTATATTCGGCGCTCTTCTCGCGATAGCTTTTCAATGGATTGTCATCCTTTGGCTTGGCTTTCTCGGCGGAGGTTATGTGCTTATGAATATTTTTCCAGGGACGTCTAATCAGGTATCGACGTCCTGGGCGTTATACATTGTTGGCGGGTTAATTGGTGTGATCATCATGTTAATTTCTTTTGATTGGGCTTTGATTGGTATCACTTCTTTACTGGGAACGATTCTTATTGTGCAGCATTTAAGTGTTCCTGAATCAACCCGTAACCCGATTTTTATCGGGTGTTTTATTGGGGGTATTGTGGTGCAGTATCTAACGGCAATGCCAGAGTAGGCTATTTGCGCAAGTCAATGAAAAGGGGGACGATGATGAATGCAAGACAAGTTGTTATGACGGTACATAGATTAATGAAGATAAATGTTTTTCGATACATAGGAATTATTACTTTATTGTTTAATCTCAATGGGTGCGCGGCTTTAGTGGCTGGGGCCGCAGGCGGCGCAGGAACAGCGGTCTGGCTTTCAGGAAAATTAACTCAGGAGTTTCACGCATCTTATGATCAAACAGTTTCCGCAGCCAAGGCGGCTTTAGACGCCCAAGAATTACCTCTTGTTAAAGAAACACACGACACCAATGTCACTCAATTAAAAAGTAAATATACCGACGGCAAGGACATTTGGATAGACATTCATCGCGTTAGCGCGAATGCCACTAAAGTTGAGGTCCGCGTCGGCGGTGTTAGTCCAGATAAAGAAGCGGCCAGCGGTATTTTGAAAGAAATACAAGACCGTTTGGTCTTGCGTTAATTGTGTCTTGAAGCCCTCCTCAACACCCGATATTGAGGAGGGCTTCATTGAATTTTGGCCTCTCATTTACAACCTTTCTTAATAATGCTATAAAAGCTTGTAAAAGCCATCTCATAAATGCTAATTCTTTGGTAGCGGATCACTGCGGCAGGACCCGCTGCTTTCGACTATTTATGAGATTCTTAGTTTTATGAATGTTTTTAAGAGGGAGGGTGTATGAGAATTTTAAACGGGTTGAACGCGAAGTCACTTTTCTTCATTGCTTTAATCTTCATCATAACAGGATGTGCCTCCATGGCCATCGGGCCTCAAATGGATGCCGACCACACCGCGCAAGACTTTTGGGAGACTTTCAGGAAATCCGACGCTAATACAGCTTATGGCTTTTTTAGTGAACAGCTCATTACCCAAGTTCCTTTAGAAAAACTTACGCAATTTATACAAAGTCTCGAAAACGAATGGGGCAAATTAGAAAGTGCCGAGTCTGTTATAATGCCGTTTCATACGCGGCCAGGAGAAAAAGATTTTATCCCGCCCAATGTGAGTAACGAAGAAGTCAAACGTTATGTCTATGATCTTAAATTTGAACATGCTTCCGTCAACGGGGCGCTCAGCCTTATCCCGCAAGGAGATCAATATAAAATTACCTGGTTTTCATTTTGGGGAAGTGATTCTACTTTAACGCCGGAATTACGTCATCAAATGGATGACTTGTTCGGTCGAGTGAAAGCCTCGGTGACTGAGTCAAAATAAGATAAGGAAGAACCTTGAGCCATATTTGTCCTTACTGCAAACAACCCATCAATGATGATGAAGCGCTGTTATGCCATTTTTGCGGCGAAAGTTTGGGGCGGTCGAGTTCTGGAATGCTGGGAAAATTCAAGGATTCATTTAATCAATGGATTTGGGTCGGCATTATTTCGGTTGTTGTCTTAAGCTTTTTGATTTTATTGTTACGATTAAAATAATGCTTCCGGGAAGGAAGGCTAATGTCAAAGAAAATCTTAATAAGCATTGCTTTTCTTTTATGCTGTCAATTCAAAACAGTTGACGCTAATAATGATTTGTTTTTGATTGGCCGCCGTTCTAGTACGACGGGAATTATTCAAACCGTGGGCCGTAACATGCTCGAAATTCTAGATGAATGGGACCACGAATTAAGAACCTTTATTTATATCGGAAATACCGACCAGTTACATAAAGGCGACCGTGTCCGGATTTATTATCGGCCCAAAGATAAATTTATTGAGAATCTTATTAAAATGACACCAGTCCCATACCAAAAAGACCATCAGAACTTAGGGAATATTTTTAGAAAAGAATAGATTTGTACCCAATGATATGTTTACTTAAAAAATTGAAAATCGAAATACTTTTTGTTTTTGTATTAAGCGCTACGATGTTGGCTCTTTCCAATGCCAACGCTGCTAACATCCATGCACAGCCAATCAGTCTTACTATCGATCTCCAAAAAAATGTTTTTGAAGTGGGAGAGCCGATCGAAGGCACCATCTCCGTCCGTAATTCATATGCAGCGACTATTCCGGCTGGTTTTAATATAAAAATCTTTCACGATGGAACATTTGTCAGCCAGTCCTTCACGACGGTCCACATTCCTCTAGGCACAACGAAATTTTCTTTCAAAAAGTTTGGCATTCCTATCTTTAATGTTGATCCTTCCGCCCAAGGCGAATGGCATATATCAATCGTCCAGCGCGGTCAAAATCCAGCCCCTGCACAGGAAGTCACATTACATATTATGAAGTCAGGGAAAATGTAACTCCTTCCTATCCTAAAAGAATTCAAAAATGAGATTGTGACTGCTATTGATTTGGAATAAACTCGTATTAGAGTTCAATATTCAACAGGGAGGGCTTATGGCAATCGGCCGACGATTACAAAAACAAACGTTTAATTTGTTTTTAGGGGTTTTATTTTTGTTTTCCTTTGTTTCAGCGGGATTTTCACAAAGCTGGGATTTACATACATCAGCTATTCCGTCGGGCGGCGCGACTGCTGAGATTTCGGACATTGATGTGGATCATAAAACGTTGACGCTTAAAACGTATACCACCAATTGGAAATACGGCGAATATAAAATTTTCACTTGTTATTTTGATGGCAACTCCAGCATACAACAAGATGGCAAACTTGTTGCAATCTCTCAATTACACAGAGGTGATCTCATTTACTCTGAGGGAAATGTCTTTGATGATACCAATCGTTCGTGCGGCGAATTAAAGTTGGTGAAAAAAAAGTAGCGAGTGGTCGGCGCAGGGAGTTGATTCTCAAATGCTAACGCTTTTATTTTTTTCTTTTTTAGCTGGATTTATAACTATTTTAGCGCCTTGTATCTGGCCGCTTTTACCCATTGTTTTTTCGGCTTCGTCCGCCGGAGGTAACCGCCGGCCGCTGGGTCTTACGCTCGGCGTTATGATCAGCTTTACTTTTTTTACGCTGACAATTTCCTATCTTGTTAAAATTTTTCCTATTAATCCAAACAGTTTAAGACTTCTTGCAACTATTATTATTGCGTTTTTAGGATTTATGTTACTGATTCCTTCTTGGGGCGCGGCCTTCGAGAGCTTGATCAGCAGGACATTAAGTCCATTTCAATCTCAGATTAAAAGGGAAGGAAGCGGGTTTAGCGCTGGGCTTTTGACGGGTTTGTCATTGGGTTTAGTGTGGGCGCCTTGCGCTGGGCCGATTTTAGCGACGATCGCTGTCTTATCGGCAACGCAGGCCGTTAATTTCGCCGTGGTGGTGATTACATTGGCTTATGTGTTTGGACTGGGCATACCGCTTTTTATTTTTTCGTTTTTAAGTGCGACTTGGTTTAAAAAAATGCGCCAGGTCAATCAATACACGGGCCGGATTCAACAGGTCTTTGGGTTCATCATGATTGTGACCGCTGTTTTAATTTACACGAACTATGACAAAGCGATCCAAGTTAAAGTGCTTAATGTTTTTCCCGGCTATAGTCGTTTCTTAAGCCAATTTGAAAATAACGCGTCGTTACAAAAAGAACTTAATAAGTTAACCGGTTCTAAACAAGAGGCGTCGGTTGAAAATCCGACGGGAAAACTTCCCGACTTTGGCGCCGCACCTGACTCCATTGGCATCACAACTTGGTTGAACACCGCCAATTCATTTTCAATAAAAGATTTAAAAGGAAAAATCGTGCTGGTTGATTTCTGGACTTACAGTTGTATCAATTGTGTGCGTACGCTTCCGCATCTAACCGCTTGGTATGAACGCTATAAAAATGCCGGGCTTGTGATTGTTGGAATCCACACGCCGGAATTTGCTTTTGAAAAAGAAACCAATAATGTTCAAAACGCTTTAAAGCAATTTTACATTGATTATCCCGTCGGGCTGGATAATGATTACAAAACCTGGCGTAATTATGACAACCATTATTGGCCGGCTGAATATCTCATTGACGGCCAGGGCCATATTCGCCGCAGGCATTTCGGGGAAGGGGAATATGATCAAATGGAACTTGCGATCCGCGAACTTTTAGAAGAAAACGGAAAAAAAGTTCAAGGTGCTTTAAGTTCAGTCACCGATCAAACACCCGACCATGCCCGCACACCCGAAACTTATCTTGGTCAAGCCCGCATGGAACGGTTTTCCTCGCCAGAACACGTTAAAGGCGGCGTTCAGAATTTTTCTAAGCCTTCAGATATTCTCACCGATCATTTCGCTTATGAAGGAACCTGGAATGTAACCGCCGAATCTGCGAAATCCGTCGATAAGGCTGCTTTAGAAATTAAATTTAAAGCCAGCAAGGTTTTTCTGGTTATCGGCCCTGCCAATGCCGAAGATAAAATTGAGGTTTTCATCGACGGCAATCCAATTCAAAATGACCAGGCCGGCAAAGATGTTAAGGATGGCGTAATTTTGCTGGACACTGAACGGCTGTACAATATTATTGATCTTAAAAATAAAATTGAAACTCATACACTGCGTCTGGAATTTTTCAATGAAGAGACCGCGGTGTATGCATTTACTTTTGGCTAAAATCATTTAAGGACAGAATCCAATCTATATGCGCATAGCTTTATTTAATGCGATCGCTTTTCTTTCGGCCTTCCTGCTTTTTCAGATTGAATTAATCATTGCCAAGATTTTTCTTCCTTATTATGGCGGCGGTTACTACGTATGGGGCGCTTGCGTCGTTTTTTTTCAAGCGATGCTTTTATGCGGATACGTATTTTCTTATTTTTTTGTCAAAAAATGGGGGATTGACCGTTACCGGTTTATTTATCCTTTTTTGTTTTTTTTACCTTTGTTGAGTTTCATGTCTGGATTGGGTTTGATTCAAGTACATAATGGCCTTCCCGTTGTCATTGACATATTTGTGCATCTGGTCAAACAGATTGGCCTGGCTTTTTTTATTTTGTCGACGGTGAGCGTTAGTCTCCAAGCTTGGCTTATGCATGCACAGTCTTTGAAACCTAAGCAGGTTTATTCGCTTTATGCCGCATCAAATCTCGGGTCTTTGCTCGGGCTTTTGAGCTATCCTTTTTTCTTTGAAATCCATTTTGATTTATTTGAACAAATTTATTTTTGGAAGATGGGTTACTTTGTTTTGGTCGCGTTGATCGTTGTTTTGTGGAGTGCGGTTAAGACACAATCATCTTCGCGTGCAGCAGTTGCCGCTGACAAGCAGGTCAAAGTGGAAAAGATTGAAGTGATCAATTGGCTGATGCTGGGGGCGGTTGGAACAATCATGTTTTTATCCGTCACCAATATTGTCACGCACGAGATCGCGCCGATTCCGCTTTTCTGGGTGATTCCTTTGAGTATTTATTTGGTCAGTTTTATTTTAAGTTTTAAAACAAAACCTTTTGCGCCGGTGTGGCTTAAAAGAAACATTTCGTTTCTTGCTGGTTTGGGTGTTTTGATTTATTTGGTCGGAGATATTTCAGTTGTTTGGTCGTTTTTTATTTATTGTATGTATTTATTTTTTATTTGTATATACGCTGGTAATGAGCTTTATCGAAGACGGCCGCAAAACGAGAATGATTTACCATTTTTTTATGTGATGATTTCGCTGGGAAGTTTTTTAGGCGGAGTGTTGGTCAGCTGGGTGATGCCGCTAGTTTCTACTACGTTTAGCGAATTCATCGTCGGACTTTTCTTGTTGACCGTGATTTTGTGGCTGGAAACTCGTCGAAATTCTTTAAGAGATTATTTGCTTCGACTGATGGCATTTATGTGGGTCTTGATGTTTCAAGGTTCGCATGTGTGGTTGGCTGTTATAAATTTCTTTGTTCTTTTCTTTTTATGGCGGTTGATGGATAAAAAACCTAAATTGATATTTAATATTTGTCTTTTGGTTTTACTTTTGGCTTTGGCGTTTCCGCAATTGCAAATGTTTATCAACGGGAAAGGGCCGATTTTTAAACAACGTAATTATTATGGTATTTTGCGGGTGGTCAATACGGCGAAAGTAAGGTTCTTTGTGCACGGCGCGACGATTCATGGCGGCCAATTTTTAGATCCTCGGCGAAATAAAGACCCGGTGACATATTATGGTCCGAAAACTCCTGTGTGGGAAGTGATGACGGATGGTCATTGGCCATACCAATCCGTTGGCATTATTGGGTTAGGCGTTGGGAGCCTGGCGGCTTTCTTGACACCAGGGCAGTTTGTAGATTTTTATGAACTGGATCCGGATGTATATAAAGTGGCGCAAAAATATTTCACCTTTTTAAAAGAAACGCCGGCGCGTGCCAAATACATTTTTGGTGACGCTCGTTTATCTTTAATCCAAAGCCATGAACGCTACGATCTTTTTGTCGTCGATGCCTTTGGCAGCGATGCGGTGCCGGTTCATTTGCTGACGTTGGAAGCGCTGCAGCAATATCACCGGCATTTAAAAGAGGGCGGATTGATCCTTTTTAATTTTTCGAACCGCTATCTTAATTTAGGCCCAGTGATTGCTCAAAATAGCATTAATGAAAGGGCTTATGCGCTTGTTAAAAGAAACCCGCCGGACCCAAAGAATTTTATTACTTCCAGTTTTTGGGCTGCTTTGACTTGGGATGCAAAAAAATACGCTTGGCTTAGAGAAAGAGGCTGGCAAGATTTAACGTTTGACCCATCGACCGCCCAGCGGCCATGGACTGATAGCTTTTCGAATATCCTTCCTTATATCCAGTGGCGAAGTCCTTTGACCGATCTAAAAGCCCTGCAAGAATCCTTTTAGTTCTCATTAAAAAAACCTTTAAATTTGTCGTCGGGAAGTTCGTAAAAAAACACATGACTCCGGAAAACCGTCTCTATATAATAAAAAAGGCAATTTTTATGCACACCCATCAAAAGGAGTGGATCATGAGACAAAATCTTGGAAGACGGTTTTCAACCTGCCTTTGCGTGTGCGCATGCCTTTTGCTGTCGAAGGAAGCTCAAGCCAAAACGTATTATCTTCGGACCGATGGTGGAACGCCGCGGGAATGTAACGGCCTTGCCGATAAACCTTATCCAGGTAGCGGAACTTTGCAGGATTGTGCCTTCAAACGTTTTTTAGATGTAACTGGTTGGAAGAATGGACCGGCGGGGCGTTTAGCACCCGGAGATACGCTGATTGTTGATCGCGGTGAACATATCGTTGGTTTTGAACCAGGCCGTGAAGGTTGTAGTCCGTTTTATCCCTATGATTGTACGGCGCTGCCTATTCCGTCGGGAAAAAGTCCTGACCAAAAAACAAAGATTTTAGGAGAACAATACAACCAAGGCTGTTTAGTTAAGTCGCAACTTTTTGGTGTGGAGCGTGTTCCGCAGGTCATTGATTTAAGCGGATCGAGTAATGTTGAGATTCAGTGTTTGGAAATAACTGACCACATGGGCTGTGGAGAACATCATCCCGACGGACAATGGTATTGCCCGCGGGGAAACGCGCCTAACGGCCCGTGGGCGCAGGCGGGATTAAGGATTGTGGACAGCGAAAATTTGGTTTTGAAGAATTTGTCAATCCACGGCTTGGCTAACCGCGGCGTTTACGCAGGGCGTTATAAAAATATTTTTGTTGAAGATGTGGAAATCGTGGGAAATCCTCTCGCCGGATGGGATGGAGATCTCGATGGACAAGGCGGGAACGATGGTGTGGCCGGAACAAATGTATTCCATCGCTTTAAAGTCCAGGGAAGCGGTTGTGTGGAGACTTATCCAGCGAAACAACTTGATGCTTGTTATACCCAAGGTCAAGGCGGCGGATATGGTGACGGGTTTACCATTGATGGCGGCAGCTTAAATCCTGGCGAGCCGGCGAAAGTTGTCTTAGACCAAGTTGACCTTGGTTTCAATACTTCCGACGGATTTGATGCATTATATGCCAAAGGTGATGTTTCCTTTGATGTGAAACAAAGTATTTTCCATTCCAATGTTGGTCAGCAATTTAAAGTTTCCGGCGATGCGGTGATCAATGATTCAATTGTTTTGGGCGATTGTTCTTTCTTCGGTGGAAAACCTTTTACGCTTTGGGATGAAAACCAGCCAGGACGCGCCGGACAGGCTTGCAATCATAACGGCGTTTGTGATGCTAACGAAAACAGCCATTATTGTAGTGATGATTGTTACAGTTTTATCAACTGCCGTGCTATGGGAAATGCAATGTCGTTTACAGCCAGAAAAGCTGGTCAAAAAGTCCAGATATACGGTTCAACGATTTATGGTCAGGGTGATGATTTAATTATAACAAGTGGTGATGACGGTGTTTGTAATGGTTCGGAAGTTTTACAACTGCGTAACGATATTCTGATCGGCGACCATCAGTTTGGGACAGATGACCAAACAGCTGCTTATTATGCGACGGGCGCGACAGGTAACAGCGATGGAAGCTGCGGCACATGGGGCGTTAATTGGTCAGAGGCAAACGCTGGGAATATTGTATTCAATACCAAGAACTTGCCGTGTCCAGCCGCTGGCATAAGCTGCGTTGATCCCAAATTACAAGGTCCATTTAATGGCGTGAATTTTAATGTTAGTGTTAATGAAAATTCGCCGGCCCGCGGTCTGCGCAATTCTCAATATGGAACAGCGGTTGATTATAATAATTCTCCGCGGAAAGATACGACGGGATCGCTTGAGTTTGGATCGGTTAAGGAAATTAGCAAGTAGCAAAAAAAGGCGGGATGAAAGAGTTAGTCAATAATGAAACTCTTTTATCCCGCCTTGGTGTTTTCTATACTTGAGTTTTTCTTTCTAGTGTCCTTGGGTCAAAACGTAATTCCCGCAGCTGCGGTGCCCACCAACTGGTTAGAACAACGACCATTAAAGTGAGCAATCCTCCAACGGCAACACAGGGAATTGTTCCAATCCAGGCGGCAAGCATGCCGCTTTCGAAGGCACCAAGTTCATTTGAGCTGGTAATAAAAATCCAGCTGACGCCAGATATCCGTCCGCGCATGTCTTCTGGTGACAAAAGCCGGACCATGGAGCGGCGGATGACCATGCTGATCCCATCGAAGATTCCGCTGAACATCAAAGCGATCAAGGAGAGAATAAAATTCTTGGAGAACGCAAAAATCAGCATGCTTAATCCAAACCCGGTTACAGTTAAGAGAAGATTGCGGCCTGCTCGGGCGATGGGAGCGCGGTGGGTTGCTATAAGCATCATGATCATGGCCCCGACGGAAGGCGCCGCGTTTAGAATGCCTAAGCCTTTCGCTCCGACGTGTAAAATGTCATTCGCATAAATTGGCAAAAGAGCAACGGCTCCGCCGAAAAAGACCGCAAATAAATCCAACGCCATCGCCGCCAAAAGCGGTTGGTTATGAAAAACAAAACGCCAGCCGATCGCGATACTTTTGAGCATAGATTCTTGACGCTGCGGCATGGTCTGCGGTTTAGGTCGAATAAGTGTAGTACAAATCCAGGAGAGAATAAAAAAAACTGTAATAAGAAAATAAGATCCCGACGCGCCCCAGGCATCAAAAATAAATCCAATCGCCGCCGGGCCAATGATAGAACAACCTATCCACGTGCTGCCAATCCATGAGCTGGCGTTAACGGTTAAATGTTTCGGGACGACCTGCGCTTCAAAGGCCGTATTCGCTGGATCGGCAAATCCTCGGGCAACGCCGGCTAAAAAAATGACCGCGTAAAGATACCATAAGGCTGTTATCGATTTCGAAAGAAGAGCGAGAGTCAGAGCGCAAAGAACGGACGCGGCCCTTGTTATCAGTAAAATCCGATGACGATTAAAATGATCTGCAACATGGCCGCCGATTAAAACCAATCCGATCGCCGGGACCGCTTCAACTAACCCGAGCCAGCCCAAGGCCATGGGGCTGTGCGTCAATTTATAGATTTGAAATCCGATGACAACCGCCAGCGACCGGCTTGCCAGCATAAAAAATCCGATGGAGCCGATGAAAAAACGGATGTCGGGAATTTTAAGGGAGGCGGTGAATTCTTGGTTGGGAGATTTAGTTGACATGAAAGTAGACGCCGGGCGGCCCCGGTCCGTAAATTCGCCGAAGGCCGCCCGCATTTTCGTTTATTCGTCGTTTCTATTCGTTTATAAAACAAAACCAGTATATCTTAAACCAAACTTCTCTAATAAAACTTTCAATTATTATTACAAACCTCCCCAACCCCCGGGGTTGGGAAGGTTTTATAATTTAGGGTGTTGATTATAATCAATTTTGGCTTTAGTATATTAAGGACAATTCTTTATAAAACTATCTTATGTGGACTAAAGAAACCTTACAACAATTGATTAAAGACAAAATGGGCGATTATCTTTTTGTGGTGGTCTCGAACCGCCAGCCGTTCGTCCATGTCTTTAAAAAAGGCCGCATCGAATGCCAGCGTGGCGTAGGCGGCGTTATTTCAGCGATCGATCCAGTCATGCGCGCCTGCCAAGGAATCTGGGTCGCTTTAAGCAGCGGTGATGCGGATTATCACATAAGCCGCCCGTCGGGAAAATTGAAAGTCCCTGAAGATGATCCCCGCTATCTGCTGAAACGCATTTGGATCAATAAAGAAGAAGAGCAAGGGTATTATTACGGTTATTCCAACGATGTCCTGTGGCCTTTATGTCATTTGACCTTTCAGCGTCCAACCTTCCGCCAAGAAGACTGGCATCATTATCAAAATGTTAATCAAAAATTTGCTCAAGCGGTCTTAGAGGAAATCGGCGACCGCAAAGCGTTTGTTTGGATTCAAGATTATCATCTGTGTCTCTTACCTAAATATCTCAAAGAAAAAGCGCCCAATCAAATAATTACCGCGCACTTTTGGCACATTCCCTGGCCCAGTTTTGAAATCTTCCGCATCTGCCCTCAACGCAAAGAACTCCTCGAAGGACTCTTGGCCAATGATTTGATGGGTTTCCATACCCGATATCATTGCAATAATTTTGTCGACGTTATTGACCGGGAACTTGAATGTAAAATCGACCGCGAGCGGTTTTCGATTGTGCGCAATAATCACGAAACATTGATCCGTCCCTATCCTGTCAGCGTTGATTTTGAGGGGATCAACAATCTTATTGAATCTTCCGCCGTCCGTCAGGCCCAAAATAATCTCGTCGAAGAATTCAATTTGACGAACCGCCGCGTCATGATTGGTCTTGACCGTATCGATTACACCAAAGGCATTTTAGAAAGGTTGTGGGCCGTTGATTTGCTTTTGGAAAAACATCCTGAATTCAGAAAACAAATTGTCTTTTTGCAAATCGGGGTCTTAAGCCGTTTGCATTTGGCCAAGTACAAGGCATTGAACGACCAAATTAACGCGGTCGTGGAGGGCATTAATTGGAAGTACGCCACCGAAGATTGGAAACCAGTGATTTTTATCCGCGACAATTATTCTCTTATAAAACTCTTGGCGCTTTACCGTATTAGTGAAGTCGGCATCGTGAGTTCGTTGCACGATGGGATGAATTTAGTGGCCAAAGAATATGTTTCCAGCCGTAACGACGAACAAGGCGTTCTTGTTTTAAGCCAATTTACTGGTGCCGCCCGCGAACTGACTGATGCGATTTTAATTAATCCCTATGACCAAGAAGGATTTGCCGAGGGGATTTACCAGGCGTTAACTCTTTCGGAGGAAGAACGAAAAAAACGCATGATACGGATGCGTGAAGTGATCGCCACCCAAAATATTTTCCGCTGGGCCGGCAAAATCATTTCCGATTTACTTCGTTTTGAATTTAAAGAATAGGCAAGATGATAAAAAACGCTCTTAAAAATTGGCCGGATATCAAAAATACATTTAAAGGTAAACGCATCGCGCTTTTTTTGGATTACGATGGAACATTAGCACCGATCGCGAACACGCCACCAGAGGCCGTGTTGCCTGCGCATAATAAAATACTTTTAGAAAAATTAGCTCATCTGCCTTGGATAAAAGTCGTCATAATAACCGGACGTTCTCTTAACGATATTAAAACGATAGCTGGCATTCGGAATATTGTCTACGTCGGAAATCACGGCTTTGAGATCGATGGGAAGGGTTTTTCTTTTAAAAGTTTACGCACTCCGTATATTAAGAATATTTTGGATGAGCTTAATCATGAATTCAATCCCAAGCAATCCGGAATCCAGGGTGTCATTTTGGAAGATAAGGAACTAACCTTAAGTGTCCATTACCGGCTGGTTGAAACCAAGAAGATCCCTAAGATCAGAAATATTTTTAAACGGATTTGCCGTCCGTATCTTTTGAGTAAGAAAATTGTTGTCAGTGAAGGCAAAAAAGTTTTAGAAATAAGGCCGCCCATGGCGTGGGACAAAGGTTACGCGGTTTTATGGCTTTGGGCGCAAGAGAAGGAGAGGACGCCCGATCTTTTTCCCATTTACATTGGTGATGATGCCACTGACGAAACAGCCTTTGCGGCATTAAAAGGTAAAGGGCTTACTATTACCGTCGGACCGTCCACTAAGAAATCCAGTGCTCAGTATTATTTAAATGGCCCCAACGAAGTTTCTATATTCCTTCAGAAAATTTTAGATATAGTTTCTTTGAAAGAATTATCTAATGGCAAAAGAAAATTACAATTACGGCGTCATCGGTAACTGTACAAGTGCGGCTTTGATCAATGAAGATTGCAGCATAGATTGGTTGTGTTTACCTTTTTTCGATTCTCCGTCATTGTTCGCGCGGATCCTTGATGTAAAGAAAGGCGGATTTTTTCAAATCTCCGGCGTGGACACAATCCGCACGAGCCAATGTTATCTTTTTCATACGGCCATTGTTAAAACTGTTTTTGAAACCAAAGATGGTGTCTTTGAAGTCCGCGATTATATGCCGCGGTTCCACACCTTGCGCCGGGAAAGTTATTGTCCTTCCGAAATCCACCGCGATATCCATTTGATTTCCGGAAAACCCCGTCTGAAAATCGAACTCGACCCCCGTCCTAATTACGCTTACAGTGATGCAGGAATTAATTTTGAAAAGGATTACATCAAAATCGCCTCTAAAAAAGGCGAGTACAATAGTTTTTATCTATATACCAATTTAGATCAGCGTAAGGTTGTCAGCGGCGAGCCGATTGAACTTACGGAATCTTCCTTCTTTCTGCTTTCCTACCACGAAAAGTTAGAACCGGTTAATCTTTACAAAATTTACGTCGAGTATGAAAAGACCAAGAGCTATTGGCTTGACTGGGTATACCGCACCAAACTTCCCGAAAAGTATAAAGAAATGGTCGTGCGTTCCGCGATTACTTTGAAGCTTTTGATGTTTCAAAATACCGGCGCGGTGATTGCCGCTCCGACGACATCGCTCCCTGAAATTATCGGCAAAGACCGCAATTGGGATTACCGTTACTGCTGGGTACGGGATGCGTCTATGATTATTGATCTTTACGCGCGCATCGGTCATGTCCAGCTCGCCATGCGCTACATTAATTTTATTTTGAACCGCATGCTTTTAAAGCATTCCAATATTGCGGTTGTTTACGGAATTCACGGCGAGAAGGAATTAACCGAAAAGACATTGGAATATTTGGACGGCTATGAAGGTTCAAAGCCGGTTAGAATCGGTAACGATGCCTACCGGCAGAGCCAGCATGATTTGTATGGCGAATTAATTGAAGCCATCTATGCGTATTTTGTCGGGAACCGTCGGACAACGGGCTATTTGGATGAAGAAATTTGGACGGTTGTGCGGTCGTTGGTCAACGCGGCTGAAGTGACTTGGCAAAATCCGGACAGCGGCATATGGGAAAGACGGGGGCCGGTCCGCCATTATGTGCATTCTAAAATGATGAACTGGGTCGCGATGGATCGGGCCGCTAAAATTGCCAAACTCCTTGAAAAACCAACGCAGACTCGACGCTATTTAGCCCTGGCCGATCAAATTAAAGAAGATATTCTTAAAAATGGATGGAACGAAGAAGTTCAATCTTTTGTGATGTATTACGGTGGTAAAGAACTCGACGCTGCCAACCTTCTTATGCTTCACTATGGGTTTCTGCCCAGAAATGACCCGCGGATTATTAAAACGGTTCAGCAAAGTTATCAGCAGCTGGTTAGAAACGGATTTGCGTTTCGCTATATTGCTGAAGATGAATTTGGCATTCCAGAAAACGCCTTTATCGTTTGCACTTTTTGGATGGTCAATGCTTTGTATTTAATTGGTGAGACAGCCAAAGCGCGCGAAATGTTTGAACACATGATGAAATGCGCGAATTCGTTCGGATTGTTCTCGGAAGATATTGAAATCAGTTCGCTGCGCCTGACGGGAAATTTTCCTCAAGGCTATTCGCATTTGGCTTTTATTCAAAGCGTTTTGCTTTTAGAAACTGATTATAATTGGAGCGACGCGTTTCAAAATTCTTTTTTGCAGCGCAGAAGCGCTGAGGAAGAAAAGAAGAAATAATTCTGTAAAAAAGCAGTTAACAAGATTAAACTCTAATCCATGGTCAAAATTTCGATTCGCTACGAAGGCAATCTTCGCTGCCGGCTGACGCATGGACCTTCCGGCGATCAAATTGTAACCGATGCTCCGGTCGACAATATGGGAAAAGGAGAAGCGTTTTCTCCGACGGATTTAGCTGCCGGCGCTTTAGGTTCGTGTATGTTGACCGTGATGGGGATTGCGGCTGACAAACATCATATTGATATCAATGGTACGGCGGTTGAAGTTGACAAGCAAATGATTGCGGATCCTGACCGGCGGATCGCTAAGATCGGTATTGTTTTTCAAATGCCTTCCGGTATTGATCCATCGAAGCGTCCGATACTTGAACAGGCCGCACGCAATTGTCCAGTCAATAAAAGTCTAGGGTCCAATGTTCTGACACCGGTTGAGTTCCGTTATCCGGATTAGTTAGATACACAATAACAAAGTAGCAGGGAGAGAGTAGAAAGTCGGCTATTGGGCACTTTTTACTTTCGCTACTGTAAGAAAGGACGGGTCGAATGAAAAAGGTTTTATTGATGATGGTTGGTGTTTCCATGTTAACTGTGGCTCTAGTATTTGCGCACGGCAAGGATGTTACCCTTAAAGGAACATTAATCGATAATATGTGCGCCGGAAAGCACAAGGATGATATAGCCGCCGAAATTAAAACTCATCCTAAAACTTGTCTGCTCAAAGAATCCTGCGCCAAGACTGGGTATTCGCTTTACAGTGACGGAAAAATTTATCACATTGCCAAGCAAAGCCAAAGTAAGGTTCAGGACTTTCTTAAAGAAGCAAAGAATGACATTCAGGTTTCAGTAGAGGGCGATTTAAAAGATGGTACTATCGCGGTTGAAGAGATTGAAAATATTACGAAAGAAACTGCCAAAAAGTAGAGAGAAGCGAGGAGAGAGTAGAGAGTACGATTAACCGTTTATGAATGAACTTTTAAAACCATTCCTACAAATCTTCAGCCACCCGCCGCAGCAATGGCATCCTATTTTGGTGCATGTTCCTATCGTATTTCTTATCTTGGAGGCCATTTTAGTTTGGCTTTACATCGTTACCCAAAAACCTAATTTTAACCAGCAGGCTTTGACTTCTTTGAAAATCAGCTTTTGGTCAATTTGGTTTGTGGTTTTGTCCGGCTTGCATGACAATGGCTTAAATCCCGATGGAGGAAATGTGTTTGCTTTTATTGGCCAGGGATTAAAAACACGGCTCGATCATCTTTTTCATTTTCAAGCGGCGCTGACGGTCCATTTTTGGCTGGCGGGATTTTTGGTTATTTTAACGTTGCTCCGGTTTATCTGGCGATTGACAAGAGCAAGAGATTTAAAAGGAGTGGAAGGTTTTCTCTACGGAATTATTTCGCTTGCCGGGTTGTGGCTTATGGTGACCGTGGCTTATGTGGGAGGAAATATAAGTCATATTTAGTCGTTCGTTACTCGTCGTTTGTGGAATTCGTTTTTTAAATGTGACAGAAATTGCAAGGTAGCTACCTATAGTATTGTCTGCATAAATGCTACTATCTAGAAAATCATCGTTTTTTTCGTCTCAGCTCATTATTCTTATCGGTTTAATCATTCTTGGATGTCTTGTTTATGCCAAGAGCTTGGGCTTTGAGTTAGTTTATCTCGACGACAATTATTGGGTCAACGATTATCGCTGGCCAGCCCATACCTTCCCCCAGATTGTTAATTTTTTTACCTCCCCCGATCCAATCTCTAAGAATTTTTATCGTCCTCTTATCAAGCTTTCATTTATTTTAAATACGTACGGCGGGCAGGAGAGACTGTGGATTTATCATTTGACCAATCTTTTGATTCACTTAGTCAACGCGTGTTTGGTTTTTATTTTATTTAAAGAATTCGGTTATCATCGAAGAATGAGTTTTTTATTAGCGTCGATTTTTACTGTTCATCCCATGCTGGCGCAGTCGGTTGTGTGGATTCCGGGCCGTACCGACAGTCTGATGGCCTTGCCGATTTTCTTATCATTTATTTTCTTGCTTAAATTTGAAAATCAAGGAAAGCGCTGGTTTCTCATCGGCCATTATTTATGCTGGCTGCTGGCGCTGATGACGAAAGAAACCGCGCTTATTTTTCCGGCGGCCTGTTTGACCTATTTATATTTTATCCGACGAGAAAGACTGCTGCGCCTGCTTTTGTTGTCTTTGCCTTGGCTTATCATCGCTATTAGCTGGTGGTTTATTCGTAAGAAATTTATTACAAGCGACATTGCATCATCAACTTTTTGGCCTTATCTGAAATATAATGCCCAGGGATTGTTCTTTTTTCTAGCTAAAGTTTTTTTCCCTTTCAACATGCCGGGAATGATCATAAAGCCGGACATGAAAATGATTGAGGCTGTGATTGTTCTAGGACTTGTGACGTTTCTGCTTTTTCTTTCTAAAAAAAGGACGCGCTACATTTTGTTTGCCTTAGCTTGGTATATCATTTTTTCTTTGCCGGCGATGGCCACAACAATGTTGTTTTATGAATATCGTTTTTATGTCCCGATCATTGGGGCTTTGATGATTTTGATGGAGATTAATTTGGGAAAAATTCGACGGGGGCCTTGGGCGGAGAGTGACGCAGCGTCGCCGCCCAAGGCCCGGCGTTCAATCAGCGCTGTCGCTGTTCTTTTAATTGTTGTTCTTGCTGTTGCGAGTTTCTATTATAGCGACACCTATAAAGACCGTTGGACTTTTTGGCAAAACGCCGTTAAAACATCACCACAGCTGTCACTGGCTCACAATAATTTAGGTTCTATGTTTTTTCTTAAAGATGATCTTGATCACGCCGAAGAAGAATATAAAAAAGCCCTGGCATTAAATCCAGAAGAGCCGATGGCCCATTTAAATTTGGGCATTATTTATATGAAAAAAGGGTTTTATACGGCTTCCGAGGAAGAATATAAAAAAGAAATTGCCATATACCCAGAGATGGCAAACGCCTACTATAATTGGGGTGTTTTAAAAATGTCTCAAGGGCAAAATTATCAAGCCGAAATTTTGTGGCTCAAGACAATTGAGCTTAATCCAATCCACATTACGGCCAATCAAAATCTCGCGCTTTATTATTTTGCCGAGCACAATTTTTCGCAGGCCCGTTATTACGTCCAGCAAATGAGAGCAAAAGGGATTCCCGTTCCATCGGCTTTGGAAGGATTATAAAGTGCGTATGAATCATTTGTCCAATCGCATTGCATGCTTAGCGGTTATGATCATTCTGATAACCGGCTGTACGGTTCAAGAGAAAATTTATTTTGCGGCCCCGACAGGAGCTGCTCCGACGGAATTTCATATGAAGTCTCCGGGGTTTTGGATCAGCCGTCATCCGGTTCCTGACCAAGTTGTCCTTGATCCACCCGCCATCGCAACTTTAAACCTCAAAATCCAAAATCAACTTAAGCTAACTGAAGATATTTTTTCTTTACCCATCACATACTCCGGCTCAAATTTAAAAAAGACGCTGGATAGTTCCCTGTCTGAATTAAAATCCAAAGATTTTTATGTTTCTTCCGGAAGACACGCCAAGGATTTATTTTTTGAAGATATCCGCCGGCGAATGAGTTTTGAATCTATTCCATCACAAGTCCCCGTGCAATACGGTTTAATTGTGCATTACACTGACCAGCGTTTTTATCCGCTGGAAAGTGGTTTATACGCACTGGCCGGTGATATTGACTTTGATGAATTACAAAACAGTTCGCTTGATGTAGGAACACCGGTCGCTGTCTTGCACGAAAGCCGTGACGGACAATGGGTGTATGTGATTTCGTCATTAAGTTCAGGCTGGATTAAAAAGAATGACGTGGCTGTAGGCGATTTAAAAACCGTTAAAGATTATGTACAGAATTCATTTGTCATTGTGACCGCAGCGAAAGCCGATCTTTTTTGGAATGACAGTTTGATTGATTATGATGATTACGCGCGTATGGGTTCGCGATTCCCGCTTGAGAATTCTGAAGAATTAAAAACTACGACCGAAAAAATTTATCGAATTACTATTCCCACCCGAAATACCGACGGGACGTTAAGTTTGAAAAAAAGTTTCATTAAGGCTGATGATGTCCATCAAGGTTATCTTACCTATACGCCGCGTACGATCATTGAACAGGCTTTTAAATTATTAAACGCGCCTTACGGCTGGGGCGGCATGTATGGCGAGCAGGATTGTTCGGCGTTTTTAGATGAGATATTTGCGACGGTGGGTATTTATCTCCCGCGGAATTCTTCCGCTCAAGCTCAAGCCGGAAACCAGCTGGCGAAATTTAATGACAAAACAACCGACGGACAAAAACTAAATGCGCTCAAGAATCAAGCGATCGGCGGCATTACCTTGCTGCCGCTTAAAGGACACATCATGTTGTACCTGGGAACAATCGATAACCGCGCTTACGCGATCCACGCGACGTGGGGCTACCGCGAGAGAATTTGGTTCCATGACCGCGTCCGGCTTTTAAACCGCGTTGTTGTTTCAGATCTTTCATTAGGCGAAGGCTCACATAAGAATTCCCTTTTAAAAAGATTAATCAGCCTGACAAAAATTTCTCAATGATGAGAATCCCTCTCCACTCCCCGGGGTTGGGGAGGATGATTTAATCTGGGATAGAAGTGGTTTGTGGTTAAGACGATAATAAAGACAATTAAGCTTTCCATGCTGCGCGCGCCGCTTAACCAGCCGTTTCGCGTTGCCGTCGGGCAGCATAACAGTCTTGAAAATATTTTGTTTGGTCTCGAACTGGCCGATGGAACAAAAGGTTTTGGTGAAGCGGCGGTAGCGACGCACATTACGGGCGAAACGATTGAACGTACGCGGAAGAATTTGGAGAAGTTAGGCAAATTGTTAGTGGGCAACGATGGCGCTGATTATTTGAAGATTTCCGGGATGCTGCATGAAGTGCTTCCTAAAAATAAAGCCGCCGTCGCCGCGATTGAAATGAGTCTCATGGATGCTTTGACCAAACAATGGAAGATTCCGTTGTGGCAATTTTTTGGAAACCATCCGCAAAAATTGGTTTCGGATATCACAATTGTTATCGGTGATCTGATTGAAACGCAAGAAACCGTGAAGCGGTTTTATAAACAGGGATTCCGGACATTTAAAGTTAAAATCGGGCGCGATGAGGATTTGGATTTTAAACGAGTGATGGCCGTTAAACAACTGACACATAATTCGCCGATGATTCTGGATGCCAATCAGGGATTTTCCGCCGAGCAGACGCTCAGGTTTCTGCGAAAAATAGCCCGGGCCGGCCTGCGGCCGGCCCTCGTTGAACAACCCGTTCCCAAAAACGATTGGGAAGGATTAAAAAAAGTGAGCCGTCTGGCCGGAATTCCAGTTTGCGCGGATGAAAGCGTTTCGTCATTGTCCGACGCTGTTAAGGCTATTCGAGAAAAGGCCGTTCAAGTGATCAATATTAAATTAATGAAGACGGGTCTTTTCCACAGCCGGGAGATCGCGTTGCTGGCGCGGGCAAACGGTATTAAACTAATGATAGGCGGCATGATGGAAAGTTCGCTTTCGATGACCTGTCCAGCCCATCTGGCCGCCGGGTTGGGCGGTTTTGATTTCATTGATTTGGACACGCCGTTTTTCATACAAAAAGGTTTTGATAAAAATCGTTATCTTAGTTCGAATGGGGTTTATAATTTGAAACGTGTTATATCAGGTATTGGAATTCTTTTAAGCAGAAATAGGACCGTTTCCGCATAACTCAAAGTGAATTAAGTAATTATGTAGGAAATGGCACCAGTAAGTACTTTTAGATTTTGTTAGGGAAAGGAATTTTTAATTTTTTTGGAAAAAGTGGACCCGTTCCTCCATAACCTTTTATTATAAAAAGATATACAAAGAAACGGTCCTGAATTTACTGAATTTAAGAGATGAATCAACCTATTAATTTAATCGACGCTCAGTTTCAGCATTCCAATCTTTTTAATCGTTTGCCGATTTTTGATGCGATTTATTATCAAGGCCATCCCGACGGAAAAATTCAGCGGTATAAAGCGGTCCGCGAAGAACAATCATGCATGCTTTTGGCGCTCACAATCATCCGTAAAGAAGAAGATATCCTCTGGGCCGCCTGCGAGGATCTTCTTAATCGTTGTGTCATTGAAGGGGCGGCCCGCATGCAAGGCATTTACAGCTTCGATCTGTTAACCTTCGATATCCACAAAGAAATCAATACATTCAATTACACTGAATTCAGTTTGTTGATCGCGAATGCCTCGCGCAAAATCCAGCCCGGCGAACAGCGGCTCGTTCGCTATTCTTCCGCGTACGGACTTTTACAAAAAATGGTCGTCGAGTCCTGGGGAAAAATTACGCTAAAGACTTCCGTCGATATTTTTAAGGATGAACCGAGCTTTTTGTATGTGCCGGTTAAACGTTTATTTAAGATCGCCCAGATTCCCAATGATCCTTTAATCATTTTAATTACTGATTTAAGCACGCAGCCGCTTTTCGATCCATCCAATCAAAAGCAGCAAGACTTTTTGAAAAAACTTATGGATGAAAAAGCCCAAGAGACCATCGAGTTTTTACCGGAAGTTTATATTCAAGATAAAAATGGTGTCCGCGAACTTATGTCAGGAACAATGGTATGATCCATAACCCGTACGGCATTATTATTTTCCTTCTCGTTATCGAAACTTTTATTCTCTATTTAGCCAATCATAAACATTTTCAACGGTACTTTAATTTTTTGCCGTCGGTATTTTGGATTTATTTTTTGCCGATGCTGGCTTCGAGCACCGGGCTTTTGGATTCTAAAAATCCTGTTTATCAAACGATAACGACATATTTTTTACCGGCGAGTCTTTTTTTACTTTTGATTTGTGTGGATATCAAATCCATTTTGGGATTAGGAAAAGCAGCTCTCATTATGTTTTTTGCCGGAAGTTTTGGAATTGTGTTCGGCGCGCCGGTTGTTTTTGGATTATTTAAATCAAACATCGGTGTTGCAACAGCATCGGGATTCGGCGCGCTGGCCGGTTCGTGGACGGGCGGAAGTGCCAACATGATCGCAGTTAAAGAAGCGTTGGGCACACCGGATTCGGTTTTCTTGCCGATGGTGATTGTTGATACGATTGTCCCATATCTATGGATGGGCATTTTGGTGGCCGCCGCTGGCAGACAACAATGGTTTGACCATTGGAATAAATCCGACCGGCGGGTTTTGGATAATTTAAGTACCAAAGCCAACAGCACGACGACAATTAAGAAAAATTCAATCCAGTATGATAAAATAATTTGGATTTTGGGATTGGCCTCTTTCGGCAGTTTGTTTTCATTGATGGCGGCACGGTTTTTGCCGTCAATTAAAGATATGATTTCCGGTTATGCCTGGACAATCATTGTTGTTTCGCTTTTAGGGATTGCGTTGTCATTTACGCCGGTGCGTGCGGTTGAAAAATGGGGAGCGCCCAAAATTGGTTACTTTATTTTGTATTTTGTTCTAACATCAATCGGGGCCAAGGCTTCGTTGGCGAATATTGGTTCAACGCTTGTTTTAATCGCCGCGGGAATTTTGCTCGTTGTTATTCATGCGGTCATTATTTTGATGACAGCCAGAATCATCCGCGCGCCGCTTTTCTTGGCGGCGGTCGCCAGTCAAGCGAATATCGGCGGCGTTGCTTCAACGCCCGTTGTCGCCGAGATTTATCAGCCGGGTTTGGCGTCTGTCGGATTGCTGCTGGCTATCTTAGGCAATATTCTAGGAACGTATTTCGGTATTCTAGCCGGACAATTGTGCCGGTATATCGCACAGATTTGATTCTGTGCTGACTTAATGAAGGAGCATAAAATGTTTAAAAATTTATTAACCATTATTTTTGTTTTATCGCCGGGTTTAGCCATGGCAACTGATATGGGACAAAATCCATCCAATCAATCATCCGGGAAAGTCAAAATTTTTAATGTGACTGGCCAAACGTTGGAAGAAGTGCCTAAAGTTTCAAAGACCGACGCCGAATGGAAAAAAATTTTAACGCCCCAACAATTTGAAGTCACCCGCCAAAAAGGCACCGAACGCGCTTTTACCGGAGAATACTGGAACAACCACCGCAAAGGTGTTTATAAATGCATTGACTGCGGGACGGATCTTTTTCTTTCAGATACTAAATTTGAATCGGGCACAGGCTGGCCCAGCTTTTGGCAGCCGGTTGCCGATAGTAATATTGAACTTAAATCCGACCGCAGTCTTATGTTTCAAGAACGCACGGAAGTTTTATGTCGCCGCTGCGGTGCCCATCTGGGACACGTCTTTGATGACGGCCCACCCCCAACCCATAAGCGGTTTTGCATGAATTCCGCGGCGCTTAAATTTATTGAGCAAACCAAATAACCGCATATTCTTACCATTCCAAAGTATTTTTCCTTATAATAGTATTTATACAAGGTAAAATATATTGCCAGGATAAGCTATTCTATATATAATGGCTTCCCTTATAAGAGTTTCTTGGAGAAATTGGAAAATATAAAGATAAAACCATTTGAATTTGCTATAGAAATGGAATTTTAAATAAAGGAGTGACTCAAACATGCCTGTACTTCACTTAGATACAAAAAATTTCAATTCCGAAGTCCTTAACGAGTCTAAATTGCCTGTTTTAGTTGATTTTTGGGCCGAATGGTGCGGTCCTTGCCGTATGATTGCGCCGGTCATTGATGATTTGGCTAAAGATTTAGATGGAAAACTCAAAGTTGGCAAGGTCAATATCGATGAAGCAGGGGAATTGGCCGCGCAATATAACGTTTTATCAATCCCAACGCTTTTAGTTTTTAAAAACGGCCAAGTGGTTAATCAAATGGTTGGAGCGATGTCTAAAGACCAGCTGTTAGCAAAGTTAAAGCCTATTTTATGAACTTAAATGAGGCTAAGAAATGTTAATAAAATATTTGGCAGCAGCTATGCATCAAGCCCACTACGAATTTTTAAAAAATGATGGAAAGTTTTATGGAGAAATTCCCCCATGCAAAGGTGTTTATGCGACGGGTAAAACATTAGAAGCCTGTAGAGAGACATTAGAAGAGGTCCTAGAGGAGTGGTTGCTTTTTCGAATTTCTAAGAATTTAGAAATTCCTTCTATAAAAGGTATTAAATTACACGTTAAGGAAGTTGCTTAATGCCTCGTTTTGGTCCAATCAAAAGAAGAGAATTGGTTGGATATTTAAAGTTATTGGGTTTTGATGGCCCTTATGCAGGCGGTAAACATCAATTTATGAAAAAAGGGTGATTTAATTTTACGCATTCCTAACCCGCATGAGGGAGATATTGGTAAGGATTTACTTTCTCGTATTTTAAGACAAGCCCAAATAAATAAAGAACAATGGGAAAGATTATGAAAAAGAAAATCCTCATGATCATCGCGAGCCAGCAGTTTCGTGATGAAGAATTATTGGTGCCCAAAGACTATTTCGAAAAAAACGGCTGTCAGGTTACGATTGCTTCGTCCTCCCTAAAACCCGCAACCGGCATGCTGGGCGCCACCATCACTCCTCAAGTTTTAATCAAAGATATCAATCCTCAAAATTATGACGTCACCATTTTCGTCGGCGGTTATGGTGCTCAGGAATATTGGGACAATCCTTTGGCGCATTCAATCGCCCGCACAACATTGGAATCAGGTAAAAATCTCGCTGCTATTTGTATCGCGCCGGTCACTTTGGCGAATGCGGGGTTATTAAATGGAAAAAAAGCGACTGTCTGGGCGTCTGAAATCAATCAGCTTAAGGCGAATGGCGCTCAGGTTCAATCCGCCGCCGTTGTTGCCGACGGAAAAATCATTACTGCGAGCGGTCCAGACGCCGCCGAAGAATTCGCCGAAACCATTTTGAGGAGTGTTGACTAATAATGTTAATTCATTTTTGCAAATCCAAAATCGCGCACGCCCGCATCACCCAGGCCCAGCTTTATTATGAAGGAAGCATTACGATTGATGAAAATCTTTTAAAGGCCGTTGATATTATTTCAGGTGAAAAGGTCGAAGTGCTTAACGTCAACAATGGACTTCGCATTGAAACTTACGTTATTGCCGGGAAAGCTGGCTCGGGTCAGATTTGTTTAAACGGTCCGGCCGCGCGCTGCGGTTTTGTCGGCGATCAGTTGATCATCCTAAGTTACGCCCTCGTTGAACAAACAACCGCCCGCCGTCTTAAAACCAAAACCATTTATTTGGATGAACGTAATAAGATCAAAAAATAAATATTCCTCATCTCATCATTAGTTTTCTCAAAAAAGTTTGAAATGAATTTAAAGATCCGCATATATGGAGACCCTATTTTACGTGAAAAAGCCAAACCTGTTAAAAGCGTCGGCCCGGTTGAGCGTATGCTCATTTCTTCAATGATTGAAACGATGCGTAACGCTAAAGGAATTGGTCTGGCGGCGCCGCAGATTGGTGTGAGCGAACAAATTCTCATCGCTGATATTGATAACGGACAAGGCGCGATTGCGGTTATTAATCCTGAGATTATTAAAAAAAACGGAAACGCGACGAAGGAAGAAGGCTGCTTGAGTATTCCTGGCGTTTTAGTCAATGTCAAACGCCCGCTTAAAATTCTCGTTCGTTATTTAGATGAAAATAACCGCAGGGTCGAAAAGGAATACACCGACATGCTGGCGCGGGTTATTCTTCATGAAACGGACCATCTTAACGGTAAGTTAATTGTGGATTATGTTTTGGGACTTAAAAAAATCAAACTTAAAAAAGTCTTAGAAGACATCGCGCAGGGTAAATTTCCGGAAGCTAAAGAGTCTTAGTTTCATAACAGGCTTCTCGTCATTACGAGCCTGCTTTTTAGGCGAAGCAACCTAATCCATTTGATCGTCGACGATTCATCGGATGTGATTGCTTCATCACAAAAAACGCTCCTCGCAACGACAGATAAATAAAAATTATGTTAAACACTTCCTCTCCAGAACAAATTAAATTAAAACGTTTACCCAATTGGTTCCGCCAACCCATTCTGGATAGGGAAAAAATTGATCCGATGAAAGCGATGTTCCGGGAATTGGGTTTGCACACCGTTTGCGAAAGCGCCCGTTGCCCTAACATGGGTGAGTGCTGGTCAAAGGGTGTCGCGACATTTATGATTTTAGGCGATGTCTGCACGCGCGCGTGCCGGTTTTGCGCGGTCGCCGCCGGGCGGCCGCTTGAAGTTGATCCGCATGAACCCGAAAAGCTCGCCGGAATGATTCAAAAAATGAATCTCAATTATATTGTTATAACATCCGTCGCGCGCGATGATTTGCCGGATGAAGGCGCCGACCATTTTGCCCGCACCATTATTGAAGTTAAAAAAATAAATCCTCAGCTTAAAATTGAAGTTCTCATCCCTGATTTTTCCGCCAATGAAATCTTTCTCCGAAAAGTCACAAACGCGTTACCTGAAGTTATTAGTCACAATATCGAAACTGTCAAACGCCTTTCCCAAAAAGTCCGTCCACAAGCGATCTATGAAAGGTCTTTAAAAGTTTTGCGAATCATCAAACGTTTAAACCCGTCGATTTTTGTCAAATCGAGTTTTATGGTGGGCTTAGGGGAATCGCACGAAGAAATTATTCAATTAATGGAAGATCTTTTGACAACCGGCTGCCAAATTTTAACGATCGGCCAGTATTTGGCGCCGACGGAGATGAAGCGCCATGTTCCGGTCGAACGTTTTGTGACGCCCGAGGAATTTGAGAATTACCGGCGGATCGGGATGGACATGGGATTCAAGCACGTGATGAGCGGGCCTTTGGTGCGCAGTTCTTATATTGCGGAAGAAGGATATAAGGGATGCTTGAGTTAATAATGACCAAACTCCAATCTCAAATTACAAATAAATTTCAGTATCTAAATTACAATATCCAAACTTGGGCTTTTTGACATTGAAAAATTGGGATTTAAAAATTATTTGATGCTTGGTGCTTGGAAATTAAATTGAAGATGTTTTTATCTGAAAAAACTAAAAAGTTCTTATCACTCCTGTTGCGTGTTGGTTTAAGCTTTGCGCTTTTAGTTTATCTTTTTTCCAAAACGGATACACATTCGATTCTAACTCTTCTTAAGACGGTTGATTTCGAATCTTTGTACTGGGCCGGCGGGATTTTTATCGTATTAAACCTTATTCTTTTGTACCGTTGGATCATTTTGATTAGAGCTTTGCGTCTCGAATTGCCGATGCATGCCATTTGGACGAATTATTTTATTGGCTTGTTCTTTAATTTATTTTTGCCAAGCTCGACGGGCGGAGATGTTGTTAAGATCATCGGCCTATGTAAATTTACGCCTTACAAAGCCAAGGTCGTCGCGTCAGTTGTTCTTGACCGTTTGGTGGGATTTGTGGCGATTGTCATGATGGAATTTATTTCATTTTTTATTGGAAGAAATCTTTTAAATGATACCAAATTTTTTTTAGCAAGTTTTTTGTTTGCGTTAATGGCCGGCGGATTGTGTTTAATCTTATTTAATGAAAAGATTTTTTCTTTCGGTTGCCGGTTGTTCAACCGGTTTCCAAAAATCAAAACCGCTTTGATGAATCTTCATTACGATGTGGTTCTTTTAAAAGACCGGAAACGTAAAGTGGCGCTGGCGCTCGCCTGGTCATGCTTTTCACAAGTGATTCTCTCATGGACTTTTTATCTCGTTGCCAAAGCGATCCATCAAGATATTAATTTTATTTATTTTCTCATCTTTGTGCCGATTATTTGTGTGGTGTCATCTTTGCCGTCGATTGGCGGGTTAGGTGTCCGGGACTACGGAGCAGCGCATTTGTTCGCCAAAATCGGCGTTTCAGCTGGAATTGCGGTCAGTATTACTTTAATTAATTTCTTTTTTATGGTTTTAATCGGGTTGGTGGGTGGAATTATTTATGTCTCTCAAATATCTTCTCGACGGCTACAACATCATGCACCGTCTGCCGGATTTAGTTCAAAAGGAGTTTAATGAAGCGCGGTTGATCTTGATTCGTTTGATCGAAATTCATCAGCCGCAGGGAAGTTCTAATAATGAAGTTACTGTTGTTTTCGACGGGCAACCGGGGATTTGGAATTGGTCGGAGGCGTCGGTTAAAGTTGTTTTTACACTGAGTGAGTCCGCGGATGATTACATCAAGCGGTATGTGGCCGGATCTCAGGCTAAAAGAAGTATTGTTGTGGTCACTGATGACCGCGATATTAAATATTTTGTCCGCGCTCAAGGCGCCAAGGTTTTAAGTGTGGATGAATTTTTAGGCAAGATTAAAAATTCATCCCGTCGTCCGGGCCGGCCGGCTAAATCCGGCAGCGTTGAGGGGAAAAGTATTTCCGAAACACTTAAAGCTAAAATCACGACGGAGTTTGAGAGAATTTGGCTTAAAGATCGTTAGTTCGTGGTGCGTCGTTCGAGGCATTCGTTTTTTAAAAAGACGAATGCTTCGAATTAACGAACGACGAACGGCCAGCAGTAATTTAATATCTTATGGAATCATTATTCAAATATCTACGCGATCTGATCTTGGGAACTGGCAACGCGTTATTTTTTTTATTTGACGTGATCGGCAATGTTTTACGCGGAAAAATCCGGGTCGGCGAGGTTTTAAAACAGATTTATGAACAAGGTGTGCAGTCGGTTATTATTATTGCGTTGACGTCGTTTGCCTCAGGCGCGGTTTTGGCGATGCAAGGGCATGTGATGCTCACGCGTTTCGGCGCCAAAGAATATGTCGCGCATTTGGTCGCGCTGTCTTTGGTCCGCGAGTTATCGCCGGTTTTTAGTTCTTTTATTTTTTCTGGAAAAGCCGGCGCGCGGATCGCCGCTGAGCTGGGCTCAATGAACGTCAATAATCAAATTGTGGCGACGCGAACGATGGGTGTTGATCCGATTGAGTTTTTAGTTGTGCCCCGCATAGTCGCGTGTTTTTTAGTGATGCCGCTTTTGGTTGTGGTTTCTGAAATTGTTGGGATTTTCGGCGGCTATTGCATTGGTGTGTATCAGGCAGGGATTCCGGGTTCTTTTTATATTACGCAGACCTTGCGCGCGGTTGGATACAATGATTTCTTCAGTGGATTAGTTAAGTCGGTTTTTTTTGGCGGATTAATCGGTTGGGTTTGTTGTTATCAAGGTTTTTCCGCCGAGGGCGGGTCGCTCGGCGTAGGAAAATATACAACCCGGGCGGTTGCGTTTTCTTACATCTTTGTTATTCTCTTTAATGTTGTTTTGACTAAATTGATTTTGACGTTTTGGTAAAAGTAAGTCTTATCAAGGTACAGGCGCACCAGCGCACACGCCACAAGTAAAAATTTGTGCTCTTGTGCCTGATGCACTTGTGCCCCGGGGTTTGAAAGCCGCGACAAAAGGAGGACCACGTGAAGATAGCGACAAGACCACTGCTCATTATAACGATCCCGTTTATTTTATTTATAACCGGCTGTCACAGCACAATGAACAACGAAGGCCAAATGGACCTTTATCCCGTTGCAGATGTTGAAGCCAATTGGATTAGAAACGGAGAACCGATTGAATACGACGGTAAATTATGGTATCCGCAGGATGACACTGAAAATTTAATGGACGCAGAAGTTTATTTGTTAGGTGAGTATAAAGGTGTTGAATTTTTTATCGACAAAAAAGATGTCAAACCCTACAATCGTTTGTATACCAAATTTGCACGGAATAAATACCGTTATTTTGAAGCCAAATGATTGAAATTTCCCATGTATCAAAAAAGATCAATGACCAAGCGATTCTTACTGACATCAATTTGACAATTACCGACGGGGAGATTCTTGTCATTCTCGGCGGCAGCGGTGCCGGAAAAAGTGTTTTGTTGCAGCATCTGATCGGGCTTATGAGACCGACGGAAGGATCGATCCGGATTAATGGACAAGATATTACCGAGCTTTCTGAAAAACAATTGCTCAAATTGCGTAAAGACATGGGATATCTTTTTCAAGATGGAGCGCTTTATGATTTCATGACCGTGTTTGAAAATGTCGCTTTTCCTTTAAGAGAACATACTCGGTTAAAGAATAAACAAATTGAAAAGAAAGTTTTCGCATTGCTTGAGATGGTTGATTTAAAAGGCGCTGATCAAAAATATCCGGCAGAATTAAGCGGCGGAATGCGCAAACGAGCAGCCTTGGCGCGTTCGGTGATTTTGGATTCTAAAATACTTTTTTGTGATGAACCAACCTCTGGTTTGGATCCAATTTTAAGCCGGGAAATATCATCGCTGCTGGAAGGAATTGCGCGGAAACTTAATTGCACCGCGGTTGTGACGTCTCATGATATTCCGAATTCTTTAAAAATTGCCGACCGCCTGGCGCTCATTAATCAGGGGAAATTGATTGCCGTCGGGAAAGCGCCGGAATTGAAACGTATGTCTGATCCTTTTGTTCAAGAATTTTTGAAGCTGGCCTAAATAAATTTTTTGCACAGATAAGAAGGATTAGCCGCTATGGATAAAAAAGATAATTTTAAAAAGTTTATTGCGGGTATATTTTTTCTGCTTTTATTAGGGTTGACCGGCTTTGTGATCATGGTCATTGGCATTGAAAAAGGATTCTCTCAACCCAAATTTACCGTAACCGCATTATTCCACCGGGTCGACGGACTGGCGGTGGGAGCGCCAATTCGTCTTTCCGGGGTGAATGTCGGGGTCGTCGGTAAAATTGAGTTTCTGGAAGACAAACTCAATGGCCGAGGAGTGGCTGTGGCCATGAATATTTTTAAAAAGTATCAAAGACAGATCGAAAAATCGACACAAGTCGCTATTAAAACGGAAGGTGTTTTGGGCGGCAAGCTGGTTGAATTTAGCAGTGATGCTAAAGGACCTTTACTTGATTTGAATTTTCCAGTCGAAGGACAGGACCCGATTGATGTTCAAGATCTTTATGGAGTCTTTACCGACGCAGCCACAACCTTTAACCGGACTTATACGATGATGGAAAGCATGATGCAGGAGTTTCAAGGATTCTCCCGCCCCGCGCGCCGGTTAATGGATCGGCTCGAGGAGAAAGTGATGGAAGGGAACTTGTTTAAAGTTTTTTAATCGTCGTTAGGGGTTCGTCGTTCGTAGAATTCGTTCTTTTAGGTCCCAATAAAGATACGAATTCTACGAACGACAATTCACCACTTTAAGGAATAACATTATGGAAAGCATCTCGATTCTCAACATGTCGATCTCTCCGTGGATTTACCTGCCAGTCGTTTATATTACTTGGGTTAGTTTTCTTTTTATTTTTAAAAAAATTGTCTACGTGTACGTCCGCCAGCTCGCGGCCAAAACTAAGACTCAATACGATGATATTTTTTTAAACGCCGCTGATGTGCCTTTACTCATATTGATTGTAAGCAGCGGTGGAATCGTCATCGAACATTTTATTCCTCAAGCCGCCAACGCTCCTTTAACCAGTTATTTTCTTTTAGGATTTAAAGCCGCGACCATCGTCGCTATTGTTCTTTTTGTCGATCGCCTGATCACCGGGTTCGTTGGGCTGTATTCTCAGAAAATAGAGATTCTTAAAACTTCCGGCGGGATATTCCATGGATTTTTAAGAATGCTTGTCATTTGTCTAGGGCTTTTAGTTTTGCTTGATAGTTTTGGAATTTCCATCACCCCGGTTATCGCGTCTTTGGGCATCGGTTCGCTCGCTGTCGCGCTTGCGATTCAACCAACCTTGGAAAACTTTTTTTCCGGCATTCAAATTCTCATGGATAAACCCATTCAAATAGGGCAGTTTATCCGGCTCGAATCCGGAGAAGAAGGATATGTTTATAAAATCGGCTGGCGTTCGACGTGGGTTCAGATGCCGCCGAATAATGTCGTCGTGATTCCTAATAAAATCTTGGTTAACGCCAAGGTCGTTAACTTTTATTATCCCAATCCGGAATTGGCGTTGGTGATTGATATCGGAGTGCATTATGAATCGGATTTGGATAAAGTGGAAAGAGTGACGCTTGAGGTTGCACGCGAAGTGATGAGGGATATTCGCGGCGGAGTCAAAGATTTTTCGCCTGTTGTTTTATTTAATGGGTTCGGAGATTTTAGTATTAAGTGTACGGTTGTCTTGCGTGTTCAGGAAATTGCTTTTACCGGCGCGCTTAAACATGAATTTATTAAACGCCTTCATAAACGTTACGCGAAAGAAGGCATCGTGATGCCTTATCCGGTCCAGGCCATTAATTTGACACAAGAGAAGGCCATGACATATTTGCTGAACGGGAAAACTGAAACAGTTCGCAGCTCGTAGTTGGAAGTTCGGTAGTCTACGCATCAACTAAGACAAAGAGGATCTAAAATGTTTGTTTTAAGTAATTTTATTTATGCATTAGCAAGTTTGATTAGTTATATTTTAACCGCTTTGTACTGGCTGATTGCAATCCGCGCTTTAATAAGCTGGGTGAATCCGGACCCTTTTAACCCGATTGTCCAATTCCTTTATCGCGTCACAGATCCTGTTTTAAATCCCATCCGTCGGATTTTGCCGGCGGCGCCAATAGATATTTCTCCGATTATTGCGTTTCTTCTTATTATGTTTTTGAGGTCATTTTTAATACAAACTTTGGTCGATATCGCCGCCCGACTATAATCAGTTCGTAGACTACGAGCTACGCGCGCGAACTACGAACTAAAAAGGAGTCAGATATGTTTGACAAAATGAAAGAACTCATGGAAATGAAAAAGAAAGCCGAACAGATCAAACGGGAGCTGGATTCGGCTGTTATGGAAGTTAACGATGTCCGCGGGATAAAAATTGTTATCAATGGTTCGCAGACTTTTCAATCGATTGAAGTCGATATGAATATGCTTAATCCGGATAACAAAAAAAGGTTGGAAGCGGATTTGCTTAAAAGCCTAAACGCCGCGATCCGCAAATCACAAACCGCTGCGGCGCAGAAAATGAAGACGATGACGGGACTAAATTTACCAGGACTTTAATGATGAATTCCAAGCCTCAAGCACAAAAGATTGATGCTTAGGGTTTGGAATTTAGTTAAACAAGGAGGGAAACATGCCGTATGACAAGTCATTGGATAGTGAGATTTTCAAAGAAGTAAAAGAGTTTGCGGACACTCGAATTACCGTCGGAGTTTTTTCGTATAACGGCGGAGAGAAAAAACTGCAGATAACCCGTGAAAACCGCGACCAAAGTGAACAATGGCGTTTTGATAAGTTGGGCCGTATGACCAAGCAAGAGGTCAAAGAAGTGGTCCCGGTTATCATGAAGGCCGTTGAAAAGATGTAGTCATTGTCGAAGCAATACACGACTTTCCTTGTTAACTTGTTAGCCCAAGCTAAAAGAAATTATTGGCGTCTTTATGGCCGTGATGTAACGGTTATAATTTTTATTTTTATATTTGGCGGCCTTATTTTCTGTAACGCTTGGCCGCACACTTTTCAATATGATGACATTCATTTCGTTGAAAAGAATCCCCACCTAAAGCAATTAGACCCGCGCGGTCTTTGGGAATTTGATCCCGCGCGGTTTATTCCCAATCTCACGCTCGTTATCAATTATTTAACTTTCGGTTTAAAACCAGAAGGATGGTACTTCACCAATTTCTTTCTTCACCTTATTAATGCTTTTCTGATCTACCGTTTGACGCTGGTTTTTATTGAGCTCGCCTTTGTATCCAGTTCGATGCCTTCCGCCTGGAAACTGGCGAACATTTCTTCCTTAATTTTTTTAATCCATCCTTATCAGTTGAATGTCGTTAATCATTTGTCCCAGCGAGCTGTTTTAGTGGGAAGCATGTTTTGTTTATTAACTCTCTATCTTTATTTCTTGGATAAAAAGATAACCAGGCGCGTTGAGCGATCATCCATTTTTTTGTGGCTGGCTGTAGGAATTTTATTTTTGAATATCTTGAGCCATCCTTATGTTGTTTTCTTACCATTGATCATAATGCTGCTCGAACTATTTTTTATATCTGGGGACAAGCCGACGCGAAAGAGAATTATGTTTGGCACAGTGATTTGTTTTTTGAGTTTAGCCTTGATTGCTGTGTGGTTAATCATCCACCCTAAAATAACGTGGACGGCGGCTTGGGAATACCGTCGGTATCTGCAGCACACTAAAGGTTTTGTATTTTTCCCTGTCCAGGTCTTTGATTTATCGGGTTTTATTCAAGAAAGAGGGTTTTATTTAGGATCATCTGTTTTAATTTTGATACTACTTGGCGTTTTGGTAAAAGTCTTTAACCGGCAGTTAAGAATTTTATCTGTCATGGGGTTTGTGATTATCGGTGTGTTGGCCTTAAGTAGCATTCAAGAAAGTTTTTTACTGGCCAATCCTTTAACTGCATTAGATCATGACAGGAAGTATGGGCAGGATCCCGTTTGGTATCATTTTGAATTAGGGAATTTTTATTTAAAAGCGAACAAATGGGCGCAGGCCCGTCGAGAATTTGATCTGGCGCTTAGCATGCCTGAGAAATCCATTTATTTCCCAGCTTTAAACCAAAAAGCCTTTGCCTTCTATAATGAAAATAATTTGGCAGCAGCGAAGGAAATTTGGGAAGAGCTTTTAAACAAGTACCCTTTATTTCCTGAAAGTTATCTGGGCATCGCGATGGTCTATCAAAAATTAAACCGGCCGCAAGAAGCCGCTTATTTCTTCCGGGAGACCATTAAGCGCGAACCGGATTTGGCTGCGGCGCATTTTGCTTTAGGTTATCTTTTCCAAACTCAAAATGATTTTGCTGACGCTGAACGCGCGTATCGTACCGCCCTGCGGCTCGACCCCGATAATGGGCTCGGGCATTATAATTTGGGGAATTTATTTTTTAAGGCTGGGAAATTTTATGACGCGCTTGACCAATATAACCAAGCCATTGCCGTGTGGCCGGATTTTTTTGAGGCATATCATAACCGTGGTAATATCTTTTTTTATTTCCGCGATTATCCCAAGGCCATTGAACAATACCGTCTGGCGATTAAAGTCAACGGTCTTAATCCCGATGTCTTTTATAATCTAGCTAATGCGCTTTATGAACAAGGCCGATTTGACGAATCCCGTCGGGCCATCATGACCGCCGTTCAACTTTATGAAAAACAGGGACGCCACGATATCGTTCAAAGAATCCGTCCTAAACTGCCAAGTGTTATCCGATAATTTATGAACATAAAGAAGTTTGTTTTAACTTTGTTGACATTGATCATTGGTATCGGCGCGGCTATTTTAGTTTATTATCCGGCCTTGAAAGCGCCTTTTCAATTCGACGATTACGCGACGATCGTTGAGAATCCGGTTATTAAAAGTCTTCATAATATCAGCTGGTTATGGGTTTATGACCCGTCGCGTTTTTTGACGCATTTAAGTTTTGCTTTGAATTATCACATCGGAGGACTGAAGGTTTTTGGCTATCACATCGTTAATGTGATTATCCATTTGTTAAATGCCGGGATGGTTTATGTTTTTTGGCGGTGGACGCTGGAGATTGTAAGAGTGGAGAGAGCCGGGCGTAAAGCGATGGGCGGCCCTTCGGCGATTTTTCCGGTCGGGGCCGCCCTTGTCTTTTTGTTACACCCTATCCAGACTCAAGCCGTAACTTATGTTTCTGAACGTTCCGTGCTTTTGGCCACATTTTTCTATTTAGGAACCATGCTCAGTTATATTCAATACCGCCATACTAGCAAAATTATTTTTTATGGTTTGGCCATCGGATTAGCTGCTCTTGGACTTTTTACTAAGCCTATTATTATTTCTTTGCCGTTTGCTTTACTTCTTTACGAAATCTATTTTTTAAACCCTATTACGGAAAAATCTTTGCTTCAAAGGTTTGTTGTGTTATGGCCATTTTTTGTGACGGTCCTTGTGGTGCCGGTCCTATTAATTTTATGGAAGTACAAGACTTTTGATCCAGCACATTTCTTGGAGATTACCCATGAAACGACACGTTTAAGCCGTATTGAATACCTTCTAACCCAATTCAATGTTGTGTCGACCTATGGTTGGCTTCTGTTGCTTCCTATCCATCAAAATTTTGATTACGATTTCCCCATCGCCCATAATTCATTTTACTTATCGACGGCTTGCGGGGCGCTCGTTATTGTGGGGATTTTTATTGTTATGGTTAAACTTTTTAAAAAACACCGTTTATTGTCCTTCGCCATCCTTTGGATGTTTATAACGCTGGCGCTTGAATCGAGTATTTTTCCAATTAATGATGTCATTTTTGAGCACCGTTTATACCTGCCGATGGTGGGGTTTTCAGCCGGATTATTTTTAACGTTGAATAATTTTATTGATAATCCCCGTTCGCAGATTCTTATCATCGGATTTATTCTGCTGGGTTATGGTTTTTTAACTTTTCGACGCAACATGGTTTGGCAAGACCGTATTGGGTTCATGGAAGATGTCGCGCAAAAATCGCCGTATAAGGCGCGTGTGTTTAATAATTTGGGGATCGCTTACTATGATAACGGTAAATTGGAATCCGCCAAGGCCGCTTACCGACGGGCCATTGAATTAAAACCCAATTTCGCCAATCCACACAATAATTTAGGCAACGTGCTTAAAGACCAAGGGAAGTTTGAAGAAGCCAAAACGGAATATGAGGAAGCCTTGGCCATCGACCCCAACTATCCGGGCGCTTTATATAATTTAGGGAACATTTATCAACTTCGCGCCGATTTTTCCCGGGCTGAACGCTTTTATACAACGGCCATTCAAAAACAACCCACCTTTGTCCCAGCGATAATTGCGTTAGGGAATCTTTATCTAGATCAAAATAAAATGGCACTGGCCAGGTTCCATTTTCTACAAGCCGGCAAATTAGATCCTGATAATGGCACGATTTATTACAGTTTGGCCCATGTAGCGTTAAAAGAACAAAATTATCAAGAAGCCACCCAGCTTTTAAAGAAATCCATTAAATGCAACCCGCGCCTGATTCAGGCCTATAATGATCTCGGAAATTTATCGGACATGAAATGGAAGCATGATGAGGCCATCGCTTATTATCATCAAGCTATTACACTTAATCCATATATGGCGGATGCTTACTTTAATCTGGCTCACGCGTTAGTTAAGGTAAAACGCTTTATAGAAGCACGGGATGCTTTGATAAAAGCCATCGCTATTTATAAACAAAACAAGAATGATAAAATGTTGAATATGGCGCAGGAAAGGTTAAAGGAGATTGAAGAAATTATCCCGTCTATGGACCCCACAGAAAAGCACGAGGTTAATTAAACTCTTGAAAAACTAAAATAAAACTTTTAGAATACATCCCGCTGATAGAAGTTTGTCTGAATCGAAGAATTCCCAATAAATTTTTTCAATATAGCAGCTTGGATGACGAGACAAAGGAGAATCCATGGCGGAAGTTTATTTGACCAGGGGTGGTTTCGAAAAATTAAGAGAAGAATTAGAAAAGCTTAAGACCGTTGAGCGCCGTCGTATTGCGAAGGCCATCGGCGAAGCCCGTCTGCAAGGTGATATTTCCGAAAACGCCGAATACGACGCGGCCAAAGACGCCCAGGCGCATAATGAAGCGAGGATCTCCGATTTAGAAGCCAAACTTGCCCAAGTGCGTATTATTGAAAACGAAAATATTCCGTCCGATAAAATTTATATCGGCGCGCTGGTTACGTTAAAAGATTTAGAGGCCGATGAAAAAATTCAGTATATGCTCGTCTCTCCGGAAGAATCCAATTACGAAGAAAATAAAATCTCGATTTTCTCGCCGATAGGCAAAGGACTTATGGGCAAAGGGGCGGGAGAGACGGTGACGATTAGAGTTCCGGCGGGAGATTTGAAGTATAAGATTCTTAAAATTGAACGTCCTTAAGTTTGGTTCTTGAAATAAAACGAGGGCGGCCCTGTCCGAAAAAAACGCGGGGCCGCCCTTCGCTATTTCTGCACAAATTTTTCTTCAGCCAACCCCCATCCCACCCACAACACAACCACCGGCAAAAGCGCAAACAGAATCCGGTTAAGCGATACCTGCAGCCACCAGCGGATGTCAAAATAAGTGTTCAGATAATAATAAAAGCCCACGATCAAAAGATAAAACAATATAAAACAAGGAATAACAAGTAAATTCCGGCTAAAACAGCGAAAGCGGCTAATTAACAAACCAATCGCTAAGAGGACCCACAGCCCGTTCCATTTTTCACTGATCAATTCAATTAAGAAAAAAGCGCCGATCATTTTAAGCCGCAAGAGTGTTGCCGGTTTTTCCGTCGATAAGAAACCATTTACGAAAGTTTGATTCCCCGGCGCCAGCATGAATTGGAATAGGATTGTCGGCAGTACGCCAACTACAAAGCCGGTAAAACAAGGTATTAACAATTTCCAATTCTGAATCCATCGCCGGCCGGGTTTTCCAAGAAAATAAAAAATACTTAACATCATCATAAGACCGCAGGCGATTTGACCTTCACTTTTTGTGAAACTTAATAATCCTAAAAATAATCCCGCCAAATGTCCATACGCCGATAAATTTTCCTCTTTCGTTTTGATGAGGCAAACCAATCCCGCTGTTAAATAAAATCCCATGACCAAATCGCAATATTGACTGCCAGCCAACACGGTAAAGAAGGGAAGGCTTAGCATGGCCAGCACCAATGTTAAGGCTAGAACATTTTGTATTGAAATAAAAGTGGTCAGTGGAATTCCTTTATCGGCTGCCGATGCGGGCACCTTTGGAGTCGACAGCAAAGCGCTTAGCAGTAATCCCGTCGTTAAGAAAGTAAAAAGTAATGACGTGAAAAGCGGACCAATCGGTTCGGTTGTTTTATCGAAGCTCCAGCCCCATGCATTAATGAGCGGCAAAAATAATGGATAGTGTGGGCTTGACCGCCATAAAATTGGGTCTAAAAGATTCCGCCAATTTTCGCCGCCGGCCGCGATGAAACGGGCTTTTAAATTCCACGCCGACCACGCGTCCCATCCGCCCATCGGGAAAAAAGATACTTGGAACACAACCGGCACCAAAACCAGCGCTAAAATTAAAAAATAAAAAGCGTTTGGAGATAAAAGTTCGTCGAGAGACCAGAGCGGTTTTCGTTTTTTGTACGCCATTAACGACCACAACAATCCCACAACTAAAATCAAATGCGCGCCAATCACAACAATTTTGTGAAATTGATTTAGGAACAACAAACTGTAAAATCCAATCTGACTGCTGAATCCCAACCCGAGGCCTAAGGCTAGAAAAAATTCGAGGAATGGATCCGCTTTTGGTTTGTTTAGAAATACCCGGCGGAAATAGAAGTGCCCGGCAAGGTAAGAAATAAGGATGGCGAACCAATAGTTCATGGTTGAGATATTAAGGAATTGGAAATATTGTTAAGTTCTTCACCGCTGATGGAAGATAAAGGCGCGTTTGGCGTCATCGGCCGTTTCGCTAAAATTAAGTCTAGTTTTCTTTTAAGAGGAATCGCTTTAATTTCTTTAATTTTAGTAATGGCCGCCTCAGGCGTTGAACAATTGAAAATGATGTAAGGATGATTCGTATTATTGAGATCTAAGATCGTCGGCGCCAGCACATATTGGGCTTGAGCAAACTCCGCCGCGTTTTGGTTAACATCCAGATCCTTGTCGGTATAGTAACCAACATATTTCATGTTGCGTAAGACTTTATCTAGACCTAAGAATTTATCGCCAATAAAGACGAACGGATGAGCATCGCGTTTATTTTTGGTTTCAATGATGGTTTTGATGGAATGGGAAAGGTTAACGCCGGTAACAATCCCGAGGGCTAGGATAAACAGGAGTTTGAGCCATTGAAATAATTTTTCCCAGGAACTCATGAGCGCCATTGTACTAACAGCAACTGTTTAATTCAACAGAGTTTTCTAAAGAAAAGCTTTTTTGTTCAAGGATTCGTAAGTATAATACCGTTGTTTTTCTTATAACTTTATTTTTACAAAAGGATTTTACACTTGGTCACCATCGGCGTTATAGGTTGCGGACATTGGGGTCCCAATCATATCCGTGTTTTTTCCCAGCTTGCCAATTCGAATGTTTTAATGGCCGCGGATTTAAATGAAGAACGTTTAAAAGCCATCAAATCACTTTTTCCTTCCGTTCAAACCACCAAAAATTATAAAGAAATTCTTTTCAGCCCAGAAATTTCAGCTGTTTGTATCGCTTCTCCGACGAATACGCACTTTGCTTTGGCCAAAGAAGCACTGGAACATGATAAACATGTTTTATGTGAAAAACCTTTAGCGTTATTGCCCGAAGAATGCGCTACTCTTGGGAAATTAGCTGAATCTAAAAAGAAGATTCTAATGGTCGGGCATGTTTTTGTTTTTAACGCCGGCATTGTGAAGCTAAAAGAATATATTCAGTCCGGAGAATTGGGACGAATTTATTATGCGCACAGTGAACGCACCAATTTGGGACCGTTTCGTTATGATGTGAACGCGCTGTGGGATTTGGCGCCGCATGATATTTCAATTTTTAATTATTTATTTGAACAAGCGCCAGTCAGTGTCTCCGCCCGAGGGCAAAAATGTTTGGGCGCATCATTGGAAGATTTGGCATTCGCGACACTTGAATATCCTGGCAATATTTTAGCGAATGTGCATGTGAGCTGGCTGGATCCCAAGAAAGTCCGGCAGATTACAATTGTTGGCGACAGAAAAATGGTTGTCTGGGATGACTTGGATAATGTGGGGCCGATTAAACTTTATGATAAACACGTCGAGCGGACATCCGTTTTTTATGAAACGTATGGTGAGTTCCAGCTGCTTTCCAAAGAAGGCAGCATCATGATTCCGCATGTAGGGTTTAGTGAACCGCTGAAAATTCAGGATCAATTTTTTGTGAGCTGTATTTTAAACGGAACACCGCCACAGAAATCCGACGCGCAAAAAGCCGAAGAGGTTGTGCGTACGTTAGGCGCGATTCAAGAATCGATAAGCAAGCGCGGGATGCCGGTGGATGTGAGGGGATATTCGGTTTTGCGGAGTTAGCCCGGCGTTTGTTCGTAATTTATGAGAAGAGCGACGAAGTGGGCGGCCCCGGAAAACGCCTTCGGTCGCCGCCGGGGCCGCCCGGCGCAACTCAATCATCAACAATCCAATCATCGTAATGCCCAAAATTTTAGTTTCCCCGGTTGCCTTTAACGAGCATGTCAAATTAAAAAATGTTATTGAACGCTTTTTGAAAAGCCGCAGCACCGTTTGCCAAACTTACGGGCTTGATTATTTAGTCGTTGACGATGGATCCACCGACGGCACAACTGAGATGATTCAAAGTTTTAAATCTCAAGGTGTCGAAACAATTAAGCACTCGGCCCGCCGCGGGGTCGGTTGCGCGATCCGCACGGCGATCAAACATGCTTTAAACAATGATTATGACGTCTTAATTATCATGGCCGGCAACGACAAAGATAATCCAGATGAAATTCCACGTCTTTTGAATCCGATTCTAAAAGAAGGTTTTGATTTCGTTCAAGGTTCGCGTTACTTGGGTCAAAATGGAACCGGCGGCGATATGCCGTTGTACCGTAAAGTGGCGACCCGTCTTCACCCTTGGATCCTTTCAGTCTTGACGTGCAAGAAAATAACCGATTCGACCAACGGCTTTCGCGCTTTTAAATTGTCTATCTTTAATGACAAACGGATTAATATCGACCAATCCTGGCTCGACGCGTATGAACTCGAACCGTATTTATTGTTTAAAGCGATCAAATTAAAATTTAAAGTCACCGAAGCGCCGGTGACTAAAATCTATCCGCCGAAAAAATTAGGCTACACGAAAATGAAACCGTTAATCGGCTGGTGGAGCATTCTTCGGCCGCTCATTTTTTTGGGGTTGGGTATTCGGAAATGAGAGCTTGAAAAACTTATTTGAACGCGAATTTACGCGAATGACACTCGAATCAACGCGAATTACCGACGACAAATTCGCGACCATTCGTGTGTCATTCGCGTAAATTCGCGTTCAAATAAGTTTTTCAAAGCCTAGGATAAAATTCAAAACAAGAAAGGATCAATGATGAAAAGAATCTTGGCGTGTTTATTGTTAATTGGTTTTACCGGCTGCAGCTATGATATGGAAAACATTATGAAAGATCCGCACTTCGCGCAGTATCAAGAATCCATGGATGCATTGGAAAGCCAGTATTTACACAAAAAGATTTCGTATTCCGAATATCAAACCCAGCGCAAGGAATTAGAAGATAAGTATGACCGCGAAGTAAAACAGCGCGAGGATAAAATACACCAAGAAACGCCTGGTACAACCGCACCAGGTACCGATAACCCCTAATTGTGCCTTGTGCACTTGTGCCCAATCTCAATCTACGAAGAATAAATGAAACTCTACGGCAAAAATCCCGTTCTTGAACGGCTCAAAACCAATCCCAAAAGCATCCACAAAATTTTTATTGAAGAAGGCCACGTCGAAGCGGCGTATATTCGTAAGAAGGCCAAGAAGTGGAATATCCCCGTTTTTTCCGTCCCGCGTTCCAAGATGTTAAAGATGGGACAAACGCATAACACGCAAGGCGTTTTAGTTGAGGTGGAAGATTTTCCTTACGTTGAATTTGATACGCTTCTTGAAAATGCGGTTGAAAAAAAACGGGTTCTGGTTTTTTTGGATAGTTTGAACGATCCGCAAAATTTGGGCGCGATCATACGCAGTTTTGCGTGTTTGGGAAATTTTTCTTTGGTCTTACCGAAACATGATTCCGTCGACATTACCGAAACGGTGTTGCGCGTAGCATCCGGCGGCGACAATTATATTAAAGTCGCCAAGATTCAAAATTTAAATAACGCGATTGTTAAAGCGAAAGAAGCCGGCTTCTGGGTCGCGGGTACGGTTGTGAAAGGCGGACAAACTTTATGGGAAACGAAACTCCCCTTTCCTTTGGGGCTCGTTATCGGTTCCGAACAAAAAGGGATCCGCGATGTTATTCGGAAACATTTAGACATTGAATTAACAATTCCGATGGCGGCTGACCGCATGTCTTTTAACGTCGCGCACGCCGCCGCCGTATTTGCCTATGAAATCATCCGTCAGCAAAATGAAAGAATCAAAACCGATTAAACCCAACGAAGCGGCCTTAAATTATTTCGCCGAGGCCGGACTGCTCAAAAAAATCAAACGCAGCGGCTGGTGGGTCGCCGGCATTGCCAATCCCGAAAGCGTCGCCGAGCATTGCTTTCGCTGCGCGGTCATTGGTTATTACATCGCGCACGTCGAGAAAGTTGATCCTTACAAAGTCTTAGTGATGACGCTTTTTAACGATATCCACGAATCGCGGATTAATGATTTGCACAAAATGGGACATTACTATATTGATTTTAAAGAAGCTGAACGCAAGGTTTTTAAAGATCAACTGGCGACTCTTCACCAAAAGGTTAAAACCGAATTAGATAAATTCCGCAGTGAATACGAAAAACAGCTCACCCCCGAAGGAATCGTCGCCCGCGACGCCGATATCTTAGAATGTCTCATTCAAGCCAAAGAATATGTGGAACAAGGATATCCCGGCGCTAAAAAGTTTTTTAAAGTCGCCCCCACGCATCTCAAAACAAAAACCGCTCGAAATCTTTGGCAATCAATGCAAAAATGGGATACGAGTTTGTGGTGGCAGAATGTTGTTAAATTTGAAAGATAATCTTTAATGAGGACATTACCCCGCCTTAAAAGCTTTCGGGCGGGGTAGAAGGCCGAATTAACCCCGCGTTTTTTGCGGGGTGTTGATACCTCGTCAGCTTGCTGCGAGGTTATTCATTAGTTTACCAGTTACCAAGTTAACCGGCCAACTTGAAACTGGTTAACTGGAAAACTCATCAAAAATTACCTATGCATTTAAAAATCCCCAACCAATTAAAGAAATTCTGGTTAATTCCACAAATCATACTACTAATCTCGCTCTCAAGCTGTGCCAGCATGACATCCTATAACACCGCTACCGGCCGACGAGAATTTATAGCGATTTCAACGCCCCAAGAAGTTTCGATGGGGCAGGATGTTCACAAGAAATTACTAACGGAATATCATTTGTGTGAAGATAGAAATAAAGTCGCGCGTGTTAACCGTGTCGGCGCGCGGGTCGCGCAAGTTTCAGACCGCCAGGATTTTGAGTATCATTTTTTTTTGATTGAAAAAGATGAGATGAATGCTTTTACAGTGCCAGGAGGTAATGTATATTGTTTTACCGGACTTTTAGACCGGTTAACGTCAGATGATCAACTTGCCGCAGTCCTCGGCCACGAGGTTGGACATTGTGCCGCACGGCATACGGTCAAGAAATTTCAGGCGGCGGTGAGCTACAGCATCATCGGTGAATTGATTTTTACCGCACTTGGCGTCCAAGAACAGATGAGAAAAATCACCTCAATGGGCGCTAATGCCATCATGAATTTAGTTTTTTCCGCTTATGGCCGGCAGGATGAATTTGAAGCCGACCGGCTTGGTTTAAAGTATATGCATTTGGCCGGCTATAATATGGAAGGCATGGTCCAGACCTTTGAAATCTTAAAACAACAATCCAAAGGCCCGGAACCGCCGGCGCTTTTACGTACGCATCCTTATTTGGATGATCGCATTGAACAAGTTCGCCGGGAAATGGAAAAGATTCGAATGAAGTGATGAGTTAATTGTACTCTTTGAAAGAAGTGCTTACAGTTTTCGTTAAGTGTTGATCGGTTTCGTAGCTCGAATCGTCTTTCGTTGGTCGGTGTTCGTCTTTTCTTAGACAACAGACGATGAACGTTTAACGATTCCAGCTATGTAACCGATCAACGAACAACTTGACTCTATAGTTCATTGTTAACAACAAGTTTAAATTTTATAATTCTAAAGGACAATCACCGAAATGCAAAGAATAGGCTTAGCCGCAAGCAAAATCGCGAAAGGAAATTTACTCTGGTACAACCTTTTCGTTTTGCTGCTGACATTTTTATTTTCGTCGCTCATTTTCTTTGTCGGCGGGGCAGCAATTTTATGCGCTTTTCTTCTGCTGGCTGTAATTCTCCACGGCGTTATGCCAACTAATTTTGAAAAAGAGTGGATTTCAATTATGGTTCTTTGTATGATAGCGCTGGCAATGTTGGTTGGTGTATTCAGTTTAGCTGCTATTTCTAAAAATATTAAATTTAAGAGGTGAGTCACAAGGTCACCGCGTCACCGGTTTCAAATCTGGTGACATGTGGCTTGGTGACTTGACAAGCCCTACCCAATGCCCGAACAAAATATTCGATTTGAAGAATTAATTGATAATTTAAAAATCGGAATTTGCCGCATATCCCCCGGCCCGCATGGCAAATTTTTGTTTGTTAATAAGACCTTCCGAAGCATTTTTGATTTAAATCAAAATCAAACGATCGACCATCTTTCCGCTGCCCATATATTTGAAGACCCCCAAAAATTATTAACACTTCTTCGAAAAACTAAAGCCAACGGCTTTGTTGAAAAAGAAGAAATCCGTCTGCGCAGTAAAAAACGGGCGCCTTTCTGGGCGTCGGTGACGTGCGCAGTGTTTAAAGACAATCGTGGCAAATTGAAATGCTTCGATATCGTCATTGAAGACATTTCCTTGCAAAAGCGGATGGAAAAAGAGCTTTTGGAATCCAAAGAATTATTTAAAGTGGTTTTCAAAAACTCGGCGGTCGCGATTACGGTCATTGACAAAGAAGAACGGATCATCGCCTGGAATCCTTTCGCCGAGAAAATGCTTGAGATGAGCAACAAAGATTTGTTTAATAAACCCGTCAAAGAACTTTATCCGGCGGCAGAATGGCGCCGGTTAAGATCGCTGCGCATCCGCCAAAAAGGAATGCTCTCGGACATTGAAACCCAGATTTTAAAGAAAGACGGCATGCCTATTGACGTGCATGTGTCGATTTCCATTTTAAAAGATGAAAGCGGCCGGATGATCGGTGCGATCGGCATTATCCGCGACATCACCAAACAAAAAGCCGCCGAACGGAAGATCAAAGAATCCGAAAATAAGATTCGCATTATTCTGGATAATTCCGCCGCGTCGATTACGCTGACCGATCAAAATGAACGGATTGTTTCCTGGAACCGTTACACAGAACAGATGTTTGGTTTTAAGCATAAAGACATTTATTTAAAACATGTGAGCTCCTTGTATCCGCCGGAAGAATGGACCAAAATCCGCGCCGAGAATATCCGCAAGCTTGGTTCCAAGCATCATATGGAAACCAAGGTTATCAAGAAAAACGGCGGGATGATCGATGTTGATCTTTCAATTAATATTCTTAAAGATTCCAATGATAACATTGTCGGTTCCGTTGGTATTATTCAAGATATCACCCAGCAAAAGCAATTTCAGCAGATGCTCATGCAGTCCAAATTGGCCGCGGAAGAAGCCAATACGGCCAAAAGTCTTTTCTTGGCGAATATGTCGCATGAAGTCCGTACACCGATGAACACGATCATGGGTATGATTGATTTAACGCTGGACACGAATTTGAGCGATGAGCAGAAAGATAATTTAAAAGTCGCCAAAGACGCGGCCGACAATCTTTTGGGATTGATTAATGATATTTTAGATTTGTCGAAGGTGGAAGCCGGAAAAATTAAACTGGAAGCGATTGATCTGAACTTGCCCAGCATCATCACCAATGTGTGTAAAGGATTGTCGGTCTTGGCCAGAAACAAAAATTTGGAAATTGTGACGCAGATGCCGCCGGATATTCCAGAAACTCTGATCGGAGACCCGGTGCGTATCCGCCAGATTTTGATTAACCTCATCAATAATGCTGTCAAATTTACTGAGCGCGGCCGCATTACGGTGGCTTTAAAAATGATGCGTTTATCCGAGCATGAATCTGAAGTGCTTTTTTCGGTCAATGACACAGGGATCGGCATTCCACAAAATAAACAGGAAATGATTTTTGAGGCGTTCACGCAGGCGGATGACTCAACGACCCGGCGCTATGGAGGCACGGGTTTGGGGCTGGCCATTTGTAAAAGACTCGTTGCCATGATGGACGGCAAGATCTGGGTTGAGAGTGAAGACGGAAAAGGAAGCACGTTTTATTTTACCGCGCATTTTAAATATAAGATGAAACCGTCCACAGCTACGATCGCTGTTGAACCCAGCAATGGCGACGGTGTGCACCACATGAACCAAATTCCGCTTAAAGATAACCATTGCCTGCACATTCTTTTGGCGGAAGATAATTTGGTCAACCAAAAGATCACCATGAAAATTTTGGAAAAACGCGGCTGGAAGGTTGAAGCGGTTGGGAACGGACAGGAAGTTTTGGATAAATTAAATAAAGAATCCTATGATGTGGTCTTGATGGATGCTCAGATGCCAATTCTCGACGGGCTAACTACAACGCGTATGATCCGCGAAGACAACAAAAAAACCGGCAAGTATATACCCATTATCGCGCTAACGGCCCGGGCCATGGAAGAAGACCGGCAAAAATGCCTTGAGGTCGGCATGGATGGTTATGTATCGAAACCGATCGACCGCCTTAAATTATATGAGGCGATCGAAAATATCTTTAAGGATGGGAGGCATTCATGAACGAACAAGCAGCAGTGGACATGAAAGAAGTGATGGAAAGAGTTCAGGATGATAAAGAACTCTTGATGGAATTATTTCAGATTTATTTAGAGGATTACGTTGAAAAAAGAAAGAGCTTAGGCGAAGCTGTTCAAAAAAATGATTTTGAGGCTGTCCGTAATATTGCTCATGGGTTGAAAGGCGCGTCGGGAAATATTTCAGCCAAAAAACTGCACATTGTCTTTTTAAATTTGGAACAAATGGGCAAGAATAAAGACCTGAGCCAAGCATCCAACCAATTAAAGCAAGTTGACACACTGTTCGCGGAGTTGCAGTCTTTCACGTCGCAGTTAAAAAAGTAGTAATGAAGAAATTCTTATGGGTTTGCAGCGTTGTTGTTGTCTTGGCGTGTGTTTTTTATTACACCATTTTCTATTCTTACTGGGTTCCATCATTTGCCCTGTCGTTTTGGCTTAAACGCAATGCCCCAACTGTTCAACTTCAAACTTTTACCTACCAAAAGCGTTCTGCGCCTTCTTTAAGCCGGTTAGGATTTGAAAACTTTAATTTGGTTTTAAAAAAAGAAGGCGTGACGCATGTATTCAACGGGAAAATCATAACAATCGAAAGCAACCGTCAGCTGTTCGCCAGCCAACAGATTTTAACGTTGGTTTTAAAGAACGTTAATCTCAATTCAACCGTTCAATTAAACGGAATCGAAGCCGAGATTCGTTTTAATCTTTCGGATCATAAAGTCATTGATTTAAAAGGAAAATCGAGCGCGGTTGCGTTTTCCGCCGGAGAAAATCATCTTGAATCGCTTCAAACGGATTTAACTGGAAATAGAAATGCGATTCGGTTATCGGATTTTAAGGCGGATGGTTACGGCGGTGAAATTCGAGGAGACTTTTCGATTACCGATTTTTCCATGCTATCATATGCTGCCCAGTTTGATATTAAAGACGTGGATTTGAGATTAATGCGTGCGGTTAACGAAGGCGTCTTTTCGCAGATGCAGGGCCGCGCAACTGGAAAAATCAATATTGAAGGAAACGGTAAACAAATGAACACCGTTACCGCTGATTTAGATGTCAGCCAAGGCGCGACGATTAAAGCGGCGCTGCTGGGATTATTGGCGAATTATCTTCCGCAAAGCATCCAGAAAAAAGAACTGCAACAGCTCATCGACGCTGACAGCTATGTCCCTTTAGAAAGAGCGCATCTGCATCTTAAGAATGACGGCCAGGAAAAATTAAACACGACTGTAAATTTGGGGAGCCAAAAATTAAATTTGGACATGAACGTCGGGGTGGATATCAATTTAGGAACGACCTTGGCTGATCTTTCGAAAGTTCTCGTGACAAATTTTTTCCCAACGACTTCAGATAAAAATAAAAAGTTTTTAGGGAGGATGGGTTGGTAATTTTTCAGTCGTAAAATTTATTTAACATAGGAGGCATAATGCTTAAAGGCAAGTTTAAAAAGGAATGGGGCTATATCATCTGGCCGCTTCTATTAGCCGGCTGTACGGTCAAAGCCGTCGGTGATCCGAACCGGCCGATCACAATTAACGCACACATTACACTCGATATCAAAGGCCTTAAAGACACCGCCAACAACATTGAAGATTATGTGAGTAGCGGCGAGACTAAAAGTGATACTAAGCCAACAGGAGGAAACAAGCCATGAGAAGAACCGGCGTTCTTTTATCCATATTAGTGGGAGTGCTTTTATTAAATTTATCGGTTGCCTCATTTGCTGAGGGGAAATACGAAATTAAAGAAATGACACCGGCCATTAAAACTGCTTTAGAAAACCGCAAAGACCGGTTTAATGATCTTAAAGCTTTAAAAGCTCAAGGTTCCGTTGGAGAAAATAATCGCGGATATGTCGAAGCGCTCAAGAATGACGCGCAGACGCAGCAGCTGGTCGACAGCGAGAATCAGGACCGCAAGTTGATTTATAAAGCGATCGAAGAGCAGAATAATTTAAACGGCGCTTTGGAAACAATTGAAAAAGTTTTCGCGCAGGTCCAGCGCGATAAGGCCAACCCCGGCGACAAAATTCAGGATGAAAACGGTAATTGGGTAACCAAATAATTGGATTACAATCCACCCAGAATTGCGCGCGTAGAGACGTCCCGTTGGGACGTCTCAATGTCGCCGCTGTTGTTTTGTTGTTTTGCCTGGGCCTCGCGGTTTACGCCAATGCCATTCGCCATCCTTTCGTCCACGACGATATCGTTTTTATCCAAAATAATCCCCACCTCGCCGATTGGCACAATTGGCCGCGTATTTTTTTAGAGAAGTCCCGCTGGGGCGGTTTTACTGTCACGCAGCCGGTTATCAATTCCTATTACCGTCCTTTCCTTGATCTATTTTATAAAATCGAATATTATTTCTTCGGTCTGCAATCCGCGTATTACCATCTGCTGAATATTCTGCTGCACATTATTAACGCCATTTTGCTTTATGTTTTATTAAACCGCCTTCTCAAACGGCCGGCCATCGCATTTCCCGTCGCTGTTATGTTTTTAATCCATCCTATTCAAACGGAAGCTGTCAGCTGTGTCGCCGGGATTTCTAATCTTATGTTTGCATTCTTTACATTAAGCAGTTTGCTTTGTTATGTGCATATGGATTCATCCGTACCTGATAACAAGGCCAATTATTGCCTTTATGGCGGATCGTTAATTATTTTTTTGATTGCGCTATTAACTAAAGAACAAGCCGTCATTTTGCCTTTCCTTATTGTTTTTTATGAATGGTGTTGGAAGCCTGGCGGGCAAACCCTGGGCCGGCATAATTTTCTTAAGATCGGTGGTTTCTTCGGCATATTGGTTTTGTATTTTTATTTTCGCAAACTCATTTTAGGAAGCAGCATAGCGCCGCTTTCTAACGATGGTGAATTGCTTCTGAGAATATTACAAATTCCCCACGTGCTTTTGATCGACTGGCGTCTTTTAATCTTGCCGTATGACTTGCATTATTACCGGTCATTCGATATTTTGCGGCCATTGATCAAACCGATTATTGTTTTCATATTGGTTGTTTTTCAAATCAGCCGATGGATCAAATCTCACCCGGTTACACAACAGCGGGTCTTGCTATTTGCCGTCGGGTGGTTTTTCATAACGTTGATGCCGGTCTTAAATATTGTCCCTTTGATCAATGAGTATTCTTTAATTTTCACGGCGGAACATTTTTTATATCTGCCGATGGTCGGGTTTGTTCTTCTAATTGTGCTTTTTATCGACGAAAGTTTGCGTCGTTTGTCATCTACTGGTCTTTTCTCTTCCAAAGATAAGGTTGTTCTATCATTCCCAGGGAGAAAAGACCTAGTACTAGACTTTTGCAATGCAAAAGTCAGTAAGCAATCTTTTGTTTTAGGCTTGGTTTTAGTCGGGACATCCTGTTTGTCTTATGGATTTTTAAGCCAAGAACAAAATAGGTATTGGCGAGGAGAGATTCCGCTTTTTGAGCGGATGGTCAAGTTCGAAAAGAAATTCGGCCGAGGATATATTCTTTTGGCGCGGGCCTATTATTTTGACGGTCAATTCGATCAAGCGATTGCCGCCTATACAAAGGGCCAGACTATTATGGAAGGATATTTAAACGTTGTTCAAAATCCGCAATTGCGTAATTTTTATTTGGGGTTTCTTAAAGAAATCCATTTTGATATGGCGCACTGCTATGAAGCTAAAGGGATTCTGCCTGAGGCGGTTAATCAATATGAAAAAGCCATTGCGATCGACGGCATTGATCCTGTTTTGCATAATAATCTGGGAACGGTTTATTTAAGACTGAATAACCCAGGCACCGCTCAAATTTATTTTGAAAAAGCATTTAAACTTAATCCGACGGACGGACAAATCAAAAACAATTTGGCCATTTCTTATGCTCAGCAGGGAAAATCCAAAGAAGCCAGGAAGTTATTTGAAGAAGTGTTGGCATCGGATCCCAATTCTGCCGCGGCTCAGGCCAATCTCAGACAGCTCAACTCATCGGCGCCATGAAATCTTCCCAGCTTAATTTATCAGCGTCTCAAGAACAGCTCGTTGTCATTCTGGTTTTATCGAGTATCGCTCTTTTAGTGTATGCCAACAGTTTCGCTGTGCCTTTTCAATTGGATGATTGCGCGGTCATTCTTCAAAATCCTTTGATAAAAAATGCGGGCGCGTGGCGCCAGTTGTTTTGGTTTGACCCGACGCGTTTTTTAACCCACTTAAGTTTTGCTTTGAATTATTCAGCGACGGGATTTCGTCCGTTTTTCTTTCATGGTGTCAATTTAATCTTGCATGTGTTGAATGCTGTTGGCGTTTACTGGTTAAGTGGCAAAATCATGGGATTGGCTCGCGCTCATTCTGTTTTTTTAAAAGAGAGAAGCGCGCCCCGAATTAATTGGCCGTTTTGGGCGGCTGTTTTGTTTTTATGCCACCCGGTGCAAACCGAATCAGTGACATATATTGTTCAGCGCTCGGTTTTGCTCGCGGCGTTTTTTTATTTAAGTTCACTGTTGATTTTTTTGCGCTTAAAGAAAAACTTTCATGCCGGCGTTTATGCGCTGGCCTGGGTGCTTGCTGTGTTGGGCTCGATGAGCAAGCCAATTTTCTTGACGCTGCCAATCATGATTCTTTTCTTTGAAGTTTGTTTCTTTAAAGTTTCGCTGGCAAATTTTCAACGGGAATGGGGATTGTATTTGCCATATGGCGCGGTCTTTATTCTAATTCCAATTTTTTTAATCATTTTTAATTTTCATTACGCCCATGAATCGTTTCAACTGTCACATGTTCTTCTTTATGGGACATCAGCGGCTGACACGCCGCGTGGCAGTTATGCGCTGACGCAGTTAGGTGTTCTGGCACAGTACCTCAAATTATTGTTTTGGCCCGTCGGGCTTAATGTCGATTATGGTTACAAGATTTCAACGTGTTTAGTTGAGCCGCGAACACGCGTCGGATTTTTGATTGTCTTTTTTATGCTGGCATTAAGCGTCGCCCTTTTTAAAAGACACCGTCTGCTCAGTTTTTCTATCGGCTGGTTTTTTATTGTATTGTTCGTTGAGTCGAGTTTTTTTTCGCTGCCGGATGTTATTTTTGAACATCGTTTATACTTGGCGGTTATAGGTTTTTCATTGGCTTTATGTTATATTTTATCCGCCTTGCCGGTCGCGATTTCAAAATTTGTCGCCAAAAATAATGCTGGCCAATTTTACTTACCCGTTTGTTTAAGCGGCGTTGTTCTTTGCTTTGGCATTTTGTCGTATGAACGTAATCAATTGTGGCGCGATCCGATGGCGCTTTTGAAAGATAGTTTGGCCAAAAATCCGGACAACGCCCGTCCGTATCAGCAATTAGGATATTATTATGCCGCTCAAGGTGATTGGAATTTGGCGGAAAAAGAATATTTATCGGCGATAACGTTAAAAGAGAATTACCGCGCAGCGCATATCGGGTTAGGCCAGGTGTATATTAGGGAAGAGAGATTTACCGACGCGGCGCGCCAGTTTCAAGCGGTTTTAGATAAAGAGCCGGATAATTATGAAGTCAATTTGCAACTGGGCGAAGTTTTCTCTAAAACCGGTCAGTTCGAATCCGCATCAAAACAGTTTCGAAAAGCTATCAGCCTTCAGCCGGAGTCAGCAGTCAGCTACGTGGCTTTGGGTAACGTTTATGAACTGTTGAAAGATTATGTGGACGCTGAAAAATTTTACCGCAAAGCGTTAAGCATTGATCCGTTTTTAGCGACGGGCTATTATGGTTTGGGCAATATCTATTTGGTCCGTCGGGATTTGCTGAGCGCGCAAAAAGCTTACGCATTAGCCATTCAACTCAATCCCGATTACACGGATGCTTATAATGGTTTGGGAATTGTTTATAGTGATTTGCGCCAAAGTGAATTGGCGAAAAAGAATTTTGAAACGGCGATTGAATTGGATCCGCAATATAGCGTAGGATATTTAAACTTAGCGCGGTTTTATAAAAGTCAAAACAATCCGGCGCAAGCGGACGTTTATCAAAAGCGTGCGGTTGTTTTAAAACGGCGCATGAAAAAATAAAGGTGCAATTATGTCGAATATGACATTAATAGGCATTGTCATTATCGCGGCGGTCATTCTTCTTATTATTATTTATCTCTTGCCGACGGATAAACAAGGAAAGAAAAAGAAAGAAGTAAAAGCCAAGAATGAACCGACGGAAAAAGAGAAGGAGCTGGAGTCTAAGATTTTCCGTTTGGAAAAACATATTGAAACGCTAAAAGGGGAAATGGAAAAAGAACTTTCCCATGACCGCGCGCTTGAGAAAGATTTAGCCGATGCGCGTGAACAAAATAAAAAACTGCAGGAAAAGTTAGCCCAGGAAAAAAGCTGGCGGGAAAAAGAGCAGGAAACAATGGGCCGCCGCAATAAAGAAGCGGCGCAATTTAAACAAGAACGGTTGAAGCTTGAACAATCGGTTGAAGAAGAACACGCCGTGCGGTTGCGGTTGGACCATGAATTAAAGGAAGTCAAAAAAGATTATGAAATCGCTAATACCGAGCGGCGTTCGTTATCAACCAAACTCCAGGCGTATGAGACAACATTAGATCAATACAAGATAGAACTGGCTGACCTTCGACGAGAATTGGCCAAACACAAAGACAAAAACGCGGCCACCGAATGGATTGCCAAATCACAGTTTGATAAACTTGAAGTCGTTTTGAAAGAGAAGGAAAAAGAAATTGAGCGTTTAAAAAGAGATCGCCCGTCCGCAGCAGCAATTCAATCTCCAATACTGGAAAAACCTACTCCCAAATTACCTGCACAACCTGAGACACCGGCACAGTCTATTCCTATTGAACCGCCTCCAGTGCCGCCGGTTCAATCTGTTTCCGTCGAGCCACCATCCTCGGAACGACCACCGGCCATTTCAGAAATGCCACAAGAATCTAAAACTGAAACGGAATATTTACAATTACGCATTATTCCCGAAGAGCTTCCAGCCACACCGCCGATTCCATCAACTTCAGCCGAATCTCAGTCAGCATCTGAATCGCCAATCGAAAAAGAAACTGAAACACCACAATCACCGTCCGCACCGTTGCCTAAAGATAATAACGATTCCAATTCACCAGCATAAACATTATGGTTAAATTAATACGCGATTAGATTTAAATTATGGGAGGAGAAATCTATGTTATCCAAAGAAATCGAAACGGCGTTAAATAATCAGTTGGCCAATGAAGCGTATGCTTCGAATTATTATTTGTCGATGGCGTCGTGGCTTGAAAAAAGTGGGCTGCGCGGGTCGGCGGCGTTTATGCATGAGCAGTCCGAGGAGGAACGTGAGCATATGATGCGGATGCTCAAATATGTGAATGAAGCCGGCGGGCACGCGAAGGTCTCAGCGCTTAAAGAGCCGCCGTATAATTACAAATCGATCACGCAGGTTTTTGAACTAGCGTTGGAACATGAAATTCACGTAACGCAGTCGATCAATAAAATTGTTGATTTGGCATTAAGCAAGAAAGATTATGGGACGTTTAATTTTTTGCAGTGGTATGTGGCTGAACAGCACGAGGAAGAAAAACTTTTTACCTCGATTTTGGATATCATCAAAATCACCGGCACCGAAGGGCGCGGGTTGCTTTTGATTGACAATGAGATGGCGAAGTTAAGAGAGAAGGAAGATGAGAAGGATTGATCCGTAAAATAGCCGGGTGGGCCCTGGCGCCGATTCGGCGCAGAACAGGGCCCGCCCGTCGTTTTTTAGTTCAATATGCCCCCCGTTAATTTTTCAACCCGAACCAACTGGCCGCTCGATTCCAATCCGCTCATCCAGCGGTTGGAGGCATTGCGCCGCCGCAACGTTCCTTTGATTGATTTGACTGAATCAAACCCGACGCGCTGCCATTTTCCTTACCCTGCAAAAGACATTCTTCAGAATTTATCGAAAGCAAAAAATTTACTTTATGAACCTTCTTCGGCGGGAATGCTTAAAGCCCGCCAAGCTGTCGCAGATTATTATGACCGCAAAGGTTATCGGATTCATCCACAACAAATAATTCTGACTTCTTCAACGAGCGAAGCCTACGCGTTTTTGTTTCGCCTTTTGCTTAATGTCGATGATGCGGTTTTAATCGGCCAGCCCAGTTACCCTTTGTTTCAATGCCTTTTAGAATTGAACGACGCCCGCGCCGATTTTTATCCATTGCTTTATAACAAATCAAGATGGTATATTGATATGGCAGCGTTAGAAAATTGTATAGGCCCTAAGACCAAAAGCATCATTTTAGTCAATCCCAATAACCCGACGGGGTCCTACCTTAATTTAGAAGAACTTCACATCTTAAATCAGCTGTGCCGAAAACATCATCTGTCTCTTATCTGTGATGAAGTTTTTGCGGATTTTGCATTTTTGTCCAATCCTTCTCGCGTATGTAGTTTAGTCAGCAACAATGACGTTTTAACTTTTAGTTTGGGCGGCATTTCAAAAAGTTTGGCCTTGCCGCAGATGAAATTAGGCTGGATCATCTTGAGTGGTCCCGACGAACAAGTGAAAAATGCCTTCGGGCGTTTGGAAATTATTGCAGACGCTTACCTTTCAGTGAATACTCCGTCGCAAAATGCATTAAGCGAATGGTTTGGTTTTCAAAATAAAATTCAAGGCGCTATTCGGCAACGAACAAAAAATAATTTGACTTATTTAAAAGAAACTGCGTTGACAAATACCGAAATTGAATATTTTGAAATCGAAGGTGGATGGTATGGAATCTTAAGGTTGCCAGCGACTTACTCTGAAGGAGATTGGGTTATCCAACTACTGGAAAAAGATTACGTTTTTGTTCATCCTGGATATTTCTTTGATTTTAAAGAAGAACCCTACATTGTGGTCAGTCTTTTGCCGGAAGAAAAAATTTTTCAGGAAGGCATAATACGGATTTTAAATAGAATTAAACATCAATAAATTCAGGAGAACTAGCGATGTCAGCTTTAAGAAAAAAGATCTTGATGTTCGTCGACAACGTTTATGAAGAAATGGAATTATGGTATCCTAGATACCGTTTGATTGAAGCGGGTTATGAGGTGATTGTCGCCGGGAATGAGAATGGAAAAGTATATCTTGGGAAGTATGGTTATCCATGTCAATCTAACGCAGCGATTGCTCAAGTCGTTGCGAAGGATTTTGAAGGACTTGTCATTCCGGGCGGTTTTGCGCCAGATCAGTTAAGGCGCAATCCAAAGGTTCTTCAATTAACCCGCGACATTCATGAAGCCAGAAAATTAGTCGCCCACATCTGCCATGCAGGCTGGATTCCAATTTCCGCTGGGATTATGCGCGGCTTTAAATGCACTTCAACGCCCGGCATTAAAGATGATTTAATTAATGCCGGCGCCCAGTGGGTTGATGAACCTATTGTGATTGATCGGCATATGGTTTCAAGTCGCCGACCCGATGATTTGCCGCAATTTTGCCAAGGAATTTTTAAGGTCTTGAACGGGCAATAGGAGTTAGCATTCTCTATTTTAGAGCGCTAACTAGTTGAAAAAAATTTTTATTGACAATGAAAAACCTATCAGTAAAATACGCATTAGCATTCTTATTAGAAGAGTGCTAATCCAAAAAATCAACCCATCTTTCTAAATAAGGAAGAGCGCATATGACACCAAAACCTGATTATCATCAAAGAAAAGATTTGGTCTTGGGAATTGTGGTTGACCAGTACATTAAAACCGTCAGCCCAGTCAGTTCTTCTTATATTGCTTCAGCTTATAATCTTGAATTAAGCCCGGCCACCATCCGCAACATCTTGGCTGAGCTTGAAGAATCCGGCTATCTAACCCATCCGCATACTTCCGCGGGCCGTATGCCAACCGAATTAGGCTACCGCTATTATGTTGATCATTTGATGCATGAAATCCAGCTTTTGGAAAATGAAAAAGAACGCATTAAAGCCGAATATCAGCAGGGCGTACGCGAATTAGAAACCCTTTTACAAAAAACCACTCAAGTTATTTCAGATATCACCCACTACACCAGCATTGTGTCCATCGACAGCCAGCCGGATAAAATTTTTTACCGCGGAACGAGTTTGGTTGTGGAATATCCAGAACTTCAAGATTTAACCAAGATCCGCAACATCCTTCAAATTTTAGAAGAAAAGGAGCGCATCCTTCAGGTCATTAATCGGGATTTAGAAAAGAAAATTGAAATTTTTATCGGGCAGGAAACCGCCTGCGCACCGATTGCGAGCTGTTCTTTGGCGGTGGCGCGTTATCAAACCGAAAACGGTCCCAGCGGCCGTCTGGCGGTATTGGGTCCGACGAGCATGGATTATGAAAAAGTTGTTTCCACACTCGAATACATTTCCGAATTGATGACGGAATTGATGTAATTCTCACTATGCTAAGCGATGACAAAAACGAAATTACTAACAATGCTCAAGATTCTCAACCTCAATCTGCCGCAGCTGATCAACCAGCTGAACAGGCCTCGGCTATGAAAGAGAAAACAATTTCACTTAAAGAAAGTGAATATCATAAACTGGTCACCGAAGCCGCGGAATTTAGAGATAAATATTTAAGGCTGTTTGCCGAATTTGATAACGCCCGTAAACGCATGGAAAAAGACCGGCAGGATACGGCCAAATACGCGGGCGCCGCGCTGTTAAGTGACTTCTTAAATATTTTGGATGATTTAGAACGCTCCGTCGAGGCGGCCGAGGCGAAGCATGAGGATTATAGCGCCTTTTTAAAAGGAATTGAGATGGTCATGGCGCACATTTACGAAATGCTTAAGAAAAACAGCGTTAAAACAATTGAGACACTCGGCCGGAAATTTGATCCGAATTACCACGAGATCCTGATGCTTTCTGAAAAAGAAGATGCTAAAGAAGGTGAGATCATCGAGGAATTTCAGAAAGGTTATCTCATGGGTGACAGGGTTTTGCGGACAGCAAAAGTTCACGTCGTTAAATGTAAGGATGCAGCCAAAGAAAATACTGAAGAAAAACAATTACCTACAGAACAGTAAACAATCAACTAAATAAGTTTGAACAATAGAAATTAGGAATTTAATTCCTAGGAGGGATGTTGCCATGGCAAAAGCGATTGGAATTGATTTAGGAACTTCAAACTCTGCGGCAGCTGTAATGGAAGGCGGCCGGCCCGTGATTATTCCTTCAGCGGAAGGTGCGGGTGTCGCGTCGGGAAAAGCGTTCCCATCTTTTGTGGCTTTTACTAAAGATGGACAATTGCTGGTCGGAGAACCAGCCCGACGGCAAGCTGCGATTAATTCCGAAGGAACCATTTACGCGGCCAAACGTAAAATGGGAACTGATTTTAAATTCAAAGTGTTTGGCAAAGAATATTCGCCCCAACAGGTCAGCGCTTTTATTTTGCAAAAAATCAAGGCCGATGCTGAAAAATATTTAGGCGACAAAGTCGAAGAGGTTGTCATTACTGTTCCTGCTTATTTTAATGATAACCAGCGGCAAGCGACCAAAGACGCCGGAGAAATCGCCGGACTTAAAGTGCTTCGCATTATTAATGAACCAACGGCCGCATGTTTAGCGTATGGATTGGATAAGGCCGGTAAAGAACAAAAGATTCTGGTCTTTGATCTCGGCGGTGGAACGCTCGACGTTACGATTTTGGAAATGGGTTGGGATGAGACCCATAAAGCCGCCACTTTTGAAGTTTTATCGACGAGCGGTGACACGCAGTTAGGCGGTACCGATATGGACAATGTTCTCATTGATTACATCATCAGTGAGTTTAAGAAAGACAGCGGTATCGATTTAAAGAATGACAAGATGGCGTTTCAGCGTCTGCGCGAAGCCGCCGAAAAAGCTAAGATCGAACTTTCGAGTACGGTTTCGACGGATATTAACCTTCCGTTTATCACGGCGGACGCTTCCGGTCCCAAACACTTAACTATGACCATTAACCGCGCAAAGTTTGAAAGTTTAATTGCGCCGATCGTTGATCGCTGCCGAGGTCCAATCCAGCAAGCGGTTAAAGATGCCTCGAGTAAATTAGGCGAGACAGTGAAGGTTGACAAAGTGATTCTCGTCGGAGGACCTACCCGCATTCCCATGGTGCAGACTTTTGTGGAAAAAGAATTGGGTCAGAAGATTGAACGTGGAATCGATCCTATGGAATGCGTGGCCTTGGGCGCCGCTGTTCAGGCCTCCATTATTAAAGGCGAAGCGAAGGAAGTTTTGCTTTTGGACGTGACCCCGCTTTCCTTGGGTATTGAAACATTGGGAGGCGTTTTTACTAAATTAATTGAACGCAATACTACGATCCCGACGAAAAAGAGCCAGACATTTTCAACCGCTGAAGATAATCAGCCCGCGGTTACTATCCGCGTTCTTCAAGGAGAACGCCAAATGGCCAACGACAATACCGAACTCGGACGTTTTGATTTGGTCGGACTTCCTCCTGCGCCGCGCGGACTTCCGCAAATCGAAGTGACCTTTGATATTGACGCCGATGGCCTTGTCCATGTTTCAGCCAAGGATAAAGGGACCGGTAAAGAACAATCCATCAAAATCACCGCGCCTAAAAAGATGTCTGAGGACGAAATCAACCGGCTGGTCAAAGAAGCCGAAAAATACGCGGAAGAAGATAAAAAGAAAAAAGAAGAAATTGAAATGATCAATCAGGCGAACAGCTTACTTTATTCGACGGAAAAAGCGGTCAAAGATTACGGTGATAAAGTTTCCGCGACCGATAAAGAAAATATTGAAAAAGAATTGGACGCTTTAAAAGAAGCCATCAAAAATAAAGATCCTCAAAAAATTAAACAAGCCAGCGAATCTGTTCAGCGCGTCAGCCATAAATTGGCGGAAGAGGTTTATAAAGCAACCGCCGGACAGCAAGCTCAACCTCAAGGCGCAGGGGCGGCTTCAGGATCCCAAGGTATGGGCTCCAGCGATGGCAGTGCTTCAGGATCCGCTTCCGAATCCGCCAAAGAAGAAAAGAAAAAAGGTGATTCTGGGGGGAAAGATGATATTATTGATGCGGATTTTAAGGTGAACTAAATAGCGTTGCAGAAAAATCCGATGGGCCCCCGCCGGAGCGTTAAATTATCAGCGGGGGCCCGCCGTTTTCCATTCCAACCATGAAAAGAGATTACTACGAAATTCTAGGCGTCCCCAAGAGCGCGACGTTAGCGGATATTAAAAAAGCTTACCGCTCGCTCGCGCTTTCCCATCACCCTGACCGGGTCCCGGAAGATAAAAAGAAAGAAGCTGAGGAAAAGTTTAAAGAGATTTCCGAAGCTTACGGCGTTTTATCCGATCCGCAAAAGCGGGCGATGTATGATCAGTACGGCCATTCGGGAATTGATCAGCGTTATACAACCGAAGATATTTTTAAGGGTGCTGATTTCAGCAGTGTGTTTGAAGGCGCTGGATTGGGTGATATCTTTGGACGTATTTTTGAAGATTTTGGTTTTGATGTTTTCGGCGGCACGGCGGGTTCTCAAGGCCGGGGCGCTGGTGGTCGTCGCCGGCGGCGCGGACGTGATATTCAATATGAAGTTGAGCTTACCTTGGAAGAAGCTTACACTGGCGTTAAGAAAATGATCCAAGTTCCACGATATGATTCTTGTTCTATGTGTAATGGGAGCGGTGCCAAACCCGGCAGTAAACCCAAAACTTGTCCTACCTGTAAAGGTCAAGGCCAAATCATTATGTCTAATGGATTTATCCGTATGGCCCAAACCTGTTCGACCTGCGGCGGCGAAGGCAAAATTATTAGTGAACCTTGTCCGCAATGCAGCGGTCAAGGCGTGATACGTGTTCAAAGATCTCTTGAAGTTACTTTTCCTCCCGGCGTCGATAATGACTCTCAATTAAGACTTCGCGGCGAAGGTGAAAGCGGAATAGCCGGAAATGGTGATCTTTATATTTTAATCAGAATCCAACCGCATTCCATCTTTCAGCGAGACGATAAAGACATCCATATGCAGCTACCAATTAGTTTTGTCAAAGCCGCGCTGGGTGATGAAGTCTCGGTTTCCACTTTAAGCGGCAGCGTTACAATGAAGATTCCGCCCGCAACGCAAAGCGGAAAAGTTTTTCGTTTGCGTCATAAAGGTATGCCCGATTTACATGGCGGAGAACAAGGTGACCAGTACGTTCGGGTCATGCTTCAAGTTCCAAATAGATTAACACCCGAACAAAAACGTCTTTTAGAAGAGTTCGCCCGCGTTAGCGGCGAAAACCTAAGTGGTCAAAACGGATCTTTTTCAGAAAAAATAAAGAAAGTTTTTAAATAGAGACGACGCAGCGGGCCGTCTGTACATTACAGGAGTTACGATATGCCAACATACCAATACGAGTGCACTAAATGCGGTCATAGTTTTGAAATCCTGCAGTCTATGAGCGAAAGCCGGTTAAGAAAATGTCCAAAATGCGCAAAATTTTCTTTAGAAAGGCTTATCGGTACCGGCAGCGGAATCATTTTTAAAGGAAAAGGATTCTATGAAACCGATTATAAGCAGAAAGAACCTGTCGCTAGTACAAAGGACGCCAAACCCGAATCTCCCGCGGCAGCTCCGAAATCACATGGTTGCTCACCTAACTGCGGATGTGCCTAAATATTATGAAATTATTGAAATTTTGGTTTCCACTTATTGTTTATTCTGGTATTATTTTTGCCGTATCGAGTGTCCCCAATTTGTCCGCTCCATTGTCGAGATATAACTTTGATAAAGTTATCCACATGACGGAGTATTCTATTTTGGCCATATTATGGAGCCGGGCGTTGAAATCCGCCAAACCTGGATTGAGCGGAAATATGATTTGGGCAGTGGCTGTTGTATTTTGTTTTTTGTATGGTGCCAGTGATGAGTTTCATCAGTCTTTTGTTCCTGGGCGTTCGTGCGATCCTTTTGATCTTTTGGCTGATACGATTGGTGGTTTTATCGGTGGGTGGATTTATAATTTATGGGCTTTTAATTATCGAGCTAAGAAATAGAGCAACATAAAAAAACAGCTTGAGTTTTCTCAACTTTGCAAAGGAGAGTTTCAAAAATTATGACTTCTATCAAACCATTTAAAGCTATCCATTATAATTCAGAAAAAATTAATGATCTTTCCAAGGTTGTCTGCCCGCCTTATGATGTTATTTCTCCAGAAGACCAGGATTTTTATCATAATCTTCATCCCAATAATTTTATCCATATCGATCTCGCCAAAGAAAAAGAAGGCGACAGCAAAACAGATAACAAATACACTCGCGCTTTAAAATATTATAAAGAATGGCGGGACAAAGATATTTTGGTTCAGGACGAGAAACCGGCCATCTATTATTACCGCCAAGAATATAAAATTCTAGGCCAAAAGTATAGCCGCTTAGGTTTCATCGCGCTTATGAAACTGCAAGACGAAAAAGATTCCAAGATTTTTCCGCACGAAAATACCCACGCCCGTGCCAAAGAGGACCGCCTGACGTTAAACACAGCTTTGAAAGCGAATTTAAGTTCCATTTTTGTCTGCTTCGCTGATAAAACTAAAAAAGTTCAGAAAATTTTCCAGCAAAAAGTTTCGATCACGCCATCTATAATGGATGTTAAGGATCATGAAGGTGTGCATCATATGGTTTGGCGTTTAGATAATCCTGAACTGATCGATCAAATTAAAGATGTCCTGGCCGATCAGCAGTTATTTATCGCGGACGGCCATCACCGTTATGAAGTGGCTTGTGAATACCGCCGCCGGCAAATTGCTGAAAAAGGAAAAATAACCGGCGAAGAACCTTTCAACTATGTGATGACATATTTTACGGATATGGATTCCTCGGATTTAATGATTTTTCCTATCCATCGCGTCATTAAAAAAATCCACGGTAAGTTTGATTTCTTAGAAGAATATTTCCGGATCGATAAAGTGAAAAGCAAAGAAGAGCTTTCCATCATTTTAGCGAAGGCTGGTAAAAATGAACACGCCTTTGGCGTGTATATGAAAAAAGATCTTCGGCTTTTACGTCTTAAAAACCGGCTTTTGATCGACGAGATTGTAAAGGAAGGTTCAAAAGACTTCCGCGAATTAGACGCCACCATTTTAAAATATTTTGTCTTAGACCGCCTGGGAATCAAATCCGAGGACATTGTTTACACCAAAGATATTAACGAGGCCGCCCAAATGGTTGATGAAGGTTTAGCGGAGCTGAGTTTCATTTTAAATCCCGTCAAAGTAAAGCAGCTTAAAAATATTGCCCTAAATGGCGAGCGCATGCCACCCAAAACCACCTATTTTTATCCTAAAGTATTATCCGGGTTAACTGTTTATTCCTTAGAATAGGTTTAACCTCGTTTCCTTAATACCACTCACTTATGGCAGCCATTTTTGGAAAGAATAAATACACGCTCGTCAAAGTTAAGAAAAAAGAGATTCCGGAAGGTCTGTGGTCGAAATGCGAAGGTTGTCAAACACCGACTTACAGTAAAGTCCTCGCCGATAATCTGAACGTCTGTCCAAAGTGCGGTTACCATTTCACTTTAAGCGCCCCTGAACGCATTCAAACTTTAATTGATAAAAAAACGTTTGTTGAACGCGACGCTGAATTAACGTCAGTTGATCCTTTAGCGTTTGAAGGGCCTAAAACTTATAAAGTCAAATTAGAAAGCGACCAGAAATTAACTGGTCTGACTGATGCGGTCATAACCGGTTCTGGTGAACTGCACGGCCATAAAATTGGCATTGCTGTCACGGATTCGCGTTTCATTATGGGATCCATGGGATCGGTTGTGGGCGAACGGATCACCCGAACGGTTGAATACGCGACGGCGCATCGTTTGCCGGTTATTATTGTTTCCGGTTCCGGCGGCGGCGCGCGAATGTATGAAGGAGCGCTGTCCTTAATGCAAATGGCTAAAACGTGTGCGGCGTTAAGCCGTCATGATAAGGCGGGGTTATTGCATATTTCAATCTTAACTAATCCAACGATGGCTGGGATTATGGCCTCGTTTGCCGGGATCGGCGATATTATCATTGCCGAGCCCAAGGCGTTAATCGGTTTTACCGGACCGCGGGTTATTGAACAGACGATTCGTCAAAAATTGCCGTTGGGGTTTCAAAGTTCTGAATTTCTTTTGGCTCACGGACTCATTGATATGATTGCGGATCGAAAAAATCTTAAAGATACTTTAGCTGAAATTATCAGCTATACGCGTAAAAACGGAATAAAGTGAAACGTTTGACATTTTTTAATCGTTCGCAGTTGCAGGATAATAAGATTTCAATTACAATAACGCCTTCACTGGATTCAAATCAAGTTAATGATTAACGCCGAGCATTGTTTTAACCAATAAAAGAATATTTAAGAAAAATTAAAGGAATATTTCTATGGCTCAGGTTAGTTTAAGAGATGTCAGCAAAATCTATAAAGGCGGCGTCCGGGCCGTTGATAACGTCAACTTAGGTGTTGAAAATAAAGAATTCTTGGTTTTAGTTGGCCCGTCGGGATGCGGAAAGTCAACGACTTTACGTATGATTGCGGGCTTGGAGGAAGTTTCAGAAGGAAAGATTTGGATCGGCGACCGCGTCGTTAATGACATTCCCGCCAAAAACCGCAATATCGCGATGGTCTTTCAGAATTACGCGTTGTATCCGCACATGAGTGTTTTTGAAAATATGGCTTTTGGGTTGAAACTCCGTCGTCATTCTCATTCGGAAATTTTACAGCGCGTTGAAGAAGCCGCCGAAATTTTGGGGATTAAAAAATTTTTAGAGCGCCGCCCTCGGCAGCTTTCCGGCGGAGAACGCCAGCGCGTGGCGCTCGGCCGGGCGATTGTCCGTAAGCCGATGGTGTTTTTATTCGATGAACCTTTAAGCAACCTCGACGCCAAAATGCGCGTCCAGATGCGCACCGAAATCCACAAATTACGTTTGCGTTTGCAGACAACTTTTATCTACGTGACGCATGATCAAACCGAAGCCATGACGCTCGGCGACCGGATTGTGGTTATGAAAGACGGTAAGATCCAGCAGTGCGCGGATCCGATCACCATTTATGATAAACCGGTTAATAAATTCGTCGCCAGTTTCATCGGTTCTCCGCCGATTAACTTTATGGACGGACGGATTATCAAGAAGGAACGGAAATATTATTTTGATGAGGGGAAAGTTCAAGTGAAACTCATCGACGATATGTACAAAGTGATCGCCCCTTATGAAGGCAAAAATGTCACCTTCGGAATTCGTGCCGAAGATATTTACGATAAATTATTTGTTTCACAATCCTCGCCCGACAATACGATCCGCGCCACTTGCGAAGTGGTTGAACCCTTAGGATCGGAAGTTTATTTGTATCTTAACTCTGGCCGGCATACATTTATTGCTCGCGTTGGTGCACACAACCGTCCCGAAGTCAACCGGGACATGGATCTCGTCTTCGATATGAGTAAGGTACACTTTTTTGACCAGGAAACCGAAAAAACAATCATCTGAATTTTATCTCGCCTTTCTTGTCCTTAACAGCGCCGGAATCCTTCTTTTTCTCTACGCTATCTTTTTCCAAATCAATTATTTTCTTTACTTAATCATTGCCTGCGTTTTTATTCTTGGATTTTTAATCCCGGAATCCAGCCGTTTTCAGTATAACCGTGCTGTCATTCATCTCCAGCAGAAAGCCTGCCAAGAAAGAATTGAGATTCTAACTAAACAAAATCAGTACGAGGCTGCTTACAATAATAAATTAGCAAGTAACCTCAGGCGTTATCAGGCCTTTCAAAGTTCTATCGAACCTTTGGCGACCGGACTTTCATTGGCCGAGACGATTCAACTCATTTCGGCTCAGATGGACCAGCTGTTTTCTGAAGCCACAATGACCTGTAGTTTATATATTTTTCATTCTAAAACTGGCGAGCTTGGAATCTCCGTCTCAAACAAAGGCCAAATGAAAATTAATGAAGGTTCTGTCAAGGGTGATATTTTTGACCAATGGCTGGTTAAAAACATGCAGCCTTTAAGTATTCAAGACACAGGACAGGACGAAAGGTTTAAGAAAATCTTACCGCAGCAGAAGGATGACGAAGTGAAAGCCGTGCGTTCATTAATCAGCGTACCGCTCATTCTGGAAAATAAAGCGCTGGGGATTTTACGCGTCGACAGTCTTAAAGAAAAGTCGTTCGATACAGAAGATGTTCTGTTTTTATATGCAATTGCTTCTGTTGTAGCCGTTGCCATTGAAAATGCAGAGCTCGCTGAGCACATGCATGAATTAGGGATCAAAGACAGTTTGACAGGACTATATTTACGTAAGTATCTGATGGACAGTCTCGATGCCACTGCGGCCCGGCATTTGAAAGAAAAACAAGATTTATCATTTCTTATGATCGATTTAGATCATTTTAAAAACTACAATGATACTTTTGGCCATATTGCGGGTGACATTGTATTGCGGACGGTCGCCATGATTTTGGCGGATTTTTTCAGACAGGAAGACCAGATTGTTTGTCGTTACGGCGGAGAAGAATTTTGTGTCCTGTTGCCGCGTTGTTCCAAAGAAAAGGCCGCTTCTTTGGCTGAGGAGTTACGAAAAAAACTGGAAGGACAAACGATTATTTTACGCCGACAGAAAACGCACGTGACAGTTTCAATCGGCGTTGCGACGTTGCCTCAAGATGCGCAGTCAAAAGAAAATTTGATCGATGCAGCCGACCAAGCTTTGTATGCGGCCAAAAATACCGGGAGAAATAAGGTGGTTGTTTATCCTGTGAATCCGTCGGAGAAGATATGAATCCGTTTATTTTTTCATTCTTAATTCTAGGTTATGTCGTCGGTTTAGTCTGGCTTGCGAAAAAGATTGTTTTTACAATCGAGGAAAAAGAATTAGGTAAACTTAAAGACACTCAGAAAATTTATGAAGACCAAAAGAAAATTAAACAGGAATTACGACGCCAGCGCCAAATGTTTCTCCGGGCCAAAGAAGAGACGTTAAAATTATACAGGGTTATACCTGCACTGCTTTCTAAGGAAGACTTTGAAGGAGCCTTTGCCGTCTTTAAGATGTTGATGCGGGGTTATGTGCGTTTTTCCGAATCCCTGTTGATGGAAACTCTGCCCGTTGATTTAAACCGTGATCCGTCTTACCAAGGAAGTATTTTATTTACGATACCTTTAAGTAAGGAAACGAACCGCTATATGCTTTGGAAAAACACCGTTGCCGAGCAGAGGGAGAAAATCACAGTTTTGACTAGTCAACTGGCGTTGGTTTTAAGGCGTTTATATCTTTACCATGAGATCGATAACATTTCAATATTGGATTATCTAACCGGAGTTTATTCCCGTCGTTATATGCTGCAGCGTTTTGAACAGGAACGCCGTCGTTCTGAGGAACGCAAGATTAATCTGTCGTTTTTGATGTTGGATGTGGATCATTTTAAAGAGATCAATGATCAGTTTGGGCATTTAAGCGGTGATCAGGTATTGCGGCAGATGGGTGCCATTTTAAGGGCGAGTATCCGGGAGATTGATTTTGCTGGGCGTTTTGGGGGAGAGGAATTTTGTGTGATACTGCCGGATACAGATCTCAAAGGGGCTTATTTGGCGGCGGAACGTATTAGACTGGCGGTTGAGCGGGCGGTTTTTCGTATTCAAGGTGATAGTCAATTAAAGGTAACAGTCAGTATTGGAGTGGCAACTTTTCCAGCGCATGCGCTATCAACAACAGATTTAATGGATAAAGCTGATTGGGCGTTGTACCGGGCCAAACACAGCGGGCGAAATCAGACTTGCTTGGCGCAGGAGAAGTAGATTTTTGCATTTTTACTCGTCTATAAACTTCAGCAGATTCTAAAGTTTTGTATTTTTTTCCTCAAAAAACGCTGGGCGGCCCTGCGGCGCTGAGTCAATGCAGGGCCGCCCAATCATCCGCAACAATAAAAAATTCATAATTTTACGTGTTGAATCTCCAGTCTTTTTCAGGTAGAATGGGACAGCTTTTTAAGAAAAATTCTCACAAATTTAAGCCCAGACAATTCATTTTACAAACATTTTATTTTCATAAAGAGATTTAATTTTTCATGTCCCATCGTTTTGTCATTGGTGTCGATATCGGCGGTACAAATATTAAATTCGGTTGTGTTGATGGCGCCGGCAAAATTAAGGCGCAATCCAGTTTACCCACCACGTGTTTCCTTTCCCACAAAAATAAACTCATCGAAGCCATTCTTGATGAGATACAAAACCTTATCCAAAAAAATGGTTTAAATAAAAAAGACATCCAAGGCATTGGCCTGGGGTGGCCCGGCCTAATTGATGCTCATCAAGGTGTTGTCAAAGTTCTACCCAATATTCCTGGCTGGAAGAATGTCCCATTTAAAGCCATTGCTGAAAAGAGAATGGCTATTCCCACATATATAGATAATGATGTGAAACTAATTACACTGGGCGAATGGAAATTTGGCGCCGGGCGGGGTTGTCAAAATTTGGTTTGTTTGACGCTTGGCACTGGCGTTGGTAGCGGTTTAGTTTTAAATAATCAACTTTATCGCGGGGCTAGTTTTACCGCCGGTGAACTCGGCCACATCCCTTTAAACGAAAAAGGCCCACGCTGTAATTGCGGCGGCATTGCTTGTTTCGAACGTTATGTCGGTAACAAATATCTTCAAGAACGCGCGCAAAAGTTATTCAAAAATAAAAATATCCGGCTGGAAGAAGTCGACCAATTGGCGAATGAAGGTCACAAGCTTGCTATAAAATTCTGGGAAGAAATGGCTTCTCATATTGGTGTTGCCATGGTGACCGTTGTTAACCTTTTAAATCCTGAGCGGATTATTTTCGGTGGCGGGATAGCAAGGGCGAGTCGTCATTTTTTTCCGGTTGTTAAAAAAATTATTCATGCACGGGCGTTTAAAATTCCGGCGAATGCCGTTCGGTTAGTTCAAGCTAAATTAGGTGACACGGCTGGTATTTTGGGAGCGAAAGTTCTTGTCGATGGTTCCTGCTAAAGATCTTAAAAGTTTAGTCATCATGCCGTTTTGGGCCGTCATGGCTTTTTGTTTTGTTTTCTTTCTAAGTTCAGCTCAAGCTGTTGAAACCGGGGCCAAGTCGGATGATTCAATCAAGAAGATGCATTTTTCAAAAGACATTATTAAAAAAGATGATAGTTCTCCTGTTGAATTAAATGGTGATCAGATGGAATTCCGGCGGGAAATAAATACTTTTATTGTTGAAGGCAATGTGGTCATGACCAAAGGTCCGGTCCGCCTGACCTGCGACCGGGTTGAATATTCTAAAGACACCCATGATGCCCACGCTGAGGGTCATGTGGTTTTGAGTTCCCCTGAAGGAATAATTTCTGGCGACAAAATGAACTATAACTTTGATAAGATGGCCGGCGAAATGATTAACGCCCGAATTTCGGCCAGTCCTTATTACGGCGTCGCGCCGAAAGTCGCCAAGCTCGACCAAAACCATTTGGTCATGGAAGACGGCTATTTAACGACTTGCGACCACGATAAACCGCATTTTCGTCTGGCCTCGCGTAAGCTGGATGTTTATCCGGGCGATAAAATTATCGCGCGTAACATGCGGATGATTTTGGGAAATATTCCAGTCGCCTGGATTCCGCGATTCAGCCAGCCGCTCGACGATCGTAAACCCCGCGTCATTTACACGCCGGGCTTCCGCAAACAATGGGGCGCGTTTTTGCTTCAGGACTGGCGTTATTATGTTAATGACTATTGGCGGGGAAGTGTTCACTTGGATTACCGTGATCGAAAAGGTTTTGCGCCAGGATTTGATGCGAATTATAAAATTCCGGGGATGGGAAGCGGTATTATCCGTTTGTATTACATGAATGAACTTAACGTGAGCCGGAAATACCCCTGGTCGCCTAAAACAGCCAAGACAATCTACCGCGAACGCTTTAAAGGCGAATGGCGCCATAAATGGACAATCGACCCGCAGACTGAAGCCGTCTGGCAATATTTCAAATTGAGCGATAAAGATTTCCTCAAAGATTATTTCCCCAAGGAATACGATAAAGATAATGATCCTCAGTCATTTTTTGTCGTGACCCGCAATCTGCCCAACGGAACTTTAAGTTTTAATTATATCCAGCGTATCAACCGCTTTGATTCTTACGTCGAGCGTTTGCCTGAAATTCGTTATGATTTAACCAACCAAAGAATCGGCACCAGTAATTTTTATTTAAAAAGTCAAAATTCCTACGTGAATCTCTCCAAAAAAGATCCATCGCCCACTGAAATCCGCCGCAACACCATGCGGGTCGACAGCGATAACATTGTTTCTTATCCTATGAAAATTAGTTTTATTGAATTCACGCCGCATGTGGGCGGCCGGGAAACATATTATAGTAAGACGATGAATCCCGGCGATTATAGCGTCGTGCGCGGACTTTTTGAAACCGGCGCTGATTTGAGTACGAAGTTTTACAAGATTTATGATTTTCACACGAATGTTTTTGGATTGGATATTAACCGTCTGCGTCATATTATTACGCCGTCGATTGCGTATGTTTATCAGCCTGACCCGACCATTTTGCCTAGTGAGCTAGATAATTTTGACAGCGTTGATGGGATTCAGCGTGATCATTCGATTGAGTTTAACTTGGAAAATAAACTGCAGACCAAGCGTAATGGGCTAAATATTGATTTGGTGCGGAATGTTTTGACGGCGGACTTTCGACTTAAAGAATATCCCGGCAAAGGCGGTTTTGATCATGTTAAGAGTAAGACTGAAGTAAAACCGCTCGACTGGATTACCTTCAGTTCTGATACCGATTACGATACGGTCGAAGAACATTTGAATGAAGCGAATTTTGATATGTATATAAACGGCGGTGATAAATGGTCGCTGGGGCTTGGCAAACGTTATAATCGCGATGTCGACGATCAGATTACAACCGAATTTCGGTATAAAATTAATCCGAAATGGCGTTTCGGTTTTTATGACCGCTTTGACGTCGGCGGTGGCGGGCAAAAAGAGCAGGAGTTTACAATCACTCGAGACTTGCATGAATGGGAAATGGATATAAACTTTAATGAAACCCGTGGCCAGGGAAGCGAACTTTGGCTGGTCTTCCGCTTAAAAGCATTTCCTCAAGGCGGGATTGATCTAAGCACGAGTTATCATCAGCGTAAACTAGGTTCACAAAGCAGCACAGGGCAATAGAGACCTTTTTCTAAAGACGAAAAGGTCTGAATATCGGTTACTACACTTCTAAGGAAAAATATAAAACTATGAATATCGCGATCGTTGGTTCTGGCTATGTCGGGTTGGTCACCGGCGTATGCTTAACGCAGTTGGGCCATAAAGTTATTTGTGTGGATAATAACCCGGAAAAAATCCGGCAGTTGAAAGCCGGACGGATTCCGATTTTCGAACCCGGCCTCGAAGATCTTTTAAAGCGCGCCGTCAAAACTAGGAAACTTTCTTTTTCAACATCGATTTCAGAGGCGAGTAAAAATTCGACGGTGATCTTTATCGCCGTTGGAACACCTTCCAAATATAACGGCGAAGCAGATTTAACGTATGTCGAAAATGTCGCGCGTGAAATCGCCCAGAATATGAACGGTTATAAGTTGATCGTCGAGAAATCAACCGTTCCGGCAGCGACCGGCCAGCGCATCGAGCGGACGATTCGGCTGAATGTCCCTAAAAAGTTTCGTGACGCTCACGGGCAAGTGGACTTCGATATCGCGTCGAACCCGGAGTTCCTGCGCGAAGGATCAGCAGTTTCAGATTTTATGCATCCCGACCGCATTGTGATCGGCGTTCAATCCGCGAAGGCCGAAGCGCTTTTAAGAGAAATCTATAAACCGCTGGCCGCGTCCATTGTTGTGACGGATATCAATTCCGCGGAAATGATTAAGCACGCTTCCAATTCATTTTTAGCCACCAAAATTTCTTTTATTAACGCGATCGCCCAAATTTGTGACAAAATTGGCGCGGATGTTTTGAAAGTGGCGGAAGGGATGGGTTTTGATAAACGTATCGGGCGCAGCTTTCTCGATGCGGGAATTGGTTACGGCGGCAGCTGTTTCCCTAAAGATGTCGACGCGTTTATCCGGCTTGCGGAAAAAAGCGGTTATGAATTTTCACTGCTTAAAGAAGTCCGTCAGGTCAATGAATTCCAAAAGCGGGCGTTTTTGCAATTGGTTGAAGATAAATTATGGATTTTAAAAAATAAAACAATCGCAGTCTGGGGTTTAGCTTTTAAGCCCAATACCGACGATATGCGTAACGCACCGTCGATTGATATTATCAAGGCTCTGCAGGGAGAAGGCGCGAAGATAAAAGCCTACGACCCGCAAGCGATGGATAAGGCTAAAGAGAGTTTGCCAGGAGTTACTTTTTCTCAAAATCCTTACGCGGCCGCTTCCGGCAGTGACTGTCTGTTAATTCTGACCGAATGGAAAGAATTTAAAGACGCCGATTTTAAACGTCTGAAAAAAACCATGCGTCAGCCGCTAATCTTCGATGGGCGCAATCTTTACGCCGGCCGCAATCCGCAGGATTTTGGGTTTGAGTATTTTGGTGTCGGACGTGGTAAAGGTTAATTGAAAAGGCACAAACCAGAATTCTAATTCTAAATGTTTCAACCCGGATTGGGAGGTTGAAACATTTGATTCGAATAAAAAGGAATCAAAACTATGTCACAAACATTAAAAAATAAAATCATTAATAACACCGCCCGCATTGCGGTCGTCGGTTTAGGTTACGTCGGCTTGCCGCTCGCCGTTAATTTCGCGAAAAAAGGTTTTAAAGTCTTTGGTCTGGATAAAGATACCGACCGGGTCACGAAGATCCAGCGCCAGGAAAGTTATATCCTTGATATCGCTTCCAAAGAAATCGCCGAGGTTGTTCGGCAAAAACATTTGGAAGCTTCAACCCATTTTGACATCTTAAAGACCGTTGATGTTATTATTATCTGCGTGCCTACTCCTTTAAAACGTAAATACACGCCGGATATTTCCTATATTGTCAGCGCCGTTAAAACGATTCGGGAATTCTTAAAGAAAGATACGCTCATCGTTTTAGAAAGCACAACCTATCCTGGCACAACTAAAGAACTCGTTAAGCCCGAATTAGAAAAAAGCGGAATGAAAGCCGGACGCGATTTCTTTTTGGCTTTTTCTCCTGAGCGTATTGATCCCGGTAATCCGCAGTATGATGTTACCCGCATTCCAAAACTCGTCGGTGGTTTGACCAAAGTGGACGGCGAGCTGACAAAACTTCTCTATTCCAAGATTATAAAAAGTGTTCATCTGGTTTCATCGGCTGAAGCGGCTGAGATGGCCAAGCTTTTGGAAAATTCATTCCGCATTATCAACATCGGCTGGATCAATGAAGTGGCCATGATGTGCCACACGATGGGTATTGATGTCTGGGAAGTGATTGACGCGGCGAAAACCAAACCTTTTGGATTCATGGCGTTTTACCCGGGCTTGGGCGTCGGCGGGCACTGTATCCCCGATGATCCGCTTTATCTTTATTGGAAAGCCCGGCACCATGGGTTTAATTCAAAATACATTAAACTTTCCGCGGACACCAACATGATGATGCCGATGTATGTTGTGCAGCGTTTAAGCTCTCTGCTCAAAGACCGGCGCAAACAGTTAAAAGCCGCCAAGATCCTCGTCATGGGCGTGACTTACAAAAAGGATGTCAAAGATTTAAGAAAATCCCCGCCGCTTAAGCTTATCGAACTCCTTCAAGAGGCCAAGTGCGCCGTGTCGTATTTTGATCCAATCATTCCGTATCTTGACTTTGAAGGCATCAAACTTAAATCAATCGAGCTTACGCCAAAAGCCATTGCTGATTTCGATTGCGTCATTATTGCGACGGATCACACGAACGTTGATTATCACAAGCTTTTGAAGAATGCTAAATTGATTTTTGATGTGAAGAATGTGTATAAGAGTTCTGCAACTGAGAAGGTTGTAAAGTTGTAATGCTCTAAGAATTTGATATCGCAATTTGCGATATCAAAACAGGTATTATATTTTGTAATACCTGATTAGAAATAAACGTTTATTTTCTGGAGGGAGAGAAATGGAGAATAAATGCGCGATTCTTTTACTGTTGAAGTCATTGTACAAAGAATATTCCTTATTCGAGGATACAAAGTGATGATTGATAGTCATTTGGCAAGTCTTTACGGAGTTACAGTAAGACGGCTTAATGAGCAAGTCAGGCGGAATATAAAACGTTTTCCAGAAGATTTTATGTTTCAACTGACCAAAGATGAATTTGAAAATTTGAAGTCGCAATTTGCGACTTCAAGTTGGGGAGGGAAAAGAAAGTTGCCGCTCGCATTCACTGAACAAGGTGTGGCTATGCTGTCTAGCGTGCTTAATAGTGAACGTGCGATCCAAGTGAACATTCAGATTATGCGTACTTTTTCTAAACTTAAGGAATTTTTGCTAACGAACAAAGAACTTTCACTGCGATTAGATGCTCTCGAAAAGAAATTCGGTGAACACGATGAGAAAATTAAAATTATTTTTGAAGCCATCAAGAGGTTGTTAACGAAACCTGAAGAACCGCCCAAGCCCAAAATTGGTTTTCACCACTGACAAATTAACAACACGCACAGCTACGAAAGGTTTGCACGCATGAGTTCAAAGAAGAAAATTGTTCTTATTACTGGCGGCGCCGGATTTTTGGGAAGCCATCTTTGTGATCAATTCATCGAACGGGATTTTAAAGTGCTTTGCCTGGATAATTTGATTACCGGCAACACGCGAAACGTTGAGCACTTGCTTAAACATAAAAATTTTGAAATGATTAAGCATGATATTTCAAAAGAGATTAATATCCCGGGTGAAATTGATTGCATCATGCATTTCGCGTCTCCCGCAAGTCCGGTTGATTATCTTGAATATCCTATCCCGACGTTAAAAGTTGGATCGCTGGGTACATTTCATTGTCTTGGGCTGGCTAAAGCGAAGAAATCAGTTTTCTTTTTGGCCTCGACGTCCGAAGTCTATGGCGATCCGCAAGAGCATCCCCAAAAAGAAAGCTATTGGGGGCATGTCAATCCCGTCGGGCCGCGCGGCGTTTACGATGAGGCCAAGCGGTTTGCGGAAGCGATGACGATGGCCTACAACCGTTATCATAAGATCGATACAAAGATCGTCCGTATCTTTAACACCTACGGTCCACGCATGCGGATCCGCGACGGACGTGTTGTTCCCAATTTTATTGACCAAGCTTTACGAGGCGAGCCGTTGACTGTTTACGGCGATGGCAAGCAAACCCGTTCGTTTTGTTACTATTCAGATTTAGTGGAAGGGATTATCCGTTTGCTTTTTTCTAAAATTCCAGGACCAGTAAATATTGGAAATCCACGGGAATTCACGATCATCGAATTCGCCGAAATGGTGGTTAAACTTTCCGGCGCGAAAAGTAAAATCGTTTTTAAGCCGCTGCCCGTCGATGATCCAAAACAGCGCCGGCCTGATATTAGTTTAGCCAAAAAAGAATTGGGTTGGGAGCCCAAGGTTAAATTAGAAGACGGCTTGTGCCAAACATACGCCTGGTTTAAAGAACAAACCAAACTTGCGCCGATGGCAGCCCGGTAATCGCCGTTTCCATCGAAGAATTTTTTAAATGCGGTGTAAAATTAAAGGCGAAACAGTTGATTGCCTGTGGGAATTTCAGTATACTACGGCCGTTCATTTCTATAAGAGACCCAAATTTTCATGAGCACTACTTTAACCCACAATAACATCACCAAAGATGATCTCGTTAATTTTGAAAAAGAGATCGCCGACATTTTTGCAACCGGTATCATCCGTGCACCGGTTCATTTACGTTCCGGCCGCGAAGAACAATTAATCAAAAATTTTCAGGATAATAACATCGGTCCGGATGATTATGTGTTCGGCTTTTGGGATTCGCATGAATTAGCGCTGCTCAAAGGCGTGCCGCGTGAGCAGGTGAAAAAGGCGATTGTCGATGGAAAAAGTATTTCGTTGTGTTTCCCTCAATATAAAGTTCTTTGCTCAGGAATCGTCGGAAGTTTGATGGGTGTCGCCACGGGCGTTGCCTGGGTGCTTAAGCAAAAACAAAAAGGCAAGGTCTATCTTTTTTGCGGAGATATGTCGGCGGAAACCGGGATTTTTCATGAAGCGGTAAAGTATGCGCTCAATTTCGATTTGCCGGTCAAATTTATCGTGTGCGATAACGGTGTGAGTGTCATGACGAATACCCGCGAAGTCTGGGGATGCAATGAGCCGTGGTTTAAGAACACGAAGTATGAGGCGAAGATCATTTATTTTAAGTACACGAACGGTTATCCGCATTCGGGGTTGGGGAAGCTGATTAAGTTTTAGGTAAATGTAGAGAGAAGAGAGTAGAGAGTCAGCAAATTTCGTATCACTCTCTACTCTCACCTTGCTCCTTTCTACTTAAAAATGACTTGAAAAAAGATGAAATATTTCGACGAACTTAAACGCACGATGGAATGGATCGCGCAGCAGCCTAAGACATTATTCGTCGGGCAAACCGTGGCCGGGCCGGGGACGTTTATGTTTCAGACATTGCGCGATGTGACGCCTGAGCGCACGCTTGAGATGCCGATCAACGAAAGTTTTCAAATGCAATTTACAATCGGGCTCGCATTGGCGGGATATATTCCGATTTCAGTTTATCCGCGGCAGAATTTTTTACTTTTGGCAACAGGTGATATGGTCAATATGCTCGATAAAATTCCAGCGATCAGTTCGAATGAATGGCTTCCTAAAATGCTGATCCGCGTCGCCGTCGGCCCCGATTCGCCGGTTCATCCCGGCCACCAGCATGTCGGAAATTACGCGGAGGCCTTTCGAAAATTATTTCACTGGATTGAAGTTGTGGAACTCAATGAACCTGAAGAAATCTTTCCAGCCTACAAGCACGCTTTAGAACGCAGCGATAACAAAGCCACGTTGCTTATTGAACATGGCAATTATTACAGTCAAAAATGATTAAACCTAGAAGAAAAATTTTAAATCGAGAAGATGTTTTAGACATTTTGCGAATGGAGCAACCTTTTTTGAAAGAAAAGTTTGGGGTTGAAAAAATCGCTCTATTCGGGTCCTTTGCTAAAGGAAAACAAACGGTAAAAAGTGATGTGGATATCTTTGTGAAGTTAGGAAAGCCCTTGGGCTTTGAATTTCTTGATTTAGTGGACTATTTAGAAAAAAAGATTAACCGTAAGGTAGATATATTAACGCCAGGTGGAATCAAAGGAATTCGTGTTAAAAGAATTGCTCAAGATATTAAACAGAGTTTAGTGAATGTCTAAGAGATCTGATCTTGTTTTATTAGAAGATATCCATACCGCAATTACTAGAATTTTGACTTACACGAAGAGGTTAAGTTATCAAGATTTTATAGAAGATTATAAGACTCAAGATGCTGTTGTCCGAAATTTAGAAATTATTGGTGAAGCAACTAAAGATTTATGCACAGAATTAAAGTTGAAATATCATGACATTCCTTGGAGTAAAATGGCCAAACAGCGTGATCGACTAATTCACCATTACGCTGGGGTTGATTACGATGTGATTTGGGCCATTATTGACAAATCCCTTCCAGATTTGCTTCCCAAGATCCAAAATGCGATTGAGCATGAGAAGAAACCGTCAAAATGAAAAAGCAATCTTGCATTCTCATCGTCGGTCACGATGATGTCATCGACAACGCGTTAGCCAGCCATTTCAAATCTCAAGGATTTAAATACGTTTTCTCATCTGCGCATGACAAATTAGATACCTTAAGCCAGTCTGACGTTCAAAAATTCTTTAAGAAAGAAAAACCTGAATATGTTTTTTTATCGTCCGTTCGCTCGGGCGGTATTGCGGCCAACCAAAAGTTCGCGGCGGAGTTTATTTATGAGAATTTAGAAAGCCAAAATAACATTATTCACACCGCTTACACCTCGGGCGTTAAGAAACTGATCTATTTTAGCGGCTCCTGCGCTTACCCAAAAGAAGCGCCGCAGCCGATCAAAGAAAGCACACTTTTAACAGGTCCGCTCGAATCAACAAGCGAACCATATTCGATTGCTAAAATCGCCGGCGTTAAATTGTGCCAGACTTACAGATTGAAGTACGGTTTCGATGCGATTGTGGCCGTTCCAGCAACGATCTACGGCCCGGGCAGTGATGCTAATATTGAAACCGCGCATGTGATTGGGGCTTTGATTGGAAAATTTTATAAGGCGGTTCAGGAAAACCAAAAAGAAGTCGTGGTCTGGGGATCAGGTAAACCGCGCAGGGAATTTTTATTTGTCGATGATTTCGTGGCCGCGACGCTTTTTTTGATGAGAAAATATAAATCGGCGGATTTGATTAACATGGGCTGTGGTTATGACGTTTCGATTCGAGAACTAGCCGAAACAATCAAAGACATTTCAGGGTTTTCCGGACGGATTGTTTTTGATCGCACACAGCCCGACGGCACGATGCGTAAATTGATGGATAATAGTCGTATCACCAGATTGGGTTGGAAGCCTAAGGTGAGTTTGGCGGAAGGTATTCGGCAGACCTATGCGTGGTACGGGAAGAATAGATGAAACGCCGGGCCTGCCAGTCCGGAAAAATCTCAGGCAGGCCCAAGTAAAAAACGGAGCTAAAACACAATGAAAATTCTAGTCACCGGTGGCGCAGGTTATTTGGGATCAGTGATTGTCCCAACGCTTTTGCAAAAAAAATATAAAGTCGTTGTTCTGGATAATTTTATGTACAACCAAACATCACTTTTAGATTGTTGTCATGACGCGAATCTAACGATTGTCCGCGGCGACACGCGCGAAAAATCACTTGTCAGCAAATTAATGAAAGACGTCGATGCTATTTTTCCATTGGCCTGCTTAACTGGCGCGCCGTTATGCGCCAAGGATCCGGTTGGCGCCCAGACTATCCTGCTTGATGCGGTTAAAATGATTTTGGATTTGCGCGGTAAAAACCAAATGGTCATTTTTCCGACGACCAACAGTGGTTATGGCGTAGGTGAAAAAGGGAAGTTCTGTACTGAAAAAACGCCGCTTCGTCCGATTTCTCTTTATGGTAAACTAAAAGTAGAAGCTGAAGATATGATTCTTCAAGCTGGCCATTCGATCACACTGCGCTTGGCGACCGCTTTCGGTATCAGCCCGCGCATGCGTCTGGATTTACTCGTCAACGATTTTACCTACCGCGCGGTCTACGATCGTTTCGTCATTTTATTTGAAGCCCATTTCAAACGAAATTATATTCATGTGCGCGATGTCGCCAAAGCCTTCATACATTCTTTGGATAATTTTGACAAGATGAAAAACGAACCCTATAATGTTGGACTAAGTGACGCTAATTTGAGCAAATTGGAACTTTGCCAGGAGATAAAGAAACAAGTTCCAGAATTTTATTTCGTCGAGGCCACAATCGGCGAAGATCCTGATAAGCGCGATTACATTGTCAGTAATGAAAAGATAGAAAAAACCGGCTTTAAACTGGATGTGTCGCTGCCCGATGGTATTTCAGAATTAATTAAAGGGTATCAGATCATTAAACGTAATCAATACGCTAATATTTAGTTAACCAGTTTTCCAGTTGCTAGTTTTCCAGTTTCAACTGGCCAACTGATAACTGGCAAACTGGAAAACTTAAGAATATGAAACCTCTCGACATCTTATTCATTCATCCGAATGCCGCTTCCAAAATTTATCAGGATTTAAGTAAAGAATTTTCCGCGATTGAACCGCCGATCTGGGCGGGAATGTTAGCGTCTCACTGCCTTAAAAAAGGTTTTGGCGCCGAAATCCTTGACTGCGAAGCTCTTCAACTCGAAGACCAGCAAGCCGCTCAAAAAATCAAACAATACAATCCACGTATCGCCTGTTTTGTCGTCTACGGCCAGCAGCCCAGCGCCAGTTCACAGAACATGGAAGGCGCTATTTCGCTTGCTGACACGGTAAAGCGTCTTTACCCAGAAATTAAAATCCTTTTTGTAGGCGGACATGTGAGCGCTTTATCCCGCGAAGTTTTAGAGCGGCACTCTTCAATCGACATGGTTTGTCAAAACGAGGGCGTTTACACGGTTTCAAATTTATTAAAAACAAATCTGAAAGATCATCGCGATAAAGTTTTAGGGTTAGGTTATCGAGATAACGGGCAAATCGTGCTTAACCCCCCATCGCCGATTGTCGCGAAAGAAGATTTGCCAATAGAGCTTCCTGGTGTTGCTTGGGACAAACTGCCCATGAACCAATACCGTACAGCCTTGTGGCACGCGCTTCCCAATAATGCTGAACGCCAGCCGTTCGCTGCATTGTACACAAGTCTGGGCTGCCCGATGAAATGTTCCTTTTGTATGATTAACATTATTAACCGTCAGGAAAACGAATATTCCGACGGGAGCGCGGTTTTCCGCTATTGGGATCCGGATTTTATCATTCAGGATTTTGACCGTTCCGCCAAGATGGGGATTAAAAACATTAAAATTGCCGATGAACTTTTTGTTTTAAATCCAAATCACTTTATGCGGCTTTGTGAATTAATTATTCAGCGCGGTTATCAATTCAACATATGGTGCTATTCCCGTATCGACACCGTTAAAGAAAAATATCTGCAAACCTTAAAGAAAGCCGGCGTCAATTATTTGGCGCTCGGCATTGAAAGCGGTAACACGAATGTTAGAAAAGATGTTACCAAAGGCCGGTTTGAAGATGTTGATATCCGGGATATCGTCAAGAAAATCCGTGATAACGGGATTAATGTGGCCGCTAATTATATTTTTGGTTTGCCCGAGGACAATTATGAAACAATGCAGATTACGCTTGATCTAGCTTTGGAAATGAATACGGAAATGGCCAATTTTTATTCGGCGATGGCTTATCCCGGGAGTCCGCTTTATGGAATTGCCAAAAAAGAAGGGTGGAAACTTCCCGACACTTACGCTGGATTTTCCCAGCACTCTTATTACACTCAGCCCTTGCCCACAAAATATTTGACTGCCGAACAGGTTTTGGAGTTCCGCGATAAGGCCTGGATGCAGTATCATACCAATCCGAAATTCTTACAGCTGTTAAAAGAAAAATTCGGCCAGGCGGCGGTTGATGAAACCGTTAAATCGACGACGATTAAATTGAGACGCAAGATCCTAGAGGGACAGGCCGTCAAATGATCATAAGCCGCACACCTTTTCGGGTTTCATTTTTCGGCGGAGGCACTGATTATCCAAAGTGGTTTCAGGAACATAAAGGAGCGGTCCTCGCAACCACGATCGACAAATATTGCTACATTACCTGCCGTTTTCTGCCGCCTTTTTTTGATCATAAATCCCGCATTATTTATTCCAAAATGGAACACGTTAAAACCGTTGATGAAATCGACCATCCGGCAGTACGAGAAATCTTAAAATTTTTAAGAATAAGAGAAGGGATTGAAATTCATCACGACGGTGATCTGCCGGCCCGTACGGGGTTGGGGTCAAGTTCTTCCTTTGCCGTTGGACTTTTAAATGGGCTTTATGCGCTGAAAGGCATTATGCCGACGAAAGAACGCCTGGCCCAAGAAGCTATTTACGTCGAGCAGGAAAAATGTAAAGAAAACGTCGGATGCCAGGATCAGGTGCTGGCGGCATTCGGCGGATTTAATTATATTGAATTCGGCGGCAATAATCATCTGCATGTCCGCAAAGTCACGATCCCTGCCCAGCGGTTAAGCGAATTACAAAGTCATTTGATGATGTTTTTTACCGGATTTTCACGCATGGCCTCTGAAATTGCCGCGCATCAAATCAAAAATATTCCTAAAAAGAAAAAAGAACTTTTAACAATGTATGAAATGACCCGCCAGGCTGTTGATATTTTAAATGGCAAAAACATTATTCATTTTGGCAGACTTCTGCATGAAAGCTGGAAATTAAAGCGTAGTTTATCGGACAAAATCTCTAATCCTTATATTGATGCCATTTACGAGAAGGCTAGGGGAGCTGGGGCCGTCGGTGGAAAACTATTGGGAGCTGGCGGCGGCGGCTTTGTCTTGGTCTTTGCCCCGCCGGAAAGACAGCCGAAAATCCGCTCGGTCTTGAAAGAATTCTTGGAAATTCCATTCCGTTTTGAAGATTTGGGAAGCCAGATTATTTTTTATCAACCTAATTCGGGGAAGGTCTTTTAGAGTAGAGAGGAGAGAGTAGAAAGTAGAGAGTCAGCAATTTTTGTATTACTCTCTCCTCTCTACTTTCTACTCTCTCCTTTAAATAAATGCGTCTTGAATCTCAGCAAAATAGACATAGCCATTCTCTGCGGAGGACTCGGCGAACGCTTGCGTCCTGCAATCGGCGAATTTCCTAAAGTCATGGCGACGGTGCAAGACCGGCCGTTTTTAGATATTATTCTGGAAGATTTGATCCGGCAGGGAGCTCGCCGGATTGTTCTTTTGGCCGGATACAAAGCTGATATCATTAAAGAATATTACCGCAAGCAGTCTTTGAAAATTGATATCGAATTTTCCGTCGAGCTTATGCCATTGGGAACCGGCGGTGCCGTTAAGAACGCTAAAGGCTTGCTCAAAACAAATCCCTTTCTCATCATGAACGGCGATTCGTTTTGTCCGGTTGATTTTAAAGCGTACTTAAAATTTTATCAGGATAAAAAAGCCTGGGGGTCGTTAGTTCTTTCGCAGGCGGAAACAAAAAAGGATTTTGGTTCGGTTGTCATCGACGGTGGGAACAGAGTTCGGAATTTTTTAGAAAAAGTTTCGAATGATGCCGAGGCTGCATTTGGCCCATCGTCGCTTTATTTAAACGCCGGCATTTATTGTTTTTCACAAGAAATTTTTAAACTCCTGCCGGCGGGAGAGAAGTTCTCGCTGGAAATAGATGTGTTTCCTAAGATTTTAGATAAAGAGATTTTTGGATTTGTCGTCGATCAATCTTTTACCGATATCGGAACACCTGAACGTTATAACCGTGCTAAAGAGAATCTTAAGAAAGGATAGACGTGGTCCCCGTTAAAACTGTTACTCCCAAAAAGAAAAATTTGCCTTCTTCCGGGCCTTCCGCTAAAAATAAACACAAAGCGAATTTCCGCGTTCCATTTGGAACGGTTTCCATTACCGACGACGCGCGTGCCCTTATTGAAAAAATTTTGGATTCGAAATGGGTCACCAAAGGACAATACGTCCAGGAATTTGAAGAAAAATTTGCGGCGCTTTTTGGCGTGAAGTACGCCGTCGCGGTCAGCAGCGGCACGGATGCGGATGCGTTGTCGCTGGCGGCGCTTTATGATTTAGGGGCTGAACGCGGGGATGAAATCATTGTGCCGGCGTTATCTTTTGTGGCGACGGGCAATTCGGTTTTTCAGGCGGGTTTTAAACCTGTTTTCGTCGATGTGGAACGGACAACACTTAACATCGACCCGAAAGGCATCGAACGGGTGATTACTAAAAAGACGCGAGGGATTATGCTCGTACATTTGATGGGCAAGCCCGCGGCCATGGATGAGATTTTAGCGATTGCGAGAAAATATAAACTTTCCGTTATTGAAGACGCGGCCGAAGCCCACGGCGCCGAATATAAAGGACGCAAGATCGGTTCAATCGGCGACATGGCGGCCTTCAGTCTTTACGCGGCGCATATTATCACGACGATTGAAGGCGGAATTACCCTGACGAGTAATCCCCAATTAGCCGAAGCCCTAAGATCTTTGCGCAACCATGGGATGGTTGAGAAGTTTGTTTTTAAAAGGATAGGCTTTTCGGCCAAAATGAATGAGATTGAGGCGGCTGTGGGATTGGGTAACATAAAAATTTTTCACAGTATCTTAAGCCGCCGTCGACGGAATATGCTGTATTTGATCGAACAATTTAAGCAATTTGACAAATATTTCTTTTCGATCAAAGAAGAAGCCCACGAAAAGTTAGGCCCGCACGCTTTTCCGATTACATTGCGTGAAGGAATGCCGTTCACGAAGGATGAGTTTGTAAATTATATCGAATCCAACGGCGTTGATTCCCGCAATCTTTTTTATTCAATGCCGACGCAGACCGAAAGCTACAAATTTTTGGGTTACAAGCTGGGTGATTTTCCCAACGCAGAATATTTTGGAAATCATGGCTGTCACATCGGCGTGCATCAGGATTTAGAGATCGCGGATTTGGATTATGCTATTGATACGATCAGGAAATTTCTTAAGAATAAAGGATTAAGATAAATTAAATTCTAAACTCCAAGCACTAAATTACAAATAATATTCAATGTCCAAATTCCAATAAACAAACGGTTTCATATATTGGAAATTGATGTTTGGAATTTATTTGGGATTTGGTGCTTGATTATTGGAGCTTTAAACGAGTTATGCGCATAGCCATCAATTGCCGTTCCTTCCTCAACAAAAACTACACCGGCATCGGCCGTTACACGAGCCAGCTGATTCAAAGTCTTTCTGTTATTGATCAGCAAAATGAATATCTTCTTTATACGGCTAAAAATTTATTTAATATCCGTCGGCGCGTGCCGCGGCCGCCCGCCAAGAATTTTTTTGTGAAAGTGGACCGTTTTAACCGCGGCGTTGAAGAAACCACTGGCCCTTTTGATATTTATCACGCCCCCAGTCCAGAAGATATTGAAGTTAAAACGTCCAAAGTTGTGGTCACTGTCCACGATCTTGTTTTTAAAGCCTTCCCCAAAGTTCATACCAGTCAAACGATTAAGACGACTGAACGCCAGATGCAGGCCATTATTAAACGGGCGGCCAAGATTATCTGTTGTTCCCAAAGCACCATCGATGACTTGACAAATTATTTTTCCATCGAACGTAAAAAGACTGTCATGATTTATCAAGGTGTGAATAAAAATGAATTTTATCCGATCGGCGAGAGCGAAGATGCGATGGCTGAAAGTGCGATCGCTTCCAAAGGTATCGACGAGCAGTTTCTTCTTTTTGTGGGAACAATTGAGCCGCGCAAGAATCTGGAAAATCTTTTAAAAGCGTACGAACTTCTTCGAAACCGCAAAAAATTTTCAGGAAAACTGGTTTTGATCGGTATGAAGGGATGGATGAACGACCCGCTTAATACCTTGGTTAACGATCTCGGCTTAAAGAACCATGTGTTATTTCTGGGATTTTTGAGCAATCAGGAACTTCGTTATTTTTACAATAAAGCCCAAGTTTTTGTGTTTCCTTCTTTTTATGAAGGGTTTGGTTTTCCGATTGTGGAAGCGTTTAATTGCGGGTTGCCGGTTGTGACGTCGAATGTTTCCTCTTGCAGTGAAATCGCCGGCGAAGCGGCTTTGAAGGTCAATCCGAACGATATCGATGCTATTGCGCAGGCGATTGCGCGCATTTTGCATAATGATGATCTCCGTCGGACTCTGCGTGAAAAAGGTTTTAAACGCGCGGGTGACTTTTCATTCGCGCAAACCGCCCGGCAGACGCTTGAGGTATACAAAGAAGTTCATGGTTCGTAGTCGTAGCTCGTAGGAGAATTGGCTGCGAACTACGACTCCAACTGCGAACTATAAAATGAAAATATCCGGATTTACAATTGCCCGCAACGCCGTTACTTTCGATTATCCCATTCTCGAATCCATTAAATCTATTCTGCCTATCTGTGATGAATTTGTGGTTAATGTCGGTGACAGCGACGATAATACGCTTGCTTTAATCGAATCCTTGAACAATCCCAAGATCCGTATCATTCAAACGCGTTGGGATATGTCGATGGGCAAAGAAATTTTGTCTTATCAAACGAATTGTGCTCTAAAAGAATGCCGCGGTGACTGGGCGTTTTATCTGCAGTCGGATGAAGTGATTCATGAGGATGATTTATCGAAGCTTTATCGGTTGATGAAGCATCATTGCCATGATACAACTATTGATGCACTGCGTTTTTCCTGGCTGCATTTTTATGGAAGTTTTTTCCGTTACCGCGTTGATCACGGTTGGTATCAAAAACAGGATCGGATTGTGCGGAATAATGGAACGATTGAATCTTTCGGCGATGCGTGGGCATTTAAACGAAAAGATAACGCGCCGCTTCGACGGAAAAATACGGGATGCCTTTTGTATCACTACGGCTGGGTCCATTCGCCGACGGTCATGCAGCAAAGACGTTTGAACGCGGAGAAGATCGGGTTCGTCCAGTTAAAGCCAGAAGAGCGGGATAAAAATTATAGCTACGGCGATTTAAACCGGTTCGCGGTTTATTTCGGGACGCATCCGACGGTCATGAAAGAACGGGTTGAGGCGCACGCTTTAAGTCAGGAGGATTTGAAGTCAATTCGAAAAAGATTTTGGTGGCATCCGGGTTGTATATTTAAACTCAGGTGGAAGACTTTTAAGCGGATAAAACATAAGATAGAGTAGAGGAGAGAGTAGAAAGTAGAGAGTGCGCCTCTCTACTAAGGAAACATGAGTAAAGACAATAAATTTTATATCGTTATCCTCGCCGGCGGCTCCGGGACGCGCTTCTGGCCGCTTAGCCGTCAGGAAGAACCCAAACAGTTTCTGAATATCGCCGGAAATTTGAGCCTGCTTCAGCAAACCCTGCGCCGGATTGAATCAATCGTTCATTCTGAAAATGTTTATATCGTCACGAACGAGCGCTATAAACCGCAGGTCACAAGCCAGCTTAAGAATTTTAAAATTCCTTCTGAAAATATCTTATTAGAACCTCAAGGTAAAAATACTGCGCCCGCAATCGCCTGGGTCGCGGCCCGAATTTACCGCCGGGATAAAGAAGCGGTTATGGCGATTTTGCCGTCGGACCATTTGATTTTAAAAGAAAAATCTTTCTTAACGGTTTTGAATCAAACCAGAATCCTGGCGAAGGAAGGTTTCCTCGTCACGATGGGCCTGGTGCCGACACGTCCGGAGACAGGTTATGGTTACCTTAAAACAAAAAAAATAAAATGGCAGGGAGAAATCATTTGGAAAGTTGAGAAGTTCACCGAAAAGCCGCCGCTTAAAACCGCCCAGCGGTTTGTTAAATCCAAAAATTATTTATGGAACAGCGGCATTTTTATTTGGAAGGTTTCTGTGATTTTGGACGAATTTAAACGATTCCTGCCGGATCTTTTTATGGCGTTTCGCGACCGCGATGACGCAGCTTATGCTAAGAAAATTTGGCCGAAGTTACCATCGATCTCAATCGACTATGGCATTTTAGAAAAATCGGATAAAGGTGCAACTGTTCCAGCATCAGATATCGGCTGGTTGGATCTCGGAAGCTGGCAGGCGCTGGCGGAAGTCTTGCCTAAAGATCAGAATACCAACGCGCTTAAAGGCGATATTTTTCAAATCGATTGTAAGCAAACATTGATTCAAGGTAACAAACGGTTTATCGCCGCGATTGGTCTAGAGAATGTCACTGTCGTCGACACGCCTGACGCGCTTCTCATCTGCCGCACGGACCTTTCCCAAAAAATCAAAGAGGTTGTGGATTTTCTTAAAAAACATAACCGTCCTGAGGCCATTCGCTCGCCCAAATCTTAACATGCTAAAACCTTCGTCCAAGATTTTGATCATCAATATCTTCGGAATAGGCGATGTGCTTTTTACAACGCCGATCATTCGTAATCTTAAAGATCATTTCCCTCACTGCACCATTGCTTATCTGGCCAACGCCAGGACCGCGGATTTATTGCGGCAGCATCCTCAAGTGAATCAAGTTTTCGTTTATGAACGGGATGAATTTATCGCTGTTTATATAAAATCCAAACCGCAGTTTTTAAAAAAAATGTTGAATGCGTTGGCCGAAATCCGTCGAGAAAAGTTCGATCTGGTCATTGATCTTTCTTTAAACAGTTACGCCAGCTTTTTTATGTGGGCGATTGGGATTCCTCTGCGCGTCGGCTTCAACTATAAAGGCCGCAGTCCATTTTTGAATAAGCCGGTTGAACTAAAAGGGTATGAAAGCGAGCATGTGGTCGAATTTTATCTGGGTTTGCTTGAAACGTTAGGGCTGACGGTTAAGAAACACCCTCTTGAAATTTTTGTTCCGACATCCGAACAAGAATCCGCTGAGGCGTTTTTTAAGAATTTTAAATTGGCCGGTCCTAAAAATTTAGTCGCGTTTATTCCCGGCGGAGGGGCCAGCTGGGGGAAGGACGCTTCTTTTAAGCGCTGGCCGCCCGAAAAATACGCAAAATTAGCCGATAAAATTATTGAAAAATTAAATGTCGAAATTATACTAATGGGTGACCTGAAGGAAAAAGAACTTTGTCGTCGGGTGGCCAGCCTGGTAACGCGCCCGGTCTTTGATATGAGCGGTACGTCAACCATTTTACAAATGGCCGCGTATTTAAAACGCTGCACGCTGTGCATTGTGAATGACGGCGGGCCGCTGCATGTGGCGGTTGCGGCCGGTGTTAAGACTGTTTCTATTTTTGGGCCGGTTGATGAACAAGTTTATGGCCCTTGGATGCCTCAATCCAAACACATCACCGTCACTAAGAACATCATGTGCCGCCCGTGTTACCGTAATTTCCGTCGGGCGCACTGTGAACATATTAGTTGTTTGAATCAGTTGGACGTTGATGAGGTTTTTGAGCGAATTCAAACTGTTTTAAAGAATAATTAAATGATTGCACAGATTTTATTTTGATTACACAGATATTCCGCACTTTTAGATCTGTGTAATCTTTTTTCTAATCTGTGTTATCTCTCTTACTGGCCTTTTCTTTCCCAAAGATAAGGTTGCTCTATCATTCTCAGGGAGAAAAGGCCTAGTACTAGACTTTTGCAATGCAAAAGTCAGTAATTGACAACAAGGAAAGGTGTTTGACATTTATGAATGTGCAATTCATTGATTTTAAAGAGCAGTATGAAACGATTAAAAATGAAGTGAACGCCGGGCTCGCACAGGTCTTTGAAAAAGGCAATTTTATTTTAGGGCAGGAAGAAAAGGATTTTGAAACGGACTTTTCGCGTTATTGCGGCGCGCAATACGGCGTCGGCGTGAATTCCGGTACGGATGCTTTGTATTTGGCGATGGCGAGTTTGGATATCGGTCCCGGCGATGAAGTCATTTTGCCGACATTTACGTTTATCGCGACCGCGCTTTGTGTTTCTTTTACCGGCGCCACGCCGGTTTTTTGTGATGTGGAAACATCGACTTATAATTTGGCCCCTTCGAAATTAGAGAAACTTATCACTAAAAAAACTAAAGCGATTATTCCGGTTCATATTTACGGACAAGCCGGTGATATGGACGCGGTCACAAAAATCGCTCGACAGCATAAAATTAAAGTCGTTGAAGACGCCGCCCAAGCCCACGGCGCCACGTATAAGGGAAAGAAGATCGGTTCGCTCGGTGATGTGTCTTGCTTTAGTTTTTATCCCACCAAAAGTTTGGGAGCGTTTGGCGACGGAGGCATGATTGTCACGAGCAACAAACCAGTCTACGAAAAAGCGCTCATGCTCAGGGATTACGGACGGACTGGACGCTATGAACATAAAATTAAAGGATACAATTCCCGGCTCGATACAATTCAAGCGGTTGTTTTAGCGGCGAAGTTAAAACGCTTGGATGAATGGAACAAAATGCGCGCGCAAAACGCGGCGTATTACAATCAGCTTCTTAAAAAAATTAAGGGCGTGATCGTTCCTGAAACCTTGGACAACCGCACGCACGTCTTTCAAACCTATGCGGTCCGTCTTAAAAATCGAGACAAGATTGCTGAAGAATTAAAAAAAGCAGGGGTGAGTGTTCTTATTCACTATCCAATTCCGTTGCATTTGCAGGAAGCTTATAAAGAGTTAGGGTATAAACGTGGGGATTTTCCCGTCGCTGAACAAATAGCTGACGAAGTGCTATCACTGCCGATGTTTCCGCACATGTCGAAGCAGCAGATTGAATATGTTTGTGGGTGCTTAGAGAAATTAGTTTAAAGGAAAGTGTTGTGGATAAAGCGAAACTTTATTTTGATACATCTGTTCCTAGCGCCTATTATGATGCCCGTACTCAAGAGCGTATGGAGTTGACTCATGACTTTTGGCATAAATTAGACCTCTATGAGCTTTATGTCTCAACGCTTGTTATTGACGAATTAAATCAAGTTGTTCCGCAAGATTTGAAAGAAAATTTATTGAAACTCATCGAGCACTGTATTATTTTGAAATTAGATAGTAAAGTTAAAAATTTGGCTAAGGCTTATGTGAACGCAGGAATTTTGCCACAGAAATATTTTAATGATGCTCTTCACATTGCTATAGCCGTTGTCAATGGAATGCAATTTCTTGTAAGTTGGAATTTTAAACATTTTGTTAATGTTAAAACACGTCAAATGGTCAATTTAGTTAATCTGAAAGAAGGTTACGGCGTCATTGAAATTATTGCGCCCCCAGAACTTTCATAGGAGTTAATATGTTTGATATTAATAAAGCCATTAAAGAGTCCGGGTTATCAAAGGCGAAAGTCCTACGTTTGCAAAAAGAAATTAAAAATGATTATCCCCACGATCCAATGTTGTATGAGCTGCATGTAATCCGGGCATTGAGAACAAAGAAAAATCTACTCACCCACAGATCAAAAAAGCTCGATAAACGCTGATAAACTTAAAAAAGTGCCTATTATTTTTTTCGAGAAAGGGTTATGCTCGCGAAAGTTCCTTTATCTGTCGTTGTAATCACTAAAAACGAAGAAGCCAACATCGCTGAATGTTGCGAAAGTGTCTTTAAATGGACGGATGAGATTGTGATTGTGGATGACGAGAGCCGCGACCGTACTGTTGAGATTGCCAAGAAGTATACCGATCGGATCCTTTACCGCCGGATGGACAATGAAGGCAAGCACCGTAACTGGGCTTACGCTCAAGCACGCAATGAATGGGTTTTAAGTCTTGATGCGGATGAAAAAGTTTCTGATGAATTAAGGACTGAAATTGCATCGGCTATTCAAAATAATCAATTCCAAGCGTATTCAATCCCACTTAAAAATTATATCGGCCCTTATTGGGTCCAGCATTCTGGCTGGTATCCAGCCGGAAAGCTCAGGCTTTTTATGAAAAGCCGTTTTCGTTATGAGGAAGTCGAAGTCCATCCGCGAGTTTATGTCGACGGAGAGACCGGACATCTGACCAGAGATATCATTCATAAAGGTTACCCAGACTTTGAACATTTTTTGGCAAGTCTAAACCGGCAAACAACATTAGAAGCCAAGAAATGGATTCATACCGGACGCAAGATGTCATTAGGCCAGGCCGTGTGGCGGACCATGGATCGGTTTCCACGCAGTTTTATTGGAAAAAAAGGTTACAAAGACGGTTTTATCGGTTTCATGGTTGCGTTTTTTGCCTCACTTTATCAAATCATGAGTTACGCGAAGTATTGGGAAATGACTGTCGGAAGTCAGCGTGCCAAAGATAATGCCAAAACGTAATGCAAAAATTGTTTTTTTAGACAGAGACGGAGTCATTAACGAATTCCCAGGGAACGGAAATTATGTGACCAAGGTTAAAGATTTTCTGTTCGTCCCAGGAAGTTTAAAGGCGATACGCCGTTTGACCGAAGATGGTTATTCTATCTTCGTTGTTTCCAATCAGGCTGGCGTGGGCAAAGGCATTTATTCTCAGAATAAATTAACCCGCATTAACCGTTTCATGCTCAAAGGTGTGTCGCGGGAGAAAGGGAAGATCAAAAAAGTCTTTTACTGCACGCACCGTTCCAACGACGGCTGCGGCTGCCGCAAACCAGGAATTGGTTCTATCCGTAAAGCCTTTCAAATTATGAAAACCTCGATGCGCGAAGCGCCCGGATCATTCTTTGTCGGAGATACGGAATCCGATATTCTCGCAGGACGTAACGCCGGGTGCCAAACGATCTTCGTTTTATCTGGAAGGGAAACGCGGCAAAGTATCCGCAAGTGGCCGGTTAAACCCGATTATATCGCCAAAAATTTATGGGAAGCCACCAACATTATAACGTATGAAAATTCTCATCGTCCACGGCTCAGCCGGAGCCGGTCACACTAAAGCGGCTGAAGCGATCTTTAACGGCTTAAAACGCCGCCAACCGGATGACGGTAAGGGTGTCATCGACGATATTGTCATTATTGATTCTCTGGATTATACCTCCGCTTTATTTAAAGACAGTTACCGTAAATCATATAGCATTATGGTGACGCGTGTGCCTTGGCTTTGGGGATTTGCTTTTGCTTTAGCAGACGTTGGGTTCCTTCAGCCGCTGGTTAAAATTATCCGCCGGATTTACAATCAATTAAACACCGCGCGTTTGCGAGAATTTTTAAAAAGAGAACAATTCGATTGGATTGTCTCGACGCATTTTTTGGCGAATGAAGTTGTTGGGGATTTGAAAACCAAAGGGTTAATCAAATCACGTGTGATCGTCGTCGTGACTGATTTTGATGTGCATCATATTTGGACCGCCCCGGGCGTTGATTATTATGCGGGTGCTTGTGATTTCACTAAAAAGAAACTAATCTCTTTAGGAATTCCTCCGGAGAAAATATTGCTCACTGGAATTCCGACGGACAAAAAGTTTCACTTTCGGCCGGATAAAATGGCTTTACGCAGGCAGTTTGGACTTACGGATAATAAATTTACGGTGCTGGTCGCGACCGGATCTTTTGGCATGGGGCCGATTGAACAAATTATTAAGGCTTTAAACGGGTTTCAAGTTTTGGTTGTGTGCGGACACAATAAACAATTGTTTGAACGGTTAAGTCAGCAGAAGTTTGATTCCGTCAAAGTGTACGGGTTGGTGAATAATATGAATGAATTGATGGCGCTGTCTGATGTGATGGTGACAAAGCCCGGCGGGTTGTCGATTTCGGAAGCGCTTGTCAGCCAATTGCCCATGATCTTTTTTAACGCCATTCCCGGACAAGAGACGAATAATGTGAAAGTTCTTAAACAATATGATATTGGTTTTAGTGATTGCTCGATCAGCCAGATCGTCGGAGAATTGAAGCGTTTAAGTTCTTCCCCTGAAACGTATATTGCCGCGCAGCAAAATACCCAGCGCTTGGCCAAGCCTCAGGCCGTCAAAGATATTATTTCCCTTATTTATGGATAACACAATCGCTCAGGTTGTCGTGGGCCTGCCGGTCGCGGGCCCTTTTGATTATTTTATTCCGACGGGATTGCGTCAAACAATCAAAGTCGGCGGCCGGGTTTGGGTTCAATTCGGACACCGCCGGAAAGTTGGTTATGTGATCGGTTTCGCCTGCCAAAGCCGGTGGAAAAAGTTAAAAAATATTTTGACGGTCATTGATGAAACACCGGTTTTAAATGAAGCGCTTTTGAATTTAACGCAAAAGATTTCGGATTATTACGCTTGTTCGCGGGGAGAGGCGATTGAAACGGTTTTGCCGGATTTAATACGGCAGGGGAAGGCGGTTAAAATTGACGCCGAAAAAACGCCCGAGGGCGAGGCCCTCAACGACTCCGGCGCCGCGGGCCTCGCCCTTATCCATTCGCCGCACCTCACCCAACACTGGTCCTGGACGATTCCCGCTATCAAAAAATGTCTCACTGGTAATCAGCGGGTTATTTTCTTGGTGCCCGAAGTTATTTTAATTGACGATATCGTTTCAAAATTAAAACGCGATTTAAGTATCGATGATGTCGTTGTCCTGGACAGACGTTTAACGTTAAAAAAAGAGTTGGAAGAATGGCAGCGGATCAAAAATAATCAAGCGCGAATTGTCGTCGGAACGCGGTCTGCCATTTTTGCGCCGGTCAATCAATTGGGACTCATCGTTGTCTATGAAGAAGAGAACAGCGCTTACAAACAAGAACAATCACCTTTTTATCATGTCCGCGACATCGCGCTCTGGCGCGCGAAAGAAGAGAAGTGCCGTGTTGGCTTTATCAGCGCAGTGCCAAGCCTTGAGCTCTGGCAATTGGCCAGACGTAAGCCATTTAAAAAAGAAATTATTCCCTCGTCCAAAAAATCCAAGATCATCATTCTTGACCTGTTGAATTATCATCCCCGAAAAACGCCGCTCGTTTCTTTTCCGTTGCGCAATCAAATTGAAAGAACATTGAAGGATCGCGGCCGGGTTATTTTATTTATGAACCGGCTGGGTTTTAATTGGCTGACGCGCTGTCCCAAGTGTCAGCACACGTTGCGTTGCCGTCGCTGTTCAACCAATTTAATTTATTCTTATGCCAAGAAAAAGCTCATTTGCCGTCTGTGTCATGAAACGATGAGTTTCCCGAAGGAATGTCCGCAATGCCACAGCGCGTCGTTGAAATCCATGGGGCTGGGAATCGAAAAAACCGAAAGTGAATTGGCGCGGCTTTTCCCTCAGGCCCGCGTCCGGCGATATGACAAAGAAGTGCCGCATATTCCGCCGGATTTTGATATCTTGGTTGCGACCCAGGCGATTTTGCGCGAGACGGGGAAAATTTCTATTCCTCTGGTCGGTGTTTTACAAATGGACGCTGAACTTAATCGTCATGATTTCCGGTCCGCGGAGCGCGCGTTTGATCTTCTTGTCCATCTTGAACAATTAACGAGTGAACAACTCATTGTTCAGACAAAATTAAGCGACAATTATTGTTTGAAAGCGGCCGCTAAAATGGATTTTAAATATTTTTATAAAGAAGAGCTGAATCTCCGTCGAGAATTAAGCCTGCCGCCTTTCCGGCATTTGGTCGCGGTCGGTTTGCGCGGGATTAAAGAAGAAATTGTTTCACAGTTAGCGCAGGAATTTTATAATGGACTGCTTCGCGATCCACCGCGCGGTATTGAAATTCTCGAGCCGCACCCGGATGTCATTCCTAAACTCCGGGATAAATTCCGATTCACTATTTTAGTGAAAGGAAAATCGGTTGAGAAGATCGTGCGGTTGATTCGCGAGAGGCTTAAGGAGTTTAAGAAGAAGCAGGGCGTTGTTATTTCGGTGAATGTAGATCCTTAACGAGGTGTTAGGTTTCAGGTTTAGGTGGACACCTAACACCCAAGACCTAAAATCTAAAACCTATCATGAAAATAATTTTCTTCGGCAGCGACGATTTTGCGAAAGTCAGTTTGGAAGCCTTGAAAGCCTCCGAGCACGACGTGGTCGCCTGCGTTACTCAGCCGGACAAACCAAAAGGCCGCGGCATGGCGCTTACTATGCCGCCGATCAAAGAATTCGCCGGCCGCCATGACATTCCTGTTTTCCAGCCGACTAATTTAAAAGAAGTTCACGTTATCGAATCCCTTAAAGAATTTCAAAGCGATCTGTTCGTCGTGATTGCTTATGGGCGCATCCTGCCAATCGAAGTTTTATCAATTCCTTATTTATGCTGTATGAATGTTCATGGATCGTTGCTGCCCAAATACCGCGGCGCGGCGCCGATTAATTGGGCGATTATCAATGGCGACCGAGAAACAGGAGTCAGCATCATTAAGATGAACACGCACATGGATGCCGGCGACATATTTGCTCAGACGAAAATTAAAATTGATCCGTCGGATACAGCCGTAAGTTTACGCGCCCGAATGGCGGATTTGGGCGCCAGACTTCTTTTAAAGACAATCGATTCGTTGGAAAAAAATGCTTACACATTAACGGTACAGGATTCAGCGCAGGTGAGTTTGGCGCCTAAACTGACTAAAGAATTGGGAATGATTGTCTGGAATAAAAAAGCGGAGGACATTCACAATCTTATCCGCGGTCTTTTGCCGTGGCCGTCGGCGTATACGCGTTATAAAGGAAAGATGCTTAAGATTTTGGAGGCAGAAGTTTTGGATGCGGATGTATCATTAAAAAATTTCGAGCCCGGAGAAATTAGTTCAGTTGATAAAGCGGGATTTACAGTTGCTTGCGCCGATAAAGGTTTGTTGATTAAAAAAGTCCAGCCTGAAGCCGGTAAAGTAATGACCGTGAAAGATTTTCTCGCCGGGCACAAACTTAAGTCCGGCGAACGCCTTGACAATCCCAGCGGCTGACCTCCCCAACCCCCGGGGTTGGGGAGGTTATTGCGGATATTTTAAATTTTTTTTCAAAGCCTTGGCCACCATTTCGTTGGCTTTTTCTAAATTTCCTAAGAATTTCTTGTCGACGGCCACACCCAATTCGCTGGCTTTTTTGAAATCTTCCTTGCTGCGGTTCAAGTCCTGCTGATTATAGTAAGCTCCCGCCCGGGCGTAATAGTATTCACCTTTCGGCTCCAAATCAATGGCCTTCGTTAAATCCACGATCGCTTGTTGCGTCGCATCTTTTTTATAAGAAACATAACCACGGCCGTAATAAGTTTTGGCTGAAGCCTGGTTGTGGTCGATTAAATAATTGAAATCCGCCAGCGCCGCGTCCAAATCATTCTTCTCTATATACAGATCTGCCTGATATTCACGCGCTTTGGCATCGTTTGGATCTAAATTTAACGCTTTTGTAAAATTGCTAAGAGCAGATTCAACGTCTTTTTTTTGATCGGCAATATAGCCCAAACCGAAATAGGATTTTTCAAGCGACGGATCAAGTTCTAATGATTTGTTGAAATCCTCAACGGCTTTCTCAATTTGCCCGTTATTTTGATAAGCAACCGCCCGGTTGCCATAGGAGGGGGCGTCATGAGGATCAAGAATTAATGCCTGCGAATAATCCGCAATTGCCGACGGGAAATCCTTTTTCATCATGTAAGCATTGCCGCGGTTATAAAAGGCTATTGGATTCTGGATGTTCTTTTGAATTATTTTGGTGAATTCGCCGATCGCTAAATCAAATTGCTGTGCATCTAAATATTGCCGCGCTTTTATTTCCGCTGCTTCAGCGGCTTCTATATCAGCCGGAGCCATGACAAAGTTTTTCTTTGTCTGCACCACACTGGAAAAATCCCCGGCAGGCTGCGCTGGAATTGTTTGGGCGGAGTTTTCTTTTGGTGCAGTAACTTTATACGGTTCAACCGAAACCGCGTTGATGCTTTCAATCTGACCAACATCATAGATGATATCAAGCCCGACGCTGGTTTTGACTCTTACAGTTTTTTCGTTCCTTTCTAAAATATCTCCATGAATTGTAACGCCGTTTTTTAAAAGAATAGTCTCCGCGAAACTTACCGAAACAAAAAGGCCCATCAACCCGATAAGGATTGATAGGCCTTTTATGAAAAATTTTGGATAAAACATCTTTATCAAACCTCCCCAACCCCGGAGGTTGGGAAGATTAAGGTCCAATCCGTTGTCTGCTGACCGCCAAATCATCAAGCCAGAATGATTGATTTTGCGTCGGACTTCCGCCTCCTTCCGCTGCCGCGTTGTCATACTCTCCAAACGCAATTCCGCCTGGATTCAGAGGTGTAGCGATAGTGGCATGTTGAGAACACGACGGACAATACTCCAAAACGAGATTGCTATCCCGCCACATGCGAATCGTGGCGGCATTGGTTCCTCCGCCATTCGGGTCCAGTTCCACTTCGAGCGAGTGCCATTGATTGTCCCCCGTGATGGTACAGGAGATTCCTTGATTGCAATAGTAACTTGTGCTCGGCGTTCCCACCTCGATCCGTAGATCCGTGCTTGTGCATACCGGCGAGCATCCCTTAAGCACAATCACCGTCGTTCCATTGTAATCTCGCATGTAATTAAGTTTTCCAAAAACAAACTGATACCCAATGGGAAATTTCTGATAAGCACGATAGAACAAATGCTGTGAGGTTTGATTGGGAAGGGTGTCCCCAAGTGTCAGATAGTAGAGTGCACCACCCCCACCACCCGACGGAGATTTATCATAACGAAGACACGATTGTGTGCGGCAGAGGCTGCTATCGTTCACATATACAGGCGAATGCGCCCCATCGTTCCCAAGATTTGCTGACGCCGTGTAAACTCCCGCCGGCTGATTCGGTTCCTCTCCAGCGCCCAACGGGGTAGCTCCCCAATAAGGACCGCTTGCGCCGGTCACCTGCCAATAGGTTCCGTTGAAAGTAATACTAGGGCGCATATCAGCAGACTCGAATGTGTTGTAATAGACATCTGCGGATTGAAATGTCGCACCCGGAACGCCAATAGGCCCGGTTGAAATCACGGTATGGTCAACCCACAAATCACTCTGAACATTATTGGTGGCGCCCACAACCCCGCCCCACACCGGCGTATAACTAAAACTTCCAAATCCCATATTGGACTGAGACGAGGAACGATACGGGATATTGTTGTATTGCATGACTAATTGACCATTAATCCACATCTCAAAGAGCCCATCGGATTGACCGGGCGTGTTTTGTTTGACGTGAAATTCCATCCAGTACCATGTGCCGGCTTGAATCGTTGGATTGTTGGCCGTGTTGGGTTTGTAATCGATGGATCCTGGTCCCCAGCCAATCTGATTGGTGAACCACATGTGTTGATTACCGCCAACGGCAACGAAGAAATTCCCGTTGCTCGGATCGCCGCCGAGCCAAACATAGGCGTGCTTATTGGCGACGGGATGCCACTGAAAGTTCGATGAATATTTGAAATAATATCCGACATATAATTCATTGTAGTTTCCAAAATTCTCCAGATTAACGCCTCCTGGGTCATTTCCATCATGCCAGCCAACCGGATAAACAAAATGCAGCGCACCTGTCGGGTTCGGCGTGTTGGTGGATGAATCGATGGTCGCCGTTCCATGATCAAGATGCCAAGGACTGCTAATGCTGTTCCAGTCGTTGGTGGCGATCGTTTGTGTCGAATTTGCCGCGCTCGTCGTTGATGAAACAGACGATGAGGTCGCCGAATTGTTGCCGGCCGCATCATACGCCGAGACTTTATAGGAATAACTCGTTGACGCGGTTAATCCTGTATCTTGATAACTTGTGGTCGGGGATGTTCCAACTTGAGCGAAGGCAGAACAGCCTGATCCCTGACAACGATAAACTTTATAACCCGTCACGCCGATATTGTCCGTTGATGCGCTCCACGACAAATTAATTTGAGACGAAGAAACAGCACTTGCTGTTAACCCCGTTGGAACGCTTGGCGCCGTTGTATCGGATGAAGGCGGTGGCGGAGCGTTTGTCGTACTTAAAGTCGCATCAAATGACCAGTGACTGGGTGTTGTACTTGGTGATGTTGAGAATGTAGAAGGGAGAGTACCATAGGTATACGAATAATACGCTCCACTCGAAGAACTATCTTCGGTTTTCACAAACGCGAGATTGTCATCGCTGGCCAGATAAGCGAGCCAATACGTTCCGGCTGGTAATGAGACCGCCGTTACATTGGCCGTATTCCATCCAACAACGGGTGTCATTTCGTTGGTCTCGGCTTTCTTCGCGCCTGGACCGCCGTTTGGACCGGTTGCATCATAAATTCCCAGCCGTAATTTTCCGGCGGCATTGGTGACATAAAAACTCAAGCTGTTGATCATCGCGGTTTGAGGCAGCGTCGCTGATTGCGCCACCAATAAATTCCCGTTGCCGTTATCAGCAGAGGTGAGAACATTTTGTTCACCGATAATCAGACTATTTGAACTGCTTTGGTTAGAAACAGTCACGGTGACTGGCGATGAGGTCGTTGTATTCCCCGCCGCATCGTGGGCCACGGCGGTTAAAATATGAGAACCGTTGGTCGCGGTCGTTGAATTCCAATTAATAGAGTAAGGAGAAGAAGTAACCTCACTGCCCAAATTATTTCCATCGAGTTTGAATTGCACACCGGCGACCCCAATATTATCGGACGCGTTTGCGGAGACCGTTACACTTGTCCCCGAGAGGCTGGCGTTATTGGTTGGCGCGGTTAACGAAACTGTCGGCGGCACAGCGTCAGAGGAAGGCGGAGGAAGACTCGCATTTTGACAACCGATCCGCTGTGTGCTAATGACGATATCGTCGGTCCAGCGGGCGATTGAGGAATTGCTTTGATTAATTTTACTGCCCGTTCCCCACAACTGCATAAAAGAATCGTCTCCGGGAGAAAGGTCCATTCCAGTATGCTTCATAACCAATGTGTTATCGACCCAGGCTTCGATGATAGCGTTTGATTGATTGAGATCATTAAGTTTGACGTGCGTCTCAATGCAATACCACTTGGTTGGGTTGGCTGCGAAATCAACGTCGTGGCCTTGATTCTGATAAAACATCATGTCCCATTGAGTTTTCATGCGGATCGGTCTAAAGCCAAGTCCGCACTGACCAAAGTTTCCGTCACCAAATTGAATTTGAACGCCGGTCCCGCCGTCGGTTGAAGGCGCGCGCGCACTATTGATGATGAAATCTTTGGATTCATGCGCCGGATCATTGCAGTTCCATCCTGGACTCATATATTGATACCATCGCACGTAAACTTCTTTCTGCGGTGTAAATGTCGGCAAATAATACCATGAACAGGAATTTTGATTAGGACCCCAGTTCATTACATTCGATTTAGTGGCGCTGTGGGCCTGAGAGGTGTCAATATAATTACAGCTTCCATCCGCAGGACCATCCACGCCGGTCCATCCGTTTGTCCAGTCCTGGCAGTAAAGTACGCCGGGCAAGGAGCAGTCGGGATTGACGGCAGTCGTACTGCTTTGCGTTGTTGCATTGGTGCTATTTGATTGTGTCGAATTATTTCCCGCCGCATCATAGGCGGAAATTTTATACGAGTAATTTGTGGATGCGTTCAAACCGCTATCCTGATAATTTGTGGTTGCTGATGTTCCCACTTGCGTGAATGTTGAACAACTAGACCCCTGACAACGATAAACTTTATAACCCGTCACACCGACATTATCCGTTGATGCGCCCCAGCTTAGATTGATTTGAGAAGAAGAAATAGCCGTGGCGTTTAATCCTGATGGAACACTCGGTGGTGTTGTATCAGAGGGCGGAGGGGTGGATGTAAGGCATCCAATGTATTGTTTGGCCGCGACCAGATTGGCCACTTCCATTTGACTTGTTGAGCCGACGGGCGTGGTATCCGCGTAATTTTGAATCCATATATAATTTAAATTCAAATTCGCATCGCTTCTCCATTGAAACCCGCCAAACGTCGTTGAGTCCGTCGCGGTCGGATAAAAACTATCCCAGACCCAATGGCCATTAGGGAAGCCTAAGCCTAAATCATTTTTCTTCTGGCCGTTGATCCAAAACGCCAGCTCTCCATTGGCGGCGGTGACGGGGTTATTCAGTTTCACCATGGTCTCAACGCAGATCCATTGATCCGGTGTTTCTTTGAGATTGGCATCTTGCAGTAAATCATTTCCCCAATAATCGCCGTTTGGATCTGAATGCATGCCCATCCAATAAATGTAGTTATCCAAACGTCCTGATGCTTCGACGGGTTCGGTCGCGACAGTAAAAAGATCGTTGCCCGCCGGTTTAAGACCTGCTCTGGGGTAAGGATAATTTAAAGGAGGATTGTAGCCGCCAAACCAAACGGAGTTGTGGTGGAAGGTAAATCCGGATTTATATTTCACGTAATAACGTAAGTACATCGTGTCGTTTTCAGTTTTGTTGATATTCGCTAAGTTTTTGTAAAGATGACCGCCTGAAGATTGACCGCCGGTGGCGGTGATCAAAAGTGACGTTGAACTTCCGCTGCCAGCAGGGACATCATTTGAAAGCGTCATGCTGGAGAGATTCGATACGTCATCGTAGCGCGAAGCAATCTGGGAGAGCGTTCCGCCGTTGAATTTTTCGGTGAATAAAACCGCCGGATCATTTTCGATGCCCACGTCGCCGGGATAGAGAGAAGAAAGACTTCCCGTCGGCGCGGATGACGTTGTTGCGTTTACGCTTGCCGATTGGGCGGAATTATTTCCAGCGGTATCATACGCCGAGACTTTATAGGAATAATTGGTCGACGCCGACAATCCGTTGTCTTGATAAGCTGCCGTTGTTGATGTTCCGATTTGAGTAAAGGTGGAACATCCAGAACCCTGGCAACGGAAAATCTTGTAGCCGGTCACGCCAACATTGTCCGTCGAAGAACTCCAGGATAAATTGATTTGAGAAGAAGAAAGAGCTGCCGCGTTTAATCCTGTTGGAACGCTTGGCGGCGTTGTGTCGGAAACGGTGTTGTTGACCGTCACGGTGACTGAGCTGGCCGTCGCGATATTGCCGGCCGCGTCGCGCGCGATCGCCGTTAACGTATGGCTGCCGTTCGTTGCCGTCGTGGAATTCCAGACAACGGAATAAGGAGAAGACGTATCTTCATTTCCTAAATTATTTCCGTCCAAAACAAATTGAACACCGGCCACACTGACGTTGTCCGACGCATTCGCAGAAACAGGGACGGAAGAACCGGACACCGTTACGCCATTGATCGGCGCGGTCATCGATACCGTTGGCGCGGTTGTATCGGCCGGTACATTGTTCACAGTCACCATGGCACTTGTCGAGGTCGTCGTATTTCCGGCGGCATCGCGCGCAACGGCCGTCAGTGTGTGCGAACCGTTCGTCGCCGTCGTCGAATTCCATACGACCGAATACGGCGATGATATATCTTCACTGCCCAGATTATTTCCGTCCAATTTGAATTGAACTCCGGCCACACCGACGTTGTCGGAGGCATTGGCCGATACACTGACGGACGATCCGGAGACTGTTGCATTATTCGCAGGTGCCGTTAAAGAAATCGTCGGCGCTGTCGTATCTGAAGGCGGTGGCGTTCCTATCGGACCAATATAGTTTGAACTGACAACAAAATTGTCATAGTAAATATATTGGGCTGGATGAGGATCTGTTGGTCCTCCATAGTAAGAGGTAAACCACACATCATTGATCGGTGTTGAAGCTGGTCCGGCGCCCTGACGCATATCAAGCCCGGAGTTTGAGATGACAAGGACGCCATCAATCCACATCTTGATGGCCCCGTTGGTTTGCCCGGGTGTATTTAATTGCGCCATCAATTCAATGGCATACCACTGGCCTCCGACGACATTGACATCATGTCCTTGGTTGTACTTTAGAAATGTATTGTGGACGTTTAGATCAACGCCAAATTCTCCCGACGCTCCGCCATTACGTCCAAAATTATCAATTTCAATACGCCATGCCATATTCCCACCGGAGAGTGCGCGCAGGTAAGCAACCTTTTGTTGTTCTCCTTCTGGAGGTTGCACGGATGTGTTCCAATTAAATTTATATCCGGGCGAATACTTCACATAGAACCGAAGATAAATTGTGCCCTGTTGATCGGGGATAGGATAATCTGGATACTGTGTGCCTGCTCCATCAACGTCGAGAAAAAGTTGGGCCGCACAATTTCCAGCGTATCCGATACCGTTACAGTATACGTTGCTATTGGCGTATGTGCTTAGTGTTTCACCTAGCGTCCATCCATGAGCGTTCCAATCTGAAGCTGAAGCTGCGTAAGATGGATTGGTACTCCATTCCCAATTTTCACACATGATAATATCGCCACGATTGCAAACACCATCAGTGCCGCTGCCGGGTGTTGTCCCAGTGGCTTGATTCGAATACCCTGATAAATTTCCAGCGGCGTCATAGGCCGAAACTTTGTAAGAATAATTGGTCGATGCTGATAATCCGGTGTCTTGATAACTGGCCGTCGCTGATGTTCCGACTTGAGCAAATGTTGAACAACCCGCGCCCTGACAGCGATAAACTTTATACCCCGTCACACCGAGATTGTCCGTCGAGGTACTCCAGGATAAATTGACTTGACTTGCAGACATCGCTGTCGCCGTTAATCCCGAAGGAACACTAGGTGGTGTGGCATCAGATGAGGGCGGGGGCGGCGGAAGTGTCCCGGCGATGATGGCGGTATTCATATCTGTTTGAATTTCCGCCGCAGTCAATGCGCGGTTGTAGATCCGTACGTTGTCGATCCGACCATTGAATTCATATCCAGAATTACCCGACCGTTTACCGATCATGACATTCGTCGCAAAATCTTGCTGCGTCGATGAAATCGTTCCGGACAGCGTGCCGTTATCGAGGATTCCGTTTAAATAAACATCCATGGTTTGGGTCGCGGCATTGTAAACGCCGGCGACGTGATACCAGGTGTTCGTCTGCATCGTGGTTTTGCCGTAGCGCATCATATTAACGCCGCTGGAATCCGTAAGTTTAAATCCAATCGCGCGCGGCCCGACGTCGATTGTCGTGTCCAATTGATACCCACCGGTTGTATTGCGTTTGGAAACAACCGCTGCATCATCAGCCGGAAACGCCGCCGAATTGATCCAGGCCGTCACGGTCATGCTGCCGGTTAATTGAAGCGATGCAGGATTTCCTAAATCCACGTACTGCGTTGAACCGTTTAAGTTGACTGCTCCGGAATATTTTCCCGCGGTCCACGTCGCAGAACCGTTGAGTGTTCCAGGTAAATTATTTCCAGAGGAATCCGCAGCCGTTGATCCGGAGGTTTCATCAAAAGCATAAGCAGCCAAAAGTCCAGCCGATAAAGGCGGCGCCGTCGGTGTGGTGGCGGAGGCGGAAGCGGATTGGGCAGATGTATTTCCCATAAGATCCTGCGCAGCGACGGTATAGATATAAGTCGTTTGCGCAGTTAATCCTGTGTCTTGATAAGTTGTCGAAGTTGGCGTTGCGATCTGAATTCCGTTTCTAAAAATAACGTAATTGGTAACACCGACATTATCCGTCGAGGATTTCCAAGAAAGATTGATCTGGTTTGATGATACGGCGTTAGCGGTTAAATTCCCTGGAACCGATGGCGCTTGATTATCCGGCGTTGTTGACGATTGAAGAACTAGGACCCAATCGCTGTCACCATCGCTGTTATTGCCCGGCGGTGTAAATTGTTTTGTTCCGGTATTGGCAAACGGCGATCCAGAGACCGGCGTGTAATTACCGTTTGACGGATCAAACCAGCGGGCGGTTACGGTGGTGGAAGCCATCTTTGTCATAGCCACAGTCATTGTTCGAGACGATGGAACGTAGACCATGCCAAGCGTTCCGTCGGGTGAAACCGCGGCGGTCGCGTAGTCATTGGTGTGAACGGCACCACTGTTTGCGAACGTTCCGTATCCCGCTGTGACAAACGTATGATTTTGGTCCGGCACCAAATTCTGCCAGCCGTAAGCCATGAAGAAATTTTTCATGATCTTTAACTGACGAACGCCGGTTGTATCCAAATTATTTTGCCATCCTGAATTAAAATACGCGGTCGTTGCACTGCCGTACATCTGTCCGGCCAATCCGCCGGCGAGCATCGTCCAGTATTCCTGCTGGCGCAAAACTTTCGGCGTGCTCGGGTCGTTGCCGGTATTGTTTTCGCCTTCGTAATTGGCTTCTTCCATATAAACAGGCAGCGTCGGGCTGGCGTTGTATTCGGTATAAATCTTCGCGTACTGCGGCGGATAACTGTAAACTTCCCCGAGCGTAATATAGGGAAGCAGTAAACTGTCTTCATGCGAACCGCTGACCGGATATCCCAGTTGAACCGTTTGCAGATGATTGGGATCAACTGAGGCGATACCGGCCATGATATTTTTGATGAGCGTGTCGTCAGTAGAATTACCGGATGTTGTAAAGTCGTTACCGGTAATCCAAATAACATTCGGATTATTTTTATAACGGTTCCCGAGGAAGACACCGTAGTTGAAGGCCTTGGTGTTGCCGTTGGCCTGCAGAATACCCATCTCACCGCCGGTTTCCCAGGTATCAATAAAAAGAATAATGCCGTTTTGCGCCGCGGTTGCGACCATGGCGTCGATCCGGCTGAAATAAGCCGGGTTCGGCGTTGAAATGTCGCCGGGCGTTGTGAACGGAACAATCCCGTCAAAGGTGCTCATGTCAGAACGGCAATTAGGAATGTAACTGCCGCAAAGAATTTCGACCCATAAAGCATTGACGCCGTAAGAAGCACGATTGGTCATGTAGGTCGCGGCCTGGCTCGTACTTAAATTAACAAACATCGCGTGCGGTGAATCACCAACGAGAAAGACCGGCTGGTTGTTTTGGTCAACCAGATAACGTTTGTTCGCACTGGCTTTCAGCGGATATGCCGGGCTGGTCGGCGGAGGTGTTGTGGTATTAGAAACAGTAATCGAAACGGCCGACGAAGTTGTTGTGTTGCCGGCGGCATCACGGGCGACTGCGGTTAAGGTATGAGAACCATTCGCCGCGGTTGTTGAATCAAAATTAATAGAATAAGGAGAGGAAGTGTCTTCACTTCCTAAATTATTTCCATCGAGTTTAAACTGCACGCCGACAACACCAACGGTATCGGAAGCGTTGGCGGAAACGATGACAGAACTTCCCGACACGGTCGCGTTATTCACCGGAGCGGTCATTGAAACCGTTGGTGGTGTTGTGTCTGGCACTTGATTGTTGACCATGATATTAACGATGGAAGATGTTCCAAGATTTCCGGCCGCATCGCGCGCGACAGCTTTAAGCGTGTGCGCGCCGTTGCTGATTTTGGTTGAATCTAAAACAACACTGTAAGGAGACGTTGTGTCTTCAGCACCTAAATTAGAACTATCCAAAATAAATTGAACGCCGACGACGCCGACGTTGTCAGAAGTATTCGCAGATACAGTAACAGAAGCGCCAGAGACGCTTGCGTTATTCGCCGGAGCCGTCATTGAAACGGTCGGCGGAGTTGTGTCTGGTGGTTGATTGTTAACCGTGATTGTAATGGTTGACGATGTAGTCGAATTCCCCGCCGCATCACGCGCGACAGCAGTTAAAGTGTGAGACGCGTTTGAAATTTTAGTTGAATCTAAAATAACAGAATAAGGGCTGGCAGTATCTTCAGCGCCCAGATTATTTCCGTCGAGTTTGAATTGAACGCCAACGACGCCAACGTTATCGGCTGCATTGGCTGAAACCGTGACCGAACTTCCGGAAACGCTGGCGTTGTTGGCCGGCGCGGAAATAGAAACAGTCGGGGCGGTTAAATCATTGCTGACGGTAATGTTGACAACAGAAGACGTCGTGGAATTCCCGACGGCATCGCGGGCTGTTGCGGTTAACGTGTGAGCGCCGTTGGAAACTTTTGTTGAGTCCATGACGATGGAATAAGGAGAAGCCATATCTTCAGCGCCATAAGTATTCCCATCCATTTTGAATTGAACACCGATGACACCGGCGTTGTCTGATGCGTTCGCCGAAACAGTGATCGAACTTCCAGAGACACTTGCATTATTCGCCGGCGTGGTCATTGAAACTGTTGGCGCGGTTGTGTCTGGAGGTGTGATGATCGAAACATCAAGCGTACTTTCAACGGTATGAATGCCGTCGCTGACGCGTAAAATCCAATGATAAGTTGTGCCAGCGCTTCCCGTCGGATAAGTGAAAACGGCATTTTGAACGGCGCCAGTGCCGGTTTTAAAAACAACTTCAGCCCCGCCGTTACGCGTGTAAATCCAGCTCCAAGTCAATGGATCGTTGTCGGGATCGGTGGCTGAGCTGGAATAGGTTACAGTTGTCCCTTCGTAAAATTGTAAGCCGGTCGTTGCCGGATCAACATCAGCGGTGTCGCGGGAAATCGGACTGACAACGGGCGCTTGGTTATCATTAGTCTTGGCACTGACCGTCGTTTTTGCGGATTCATTGCCGGCCGCGTCAATGGCGCTGACGCCGTAGGCATAAGTGGTTGAGGCGGTCAATCCGGTATCGGCTAACGCTAACGTGTTTTGAGTTTTGATTAATTGATTGTTGCGGTAAATGTTGTAACCGGTAACGCCGACGTTATCCGTTGAAGCGTTCCAGGACAAATCGATTTCGGATGTTGAAATAACTTTGGCCATCAAACCCGTCGGGGCCGAAGGCGCGGTTGTGTCTGGATTGTTAACAGTGACATTAACGACAGAAGATGTTTTAGAATTCCCGGCAGCATCACGGGCGGTCGCGGTTAAAGTGTGGGCGCCGTTAGAAGTTTTAGTTGCATCCCATATAATAAAGTAGGGAGATGAAGTATCTTCAGCACTTAAAGTGTTTCCATCTAATTTAAATTGAACTCCAACGACACCAACATCATCGGAAGCGTTAGCGGAAACAGTTACGTTTGATCCGGAAACGCTTGAATTATTAGCGGGAGCGGTCATTGAAACAGTCGGCGGTGTTGTGTCTGACGGAGGCGGCGTTGTTTTAATAACTTGAAAAGTGATTGTGGTTGTTTGTCCGGCGGCGTTGGCGGAATCAAAAGGCGTGACAGTCAAAGTATGAGAGCCAACAGAAAAAAGTCCCGCGGGACAAGCCGCCCAGTCGCCGCACAAGGCGTAAGGCGCGGAGACTTCTGTATGCGTAAAAGAATCAAGTTTGAAATCGACATGAGAAACACCAGTGCCGGTTGAAGTCACTTTGGCTTCAATATTGATATTTTGAGTAGGTAAATTTGAAAGATTAATAGAATCGCCGTTAGTAAGCGTCATGATAGCGCCGCCTAAGGTGTCATTATTATTGAGGGTCAGACCACTGATGACCACAGAGATAGGCGTGGAATTGTTGACTGTTATAGAAACGGCTGAAGACGTTTTTGTATTTTCAGCGCTGTCACGGGCCACAGCCGTTAAGCTGTGAACGCCATTGGAAACCTTCGTTGAATCCATGGTGATGCTGTAGGGAGAAGATGTATCTTCGGCCCCGAGGTTATTTCCGTCAAGTTTAAACTGAACACCGGCCACCCCAACGTTATCCGAGGCGTTCGCGGAGACGGTCACGGATGATCCAGACACACTTGCACCATTGGCGGGAGCGGTTAATGATACGTTCGGCGGGGTTTTATCCGCCGAGGAAGTCGTTGAAAAGGTGGCGTACAATGACCAGTGGACGACTTCTGAATTTGGTGTTGTCGAAAATTTCGCGGGTAGAGAACCGTAGGTCAATGAATAATATTTCGCACTTCCTGTCAATTTCTTTTTGAAGGCGAGGCGGTTGTCACTGGGAAAATAGGCCAGCCAGTAAGTCCCCGACGGCAAGGACACTGCCGAAGTCACATTCGCCGTGTTCCATCCCACCACAGGTGTGATTTCATTCGTTTCTGCTTTTTTATTTCCAGGCCCACCACCCGGACCAGTCGCATCATAGATCCCCAGACGCATTTTTCCTGCTGCTGACGTGATATAAAAGGACAAACTTTGAAGAGTGGCTGTTTGACTTAAGGTGGCTTTCTGTGTCACAAGTAAATTGCCATTACCGTTATCATCGGCTGAAAGAATATTCTTTTCGCCAACCACGACCGTGGCGGCCTGGGCAGTAGTGAATGGAATCATCAATAAACTCAAAACGAATATAATCTTTTTCATAAATTGTCCTTTGCTTTTTTGGAATAACCACGAAAATCCATCGCTTTTGTGTGGCCGATGGTTCTGGGATAGATAAAATTTCGGATGAGTCTTGGGCGTCTTTGCATAGGTAGCTGGCTGTCCGTTTAAGGATCCTGTAGCTTTGCCCCAGCGGGTCTGAAATGTTAGAAGCGTTTTCAGGTAGGTTGTGCTGGGCTAGGACGGTTTATTTCTTTTTGCTTCCTGTCGTGCCTAGGTCCCGCTCTTACGAGCGGTTTGCCTTTTTCTATGTACAAAATACTATAGTCGAAAGAAAGGATACCCGACGAATGTGAAGAAAACAAGGTGGGACTTTGGGGGGGAGAAAACGGTTTCTTGTTAAAGAGCATATTGAGTTAGCTGTTGTTATTTGAAAAACTATTTTTGCAATTGAGAAAATGCTGAAATGCTTTTAGGCAAAAGAAATTTAATTGCACCTAAAACCCTTTATGTTATAATGCCGCCGCTTTGTCAGAAAAGTTTTTAAAAAACAGTAGTCAAATTTTTGCCCTCTAAATTGAAAAACGCATGGGGCTCATTCGTCTCGCCAAAAACGGACGGTTCACTAAGGAGGATGGTAAAAATGTCAGCTAAAATTGGTATTAACGGGTTTGGCCGTATTGGACGTTTGGTGTTTCGTGCTGCTATGGAAAATCCCAAAGTTGAAGTTGTCGGCATCAATGATCTTTTTGAAGCCGATTATTTGGCTTATATGCTTGAATATGATTCAACACACCGCAAATTTAAAGGAACAATCGAAGTTAAAAGCCTTAATGAAATTGTTGTTAATGGTAAAAAAATCCGCGTCACCGCTGAAAAAGATCCAGCTAATTTAAAGTGGAAAGATATTGGCGCTGATTATGCCGTTGAATCAACCGGGCTTTTCACAACCATTGAGACCGCCAAAGGTCATTTAGCCGCCGGAGCTAAGAAAGTCATTATTTCGGCACCTTCCGCCGACGCGCCGATGTTTGTCATGGGCGTCAACAATAAAACTTATACAAAAGAAATGAATATCATCTCCAACGCCTCTTGCACGACGAACTGTTTGGCGCCGGTTGCCAAGGTTCTTCATGATAAATGGGGGATTGTTGAAGGGTTGATGACAACTTGCCACGCGGTCACCGCTACTCAAAAGACAGTTGATGGGCCTTCTAAAAAAGATTGGCGCGGCGGACGCGGCGCTTTTCAAAACATTATTCCATCATCAACCGGAGCCGCTAAAGCCGTCGGAAAAGTCATTCCGACTTTAAATGGAAAATTAACCGGTATGGCTTTTCGCGTTCCTGTTCCTGATGTCTCGGTTGTTGATTTAACCTGCAAGCTGGCCAAACCGGCAAAGTGGGATGAGATTAAAAAAGCGATGAAGGATGCTTCCGAAGGGGAACTCAAAGGTATTTTGGGTTACACGGAAGCCCAAGTTGTTTCCAACGATTTTCTCGGCGATGCGCGTACCTCAATCTTTGACGCTGATGCAGGAATCGCTTTAAATGATACTTTTGTAAAAGTTGTTTCTTGGTACGACAACGAATGGGGGTATTCCTGCAAGCTGGTTGACTTGATTGCGTATGTTCATGGCGTTGAAACAGGGGCACCGCAATCCGGGGCAACGGCGTTTGCCAAAGCGTAATATAAGTGAACTTTTATCCATTCTTGGATTTAAAGTCATAAAATAGATCATTGGAAGTAAAAAATAGCCAGTCATCCTCTCTCGGATGACTGGCTATTTTTTTGGCGAAAGGCGACGGGGCCTGGCCCGAGTACTTTGATTCGAGGCCAGGCCCCGATCATAAAGAAAATTGTTAAACCCAAAATTGCCTGTTATACTTTTATCCTATTGTTTGCTGGTTAAAACTATGGAAACCCAACGCAACTTAAAAATAGGCGATTTACTTGTTGAACAGGGCTTAATTACCCTTGCCCAGCTTAACGCCGCCCTGGAAAAACAAAAGGCGACCGATAAAAGAATCGGCGAAATTCTCGTCGATCAAGAAGCCGTTGATGAAAAAGAGATTTTGAAAATCATTGCCGGCATTTATCGGCTGCCCATTATCGACCTGGAAAATTGCGCACTCAACGAAAAGCTCTTAAGTTCATTTCCTTCTGAAATCCTTGATAAACACAAAGTCCTTCCGATTGAAATTAAAGATAATAATCTTATTGTTGCCACCAGCGATCCTCTTGATGTTGTGGCTCTGCAAGAAATCCGTTATATAAGCGGCCATCAAGTGAGACCCGTCTTGGCTGGATTAAAAGACATCACCGCACGTTTAAAAAGATCGCATGAGTCAAGACGTACTTTTCAAGCGATCCGCAATGCCCAAAGTGTCGACCCGCAAGAAACACCCATCCTGAAATTAGTCAGTTCTGTTTTAAGCCAAGCTATTAAGGAAGGCGCCTCGGATATTCATTTTGAACCTCAAAAAGAAAATCTGCGCGTGCGTTTTAGGATTGACGGCATCTTGTTTGAAAAGGTGTCCATCCCTCAGGATTTATCCCGCAAAGTGATTTCGCGTCTAAAAATTATGGCGGGCATGGATGTGGCTGAGAACCGTAAGCCTCAGGACGGCCGGATCTCCTGGCAGGAAAACGGTCAGAATTTTGATATCCGTGTGTCGACGCTGCTTGATATGAACGGTGAAACCATCTCTTTACGGATTTTAAATGAAAAAACAATTTCACATACCTTGGAATCTCTTGGACTTGGTTCCCATGAAATTGAACAAATCAAAAAATTTATTACCCGTCCTCACGGCATGGTTTTGGTAACGGGGCCGACGGGCGCCGGCAAGACGACCACGCTTTATTCCATCCTCAATGAACTTAATAAAATTTCGACCAATATCATTACCGTCGAAGACCCGGTTGAATATCAGTTAGAAGGCATCACTCAAACAAATATTAATAACCATACGGGATATAGTTTTGCGAACGCTATCCGCCACATTCTTCGGCATGATCCGAATATTATTATGGTAGGCGAGATCCGTGATATTGAAACGGCGGAGGTGTCGGTGCGAGCCGCTTTGACCGGACATCTTGTTTTAGCGACGTTGCATACGAATTCTGCGGCCGGTGCCGTGACCAGACTTTTAGAAATGAACGTTGAGCCATTTCTTTTAAGTTCAACCTTGATTGGCGTTGTTGCCCAGCGTCTTATCCGCCGGCTTTGTCCTTATTGTAAAAAAGAAAGCAAGGCTTCGGCGGAAGTTGAAGCCTTGATAGCCGCTGAATTATCGGTTAAGGGACCAATCACAGTAGCTGATCCCGTTGGCTGTGAAAAATGTTTCCATACAGGATACGCTGGGCGGATTGGGTTGTTTGAAATTCTCAAAGTTACTCCAGATTTGCGGCATTTAATTCTTAAAAAAACCGACGATCAAGAGATTACAAATAGTTTAGTCGCCTCTGGCAGTATGCAAACGCTGCGAATGGCCGGCTATAAAAAAGTCATTGAAAAGGTAACATCGTATGCTGAAGTAATGCGGGTGACCTTGACGGAAAACATTGGTTGAACCCTATGCCCACATTCCTTTATAAATTAAAAGACGATACCGGCCGCACATTTTTCGGCGTGACTGAGGGGAAAGATGTTCAGGACGTTAAAAAACAATTCCGCAGTTCTGAGTATTATTTTATATCGGCGAAGAATTATGACCCCGCGCAATTTGCCAAAATAAAATTAAATCTTGATAACCTTTTGATGTTCACCCACCGTTTGGCTTCTTTGATTGAAGCCGGTGTCCCGATTTTATTGTCATTGCATATTCTTTGGAAACAGTCGGAAAATAAAGAGGTCCAAATTATGGTGACTCAAATCCGCAAAAAGCTAGAAGACGGCGCCACGTTACGTCAATCCTTTGACACGTTTCCGGAAGTTTTTCCTATTATGTATCTGGCCTTGATTTCCGTCGCTGAGGTCGGCGCCGGGTTGGCCGGAATATTGAAAAAACTAAGCCAATACCTTCAAGACCAGAGAGAATTTGTCGGCCGTATCAAACGTGCCACGCTGTATCCACTGTTGGTTTTGGGTTTTGCTTTTTTAGTTTTAATGGGAATGTTTATTTTTGTTGTTCCAACGTTTCAAAAAGTCCTTTTGAAATTACATGTCCAATTACCTGCTTTGACTAAAATGCTTTTTAGTATTTCTAGTTTAGTCCGTAATCCGCTTTTTTTAGCTTCAGCCGTGGTTGTTATATCAACCGCTGTGTTCCTCTATAAACGCCTACGCAAAACCAAACAATTTGGGTTTGTCATTGATTCATGGAAGTTAAAAATGCCAGGTTTCAAAAGTATTTTTTATTCTCTGGCGGTAAGCCGTTTCGCCCGTTCTCTCAGTTTACTGATAGGAAGCGGTGTTCCGCTTGTGACCGCCGTCGAGGTGGCCAAAGCAACCGTGACCAACATCCCAATTGAAAATGCGATCAGCCAACTTCGCGAAGGTGTGATGGAAGGTGTTTCATTGTACGATGCATTTAAATCAACAAAGATGTTCCCGATTATGCTTGTTGAAATGGTTGGTATCGGCGAAAGCACGGGCAAACTGCCGTATTTATTAGAGAAAGTCGCCGATCATCTGGATGAAGAAGTGGATTATAAGATCCACAAAATGCTTACTTATCTTGAAATCGTATTGATTATTATGGTCGGAGCGATTGTCTTGGTAATTTTGTTGGGTATTTATTTTCCGATCTTTACATTGCAAAATACGCTGCGGTCTTTATAAAGTCTATCCATTTGTTGTTCTCTCTAACATTTAATTACATCGTCTGAAATTGGCGTTTGAACTGCTCCAAGTGTACGACGCATGTCTTCTGCCTCACCTTGCCAAAACGTTCTTAAGGATGTTATACTTCGCTTTTTAGAATTTATTGGTCTTTCTTTTCTAAAAATTATGCAAATTTCCATCTAAGAAAAAGGTCAATAAATTTTTGTTCAAATCCGTTCGCATGCTCGACAAATGGCGCATTTGTTTGCGAAATGGAAGATAGATGAGATCCCGTCAATAAAAACAAGGAGGAACAAAGTGAAAAAAGGTTTTACATTAGTTGAGTTGTTGGTTGTGTTAGTTATTATCGGCGTCTTGATTGGGTTAATTTTGCCCAATACCTTAAAGGCCATCAAGCAAGCCAATAATAAGGAATGCGCTTCAAACCTGCGTTCAATCGATACCGCGTTACAGTTATGCTACACCGAAACACATGATTGGAACAAATGTAACAGCGTCGATGCATTAGTAACTGGAAAATATCTTGAAACAAAACCCGTTTGCCCGTTTGGCGTTGCCTATGCTGTTGGTGATTCCGACCGTGGAAAGAGTTCAGTAAAAACTGATCACTTTGCAGCTTGGCCGCCGGGAAGCAACGGAACGATTAGTGATCACGTTCAATAACGTTTAAAAAGATGCGAAATATTTGACGCAGATCAACGCGGATTGCACACAGATTTTCGCAGTATCCGTCGGGAAATCTGCGAGAAACTGTGTGTAATCCGCGAAAATCCGCGTTAAATAATTCGAATCTTATCTTTTTCATCCAGGATCGACATCATGAGCTTAACAGCTTTGGCTCTGGAAATTTCAGAGCAAAAGATCAGATATGTTTTTCTCGAGAAAAGAGGCAATGGTCTTGCCCCGCAAGGGACGGGCGTATCCACTTTCAAGGTAGATACGTCTTTCTCTGGGGCCCTCGCCAAATTTATCAAAGAAACGATCTCTGCTTATCCGGGTAAAGTTTCCCGTATTTTTCTCACGATCAACCGCCGCGACACCGTTATTCATCAAATTGCCTTACCTAAAACATCTAACGCCAATTTAAAGATTGTTGTTCCCGGTGAAATTGAAAAAATCCCTAACTTCACCGAACGCAATTTTGATTATGTCTATTCCAGTTTCGAACTCGATAGTATAAGAAATAAAATCATTTTTGCCGCCGTGTCCGACGATTTATTGCAATATTTGCGCAGTGAAGTCGAACAAACCCGCCTGCCATGTCGTGAACTTGAAATCGTTCCACTCAATTTTATTGGGTTACTAGCCTCAAGTGAATTCACGGACAGCGTTCAGTCTCTCGTCATTGTAAATGACTACATTACTTATCTCATTATTTTCAAAAATCAAAAAATTAAATATCTGTATTCAACAAATACCGGCAAAGAACATCTTCTGCCCGCCTACAACCAAGGCAAAATAGACAAGCTGGCCTCCTCCAGCTGGGCGGAAGAACTTAAACGCGTTACAAAATCTTATTTGCTCGACAATAAACAAGAATCGATTAATAAAAGTTGGGTCCTGTGGGATGAAGAGGGAGTTGCGCCTTTAGATGAGTATTTGCGTACTGAAGCCAAGGTTGAATTGCAGCCGATCAAGGCACAGCAGTTTCCTTATTTAGAAAAAGAGACCTTGCAGGGCATTAATCCTGTTTATCTGTTAGCCTGCGTTCCCGCGATTTATGCTTTTAATAAATTTCCGTCTCAATTTTCTTTAACCCATTTCTTTAGAAATTTACAAACCAAAAAATATATCTACCAAACACTGGCCGCGGCTTTGGTTTTTATGGGCATTGCAGGTTTTATTTTAGGCGGCATGAGTTACCGCTATTATCAAACCGAACAAAACGCCCGTCGAAGTTCTGAAGAAGTTCAGCAGAAAATAGAAACATTGCAAAAACAATCAGAAGAGCTTTTTAAAAAACGCGATCAATATCTCGCCGTGCGCAACCAACTGCTCGCGCAAGCCACGTATGTCAAGATTCTAAACCGCATGTCGTGGTCAGAAGTGTTAAGTGTGGTCGCTTCCGAACTGCCCGAAGAACTTTCCTTAAAATCATTTAGCGTCGATGAATCCGGGCTGGCTAATTTTACGGGCGAAGCTTTTCGTATTGAATCCGTCGCGGAAATGCTGCGGAAAGTTAATACTTCAGCAATTCTTGAAAATGGGAAATTTAGTTTTCTGACGGAACAAGAGGTCGCTAAGCAAAAGATCTTTAGTTTTGGCATCACCGCCAATATCAAGATAGGTGAAGAGCATGAATAATCCTGAATCAGTCCGAAAAACTATCATTGCTGCGGTTGCGGTATGTCTTTTGTTGACGACGGGACTTGGCGTTTTAGCTTATCAACGCTCGCGCTTGGCTGAAGAAGCTTTAGTCGAACTTCAACAAAAACAAGATCGGCTCGACAAATTAAATAAAGAAATTGTCGAGACACAAAATTCGATTGATCGGTTTAAAAAAGAGCAGGAAGAGTTTGCAGAGCTGTTATTTCAAGAAAGGGATGTTCCGGCTTTTCTCGATGGAATATCAGATTCCGCCGCCAAATCACTTGTTTATGTTTTGGAAATGAAAACCCAGCGTTTTACCGAAGTGAAAGTCCCTAAAGAAATCGCCGAATCACGCAAATTACCGCGCGCCCGGGTTTATGAAGATTTTGAAGAACAAACCAAACAAAGCCGTACCGCCCAGTTAAGCGAAATGTTGACCTTGGCGGCCATGCCGATTAATTTTAAAATCCGCGGGACGTTTGAAGCGATTGTGAATTTCCTTTATTCCATCGAAGGCTACCGCCAGCTTTTAACGGTCAGTAATGTTTCCATCAGCGCGGATACAGTTTATCCGCAGTTAACCTGTGGTTTCACTTTAAGAATTTACAGCTTAAAAAGCTTAAACGACATAAAGCCATGACAAAAAAATGGATGATATATATTGTGGTCATTCTCCTCGTTTCTTTAACGGGATGCGACGTATTAAAGAATATGGCGTTAGGTAAGCCGCTTTTTCAAAAGAAGACAGCCGCCGCGCCCGTCGAGGAAAAACCATTGATTGAATACATTCAAAGTCCGGAACTGGCGAAGATCATTCTGAAACCTGAAAAAAAACCATTGAGCGTAAGCCGCGATCCATTTAAACCGCTGATCGCTGAAGAAATCAATGCTCAAGGCCAGGACAATTCAGTCTCGCCATTAGCCGAACCGGCAAATCTAGATGATGTTGCCTTGATTGGGGTGGTCAAATTCGGCAGCGAAGTCCGGGCTTATTTAAAGATGAGTAATAAAACAGGCATTTTTAAAGTCGGTGATACGCTGCGCAATTACGTTATCAATCAGATTGACTCAGACCGGGTCATCTTTAAATCGGGTAATTCCGAAATTGAGAAGAAAAGAGAGGACATTAAAAGAAAATGAAAAAACATATATTATTAACCTTGATTTTGCTCTGGGCCATTATGGGTGGATCGGCCGAGAGCCTTCAGCAGGAGACGGTAAATCCTTGGCGGAGTATAAGTCAGCCAGCGGCCCAAAAATCTTCTGCCCAGCCAACGCAAAATTTTTCATCGAGCACGAGCGAAAAAGCGCTTCTTCTCAATGAAGTTCAGGCTTTAAAAAGTTCAATGCATCTGGTTTCAACCGAACCTTCTAAAAAGGAGGTTGCTTTCTCAACCGGTTCTAACGCCATTCCGACGGAACTTCCAGATAACATTCTTAAAAAAGAACCGGCGCCCGCGGATACTTCCGATCACACTTCTGATACCAATGGGAGCGAGACAACTGGAAGTAAAGAAGAGCCAGCTGTTACTTCAGATGTAAACGAAAAAGCTAATTCTTCCGCCGAAGAACCGCCGGCGGTTCAAGAATCCGATGTTAAAAAAACTTCTCCGGAAGAAACGGTTAGTCCACAGAAGGTAGTCACTAAAGAAACACCGGTCGTCATTACGAGCGCTCAAGAAACCACCAAGCCTGCTGAGCTCGAGGGCGCGCGTCCGGAGAATATCGATACACTTATTAAACACCAATCGATTGATAAATCATTCGCCGAAGCCAAGACCATTCCGTTGCCGGCGGAAAATAAAGTCGAAGAAGCTATGTCTAAAGAAGAAACCGCAACGTTTTTAAGTTCCGACCAGATTTTAGACAGCGTGATTAAACCGGAAAATAAAGACAGGACCATGGACTTGGATTTTGATGAGACAAGTTTGGAAAACATTTTTCGCACAATCGGTGATGTCATTGAAACCAATATTGTGCTTGATCCAGCGTTAAAGGCTAATACCTTGGCATTGCATCTTAAGAATGTTCCAATCCGTGAGGCTTTAAGTTTGATGGCGGATTCCTATAATCTGGCTTTTAAGAAAGTCGGCCAATCGCTTTTTGTGACGACGAAAGAAAGAATCCATAATGAAAATTTGCTCAACCGTGTTATCAAACTGCGTTACATCAAAGCCCAGGAAATTAAAACCATGACGCACAACGTGCTTGAGAGTATTAACGTCAGTGAAGATACTAACTCGCTCGTTGTGGTTGGGACCGCGGATGAAATTAAAAAAGTTGAAGATCTCGTCAAGAAAGTGGATGTTCCTCAGCCGCAGGTTGTTTTGGAAGCTAAGATTATTGAGATCAATAAAGATGCTTTGAAGGATTTGGGTGTTGATTGGTCTGATGCCATCACAACCAGTTATCAAGAATCCGGACGCCCGGCGACATTTTCGAACGTTGAAGACTCTCCTGGACAAGTCTTTAAACTGTATTCCTTTGCCCGCAATCCTATTCAATTTGATGCGGTGATCCGCATGCTTGAAAATAATAATAAAGCCAAAGTTCTTTCCAACCCGCGGATCATGACGCTCAATAACCAAGAATCAGAAATCTTCGTCGGTGACCGCATTCCTTATACAATTACAACAGTGGCCGGCGGCGTGGCGACGACAGAGGTGCGTTTCGTTGAACCGGGTATCCGCTTAAAGATTACACCGTCTATCATTGATAACGATTTTGTGGTGATTAAAATTGAACCCGAGGTGAGCTTTATCTTTTCTTTCCGCGGACCACAAGACCAGTATCCGTGGGTCAAGACCCGAAACGCGACCGCGTTTGTACGCGTGCCGAACAAACAGCCTTTTGTTTTAGGCGGCTTATTAAATCAGGAAGATACCAAGAATTATTACCGCATTCCTTTATTAGGGCAGGTCCCGCTTTTAGGTAATTTGTTCAGTTACCAAAAGCATTCGGTCATAGATTCAGAATTGATTATTACCGTCACGCCTGTTATCATAAACGGCAAACCATAACTTCCTGGTAACGGTTAAGGTTAAGAAGCCTGTTTCGGTAACAGGTCATGGTAAGGTCAAAAGCTGAATGGTTTTTGCCACCTAACCTTAACCTCTTAACGAAACGGGTATCGTTACCTTAACCTATCATTTTAATGAAGAACTCAAAAGCCTTTACCTTGACGGAAGTCTTGGTCAGTCTGGTCGTCGTGGTCGTCGTCAGCGCTGCCAGTTGGATGGCCGTTAGTGTTCTTAGTCCTACCGCTCAAGTCACACGTCATCGCATATTAGCTGAAAATCTCATCACGAAAAGTCAGGAAGAAGTTATTCGTATCGCACAAGACCGTTTCGATACCTTAGAAGCGTGTACTTCTCCAACGATGAATACTTGCGGGTTTTCCGATATATCCACGCAATTTTCAGAATTCACCCGCGCGTTAGACGTCACATCCGAGGGAACAACCGAACTTAAACGTGCGCACATTATCGTCAGATGGCAGGAATTCGGCGAGACCAAAACTCTTGATTCTATTATTTTATTGGCCCGTCCGCCCGAACCTTTGCCAGGCAATGTTATCGGCATGGTTCGAGATAAGACAACCAATGCCATTCTTGGCAATGTTCAACTGACAATCACGAGCACAGGCGGTGCCAATAACTCCACAACCTTTTCGTCAAACCAAGTTTTAGCCCGTCCTGATAATAAACAAGTCAATTTTACTTTTGCCGAACCCAATACCGGGCGTTTTATATTACCCGTCGGAAATTGGCGGTTAACGGCCAAGAGAAGCGGTTATGTTGATTTTACTTATCCTCAAGACATTATTATTTCTTCAAATGAAGAGGAGGAAATCAGTTTTTCGATGACGGCAAAGCCAACGGATGCGCATATTTCTGGCAAACTTTTAGATGCGCTTACCGCTGTCCAGCTTGGATTTTCAAGTCAGTCGCAAATTAATTTATACGACGACGGAAACCGCCAGCAGCAGGCGACGGGCACGGGAAGTTTTAATTTTACAATTCCTTTCAATAACAGCAATAAGCAGTGTTTTACGCTGGCAACCAAAAATGCTTATAAATCTGGTTACGCCGGAAATTTTGCCTGCACGTTTCCATTTCAAGCCGACGGATGGAGTTCGGCTGTTGTTGGGGCGAATACTATTAATTGTTCAAATGCCTGGAATGGTAACGCAACAACGGACCGTTTGTGTGTCAATCCTGGCGATAATCTGACGCAGAATATTCCGCTCGTCAAAGTTCCGACAGCAATAGTTAAAGGAATCGTACGCGATAAAGCGGGTAATCCTATTAAAGGCGCCGATGTGAGAGTGCGCTGGCACGATAATACACTTTGGCCAAGCGCGCCCGTCGGGAAAACAGATAGTACCGGCTATTATGAAGTTGTTGTCCCGGCAGAGCAGGGGCTTTTTCCTAACAGCTCAGGATTTTATGCGCAGTGGTGGGCTGAAGCCAACGCGCCTTTTATTCAATGTTGTACTGAACCATCCACAGTCCTTAAATTCAGCCCGACGATGCGGGCGCCGTTTTTTCCTGGCAATGTTATCACTCAAGATATCACCGTAGACATATCACCCAATACTCAAGACTGCGGTAATGCGCAGGGCAACGTGAAAGATGATAAAACCGGAGCATCCATTTCTTCAGCATCCGTCGGAATGTCAGGCTATGGCCAAACCACCAATGGCAGTGGAGATTATATTTTTCAATGCACAACTGCGGCGTTGGGTTTTCGGCTTCCCGTCGGGGCAACCGATGTTACTGCTTCAAAGAATAATTATTATTCTTTCACAACCGCTGGCAACACCTGGTATGCGGCGCGCGGGGCGGTTACGGTGGTTAAATTAGTTAGTATCCCGGTTTCTGATATCGGTCTTTGGCCTAAAGGATTTGGAACGGTGACAGGAACTGTCCGTAATGCGGGCAATAATCTTCCTATACCAGGCATTTCGGTATTTATTAATTTAGGAACAGGCGGCAGTTTATCGGCGGTGACCGATAGCAGCGGCCGCTTTACTGTGAATAATGTTCCAGAGACTTGGCCGCCGCCGTCATTAGTTGGCAATAAAAAATATCAGCAGGCGGTGCGCAATCATTCCGTCGATATAAGTCAAACTGAACTCTACGAATCGTACACCAGCGGTCCGTTTACCTTAACCGCCGGACAATCTAAGAATTTTGATATCAAACTGATTCCGCGCGGGAGTTTTTAAAATAATGACGATGCTAACATTAAAGACTAAGAAAGGTTTTAGCCTCGTTGAAATCGTAACCGTCGTCGCCATTTTAGGAATTTCAATTGGGATTTTTTACACAGTTTTCTTTATGAACTGGGAATCGTTTGAATCTTTTATCGCGCGGGCGGATTTGAGTCAGGAACTGGATGAGATGGTGGATAAGGTCGTGTACGACGGACGTTTCGCCAAACAAGTTAATGTCAACCAAAGTTCAAATATCAAACAAGCGGCATTCATTGATCCCGACGGAAAATTATTAGGCGTTTATACAATCAAAGACACCGGTGAATTTGTCATCAGCCGCACCGGCCAAAATGATTACACGGCGTCAACCAGAGTTGATTTTACGAATTCCAATTTTAACCGGCAAGGAAAGTCGTTCCTATTGACTTTGGCTTTAAAAGACCAGGTTCTGGGTCATCCGGTGACACTGAGTTCCGCAACCGAAATTTATCCGCGCAATTGATATGCGATCAATTAAAAATAATCAGGGATTTGTCTTTATCGCCAGTGTGATGCTGGTTTTATTTTTGTCTATACTTTTGGGCGGCGCTTTTTTGCGTAGTCAAATGCAATTGGAAGAGAGTAAACAGCGTTTGGCCTCACAGCAAGCTTTTTACGCCGCTGAAACCGGTGTGCAAGTTGCCATCTATCGGATTCGTCAGCAACCCGCCTGGCGGCCAGGCGAAAATGGCGAGCCCGCAGTTAGTGATAGCCCGTTGAGGGTTGTTCAGAGCGATCCAGCGACGACAATAGGATTTTATAGCTTGCAGTTGGCAACCGCCCCGGATTTTAATGTGTTTCAATCGGTGCGGGTGAAATCAACCGGGAAAGACAAGGATGGCAAAATCACGCGCAGTATTTTAGCGCGCGTCATTATTTCAAACCCGGCGGATTTTTTTGTTTCGACGGTCGGGAATTTACGGATTGGCAGCGGGTCTTCATTTGATGAAGCTATATTAGGGAAAGATATCTTTTTTGATGTGAACAATGGGCTGCCACCGTCTCCACCGCAGATTACTGTTCAAGATGTTTTTTATTTAAATAGTGTGTCAGGCATTCCTGATCCATCGGTCAAAGTAAATGGTCAAGTCAAACAATTCCCAACGGTGACTTTCGCGGGCGTTGACTTAGACCGTTATCGCGCAATCGCTCAAGCGAACGGCCGGTATTTTTCCGGTGATAAATTTGTGTATAGCGGGGACATTGATTTACCAAGTTTAAATAGTTCTAACGGATTGGTTTTTGCCGAGGGTGATATTTATATTTCGGGCGACATCAAGGATTCGATGTTATTTGTTGCCGGCGGCAATATCTATATTGAAAATGATGTCAAGACAGCGACCGCAAGTACCGACACCGAACGCGCGGCACTCCCCCAATTAGGATTGCTTGCTAAAAAAGATGTGATTATCCCTCAAAATGCGGCGAGTGATATCACGATTGATGCCTTTATAATGGCCGATGGGGGAGATAATTCCCGCGGCGGCATTTTCGTGGCTGATGGCGATAAATTTTCGAAAAACACCATCAATTTTTCCGGTGCCATCGCTGTTCGAGGTGACAATGTCCGCACCGCGGCGGATTTAAATGTCTATCAAACCCGTAACTATAGCTACAACAGTCAGCTTCGAACCAACCGTAAAATTCCTTTTCTACCCTTTATCGCTAATATCGTCCGCTGGCAGGAAATAAATCCCGGCGATCTAATTCCACAAACATAGCTTGCTTTTGTTATAGGCAAATAGTATATTTTTAATAACATCAAAGATTTCAAGGTTAAATATGTTGAAACCATCTACAATTAAAGCCAATATTCCAGTCCTTTACCTTAAAGAAGGAGATGTTTTTATTTGTTATTCTCCTGCGTTTGATCTGGCGGCCCACGGAGATTCTTTTGAAGATGCTGAAAAATCTTTTGCTCACAGTTTGAAATTATTCGTCGAGGAAGTGAGTAAAAAAGGAACGTGGCAAGAAGTTCTACAAGAGTATGGCTGGGAAAAAGTAAAAAAGACTTGGACTCCTCCCCGTATCATCGGTCAAGAGAGTAGAGACATAGAAATTCCTATCGCATCATAAATGCCTGCCATTCGTCCAATTCATTATAAGAAATTTGAGCAGTTTTTGAATACCATCGGTTGTCATCTAGTCCGCCAAGAAGGAGATCATCGCGTATGGAATCGAGGTGATCTGCTTCGCCCCGTTATAGTCCGCACCAAAAAAGACCTGCCGATATTTGAAATTAAAAGTAATCTTCGAACTTTAAGAATTAGTACGGCAGAATATCTTAAAATTATCGAGCAATTATGATGACATTAGGCTTTTTAGTGATTATTGTTTTTCTTCTGCTCGTCATTTTTTTTGTGATTGTTTATCCCCTCTGGACCATTATCCAATGCGCGATCTCGCCGTTAAGCAAGCTCGCCAAAGTTATTTGGATACTGGTTATGTTTTTTACCTGGCCGCTGGGCAGTATTGTTTATGGGATTTTTGGGTCAGGCAAAAAGCTTTTTAAGTGGTTTTCATCCATAGCGATAGTCACGGGCTTGGCGTTTTTCATTTTTACGGCGTGGGCGATGAATTATTTAATGTCAGAATCCATTGAAGGGGTGCAAACGAAGATGGCGGCGATTAAACAAATGTCGAACGAAACGATTTCGAAAGAAGAGCTCATGAATCTCAACTCCAGTCTGTTAAGTCTGCAGGAGGAAATGAAAGGCAGCTGGTGGCAGGATTTCGACGCCAAATTCAAAGCGGTTGCGCTTTTGGAATATTTTGACCTGATTTCTGAGGATCACCGGATTACCGTCGAGGAATATAACAATTGGATGGACAAGTTTGAAAACCGCCACACCATGACGCGCAAAGCGTTGGAAGATTTTGTTGAAGAGTTAAAGAAGAAAAAGCAATCTCCGTAATCCTGTTTTAAAAAGATGATTGGTTACCAGGTCATAAAGTCACCATTCACAAACATGCTGACCTGGTGACGGATGACTTTGTGACCTTACACTAGCTGATATCAGAATGATAAAAGTTCTCTTCATTTGCATCCACAACAGCGCCCGCAGTCAAATGGCTGAGGCGTTTCTAAATTATTTTGGCCGTGGCAAGTTTGAAGCCAAGAGCGCGGGTTTGGAACCCGGAACGCTCAACCCAATCGTTGTGAAAGCGATGCAGGAAGTTAGTATTGATATCTCTAGGAATAAAACAAAAAGCGTCCAGTGTTTTATGGAATCCCAAGAACCATTTGATTATGTGATTACAGTCTGTGATGAAACCAGCGCTGAGCGATGTCCGATTTTTCCTGGAAAGACTAAGCGGTTGCATTGGGGTTTCCCCGACCCGTCGGGATTGAAAGGTTCTGAGGAAGAACGTTTGAGTCGCACGCGGGAGATTCGGGATGAAATCCACGCGAAGGTTGAACAATGGATTCAAACAATGTAAACGCCACGGATTTTACAATCGGACAGCGGAAAGAATCATATCAACCGGATTAATTTTATTTAAAGTATAAAAATGCAATCCTGGCGCCCCACCAGCCAAAAGCTCGCGACATTGTTCAATAGCAAAATCAATTCCTGCCCGAAGCATTTTTTCTTTATCATTTTGAATCGGAGAGAAAAGAGAGTGCACTTTTTGAGGAATACCTGCGCCGCACAGCTGGCAAAAATTTTGTAAGGCTTTGTAGTCTGTAATCGGAATAATTCCTGGCAAAACTCTCGCCGTCACGCCGAGTTTTCTTAACCGTTTGACATAATCAAAATAATCTTGGTTATCAAAAAAAAGCTGAGTGATAACGTAGTCGGCGCCTGCGTCAATTTTTGATTTAAGATACTGAGCGTCACGTTCGCGGTCACGACACAGCAAATGTCCTTCAGGAAATCCGGCAACACCAATACCGAAATAATGATCAAAATGCTGACGGATAAAACTGCATAATTCCGAACTGTATTTAAAATTTTCCGTTCCCGGCTGCCAATTGGGATTATCTTTGGGCGGATCGCCACGCAGCGCCAGGACATTTTGGATCCCGCGTTTTTTTATATTTTCTAAAATGGTTTTAATTTCTTCCCGCGTATGGCAGACACAAGTCAAGTGTGCGACACCGACGACATTGTGCTTCCTTTGGATATGATCGACCAAATCGATTGTTTTATCCCGGCTTCCGCCGCCGGCGCCGTAAGTCACAGAAATAAAATCCGGTTTCAACGCGCATAGCTGGGTTATTGTATGCAAAAGTTTTTCATAACCCTCTGGCGTTTTTGGTGGAAAGAGTTCAAAACTGTAAGTCCGCTCTTTGGCTTTAAATAATTCGGTTGTTTTTTTCATAGTGGCGCGTATTATAACATGACGATTGAACGATGCAAATGTTGTGCGCGGGATTGAAGTGTAACGGTATGGAAAATAAAAATTTTACAATAAGCACTGTCCGGGGAATCGCCATCATTCTGGTCGTTTACGGGCATGTTATTCAACACACGATGGTGCCTAGGGGAGAGGATTTCTTTCTCAATCCGATTTTCCGGGTGATTTATACGTTTCACATGCCGTTATTTGTTTTTATCAGCGGATATTTAATCGCTGTCAGTTTTAGTCGACGAAGTGTTTTAGAAGTTTTCAAAATGAGATGTCAAAGCCTGCTTGTTCCTTTTATATCCTGGGGCTTCCTGGTTTTTATGGCTAATTGTTTTTTAAGTATTGTAGAAAAGAAAAATGTCGCCGAGATAATCCATTGGCCTTTGAATTTGATCGATCAATTATTGATCCATCCGCTCGTCTGGTTTTTATTTACGCTGTTTGTTTTGAGCTGCGTTTTATTGTGTTGTATTCAATTGGAAACGCGGTTTGGAATCATCATCTTTGCCATCCTATATGGTTTGATTCTATTAATTCCTTATAACTGTTCTTTTTCTCTTTTTAATATTAAATGGTTTTATCCTTTCTATGCGGCGGGATATTTCAGTAACCGGTATAAGTTAAACCTTAACAATCCACGGATCAGCGGAATCATGTTTGCCGCTGCCGTCGTCCTATTCGCTGTGTTAATCCAGTATTGGACGAATCAAGATTACATTTACATAAATAAAATGAGTTTTGACTCAGCACAGTATTGGGGTGAAGTGTTAAGGTTTTTTTATCGATACCTCATGGGATTTTTAGGGATATTGATTACTTTCATTGTTGGAAAATATATTTCAAAGAAGAAGGCAGCGCCGCTTTTAGATTTTATTGGAAGATATTCGTTAGATATTTATTTGATTCAAATTTTCATTCTTGAAGCAATTTACCCTAGAGTTATTGACCGCCTGGGGGTCAGTTTTAATTTCAATGGACCAGTTTTTCTCGCCGTGTATGCGCCTTTAGCCGCCGCCTTTTTTATTGGTTTGTGTCTTTTCCTATCAACATCGTTAATTAAAAGAAATGAGATCTTAAACCGGTTTTTGCTGGGCGGAAGGGAATAAGATATTAGAAGTCATCCCATAAAGGGTATTGAGCGGGCAGCGGGTGGCACGGCGAACCGATTGTGGGAGGATCCACGCCGGGCGGACGGGGCCCACAAGCGGTTTGCCGTGACAGGACCCGCTGCCTTCGGCTATTTATGAGATACATTCTATTAAGGAAAGACTAATAATGAGACGGATGATTGCTGGATGCGGTTTTTCTTTGCAGCGTGCAGGCAATCAAGATCAAATACAAAGGCGCAAAAGGAAGCGCATAACGGGTTACGGTTATGAAAAAGGAATGTAAGACGATGTTTGCCGTAACGACGACCAAGATGGTGAAAAGATATATCGTGTTAGATCGCACTTCATAAAAATCCCGCCTGCGAAAAACATAAATCAAATTATCAAGAAAGCAAAAGATCGTTACAATAGCGACGGCTAGACGCAAAACATCTTTAAAAAGCACATTCCTAAAAATTTTTTCCAACCACACCGGATAAGCCACAAACCCAATCCGGGTTGATTCCCAAAAGAACATTTTGAACCCTTCAATCGCATTTAAAAGCGCGTACTGGAACGGTTTTTGGAAAATATGTTCCTTGGCTTCGCGGTAAAGGATTTTGTCATGTTGTTCATTAGGAATTCCAGCCTTCCTGAGCGCTTCAACTTTTTTAAGCCCAATTTGGTACATGTCGTTGTACCAAAAATCGCATTTTTCTTTCCCAAAAAATTTCCAACACACGCCGTCTCCTGGGATAAAACTTAATGCGATCAGGAGTTGTTGACCCGTAATCGGCCGCGTTCTTCCAACAGCGTCGGCATAAACAGATGAAGCGCCCACAATGATGGTGACTTTGTGGCCGTTATATTTCAAATTCATCAGTTTATAAGGCGTTAAAAGCGTTTGAAAGCATATGAACACAATACTTAAAAAAGCTATCGCTCGCAGGAAGCGCTCCGTTTCTCTAATAAATTTAATGGATATCAAAGCAAAAAAGAAAATATAGACGACAAGAATGTATTCATAAATCGCGCGCGTGCAGGTGATAAGAAAAAAAATTGCCGCCAGTAAAATGCTGTAACTCACTATCCGGCCAAAACGTTCTTTGCTTAGAATTAAATTCCAGATTTCAACCGAACACAAAATAATCCCGAGGACAAAAGGGTAAGTTAGGATTTCGCAGAAAAGACTAAAGGCTGAGTTGACAATAGCCGGTGAAAATCCAAAATAAAGCAAGACGAAAGCTATTAGAGATTTCTTAATGTTAATCCGCGTTAAGATTTTTAATAGCAAGAATTGGGAAAGTAATAGCAGGAAAATTTGAAAGATGGTTTGAATTCTTTGGTAAGGCAGCGCAAAAAAGTCAGCTATCCGCATGGAAATGGAAATAAGAAAAGGATAGAGAGGACTTTGGTCGGGATTTTGTTCAAAAAAAGCCGGCCAGCCTTGATGATAAATATACCCTGCGAGTTTTTCAAACCCTTGCGCATCAAAACGGATATTCATCTGTGTGGTGAAGGCCAGATAAATCCAATAGATAAGCGGTAAGAGAAAGGCAAGAGCGATGACCGGCTCTTGAAGATAAGAAAGGAGAGAGACTTTGTTTTGCGTTATAGAATTTTTCATGCTTCTACAATTTATCTGAATAATCGCCGAAGCAGCGGGTCCTGTCGCGGTGATCCGCTCATGGGCCTTAATCTTTACTAGCACAAGTGCTGGTAAAAGTTTTAAATTATTGACGGTATTCTATTACATTCCTCACCGTTTACAGAAATTTTCACAAGTATTTTGTAAGCCATCATCAATTTACTTTTTTCTTTCCAAACGCGCCTTATCATGGTACAAAAGTCAAGATTCGCGAAGGAGTTACTATGCTTAATTTCGGTGTCATTGGCTACGGATATTGGGGACCTAATGTTGTTCGGAATCTTTTATCCATTGAGGGGATTAAAGTTCATAGTTTGTGTGATCAAAATCCCCAGGCGCTTAAAAAATTCCAAAATCTATCCAACATTTCCCATCTTACAACCGATCCGGATGAGATCATTAAATCTCCCGCGATCGATATCGTTGCTATCATTACTCCAGTTTCTACACACTATAAACTTGCCAAAAGCGTGTTAATGAACGGCAAGCATGTCTTTATTGAAAAACCTTTCACTTCCAATTTAAAAGAAGCCGAGGAGTTAACAGCCCTGGCCAAAAAGAAAAAATTGACCATTATGGTGGACCATGTTTTTCTTTTTACCGGTGCGGTGCGTAAAATTAAAGAATTGATCGAGCAAAAAGATTTAGGGAAGTTATATTATTATGACTCTTTGCGCAGCAGCCTCGGGCTTTTTCGTCATGACGCTAATGTCATTTGGGATCTGGTGCCGCATGATTTTTCGATTATTGATTATGTTATTCCTTATAAACCCGTCGCCGTAAGCGCCCAAGGCATTGACCATATGGGCCGCGGGCAGGAAAATATGGCGTACATTACGGTTTATTTCCAAGAGAAATTTATGGCGCACATTAGCGTGAATTGGCTTTCGCCGGTTAAGATTAGGACAGTTTTGATTGGCGCCGAAAAAAAGATGCTGGTGTGGGACGATTTGCAGACCGATGAAAAAATTAAAGTCTACGACCGCGGGGTCACCCTTAACGATAAGGAAGGCCGTTATCGTTTGATGGTCGATTACCGTTCTGGTGATATGTGGTCGCCTCATGTGGATTTAACCGAGGCGCTTAAATTGGAATTGGAACATTTTGTAAAGTGTCTTAAGACCAACCAACAACCGATTAACGACGGAGATTCTGGTCTGCGCGTCATGCATTTGCTTTCAGCCGCGGCTGAATCATTAAAGAAGAAAGGCAAAGTTATTAAGCTATGAATAATAATTTTTTATGTGTCGCCGATGACGTTAAGCTGGGACAAAGCGTCAAGCTTTCTAAATTTATAAATTTATATGGCTGCCGTGTGGAGGATAACACAAAGATTGGAAGCTTTGTTGAGATCCAAAAGAACGCTTCCGTCGGGAAGAATTGTAAAATTTCTTCGCATACATTTATTTGTGAAGGTGTCACGATCGGCAATGATTGTTTTATCGGCCACGGGGTTATGTTTGTCAATGATAACAATCCGCGTTCGGTCAATGATAAAGGTGAAATGGAAGCCGAAGCGGATTGGAAAGGCCGGTTTGTTGAAACGAAAATCGGGAATCGCGTTTCAATTGGAAGTAACGCGACAATTTTGGGCGGCATTAAAATCGGGGCTGGTGCTTTAATCGGCGCGGGAAGCGTTGTCACCAAGGATATTCCGCCGAATGAAGTTTGGGTTGGAAATCCGGCGCGGTTTCTTAAGAAACGTTAGTCATTATGGCCGCTTGGCTTTATCCAATTTTAAATAATCCGCTCGTCTATCGAGCTTCTCAAGTTGTATTGGCCCCTGGCGCCAATTTTTTTTTGAGGAAACATTTTAACAAAATTTTTAAAGATTCAAAAGGTCTGATCTTAGATGTTGGATGCGGTCCGCAGCTCAATACTTCTGCCGGGCCGGAACAGAAACTCGTCGGGTTAGACATTAATTTGGGTTACATTAAAAGTTATTCAAAGGATAGTCAAAGAAAAGGTGTTGTTGGGTCGGCGGCGGCAATGCCGTTTCGGCGAAATTCTTTTGATGAATGTCGGTCGTTTGGATTGCTGCATCATCTTGCTGATGCGGACGCCCGCCAGACGATTCAAGAAATAATGCGTTTAACCGACGGGCGCGGTCGGGTTGTGATTATTGATAGTGTCTGGCCCAGACGGCCGTATTTACGGCCGCTGGCGTGGTTGTTAAGAAAGCTAGACCGCGGGCAATGGGTGAGGACCGAAGAAGCGCTTTTAGAAATGGTCCGGAGTTTTTCTGAATATCAAATTCAAAGCTATCGTTTTACTTATACATTGATTGGCCACGAGGCATTAGCGATTATACTGCGAAGAAATAAAATGATATAACTTCGACGAATGGGCTTTGGCAGCAGGCTATCCGCTCCCCGGCCCGCCGTATCCGGCGAAGCCGGGGCGGGCACGCGATCCAGTCTACGCCTTTTCTGGAAAGAAGGTAGGCGGACGCTGGATCGGAGTTCGCTGACAGCCCATACCAAAAGCCCCTCTCGATGAAAAAATTGATATGAACACTCTAAATAATTCGAAAATCCTAATCACCGGTGGCGCCGGATTCGTCGGCTCTTATATCGTCGAACAATTAGTGGCCGAACACGTTAAAGAAATCACCGTCATCGATAACTTTATGCGTGGTTCGCGTGAAAATCTCAAAAGTGCTTTAGCTTCCGGAAAAATTAAACTCATTGAAGGCGACATCCGTGACCGGGCGTTGATTGATTCGCTGACGGCCGGTATGGATTATTGTTTTCATCTCGCTGCCTTACGCATTACACAATGTGCCGCCCAACCGCGCGAAGCTTTAGAAATCATGTACGACGGCACGTTCAATGTTTTGGAATCCTGCGTTCAACATAAAATAAAAAAACTCGTTTTAGCGTCGAGCGCGTCCGTTTACGGTCAAGCGGATAGTTTTCCCACCAAAGAAACGCACCATCCTTACAATAATTTTACCCTTTACGGCGCGGCCAAGGCAGCCAATGAACTGATGTGCCGTTCCTTTTATCAAATGTCAGGTCTAAATTATGTCGCGTTACGTTACTTTAATATTTACGGCCCGCGTATGGATACCTTTGGGAAATATACAGAGGTGTTGATCCGTTGGTACCATCTCATCAAAGAAGGCAAGCCGCCGGTTATTTTTGGCGACGGGAAACAAACCATGGACTTTGTTTACGTCGAAGATGTGGCACGCGCCAGCATTCTTGGTTTAAAAACTCCGGTTACAAACGATGTTTTCAATGTGGCCGAAGGCAAAGAAACCTCACTCGAGCAATTATGCTTATCGCTTCTCGAAGTCATGCAATCACCTTTAAAACCTCAGTATGTCGAAATCCCTCACGACCGCCAAAAAGTCGAAGTCCGACGACGATTGGCGGATATTTCCAAAGCCCAAAATATTCTCGGTTTTAAAACAACCGTTTCTTTAAAAGAAGGATTAACAAGGCTTGTCGCATGGTTGAATCAAATTCAATTTCTAAAAGTGTAATTCCTCTTGCTAAACCGGTTTTGGGAACAGAAGAAACTAACGCCGCAAGTGAAGTCATCCGTTCCGGCTGGGTCACACAAGGACCGAAGGTTAAGGAGTTTGAGAATAAATTTAGCGTCTGCACTGGTGCGGCTTTCGCTGGTGCGGTTTCTAATTGTACCTGCGCGATGCACCTGGCGCTCCTTGCCGTCGGCGTTAAACCCGGTGATTATGTAATTACCGTCAGTCATTCTTTTATCGCGACTGCCAACAGCATCCGTTATTGCGGCGCTGAGCCTTTGTTTATAGATATTGATTTAGAAACGTATAATCTTTCGTTTGAAAAATTAAATGAGTTCATTCAAAACGAATGCCGGTTTGAGAACGGAATTCTATTTTATCAAGGCAGAAAGATCAGCGCGCTTTTAGTTGTGCATCAAATGGGGCTTCCGTGCGATCTGTCCAATATTTTGAAGTTGATGCGTCAATTTCAAGTGCCAGTCGTCGAGGATGCGGCCTGCGCGGTCGGCAGTGAGATTTCATTTGATGGCGGAAAAACTTTTGAGAAGATCGGCAAACCACATGGTGCTTTGGCGTGCTTTTCGTTTCATCCGCGGAAAATTATTACAACGGGCGAAGGCGGGATGATTACAAGTCAGGAAAAATTCCATGACGATTATTTAAGATTGCTGCGCCATCAAGGCATGAATGTTTCTGATTTAGTCCGTCATGAATCAAAAAGCGTTATGGCCGAACAATATCCAATTGTCGGATACAACTATCGTATGACGGATATTCAGGCTGCAATCGGCATTGAACAACTCAAACGTTTAGACACAATTGTTTGGACCCGACGGAGATTGGCAGAATATTACATCAAAAATTTGCAGGATGTGCCCTGGCTGCGCATGGTTCAAGAACCGGTTTACGGCCGCAGTAATTGGCAAAGCTTTCCGGTGCGTTTGCTTGAAAACGCGCCACGAACGCGCGATCAAATGATGCAGTATCTGCTGGATGAAGGCGTAACAACGCGCGCCGGTATTATGAACGCTCATGAGGAAGCGCCCTACGCGGCGCAGAAACGACCGCTAACAAATTCGGAATTAGCCCGTCGGCAAGTCGTTTTGTTGCCGCTTTATGTCGGAATGTCGGAGGATGAGATTAAGAAGATTATTGGATTGATCAGGAATGATTAATTTTTTAAATAACCAATAAACAAGTGACAATGACCAAACAAATTCCAATACACAATAATCAAACGCTAAAACTATGTGTTTGGTTATTTGGAATTGAAAATTGAGTATTGTTTGGAAATTGTATCTTGGTTATTGGTCATTCAACTAAACTCTTATGGAAAAGCTAATGATCATTTCCGTCATCATTCCCGCTTATAATGAAGAAGGCAATATTGAGCTTCTGCATCAGCGGTTAAATGATGTTGCCGTTAAACTCAGAGAATATTCCTTTGAATTTATTTTCGTCGATGACTGCTCGACGGACGAAACGCCGGTCCGGCTCAAGGGATTGTATGACAAAGACCCGCGCGTTCACATTATCCGTTTTGCCCGGAATTGCGGGAGCCATGCGGCGCTGGCGGCAGGATTAAAACATTGTGAGGGCAACTGCGCTGTTGTCATGGCCGCTGATTTACAAGATCCGCCGGAACTTATTCTACAGCTTGTTCAAGTCTGGAAGCAGGGACCCAAAGTCGTTTGGGGTGTGCGCGCTAAACGCGAAGGCGAACCCCTCAACACCAAATTTTTTTCCCGCCTTTATTATTCATTAATGAATTGGTTGACCGGCGTTAAAATGCACCCGACGGGCGCGGACGTTTTTCTGGCGGACCGCACGGTCATCAACGCCTTTAAAGAAATCAAAGAAAAACATACGTCCATTTTTATGACGCTGGCATGGCTGGGTTTTGAACAGGCCTCGGTGCCTTACGTTAAAAAAGCCAGGCACAGCGGCCGGTCGAAATGGAGTTTGGGCAAGAAAATTAAACTCACCATAGATTCGCTGCTCGCTTTTAGCGACATTCCGATCCGTTACATGAGCGTTTTGGGTTTTATCGTGGCGTTCGTCGGATTTATTTATGCGATTTATATTTTAATCCTGTCGATTTACGGGTCGCCGGTTGAAGGCTGGTCGTCGTTGATGGTGGCAATCCTTGTCATCGGCGGCATTCAAATGATGATGATGGGTTTGCTTGGCGAATATCTCTGGCGCACCTTCGATGAATCCCGCGGCCGTCCGCGGTATATTGTGGATTATGTTTTAGAGAGACCTCAAATAGGATGAGATTATGAATTTTGAATTAGTTTTTAAAGAATTACTTCAGAAGTTTAGTAAACAGAATATCCGGTTTGCTCTTATTGGTGGTTTTGCTATGCATGTAGCCGGTTTTACCCGAGCAACCAGAGATATAGATTTTCTAATCGAATCGGAAGAGCTCAGTAAAGTTAAAGACATTATGGCTCAATTAGGGTACGAACTGACTCATGAGTCGCAAGAATTTTCAAATTACTGGCATCCTATGGCGCCTTTAGGGTGTGTCGATTATCTTCACGCCCATCGAGATTATTCACGAAAAATGCTGGCAAGAGCAAAAAAACACAAAGTACTCGATAATTTTGAAATCCCTGTTCTTATCGCAGAAGACATTATCGGTTTATTGGCCTTTTCCTTTCCAAAGAGAGTTTCTTATTCTTATCATCCAAGGGAAAAGGCCTAATATTGACTTTTGTTTCTTCCTTTGGATTCACAAAAGTCAATAAAGGTTCAATCAATGGTGAATAATACTACACGCCATGCATTAGACTTAGCTGATATTGAATTTTTAATAAGAAAAGATTTTAATAAGTTAGATTTTAATCTTATTAAAGAATACTTTCATTTGTTTGATCAAGATAGGGAATTGGATATTTTATTAAAAAGGATAAACAATGCTCAGTGATCGTGAAAAGAAAGAAATGCTGGCTGATGGTCTAAGCCAAGAACGGCGTCAGGAATTTCTTAAGGCACAACGGCATAAACCCGAATCATCTCGCGACTTGAATGATTACATTGCATTTTTGATGGTGGTGCAGAAAATAAAACCCTTTGAACATAAGCGTGTTATTACACCGACGGATAAGAATCTTCTTTAAAAAAACAGAGACCCAATGTTTTTTCAAAAATGATGCTTTTATGAGTGTCGCAATTATCACAGGTTCGGCAGGGCTCATTGGTTCGCAGGCGGTTGAATTTTTTGCGGGCCAAGGATTTAAAGTTGTCGGTATCGACAACAATATGCGCCGGTATTTTTTTGGCAAGGATGCTTCAACTGAATGGAATTTAAGAGAAATCCGTCGAGAAATTCAATCTTATCAGCATAATTCTCTAGATATCCGTGATACAAAAAAGTTAGAACGCATTTTCAAGAATTACAGTAAGCATATCAAGTTGATTATCCATGCGGCGGCCCAGCCTTCACACGATTGGGCCGCCCGCGAGCCTTTGACCGATTTTACGGTGAACGCCAATGGAACACTCAATCTTCTCGAAATGACCCGCCGCCATTGTCCGAAGGCGGTTTTTATTTTTGTAAGTACCAATAAAGTCTACGGCGATCTTCCTAATCATTTAGCCTTGCATGAATACGAAAAGCGTTTCGACTTAACCAAAAACGATTCACATTACGCCGGGATCAATGAATCCATGTCGATCGATCAATCGCTGCATTCGCTTTTCGGTGCTTCCAAAGCTGCAGCAGATATTTTAGTCCAGGAATATGGGCGTTATTTTGGGATGAACACGGTATGTTTCCGGGCGGGATGTTTAACGGGCCCGCGTCATTCTGGAACACAAGCGCATGGATTTTTATCCTACCTTATGAAATGCGCCGCGACGAAAACACCTTATAAAATTTTTGGTTACAAAGGTAAGCAGGTCCGCGACAACATTCACAGTTTTGATTTGGTTACGGCGTTTAATTATTTTTATGAAAAGCCGCGGCCCGGCGAAGTCTATAACATCGGCGGCGGGCGACTCAACAGTTGTTCAATTTTAGAAGCTATTCAACTTTGTGAAGACATCACCGGCCGAAAAATGAAAGTGGCGTTTCAAAAAAATAACCGGCTCGGCGATCACCGCTGGTATATAACGGATTTCGCCAAATTTCAAAGCCATTGCCCGCAATGGCGCCAGCAATATTCTTTGAAGGAAACATTAGAACAGATTTTCCAATTTAACAAAGACCGCTGGATACGTTCATGACAACGGAAACAATCGCCCGTCATTACGATGCGCTGGCGTCCCAACGCCAGGATTTTCTCGGCCAAAATGCTTACTATTATTCTCTCCTTTATAAACAATACCGTTATTTTATTCCACCGCACAAAAAAATCCTGGAAGTCGGGTGTTCAACAGGGGTGTTGCTTAACGCACTTTTGCCGTCGCTGGGTGTGGGCTGTGATGTGAGTTCAGAAATGATTAAAATCGCCCGCGCGAAACATCCGCAGCTGCAGTTTTTCTTAGGCGAAATCAGCGACCTTCGTTTCGAGCAGAAATTCGATTATATTATTTTATCTGGATTGGTGGGTGAACTCACCGACGTTCAACAGTTTTTAAAAGATTTGAAACGTTTTTGCCACAGCGATACGCGGATCATTATTGAGTATTACAGCTGTCTGTGGCAGTACATTCTCAAACTTGGCGAGAAACTAAAAACGAAGATGCCGCAACTCCTGCAAAACTGGCTGACAGCAGATGACATTACCAATTTTTTACATTTGGAAGGTTATGAACCGATTAAAGTCGAACGTTCTATTATTTATCCTAAGAAAATTTGGGGACTAAGTTATTTATTAAACCGATATATCGCCAAGCTTCCGGTCATTAACGCGTTGACCTTGAATCATTTTATTATCGCAAGACCCGTTGGAGAACATCAGTGTGAATTTTCCGTGTCGATTATTGTTCCCTGCCGCAACGAAAAAGGGAATATTGAGGCTGTTGTCAGCCGTACGCCTGATTTTGGCAAATACCAAGAATTTATTTTTGTGGAAGGCGGATCAAAAGATGGAACTTATGAAGAAGTCGAACGGGTTATCAAGGCGTATCCAAAGAAAGATATCAAGCTTTTAAAACAAAAAGGAAAGGGAAAAGGCGATGCCGTGCGCTTAGGGTTCAGCCAGGCCCAGGGAGAAATCTTGATAATTCTCGACGCTGATTTGACCGTCGCGCCAGAAGATCTTCCGAAATTTTATGAAGTGATCCAGCGTAACCGCGGTGAATTCATCAACGGTTGTCGTTTAGTATATCCCATGGAAAAGGAAGCCATGCGGTTTTTGAATCTGGTGGCGAATAAATTTTTCGGTTTATTTTTTTCGTGGCTTTTGGGCCAGCAGTTTAAGGATACGTTGTGCGGTACCAAGGTTCTTTTTAAACATCATTACGAAGCGATTGCCGCCAACCGTTCATATTTTGGCGACTTTGATCCGTTTGGTGATTTTGATTTGATTTTCGGCGCAACTAAACTCAATTTGAAAATTATCGAATTGCCTATTCGTTATAAAGAACGCCAATACGGCACAACGCAAATCCAGCGCTTTCGCCACGGGCTGCTGCTTTTTCGGATGTGCGGGTTTGCGATGCGTAAGATTAAATTTATTTAGCGACAAGTGTGTCAGGTGTCAAGTGTTAGGTGTTACAATTTATGTAACACCTAACACTTGACACTTAACACCCTTGAGTTTTTTTTCGAAAGGAGAGAGCTTGAACTGGGAATTTCTAGAAAATCCTAAACTCCGTCGATGGCTGGCGATTCTGTTCGCTTTTTTGGCGTTAATTTTTCGGTTGCAGCGTATTGCTATAAACCCACCTCGCATTGGAGGCGACGGTATTTGGCAACTTAACTTTTTACAGCGGCAAGGAAGTTTTATTAATGTGCTTATCAATCTTCCTCACGCTGAACACGGCGGCTGGCTCTCCGGGGATTATCTTTTGATGTATCCTTTTTTCAAATTGTTTGGATTCAACAAATGGTTGATTGCAATCCCGCATATCGCCATTGCGCTTTTAGGATTTTATTTTCTTTACCAGATTTGCCAAAAGTATTTTAAGACGCTGATGGGTGATGTTATCACGTACAGTATTGTAGCTTCCAATTGGAATTTGGTTTTCCATTCGGTTGAAATCCGGGTCTATGCCGTTTTACCGACGCTGGCTCTGATGGCTTTTTATTATGGTGAAAAATCGTTTGAAGAAATCGGCGGGTGGTCTGTAGTTCAAAAAGTTAAGATGGCAATAATTTTTCTGATTATCTTATGGTTTCACGCCTATGGCATCGTTATCATATTATGTGTCTTGAGTTATTTGGTGCTAAGTCACTGGCGTGAGGTCAATTTTAGAAAGAATTTGAAGAGTATTGTTATCTTTTTCGCTGTTATCGGTGTTATAGCGGCGCCTTTATGGTTGATTAGCATGATAGGTCCTTATCATCTTCCGATGGTCACAACCGGTCTTGATGCCAGTTTGAAGAATGCCCGGACCATGAATACCTTTGATTATATCCCGAATCCTTTAGTGAGTATGGCTGGTTTTGTAAAGGGAGTTCTTGGCAATCTCCTCGGAAATCGGAAGCTTTATATTTTTGTGCCAGCGGTTATTTTTCCTTTTATATTTCCTTTGTCTAAACGATGGTTACAAATACTTTTTTTCCTGACTCTTGTCGTTTTTCCTTTAGAACTGCTTTTGATCGGCGTTTTAAACCAGGGTTATTGGTTTTTGCAGCGCCAATTTACTTGGGTGGTGCCGTTTTGGGCATTGTCGTTAGGGTGGGCTTGGGATTCATTTGCGCTCATGTTATTCAAAGAAAAGGCGCCTTGATTAATTGAAGGTGTTTTGTTATAGTTAGTTTCATTTTTTAAAAGTAAGAAAATTTTCTTAGAAACGCTTATGAAAATCCTCAAACCTTATTTCAAATCTGCTGATTCTCGAGGAGAAATCCTAGGAATCAGCCAGTTTGACTGGATGCGGGAAATTAATTATATCGAATCTCACAGCGGCTCAACGCGCGGCGGCCATTACCATAAAAAAACCACCGAGCTTTTTTTTATTATGGAAGGTGAAATTAAAGTTTCGGTCAAGCATCTTAAATCTCAAGAATCCAAAGAAATCACCGTGCGCAAAGGCGACATTTTTATTGTTGAACCTTTGGAAGTGCACACCTTTCAAATTATCAAAGATGCTCGTTGGATTAATGTGTTGTCGCATCCAATGGATAAACATGATCCTGACTTTTTTTACGTGGACGCTGAGAAACGTCCGTAAAGCGCGTTAGCCATTTAAGTTCATTTATGCTTTCGATCGTTATCCCCACTTATAAGGAAGCTCAAAACGTTAACATTCTCCTGCCCAAAATTTATCAGACGATCCTGCCTCAAGTGCCCAATCTTAAAATTATTATTGTTGATGACGACAGCAATGACGGTATTGAAGATATCGTTGGACAGCATAATGTTGTCTGCGGGAACATCATTCAACTCATTGTCCGAAAAAACGAAAAAGGACTCGCCTCCGCTTGGAAATGCGGTATTAACGCCGCCGTAACGCCTATCGTCGGTATCATGGACGCTGATCTCGCTCACGCGCCGCAAGATATTTTGAAAATGCTCGACAAGATGGAGACTACTTTGGCCGACATGGTGATCGGTTCGCGCTATTTGCCTGGACATATTGTGGCCATGAAAAGTAAATCCGCGTTCGCCATTTATTTAAGTTCATTGGGGCAAAAATTATCGCGTATCATTCTCGGTGTTAAGATTTACGACATGTCACACAGCTTAAGGATTTTTCGCAGTGAAGTTTTTGATAAAGTCGGCAAACTCTTGGAGTGCGAAGGCAACGCGATGATGATTGAATTTACATTTCATGCTTTTAAAGCAGGTTTTAAAATTGAAGAAGTTACGATTTCCTACGGGGAGCGCGTTTTTGGCGAGACAAAGCTGGGGATCTTCCGAGAGGGATCACGATTTTTAAAAATTCTTCTGAACCTTAGAAAAAAATATGCCAGGTAATTCAAAATTTAAGTGGTTAGTGACGGGCGCCAGCGGTTTTATCGGTTCTCAACTGGTGAACGCCTTGGCTTGTAAGTATGAGGTGTTAAGAACGTATCACCAAACCCGGCCTCTTCATTCGACTGCAGATATTCATCCTTTTGACATTTTAAACCGCGACCGGATTTTGTCTGTCGTGTCGGAATACAAACCATCCTGCGTGATTCATTTGGCCGGGGTGAAAGATGTCGGTTGGTGTGAAGATCATCCGGAATCGGCTGAACAAATAAACAGCGTGGGGACAAAGAATATCGCCGAAGTTTGTCTCGAACGCGGCGCCTTTTTTATTTTTATCTCTACCGATTATGTCTTTGATGGTTTAAAAGGGAGGTACACACCGTCCTCAGAATGTTATCCGCTTACTGTTTATGGTCAAACCAAATTAAAAGCGGAAAATCTGGTGTTATCCATGTCCTGTCCGGCGGCGATTGTCCGCACGAGCGGCGTTTATTCTACCAACAATCCCGAACAATCCTTTTTGGGAACAGCTTTTTTAAACTTAAAAAGAGGGGAAAAGATTGATGCGTATGAAAATTTATTTAATTCCCCAACGTACATAGGAGATTTAGCGAAAGCGATTGAAGTGATCGGCCTGGAATGTGTTTCTGGAATTTTTCATTTGGCCGGCGCCTCGCGCGAAAGCCGTTATAGTTTTCTTAAACTGTTTGCCCGGGAATTTGGATTTTCTGAAGAGTTAGTCAAGCCCGCCCAATATGTGGCTGATGATCTGCCCAGCCGTCCCTTAGACATTTCTTTAAATTCAATCAGCTCTTACCGTGTTTTAAATTTATCCAATTTAGATGCTGCCCAGGGGTTAAAGATGGCTCGTCAGTCCAGTCGAGACGCTTTTGTGTCCAATGATTTCCGAGGAAAAAAATGGAAGTAACACTGCCAGCGAAAAAGATTCTTCCACTCAGTTTGGTTGTTTTTTTGCTGTCATGCGCGATGGGAATTTTTTTAGCGGCCTTTAAACCGTTATGGACTGATGAACTGTATACATTAAGAACAAGCGTTATGGAATCTTCCTATACTGACATTCTTTTAATGCGGTCAGAGTCTTTGGTCAAAGAAGGTAATAACTGTCCTTTATTTTATTTGTCGCAGAAATTCTTTTGTGGCCTCGCTGGCTATCGCATGCCGAAATCTTTGATGGAAAAATGGAAAAAGGTTGGCCACACGCCAGGATTTTATGAAGACACACTTTCGCAAATTGTTGTTCGCTTACAGCCGGTTTTCTTTATGAGTCTGGCGGTCGCCGCTATTTTTTATTTTTTCGCAAGGTTTTATTCTTGGAAGAGCGCTTTTTATTCTCTTGGCATCAGCGCTTCTTCTTATATGATTCAAATTTATATTGCCGAAGCCCGTCCTTACGCGCTCTGGATTTTTCTAACGACGCTTCAATTGCTTTTATTCATACGGATATGTCAGGTCAAAGAGGATGTATCAAGACTTTGGCGCGCTTTGATCGTCGTGCATTTTTGTCTGGCCTTTACAATTGTTTTTAGTATGGCGCAGATTTTTATTGTTTCGTGTTTGTTGTGGCTTCTCAAAGAGAAGCAATGGTCTAGGTATGTTTTTTTAACGGCTTTGCCTTGCTTGATTGCTTATCTCTATTCGACAAAGCTGCCGCATTACAATTACTGGTTTTGGCATGGGCCGAAAGAATTGATTTCGGCAAATTACCCCACAGATCGTCTGATCATCGTGCTTATTTATGCTGTCCTGCTGGGTTTTTGTTTTTCACGTCGATTTTCTGTAGAAAGATTTTCCTGTTCAAATCTTCAAGGAGGATATCCTTTTTTGTTATACGCATTGGGGATGTTGGCTTTGGCGGTTGCCGTGCTGATTTTATTTAAACATCAAGCGGTTAGCAAACCGACGGGAGATGAAACAACACCGTGTTTTCCCGTCCCGGCGCGTTATTTTTTATTTTTGGTCCCGGTCTGCGTAGCGGCCACCACACTTTTTTCGGTGCTTATTGTCCGTGCGTTAAAGAACTGTCGAGCGCTGCAGCTGGTTTGCGTCTTGGGGTTGATGATTTTGCTTTGTTTTAGATTCACGCGCAGTCTGCATAATTCCAAAATATATTATCCAAGGCTGTTTAATTTACCGGCCACGATTGACCGATTAGAGAAAGAAAGATTGCAATGAAAGCCCAAAGCAAAACATTATGGTATTTGCGTAATTTGATTAACCTTTGTGTGGCCTGCGTGCGGATTTTTTTTTACGGCCTGTTTCATCCGCGAAAACTTTCGAAATTGGCCTTTTCTTTTTTTTCGATCATTAATGAGTTCTATCAATTTTCGCATGGGAAATTATATTCATTTTATGAAACCAAAACTTATCAAAAGCTAAAGGACAATCAAGTTTTTGCCCAATCCAATTATTTCAATGCCGACTCTAGTGTCGCCAGAACCGGTGAGGCGCAAGTCCTGGCGGCGATAACAGCCTACTTAAAACCCCAAAATATTTTCGAGATCGGGACCTACAATGGTTTCACGACGCTGCATTTTGCTTATAACAGCCCGAATAACGCTGCGATTTATACATTGGACCTTCCGGCTGATTTTTCTTTGGGACAAAATAAAACTCAATTGGAAGAATATTCCTATGATGATTATTTGGTCCTTCAACTCAGTAAAGAAAATATTGATAAGAGAATTTTTCGGGCGCATGCTTGCAGTAAGAAAATTAAAGAGCTTTTTGGGGATTCAATGCGTTTTGATTTTTCTCCGTACTTTGGAAAGATGGATTTGATTTATATCGACGGAAGCCACGCCTATTCTTATGTTAAGTCGGATACTGAAAATGCCCTTAAAATGCTTTCGCCTCGAGGTGTGATTATATGGCATGATTTTGATTACATTGTTCACCGGGATGTTTTTAAATATTTAAATCATTTAGTGCAAAGCCACAAGATTTATTCTATCCCAAACACCCGATTTGCTATTTATGGAGCGGATTTATAGCGTTAGAATTTTTTCGTAGTCAGATTATCAAAAGAAGTCCCGAGGGTAAGGACAAAAAGCGGTGCGATGGGCAGGGCAAAGCGGGGGATTGTATCGAAAATAGAATACATGCCGATGTGGCAAGAGATAAGGAAGAGAAGAAAAAAACTGCCGTAAATAAAAACGTTGTCCGCAGAGTTGATCATAAAGAGTTTGTGTCTTTGCCGCCAAATTATTCCCGCCAGATAAAAGTAACTCCACAAACAAAACATTCCGATTCCTAAACGGATTCCGCTTCTAAAAGGACCAAAATCAAAAATCTTTTGAAGCGCTGAAGGATAAGAGACAAATCCAATCTTTGTCGATTCCCAGAAAAACATTTTCAGCATATCCTGAACCATTAATAAAAAAAACTGCACAGGGTTCTTAAAAATTTCTTTTTTAGCTGTATCCATCGCGGCTTTATCTACTTGGTCGGGAGGAACGCTTTGTTTAATTTTGCCAAGATTGGTAATGGCATAGTGGTCTAAAGACAAGAATCCCCAAAAAAAGCAGTCCTTTTCACCGAATAAAGAGTTGCAAAATCCTTCCCCGGGAATCGAGGCGATTGCGGTTAGAATACGTTTGGGCGTTAACGGCTCTTGCCGACGGAAAACACTCCCGATTAGTGCAAAGGAACCACGGTCAGTTAAAGTAAATTGTCCGTTATAAATTTTGTTACCATATTTGTAGGGAAAAATCAGAGCCTGATGACATAAGAGCATGCCAAGTAATAAAGCGGTAATATTTTTTATAGTTTTCCATTCCCTGCGCATGATAGCTCGGATCAACAAACATAAATAAGGCAATGTATAAAGCAAAATAATAAATTGGTAGATGCCTTTAACAAACGTCATCAGCACAAAAAGCAAGCCTAATATTAAGCCGTCTTTAAGCGAGGCCTTGATAGGATCCGTTTGAACATGCTGCCAGGCTTTAAGGCTGACCAAAATGATGCCGAGCAGCCAAGGATAAGTCGCCACCTCCGAAAAAAGACTAAAGCCCGCATTCACAACCGCGGGTGAAATGCCTAAATAGAGTAAAGTCAAGCCCGCGGCGGCATTTGAAACACGGAATTCTCTTAATATTTTTAAGGCCAACCCCTGCGTCATCAGCAGAATCAAAATTTGAAAGACTTTCTGAACGTTTTGATAAGAAGTATTCAAGATTTCTCCGAGGCGTATAGAGATTGAAACTAAAAATGGATAAAGTGGCTCGCGGTTCGGTCCGGTTTTAAAATATTCAGCCCAACCTTGTTCCGAGATCATTCGGCCAAGGCGTTGATAGCCCTCGGCATCTTGAGAAATATTCATATGGGAAGTAAAGGCAAGATAGATCCAATAACCAAGTGATAAGAGGAAGACTGATCTAATAAAGCTTGCGGAATGAAGGAAGGTTTTTATTCTCATGAACATAAATATCCGTAGGACTTTCGCGTTTGGCTATGAACGAACTGAGAACCAGCTCTGCCTTCATCAGTATTAGAAAAGGCAGAACAGGTTCTCCGTGAGAGAATAGCCAAACGCGAAAGTCCTGATCAGGTAAAAATTTTAGTGGCATTCTAGCACATAAAGGAATGCGGGCAACCAGAAAAGTCCAAGAATTTGACCTTGACACAGGAAAGCGGCCACTTATAATACGTTCATTCATTGAACATTCTAACTCCCGGCGTTTCCTTATGATTCGGATCAAAGAAAATTTAAATGAACGTGAATTTGAACTCGTCAATATTATCGGCGCTGAGATGGGTTCAAATCAGCGCAACCTTTCCCGCCAACTAAATCTTTCCTTAGGCATGGTCAACATGCTTATCCGCCGTTTGATTTCTAAGGGATACATCCGTATCCGTCAGCTTAACCAGCGTAAAGTCGAATACATCCTAACGCCCCGCGGATTTTCCGAGAAGATGCGTAAGTCTGTTAAATATACCGTTAAAACACTTCATTCGATCAGTTTGATTCGAGAAGGGGTTGAGCGGATTATTGTCCAATTAAAGAAAGAAGGGGCATTTAATTTTGTCATCGTTGGACATTCGGATTTAGCTTTTTTAGTTGAAATGGTTATCCGGCAAAAATTTTTTCAAGAACCATTTAATATTGCGTACTTTGATATAGACAAGATTAACGATTCCAAAGCCGTTCTGCTGATTTGTCAGGAAGAATTTGCATCGGATCATCAATATAAGCGCACCGTTAATTTAATTACTGAGCTCGCCAAACAAACCATATTTGCCAGACGCGCTTCATTGCAAGAGAAACATACACCATTGGTTTCATCTTAAAAAGCTTGATATGACCAGAAAAGAAAAAATAAACATTATCGCGTATTTTTTTCAATCCTATAAAAAACAAACACTATTCGTTTTGATTTTGATGATGGTTTCTGGTCTCTTAGAATCGCTTAATCTCGCGGCGCTTTATCCAATCATCAATTACGGGCTGGCTTTGCCGACGACGTCTAAAACACTGTACGTGATTGAATGGTTGGTTGGATCGCTGGGTATTCCCAATCAATTGGTGGCGTCCTGCGTTTTTTTGGGTGTGGTTACTTTTTTGGCGACTGGATTTAAGATTTTTTATAATTCTTGCGCGAATGAACTGACGCAAAAAATAGTCTCCGACCATCAAAAAGCAATCTTTAACCGTTATCGTCAGGCGCAGTACGCGTTTTTTGTGAATCACCAGCAAGGGCAATTGATTTACGCGGGAACGATTTCACCGATCGGTGTTTCAAATGTCATCATTTATGCTTTGCGTATTGCCAATAATTTGATCACCTCACTGTTTTTTTCATTTCTACTCATCCTTCTGGCCTGGCAGGGAACACTTTTGATTTTATTGATCGGGCTTTTTTATGTTTTTTTTATCAAGAAGACTACTTCGTTAGTGATTACTCAAGCATCCCATTTACTCGTCGAGGAAGACCGCAAAAAGAATATTATCTTAAATGAATTTATAACCGGCATCAAAACGATCCGCGCTTATTTGAGTCTGGATAGCTGGGAGAAAAAGTATGCCAGAGCCGTTGATCAAAGCGCTCATTATGGTTTGCGCGTCATGATGGGAAAAATGCTGCCGGAGAATTTCTTAAAGTTTACTTTCTTTATGATTATTGCGGTTGGTGGATTATTTCTCAGCACGAAATCTTCCCAAAACATTTTAACCATGCTTCCGATCTTAGCCACGTTTGCGATGGTCGCAAGCCGGCTCTTTCCTTATTTAAATCTCGTCGGCAATGACGTTGTCGCCATTGCCCGTTTTATGCCGGATATGAAGATTGTTTACGACACACTGCACAAAGACATAACGCCGCAAGCGGATGGTTCCAAAAAACTGGCGCAGTTTAAAGAAACAATCCGCTTTGAAAAAGTTTCCTTCCAATATCCGCAGATGGAGGAATGGATTTTAAAAGACGTGAGTTTTTCGATCCCCAAACGGAAAATCACCGCGATTGTCGGTCCGTCGGGTAGTGGCAAATCAACTTTGATCCATCTTTTATTAAGACTTTACGATGCTGAACGCGGTGTGGTTTCGATTGACAACGTCGATATCCGCGAATATACGTTGGCTTCATATTTGGGATTGATTGGTTATGTGAGCCAGGAGACCTTTGTTTTTAACAGTACGATTCGAGACAATATTGCGTTTGGTTTGGAAAATATTTCGGATGAACAAATCATTCAAGCCGCCCAAACGGCGAATGCCCATGATTTTATAATTCAGTGTCCAGAAGGTTATGCAACCATCGTCGGAGATGCTGGAACAAAACTATCCGGCGGCCAGCGCCAGCGGATTGCAATCGCCCGCGCGATTGTGCGCAATCCACAACTAATTATTTTGGATGAAGCGACCAGTGCTCTGGACAATATTTCTGAAAAAGTGATTCAAGAAGCCATCCAGAAAATCGCCAAGCAAACAACCGTTTTAATTATTGCTCACCGTTTATCGACAATCCAGCAGGCTGACAATATTATTGTGATTGAAAAAGGCGTGATTCAAGAAGAAGGAACGCACGAGGCGTTGCTGCATCGAGAGAAAGCGTATTACAGTCTTTATAAGAAAAATTAATGAAACGCGAATATTCGTGTGTAATTCGCGATAATTCGCGTTCAAATAGTTTTAAACACTTAGTCTGAAAGGGAATCTATGCTCAATAACAAAGTTGTTCTGGTAACCGGTGGAACAGGATCCTTTGGCCAGAAGTTCGTCGAGATTGTGCTGAAAGAATATAAACCCAAAAAGCTGATCGTTTTCAGCCGCGATGAAATGAAGCAATATGAAATGCGTAAGAAATATAATCAGGAATGCATCCGGTATTTTGTCGGTGATGTGCGCGACAGCGACCGTTTGCACCGGGCATTAAACGGTGTTGACATTGTGGTCCATGCCGCGGCGCTCAAGATTGTTCCGACGGCAGAATACAATCCATTTGAAGCGGTTAAAACCAATGTTTTCGGTGCCGAAAATATTATTAATATGGCGATTAACAATAATGTCGAGAGAGTCATCGCCTTAAGCACCGATAAGGCGGCTAATCCCGTTAATCTCTACGGCGCGACCAAATTATGCGCGGAAAAAATGTTTATCGCCGCCAACAATTATTCTGGCCAAGCTCAAACAAAATTTAGTGTAGTGCGTTATGGAAATGTCTTTGGTTCGCGCGGCAGTGTCATTCCGTTTTTCCGGGAATGCGCCAAGACCGGCGAAATCCCAATTACCGACGAGCGTATGACCCGTTTTTGGATCACCTTAACCCAGGGCGTTAAATTTGTTTTAAAGTGTATAGAAGAAATGGAAGGCGGGGAGGTTTATATCCCCAAAATCGACAGCATGCGCATTGTGGATCTCGCCAAAGCCATCGCGCCGAAATGTAAATACAAAACAATCGGCCTGCGTCCGGGCGAAAAACTTCACGAAACATTGCTTTCCGCCGATGACGGTATTGACAGTTATGAATTTAAAGATAAGTTTGTCATTTATTCTAAGGTCGCTTTAGGCGACCGGAAAATCAATGGAAAATATTTAGGAATCGATTTCGCCGGTTACCGCAGCGATACCAACACACAATGGCTCACGATTGAAAAACTGCGCGCAATGATTGAAAAAGAAGGTTTGTGATGACAGTGATTCCTTACGGACGCCAGACAATTGAATTTGATGACATTGATGCCGTTTTAAAAACACTTTCAACCGATTGGTTGACCCAGGGCCCGCGGGTTAAAGAATTTGAAGAAGCGCTGGCGCAGTATTGCGGTGCGCGTTACGCGGTTGCGGTGTCGTCGGGGACCGCAGCGCTTCATCTGGCTGTTCTGGCGTTGGATTTAAAAAAGAATTGGGACGCGATTACAACGCCGATTAGTTTTGTCGCCACATCCAACAGTGTTTTGTATGTACAGGGAAAAGTCGTCTTCGCCGATATTGAACCGGCGACGGTCAATATTGATCCGGGACAAATTGCGAAAAAGATCCGGCCCAGCACGAAAGTAATTTTGCCAGTGCATTTCGGCGGCCTTCCGTGCCGGATGCCGGAGATTTATACGATTGCTCTTCGACAAAAGATTAAAATCATTGAAGACGGCTCACATGCCTTGGGCGCGCGATACCATTACAAGGGCGAATGGGTTAAAGTCGGCAGCTGCCGGCATTCGGATATGACGGTTTTTAGTTTTCATCCGGTCAAAACCATGACGCTGGGTGAAGGCGGCGCGATCGCAACCAACGACCCGGAATTATATAAAAAACTTTTAGCGCTGCGCACGCATGGGATTTACCGCGACGAGAAAACACAGAAGATTGGCCCCTGGTTTTACGAGATGCGCGAACTCGGGTTTAATTACCGGGTCACTGATTTTCAATGCGCGTTAGGTTTGTCGCAGTTAAAAAAGCTGGACCGGTTTATTGAAGAGCGTCGAGAGATTGCTGCCCAATATCAGGAAGCGTTTAAAGACTTGCCTTATTTCCAAGCCGCGCAGACGAATTGTGAATTTGAAAGTGCGCATCATTTGTTCGCCGTTCGCATTAATTTTAAGAAACTTAAAACAACCCGGCAAAAATTTATCAGCGCCTTGGCGGAATTTCATGGTGTGGGGTCTCAAGTCCATTACATTCCAATTTATTGTCAACCCTATTACCGCCGCTTAGGATTTAAAAAAGGATTGTGCCCGAATGCTGAACGGTATTACGAAGAAACGTTAAGTCTGCCGCTTTTTCCGTCGATGACTGAAAGCCAGGTGCAAACGGTGATTAACGGCATAAAAGCCTTGGTTCATTGATGACAAAGAAATCTAATAACATTGTCGCTGTCATTCAGGCCCGGATGAATTCAACTCGTTTGCCAGGGAAAATTTTGAAAACGCTTATTGATAAAACCGTCTTAGAACAGGTCGTTGAACGTCTTAAATTAGCGCAGGGTATTAATCAGATTGTGGTAGCTACGACAACGGCCTCTGCCGATGACCAAGTCGCGAAATTATGCGAAGTAAAAGGCATTGCTTATTTCCGCGGTAGTGAAGAAGATGTTTTAGGTCGCTACTATTTTGCTGTCCAGCAATACAATGCCGACGGAATTATCCGCATCACGGCCGATTGTCCGTTGATTGATCCTAAGATTATTGAGGCCATGATTGAGATTTTTAAGACTGGTCAATACGATGTCGTGACGAATATTAGTTTGAACTTGAATGAACGGACTTTTCCGCGCGGTTTGGATGCTGAAATTTTTTCGCGGCCGGTTCTTGAAGACGCTTTTCAAAAAGCCAAAGAACTTTATCAGCGCGAGCATGTGACACCGTATCTTTATGAGCACGTTAAGAAGATTTATTTTTTAAAAAACAAAATGAATTACTCTCAATACCGCTGGACGCTGGACACACCAGAGGATTTTGAACTCATAGAATCGATTTACAAGCATATTTACCGACGAGGACACGATTTCTTTTTGCCTGAGATTGTTAGCTTGATGCAGCAGCACCCTGAATTAGAGAAACTCAATAGAAATATTACCCAAAAGCAGCTTAAGTGAGCGATGGAAGATTCTGTTTTAGTTTGTATTGTTGATTACGGCTCCGGAAACGTGCAATCGGTTTACAACATCTTTAAGAATCTGCATTCCACTGTAATCGTTTCGAATGCGCCGGAAGATTTGAATAAGGCAACACATATCGTTTTGCCCGGTGTGGGTGCGTTTGGAACAGCGATGGAAAAACTGCAAAAGCTTTTGCTGATTCCGCTTTTGGAAAAAGAAGTTTTAAAACAGCGTAAACCTTTTTTAGGGATTTGCGTCGGCATGCAGATCTTGGCTGAGCAGGGATTTGAATATGGGACGTTTAAAGGATTAGGGTGGATTCCGGGTGTTGTTAAGAAAATTGAGGCGCCTGGTCTTTTGCTGCCACACGTCGGGTGGAACAATTTTAAAATCCCCAATCCCACACCGCTCCTGGCCGGCATAAGTGAGGAAATGGATTTTTACTTTGTAAACAGTTTCTGCTTTGAAGCGCAAGATTCTAAATGTGTGAACGCCGTATGCTTTTATGGGCAGGAGTTTCCTGCGGTGATCAGCCGGGACAATATGATGGGTGTGCAGTTTCATCCTGAAAAAAGCCAGAAAGCCGGCAAGATACTTATCAGAAACTTCTTGAATATGCGATGAAAAAAAATAGAATTATTCCCGTCTTGCTTTTGAGGAACGGATTTTTAGTGCAAAGCCGAGAATTCAGTCGGTATCAAAATTTAGGCAATCCCGTGACGGCGGTCAGACGTTTGAGTGAGTGGAGTTCCGACGAGCTTATTTATCTCGATATCACGCGTGATGATGTTTATGACATGTACCGCGATGATATCCGGCATCCTAATCGAGATAACATTTTGGAAATTATGCGGGATGTTTCGAAAGAATGTTATATGCCGATCACGATGGGCGGCAAAATCCGTTCTCTCGAAGATATCGAACACCGTTTGAAAAACGGCGCAGATAAAATTTCAACGAATACAAAAGCTCTAGAAGATCCAACATTTATCACGGCGGCTGCCAGAGAATTTGGTTCGCAATGCATCATTGTTTCGATGGATGTTAAAATGCTCGACGGATGTTACATAGTTATGCGCGCGGGTGGAAAATATTCAAGTCCTTATAACGCTGTGCAGTGGGCCAAAATGGTTGAAGAAGCCGGCGCCGGTGAGATTCTTTTAAATTCGATCGAACGTGACGGGATGGGAATGGGCTACGATTTAAAGTTGTTACAAGACGTGAGCGAAGCCGTTAAAATTCCCGTTATTGCTTTGGGCGGCGTCGGGGAATGGGACCATTTTCTGGAAGCTTTTCAAACAACAAAAGTTGATGCCGTCGCGGCGGCGAACATTTTTCATTATCGAGATCAAAGCGTGTATCTCGCTCGAAAATTTCTTTATGAACACGGCTGTAATGTCCGTCGGCCGGATTTAATTAAGGTTTGACACTTAAAGCTTTAGAAATTATTAGGAGGATTTATGCATTATTGCAAACGGTGTGTCTATCCAGAAATTGCGGTTAATTTGTCATTTGATGAAGAAGGCATTTGCAGCGCCTGCCGTGCTCATGAGAAATATGAACAGCTGACGCCGGAATTCTGGGCCAAACGCAAGGAAAGATTCGAAAAAATCGTCGAGGAAATCCGTCAACACAATACGTCCGGCTACGATTGTATTGTTCCGGTCAGCGGCGGGAAGGACAGTTATTATCAGACGCACAAGATGGCCGTTGAATACGGGTTAAAACCTTTGCTCGTGACCTATCATGGCAATAATTATCTTCCCGAGGGAGATTACAACCGCGACCGGATGCGTCAGGTTTTTGACGCGGATCATTTGGTCTTCGGGCCGAGCGTCGAGGTTTTAAAAAAATTGAACCGGTTATGTTTTCGGAAAATGGGCGACATGAACTGGCAAAATCATTGCGGGATATTTACTTATCCGATTCAGATCGCGGTTAAGTTTAATATCCCATTTTTGATTTGGGGAGAAATTCCTTGGGACATTGCCGGGATGTTTGATCCGAGTGATTATGTGGAATTCAGCGCCCGGGTCCGCCATGAACACGGGCTGCGGGGATTTGAGTGGGAAGATATGCTGAATGATCCCGTCGAGAGATTGACCGAAAAAGATTTGCAGTGGGCCCAGTATCCCAGCGATGATGAAATTTTGCGCGTGGGGGTGAGGGGATTATACATCGGCAACTTTTTTAAATGGGACCCGAATTGGCACGCTAAATTGATGCAGGAAAAATATGGCTGGAAGACGGCAAACCAACCGTTTGAACGCACTTACCGCCAGATGTCTAATTTGGATGACCGCTACGAAAACGGGATACATGATCTGTTGAAATATGTTAAGTTCGGTTACGGCCGCGCTTCGGACCATGCCTCGAAAGATATTCGCTCCGGTTATATGACGCGCGAAGAGGGCATTGAAATGGTCCGTAAATACGATCATGTTGTTTCTAGCGATTTGTTTTATTGGTTAAATTACGTCGGGATGAGTGAAAAAGAGTTTTGGGCGATTGCGGACACTTTCCGTAATCCGCGGGTTTGGCGGAAAGAAAACGGGCAGTGGGTTAAAGATAACATTTGGGATACTGTGACAGTTTGATTGGAAAAATGATCAAGGAGGGAATATGCGGTTAATGTCACAAACAATTCGCTGGATGATGTTGGGAACGATCTTGAACTTTTTTCTTTTAGCGACAGGAGGAGCGGACGTGCCTACTCTTAAAACTGAAAAAATTAAATATATTGGGGTTGAAGCTTTAGTCGACAGCATGGATAATTCCGTTTACGACATTGATGCTGACGGGCAGAAAATTTATATTCCTAATTACCGTAAAAATAATGTTTTGATTTTTGATTCGAATTTTAAAGACGCTGGCACGATCAATAATGTCCCTTACGCTCACGGAATTAAAGTGGACAGCAATGGTTTTATCTATGTGGCGACGTATAACAATCATCGGGTGCTTAAGTTTGATAAAGATTTGAAAGAAGTGGTGAATTGGGACCAGGAATTGGTGCGTGACCAAAAGATTAAACGCCCTATCTCTGTTACGGTGGATAAAAACAATAACGTTTATGTTGCCGATTATGATTTAGAAGAGATTATTAAGGTGAGTCCCGATGGGCATTATCTGGGAAGAATGGAAGTTGATTTATTAAAAGTTCCAGAAAAAGGCCAGCCGCCGGCCAAAGAACCGTTTTTGCCGCACGGCATCACAACCGACGGTGAAAAGTATTTATATACCGTTGACCGCGGGATGCATAAAGCGGTCCGGGTGTTTTCGTTAGACGGCAAATATATTAAAGCTTTTGATGCAGCGCCCGGGCCTTTGGAACCGCTGGCTGTGCGTTTTTTAAGTAAAAATTTGCTGCTCGTTCCTAATTACAGCGGTAGTCAGTTGTGTCTTTATAACACCGACGGAAAATTTTTGGAATCTTTGGGGAGCGCCGGGACGGAAGCTGGACAATTTAAGTCGGTGACTAATTTGGTTTCCGCCGGTCCGGGTTTGATATATACGGTTGAACAGAACACCAACCGTATACAGAAGATTAATTTGCAGGATATTGTTGCGAAGTTTGATAAGTAAGGAAGCTAATTAAAAAAGGCGGGCGGTTGCTTCGGCGCTAATCAAATCGGGCAACCGCCCGTCGTAAATTTATCATTTCTCTCTATGTTCAAAATCGGTCTAAAGCTGTGGTCCTCAAATTTAAATTACCTAAAACCCGTGCAAGACCTCTATCAGCAAAAAATTTTCGATTATCTTGAACTCTTTATTGACCCCAAATCGCCGCTCGAAACTGTTTCATACTGGCAACAGCTAAAGATTCCGTTCCATTGCCATGCCCCGCATTATTTTGCCGGTGTTAATTTTTCAGATCCGGCCTATAAAGATTTAAATGAAGTCCAGGTCAAACGCGTGGAGTTTTTCCGGCAAGTCCTTAACCCGGAATTTATTATATTTCATCCCGGCATTAACGGTAAACTCGACGAAACCATTCGTCAGCTGAATTTTTTTAAAAACCAGTACCCGGAACTTTTTAAAACAGTCCTGATTGAAAATAAACCGAAACTGGGTCTAAACGGTCAAGTGTGTTTAGGCGCTTCAGCGCCGGAAATTCAATCGATTCTCCAAAGCATCGGCTGCGGATTTTGTCTGGATATCGGACACGCCATTTGTTTCGCCGCCTGGGCCAAATTGGAATGGGAAAAAGTAATCAACGATTTTTTGACCTTGAAACCACGGGTGTACCATTTATCCGACGGAGATCATCATTCCGTCATCGATTTGCACGAACATTTCGGCGCCGGGAATTTTGATTTGCCGCGTATCCTCAAAATGCTTCCGCCCAACCAGGGTTTAACTATTGAAACCAAGAAAGATTCGCCGGACAATTTGGATGATTTTAAGCGAGACGCTTTGTATTTAAAAAAAATTTTAGAAAGAGTATGAAATGCGATGGCTTCCGTAAAGAAAATTAAAGTGGGCAACAAATGGATTGGTGAAAATTCTCCGTGCTTTGTGATTGCCGAAGTGGGAAGTAACCACAATAAGGATTTTAATCAGGCATTAAAACTGATTGATGTGGCCGCCGGAGCGAAAGCTGACGCTGTTAAGTTTCAGACTTTCAAAGCCAAGCGCATGTACACATCGAAAGCAGGCGTGTCCGATTACCTCAAGTTAGATAAATCCATTTACCAGATCATTGAGGACATGGAAATGCCGGAAGAGTGGATTCCCAGGCTTTTTGATTACTGCCGGAAAAAAGGGATTATGTTTCTTTCAACGCCTTTTGATGAAGCATCCGCTGATCTTTTAGAACCTTGGCTTCCGGTTTATAAAATTGCCTCTTATGAATTAACACACCTGCCTTTAATCGAACACATTGCTAAAAAAAAGAAACCTGTTATCTTGTCGACGGGTACAGCCGATTTAACTGAGATCGCGAAAAGCTTGACAGCCATTTACAAAACCGGCAACAGAAATGTCGCGTTGATGCAATGCACCGCTTGTTACCCCGCGCCGCTTGATTCAATTAATCTTAAAAGCATTTTGGTCATGAAAGAAAAGTTTAGCGTTCCGGTTGGATTATCGGACCATTCTCGTGCCTTTGATGTCGCGCCGATGGCGGCGGTGGCGTTAGGGGCGAACATCATTGAAAAACATTTTACGTTGGATAATCGTCTGCCGGGACCGGACCATCGTTTTGCGCTTGAGCCTGATGAGTTAAAGGACATGATTCAAAAAATCCGTGATGTTGAAAAAGCGTTGGGAGAGAAAAAGAAAGTTTTGCACCCGATTGAACGCGAGCTCCATCATTTCGCCCGTCGGAGTGTTTTTGCCGTCAAAGACATTCACAAAGGAGAGCGTTTGACAGCCGAGAATCTTGCTGTCCTGCGTAACGGAAAACAAAAGCCTGGTCTTGCTCCGGAAAAATTATTGAGTGTCATTGGCAAAACCGCGAAGCGCAATATTGTGGAAGGAGCGGCGATTAATCGAGGAGATTTTTCGTGATCCAGTTTCGTAAGGCGACTCTGGAAGATGCCAAGCTTTTGTTCGATTGGCGCAACGATCCTCAAACCCGCCATAGCGCGTTTGAAACAGCCGTGATTCCCTGGGACCGTCATGTTCAATGGCTGACGCGAAAATTGCAGAACCCTCAGACGCACATTTTTATTTTATATAACGAGGCGCGCAGTTCCGTCGGGCAGATTCGTTTTGATGTTGATAAGGGCGTGGGATATGTTGACATTGCCATTGATCCTAAAGAACGAAAAAAGGGTTATGCGACCGAAGGTCTTTTGATTACTTGTCCACATATGTTTAAAACCGCATCACTAAGAAAAATTGTGGCTCATGTCAAAAAGGATAATGAAGCTTCTTATCGCAGTTTTAGAAAAGCCGGCTTTCAGGATTTGGGCGTCCAAGAAATTAAGGAAACGTCCTGTTATGTTTTGGAGCTGCCATGACAAAAATTATTATTGCAACGGTCGGTGACTGGAATATAAAAAATGCCCAAAAATTTTCCGGGCAGCGCAAAGATGTCCGGATTTTAACTAAACCACAAGAATTGGTTGAGAAAAATATCAAACGGTTGAAGCCATCGTATATTTTTTTTCCGCACTGGTCTTGGATTATTCCGTCGGTAATTTATGAATCATTTTGTTGCATTGCGTTTCATATGACAGATTTGCCGTTTGGCCGGGGAGGGAGTCCATTACAGAATTTGATTGCCCGCGGTTTTAAGAAAACAAAAATTTCGGCGTTTCAAGTTGTTAAAGAATTGGATGCGGGCCCTATTTATCTTAAAAAACCTTTGAGCCTTAAAGGCACGGCCCAAGAAATTTATGAACGCGCGTCGGATATTATCTTTCAACAAATGATTCCATCTATTCTTAAACATTCTTTGAAACCAACGCCGCAAAGCGAAACGAGTACAATCAGTTTTAAACGCCGCAAACCTCATGAAGGTGATGTGAAAGATTTAAAAATTTTGAAAGAAGTTTACGATTATATCCGGATGCTGGACGCTCCGGGTTATCCAAAAGCTTTTATAGAAACGAATGCCCTGCGATTTCTTTTTTCTCAGGCCCAATTTAAAAACAATAAACTCTGCGCTCACGTCGAAATCGAGGTTAAATCATGAAACGAATGAACAAAAATAAAACAGTCCTCATTGTCGCGGCCCATCCAGATGATGAACTCCTTGGTTGCGGCGCGACCGTCGCCAAATTAATCCAACAAGGCGCTCAGGCCATTTCCGTTATTTTGGGTGAAGGCATGACATCACGGGACGTGATTCAAGAAAAAGCCGTTCCCAATTTACATAAAGATGCACTCAAAGCTAACGAGATCATTGGCATCAAAAAAGTTCATTTCGAAAATTTACCGGATAATCGGTTTGACACGGTGGCGCTTTTAGATATTGTGAAGCTGGTTGAAAAATATGTCCGTACGTATTCCCCGGATATTCTTTTGACTCATTTTGAGTATGATTTAAATGTGGATCACGGCATTACCTTCCGCGCCGTTATGACCGCCTGCCGTCCTCAGCCTGGTTTTAAGTATCCGGACATTTACACCTTTGAGATCCCGTCCTCGACGGATTATAGTGAAATTCAGCCGCAAAATATGTTTGTCCCGAATGTCCATATTGATGTGAGTGAACACATTGATCTTAAGTTAAAAGCACTGGCTGCTTATCACACCGAGATGCGGGATTATCCGCATACGCGTTCACTGGAAGCAATCAAAGTGATGGCCCAGCACCGCGGGGTTAAAGTGGGATTGAAATTTGCGGAGGCTTTTCAGTTAATTAGAAAAATTAGTCCAGCTCTCGATTAAGGAATTCTTTTATGACAAAGAAAATTATTGTTTTCGAAGAGATTGATTCTTCCCGAGCCTGGATTGTTTTTTTGTATTTAAAGTTGGGTTGGCCGGTTTATTTTTTTAGAATAAAAGATGAGATCCTGCAGAAGGCCTGGTTAAAACCGTTTTTAAACTCGAACCAGCTGCGCCGCGTGGATTTTGAAAACCGTTTAGACTTTCTCGACGGTATAAATGACACTGAAGCCTTTGAGAATTTGCCGCGCCTGTACCCGTTGTTTCTTGCGGACAATCATTTTCTGAGTCGTTTTAAAAAAATTTTTAACGATGATGATATTGAGCTTGCGTTTAAGCACTTTTTGTTAAGAAAACTCAGCCGTTTTTATTATTTGAACCGGAATCTTCACGAGCTTTTCAAGCAATATGGAAAACTAAACGCCAAGATTTATTTTGTGCCGTTCAAAAGTTTTTTGGTCTATCAAACTGTTGATCATGACATTCCGGATTATTTTTATTTAAGAAACTTAGCCAAACAATCAAAAGCCCTGCTTTATGCTCACGAAAATGTTTCTTTCCCATTGTGGGCTGTTTCCTGCGGTTATCTAGAGGACGTTTCCCGACGATTACAATTGATTGGAAAATTTTTGGCGCTGCCGGTTTTATTGTGGCTGAAATCAACAAAAGCCGCTTTTCCAAAACAAAAATACAAACACGGTTTCATGGTGATTACACCGCGGCAGTTTGAAAATGAAGTAAAGCCTGTTGATTTTTTGGTTGATGGCGAGCAAATTAAAAAAGATGATGTCCTTTTTATACCGTATAACGCGTTCACAGCGGCACAGATTGATTATTTGAAAGGGAAGGGATTGCATTATATTGTGGATTCTCAGATTGGCTTTCAACGAAAATTTATTCAAACCAGTTTCTCTTATATTTTTTATTTTCTTATGAACAGTTTAAGTAAGGATATTGATTGTCTTGATAATGGGCTGCGTATCATTTTTTATTATGTTAAATGGAATTCTTGGGCGGAAGTTGTTGAGCTTCAAAGTTTGATTTCCCAGAATACCGATGGAGTTGTTCAGGCCATTGTCAGAGACATTCTTTTTAAAAAGCGTGGGACCTTCATTTGGAAATATATGGATTCAGCAAGCCTGGTCAATTATCTTGTTCCTGTCCAAGATTTTTATAAAGCCAAAGAGAACCTTTTTGTTTATATTTACTGTGATTATATGGTGTCGTGGTCGGATGATAATAATCAAGCGTTTAAAACAACACATTCCCGCATAGGACAATATCTTCAGACGGGATGCCTATGGGCCGAACATGTCCGGTTGATTCAAGAAGGCAAAATCGCTTCAAACCTGAAAAATATTTTGCGGCAAAACGGTTTGAAGGAGGGCATGAAGGTCGTTGGTGTTTTCGATTCAACTTATGCCGTGCATTTTATGACTACGTATGAGGATGGGATTCAATTCTTAAAAGGGATTGAACACATTTTAAATCAAATTCCTGAATTGTTCGTTGTTGTGAAAGAAAAAAAATCGCGGAAAGTGGTTTTTAAAGAATCAAAGGCAATGCAGGCGGTTTATGAAACGCTCGAGCAGACAGGCCGTGTTTATTTCACCCAGAATAAGATGAGCCCGTCGGAGGTGATCGCTTTGTCGGATGCGGTTATCTCTTTTCCGTTTACTTCAACAGGGTTGGAAGCCCTGTCCGTTGGAAAAAAAGCATTGTGGTTTGATGCGACCGCTAAATTCGAAAAGACATTTTACGACGAAGTCCCGGGGCTTGTATGCCATTCAGCTAAGGAATTATCGGCTAGAATCAAAGAATTGTTGTATCAAATCACTGACCAAAGATACGAAAATTATTTAAAAGAATGCGTTGTAAATCGGTGCTGCCCTTTTTTGGATGGCATGGGCATTACTCGTTTCCGGAAACTTCTTTGCGGTGACGCACAAGCGTTTCAAGAGTGTTGTGCTCAAGAAACTAACCATGTTATGGCGGTCAAATAAATCCGTCGGGCGTATGAAACTTATCCTGTTTGAATTTGTCGATGAAGCCGAAGATTTTCTTAAAAATCATGGAAGATCTATTTTGGCGGAGCCTTCGTCGTTGGCGGTGGCTTTGAATCCGAAAGTGCGGTCGTTTTTGATAGCGCAAGACATTTCAGCCGTCGGCACTTTGGATTATTTTGACAATGATGGACATAAAAATATTGTAACGGTTGTCGCTGAAATTATTGAACGGCTTCGTGGTCAAATTCAGTTAAAGGATTCACTCGGCGTCTCAGAGGCGTACAATCACTTTTGGATTTACCATTTGAAGTTTTATTTGAACTACGCACTGTCGGCGGTTGAACTGCTGAACAACATTTGTGTGAAGCATGATATCCAGGAAATATATGTATACGGCAATCAATTTTTAAACCCTTCAAGCGCGCTTCTCGATGATCAAGAGAGACCTTTGGGCGAAATTGTCAGCGACTTTGCCTTTGTAAGAAAAATTTCTTGCCACATTTTGAAAGCACCGTTTGAAGGTCGCGAAGACCGCGGGAATTGGAATGATAAGCCGGCCTTGGGAGTTCGATTATATTTTCAATTCTATAATTATTTGCGAAAGTTAAGCCTCAAAAAGTCAAAAGAGTCATTCGTTGTTCCGACGTGGGGATACAAATTTGATGATTTGGTCCGTGAATTTAAGAAACGGTTTCCCCAATCGCGAAGCGTTTTAATTATGGATAAAAGCGGAAAATTGAAACGCCAAATCCGGTTGATTTTGATGACACTGGCCAATATTTTTTCCTATCCGAAAAATTTGAGTCTTTTTGATTATATCGTTCCGCTTGATCTTTTATTAAAAGAGAATCCTCAAACTAAAACGATTTTTGATCATGAGATCAATCAGTTGAATCAGCTTTTGAAAAACGGTTACCGGGATTTGGGGATTTTTCATGGTGTCAATGTTGGCGCCATTGTGTTATCAAAAGTGAATACGGGGTTGAAATTTGAATTGAAAGAGATTGCTGGTAAGGTACGGTTATTGAAATCGGTTTTAGAAGAATTGTCGCCTAAGGTTGTGATCTCTGGATTTAGTATGGGACTTTATTATGCGTTGGGCGAGGTTTGTCGGATTTTAAAGATACCATCATGCATCATTTCACATGGTACACACGTACCGCCGAATAACCGCTATGAAGACATCGAAAATTATTGGTTGGGACGCGGGGTTATTTTAAATGAGTATGAGACGGTGGCGGTACAGACGCCCTGGACGCAGAAATTCTTGGAATATTACAAAGATGAGCGGCGCAAAATCGTCGCCGGGCCGTTGATTTTGGCCCGCAAGGATTCGCAGCCAAAATCAACGGCCCTCGTCGCAACGCACCCACTCGCCAGCGTGCCAGTCAACGCCAAAATTATTTTATACGCCGCCACCCAGCGCGACCGTTACGGCCAGCGTTTTTATATTACCGAAACTACCGACGAGTTCGTTCAAAGCCTTTGTGATATTGTGAATGCGATTAACAAGATTCCCAATCTTTTTCTGGTGATCCGCCCGCATCCCAGCTGCGATCTGACGCAAACAGATTTTCAAAGACTGTTGCCAAAAAGTCAGCAATTTGCCACTGTGAATCAAGGTCGGTTCCAAGAACTTTTGAGTCATTCAGATTTGGTCATCAGTTATGCGTCGACTTGCATTGAAGAAGCGCTTAATAACAATATTCCCGTTATCCTTTATGACCGCTGGCAGCGTTATAACCACTTCAATCTACCGGCACTCAACGGAAAAATGAATTCCGCCGACAACGCCGCTGTTTATATAAATAAAGTTGAAGTTTTGTATAATTATTTGTCATCTTTTAGTAAGCTGGGTAATGTTCAAGAAAAGGCATTTGATTCTTATAAGTATGGATGGGAATCCAACGCAAATTTTTTTCAATATATTCAGAATTGTTTATCGCCTTCGGTTGATTCAAAAGATTTAAAAGTCGATACAATGAGACCAGGTAAAAGGTAGAGTTATGAACGTTGTTTTAATTATGGCTAAAGAAGGGAGCTTGGGACTTCCGGGTAAAAATATCTGGAAGATTAAAGAGCGCACGCTTTTGGGATGGACGATTGCTGATGCGAAAAAAAATAAGCGGGTTGATAAAGTTTTTGTCAGCACCAATGGCAAGAAAATTGCCGAAGTGGCCAAACAAGCCGGCGCACAAGTCATTATGCGGGAAGATTTATTGGCCGAGAACGAAAGATTCCTCGACGCTGTAGACCATGCCGTTAAAGAAATTAAATCGCAGTTGCCTTCATTAAAAATCCTGGCTATCCCGCAATGCGTCGTGCCGTTTCGCGATCCGGACATTTTTGACCGCTGTATCCAATTCTTGCTTAATCACCCGGATTATGATTCGGCCGTGACCATCCGCCGCATTCCGTTTATCCCGGGCGCGATTATGAAATTACAAAAAGACGAGCTTGTTCCGTACTTTCCTGAACTGCAAGATAAAGTTTCCGGTTCGCGTCAAGACAGTGAAGGCTACGAAATTGATCATGTGGTTGAATGTTTTACTTACAATTCCTGGTTGAACCGGGACAAAGGGATTAAGCCCTGGGATTACTTGGGGCGCAAGATAAAAGGCATCCCGCAAGATTTTCATAACCCAAATTGTTTTGTAGACGTACATACGCTTGATGATATAAAATGGCTCAAATTTATTGTCGATCATTTGGGTTATGAAGGCATGACGCGCGATGCTTAAGAGTATTCTTTTTGATTTTGACGGCGTGATTGCCGATTCGGTTGATATCAAGACAAATGCCTTTTATGAACTTTTTAAAGCCTACCCTCAACAGATTGACCGCATTATTGAATATCATAAGCAAAATGGCGGATTGTCGCGGTTTGTTAAAATCCGTTATATTTATGAAGAATTCTTAAAGAAGCCAATCAGTGATGAGGAACTTAAGCGGACGGGGGAACATTTTAGCGCCTTAGTTAAAGAACAAGTGGTTAAAGCCCCGATGATTGAAGGCGCGCAAGAATTACTGGAAGCTTATTATAGGGTCTGTAAATTGTTTGTTGTTTCTGGAACACCTCACGAGGAAATGCGTGAGATTGTGGCGATGCGCAGACTGGATAAATATTTTGCTCAAGTGTACGGCTCGCCCACAAAAAAATCGCAAATAATTTCTGATATTGTGAAGGCGTACCAATATAATTTGAATGAAGTTATTTTTATCGGCGATAGTTTGAATGATTTTGAAGCCGCGCAAACAACCGGTGTCCGTTTTATCGCAAGGGTCGGACCGGATAAATTTGAGTGGTTGAATGATCCGTCAATTGAGGCAAGGGTTTCTAATTTAAAAGAGTTCCAGCGTTATTTAGAGCAGTTATCGAATCAGAATGAAAAAGTTTCGCATTAGCCGTTATCTTGGTGCTTAAGTTGAAGAATTATACTGATCAATTAAAACATAATTTAAAGAAATTCCAGCCGGTGATCGGCGGGTGGATCACGATGAGTGATCCAATCGTTGTTGAAATCATGACTAAGGCAGGCTTTGATTGGCTGGCGGTTGATATGGAGCATTCGGCTTTGACACTTGAACAGGTTCAAAACCATGTGCGGACTATCGAGTCGGCCGGACTTCCAGCGCTGGTTCGCGTCGGAGAAAACGATGGGAATTTAATTAAGAGAGTCATGGATACAGGTGCGAGCGGCGTCATCGTTCCTATGGTCAATACAAAACAAGAGGCGCAAAAAGCGGTTCAGTCCGTGCGTTATCCATTGAAAGGAACGCGGGGCGTTGGTTTGGGCCGGGCCACTGACTATGGATTTAACTTTCCTGCTTATAAAGATTGGGCCAATCAAAAAAGTGTCGTCATTGTTCAAATTGAACATATTGATGGCGTTAATCATATTGATGAGATTTTGCAAGTTGAGGGAATTGATGCCTTCATGGTTGGGCCTTATGATTTATCGGGATCATTGGGATTCCCTGGAGAATTTGATCATCCGAAGGTTAGTGAAGCATTAAAAAAAGTTTTAGCGGCGTCGCGCCGGTTTGGAATTCCCGCTGGATTTCATGTGATACCACCTGATTTTAAAGTTCTTTTGAAGAAAGTTAAGGAAGGGTATCATTTTCTTGCTTTTAGTATGGATATATTATTTTTAGGGACGAGTTGCCGCAGGGCTTTGGATGAGGTGAGGGGGGGATTGAAGAAATAGCGCGGGGCGCCCCGCCGGCGTTTTAACGGAAAGCGGGGCGCCCGTCGTCACTTGAGCTCGACACCTAATCGCTCAAACGCATCACTAGCAATCGAAAACAAAATGGAGAAAAAAATGAAAATTGTCGGCATGATTCCAGCCCGTATGGGCTCGTACCGTTTCCCTGGCAAACCATTATGCGATATCTGTGGGACCACGATGATTGAACATGTTTATCAGCGTTCAATTATGAGCAAACTTTTAACCGAAACTTATGTCGTGACCTGTAATGAAGAAATTGAACGTGAGGTTAGATCTTTCGACGGCAAGGTCATTATGACCCCGGATACATTTAACCGTTGTACTGACAGGATTGTTTACGCTGTTAAAGAAAACAAAATAAAAGCTGACATTGTTGTGGTGATTCAAGGGGATGAACCGCTGGTTTACCCTGAAATGATTGATTCAATTGTTCAAACGCTTATTGATGATAAAAGTGTTGTCTGCGGCTGTTTGATCAAGAAAATTTCCTCCGACGCTGAATTTGAAGATCCTAATGAGATCAAGGTTGTCAAATCCCTCGACAATTTTGCCTTATATTTTTCGCGCGACCCGATTCCCTCCAAAAAGTTGTCCATGAAACCTTACGACCGCTATAAGCAAGTCTGCATCATGCCTTACCGGACAGATTTTCTTCTTAATTTTATCGAGATGCCACAAACCCCGCTTGAAATCGTAGAATCTGTCGACATGTTGCGTATTCTGGAACACGGTTATAAAATCAAGCTCGCGGAAAGTCATTATGAAACCTACAGTATTGATGTTCCTGAAGATCAAACCAAGGTCGTTAGTGTTATGAAGCGTGACCCGTTATTTCCCAAATACAGAAAAGACCGTGTAAAACCTTTTTTAACCAAGGTGTAAATATGTTGATACCCACTGTAACGCATCATATCGCAGCCTCGTCGTTACGGACGGACCTTGGGCAAGGGATCCGTTTCTTTCGACTAGAACATTTTAATGTTTTGTTGCTTTCTTCTGTTTTTTCTAATCTCAAAGAACACCCTCTTTACGAAAAACTGCGGCGGTTAAAAAAAATTTGCCGGACATGCTTTGAAAATAGCGTAACGGCTTTTTTGAATTTAATTCCCTCTCAGGCCCGTGTATACTTTAAATCTAAAATACAAATTGTTCGTCCAATGGATTTCCCCGATGGTGAGATTTGGCTTAATGTCGATTCGGCCGTCGAATATGAGGCAAGATTACATTCGTGTGAGCGCGAGCCTGAGATTCTTGAGTGGATTAAGAAATTTTTTAAGAAGAATGATATTTTTTATGATATCGGCGCTAATGTGGGCGCTTATGCTCTTGTCGCAACAAAATTGTTAGACAACCAGCTTACTGTTTACGCCTTTGAACCAGGGTTTCAAAATTTCCACCAATTGAATAAAAATATCCTGCTCAATAAATGTTCTGAATATATTATCGCTTTACCGATTGCTTTATCTGATCAGACCAATCTTGACACATTTTATTATAACAATTTAATAGCTGGTGGCGCTTTGCATACCCTTGGATCACCGATTGATTATAAAGGTGACCGTTTCAAACCTGTTTGTGAGCAGAAAATTCTTGCCTACCGATTGGATGACTTTATTGCCGGTTTCAAAATTCCAGCCCCGAATCACTTGAAACTCGACGTTGACGGAATAGAATTTAAAATTTTAAAAGGCGCGAGCCGGACTTTGGCGTCTGCACAACTGCGCACGATTTTTGTGGAGGTTGAGGAGGGCAAACAAGATGCCGGCGCAATGATTGATTTTTTAGGAACATATGGATTTAAATTGACTTCTAAATATAAGTGTTCAGAGGCGGGGGACACCGGCCCACTGGCGAAAGTGTACAATTATATTTTTGAACGTAAATAATTAGGAATTCTAATGAGGGTTTTAATTACAACTAGTTCCTTTGGCCAATTTGACAAAAGGCCTTTAGAAAAATTAAAAGAATCCGGCTGCGAAGTTGTTATGAACCCTTTTGGGAAAAAACTTTCTTCAGAAGAATGTTATCAACTTTATACAAAAGATATCCAAGGCGTCATTGCTGGGACGGAAGAGATTTCAGCTGAGATTATTCACCAGGCTTGTGCCTTGAAAGTTATTTCCCGATGCGGCGTCGGATTAGACAACGTGGATACCAGGGCCGCTCAATCTAAAAATATTTCTATTTTCAAAACCTCTATGGCGGTCGCTCACGCTGTTGCCGAATTAACTGTGGGATTAATGTTAAGTTCTTTGCGTTTTATCCCGCTTGCGGACCGTGCCGTGCGGCAAAACAAATGGGTCAAGCCCATGGGGTACTTATTACAGGGTAAAACCGTCGGACTGATAGGGCTCGGGTCTGTTGGGAAGAAAGTTGTTGAGCTCCTGCAAGGATTCAATTACCATGTTCAGGCCTGTGATGAATTACCTGACCAAGATTTTGCCGGAAAGTTCGGTGTCAGTTTTGTTTCTTTAGAGAAACTAATGAAAACATCCGATATCGTGAGCGTGCATCTTCCCTATCATGATAGAATCCACCAGATTATTAATGCTGCGATGCTTGGGCTGATGAAACCGGACGCGTTTTTAGTGAATACTTCTCGCGGCGAAATTGTCGACGAGCAAGCGCTGTGGGCGGCCCTCGAATCTAAAAAAATCGCTGGGGCCGCCCTCGACGTCTTCACCCAAGAACCCTACGCCGGTCCGCTTAAGAATCTCGACAACGTTATTTTGACCAGCCATATCGGTTCCTACGCGCGTGAAACCCGTGTTCAAATGGAAATGGAAGCCGTCGAAAATTTGCTAAAAGGCTTAGAAAGTTTAACGACACCTATTTCAAGGAGGTGAGCAGTGAAAATAGTCGTTTTCGGAGGGAGTGGATTTTTAGGCAGCCATGTGGCTGAGGCCTTATCCATGCAAAACCACGAAGTAACGATTTTTGATTTGAAGCCTTCTTTTTATCTGCGCGCCGACCAGGAAATGATCATTGGAGATATTACGGACTTTGAAGCGGTCAAAAACGCCACGCGCGGTTGTGATATTGTTTATAATTTCGCGGGTGTCGCCGATATCGATGTGGCCAAAGAGAATGCGCACCGCACTTTAAATATCAATATCCTCGGCCATACAAACATTCTGGAAGCCTGCCGGGTGAATGTCGTCAAACGTTTTATTTTTGCCAGCAGTATTTATGTCTACAGTGAATCCGGTTCCTTTTACCGCGCCAGCAAACAAGCTTGTGAACTTATTACGGAAGCTTATCACAAAAAATACAATATTGATTTTACCATTTTACGCTACGGTTCCCTCTATGGTCCGCGTGCTGATGAATCCAATTGGATACATAAAGTCTTAAAACAAGCGCTTTATGAAAACAAGATTGTTCGAAACGGCGACGGGGAAGAAATCCGCGAATATATCCATGTCTACGACGCTGCCCGGTTAAGTGTCAAAATATTATCCGAAGAATACCGCAATCAATATGTCATCATCGCCGGCCAGCAATCGGTCCAAATCCGAAATCTCATGGTCATGATCAAAGAAATTTTAAATAACCAAATCAAACTCGAATTCAATATGGCCAAGGAGGAAGAACATTACGAAATCACGCCGTATAATTTCCGCCCCAAGCTCGCCAAGAAAATTTTTGACGACAATTATGTGGATTTAGGCCAAGGCCTGCTCGATCTTATTCACGAGATGTCTGATCAGAAATATAGAGAAGACATTTAGGTTGTCCAAAAAATCAGCCATCATGAACAAATTATTAATTCTGACCGCTCACGATCATGAAGATGACTTTGTCTCTCAGTTAAAAACGCCGGGGATTCAAAAAATTTTTATCTGCCCGATCGACTACGGTTGCCAGAAAAAAGTTGAGAATTTAAAAAGCATTTTAAAAGATATTAATTGTGCCTATGAAGTCGTTGACTTCCTGGAAGTTTTTAATCGGAATGCTTTTCAATATCGCGATGAATATTTAAATTTTATTCATGACCTGGGGTTAAGAAAGCCCGACGGCCAAGAAACGCTAAGAGGCTATTTTCAATACCCCCAGCAGAAATTCTCTCTTTGGTGGTTTTCTTTAATTGTCGAAAAAGGTCCTCACAAGACAGAAGTCTTTACGTATTTTATTCGAACGTTTACCATTCTTAAGTTAAAAAAACGCCACGCATGTGATGAGATTCTCATGACTCCGCACGCGGGATACTGTTATCAGGCTTTATTTCCGGCTCACTGCCGAGCGGCCGTCCGCCGCGCCACATTTAAAGCGATTGCAATCGAGTTTTTAAAAGTCCTCAAACAATCCGCCATTTTGCTTAAGCGCATCACCGAATTGAAATGGGTTTTCCCCGATAGCGCATCAAGAAAAAATACTCTTCAGTCGGGTCAGTTATTTTCAGTCACTTCATTTCCATTTATAGACCTTAAAGCTCTCGATGAAGGCCGGTTTGTGAACAAGGCCTACGCCGTGTTTCAAAACGCTTTAGAAAGAAATCACGATGGAAAGATTGTCTGGCTCGCCATGTTCGCAAGTTTCAACGGTTATCAATGGAAAGACACTGTCCGTTTTATGAAAGGGTTAAGGGACAATGGCGTTCATTTATTTTTTCTGGATGAATGGCTGGGCTGGCGTGATTTTGGATGTATTCTCAAGATTTATTTCTCAATAGTTATTCGTTTTTTTAAAAAAATAAAAATGATAGCTCAGTTGTTTGAGTTCCGCCATCCGGATATCGACGGTGCCATTGATCTGTGGCCGATATTAAATGCGGATTTTTGTTCTTCTTTTATGGGGAAGGTGCTTTCCTCCGGGATTATCGCTTTTGAAACTTTTAATAACATTGTCAAAGATGTTCCCGCTGAAAGTAAAATTCTGCATTACGCTGAAATGCATGTTTGGGAAAAGGCGCTGAACGCCTCATGCTGGGAGCGTCAAAAGATTGTCCGTGTCGGGTTACAGCATTCGATTGTGCCGTTACTGTTGTTGAATAATTTTTGCCACCCCGAAGAATTAAAAGGCGATGATTTAATGAGCCGCATGCCGATGCCTAATTATTTAGGATGTGTCGGACACATTACTCAAAGACTTTTTCTTAACAACGGCTGGAAAGAAAGCGATGTTTTCATCCTCGGCGGATTCCGTTATCAGGCTCTTTTAAGAAAAGAGGGAGCGGAAACCGAAACGCGCAGTAAAAAACGCCATATTGTTGTCGCCTTTTCACTGTCGCCTTTTGAGAATATTGAAATGTTACGTTTGCTTCATGATGCGTTTAACAATCAGACGTTGAATTATAAAATTTTGCTTAAAGGCCATCCGTGCGATCCGCTTCAAAAGACAATTGACAGAATCGGTTTGAAATTCAATGAGAAGAATTTTGAACTGACCACCCGCGATCTGCAGGAGATTGTGCCGGAATCAAGCGTGATGATGGTTAAAGAATCCTCGTCGGTGTTTTGGGCGGTTCATCATGAAATCCCAGTTATTGTGCCGAACCTTTATGAGATTGTGGACTTGTGTCCTCTCTCTGGAATCAGCCGGATTCCGATTTATGTAAACAGTGCCGAGAAGTTGTTGTCTGTCGTCAATGAAATCATGGCTGGCAAAAGATCCGTTGATGTTCTTGAATACCGGAAAGTCATGTCCGATTATTTGTCGATTTATCCGGATCCTAAACAATACTACGATAATTTCTATCAAGCTGTTAACAAACTTGCAGATAATAGAGAAACCATAACGCTTTCATTAACCTAGGGGGAAGCATGTTAAAGCAGTTGATTCAGCAGGCCATCAGCACAACCGGTTATCAGTTAACCCGAATAAGAAAATATAATAACCGCGATACCCGATGGCCTTGTTGGCCGGGGCAAGAACAGATTGCACAAACTTATTTTGAAATCGATGAAAAATTTCATGATCTGTATGAGTTTGCACAGAATAAAACGCAGATGCGGGACACTGACCATCCGATCCGCCGCCAGCGTCATTACACGCTCAATTATCTTTTATGGAACACGAATTTAAATGATGGAGAGGTCTGCGAGCTCGGTTGCCGCCGGGGTTTATCCGCTTACCAAATTGCCACTCATATCAAAACGCTGAACAGAAAAATCATTTTTCATATTTTTGATTCCTTCGAAGGATTGTCAGAACTTTTGCCTGTTGATGTGCCTCATGATCGTCGTCAAAATAATGAAACTTTGCGCAAGGAATACGCTTGTCCACTTGAAATTGTCAGTCAAAATTTATGTGAGTTTAACTTTATCCAATATCATAAAGGGTGGATTCCAACTAAATTTCCTGACGTTCAGAATAAAAAATTTTCTTTTGTTCATGTTGATGTTGATCTTTATCAACCGATTTATGATTCGATCAAGTTTTTTTATCCGCGGCTTGTGAAGCACGGCGTTATGGTTTTCGATGATTACGGTTGTATGCAATTCCCCGGCGCGAAAAAGGCTGTCGATCAACATCTTGCGGAAATCGGCGGCGGATTTTTAATCCCTCTTCCTTCGGGCCAGGCATTCTTGATCAAAGACTTAAAGTAAAGAATCGTTTTAGATTCTAAACTCTCCGAAGCGCATGATAAATAATCCCAAAATAAGCGTTGTCATGACCGTTTTTAACGGGGAAAAATATCTTAGAGAAGCGATTGAAAGCATTTTGAATCAAACTTTTACTGATTTTGAATTCATCATTGTTAATGATGCCAGCAGTGACGCAACAGAAGATATCATTGCCTCATTTCTGGACGACCGTATTGTTTCACTGAAGAACGAAAAAAATTTTGGCCAAACGAAATCATTAAACATCGGGATTCGGGCCAGCCGCGGGACTTATATCGCGCGTATGGACGCTGATGATGTGTCTTTGCCGGAGCGTTTGGAACTACAGCGTGATTTTTTGGACGCGCATCCCACGGCCGCGGTCGTCGGGACATGGCGTTTGGACATGAATGAGTCTGGGCAGCCGCTAAGCGTTTTTAAAGTGCCGGTTGATCCTTTGGAAATCAAATGTTTCATGGCCGCGTGCGGTGATCTTTCTTTTTGGTGTATCACTCACCCGAGTGTTTTGATACGGCGGTCAGTTTTTAAAGAGGTTGGGCTTTACGATGAGATGAACGGTCAAGGCAGCGGTTTTCCTCAGGATTACGAATTATGGTCCAGGATTTTACCGAAACATCAATTTGCTAATATTGGAAGAGTTTTATTACAGTATCGTATACTAGAACGTTCTGATTCCCGTCTTGATAACCGAAGACAGATAGATGCCAGACAAGAAGTCAGTCTTAAAAAAATCCAAACGTATTTACCAGCAGTTCAATCTCAAGAGACCAAAATTATTTTACGCATGTTGGAATATCAGCCTCAACAATCCGCGGCCGATTGTAAACAAGTCTTCCGGCTCTTTGATGAATACATTAAAGCCTACATGGGCAGCGATTATTCATCACCGATTGTCCGACGGACGATAGAGCGGATGAAACTTTTTTATGTGCCGGTGCTTTTTAAGACGACCAAGTGCTTCAGCATGATTTCTGCCTTGAAAATCTTTTTGAAGTATCCCGGCTTAGTTTTTGATTCCAAGTTTTATAGAAAGATTCTGAAAGTTTATTTTTTCAATAATCCCAAATTTCAAAATTCATTGGGCGCTTTGTCCCTGGGATAAAAAATCAATCGCACAGTTTTAATTAACTATGATGAGTGAATACTTCAAGCGTTTTTCTTTAACAACCAACGACCTGGGATTGATCTTGATAGGCTTGGCGTCTTATTGTTATTTTGTTTGGAGCCGTTATTTTGCCGAGAAAAGTATTGTCATTCCAGGGTTTGGATTCCCAATTTTTATTGGAGAGATTCTGCTGGGCATCTGTCTAATTCTGTTTTTTCTAAATCGCCAAGAAAATTTAAGAAAGATCGCTCCAGTTTTTCAGATTAGTATTTTAACTTGGATAGCGTTTATTGGGCTAAAGGCTTTATGGGGCTGTCATCTTTTTGGACCATTGGCCTTTCGGCACGCGGCGTTGTTTTATTATTCTTTATTTGCCGTCTTAGGCTATGCTTTTTTTAATCACCGCTTTTTTACCTCTTGGAAAAAAGCGGGACTCGTGCTTTTGATGATGATCACATTTAAACTGGACGCCTTTCTGCGGCCGGATTTTCTGCTGGGGTTCTTTTTGACGGGTGTTCTTATTCTGACGCATCCTGAGAAGAGATTTAAGCTGATCGCGGCATTAATCCTTTTGGTCGTCCTTCCGTATAAACATTTTGTATTGGTATCAAGAACAGAACTGGTTGCTATCATGCTTACGAGTCTATATCTTTTTATTGCTTTTTCGATTATTTTAAAATGCGACCCCAGACTTAAAATTGTGATTGGATTGTCTTTGCTTGGGGCTTTTGTGGTGAGTTTATTTTTTCTTGAGAATAAAAGTAATCTTAATTCTTTGTTTAAAATCGATAAAACAAAAGCCGAATATGACGTTAATAATCAAAAAATCCAAGCTGATTTGCCCACATTTCATTTTAAGCCATTAAAGGAAGTCAAACTTTACAATAAAGAAAAGACCCAGGCCGTAAAGGATGCCCAAAATCAGTTTTTAACAAATGTCTATTCCCAACAACAAAAGACAACTTTATCGAAACCAGAAACCGAGTCCGTTAATGCTGTCGATACAACGCAAAAAAGAAAAGAAATAACTAAATCCGATGAGACAAAGATTGCGCTCGGAGCAGTGAATCATCAAACAACGACTGATGTAAAGACCCCTGTCAATCCAATTCATATCAAAGAGCGATCTAATGAGACAAAGATTGCTCTTGAAGCAACAAATCACAAGACAACGGCTTATGTTGCTAGCCCCGTCAATCCCTCCCATGCAAAAGACCAAAAAAATCAGACGACGCCCGTTAAGACCGCGACGTCCAACCATACGTTAGAGAAAGTTAAAACCCAAACAACAATGCATGAAATTCTTCCGCCCAGAGCTGTTCCAAATCAATCCATAAATAATCAACCAGCATTTCTGAAAACAATTAATATAGATATTTCAACCATTTCGCCCGAATTAATGGAAAAGCTAACTACCCTGGCTGGAAAGATTCCGACGCTAAGACCGGATCTTTATTTAACAGATAATATTCAAAATCCTCCCAGCGGCTTATCCAGCGATGATATTAAAGCATTGCAGATAAAGCTAAGAATAATCAAAGATCTTATTAAACGTTATAATCTCGACAAGAATTTGGAATCCAGACTCGTCAGTGGTTCTGATGAGGCGAGAAATCAAATAACGGAAGAGCTTGAAAATCGTTTTAATCTAAAAAACACGGAAGAAAAAGGTCTGCTTCCTATAAAACTAAGGAAAGTACTTTACCTTAGAGATGACGAAACGGCTGGGTGGGTGATTGGAACTATTCTTGTTCGAAAAAGAAGCGAAGAAGCGGCCATCGGCAATAGTCTTTTTCGCGTTTTTATTTGGCAGGATATTTGGGATGACCTGATTAAAGAGAAGCCGTTTGTCGGTTTTAATTTTGGAAAGCCGTTTCGCTCAAAACGGCTGGAAATTCTTTCGTGGGCTGAAGGCGAATGGAGGCGCGATGGCTGGATTGAGATGCATAATGCTTTTTTTGATATGATTTATCGGGCTGGTTTAATAAGTATAGCTTTTATTATTACCGTGTTGGTTGTTCTCGTTTATATGATTAAGAATTTTATACGTTTAAAATCAGTGCCGGGTATTTTGTTGACGGGCGCTTTGATTTATTGGATGGCCATGGCTAACGTGAGTGTGATTTTAGAAGTGCCGTATCATGCGATTTTGTTCTGGAGCTTATTTGGCATGACGCTGGCGTATTGTCATTATCTTTTATCCTCGACTATCGCTCAGAAAGTGTGAGCTCTATAATGCTCCGGAATTTTTTTTAAAAAGCAGTGGTCTACAGAAAAAGGCTGAGAAAAAAATTATGTCTTGGAAAAAACGTAAGATTCTTGTAACAGGTGCTGATGGATTCATTGGAAGTCATTTAACTGAACGTTTAGCTAAAGAAGGCGCCGAAGTCAGAGCATTTGTTTATTACAATTCCTTTAATAGCTGGGGCTGGCTTGAGACGCTGCCGCCGAAGCTCTTGAGTAAACTGGATGTTTTTACCGGCGACGTCCGCGATCCGCACGGCGTTGCCAAGGCGATGGAAGGAATAGATATTGTTTTTCATTTGGCCGCGCTTATTGGGATTCCATTTAGTTTTCATTCTCCGGATAGTTACGTCGACACCAATGTCAAAGGGACGCTTAATATTTTGCAAGCGGCGCGCCGGCTGAATGTTGGACGGATTATTCATACCTCAACCAGCGAAGTTTTTGGCACAGCTCAATACGTGCCGATGGATGAGAAACATCCGATTGAACCTCAATCACCTTACGCGGCAACCAAAGCCGCCGCCGACCAGCTTGCGATTTCTTTTTACCGTTCCTTTAATCTTCCTGTCACCGTACTTCGTCCTTTCAACACCTTTGGTCCGCGCCAATCCGCCCGCGCAGTTATTCCGACGATCATCACCCAAATTTTTTCCGGGCAGAAGAAAATTAAATTAGGCAATGTCGAAACTACCCGCGATTTTAATTATGTCACAAACACCGTCGATGCTTTCTTAACTGTGGCCCTCCATGACAAAACGATCGGTTTCACGTTTAACAGCGGCAGCAACCGAGAAATTTCCATCCGCGAATTAGCCGCGCTGATCGGAAAAATCTTGGATAAACCGGTTGAAATCACGACGGATGAAAAACGTTTCCGGCCCGGAAAAAGTGAAGTGGAGCGTTTGGTCTGCGACAGCACCGCACTAACAAAAGTCTGCCGCTGGAAACCCGATGTTTCTTTGGAAGACGGCCTTCAAAAAACCTGCGCGTGGATTCAGGAAAAATTAAAACACTATAAAGCGGAGATCTACAATGTCTAATTGGCAGGCGGTCATTCTCGCCGGCGGAAAAGGATCGCGCTTGCGGCCATACACAACGATTTTACCCAAACCGCTCATTCCAATCGGTGAATTTCCCATCGCTGAAATTATCATCCGCCAGCTTAAATTTTATGGTATCACCGATATTGTGATTTCAACCGGGCATCTGGCGGAATTGATTGAAGCTTATTTTGCCGACGGAAAACGCTGGGGCGTTTCCATCCGTTACGTGCGTGAAGACGAACCGCTGGGGACCGCCGGCGCGCTTAAAGCGATTCCAAAACTGAAAGATAATTTTCTGGTCATCAACGGTGATACGTTGACCGATTTAAATTTCCGCAGTCTGTTCGACTTCCACAAAAAAAGAAAAGGCCTGGCGACGATTGCCGTTAAGAAATGCGTGACGCAAAACGATTTTGGCGTCATCACTTTTAATAAAAATTTGCTCATGACGGATTACGTTGAGAAACCGAAGGCGGAATCTTTTTTAAGTTTAGGAATCAATGTTCTCAATAAACAATGCACGGAATTTGTCCGCTCCAAAGAAATTTTGGGCATGCCTGAATTGATGCTTCGTATAAAACAAAACAACCAGTCCGTTTACTGCTTTGAGATGAACGATATGTGGTTTGATTTGGGCCGTATGGTTGATCTCCAAGCGGCACAGGATGTTTTTGAGAAGAATAAGACTCAATTCTTTAAAGAGTAGCGAGGAGTTCTGCTTCGCCCAAATATTCTTATGTTTGGGCTTCGCAGGAATTCCTTCGAAGCTCTTACACAAAAGTATAAGAGCGAAGAAGAACTCTCTCCTTAATTTCGAGTTATGAAAATCCTAATGGTCCACAACCGCTATCAGCAATTCGGCGGCGAAGATGCTGTTTTTCAGGCGGAAAGCGAATTACTCCGACGGCATGGTCATGAGGTTTATTTATATGAACGTAGCAACGCTGAAATTAATCAGTACAATTTTCTTGAAAAGCAAAGACATATCCTTCAAATGGATTGGTCCAAAAAGACTTACAATGAGATTCAAGGCATTCTTAAAGGTTTTGCCGCGGATATTTGTCATGTTTACAATACGTTCTTTATGGTGACACCCGCGGTTTATTATGCCTGCCGTGACGCAAAGGTCCCGGTTGTGCAGAGTCTTTATAATTACCGTTTGATGTGCGCTAATGCGTTGTTTTTAAGAGAGGGACGGCATTGTGAAGAATGTCTGCATCATTCGCGCTGGCGCGGGGTGAAGTATGGTTGTTATAAAGGTTCAAAACTTTTTACAGCGCTCGTTGTTCGGATGTTAAACAAGCACTGGCAGAAAGGAACTTGGAACCAATTGATCGACGGTTACATTACGGCGACGGAATTCAGCCGGCGCAAACATGGCGAAGCGGGAATTCCAGCGGAAAAGGTCACCGTCAAACCGCATTTTTATGAAAACCAAAACGGCCGCCGTGAAAATGACCAAGGTTACGCACTTTACATCGGCCGCATTTCTGCAGAAAAAGGTGTGCGCGTGCTTTTAAGGGCCTGGACTTCACTGCCGGATGTCCCTTTGAAAATCATCGGTGAAGGTCCGCTCCTTACGGAAATAAAAGAATCCGTTGCTCAAGAAAATTTAAAACGCGTTCAAGTCCTGGGCTATTGTTCCGATGAAGATTATATTCGTCATTTGAAATCTGCCGCGTGTGTTGTTGTGCCGTCGATCTGCCACGACAATTTTCCGCGCACGATTGTTGAAGCGTTCTCTTATGGTGTGCCAGTGATCGCGAGTCGGCTCGATGGAATTAAAGAATATATTGCTGAAGGGAGAACTGGGCTTCTGTTTGAGACAGGCAATGCAGCGGATTTAGCAAAGCAGCTTCAAAAATTCCTGAATGATAAAAAAAGAATGGCATTCATGGGCCAAGAAGCCCGTCGAGAATATGAAAGCCACTACACCCCCGGCCGTAATTATGAATATTTGATGAAAATTTACGAACAAGCTAAAGAACGTTACGCCAAACGATGATCAAGACGCTTTTACAGTCTTCCGGATTTCAAAAATACGCGAGCAATACGGGATTTCTTTTTTTAGAAAAAATTATCCGCGCGGTAATGGTTGTGACTGTTTGGGCGATGGTCGTTCGCTATCTCGGGCCGGAGCGTTTCGGGTTGTACAGTTATGCTTTAAGCTTTGTTTTTCTGTTTAATCTTTTTTCAGATTTGGGACTGGAAGCGGTTGTGGTCAGGGATCTGGTTCATCATGCCGGGGCAAAAAACCAGATTTTAACGGAGGCTTTTTTTTTAAAGTTGATTGGAAGTTTTTTGGCGTTCATTCTTATCAGCTTATGTATTTGGATTTTTTCTATCCCCTTTTATACGGCGGTTATGGTTTGGATTATGTCGTTGCGGATGTTTTTTCAGACGGCGGATGTTATTGATTTCTATTTTCAGTCTAAGGTGGCTTCAAAGTATGTTACTTATGCGCAACTGTTTTCATTGTTCGTTACATCGTTAATTTATATTTTTCTCATTTATATCAAGGCCCCGCTTATAGCGTTCGCCGAAGTCTTATTGCTGGAAGCGGTGTTGATTTGTATTGGTCTCATTTTTCTTTATGAGCTTAAAAAAGTAGCTCCCATCAAATTGCTTTTTAACTGGGATAGACTTGCTCAGTTGTTTAGAGAATCGTGGCCGCTCGCGCTGTCAGGCGTTGCGATTTCTATTTATATGCGGATTGATCAGATCATGATCAAGAATATGCTGGGCGTTGCTGCCGTCGGATATTACTCTGCTGCGGTCAAAATTAGTGAGGGCTTTTATTTTATCCCCATGTTGGTTACCGCGTCTTTGTTCCCGGCGATTGTGAACGCCAAGAAAAGAGATGAGGTTTTGTATTTAAACCGTTTGGAAGTTTTATTTTCCGTTCTCGTGTGGCTGGCAATTGGGTTTTCATTGAGTTTAATGTTTTTGGCGGGCCCGTTAATTAAGATTTTATTTGGGCAGGCTTATTTGCCGGCGGCGCAGGTTTTGGTGATTCATGTGTGGGCCGGGATTTTTGTGTTCTTGGGCGTTGCCCGGAGCAAATGGATGATCACCGAAAAACTTCAGATCTATACGCTGATTTATGCGGTGGCTGGCGCCGTTTTTAATATCATTTTAAATCTTTTCTTAATCCCTAAATGGGGAATCAACGGCGCAGCTATCGCGACGGTCATTTCCCAATTCTTCGCGACTTCTTTGTCAAACCTGTTTAGCCGAAAAACACGCGATATGTTTTTTTTACAGCTGAGGGCCTTTAACCCTATGCTTCTTTTTGATAAATCTATTATCTAAAATGACTGATTTTAAAAAGTTTCTGAGATCTGTCGTCTCGCGATGCCAACCTTTAAGAAATTTACTATGTTTTTATTATCAGATGAGCGGTCAGCGGCCATGGAGTTTAGGTTATTCAATTTATAAATTTAATTATATTTTTCAAGTTATTCAAAAGAATCTGGAAACTTTTCGTCGATCCCAATTGCCTAAGGGTTACGCCCGAGGGCTGGATGAACGCGCGGTTGAATATCCATGGGTTTTCGCGCAGCTTAAAGCTTCTGACAAAATTATTCTCGATGCCGGTTCGAGTCTCAACCACGGCGAAATTTTATCCACGGCCAATTTACGAGACCGGCAATTATATATTATGACGCTCGCCTATGAGGGAATGTGCTTTTCCGCCCAGTCGCCTTCCTATATATATGGCGATCTGCGGTCAACTTGTTTTCAATCCGACTACTTCGACGCCGTTGTTTGTATTTCAAGTTTGGAACACGTTGGCATGGACAATTCATTTTATACGGGAAAAGAAGACCGCTTCAATTATCAAAAATATGAATATCTGAAGGCTATTACAGAATTTAAACGTATTTTAAAAAAAGGAGGAACGGTTTATATTACGGTGCCGTATGGGCTCTATAAAAATCACCGGTGGTTTCAGATTTTTGATGAATCTATGATTGATAAATTGCAGGAGACCTTCGCGCCTGAATCGATGACAACGGCTTATTTTAAATATGAAAACAATCAATGGAATTATGCCGACAAAGCTTCTTGCCAAACAGGAATCTATTTTGACGTTCGCGATAACACCGTTACTTCTAATCCCAAAAACCTGGCAGCCTCGGAGTGTATTGCTTGTCTCAAACTGACCAAATGAATAATATTATTACCGCCTCCAAAACAATCTACCAAACACAGAACAATATCCTTACCGACCGTCTTAAGTGGGCCGTGGACGAAGTGCAAGACAATGATTGCGTTTTAGAAATTGGAGTCGGCAAAGGAGAGATTGCTCAGCATATTCGACAACATAAGAAAGTAGAATTTTACGCTGTTGATGTTTCGGAATCGGCGTTAGAAGGCATAAAAGAATTTACAAAAGACAGTCAGCTGGCTGATATTTCTAATCAGAAATTAAAGTTTAAAGATAATCAATTTGATACGGTAATATGCCTGGAGGTTTTTGAACATCTGCAAAATCCTTATCAGGCGCTGGCGGAAATCCAGCGGGTTCTAAAACCCCGGGGGAAATTAGTTTTAAGTATCCCGAATTCTTGGGGCGGCCATCTCATGATTTATCCAGGCTTAATGACATCAAGATTTCTTCGCGCCTTTCTACATCAGAATTTTTTTAAGATTATTCGCTTTCGGATGTGGGGAGCGGTCTGGAATAAAGACAACGTTGGAATATGGTTAAAAACAAAGGTTAGATACAATTGGCTTTGTCTGGTATTACTGCGGTTGTTGCAAGTTGTCATGAGGCTTCTGCAGATTATAGGCAAGCCTTTAGGTTCTTATAGTGCTGGATTGTATTGGTGTTATTGTTTTATTTGCGAAAATTATAAAGATCAATCCGGTGATCCTTTCTGGATGAAGCAATTTAAACAGACCACAATTTTAGCCAATGGCAAAGGCTGGTATGATCCGGAATTTCGGATCATAATGAAAAATAAATAAGTGTTTAAGGTTTAGTTCTGAATGTATAGCGTGTATTAGAATGACCAAATAATTAAAAAAAGGATTGTTTAATGAAAGATGATCCAAAAATTTCCTCAAGCAAATTAAGATTTTTCTGGATTCTTACGACGAGCCTATCTATATTTATTGTATTTTTGTTAGCTGAAGTTGTCTTGCGGATATTTAAACCCCAACCGATTTACGCTCGGCTTAAAGCCTTGGTTCAAACAGGGACTTTTCTTCCTGATGACATCATTCCCTTCACATTAAAACCTAACTTTCATGATAAGGTCCCTTCAATGGAATATCCGGGGAAATTTGTCGAGGCTTCCACGAATTCATTGGGATTAAGAGGAAAAGAAATTGCGATTCAGAAACCGCTAGGCACAAAACGCATTTTGATTCTGGGCGATTCTTACACCTACGGTGTGTACGTGGATGACAGTGAGACTTATAGTGTGTTGCTGGAGAAACTTTTTCAACATGATCATCAGAACGTAGAAGTGATCAATGCCGGTTATGCTGATGGATGGGATCCTGACGAACATTACGCCTGGCTGGTTAACAAAGGAATTAAATTTAAGCCGGATATTATCATTTATGGTTTTTTTATTGGTAATGACATTGATCCCAAAAATTTAGTTTGGTCTAAGAAAGATCAACGAGGTCTGCCTCTTCAGGTCAGCAACCCTGCTATCTATGTCGACGGAGAGGGAATTATTCGCTCAAAGAACGAGGATAATAAAACCGTGGGCAGTGAAGGAATTTATCGGGTCCCATTATTACGAGAGAGTCATTTCTGCGTTTTTCTTTATAACCACTGGGAAAAAATGTGCTCCTATTTACAAAATCAGAAACACCACACCTGGTGGGGTGAAGATCCGTTTCCATTCATTTTGAAAAAACAAAGTGATGCCGTTATGCTTAAAGAAGAAGAGCGTTTTAAGGATTTGGTTAAAGGAATGGCTGAAGTTGCTGGAGAGAACCACGCCCAATTTTTATTGCTGATGATCCCAATCAATTTCCAGGTTGATCCGAATTTTTTAAAACAAGTCCTGGGATCTGATAAATTTAAGATAGAAAGAAATTATTTTGATGAATTGAAGCCATGGCTTAAGAAAAACAATATTCAATCTTTGGATTTATTGCCGCTTATGAAGGGTCAACCAAAAGAGAGGTTTTTCCCCAAAAATGGAGAAGTTCATTTTAATCCTCATGGTCATCGGTTTACAGCCGAACAACTATTTATTTCTCTTAAGCAAGTAGGTTGGTTGAAGAACTAGTGCAGGTTAGCAAGCTAAAGAAGAAAGAGCTTGAACTCAAAATTTTTTTTGAGAGAATTTAGGCAAATAAAATTTTTATCAACAAAATGTGAGGCAAGTTGAAAAAAATAATCAAGCGCATGGCATGGGCAGGTTATTATGGCGTGTGGTTGTTGCGATACCTGCGTTTAAAATTAGGGTTTAATACCTTGGGGGATATCAAAATTTTGTCGGTGGAATTTTCATCGGTATGTAATTTGCGTTGTAAATATTGTTTTCTGGAAAAATTGGAACGCCCTAAAACATTGGACATCAAAATTTATGAGAAGCTCATTAAGGAAATCGCCGAGAATCCACAATACCGTATTAAAGTCATGGACTGGCCGATCAGCGGTGAGTTTTTTGTTTATCCCGAGTTTGAGAAAGTGATTGCAATAACCCGCCAATATATGAATGAGCACCCGCATTTCCGGCCGCATGTTATTCTCAATGATAATTTGGTTTTGATGGATGAGCGCCGGGCGGATTTGATTTTAACCTCCGGTGTTGTCCGTCAATTGATCTGCAGCATCGACGGCCATGACGGCCTGACCTTTGAAGATATGCGGCCGCCCGCGAAATTTCCTGTCATGTTAAAGAACATGCGTTATTTATTGAAGCGCAATAAGGAGCTCGGCCATCCGGTTTTTATTCAGATCAATAATGGACGCGATGATCGCTCGCAGGGCAAGGCTTTATGTGAAGAATTTAAAGAGCTCTTCGGTGAAGCGGATTATGTGACGTTTTGGCGTCCGGAATATTGGAACGAATCGTTTAACAAACCGCAGAAAGTTTATAAACCCGCCAAAAGTTTTTGTTCCTTTGTCTTTAATAATGTCACGCTGTCGAGTTCAGGATTTATTTCCAAATGCTGTATGGATTTGAAAGGCGCGACGGAATACGGGGACTTAAAGAATAACACTCTGGCTCAAATCTGGCATTCGGCTTCCCGACGACATTTCTTGGATTTAATGTTTCATAATAAGAGAAGCGAGTTAAAAGGCTGCGGCACGTGTTCCATTACCAATACCAACAACGATAACCGCTATACGAGCTTGATCCGTAAATTTAAACGGATTAATTTCGCTTGGTCGAAAAAAAACGGACGGATTTATCAACCGAGTGCTTAAGAAAAATGTATCCAGGCGTTATTTTATGGTATTTCGTAGAAGGTTTGGTTTTAAAGTTTGATTGGACTTTAGACGACACAGTTTGATGGGAGTTTAATAAAAAGAGAGGTTGTCGATGAAAGTAATTATCTTCGGTGGGGATGGTTTCTGTGGCTGGCCTACATCGCTCCACTTGTCTCACAAAGGACATGACGTTGTCATTGTTGATAATTTATCCCGTCGGAATATTGATAATGAACTCGAATGCTGGTCTTTAACCCCCATCCGGCCTATCGGCGACCGCATTAAAGCTTGGCAGGAGATTAGCGGAAAGAAAATTGAATTTATTAATTTTGATCTGGCGAAAGATTACCACTATCTTCTCGAAGTCCTTCAAAAGCAAAAGCCGGATGCGGTTGTTCATTTCGCCGAGCAGCGTGCGGCGCCTTATTCCATGAAATCCTCCAAACACCGCCGGTATACCGTTGATAATAATTTAAATGCCACGAATAATTTGCTCAGCGCCATTGTTGAATTGAAACTTGATACTCATGTGGTTCATTTGGGAACCATGGGTGTGTATGGTTATGGAACGCTGGGTGCGGTTATTCCCGAAGGGTATCTGCGCATTAATGTCACGGGTCCCGAGGGCGGGATTGAAAAAGAGATTCTTTATCCGGCGGATCCGGGCAGTATTTATCATATGACCAAAACCCAGGACGCTTTATTTTTTTATTTTTATAACAAAAATTATGAACTGCGTATTACCGACCTTCATCAAGGAATCGTCTGGGGAACCGATACGGATCAAACGAAAAAAGACGAGCGGTTGATCAACCGTTTTGATTATGATAGTGATTACGGAACTGTTTTGAACCGATTTTTGATGGAAGCGGCCGTCGGGCATCCCTTAACAGTTTATGGGACCGGCGGACAGACGCGAGCTTTCATCCATATTAAGGATTCCGTGCGTTGTATTGAGCTCGCGCTCATTAATCCGCCGAAAAAAGGCGATCGCGTTCACATTTATAACCAGATGACCGAGACCCACCGTTTGGTTGATCTGGCTAAAAAAGTTTCGGCGCTGACAGGCGCGAAAATTGCTTTTATTGAAAATCCTCGCCGGGAAGCGGATAAAAATGATCTGAAGGTGTCCAACGAATGTTTTCTGAAGAAAGGTTTAACGCCGACGACTTTAGATGACAGTCTTTTGGTTGAGATTATGGACGTGGCCAACCGGTACAAAGATCGTGTGAATATCAATAAGATCCCGCCGATTTCAAAATGGAGACCATGAAGTCTGGATAATTCAATGACAAAGTTAGCCCCCATTGTTTTATTTGCTTATAAACGTCCGGATCATGTGCGTAATGTTTTAGAATCTTTAACCGCAAATGCCGAAGCGAAATCGAGTGAATTACATGTCTTTATCGACGGGCCTAAGACTGAGGCTGACCAAGAAAAAATTAATGCGGTCAAAGATGTCGTTAAAAGCAGAATGTGGTGTCAAAAAGTTGAGATACATGCTTCTGTGGAGAACCGCGGTTGTCCGCGGCAAGTCATTGATACTGTAACACGTTTTTGTGCTGAGCATGGACGGGTGATCGTGTTGGAAGATGATCTGGTATTGTCTTCGCATTTTTTGAATTATATGAACGCAGCTTTGGAACGGTACTCAAACGAAGAGAAAGTTATGGAAATCAGCGGATATATGTATCCTATAAAATCCCTGAACGCCGAATCCGGATTTTTGCGCGGCAGTGTCGGGTGGGGATGGGCCACGTGGGCCCGCGCGTGGAAATATTTTGAACCCAGCGGCACCAAATTATTGGCTAGATTCACTGACGAGAAAATGAAGTATGAGTATAATTTTAAGAATTCTCATGATTATTATGGTCTATTACAAGACCAGGTGAAGGGGCGGATTGGGGGCTGGGATATCCGGTGGGCCGCCAGTATATTTTTTCGAAATGGTTTGACTCTGGTGCCAACCTTTTCTCTCGTCAAAAATATCGGTCTTGATGGAACGGGCACCAATACTTATAGGACGAAACGATTTGAAACTTCCCTTTTGGATCATCCTGTGACTAGATATCCTGAGATCATTAAAGAAACACCGGAAGTTTTTGAAGCGGTGGCTAATTATTTTAAAAACCGAATGAGATTAAGAAATAAAGTGATGGATAAAATGCGGGCTGTGCTAAAGTTCGCTTAAAGCTCTAAAATTTATGGAAAAAGAAACAATCCAGCACGACGGTGTTATTCTGGCGAAGATCGTTTACAAAAATGATTTGGAAGAGGGCGTGCATTTTTACACTTCTAACGACAGCCTTATTCAAATCGGTAAACTTATCCATCCGCCGGGAAAAAGAATTAAGCCGCATAAGCATACGCCGGTGCATATCGAGTCGGATCAACCGCCGCAGGAGGTTTTGTATATTGAGACGGGAAAAGTGAAGGTGGCGTTTTATTCGACGGAAGATAAATGGGTTTGTTCGCGTATTGTTAAGACAGGTGACACACTGCTTTTAATGAACGGCGGGCATAGTTTTGAAATGTTGGAAAAAACCGTCATGCTCGAAGTGAAGCAAGGACCGTATACGCCGGAGAATCGGCGGGATTTGTAGCGCTAATAAAAACGCGGGCTTGGGGCGCCGACTTTTACGGCACGTGAAGCGCCCCAAGTGTAAAAAATCATTTATCATTATGATTCAAGTCTGCACACCACTCATAACCGGCAACGAAAAAAAATATCTCGTCGACTGTATCGAGAAAAACGAGATTTCATCTGGGGGGCGTTACCTGGAAGCCTTTGAAAACGCATTTAGTGCTTATTGCGGCGTTCATTTTGGCGTCGGGACAACAAGCGGCACAACCGCGTTACATCTGGCTGTCGCCGCGCTAGGCATTGGCCCTGGCGATGAAGTAATTATTCCAGATTTTACAATCGCCGCCTGCGCCTTTGCGGTCATTTATTGTGGAGCGAAACCTATCTTCGTGGATGTTGAGCCTGACACCTGGAACCTTAATCCGGCTTTAATCGAAAAGAAAATAACCAAACGTACCAAAGCGATTATGCCGGTTCATATCTACGGGCATCCTTGTGATATGGATTCGATTATAGCGCTGGCGAAGAAATACAAACTCATGGTGATTGAAGACGCCGCCGAAGCGCACGGCGCGACGTATAAAGGAAAAGTGGCCGGCGGCATCGGTCACGTCGGTATTTTTAGTTTTTACGCTAACAAAATTATAACGAGCGGCGAAGGTGGAATGGTCATTACCAATAATCCGCGCATCGCTGAACGCGCTCGCTTGCTGAGAAACCTGGCGTTTCTGAAGAAAAAAAGATTTTTTCACAAAGAAATCGGATTTAATTTCCGGATGACCAATCTTCAAGCCGCGTTAGGTCTGGCCCAGTTTGAAAAAATCAATGAATTTATTGAACGCCGTCGGAACAATGCTTCAAAGTATCAAACCTTATTAAAAGATGTTCGAGGTCTTACTTTGCCAATTGAAAGACCAGAAACAAAAAACGTTTATTGGATGTACGGTGTTTTGGTCGACAAAAATTTTGGCATGAACCGCGATACATTAATGACAAAGCTGTATGAAAGCGGCATCGAAACCCGGACATTTTTTATTCCGATGCACCGTCAGCCTATTTTTAAGAAAATGGGTTTGTGCCCTAAAGAAAAATTCCCAGTAACTGAACGCATTTCGCAAACCGGATTTTATCTTCCTTCCTCAAGTGGTTTAACTGAGTCAGAAATTCGAACCGTCTGCCACGCCATCAAAAAAATTAAAGGTCATGCCTAAATGGTTTTTAAAACCTACGCCCGCTATTACGACGCGTTCTATCAAACCAAAGATTACAAGGAAGAATGTCTTTTCCTAGAAGCCTTAGCCCGTCGGCATAACATTAATTCTTTCAAAACCATTCTCGATTTAGGTTGTGGCACGGCGAATCATTTAATCCCATTGGCCGAACGAGGATATGTAGTGACCGGCATGGACGCATCGAAAGATATGTTGAGCGTGGCTAAAATGAAATTGAAGCAGAAAATGTTGCAAGCAAAGTTGTCTTGCCAACCGTTGCAACGGTTTCAATTCTCACAAAAATTTGATCTGATTATTTGTATGTTCTCGGTCTTTGATTATTTAATAAAAGACCACGACATTAAGCAAACCTTGATGAATATTAGTAATCACATGGGTCAACGATCGCTTTTTATTCTGGATTTTTGGAATGCTCCCGCGGTTGTGAAACATTACACGGCGAAAAAACGGAAAGTTTTTGAGTGGAACAATAAAAAAGTTGAACGCCGGTCTGAAACACGTTTATTAACCAAGCGAAACCTATGTGAAGTGAAATACACATGCCGGTTATTAGATTCGAAAAATACAAAAAATCTTTTGAGAGAGAAGCATATCTTGCGTTATTTCTCGCCTGAGGAAATCAAAACCACTTTTAAGCAATGCGGGCTAGAAGTCTTGGACTTTTATCCTTTTCTTAATATCGACGGGAAAATTAGTTCTAATACTTGGGATGTGACAGCAGTCGCTTGTAAACTATGAAAATTATTCTAGCGGCCAAAAGCGTTTATCCGTTTCACCCTGTAGGCGGCGTTCAAAAATATGTTTATTATTTCGCGAAAGCTTTAAAGAAAAAAGGCCTTGATGTTGAAATTGTCGCGCCGTTAGATAAGGGAAACCCGCGTTTGGAAAATTTCGAATCGATTCAATACACCTTTTTGCCGCCGGCGATTTACTGGTATTTAGAGTATCCTATCGGCTGGTTCGGCGTTCACCTTTTTAACCAAAAGCTCGCCGGTTATCTGCAAAAAATTAATTTTGATATCCTGCACAGCTTTGATATGGTGAGTTACCAATATTTACAATTGTCTAAACGCAAGCTGGTTGTTTCGCAAATTTTTACGGACAATTATCTCACCAATCCGATTTCCATTATTAATCCTTTAAATATTCTAAGTCTTATCGGACGTCGAACGCAGAATATTAAAAAAGAAAAAGTAAAAATTTCCACTCGTGAGAACAACAGTCTTATATTAAAATATCCTGTTCAATATTTTTTCAAAATCAAACCGATGGAAACTATTTTTAAAAAATCAGAGGCGGTTTTATTTGAAGAAGAGGTGTATCTTAAGGAAGTTTCAAACCTTTTTGAGCTGGATCTTAAACGCAGCCATGTATTGCCCGTCGGGACAGACGTTGGTTCGGTCGACAGCTTTTTAAATACGCAGATAAAACGCGAGACGCTTGGTTTAAAAGACAACGACTTGGTTTTAATTACCGTCAATCGGCTGGCAGCGGACAAAGGGGTTGACAAAATTATTCTGGCTTTACCGGAAATTCTTCAACAAATCCCTCAAGCCAAACTAATAATTGTAGGCAAAGGTTATCTCGAAGGAGAATTGAAACAATTAATTGACGCCAACGGATTACAAACTCACATCCGGCATTTTCAAGAAGTCCCGGAAAAAGATTTGTATCGCTATTATGCTTTGTCTGATATTTATATTTGTGCGTTTTCTTATCCCGGTTCCAGTGTCAGCACGCTTGAAGCCATGGCCTGCGGTTTACCGGTTATCACGACCGCTCAACCTTGGCTCGTTGACCAGGAACGTAATGGCCTTGTGTTAGCTAACAATGATCCGGCGACGATTAGTGCCGCGGTCATTAAACTTTTTAAGCTTAATCAACTAAAAACTCAAGGACGCATTTCGCGGGAGATTGTGCAGGCATATGACTGGGATAATATCGCTAAACGAGCTTGCGGCATTTATGAGAAATTATTAACCTCATGACAAACCCGATTCCTTCAGTCGACATCTGCGGCGTGCGCGTCAGCGCGGTGAATTTATCTTCTGCAGCGGACTACATTGGTACTTGGATCAAAAATAAATATAAAACGTATATTTGCGTAGCGCCGGTTTCAACGATCGTTGAATGCCGTAGAGATTCAGCTTACTATAAGATCGTGAATGAAGCAGGAATGGTAACGCCCGATGGAGTTCCTGTTGTTTGGCTCGCCAGACTCAAAGGTCACAAAACAATCGCCCGGACTTATGGCCCGGATTTGATGCAAGAAGTTTGTTTGGTCAGCCAGCGCGAAGATTATAAACATTTTTTTTATGGCTCAACGGCAGAAGTTTGTTTAAAATTGATAACTAAATTAAAAACGGAATTTCCACAGATCAATATTGTCGGCCATTATTCACCGGAATTTACGAAAGATTTTCATCCGGAGAAAGAAGATGTTTTAGAATTGATTAATAAATCACAGCCGGATATTTTGTGGGTTAGTTTAGGTTCGCCCAAACAAGATTTTTGGATGAAAAACCACCGCGATAAATTGGATGTGCCGGTCATGATAGGCGTGGGCGCCGCGTTTGATTTTCTATCGGGCGTTAAAAAGCAGGCCCCGCGTTGGATGCAGCGAGCCGGGCTCGAATGGTTTTTCCGTCTGATTTGTGAACCACGGCGTTTGTGGAAAAGGTATCTGGTTGGCAACAGTATTTTTATTTATCTGGCCTTGGGCGATCTATTTAAACCGAAACCACAGTCGGTACAATCACATTAATTGTTATGAAATTCATTTCTAAACACGTTGTTATCCAACTTGCCTACATCGGCATTGATTTATTCTTCCTCTATTTATCTATCTACGGCGCTTGTTGGGCCCGACAAGAGCTTTTATCTTTCCCCGTCCGGTTTGATTATTTATTATTTGAATCCTCCAATTATTTCCGTTTGATTTTTATCGCCTGGTTAGTCTCTGTTATTTTTGTCAATAACGCCAACAATCTATATCAAACCCGACGGGAATTAGGCGAATCGGTTGAGGTTTGGACGGTTGTGAAATCGGTGGGATTGGCTGCGCTTTTAATTATTGTGGTCAAATATATTTTTAAGATCGAAGGCTTTCCGCGGACGATTTTTGTAATTACCGTTTTGTCGCAGATTTTCTTTTTGTCGTTGTGGCGGATCTTGAAACGGTATTTTGTGAATTTCCTTGTGTCACGTGGTTATAATAATTTCAACGCAGTTATTATCGGCGCCGGTAAAGTCGGACGGGCGCTGGCCCATGAAATTCAGGCCAAGCCCGAGCTTGGAATTAAGGTCATCGGTTTTCTGGATGATTTTAAAATCGGGACACCTTATCCGGATTCATCTTTAAAAGTATTGGGAAAGCTTTCCGATTTCATGCAAATATCGCGAAAAGAATTTGTTAATAAAGTTTTTATTACGATTCACCATGACAGCCGGGTCTTTCTAAATTTGCTTGAACAAGCCAAAGATCTGCACGTGACTGTCCGCGTTGTGCCGCAGGGATTCGAATTGACGACGGGAGAATTTTGTAAATACAACATTGGTTTCATTCCCATTTTGGAATATTGTGATGCGGAACATTCTAGCAAACAATCGGGCAAAAGAATTTTTGACCTTTTTATGGGCTTATGCGCTTTTATATTATTTTTGCCTATTTTGCTCGTGATTGCTTTGATGATTAAGCTTGATAGCCCCGGACCGGTTTTCTATCAGTCTCAGCGGTATGGCCGGGGAGGACGGATTTTTAAAATGTATAAATTCCGCAGCATGGTTTTCAATGCCGATGATTTGTTGCCTAAATTACACCACCAAAATGAAGTGGACGGTCCGATTTTTAAAATTAAGAAAGATCCGAGGGTTACACCTTTTGGACAAATTTTGCGGAAGTACAGCTTAGATGAGTTGCCCCAGATTATTAATGTGGTTAAAGGAGAAATGAGTTTTGTCGGACCGCGGCCGCTGCCGATTCATCAGGTGGAAAAAGAAGATTTCCGGCAGCTAAAACGCTTAGAGGTCCGGCCAGGAATCACCGGATTATGGCAGATTCGCGGCCGCAGCGATATTTCTTTTTCCCGTCTATTAAGATGGGATATTTGGTACATTAATAACTGGTCTTTTTGGTTGGATCTAAACATTTTATTTCAGACTTTTCCTGTAGTTATTAAAGGGAAAGGGGCATATTAGCCAGAAATGATTTTTCAAAAAGAGAATGTCGCGCGGCGGATCGATACAGCGATCCGATTTTTTTTGTATGTATTGATTTTTTGGCTGCCTTACAGCAAAGCTGTCGTCGAAAGTTCAGTTGTAACAGCCTTACTATTATTCGTTGTCAAAAAAACTTGGCTTTATATCTATTCATTCCAAGATAAAACCTTAACCACTCGATCTCGGTTAGCTGAAGCCTTTAAACTACCAGCCAGTTTTCTCAACATCCCAATAAGTATTTTTATCATTTTCGCTTTTGTTTCCGCCATTACGAGTGCAATGCCTGTTTATTGCTTGAATGGGTTAGCTTTTAAGACACTCGAATGGTTTGTAATTTATTTTCTTTTTTTAGAAGTTTTTCGAGAGAAGAAACACATTATGTGGGCTTTTAATATATTTTTGATTACATCGGCGGCAATTATATTGGACACACTCCAACAATTCTTCGTGACTAATAGAGATATTTTCTTGGGTTATCGGATAACCGATGGCCGTGCGACGGCCAGCTTACAACACGCTAACAATCTTTCGGCCTATTTGATTTTTGTGGTTTTTGTTAATTTATGGTTTTGCCTTAAAGAAGTGAACCGGAAATTAAGAATAGTTTATGAGGTTTTATTCGTTTTGAGTTTATGCAGTTTGTTCCTGACATTTTCACGGGGGGCTTGGGTAGCGGTGATGGTGGGATTAGTCGTCTTTTTTATTTGGATAAAAGCGGCGCAGAAGTTTAGATTTTTTATTATCATAAGTAGCATAATTGCCTTAATTTCGGTGGGTATTTTCTTTACAATTCATTTAAAAGCCGCTAGACTGGATCAACAAAATCTTCATTTAACGGCGAGCTGGCGCACGCAACTATGGCTTGATAGTTTAAAAATGATTTTAATCCGCCCTTGTTTCGGTTACGGTCCGAATACTTTCATGACGACCTTCAGCGAATTTGGGCGTTTATTAAGAGGTCCCGCTTATTATACGCCGACTTATGCGCATAACTGTTATATCCAATTGGCTGCGGAGGTGGGTTTTTTAGGACTTTTGGCCTTTGGAACTATTCTGGGCGCTTTATTTACTAACAGTTTAAAATTTATTCGCGGCAAGGTACCACTAGATAAATTTCAAACTTTAAGTGCTGCGGTCTTAAGTGGTCTGCTAGCATTTTTGCTACATAGCTTTGTCGATACGAATTTCTTTTCTCTACAGCTTGTGGCTTTATTTTGGATAATGGCTGCCTTAGAAGTTGCGGTCGTCCAACTAAATCATAAACATATTTGAACTAATTTGTCCTTTATGTCGATTGAGCGTTCCATTGCTTGTTGCGAGCGGGTAATGGTTTTCTCATTATGCGCGATGATATATTCCGTCCCAATATCAATTGGGCTTGTAGAGAGTTTTTTTTCTTTGGCTCTTTTTTTTTTCCTTATAAAGCGGGTGATTCTCACTTTTGCATTTTTCAGTAAATCTTCATCAGAACACTTCCAATCGTTTAAACAGCGTCTCCAGAAGTTTCTTATAACAATAAAACCTTATTCAAGCTGCCTTAGTGGGCCGATGGCTTTATTTATTTTGGCTGGATTCGTTTCTATTTTTGTAAGTCAATACAAAATGCTAAGTATTAAAGGGTTTATGTTTAAATTGTTAGAATGGACCTTTACGTATTTTATATTCGTTGAAGCTTTTAAAGATAAAAGGTCGCTGAAAATTTTTATGGGCGTCTTTTTTGTTTCGGCTTTGTTGGCGACGATCAATGGTATTGTTCAATTGATCACTGGCCGGGAATTTATCTGGCATAAAGCTATTGAATTTGGACGGATTATGTCATCTTTTCGTCATCCGAATGATTTTGGGGGTTATTTGGTAGTCATTTGTCTTATATTATTTAATTTTATTTTTTTGACAAAAAAAGATCACGTTGCCTCCCAAAATCAAAATTCGTTGATCTGGCTGCAGATTTTTTGCGCTGTGTTTTTCTTATTGACGGCGGCCTGTTTAGGTTGGACATATTCCCGGGGTGCTTGGCTGGCTTTCTTTTTGGCGTTGTTGTTTTGGGGAATTCATCATCCCAGAAAATTTTATTTATCAGTAATTACAATTATTATTTTTTGGCTTATTTTTTTTCCGAAAATGAAAGAGGAACGCAATATATCTTTATTACGTGAAGGAACACCGGAAACACATGAAGAACTAGAAGCTGAGAGGATGTTATTAAATGTCTCATCTCCTTGGGGAAAAATTTCAGAATTCTTTTTGCATTTTAGCGGTTCAGGAAGATCCACCTATTGGGAAGAAGCGTTATCTATTATTCGACGCTATCCAGTTTTTGGCATTGGCATCAATGCTTATTCTATGGTCGCTAAGAATTATAAAATTATTTGGGGCGGATACCCGCATAATTGCTATTTGCAGCTGACAGCTGAAATGGGTCTTGTTGGATTAATATCGTTGCTTTTTATTATCTGGACTCTTTTTCGATATGCCCTTTTTAATTTGTCTAAGGTTCATGACCCTTTTTTGTTTTTAACCGCTTCGGGAAGTTTATATGGGCTGTTTGGGTTTCTCGTTCATAGTTTTGTTGATACCAATTTTTATTCTGTTCAATTGGGGAATTTAATGTGGGTCCTTATGGCCGTTGTGGTGGCTTGTATAGAAATTGACAAAAAACTTTCTAAAGACCACAATCAAATTGAATCAGTATGAAAACACAATATTTTTTCATTTCTATAATTATAATTATTATTTTTGGCGTTATTGTTGATTACCAAGGTCAGCGTTTACAACAGCTAGAAAGTCGTCTTAAAAATATTGAGGCTACAAGTTCTAAAATAGTTCCTATGGAAACGGAGCTCCAAAACCTTTCGTCTATAACTTGGAAAGTTGACCGCTTAGAAGCGAAGAATGATGTTGTAAAAAACTTAGGGTTAAGGCTGAATCAGGCTGAACGATTGTTTCCCTCGAGAAATGAAGAAGAAATTTCTCAGGATTTGAATGAGCCCTATGTTTATTACACTTTTGACAGTATCCAAGGAAATATCATTCTTGATAAAGGTACCGGCGGACATAATGGTTTTTTGATTGGGCCGCAATTTATAATTGTCGCTGGGGTCGTTGGCAATGCTTTGAGCTTCAATGGTTTTAATCAGAGCATTAATATTGATAGCCTTCAGAAAGCTGTTAGTCATGATGCTATTGGCACAATCATGTTTTGGGCTAAAAGTGATGGAGGGGATGGAACGCTACTTTCATTTGGAAGTTATAGTGAATCACTGAAATTTATCATAAATGAAGATACTCGTACGGAGCAGATAATTTCAGGTTTCAAAGGTCGATTAAATCCCTCCTGGAATTTAATCACCAAAAGAAAGTCTGTTAGTAATCCTTGGTGGCATTTCGCTTTAGTTCAAGATGGGATTAAACCCCAGATATACTTAAATGGACAACCAGTGCCCTTAAATGGTATTGACGAGAAAGACAATTTTACAACGTGGTTTGTAGATTATCCGAATTTTAATAATGGAAGAATTGGCTCGAGAAATATGGCCGGGAAAGGTGAGGATTCCTTTTTTAAAGGCGCCATTGATGATTTTCGGTATTATCGCCGGGCTTTAAAGCCTTTTGAGATTAAGGCGATTTATGAAAAAATTAACGGTTCGAAAAAAGGTAATACTAATGGCGCTGAACCATCCTGAAGATTATTACATTAAGCTTCTCCTGAATAAAGTAACCTTACAAGAAATTATGACCACTAAAGTGATAGGCCTTCATGAGGATGAACCGTTTAGTTGCGTTGAAGACAGATTTCGCCAATTTACAATCCGGCATCTGCCCATTATAGACAAGAACAATAAATTGACCGGGCTCGTAACTCAGCGGGACTTATACCGGATTCAGGCGCCCCGGATTTTGGATGACGGAAGCTGGTATTATGATCAAAATAGTCTGAATACACATATTTTAAAAAATGTTATGACAAAAAATCCTTGTACACTTCATCCCGAAGATGCCGTGGCCAAGGCGATCATGCTTATGGTGGATAATAAATATGGCTGTATTCCTATTGTAGACAAAAATTTTTATCTGGCAGGTATTGTCACCCAGTATGATATTTTAAAAGTGGCTGCACAGATTTTAAGGGAATAAAGATAGCAGAGGGTCGGTTGACAACTTAGAGGGCAAATGATATTCTAGACCGCTATTGAACTTAACAAAAAATTTCAAGCACCAAATTCTAATAACATTGGAATTGGAAATTTGATGCTTACCACTTAATAAGGATATTCCTATGCACGACGATAAATTTGTAGATGAATCTTGGAAAGACGCTGTTGAAAGCGAAAAAACAAAAGAGCCAGTAGCGTCTCAATCCCCGGTAGACAACCAGTCCAATCCCCAAGCCTCCGATCCAGATGATTTTTCCGGGCTCGATTTTTTTAGTTATATCTCAAGCCTGGCGTTCCAAGCCATGATTTTTTTAGGCGACATGCCCCATCCCTTGACCAATCAAACGGAAAAGAATTTAAAACAAGCGCGGTTTTTAATCGATACACTCGGGTTACTTAAAGAAAAGACCGTCGGTAATCTCACCCAGGAAGAAAATGAGCTTCTAACCAATTCCTTATACCAATTGCAGCTGCGTTATGTGGAATTGGCTGGTAAGGAAGGGAAACCGACCACATGATCGATAAAGAACTGTTAGCGATTTTAGCGTGTCCGGCCTGTCAGGCGGATGTCATTTTAAAAGATAACAAGATTGTCTGCACCAAATGCGGCCGCAAATATCCGATTAAAGACGGCATTCCGGTTTTGCTGATTGATGAAGCGGAGAAATAGTTTATGAAGAAAATTTTAGTCATTCACGGGCCGAACTTGAATCTTCTCGGCCAGCGTGAAACCGAAATTTATGGAAAAGCAACACTCGCTGACATTAATGCGAAACTCGAAGATCTTGCCGCTAAATATGAGTTCTCTTTAAAGATCATGCAATCCAACCACGAAGGCGACATTGTCGATACGATCGGGCAAGCAAAAACTGACGGGGTAAACGCGATTTTAATCAATCCGGCTGCATATACACATACCAGTGTGGCGATTCGCGATGCCTTGCTTGCTGTTCGCATTCCTACCGTTGAAGTTCACTTATCCAACATTTACGCACGGGAACATTTCCGCCACACATCACTCATTGCGCCAGTGGCCGTCGGTCAGATTAGCGGCTTTGGCGTTCTTAGCTATGTGCTAGGTCTACAAGCCATCATAAGTTTTTTGTCTCAAAAAGATAATTAATTCGAAGTGAATCCATGCCTTAAACAACTCGTTTCATCTTTCCAAAAACAAACAATTGATGCTTATCTCGTTACCAAAGATGTTAATATCCGGTATTTAACGGACTTTCCCGCTTCAGAATCTTGGCTTTTCGTCACGCCTAAGAAAACTTTTTATATCACCGATTTTCGTTACATCTCAGAAGCCCAGCAGGGGTTGAAAGGCATTAGCGTTAAACGTTATCATAAAATAATGGATGAGACGGTTTTTGAGATTGCGGATACCCTAAAAATTAAAGCAATTGGATTCGATGATCGGCATATTTCATTCGCTGCTTTTAAGCAATTAGCCCATCATTGTCCTAAGACAGTTACTTTAAAGCCAGTGAACAATTTGGTTGAATACTTACGAGAAATAAAATCGCCTGCTGAAGTCGACATGATGCGACAGGCCTTAAGTCTACACCAAGAAGCCCTGAACTTTATCAAGCCTTCCATTAAACCAGGTGTAACCGAAAAAGAAATTTTAAGTAAGCTAGAAACTTTTGTAAAATTTAAAGATGTGACGTTTTCTTTCCCACCGATTATCGCCTCAGGCCCGAATGCCGCCTACCCGCATGCCAAGCCAACAACCCGTAAAATCCGTCGAGACGAGCCGGTTCTTCTTGATATGGGAATCGACATAAATGGCTATAAGTCCGACTTGACACGTATGTTCTTTTTGGGTAGAATACCGCGCTTTGTGAGCCAAATTAATGATTTGGTGAAGGAAGCGCAGCAAAGAGCAATCCAAAAGATTACGGCTGGCATCCCGGCCAAAGAAGTCGACTTTGAAGCGCGTAACTTTTTAAAGAAAAACCGTTTAGATAAATTTTTCGGGCATGGTTTGGGACACGGGGTTGGTCTTGAAATTCATGAAGCTCCGCGGCTTTCGCCTCATTCGAATGCTATTTTGAAAGCAGGGATGATTGTGACAGTTGAGCCGGCGGTTTACCTGCCGGGGAAATTTGGCATTCGACTTGAAGAAATGGTTCTGGTAACCCAAAAAGGATGTGAGGTCTTAAGTGACGATATCCATTAACGAAATAAGTACAGGCATTGGCATTTTAGTTAATAATGAAGTTTATATTGTAAATGAAGTGACCCACGTCAAACCCGGAAAAGGCGCGGCCTTTGTCCGGCTCAAACTGAAAAATCTCAAAACAGATTTAAATCTCGAACGTACCTTTCGTTCTGCCGATAAAATCGACGATGTTAACTTAGAAGAAAACAAACTGCAATATCTCTATCGCTCCGGCGATGATTTTCATTTCATGGATCAAAACAGCTTTGAAGAAAAAACGCTTACCCTTAAACAAATCGGCGACGCCGTCAAATTTCTGCAGGACAATATGGAAGTGATCGGCGTTTACTATAACAGCCAAATCCAACGAATTTATCTCCCCAATTTCATCATTGCTCAAATCATCGAAAGTGAACCCGGTATCCGCGGGGATTCTTCCCGTTCAGGCAACAAACCGGCCACGATTGACACAAGCGCTGTTGTGCAGGTTCCACTTTTTATTGATAAAGGTGATTGGGTAAAAATCGATACCCGTAACGGCCAATACGTCGAAAGGGTACAAAAATGAACTTAAAAGAGATCAAGGAAATGGTCAATCTCATGAATGAGAACGACCTAACCGAATTGGAGATCGAAAAAGAAGGGACAAAAATTAGGATTAAAAAAGCGATCTCCTACGACATTCCAGAATCTTTTCGCCTCCAACCCCCGTCGTACCGTGTCGAATCGCTTCCTTCCGCAACTCCATCCAAACCCTCCGCTGAAATACCCTCCGCTGCGCCAGTATCATCTAGAAAAACAGTTGAAATTACCTCGCCCATGGTCGGAACTTTTTATCGCGCCCCTTCACCAGAGTCAGCCCCTTTTGTTGAAGTTGGTCAAACCGTTGAAGTAGGGCAAGTCGTTTGTATTATTGAAGCCATGAAACTCATGAATGAAATTAAATCTGAGGTTAGAGGTAAGGTTATCGAAGTAACGGTTCAAAATGCGGAGCCGGTTGAATTCGGTCAGGTTCTTTTTGTTGTAGAACCGGTTTAATCTCAAATCAAATCTATGTTTTCAAAAATTCTGATTGCTAACCGCGGGGAAATTGCCCTGCGCATTATTCGCGCTTGTAAAGAAATGAACATCCGCACGGTTGCGATTTATTCGCAGGCGGACCGAAACTCATTGCATGTTCGTTTTGCCGACGAGGCGATTTGTATCGGCGCTCCGGCGAGCCGGGAGAGTTATTTAAATATTCCAGCCATCATATCCGCCGCCGAAATTACCGATGTCGAAGCGATTCATCCCGGTTACGGATTTTTGGCGGAGAACGCCCACTTTGCCGAGATTTGTGAATCTTGTAACATTAAATTCATAGGTCCGACACCGCAAGCCATCCGTGCGATGGGTGACAAAGTGATCGCGCGCGAAACGGTCCGTAAAATCGGCGTCCCTTTAACGCCCGGCGGTAAAGGTGTCATCAAGGGCCAAGAAGAAGCGCTCGATATCGCGAAGCGGATTCGATATCCTGTTATTATCAAAGCCGCGGCCGGCGGCGGCGGTAAAGGCATGCGGGTTTGTCATAATGATGTGAGCTTGATCAGTTCTTTTAATATGGCTCGCACCGAAGCGGAAGCGAACTTCGGCAATCCAGATGTTTACATCGAAAAATATGTCAACGAACCGCGCCATGTTGAAATTCAAATCATGGGTGATCATCACGGGCATATCATCCATTTAGGCGAACGGGATTGCAGCATTCAACGCCGCCACCAAAAATTATTGGAAGAAGCGCCGTCACCCGGACTTAACGTTAAACTCCGACGGAAAATGGGCGAAACAGCAGTGCGGGCGGCCAAAAGCGTTAACTACCGTGGATTGGGAACAGTTGAATTTTTATTGGATGCTTCCGGTGAATTTTATTTCATGGAAATGAATACACGGATTCAAGTCGAACACCCGGTGACTGAAATGGTGACCGGCATAGATTTAGTTAAGGAACAAATCAAGATTGCCGCCGGCGAAAAGCTTAAACTAAAACAAGATGACGTAAAAATGACCGGCGCTGCCATCGAATGCCGGATTAACGCCGAAGATCCGCAAAATAATTTTATGCCGTCTCCCGGCAAGATTGAAGAACTGAATTTGCCCGGCGGGCCAGGTTTGCGTATCGACACGCATATTTATCCCGGCTATGTGATCGGCCCGTACTATGATTCTATGGTTGCCAAATTAATTACTTATGGTAAAAATAGAGGGGAAGCGATTCGCATTATGCTTCGCGCTTTGGAAGAATTTTATGTCAGTCCCATTAAAACAACGATTGGTCTTCATCAAGACATCCTGCATCATCCGGACTTTTTAAATGGGACGGTCTCAACGCATTTCCTGGAAAAATTAATGAAAAATGACGCGGAGGGACATTGATGCTTACCGACCAAAAAGTTGATCTCGGATCGATTCAGATCCATAAAAAAGTCATCGGCGATATTGCAGCACTCGCTGTAGAAGAAATCGACGGTGTTTCTTTAATCCCCAAAGATATGGGTCTTCAATTTTTGGATTTATTCGGTCATAAAAAAACGCCCGGAGTACTCGTTTCCGTCGACAAAAATAATCAAGTCACGATCGAACTCAAAGTTTATGTCCGTTACGGCATTAATATTCCCGAAGCGGCGCGCCAGGTTCAAGATGTTGTCCGTATGGCGGTTGAAAAATCCACGGATGTTCATTTACGTGAAGTCAATGTCAACGTCCAAGGTATAGAGAGGGGGAAGACATGAAATTTTTTACCAGGATTGCGTTGCTTTTTTATGTGATCACCATAACCGCCATTGGGGTTTTAATGATTTTATTTGCCTCACGAATTGATTCTAATTTAGTAAGCCAAGCTACCTATTATTTGAATATCACCGCTAATGATTTACAAATTCGACTTATTATTGGTGTCGTCGGTATAGCTTTTATCATGTTGAGTTTTCTGTTCGCCCGTATTATTTCCGGCGCCCGTCAGAAAGAACGAACGATTGCCTTCGATAATCCTTCCGGCCGTGTTACGATCTCGCTATTCGCGATGGAAGATATGGTCAAGCGTTTAGCGATGCGCGAACCAGAAGTTAAGGAAGTACGAGCCAATATGATCGCCACCAAAAAAGGACTCGACATTGAAGCGCGTTTAACTTTGAAAGCTGATGTCAATATCCCCGAATTGACCGCTCGTCTACAAGATTCTATTAAATACAAAATTCAAGAAATGATCGGCCTCGAAGAAACCGTGACCGTCCGTATTCACGTCATGAAAATATCGACGGAAGAAGTTAAATCAAAACGTTATAAAGGTGATTTCCCGGAGCGTCCTGATCAACCGACACCAACGATTCCCTTCCAGGGGTATCGGGCATGAATTTACGCTAACCTTGAGAAAGTTTGATCTATGAAAAAAATTGGCGTGCTAACAGGAGGAGCGGATTGTCCGGGGCTAAACTCGGTTATCCGCGCCGTCGTGCGTAAGGCGATGCAAGAAGGTTACGTTGTGACGGGAATCAAAAACGGCTGGGCCGGATTGATCGAAAATGACATGCGCGTTTTGGATTTGCGCGCGGTTTCCGGCATTTTGGACCGCGGCGGTACGATCCTGGGCACAAGCCGCATTAATCCTCTCAAAGATGACGAATCCATTAAACAAATTAAGGAAAATTACAAACGCAGCGGCATCGATGCGCTGATTGCGATCGGTGGTGAAGATACACTGCGGGTTGCTTTGAATTTTCAGCAGGAAAATATTGTGAAGGTCGTCGGAGTTCCTAAATCGATTGACAACGCGTTGTGGGGAACGGATTACGCTTTTGGATTCGACACCGCGGTTAATATCGCAACTGAATGCATCGATCGTTTGCATACAACCGCCGAAAGCCATCACCGGATCATGGTTATCGAAGTCATGGGAATTTATACCGGATGGATCGCACTTGAATCGGGAATTGCCGGCGGCGCGGACATGATTTTGATTCCTGAAATTCCCGTCGATATTAAAGACATCTGCGATTTGGTTAAGATCCGCCATAAACGCGGAAAAAATTCAACCTTGATTGTGATCGCCGAAGGAACCCAAGTGCAGGGTTGTCCGGACACGAAACGCAAAAATCACGTCGATGATTTTGGGCATTTTCGTTTCGGCGCGGTCGGTGAAATTTTAGCGCAAGCCATTGAAGAAAACACCGGCTACGACACGCGCGTGAGTGTTTTGGGCCACATTCAACGCGGTGGCGCGCCCAGTGCCTATGACCGCATCATCGCGACCCGTTTTGGAGTTAAAGCGGTTGAATTGGTTAAAGAAAATAAATTCGGCAAGATGGTGAGCATCCGAGATAACAAACTCCAATCCGTTGAAATTGAAGAGGCCTTAAAGCGCCGTAAGACAGTTGACATGGATCTTTATGACATGGCCAAAGTTTTTTGCGCTTATTAATCACTATAATTATTAAAGCCATTCGTTGACAGCGGGTGACGCGGTGAGGAGAGAGTGGGAGGATCTACACCGGGCGGAGGGGCCCACGAACGTATCATCGTGGCAGGACCCGCTGTTTCGTGATATTTATGAAAGAAATTATTCAATCCATTTTCGCGGAATCGATCCGCGTTAAACAAGAAACGTTAAAGAATAATCTTGATGCCATGATTAAAGCGGTTGAGATCATTGCTGCCGCTTTAAAGAATAACAGCAAGATTTTATTTATGGGAAACGGCGGGTCTGCCGCCGACAGTCAGCATATTGCAGCTGAATTCGTCGGGCGTTTCCAAAAGGAAAGACGCGCTTTAGCCGCTTTGGCCTTAACGACCGACACCTCCATTCTAACCGCCCTCGGAAATGATTACAGCTTCGACATCGTTTTTGCCCGCCAGCTCGAAGCCCTTGGCCGCCCCGGTGATGTGGTTGTCGCGATTTCAACCAGTGGTAATTCCAAAGATGTTATTGAAGGTGTAAAAAAAGCTAAGGAGCTAGGGCTTAAAGTTATTTCTTTGACCGGTGGCAGCGGCGGAAATTTGGCGCCGCTATGCGATGTCAATTTAATTGCCGCTTCAAAAATAACCGCCCGCATTCAAGAATCACACATCTGTATGGCGCATACCATTTGCGAACTCGTTGAAAATCAATTTTCTTAAGAAAACATTCCGCGTTTTGTGGATGCTCGTAATTTGACAAAATGAATTCGCAAAACAAAATTTTAAATCTGGCTTCTTTGAAAAAACGTCTTGCGCCATTACGTCGCAAAGGACAAGCAATTGCGTTGACTAATGGGTGTTTTGATATTTTACATTTTGGTCATGTTAGTTATTTAGAAAGCGCTAAAAAGAATAACCGTATTTTGATTGTGGCTTTAAATAGTGATCAATCCGTGCAGGCGATTAAAGGACCGCTAAGACCTATTGTTGGTCAAAAGGAACGCGCGGCCTTAATGGCAGGACTTGCGTGTGTTGATTTTGTCACCATTTTTGACGAACCAACGCCGATTAAAGTTATTGAAGCTCTTAAACCTGATGTCTTGATTAAAGGTGCGGATTGGAAAGGCAAAGAAGTCGTCGGTGCTGATATCGTTAAGAAAAACGGCGGCCGGGTTGAATTTATCAAATATGTGGATTCATTCTCCACGACGAATATCATCGAAAATATTTTAAAGCAGTGTCCAAAATAGATGACAAGAAAATTTGGCGGACGATCGATGCTAATTTTAACCGGGCCAAAGAAGCGGCGCGGGTTTGTGAAGATGTTTGCCGTTTTATCCGGGATGATTCAGCCAACACGCGGGCTTATAAAAGAATCCGCCACGAATTAACCGCGGCGGTTGAAGCTTTAGATGTAAAAAAGTTAATAAAAGAACGTAACATTGAAGGCGATATCGGCGTTCGTTCGCAAGTTTCAGAACTAAAGCGGGAAGATGTCGACGACATTCTTTACGCAAATTCACAGCGGCTTAAAGAATCGTTACGGGTTTTGGAAGAATTCGTGAAGCTGATCGATACCCGCACCGCCGAACGGTTAAAGAAATTGCGTTATCAGACTTATGCAGTCGAAACAAAAATTGTTGGGCGCTAAGATTTATTTGATTTTAGACCGAGATGTGGCGGGTTTCGAGGCGTTGTTTGAAACCGCGCGGCAGGCGGTTGCCGGCGGTATTGATATTATACAGCTTCGCGATAAACAGAGTTCGGCCAAAGCAATTTTCGATTTTTCTAAGAAGCTCGTTAAATTGTTAAAAGGCCGCGTGCCTTTTATCTTAAATGACCGCGCGGATTTGGCCTCGGCTTCAGGCGCCGACGGAGTTCATGTCGGACAAGATGATTTACCCGTTTCGCTGGCGAGAAAAATCTTAGGACCTCAAGCGATTATCGGGACTTCTTGTCAGAAATGGCCGCAGCTAAAAAACGCCGTGCATGAGGGTGCTGATTACATCGGGTTTGGTTCAGTCTTTAAAACGAAAACCAAACCAGACCGTGAGCCGATGGATTTAAATTTGCTAACAGTAGCGATTCGAAAAACGCCGCTGCCTATTTTTGCGATCGGCGGGATTGATTTAAAAAAAGCGCAGATTTTGAAAACGCAAGGGATTAATCGTATCGCTGTTTGCCGGGCGATTTGTGAAGCGCCTTCGCCGTTAGAGGCAACTAAAAGATTTTTGAAGGTCATGAGTTGAATCGTCGTTCGTGCTTTGAGATTGTTGAAAAATCGAAAGGTTAACGCGAATTCTCGCGAATTGCACACTAATATTCGCGAATATTTGTGTGCAATTCGCGAGAATTCGCGTTCAAATGTTATCATTCAACAGTCTCTGCTTTCGTTGTTCGTGGAATTCGTTCTTCTATTTTTTTAAATAAAAACATGAATTCCCCGAACAACGAACAACGGACCAACGAATATGCGAGGGTAATTCAGTGGTAGAATGCAAGCTTCCCAAGCTTGACGTCGCGGGTTCAATCCCCGTCCCTCGCTTAAATTTTGTCGTCCCAAGGGATGACAAAATTTAATGCTAAGGTTTTTCCTTTGATTAAAAGACTAAATTTTTCGTGAAGGAAAAACCCAGCATGAAATTAAAGGTATAAAATTGAGCACTAAAAAAATCCTGACCGGAATTTTGCTGGGCTTAGTTTCAATCATCGCCGGTTGCGCGACCACAACACCCCCGTCGGCAACGAAAACAGCTGTCTTGCCCACGGCAACCAAGCCGGTAGGCAAGGGTGTTTACCACAAAGTTCATCCCGGTGAAACGCTTTGGCGGATCGCACAGACGTATGGGGTCGGTATTGACGAAGTCATCAAAAGCAACAATATTCCTAATGTCGCCAAAATTGAAAAAGACCAACTGATTTTTATTCCTGGCGCTGATGAAGTCCGGACGGTCACTATCCCTGAAAAAGGACCTAAGGATAATGACTTTCAATGGCCAATCAAGGGAACTGTTATTTCTTATTTTGGAAATCATAAAGGCTTGGATGTCAACCGAGGCATTGATATTCAGGCCAGTGAAGGTGAGGTTGTGAAAGCGGCCCGTTCCGGCAAAGTTGTTTTTGCCGATTATTTAAACGGCTATGCTTATACCGTTATTGTTGCCCACTCCGACGGATATCATTCAGTTTATGCGCAGAATTCCAAACTGCTCGTTGGTTTGGATGAGGCAGTCGACCAAGGGAAGCCAGTTGCGCAAGTTGGTAAAAAAGGCGATTTAGCGTTTGAACATTTTGAAATAAGAAGAAATGCTCGGGCAGATAATCCATTATTTTATCTGCCGCAATAAAAATTTTTTTTAAACGGTGCAATCCGTACATGTAGGTTTTATGGGCAGTCATTTTTTTGGACGCAAAACAACTCTAGAGATATTGAAACGCCGGGTCCTTGACCTTAAAGAAGGGTACCGGCAGAATGTTGCTTTTTTAGGCAACCGGTTTGTCGGTAAAACCTCAATTTTGGAAAAGTTTACCGCTGAACTTGAAGAAGATTCTCTTATTGTTATTGACATTGATTTGGATCATAAAGATCTTTATTATTTTTTCGCGAAATTTATCCGCAGTCTTTTATATAATTTTTCTAAATCCAAAAATCTTCCTTTATTCGACGACATAACACTGCTTATCGAAAATGCCCATCCGTTTATTCCGCAGACAATTGAAGTGATTAAAAGTGTTCAAGCGCATCTTGCCAAAGAGAAGGTCGATGAAGCTTACCGTCAGTTGATTTCGTTGCCGGATGTTTTCACCATTGAATCGGGCAAATACTGCGTCATTATTTTGGATGAGTTCCAGGATCTACAGGGGTTTGATATCCTGGAGGTATTTCAAGAACTGGGTAAAAAAATCATGACCCAGCAAAAATGTATTTATATCGTGACCAGTTCATTTCCCATTATCGCCAAAAAAATCCTTTCTGAAAAACTTTCACTGCTTTTCGGCAATTTCGAAGTTATCGAGATTGAACCATTTGATTCCCAAACCAGCCAGCAGTTTATTCAATACCATCTTAATGAAGTGCATATCAACGAACAGCCGCGTAACTTTCTGGCCGATTTTACTGGCGGGCATCCACTTTACTTGAATTTAATTGTTAAAGAATTAAGCCGTTTAAGTCTTCTGCATAAGCAGACGGAAGTTTATATGCCTCTCGTGACCGAGGCGATTGAAAATGTAATTTTAGACAGCTGGGGGATTTTAAGTCGGCATTTCGAAACGATTGTGCGCGATTTGTGCCAGGGGAAAAATAATCATGGCATGGCGTCACTTTTGATTGCCTTAGCCAACGGCAAAAATAAAATTAAAGACATTTCCGATCATTTGGGTATTAAATCTGCGACACTTAATAACCGCATTAACTGTCTTTTGGAAATAGGTGTGATTGTTAAGCACGGCCAGCTTTTTCATTTTCAGGATAAACTGCTCAAATATTGGATTCAGTATGTGTTTCAAAAAAGAATCCAATCGGTTGAACGCCCGTTCTCAAAACAAAAAGAACGCTTGCGCGAAGACCTAAGACGAGCGGTTAATAATTTTCAGCTGATTTCTGAGCAGGAATTTTCTTCGCGTATCGTCGAGCTTTTAACGTGTTTTGATAATGAAGCTTTCAGTCTCAACGGCCGGAAATATAAATTGCCGGCCTTTCAAGAGATCATGCCGATTTCATGGGAAGATACAACGAAAACCGAGTTTGAAGTGATTAAAGCGGTCAGCGAAGAAGGGCCTTGGTTCATTGTCTTTAAAAAAGACGGCTTATGTGAAAATGACGTTAATACTTTTTTGGCCGCCTTAAAAAAGTCCCAAGAGAAACCTCAGCGACGGATAATTATTTCGTTAGAAAATTTAGACGAAAATACGCGGGTCAAGGCCTTGCAAGAACGCATGTGGATTTGGAATGAGAAAGAATTAAACGCGCTTTTAAGTTTTTATGATAAACCTTTTATTGTGAAATGAAAATAGGCGTTGTCGCTGATACGCATTCAGGTCTTTTGCCACAGCAAATGGTGAAAGAATTTAACCGGCTGGATTTGATTATTCATGCGGGAGATTTTTGTACACTTAAGGATTTTGAAAGATTGGCAGAAATTAAAGAAATTAAAGCCGTGCATGGAAATATGGATGAGGTTTCTTTGGCGCGCCGTCTGCCGGGTAAGCAAATTTTAAATCTCGAAGGACATGCGATTGGCGTCTTCCATGGTACCGGTTCGCCTCAGCAGGTTTTAGATAGTGTCCGTCGAGAATTTAAAAGTGATGCGGTTGAATGTGTGGTTTTTGGCCACTCGCATATGGCGTTTAATGAGAGAGTGGGTGACGTTTTATATTTTAATCCTGGAAGTCCCACCGATACCATCACCGCTCCTTACCGGTCTTATGGCATATTAGAAGTCAACTCCGGCAAAACAATTCGCAGCAAAATTATTAAGGTCAAATAAATGGATTATCTTTGGGCGCCTTGGCGTGTTAAGTATATTTTTCGTTTGAAGAAACGGGATCAGGGGCAATGTGTTTTTTGCCAGATGATTAAACAAAAAAACGATAAAGCCACATTTATTGTGGAACGCGCTCAGCATACATTTTCAGTTTTAAATATTTATCCTTATAATAATGGGCACATTATGATTGTTCCGTATCGTCATGTTGCTGATTTGACGAAATTGACTTCGCCGGAGAAATTGGAATTGTTTGAGCTCATGGAAAAAACAAAAAAATTATTAGATAAAACCATGAAGCCTAACGGTTATAATATTGGTATCAATTTAGGCAAGGCGGCGGGTGCCGGTTTTCCTGGGCACCTGCATATTCATATTGTGCCCCGCTGGAAAGGTGATGTCAATTTTATGCCGGTTGTGGCGAACACTAAAATTGTTTCTCAATCGCTTTTAGATCTGTGGCAGCGACTTTATGATGCGAACCAGGCAAAACCTCGAAGAGCTCGAAGATAGAATTTTGGCGCCGTACGCCATGAAAAGCAAGGATTCGTCGGGGCGTGAATATTTTGAAGCGCCGCACGAAACGCGCACCGCGTATCAGCGCGACCGTGACCGGATTATTCACTCAGAAGCTTTCCGGAAACTTGAATATAAGACGCAGGTTTTTATTATTTTTGAAGGTGATTATTACCGCACGCGCCTCACACACACAATTGAAGTTGCCCAAATCGGCCGCACGATCGGCCGGAATTTATGTCTTAACGAAGATCTGATTGAAGCAATCGCCCTCGCGCATGATTTGGGGCATCCGCCTTTCGGCCACGCCGGCGAAGAAGCTTTAAATAAAATTATGGTCACGGCCGGGTTTAAAGGGTTCAACCACAACAAGCGCAGCTTTGAAATTGTAACCAAATTTGAAAAGCGCTATCCTAATTTTGACGGATTAAATCTTTCGCGCGAAGTCCTGGTCGGCATTTTAAAACACCATACACCGTTTGATATGCCTAGCATTGAAAAGCGCCTGACACAGGAAGGACCGACGCTGGAAGCGCAGATCGTCGATATCGCGGATTCGCTGGCGTATTTGAATCATGATATCGATGACGGATTGACGTCGGGATGCATTTGTGAAGATGATTTGCGTGAAAGCGGTTTGTGGCAGGCTGCGCTTAATAAAGTGACCGCCACTTTAAAAGCGCACAACCGTGAGATGATAAAGTATCAAATCGTCAAGGAACTAATCGATATGCAGGTCAAAGACCTTTTAAAGGCATCAAGTCAGAATATCAGCTCATCGGGATTTAAATCTTCTAAGGATGTTAAAAAAAGTAAAAAAAGAACTATCGCCTTTAGTCCAACGATGGAAAATCAGCGCAACCGTTTGCAGCTGCTGTTAAATGAAAAGCTGTATCATCATTACCGCGTCGAGCGGATGACCTCCAAAGCTCGACGGATTATTTATGACTTGTTCGAAGTCTATAAAGAAAATCCAACGCAGCTGCCGTATTCTATTTATTTGCGTGACAAAAAATATACTAAAAAGGCTGAATATGAAATTATTTGCAACCATATCGCCGGCATGACCGACCGGTTTGCTTTAGATGAGCACAAGAAACTCTTCAATCCATACGAAAAAGTATAAAAAGATTTTATCCGCCGTGCACATGGTGTACCGGCTGGTGAATTCGACGTATAACGTCAAAGAACTTTCTTTGCGTTTGACCCGCCTGTTGTGCCAATTTATTCATGCCAGTTCGGCGAGCGTTTACATTTTGGATCCTGTCAAAAAGCGGATCAGCTTGGTCGCCGTCTTTAATAATGAAATCAATACAGTGATTGATAAAAAAAAGGACCTTTTTAAAATTCCCTTGAGGGAAAGAAAAGTTACAATAGGGCTTGCGATTTCTGAAAAACATTTAATTGCGTTACCGCTTGTTGGCGACGACAATATTGGATCAATTTTAGTGCGGCGTAAACCGTACGAACCGGCCTTTACCGAATTCGACAAAGAGATGCTGACCGTTTTTGCCGAGCAGGCCGTGACCGCCATTAAAAATTTGCAGCTGCATGAAGAACATCAGCGCGCCATTTTAGGCAGCATGAAATTTATTGGAAATCTTTTGGAAAAGCAAAGCCATTTGAGTTCCAAACACACACCTATCTATTTCAAAATTGCCAAGGCCTTGGCTGAAAAATTATCCATGGGACAAGATGGGATTGAATCGCTTTATTATGCGAGCGTCCTGCACGACGCCGGCGCGATCGACGTGCCGTTTGAAATCCTTTCCAAAGCCAGCCGTTTAACGCCGGAGGAATTTAAAATCATCCGCAATCATCCGGCTAAAAGTGTTGAATTGATTCGGCCGGTTGATTTTCTTAAACCAGTCTTACCGATTATTTTATATCATCATGAAAAATACGACGGAACGGGCTACCCGTCGGGGTTAAAGAAAGAAGAGATTCCGCTCGGAGCGCGCGTTATGGCACTCGTCGATGCTTTTGAAGCGATGATTTTAGGCCGGCCTTATAAGGGAACATTAACATTGGATGAAGCCGTTCATGAAATTAAGCAAAACAGCGGCACCCAATTTGATCCCAAAGTGGTCGATTCTTTTTGTGATCTCGCTCGTCAAAAAAAGTTTAGAAAGTACTTGAGTTCAATTCAACGATGATTTTATAATAGCGATCAATTCCAATTATTTACATCAGCTTATTTTTGACCGAACATAGTTCGAAGCTCAAATATAAAATTATTTAGGCTAAGAAAGATAGATATCAAGAAAGAGGATGTATGAATATCACCTACAAGCAATCCCAATTCGAACTTTTCCCAGGAACCCCTGGAAGTTCGTCGGAGGCCGGTAAGCCGCGGTATCTTTTTGCGAACTTAACATTATCGTTGGAAAATTTGGTTGTCGTAAGTATTGTCGCGTTAATGTCGATGGTTTTGGTTTTTTCGATGGGTGTTGAGCGGGGTAAGAACATAAAACAGGTTCCCCAGATTTCGGCACAGCGGCCTGCTCCTATTGTTAAAGTCACGGCGCCGGTTCAAAATCAAACCATTACCCGAGTTAACGGCGCGACAGCTGTTCATCCTCAGCCTTCCGTCGCGCAAATCGTTCCCGTTTCTGTTTCTTCCCCTGAAAATAACGTTGACCATTTAGAAATTAATGATAGAATGTCACCTTCCAATTTGCCGACGGCGCAAACTTCTATGGCACCCGCCGAAGAAACCGGATATACTATTCAGGTTGCTTCTTATAAAGCCGAGAAATACGGCCAGCAGGAAATCGAGTTGTTAAAGAAAAAAGGAACCACCGGTTTCCTCATGCAAAAAGGAAATTATTTTATTTTGTGCGTCGGTAAGTTTGCTAATAAGAATGAAGCAGACAAAATTTTAGGTAAACTAAGAAAACAATACAAAGACAGCTTGGTAAGGAGAATGTAATGTCATTACACCCGTCATTAAAGACTGATCCCGCTGGAAGCCAGCAGCGTTCGGTTCTTTCCCGTATTGAACGCCTTAAAGATTTAATGAAGAAAAATTTGTGGAAAGAAAGTCAACGTCCAACTGGTTTACCGAAAACAAAGGTGGTCAGGCTTAAAGCCAAGAAGGCTGCCAAAGCCGAAGCTAAAGAAGGGGCCGCTCCAGCCGCCGGTGGTGCCGCGGCACCCAAAGCCGACGCTGCCGCTAAGAAACCGGAAGCAGCCAAAAAACCTGAAGCTGGCGCTAAGAAGTAATCCTTTCTATTCAAATCAATTGAGGGCAACATGGCAAAGAAATTAGTTTTAACAATACTATTTTTTTGCCTGTTGCCTTTTTTTATTGCGAATGCTGAAGAAAAATTTCCGTTTCTCGCCGAAGTGAGTGTTGAAAGTGTCAACGTCCGTGCCGGACAGAATACAAATTTTGAAAAACTCTGCCGTTTAAGCCGTGGTTCAGAAGTCATTGTCGTTGGAAAAAGTTTTGATTGGTATAAAATCAAACTTCCAGCGGAGGCTAAGAGTTTTATCAGTCAAGATTTTGTCTCGATGATCGACGAACATACCGCTGAGATCACTGGTCACCGGGTCAATATCCGAGCTGGTGCCGGTCCGAATTTTGTGTCGCTGGGACAATTGGTGCAGGGCGCGCGGGTTCACGTGGTTCAAAAAATAAATGGGTGGATCCAAATTGAAGCAGTGGAAGGAACCTTTGGCTGGGTTTCGGTGCAATTCTTAAAATTCAAATCAGTTCAAATTCCTGAAACTGTCACGGCCAAAATTGTTCCGGAATCTGCCCGAAAAACCATTAATACCTCAGCTCCGACGGTAGAAACGGCTGCCAAACCGGAGATAGGAAACAATCCGCCCGCACCAACGCCGGAGCCGGAATCAAACTTAACCATCGTTGGTCACCTCGTCCACTTTTCAGATCCATCATTTCATTTTAAATATAAATTGATGACGCAAGATGGAACTGTATACAATATAGAAAACACCAACGATGTCTTCGAACAGTTTGTTAACGCGCAAGTAACGGTTGAGGGTGTTCTCAAAAAATCTCTTCCTGATTGGGCTAATCCTTCAGCCCTGGATGTTTCAAAAATCCAATTAGTTTTGTAAATTTCCATGGAAATTTTTGTCCTACTTTTTATTTTAATACCCGCGGTTATCCTGCATGAATGTGCTCACGGATGGGTAGCGTGGCGTTTGGGTGATCCGACGGCCAAGATCGCTGGGCGATTGACGTTAAACCCGCTTAAGCATATTGATCCGATGGGAACAATTGTGCTGCCTGGAATCATTTTAGTTTTGCGTTCGTTAGGAGCGCAGCTTCCGATATTAGGCTGGGCGAAGCCCGTGCCGGTTAATTTTAACGCATTAAGAAATCCTAAACGCGATATGATTTTGGTGGCGCTGGCTGGTCCAGCGGTTAATATTGTTTTTGCCATTATCTTTAGTCAATTGTTAAGGCTTAAATCCTCACCAATCATTTTGGAAATCGCAGCGTCGGCGGTTTTTATTAATCTTTTATTGGCGGTATTTAATTTGATGCCCATTCCGCCTTTGGACGGGTCGAGATTTATTTTGGGAATACTGCCGAAGCCTCTGGCCTATTGGTATGCGCAATTGGAACCATACGGACTTTTACTGGTTGTCCTTTTTTTATATTCGGGCGGGGGATTTCAACGTGTAGTTTTGCCTATTGTCGTTTGGTTAGCTAGATATTTGGGAGTTGAACTCGTATGAACAAAATCAAGTTAGCGTTAAAAGAAAATAGTTATGATATACACGTCGGGTATAAAATTTTAGAAAAATTGGGGACGATTATTAAACCGTTAAACGTCGGACATGATGCCGTTGTTATTACGAACCCCGGTATTTTACGACGGTACAAAAATAGCATCAGCTCCGGATTAGAGCGTGAAAAGTTTTCAGCCAAATTCTTAGTTGTTCCTGATGGCGAGCGAAGTAAATCGGCCGAGCAAGCCTTTAAACTTTTAAATCAAATCGCTGCCTATGATGTCGGGAGAAAGATTTTTATTCTAGCATTTGGCGGTGGTGTGGTTGGCGATTTGGCTGGGTTTGTGGCTAGTGTGTATAAGCGGGGAATTCCGTATATTCAAATTCCAACGACATTATTGGCTCAAATCGATTCGGCCATTGGAGGAAAGGTTGCCATCGATTTGCCGGTCGGAAAGAATTTAGTCGGAAGTTTTTGCCAACCGAGGGCTGTTGTCAGTGACGTAGCAGTTTTATCGACATTAAGCGAACGTCAAATCCGCAACGGCCTGGCTGAGGCCATTAAGTATGGTGTCATCACGGATAAAAATCTTTTTAATTATTTAGAAAAAGATTATAAAGACATTTTGAGTTTAAAACCGGCAGCTTTAATAAAATTGGTAACTGTTTGCAGCCGTATTAAAGCGGATGTGGTTAAACGCGATGAGAAAGAAACAAAAGGGATACGCACCATTCTAAACTTTGGCCACACGCTCGGCCATGCGATTGAGTCTGCAGGCCGTTACAATCAATATCAGCATGGGGAAGCTATCGCGATCGGAATTCATGCGGCGGCATTGATTTCAGTTAATCTGCAATTATTTTCTAGGGTTCAATTAAAACGTTTAAAGGATTTGATACAAGCCGTCGGATTGCCGCTTTATTTTAAAAAGATTTCCACATCTGATATTTTAAAAGCCATGCGTCATGACAAGAAGTTTGTGGCGGGAAAAAATCGTTTTGTCCTGGCACGTGATATTGGAAAAGTTCAAGTGGTAATGGATATCCCGTTAAAAATTATTGAAGCCGCTCTTAAGGAATGTGAAGCTTGAATTTAATGAGCATCAGGGATTAATCGTAAGAATTTCTACTTTTCCATTGTCGGATAATTCCACCCGGTCTGATTCGATTTTCAAAATTTTTCTTTCCAAAACTGTTGAACCTTCTTCATAAACAGAATCATTGATAAGCGCGGTGTTTTTGTTGTCTTGTTTTAAGATGCCTTTTAGGACAAGTCCAGGAATTTTTGTGGTTTGAGTAGAATTATTCGATGCGGTGGGCAGCGTTGTTTGGACAGAAGTGGGCGATTGACTCATCGACACCTGTCCAATTGCTGGTTTACTGGCTGATAAAGAAACAATTTTGGGGAGTTGCTTTTTCGTTTCTAACTGAATTGACGAAAGGCCCGAGTTCTGATGATGGAAAAACTTAGCAAACATTCTTTTAATATTTGGAATTTTAGATTTGTATTGAGGATAACAGATATAAGCAAGAATGCCGGCACAGATCAGCAGAACGAATAGCAGAAGAGTTGCTTTAGAAAATGAGGAGGCGGGTTTAGCTGCCGTTTGAGAAGCTGACGGCGCGGCTGGCTTTTGATGTGCTTCGCGCTGTTGTCTATCTTTTTCTTCTTGTTCAATGGTCGCTAATGTTTTTTTAACAGGTTGTGTTGGAGCGGTAGAGTTTGTTCCGTCAGCCGCTTGTTTTAACTTTTCCTGAGTCTTTTTTAAAGCATCATTGATGATACTCATCGTTATCTTACCTCCCTGGCGCAACGATCAATAATTTTATCATTAATAATAAAAGTTTCCTCAGTGTAGCCAGCCAAAAGGGCCCGGTCACAGATAATATTGATGAGCCTTGGTGTCCCATGTGAATGGTTATAAATGGCTTCAATTGCGTCTGGTGTAAAGTGCAACTGAAGATGAGCATTAGCGACGCGCAGCCGGTGAAAAATATAATCCCGTACTTCAGCTTGTTCTAAAGGCAACATATGGAACCGGACGGAAACACGTTGGTTAAGCTGGCGTAATTCTGAAAGTTTAAGCTTATCAAAAAGTTCGGGTTGCCCAACGAGAATGATTTGGAGTAATTTATCTTTTTCTGTTTCCAAATTGGAGAGGAGGCGTACATATTCAAGCTGAGAGACCCTGAGATTTTGGGCTTCATCAATAATGATGACCACATTGTTGCCTAGACTGCTTTGTTCCAGGAGAAATTCATTGAGAATATTAATGAGCAAGAATTTATTAGAATTTTTGGTGGTTAAGCCTAAATCTTTTAAAATCATTTGCAATAATTGGCTTTCGGATAGATTTGGATTCATGATAAAGGCGGTTTTGGTGGCGGTTTCATCCAAGCTGTTTAAAATCGTCCGGCAAACGGTGGTTTTTCCGGTTCCAATTTCGCCCGTCAAGACTATAATCCCTTTACGTTCTTTGATACCGTACATTAGATGATTAAAAGCTTCGGTATGACGGCTGCTTGAAAAAAAGAACTCAGGATCAGCCGTAATATTGAAAGGATTTTTTTTAAGTTGATAGAATTGTTGATACATTAGGCGGATTATAGCATAAGAAAATATTTGTTAAGCAAAATTCTTATGCTATAATCACACCGTTTTTCAACACCTCTAATTTTTCTAAAAAAGGCTCCCATGGTTTTTCCCCAAGATGTTAAAGTTAGAGAAGAAAGACGCCGATTCCAGCGGATTTCGTTTCGTGAAGCTGTGCAGTTTTCCTTAGAAGCACGGCATGGTTTCGGCGGCTGTCTGGCACAAGATATAAGTGAAGGCGGTTTGAAAATCCATTTTGAGGATTTCGTTCCTATCAATAAGGATATATCCTTTAAATTACGTCTGGGCACCAAGCCTGGCGCCAGAATTATTGATGTCATGGGAAAAGTCGTTTGGATCGCGATGACCCCTTATTCGGACCGCTATCAACTAGGTATTCAATTTTCTCCCACCGATTCTTACGTTCACGCCCAACAAGAAATCTATGAATACGTTACCACTCAAACAGCATAAAACATTAACATCACAGACACGGTAGTTTGAAAGGAGTTTTAAGTAACATGGCAGATGAAAAAAAAGAAGCAGTACTTGAAGAAGTAAAAAGTTGCGCCGGCTGCGGCAAACCCATTAAAAGAGCCCGGCGTTATTATCGTAACGGCAAATATTATTGCAATAACAATTGCTTTAAAGGTAAAGGCAAAGCAGCTAAGAAAGAGGATAAAGGTGGCTAATCCTACTCCCGAACGTCGTCGTCATCCGCGTTTAGAAGGCAATATTCCGCTTAAAATTTGCAGTGATGAGTTTGATTTGGTGACCGAGACCCAAAACTTAAGCTGCAGCGGGGCTTATTGCAGGGTCAATAAATACTTGGAACCGATGTCGAAGCTTAAAATTCATCTGCTTTTACCCATTAAAAAGTACAATAAAGTCACCACTAAGAAAATTTCCTGCCAAGGGGTGATTGTTCGCTCAGAGTCAGTACCGGGCGAACCTTATTTCAATGTTGCCATCTTTTTTAACGACATTCAGCAGCGTGATGTAGATAGTTTAAACGCTTATATCCTTTCAGTTCTTGAACAAAGAAAAGTAGCTAAAGCTAAAAGCTGATACTTAAGGTTGTAAGGAGGTCCACATGGATCCGATGAGCAGTTTGGCTTATGCACCGATACAAACATACATAGCCCTGACACTTCAGGTGTGGCTGTTCGTGATTTTTCCTTTGTTGGTCATTCGCAAGCTCAACAATCTGACAACTCTTTTGGAAGCCTACTTGCCGACGCAGGAAGAAGAATCTTAATACATGAATGATAACCGCATAACCGGCGCCGCCGCGGCGATTCCGGTTTTGTATGAAGACGACCACCTCATGGCCTTTAATAAACCCGCTGGACTTTTGGTTATTCCCACCCCGAAAAAAGAAAAACACACTCTGCAAACACTTGTCAATCATAGTTATGGTCAACCTGAATATGGACTGCATCCCTGCCATCGTTTAGACCGCGACACCTCCGGTGTTATCCTTTTTGCTAAGGGTAAGAGGAATCAGCAGGTCATGATGGATCTTTTTAAATATCAAAAAATTAAAAAAACCTACATCACCTTCGTGCATGGCCGATTGCGGCACATGGCCGGTGAAATTAAAAGTGTCATTAAAGATTTCGATGAAAAGAGGTTTCATAAGAAATCAGCTCCTAAATTAAGTATTACGCGTTACAAAGTCCTTGAAGTTAAGAAAAAATTTTGTGTAGTGGAGGTCACTCCCTTGACTGGCCGTACAAATCAAATTAGAATTCAGTTTAGTGAAATGGGACATCCATTAGTCGGAGAACGCAAATATGCTTTTGGACGTGATTATGATTTAAAGTTCCGCCGCACCGCTTTGCATGCACTTAACCTTCAATTTATTCATCCCATTATTAAAAGACAAATCAACATCAACTCACCTTTACCGGAGGATATGGGACAATTCCGTTCCAAAAATTAACTATGGAAACGATCAATATTAAAGAAAAAAATCTTCAAGAGTTAACTGAGTTATGTCACCAAACCGCTAAAGAAAAGGGATTTTGGGATGAACAGCGGAATATTGGCGAGGCTTTAATGTTAATTGTCACAGAACTCGCCGAGGCTATGGAGGCGCACCGCGTTCAAGATCAGGCCAACTTTAAAGAAGAGCTGGCCGATACTTTTATTCGTTTATTTGATTTGTGCGGCGGATTGAATATTGATATTGCTTCCGAGATTGAAAAGAAGGCTCTGCGCAATAAGCAACGGCCGTATAAACATGGGAAGATTTGTTAAAAACTCGACGTAAAAACGATGAATCAATTTTCAAATCTCAAATCCCAAATCGCAAACAAATTTCAATTATCAAATTTTTCGAAGAATTCAGCGGTTTGGAATTTTGGTTATTGGAATTTGATAATTATTTGTAATTTGGTATTTAGGATTTGGAGTTTAGCTTGGCGACGGAGAATTCTATATATTCCAGTTCTTCTATCGTTAAGTAGCTGCGTCAGCACTCCAATGTCCCAGTATCTTCAAGACAAAAATCCTTACACACGTGAATACTATGCCAGTTATGATCAAACTCTTAGAGTTGTAAAAAAAGTTTTAAAAAACAATAATTGGAAAATTGCCAAAACGACCGACCCATCGGTGTATGAAGAGGTTCAAAGTGAACGACATCCTGCCTCCAAACAGACGATCATCTTGACTGAACTTAAAGAAACTTCCATGTTTTTGTATTCGCGTTACACTCAGCTTAATGTTTATGTCCGTTCGTTACAAAACGCCACTGAAGTAGAAATCCGTTACGGCGTGATCACCGCGTTGCCTTTGAAACAATTACGCGGCTACCGTAACGACCATTACGCCAACCGTTTGTTAGATCAAATCGCCACCGCGTTAGGCAATTAAGGCCAAAACAAATCCTCGTTTTGGCTCAACATTAAATTTATTTTAAATCGGACTTATGAACAGCCCATCTTTTAATAAGCTTTCTAAAAGCCGTGGTATCGCCGAGCCTTTTCATGGCCGGGGGGCGTCCGATAATCCTATTAACCGCTTTGAACAAATTTATTTTGAGAAAGACGCGTTGCTCGAGGAAGTTGACACTTATGAACGCATTTCGCCTAAGACAATTTTTTTGCGCGAGAAAACGAAAAGTATTATTGCTTATAATGACAGTCCTGATGTTGGCATGGGCGCGTCGGTGAATCCTTACCGCGGCTGTGAACACGGATGCATCTATTGTTATGCCCGCCCGACGCATGAATATCTTGGATTTTCTTCGGGATTGGATTTTGAATCAAAAATTATGGTTAAAGAAAACGCGCCGGTTTTATTGCGCAAGGAATTAAGCGCGAAAAATTGGCAGCCGCAGGTCATTGGTATGAGCGGTATCACGGATTGTTATCAGCCGGCGGAGCGTTATTTTAAACTGACGCGGCAATGTTTGGAGGTGTTGGCCGAATTCCGTAATCCGGTTGTGATCATTACGAAAAACTTTTTGGTGACACGTGACATTGATGTTTTACAAGAACTGGCCAAGTATCACGCAGTTGTCGTTTGTGTTTCTGTCACGACGTTGGATGGTCAATTGTTTCGATTAATGGAACCACGAGCGTGTCCACCTTGGCGCCGGCTTGAAGCGATTAAAAAATTGTCGCAAGCGGGGATTCCCGTCGGGGTTAATGTGGCCCCGGTTATTCCAGGATTGACTGATCATCAAATGCCGGATATTATCAAAGCGGCTGTCGAAGCGGGCGCGCAGTCGGCTGGTTATATTCCTGTACGATTGCTTTATGCCGTTAAAGAAATTTTTGAACAATGGCTGGGACAACATTTTCCGGAACGTAAGGACAAAATTTTAAATCGTATTCGAGCGATGCGCGGTGGGAAATTGAATGACCCCAATTTTAATTCTAGGATGGAAGGGAAAGGTGTTTTTGCCGAGCAGCTGGCGGATTTATTTGTCATTGGCTGCCGCCGGGCTGGCATTAAAGAACATGGGGTGCAATTGTCAACCCAAGCATTTCGGAAAGTAAGTTTAGGACAGTTAGTTGGAGCTTTTTAAATAAAGCGCCTGTGGGCCGGCCGGTGATTTAAATTCAGGCCGGCCCAACGCGCTAAATTCATCCAATCATGGAAAAATTCCTCCTCAAAAGCAACTTCAAACCCATCATCGAACAAGACAAAGCGATCGATCAGCTGGTTAAGAATATTAATCAGGGTGTTTCGTCGCAGGTTTTGCTTGGCGTGACTGGAAGCGGCAAGACTTTTACCTTAGCCAACGCCATCGAAAAGATTAACCGCCCAACGCTAGTAATTTCCCACAATAAAACGCTCGCCGCCCAGCTTTACAGCGAATTCAAAGAATTCTTTCCCCAAAACGCTGTTGAATATTTTGTCAGTTACTACGATTATTATCAGCCTGAAGCTTATGTGCCTCAAACCGACGTCTATATAGAGAAGGACGCTTCAATCAACGACCGCTTGGACCGTTTGCGTTTGGCGGCGACCACTTCTTTAATGTCCCGCCGGGACGTTTTAATCGTGGCGAGCGTTTCTTGCATTTACAATCTCGGCTCACCGGAAGATTACAAAGAATTTTTAATTTATTTGGCGAAAGGCCAAACCGTTGACCGCGATGAAGTCTTGCGTAGCTTAGTCGGCATTCAATATGAACGTAACGATGTTGATTTTAGCCGCGGCAAATTCCGTGTTCGTGGCGATGTTGTGGAAGTTTTTCCAGCTTATCGTCAAGACGCGCTTCGCATTCAGTTTAACGACGATCACATTGAAAGTATTGTCCAAATCAATCCGGTTTCTGCCGAAGTCATAGCGGATTTAGAAAAAATTGCTATTTATCCGGCGAAACATTTTATTGTCTCTCAACCGCGATTGGAAGAAGCGTTGAATGAAATAGAACGGGAATTAGTTGCCCGCGTCGTTGAACTTAACAAGCAGGGAAAATTATTGGAATCCCAGCGTTTAAATTCCCGGACCCGTTATGACATGGAAATGTTACGCGAAATGGGATTTTGTCACGGGATTGAAAACTATTCGAGGATTTTAGCCGGCCGCCCGCCGGGCAGCCGGCCGTTTTGTTTACTCGATTATTTTCCAAAAGATTTTCTAGTTGTCATTGATGAATCGCATGTCACCGTTCCGCAATTAAACGGCATGTACGAAGGCGATCGTTCACGCAAGGACATGCTGGTCAACTACGGATTCCGTTTGCCGTCGTGTTTGGATAACCGGCCGCTTAAATTTCACGAACTCATGTCTATTATGGGGCAGCGGATTTATGTCTCAGCAACGCCGGGCGGTTTTGAATATAAAGAAAGCAAGAATTATGTTGTTGAACAAATCATCCGTCCGACGGGTATTGTCGATCCGCCGATTGAAGTGAGGCCAACGACGGGTCAAATTGAAGACCTTCTTTTCGAAATCCAAGAGCGTGTCAAACGCAGCGAGCGTACCCTTGTGACAACTTTAACTAAGAAAATGTCCGAAGATTTAACCAGTTTTCTCGAGGAGCGCGGCGTCAAAGTAAAGTATCTTCACTCCGACATTGAAACCATCGAGCGTTCTCAAATTCTAAAAGAATTACGTTTAAAAAAATTCGATTGCCTGGTGGGCGTGAATCTGTTAAGAGAAGGGTTGGATTTGCCAGAAGTTTCTCTTGTAGTTATTTTGGATGCCGACAAAGAAGGATTTTTACGGTCGCAAACATCGTTGATTCAAACCGCGGGACGTGCCGCGCGCAATGTTAACGGCATGGTGATCATGTACGCCGATAAAAGAACGCCAGCTATGAAAGCAACGATCGATGAGAGCGAACGCCGTCGGAAAATTCAAATTGAATTTAATAAAACGCATAACATTACACCGCGTTCTATAGAAAAAGCGATCCGCGAAGGCATTGAAGAACTTGCTGAGGCCAAGGAGTTTGTCATGAATATCGTCGGACAAGATGAAGAAGCTTACGCAATGTCGTCGCTTCTTGCGGATTTGGAACGGCAGATGGAAGTGGCGGCGCGGAATTTGCAATTTGAGAAAGCGGCGATGATTAGGGATAAGATTAGAGAGATGAAGGAGATAGGCGCCCCTGCGGGGGCGTCTTCGTCGGATTTTAAGAGGCCAGCGGATCGGCCAGCCCGCGGGGGCGCCCGGCGTTTCTCGTCGTCCAAGAAAAGAAAATCCGGATTGAATGCATAAGAAACTTTCACGCTTAAAATCAAAGAAGACTTTGCTGGCCGTTGATATCGGGAATACTACGATTTCACTTGGCGTCCTGAAACAGGATCACGTTTTATTGACCCGTCAGATTGAAACCGGCTTGTCTCAAAAGATCCTAATGCAAAAATTATTTCAAACACTTAGTATTCTTCGAAAAGAATTCATCTTTGACCAAGTTATTATTTGTAGTGTTGTTCCCACGGCTCTTGCTGTTGTCTTCCTTGTTTTACAGAAGTGCGGTTTAAAACCTCTTGTCATCGGAAAAGATGTGATCGTTCCAATTCGAAATCATTACCGTAATCCCAAGCAAGTCGGCCAAGACCGTCTGGTCTGTGCTTTTGCGGCGAAAGAGTTGTATGGACGTCCAATTATTGTCATTGATTTTGGCACGGCGATTACTTTTGATGTGGTTTCACCCAAAGGATTTTATTTAGGCGGCATTATTGTTCCGGGAATCCGTTTGACGGCTGAATCGCTTTTCAAAAAAACCGCAATGCTGCCCAAAGTGCGTATCATGCCGCCCAAAGAGTTGATCGGCCGTGATACAAAAAATAGTATTTTAAGTGGTATCTTTTTTGGCTATGGAGCTCTGGCTGACGGCTTGATTGATTTAATCGAAAAATCTTTGAAAATTTCCGCCCAGATTATCGTTACAGGCGGTTACAGTCATATAATGAAAAAATTTATCAGCAAAAAGATTCACCGCATTGATCCTTTTCTTGTTTTTAAAGGAATATCATTGCTTTCCCGCCGCGTTGATTTTAATTAATAAAAATTGGAAAGTAGTTTTTTGCGCTTTTTGCGACGAGTGCTAAGAAATTGGTTTTTTGTACACAAAAAAATCTTGACAAAAAAAATTTTAATTTATATATTAGCACTCCCATAGATTTAGTGCTAAGTAGAAAAAGAGCAAAATAACCAATCAAACTATAAACCATACAAAGAAAAATTTTAAAAGGAGGTGCCAAAGTGGATATTAAACCGCTAGGAGATCGAATTGTTGTAAAACCCTTGGAAGCCGAAGAAAAGACTAAGGGCGGCATTGTTTTACCTGACACAGCCAAGGAAAAACCTCAAGAAGGCAAAATCGTTGCCGTTGGCAAAGGAAAATATATGGAAAACGGCCAGCTCCAACCTTTGGAAGTTAAAGTAGGCGACAGAATCCTCTACGGAAAATACAGCGGTAATGAGATTACAACTAAAGAGGGTGATGAGCTTTTAATTATGAGAGAAGAAGACGTTTTGGCGGTGATTAAATAAGAGGCATTGTAAATTTTTATATTAGAATTCATTCTAAAGCGAAGTGAAGGTGCCCGCTAAGCCCTTAAAACTCGCGAAGACTCACTCAAGGAGGATATAAAAAATGGCAAAACAATTAATTTTCAGCGATGAAGCCAGACGCTCGATTCTAAAAGGCGTTGAGCAACTCGCACAAGCAGTTAAAGTAACGTTAGGTCCAAAAGGACGCAATGTTGTTTTGGATAAGAAATTTGGCAGTCCCACCGTTACCAAAGACGGTGTCACCGTAGCGAAAGAAATTGACCTCGAAGATCCATTCGAAAATATGGGCGCGCAAATGGTCAAAGAAGCCGCGGAAAAAACTTCCGACAACGCCGGAGACGGAACCACAACCGCAACCGTCCTGGTTGAAGCAATCTACCGCGAAGGTCTTAAAAACGTAACCGCCGGTGCCAATCCCATGGCCCTTAAACGCGGTATTGAAAAAGCCGTCGAAGCTGTCGTGGATGAATTAAAAAAGCTTTCCAAGAAAGTTGATAATAAAAACACAAAAGAAGTTGAGCAGGTCGCAACGATAGCCGCCAATAACGATAAATTTATCGGCCAAAAAATCGCCGAAGCGATTGATAAAGTCGGTAAAGACGGCGTTATCACGGTTGAAGAATCAAAAACCATGGTGACGGAACTTAAAATCGTTGAAGGTATGCAGTTTGATCAGGGTTATTTGTCACCCTATTTCTGTACGGATACCGAAAAAATGGAATGCATTGTGGATGATCCGTATATTTTGATTTACGAAAAAAAGATTTCAAACATCAAAGACATTCTTCCTCTACTTGAAAAAGTAGCCAAAGCCGGCAAACCCATCTTAATTATCTGCGAAGAAGTCGAAGGCGAAGCGTTAGCCACGTTGGTGGTTAATAATATTCGTAAGACTTTATCTTGCTGCGCCGTTAAAGCTCCCGGATATGGCGATCGCCGCAAAGCCATGCTTGAAGACATTGCGGTTTTAACCGGTGGACGCGCAATTACCGAAGATCTCGGGTTGAAATTAGAAAATCTAAATCTTTCCGATTTAGGTCGCGCCAAAAAAGTTAAGATCGACAAAGATAATACTACGGTTGTTGAAGGCGGCGGTAAAACAGCTGATATTAAAGCCCGCATCGCGCAAATTCGCAATCAGATTGAAGGTACAGATTCTTCCTATGACAAGGAAAAACTTCAGGAAAGATTGGCGAAACTCTCCGGCGGAGTTGCGATTATTAATGTCGGAGCTGCAACCGAAGCAGAAATGAAAGAGAAGAAAGCGCGTGTTGAAGACGCTTTGCACGCGACACGGGCCGCTCTCGAAGAAGGGATTGTTCCCGGCGGTGGCGTGGCGTTGCTTAGAACAATTCCCGCCTTGGAAAAGGCGCGTAATGAATTAAAAGGCGATGAGAAAACAGGCAGCGAAATTATTATGCGCGCGATTGAAGAACCGGTCCGACAACTCGCTTTTAACGCCGGATTGGAAGGTTCGGTTATCGTTGAGCATCTAAAGAACGAAAAAAATGTTAATATCGGTTATGATATTAACCAAGATGCTTATGTCGATATGCTTAAATCCGGGGTTATTGATCCGGCTAAAGTGACGCGAACTGCCCTTCAAAATGCCTCTAGTATTGCAGGGTTACTGCTCACAACTGAAGCTTTAGTTACAGATTTACCTGAAAAAGACAAACCTCAAATGCCAATGCCACCGGGAGGCATGGGCGGGGGAATGTATTAATTGGTTGGAAGTATTTATTGCTCTTGGAGTTAAGAAGAAACAAACGCCCCGTTCTAGACGGGGCTTTTGTTTTTATTGTTGACATTTGACTTTAAACTCTTTATATTATTGCTAATTATTTTTTACTTCTTTAGCAATTTTTTGAAAAAAGCTGGAGGTTCTTTGTATGGCGGAGTGGATTGGAATCGGGCGCCGCGCACGACGCTGTTATGGTTTTGATGAAATAGCACTTGTACCTGGACGTGTTACAGTTAATCCCAATGAAGTTGATATAAGCTGGGCCATCGGTGATAAAAAATTTGATATTCCAATCCTCGCTTCAGGGATGGATGGCGTTGTTAATGTTGATTTTGCTGTTGCCATGGGACAGTTAGGTGCCATGGCGGTTTTAAATCTCGATGGTATTCAAACCCGTTATGAAAATCCCGATGAAGTACTAACCGAAATTGCTCATGCCACACCTGAAGAAGCCACCAAACTTCTTCAAAGCGTTTACCTCAAACCCGTCAAAGAAAAATTAATTGCTAAGCGTATTAAAGAAATCAAATCAAAAAAAGTTCCTTCCATTGTCAGTTGTATTCCTCAAAATGCCAAACGGTTTGCAGAAATAGCCCAAGAAGCGGGCTGTGATATTTTTGTTATGCAGTCAACCGTGGCCACAATCAAACATATCGCTACTGAATATAAAGCCTTAGACATTGCCAAATTTTGCCAGGAATTAAAAATCCCCGTCATCATTGGCAATTGTGTTACTTATGATGTTTCACTTGAATTAATGGAAGCCGGAGCCTCAGCGCTTTTAGTTGGCATTGGCCCTGGTGCCGCCTGCACAACACGCGGTGTCCTGGGGATCGGTGTCCCGCAAATAACCTCGACAGTTGATGCGGGTGCGGCTCGTGATTATTTTTATAAAAAACAAGGAAAGTATATTCCAATTATTACCGACGGGGGCATGCGGATTGGTGGAGAAATCTGTAAGGCCTTTGCGGCGGGTGCTGATGCGGTAATGGTCGGTTCAGCTTTTGCCAAGGCCAAAGAAGCTCCTGGCAAAGGTTATCATTGGGGAATGGCGACCTCGCATGCCAATTTACCCAGAGGCACGCGCATTCGGGTCGGAACAACCGGAACTCTTAAAGAAATTCTTTTCGGCCCTGCTCAAGTTGATGACGGATCTCAAAATTTAGTGGGAGCTTTACGCACCTCAATGGGATCATTGGGCGCTTCAAACATAAGACAAATGCATGATGTGGAAATAATTATCGCGCCTTCCATCCAAACTGAAGGGAAGGTCTTTCAGGTCGGCCAACGCGTGGGGATGGGAAAGTAATGCGAATGACAAACAGTTTAGAACTTAAAATGCGCTCATAAGGTTAACCCATTACAAAGATGAAACTATGAAGAAAAAATCCGTCAAGAAAGTAAAAAAATTTTCCCCAAGACCCCTGCGTAAAATTCACAAACCAAAGAAATTCTTCAAAAAAGGATTTTCTACTCTTCGAAAAGGTCTTATGCATAAGGCCTCAGTTAGTACAACTTCCAACCGTGTTAAAGATGTTATTCTTGTCTTAGATTTTGGTTCTCAATATACTCAGTTGATTGCCCGTCGGGTACGGGAAAATAAAGTTTATAGTAAGATTGTTCCCTATAATATTACTCCTGAAGAAGTCTTGGCGATCAACCCGAAAGGATTGATTTTCTCGGGCGGACCGATGAGTGTTTATGACAAAGGTGCGCCTTTACCCCGCAAAGAACTTTTTAAATTAAACAAACCTATTCTTGGTGTTTGCTACGGCATGCAGGCGATCACACATCTTTTTGACGGCAGCGTTGAAAAAAGTAAGGAGCGTGAATTCGGCCGCGCCGAGCTTTTTATTGATAGCAACAAAGATCTTTTTCTTAATCTCCCGACGAATTTAACCTGCTGGATGAGCCATGGGGATGCAATAAAGAAAATGCCTGCTGGCTTCATAAAAATTGCTCATACCTTAAATGCCCCCATCGCCGCGATTGCTAACCGTCATAAAAAGATATATGGCGTTCAATTTCATCCTGAAGTCGTACACACGCAACGTGGTAATCAGATCATCGCTAATTTTCTTTTTCAAATCTGCGGATGCCTGCCGCGCTGGACTATGGATAAATTTGTCCACGCTGCAGTGAAAGAGATCAATGAAAACGTCGGTAATACCGGTAAAGTCGTTTTAGGATTAAGTGGTGGCGTTGATTCCGCCGTCGCGGCGGCTATTATTCAAAAGGCCATTGGCAACCGTTTGCATTGTATATTCGTTGACAATGGATTGTTGCGTAAAAATGAAGTGGCGAGTGTGCAGAAGACTTTTAAAGGCCACTTTAATATGAATCTCCATACTGTCGACGCGCAAGACCGCTTTTTAAACCGGCTCAAGGGTGTTTCTGATCCGGAAGAAAAACGTAAAACGATCGGTGATGAATTTGTGAAAGTGTTTCAAGACGCCGCGCATAAAATTAAGGGCGCTGATTTCTTAGGACAAGGGACGTTATATCCGGATGTCATTGAATCTTTTTCTCCGATCGGCGGACCATCGGTTGTGATCAAAAGCCATCATAATGTGGGTGGGCTTCCGAAAATAATGAAGATGAAACTAGTTGAACCGCTGCGCGAACTTTTTAAAGATGAAGTACGGGTCATTGGCAAGATTCTAAACATGCCCGAGAATATTTTAAAGCGCCAGCCGTTTCCCGGGCCGGGATTGGCGATTCGCATCATTGGCGAATTGACTAAAGAACGTTTGGAAATGCTGCGCGAGGCTGATGAAATTGTTTTAGAGGAAATTAAAAAATCAAATCTCTATAATGATATTTGGCAATCGTTCGCAGTTTTGCTGCCTTTTAAGACCGTCGGTGTCATGGGCGACCAGCGAACCTATGAAAATGTCATTGCCATCCGCTGCGTCAACTCGATCGACGGCATGACCGCCGACTGGGTTCAGCTTCCTTATGATATCTTAGGCAAAATCGCCAACCGCATTATCAACGAAGTGGCCGGTGTCAACCGTGTCGTATATGATGTCAGCTCCAAACCGCCAGCTACAATTGAGTGGGAATAATCTTTATAATTTCCAATACACAAGCACCAAATTACAAACAATATACAATTATCAAATTCCAAACTGAAAATAGATTGAATTCGTTTTGAATTTTGGTATTGTAATTTGGAATTATTTGTGATTTGGAATTTGTCTATTGGGATTTTAAAAAGATGTATCACTCCGATTTCGTCCACCTCCACGTTCACACCCAATACAGCCTTCTGGATGGCGCCTGTCGTATTAAAGAACTCATCCAAAAAGCCGCCGCCTATAAAATGCCCGCACTCGGCATGACCGATCATGGGAATATGTTTGGCGCCATCGATTTTTATCAGACAGCAATTAAATTAGGCGTTAAACCAATTATTGGCTGCGAAGCTTACGTCGCCCCCAAAAGCCGTTTTGATAAAACGACCGATCAAGGCGGAATTTCTCATTTAGTTTTATTTGTGCGGGATGAAACCGGTTACCGGAATTTAATGAAACTGGTTTCGCTTGGTTATCTCGAGGGATTTTATTACAAGCCCCGTATGGATAAAAGCATTCTCGCGCAGTATGCAGAAGGATTGCTGGCGACATCAGCTTGTCTTCGCGGCGAAGTGGCCTGGAATATCCGCCACAACAATTACAACGCCGCACTTAAAGCCGCCGACGAATACCACCAAATCTTCGGCAAAGGGAATTTTTATTTGGAATTGATGGAAAACGGGATTCCCGACCAGAAAATCGTCAATGAAGGCCTGCTTAAAATTTCCAAAGATTTAAACCTGCCGCTTGTCGCCACCAACGACGTTCATTATCTCGAACAATCATATTTCACCGCCCACGAAGCGCTTTTGTGCATTCAAACCCAGACCTTTCTTAATGATCCCAACCGCATGCGGCTTAAAACGGATCAATTTTATTTTAAAGATCCGGAAGTCATGAAGCAGGCCTTTAGTTACGCGCCTGAGGCGATCCGTAACACCCTTGAGATTGCGGACAAATGTAATCTCGAATTGCAATTCAACAAATTTCACCTGCCGCGTTATGAAACGCCCGTCGGAAAAACCAAAGAAGAATTTTTACGGGAGCTCTGTCAGGAAGGGTTTAAAGAACGTTACGAAAGAATGACCCCTGAACTAGAGGCCCGGCTTGAGCATGAACTCAAGACAATCGAAAAAATGGGTTTTATTAGTTACTTTTTGATTGTGTGGGATTTTATTCATTATGCTAAGCAAAACGGAATTCCCGTCGGGCCTGGCCGTGGATCAGCAGCCGGGAGTTTGGTAAGTTATCTTTTAGGAATCACAGACCTTGATCCATTAAAATATGGGCTTTTGTTTGAACGGTTTTTAAATCCCGAACGTATCAGCATGCCGGATATTGATATTGATTTTTGTTTCGAACGCCGCGGCGAAGTCATTGAATATGTAACCAAGAAATATGGCAAAGACAACGTCGCGCAAATCATTACCTTTGGAAGTATGCAGGCCCGCGCCGCCATTCGCGACGTCGGCCGCGTCATGGGCGTCACTTATGCGGATGTTGATAAAATTGCCAAAATGATTCCAGGTGACCCCAATATTACACTTGAAGACGCTTTAAAAATTGAACCGCAATTGCGGCAACTTTGCGAACAAGATCAAAACGCCGCCCAGATCATCGAAACCGCCAAAGTTCTCGAAGGACTTTCCCGCCACGCCTCAATCCATGCCGCCGGTGTTGTCATCGCTGACAAAGCTTTAACTGAATACGTTCCGCTTTTTAAAACCTCCGACGATCAAATCACAACCGGCTTTTCCATGGACGGCATTGCCAAAATTGGTCTTCTCAAGATGGATTTCTTGGGCTTAAGGACTTTGACCGTTATTAGTGAAACGGTGAAGCTCATTAAAAAGACGCGTGGCATGGATGTTGATATCAATAAAGTTTCTTTGGAAGATAAAAAAACTTACGACCTGTTGGGTCAGGCCAATAGTTTTGGAATTTTCCAGTTGGAAAGCGGAGGGATGCGCGATCTTTTAAAGCGGGTGCGGCCGAATCAATTTGAAGATATTATTTCCATTCTAGCACTTTACCGCCCCGGGCCGATCGGAAGCGGGATGTTGGATGATTTTAGTAAGCGTAAGCGCGGTGAAATTCCCGTCAAGTACGACCATCCAAAACTCGAACCGATTCTCAAAGACACCTACGGCATTATCATTTATCAAGAGCAGGTCATGCAAATCGCATCCAGCTTGGCAGGTTTTACCATGACGCAAGCCGATCATCTCCGTCGGGCGATGAGTAAAAAGAATCCCGAAGAGATGGAAAAAGTACGCAAAGATTTTGTGGAAGGCTGTAAGAAGACCAGCCACATGAAAGAAGAAATGAGCAACAAGCTTTTTGATTTGATTGATTATTTCTCTGGTTATGGTTTTAACCGCAGTCATTCGGCCGCTTACGCGCTCATCACTTACCGGACAGCGTATTTGAAGGCGAATTATCCGGTTGAATTTATGTGCGCGTTACTCACCAGTGAAAAAGATAACACCGATAAGATTGTGGAATATGTTAAGGAATGCGAAGCGATCGGCATCCAGGTTTTGCCGCCGGATGTGAATGAAAGTGTCGCGCAGTTTAGCGTTGTCGATCAAAAGACAATTCGATTTGGACTTTTAGCGGTTAAGAATGTCGGGCTAACGGCGATTGAATCGATTGCTGAAAACCGGAAAACCAATGGGCCGTTTGCATCGATTTTTGATTTTTGTAACCGTGTCGATTTGCGGGTCGCCAATCGGAAGGTGGTTGAAAGTTTGATTAAATGTGGCGCGTTTGATTGTTTTAAGGCGTTGCGTTCGCAAATGATGGCTTGCGCTGAGAAAGCTTTAGAAATGGGCGCGCGGCAGCAGAAAGAAAAGGCCGTCGGACAATTCTCGTTTTTTGATGCGGGCCCCGAAGGTGGATTTGAAGGGTTTCAACAGGGCCAGGAAACTTTACCCGATATTAAGGAATGGCCCAAGAAAGAAATTTTATCTTACGAGAAAGAATTGTTAGGATTTTATGTGAGCGGGCATCCTTTGGTGCATTACCGGGCTGAGGCGAAAGAATTCAGTGATTACTCGACGAAGGATTTAAAAAAAGCGATTGATGGTCAAGAAGTTAAGATTGTGGGCTTAATCAGCATGGTTAAACTTACCGTCACCAAGAAAACCAATGAACGCATGGCCATTTTTAAAATTGAAGATCTTGATGGGGAAGTAGAAGTCGTTGTCTTCCCGTCATCTTACCCAACGCTCGCTCCCATGTTAAAGGAGGGAGACGTAGTGGTTTTAAAAGGTAAAGTTGGATTCCGCGAAGAGGCGGCCAAACTTGTCGCCAGCGACATGAAACCGATTGATGAAGTTTATCGGGCGATCAAATCGATTAATGTGGATTTATCCAACTTGAATGAAAAAGGTTTAACAGCGCTTAAAGAAAAATTAACGAAATTTCCGGGGAAAGTGCCGGTTTATTTGCGTTTAAATACCAAAGCTTATAAAAGCGTACAAATTTTAGTCGGTGAAGATCTTTTTGTTGAACCGGGTGAAGTATTGATGACCGAATTAAAAGAGTTGGTGGGAGAAGACCGGTTTTCATTGACGATTTAAAGATTTTTTAAATAACGTACCTCCGACGGCAGATAAATTGCTTGACACTCTAAGAGCTTGTTGATACTATGTTTACGTCATACCGTAGAGAAATCTTTTTTGCGGCATTTTCCATAAATGTCAATCAGCAATTTTAAGTTAAAAAAGGTCAGATCCGAAACCGAGTTCTTGGTTTTGACTGCTAAAAAGGGAGCAAACATATGACCATGACTAAGAAAGATATAGTCTTGAAAATCACCGATATGACGGGCATCAAACAAGTTGATGTCAAAAAGATCGTGCAAAAGACTTTTGATGTGATTGTGGAAAGTCTGGCCCGTTCCGAAAAAGTTGAGCTTCGTAACTTCGGTGTTTTCAAGATCAAAGAACGCCGCGCCCGGTTTGGAAGAAATCCCAGGACCGGCGCCAGTGTTCCGGTTCCCCCGCGCAAAGTCGTTGTCTTCAAGCCTGGCTTGGAGATGAAATATAAAATCAAATAGACCTTGGGCGGTTTTTTATGGAAATTTTCTAAGGCGGAGATAAATTTAAGTTTGTCTCCGCTTTATCGTTATAAAGATTTCATATATGACCTCTAAGAAATATAATAATCCTCGCGGTACCAATGATATTTTGCCGGAAGAAATTTCACGTTGGCATAATATCGAATCGGACGCGCATACTATTCTCAAAAATTACGGCTATAAAGAAATCCGCACGCCTTATTTTGAAGAAACGGCGCTGTTTGCGCGGTCGTTGGGGACGACTAGTGATGTTGTGCAGAAGCAGATGTTGAATTTAGCTGGCGCTGCGGCGGCGAAAATGGCGACGGGCCTCGGCGCCGGCGATTCAACGGAAAGCGCCGAGGCCCGCGACGGCCTGTCGCTTCGCCCCGAAGGCACCGCCTCAATCGTTCGTTCCTACATTCAAAACAGTTTTGCTCATAAAGAAGGTCTTTCCAAATTCTACTACATCGGCCCGATGTTCCGCGGTGAACGCCCGCAAAAAGGACGTCTGCGCCAATTCCACCAGATTGGTGTCGAAGCGATCGGCCCCGAATCATTTTCACCTTACCTCGATGCCGAAGTGATCGCCTTAAGCGTTCGTTTATTAAACGCTTTTGGATTAAGTGGCTATAAATTAAAAATCAACAGTCTCGGCACTAAAGACGATAAAAATAATCTTTCCGTTATTTTGCGCGATCGTTTGTGCAATGATCTATCGAAACTCTGCCAAGATTGTCAGGACCGATTTGAACGCAATGTCTTTCGAATTTTGGATTGTAAGAATGAATCCTGCAAAAAAGTCGTGAGCCAGCTTTCTTTGGGCGAAGATCATTTGTCGCCGGAAAGCCGGGCGTATTTTTCCAAAGTCAAAGAAGCATTGACCTTGCTTAACATTCCCTTTGAAGTTGAATCGCTTTTAGTCCGCGGGCTTGATTATTACACGCACACGGTTTTTGAGATTTCCCATGCCGGTTTAGGCAGCCAGGATGCCGTCGGCGCAGGCGGCCGCTACAATGGATTGGTCCAAGAATTAGGCGGCGATCCCAAAGGTGAGATCGGCGCGATCGGTTTTGCGTTAGGCATCGAACGGATTCTACTGGTCCAGCCCGATGATCAAAAAAAACAAGCCTCTGGGTTGGATGCTTTTATAGTAACGCTTGATTCAGAAGGAAAAGACGACGCTTACAAAGCAGCTTTCAAACTGCTTAATCAACTCCGTTCAAACGGCATTGCCGCGGAAATGAATTACAACCGCGCCTCCATGAAAAGCCAAATGCGTCTCGCCGACAAACTCCAATCCCGGCGCGTTATTATTATTGGGGAAGATGAATTGAAAAATAATTATATTACTTTAAAAAATATGCAGGCAGGCACACAAGAAAAAGTTGACTCAAACGAAGTTATTAATCTGTTAAAGAAATAATTGAAAGGAATCATCCATGCTGCGTACTCATACTTGCGGAGAACTTAATAAAGATCATAAAGATCAGGAAGTCATTTTGTGCGGATGGGTTCACCGCCGGCGGGATCATGGGAAATTGATTTTTATTGATATCCGAGACCGCTACGGCATGACGCAGGTTGTGTTTGTGCCGTCGGTCGCGCCCGAGGCGCATAAAGTCGCGCAGACATTGGGGCCGGAATTTGTGGTCAAGATTACAGGCAAAGTCAATGTCCGGCCGCCTAAAAATGTCAATCCTGATGTTTCGACCGGGGAGATTGAACTTTTGGCAATGGGACTCGAAATCCTTAATCCAGCGCTCGTGCCGGTTTTTGAAATTGATGATGCGGTTAATCCGTCGGAAGAATTACGTTTAGAATACCGTTATCTGGATTTGCGCCGGCCTAGTGTTGCCAAAGCGTTTTTGACGCGGCATAAACTTTGTAACACCATTCGTCAGTTTCTTAACAAAGAAAATTTTATGGAAATTGAAACACCGGTTCTCACCAAATCAACGCCCGAAGGCGCGCGGGATTTTTTGGTGCCTTCGCGTTTGCGCCCAGGTGAATTTTTTGCGCTGCCGCAGTCACCACAGCTTTTCAAGCAAATCTTGATGGTCTCTGGCATGGATAAATATTACCAGATCGTCAAATGTTTCCGCGATGAGGATTTGCGGGCTGACCGTCAGCCGGAATTCACTCAGATTGATATGGAAATGTCGTTCGCCGAAGAAGAAGATGTTTTTTCGCTGACCGAACGGATGTTTAAAGCCATTTTAAAGGAAATTAAGGGGATTGATCTGCCGATTCCTTTCCCACGTATGACGCACCGGGAGGCGATGGAAAAATATAAGAGCGACAAACCGGACATTCGAAAACCTGGTGAAGAATTTGCCTTTTTGTGGGTTGTTGATTTTCCTTTATTTAAGTATAATACCGAAGAAAAGCGCTGGGACAGCGAACATCATCCGTTTACATCTGTTAAGCCGGAAGATTTGGAAGCGTTTAACAATGGGCAATTGGAAAAAGTCCGGGCGCGTTCCTATGATTTGATTTTAAATGGGAATGAAATTGGCAGCGGGTCGATTAGAATTCATAATAGTGAACTTCAGCAAAAGATTTTTAATATCCTTGGGTTGAGCCAGGACGAAGCGCAAAAGCGGTTTGGATTTCTTCTTAAGGCGTTTCAATTCGGCGCGCCGCCGCATTGTGGAGTGGCTTATGGGATTGATCGTTTGGTTGCGCTTTTGTCAGGATTGGATTCGATCCGCGACACAATTGCTTTTCCAAAGACACAAAAAGGCAGCTGTCTTTTAACCGATGCCCCGTCGGGGGTTGAGCAAAAACAATTAACTGAGTTAGGAATTATGGTTGCAAGAAAATCGCCTTCGGCGATCAATTAAACAAAAGCGATTTTGCAGAAAGGGAGGCAAGGATGCCTGAGAAAATTTTGAAATACGCAGGGGTGTTTGCATTGATTGGTTTGATCGCGGGGTGCGCCTCGGTTAAAAAGAATTATGAGACGACAGCCTACATTGATACCAAGCCAAGGGTTGATCAGGACATTAACGGCAATGCCGGTTATTTATTTGGAACGCCTCCGCCGGAAGCCAAGGAACCGCCGGCTAAAAAGACCAGACAGGTATTTGTCGTTGAGGTGACTAAGAATCCGCAGGAGGAAGAAGAATCATCGGAGACGTCCGTCGCCGGGGCGCCGGCGCCCGAATTGCAATCGCCAGCGCCGGCGCCCGGCGCCGTTTCAGCTTCATCCGCCCAACCGCCGCCAACCCTGACTTCATCCGCCCCTGCCCCAGCCGCGCCAACCCCGGTGCCAGCTGTTGCTCAATCTTCAACCTCGACGGCAACTGCGCCTTCAACAACCGCACCTGCATCGGAATCGACTTTTACACCCGTTCAGCTTCCAACCACTTACAAGGTCACCCAGAACGACACCTTGCAAACCATTGCCAAAAAATTTTATAATTCTTATAGCAAGTGGCCCAAGATTTATGAGGCCAATAAAGACAAAATTCCAGACCCGAACCGGATTAGAAATGGAATCATTTTAACGATTCCGGCGCTGGAATAAAGAGAGGTCAGTTTCTATAAATGGAAAAAACTTTACATCTGGACAACAATAAGAACTTGCAGCTTTTGTTTGGAAAATATGATCAAAATCTTAAATTAATCGAACAGGAATTAAAAGTCAAAGTCATCCGCAATGGCGACGGGCTTAAAGTCAGCGGGCCCGAGGGGCAAATTCAGAAAGTCAGCGATCTTTTTGATTATCTTTTGGGCGTCGTTGATAGCGGACAAGACGTTAAAAGGCGCGATGTTCTTTATGCCGTGCGGCTGTCGGAAGATAAAGGCATTGATTTTAAACAGCTGGCGAAAGAAAAAATTGATGTCGCCGCGAAGGGCATGCTGGTTACGCCCAAAACCAAAGGCCAGATCGCTTATGTGGATGCGATCAAACATTACGATATTGTTTTTGGGATCGGCCCGGCGGGAACTGGCAAAACGTATTTAGCCATGGCGATGGCCGTTAACGCTTTAAAAAAAGGTTTGGTCCGTCGGATTATTTTGACGCGGCCGGCGCTTGAAGCTGGTGAAAGTTTAGGTTTCCTGCCCGGCGATATGGTTGAAAAAATTTCTCCGTACCTTCGTCCGCTTTATGATGCGCTTCACGATATGTTGGAAGCGGAAAAGGTTGAACAATACACCGAAAAAGGCATTATTGAAGTCGCGCCTTTGGCCTATATGCGCGGACGGACTTTAAATGATGCTTTTATCATTCTCGATGAAGCGCAGAACAGCACGCCTTATCAAATGAAAATGTTTCTAACACGCCTCGGATTCGACTCCAAAACCGTTATCACCGGCGATGTCACTCAAAGTGATTTACCCAAAGGCGTACCGAGCGGTCTAGTCGACGCCGAAGGTGTCCTCAAACACATTGAAGGAATTAAATTCGTTTATCTAACCGGTGAAGACGTGGTGCGCCACGAACTCGTCCAGAAAATAATTGAAGCCTATGAACATCCAAGCAAAAAGTAACAGCCACGTTGTTTTTACGGGATTGACCGTGGTTGTCATGGCGGTATTATTTGCCTTTTGTTATGTCGCGCAAATTTCAATGGCGATTCCGCTGCTTTTATTATTTGGCGGCATTCAGCTTTATTTCAATAAGAACGCGAGCGCCCGGTTATTGATGTATATGGGACTGTTGCTGGTTTCTATTATGGCGGTGGCGAATTATCTTGTCATCCGCGATGTCCCAAGTTTTTATATTCCAGTTTCCAGTGTGGCGATGTTAACGCTGCTTTTATTTAATGATGTGCAGATTGCGTTTTTAATGAGTCTCATTGCCAGCGCGATCGTCGGGCTTTTGGTGGGAAGTGATTTTAATTTAATCCTGACGTTTTTTATGGGAAGCTTGGCCGGCGTTTATTCTCTTAAAGGCGCCCGGCAGCGCAGCGACTTGCTTAAAGCAGGAATGTGGGTGGCTGTTATGCAGATTATTTGCATGACGCTTTTAACGCCGGATTGGAATTTTGTGCGGTCTATGAATTTTGTGTTGAATTATTTACGGCCTTTATTTTTTAATGGAATACTGGCTGCTATTATTGTTCTTTCAACATCCTGGATTTTTGAACGCCTGTTTGGCGTCTTGACAAATTTTAGTTTGATTGAAATGGCGGACACGAATCATCCGCTTTTAAAACGGATGGCCTTAGAGGCCCCGGGAACTTACCATCATAGTTTAATCGTCAGTAATTTAGCGGAAGCGGCGGCCGATGCGATTGGCGCGAATGCGCTTTTAGTGCGCGTCGGGGCTTACTTTCATGACATTGGGAAATTAGTTAAGCCGGAATATTTTACTGAGAATCAACTCACCGGCGGCAATAAACATGATTTCCTCGAACCCACCATGAGCCGGCTTGTGATCCTCAATCATATTAAGGAAGGCATTGATTTAGCCAGACAATATAAACTTAATCCGTTAATCATTGATTTTATTCCACAGCATCACGGCACGAGCATTATCCATTATTTTTATCAAAGGGCGCTCGAAGGGGCGGAAGAAGAAGGTGAAGTTAAAGAAGAAAATTTCCGTTATCCTGGTCCTAAACCGCAGAGCCGCGAAACAGCGCTCGTTTTGCTAGGTGATTCTGTTGAAGGCGCAACGCGCGCTTTGGATGATCCGAATCCTGCGAAAATTGATGAAGTTGTTCGTAAAATTATTAATAATAAATTTATCGACGGGCAGCTTAATGAATGCGGTTTAACTTTAAAAGACATTGAGCAAATTTCAAAAACCTTCAGCCGAATTCTTTCAGCCATGCATCATGGCCGCATCAAATATCCGGAAAAGAAAAATGGGCATGACGATCGCCGTCACAAATCAGCAGAATCACATCCGGCTAAACCTCAGCCAAATCAGTAAAATCACGAAGGTCATTCTTAAACACGCCAATATTTTCACGGCGGAACTTTCCTTAGTTTTTGTTGATGACCGAAAAATCCGCACGATTAACCGTCAGTATTTAAATCATGATTACGCGACGGATGTTCTTTCGTTTAACTTTGCGCCGGCAACGAAACCTTCCGCTAAATCAAATTCCAAATTTAAAAATAAAAACCTTGTATTAACCGGCGAAATTATTATTTCAACTGAAACCGCGCTGCGTCAGGCTGAGCAATTTCAAACGTCGGCTGTTTACGAGATTAAACTTTATATCGTGCATGGAATTTTACATCTTTTGGGTTATGATGATCATGCGCCAGCTGCGGTACGTTTGATGCGCGCCGAAGAAACGAGGTTAATGAAAGTCTTGATGCGAGGGCGCCCCCGCATCGATTCGTAAAATCAGGGGGCGCCCGTCGCCAATTCCCTCAAGTATCCCATTCAATAGTAACGACGAATGGGCTTTGTGTACCCAAAGCCCTTCATGCATAGTTATTGGATCATAAATTTTCATGATCGCCCAAACCGAAGGTATCGTCCTAAAAAGTTTTGATTTCCGCGAAACCAGCCGCATCGCGACATTCTTTACCCGCGACTACGGCAAAGTCAAAGGTGTTTTAAAAGGAATCCGTAAAGACCCTAAGAAATTTGGAAGTCATATCGACAAATTTTCCGTCAATGATATCGTTTATTATCAGTACCGCAATTCTGATATCCATTTAGTCAGCCAGTGTGATTTGAAATCATTCTTTTTTTTGATCCGCAAGGATCTTAAAAAAACAATGGCGGCGAGTTATATGCTGGAACTTATTAACACCATCATGCCCGCCGAAGAAACCAACCGCGATATCTACCAACTGATGCTTGATTATCTGACCGCTTTAGAAACTACCGCCGACATTAATAAACTCGTCTACATGCTTCAAATTAAAACGATTCTTTTCTCAGGTTTCCGCCCGCATTTGGATTCGTGCTTGATCTGCCGTAAAAAAATAAAAGGCCAGGCGCGTTTCAGCGCCAAGATAGGAGGGCTTGTTTGTTCGGAATGTCCCTTGGAAGACTCTAACGCCAACCCGATTTCCCGAGGAGCGGTGGCGTCACTTTTACACATCGAAAAAAATAAATGGGCCGAATGCCTTCGATTAGGCATTTCAACGCCGCTTAAAAAAGAATTGAAATATATCCTCAATAATTTTTTGGTCTTTCATTTAGAAAGACACTTAAAAACCCAAAAATTTTTGTAATCTTTCCTTCATTCCTTTTCAAAACCCACGCATTAAAAACCGCTAATTTATTTTTAATCTTTCTTTAATCTCCTTTTAAGTAAATTAAATGTGTTCTGCCCATTTCATACAGATGAGGAGATTAAAATGGCTAAATACGGTAAAAAATCCCAACAAACAGTCAAGAACGCCATGCACCGTTTTAAAAGCGGCGAATTAAAAAGCGGACGCAGCGAAAGAAAAGTAAAAAATCCTAAGCAAGCCATCGCCATTGGACTTTCCGAAGCGCGAAAAAAAGGCGCGAAAGTCCCTAAGAAAAAGAGTAGCAAGTAGTTCTTCTTCGCTCTTATACTTTTGTGTAAGAGCTTCGAAGGAATTCTGCAAAGAAGAACTACTCTATTTTTAAAGGAAGATAAAAAACAATGCGTTCAATCTGGTCAGGCTCAATTAACTTTGGGCTCGTCAACATCCCAGTTAAATTGTATACGGCGGTCAAATCGAGTCATCTTTATTTTAATTATTTGCGCAAAGATGATTTGTGTTCCATCGGTTATTTAAAAGTGTGCCGTAAAACCGGTGAAGAGGTCAGCAAAGAAGAGATTGTCCGTAGTTATGAATATCAAAAAGGGGATTATGTTATTTTAGATGAAAATGATTTTAAAGAAGCCAACATTGAAACGAGCTATGCGATTACGATCGAAGATTTTGTCGCCGAGAAAGAAGTTGATATTATCTATGCGGAAAAACCTTATTACCTGGAACCGGAAAAAGAATCAAAGAATGTCTATGCGTTATTTCGCGAGGCGTTGCTTGAATCAAAAAAGGTTGGCATCGGCAAATTTATTTTGAAAGAGAAAGAACATCTAGGCATGCTCAAAACGCAAGAAGATTTAATTGTTCTCGTTCTTATCCGCTTTCCTTCTGAAATATTAAGCCCCGAAAGTTTAGATATACCCAAAAAAATTAAAGTCCCTCGGAAGCAAATCGAATTGGCTTTGGAACTAATTGATAAATTATCCGGCCCCTTTAAGCTAGCCAAATACAAAGACACATATACTGAAAAATTAAAAGAAATCATTGAGGCCAAGAAGAAAGGCAAGAAAATCACCGTCAAGGAATCCAAAACATGATCATGCCTTTAAAACGTTACCGGAAAAAACGGAATTTCAAAAAAACCCCGGAACCTGCAGGTGGTTCCAATGGCCACCTCGGTGATAAACTCCATTTTGTAGTGCAAAAACATGACGCTTCGCACTTGCATTATGATTTCCGTTTAGAACATGAAGGGGTTTTAAAAAGCTGGGCGGTTCCCAAAGGCATCTCAACGGATCCCAAAATCCGCCGTTTGGCTATTCAAGTTGAGGATCATCCTTTCGACTACCACAGCTTTGAAGGAATTATCCCTAAAGGAAATTACGGCGCCGGGACAGTGATGGTTTGGGATAACGGTGACTACTACGTCGATAAAAATCTCAGCAAAGAGGAAAACGAAAAATTAATCAAAGAGGCGCTTCAAAAAGGTCATCTGATTTTTTATCTGAACGGCAAAAAGTTAAAGGGAAAATATGTCATTGTTAAATTAAAGGGAAAAAAGAATCAGTGGATTTTGATTAAGAAACCCGACGGCTTTGCCAATCAGCCGATTGCCAATGCCGATGAATCTGTCCAAAGCGGGCAAACGCTTGATGAAATTAGTATGAAACCTAAGGCCACTTGGACTTCCCCAAAAATTTTGTCAGTTTCGAGAAACATTTTAAAGAATGTCAATCTTCGAGGCGCGACCAAATCGCCCATGCCTTTAAGTGTCAAACCGATGCTCGCCACATTGACCGACGAGGTTCTTGATAATCCTGACTGGATTTACGAGGTGAAATGGGATGGCTATCGGATATTGGCGCAAATTAAAGACGGTGATGTGAGGCTATATTCACGTCATGACAAAACCTATAACGCATTGTTCTCTAAAGTCGTTCACGAACTTAAAAAATTTCCTTTTAACATGATTTTAGATGGAGAAATGGTGGTCGTTGATGAGAAGGGAATAAGTCAGTTTCAACTTCTGCAGAATTATATGCGCCGTCAGGAAGGCCAGCTGCTGTATTATGTCTTCGATATTCTTTATTTGGATCGTTATGATTTGCACGATCTACCTTTATCTCAGCGTCGAGAAATTCTGGAGACTGTCGTTGCCGATTCGGGAGTCTTGCGTCTGAGTAAATCAATTGAAAATCATGGCAGAGCTTTTTTTGAAGCGGCCAAGCAAAACGGATTAGAAGGGATTATTGCGAAGAATTTACAAAGTTTTTATCAATTCGGCCAACGCACGTATCAATGGTTAAAGATAAAAGCTGTTCAGAAACAGGAAGCGGTTATTTGCGGATTTACCAAGCCGCGCGGCTCGCGCCAATATTTCGGCGCTTTAATTTTGGGCGTTTATAAAGACGGTGAGTTGATTTACGTTGGGCATACGGGCGGAGGATTTAACGAAGACAGCCTTAAGGATCTTTACGAACGATTACAGCCGCTTGTGAAATCACAATGTCCTTTTCGCAAAAAACCGAAAACAAATGCGCCGGTTTTCTGGGTTGATCCTAAATTAGTTTGTGCCATTAAATTTCAAGAATGGACCGAAGACGGCCATATGCGCCAGCCGGTTTTCTTGAGATTGCGGGAGGACAAAATCCCAACGGAAGTCCGAAAGGAAAAACCATTGCCGGCGAAAAAACTGTTTACTCAAAAGGATTCGTCAGAAAAAGCTACGAAGATAAAGACAAAATCTCCGTCAGGAATCTTGCTCCCGGCCAGTAATATTCCTATAGCCGCCAAAGTTTCCCTGACACATTTAGACAAAGTGTATTGGCCTCAAGAAGGATATACCAAAGGTGATTTAATCAAATACTATCAGGACATCGCATCTTTTATTCTTCCCTATATAAAAGGCCGTTCCCAAGTCTTGCATCGTCATCCCGAGGGGATTCAAGATAAAGGTTTTTTTCAGAAAGACATTAATTTTACCCCTCCGCCGTTGGTGAAGACTGTTGTTGTTGAATCTGAATCCCAAGGAGAAAAGGTCCGCTATTTAATTTGCCAGAACAAAGAAACATTAGCCTATATCAATAATTTAGGCTGCATTGAGATTAATGTTTGGGCCTCGACTTTTGACAAACTTGATCATCCGAATTATCTGGTTTTAGATTTCGATCCCGTCGAGATTGAGTTTTCAAGAGTCATCGAAGTAATTTTAAAAGCTCGAGACGTTTTAGAAAAAACTGCTGTTAAAGGTTTTTGTAAAACCTCCGGCGGACGAGGAATGCACATTTACATTCCATTACAAAAAAAATATACGTTTGACCAAGCTAAAGATTTTGCACAAATTCTTTGTAACGTCATTCACAATCAAACGCCGTCTTTAACCAGTCTTGAACGCAGTCCGCAAAAAAGGAAGGGGTTAATCTATTTGGATTATTTGCAAAACCACTATGGAGCGACGATGGCAGCTCCTTATTCAGTCCGTCCTAGACCCGGCGCTCCCGTTTCAACGCCCCTGCAATGGTCTGAGGTCACGCCCAAATTAAATCCGCAAAAATTCACCATGAAAACAATCCTGCCGCGCCTTGAAAAAAAAGGTGATCTCTGGAAAGGCCTGTTAGGCTTTGGAATTTCGATGGAGAAATCTTTAAAAATTATCGAAAAAATTTATTACAGATAGGTTGAATTAAGTTCGGCATGATTTTTTATTTCCGTCGATAAGTATCCCTCTTTCCAGCAAAATAAATGAAGAAGTTTTAATGTCAAATTAATCTTATTTTAATTGTCACTTTGATAGATTGTGATTAAAAAAGAGTTCACATGATTTAATTTAGTCACAAACGATTTTCTAGGAAAACCACTAAAAGGAGGAAACTCATGAAAAGGATTATTTATTTGGCTGTGTTTGGTTTGCTTGCTTTTCAAATTGCCGCTTATGCAGATTGGGTCAACGGCACTGTCGCGAAAGTGGATTCGAAAAATAATACTGTTACCATTCAGCGCACCGAGGATGAACGAGACAGGAGAGACGGAAATCTTCCGGCTCAATTGGAGGTCAAAGTCAATCGTGATGCAGATTTAAAGAATATTGCGTCGATTAATGATTTAAAAACCGGTGACGCCGTGAAGATTGATGTTCGGGAGAATAAAAATTTAGGAATATGGGAAGCAAAAGGGATAGAACTAAGAAACTCAAAAAAACAACTGTAGGGTTGATACGTTCCCGAGGAGGATAAAAAATGAAAAATAATTCCAAAAATAAACGCAACAAATCAAACAGCAAAAATCAATCTTCCCGTCAGGGACATTCTGGCAGCAAGAAGAGCCGGTCGGAAAAAGAAAATGTCTCGGAGAACGCTGAAGATTAAATTTTGTTTACTGGCTTATCCAGAAAAAAAGAAAAGGCCAATAAATAGGAGGGGTCAATGAAGAATTCAGATAGACAACCACAATCTTTTTCCGACAGTGATGAAATTCAATTCCCCAATCGAGGTAAGAACAATCTAACAAAAAATAATCCTCACGCCAAACGCTCACGACAATCAATGAACAATCCTCAAAGCGCCGTCAGCAACGTTTCACAAGGCAGTGAAGACTGTGGCTGTGGCAGCAATGAGGCAGGATTCGAAAAGTCGGGTCAAGAAGGTCAAAAAAAGAATCAGAATAAAATGTCAGGAAATCAAATGGAGCAGGGCAGCAAGCGCTTTTCAGAAGTTCCTTTAGAACAACAATCCCAAGACCAAAACCAAAAACAATCAACGGAAGACACAACTGAAAACCAAAGTGTCAGTGAAGAGGATGAAGAAGGCGAACCTGATCAGTCTTCGGATACACAGTTAACTGAAGACATCGAAGAAGCGATTGCAAAAGAGGATACTGTATCTTCCAAGGCCAAAGATATCCAGGTAACGTCGGAAAACGGAATGGTGACCTTGCAAGGTGTCGTCTTCTCCGAGCAGGAAAAGATGACCCTCGGCGACAAAGCCGCTGCTTTTGCTGGATTTGGGAAGGTGATTAATAAATTGAGAATCGTTAAGTAACGTGAGGGATCTTTTTAGAGTAGCCAGTAGAGAGGAGAAAGTAGAGAGTCGCAAAATTGGCTGACTCGCTACTTTCTTCTGGATCCTCGCTGCTTTTAAAGATAAACAAAGGAAATATGCCGTCTAAACGAATTCGTTATGCGATTGTTGGTTTAGGATGGATTGCCCAGGAAGGATTAGCCGATGTTCGCATTATCGAAGCTTTATATAAGTCAGCACAGCAACGAAAATTAATTACTTTAAAAAGTTTTAACAAAAATACCCGCTTAGATTCATCTCAGACGATTAAACGCTCCGGAGTCGATAAACCCGAATTAATCCACGCCAAATCGCCAAAGCCAAAAAGTTAAACGGAGGTTATTTTATGAATTTAAATATTCTTCAAGGGAAGTCAAAGCAGTTGAAAAGCCAATTAAAAACATGGTGGAACAAACTGACTGGCGATGATATAGAACAGATTCAAGGTAACAGCAAAAAACTAATAGGAATTCTGCAGCAACGCTATGGCTGGAGTCTGACACAAACCAAAAGAATTATCGAGCAGCGCTTAGAAATGTATCAGCAGGGCTGGGGAAAACCTAAAATAAAAGATCAACCCGATTTGGGATGGATATACGTTGGATCTCAACCAAGAGAAAGTATAGGAACACAAAAAAGGGAGGGCAATATACAAAATAGAGGTAATTATCAATCCGATTATCGTAAACAATATGGATCAGCGAGGCGTCAAGGCGCGGGCAGAAGACAGTCATCTAACCAACAGGATTATAATCAAGAGCAAAATGTGAGCGAAGAAAGCGGCATCAGAAGTCAAGGCGGAGGTGAAGATTGGGGTATACAAAATAATCCAGAAAATAGAGATGATGCTAATCAGCAACAATTAGATTCTGAAGAATATGATGAGGAAGGACCATATAGTCGCGGGGAAGGGGAAGAAGATGTTGGTCGAGGATTTCAACAAGGTTATGGAAGTCCAGGACAATTCCGTCAAGGACACGATCAAAGTGAAATGGAAAAACGCCTTAGAGCTGAGGCTTCTTCTGGGAAAGATTATGGTCAAGTTAAACAATCCGAAGGGGAAGGTTCTCAAAACCTTTCTTCACAGAATTATGCTCGGCCAATCAGCCAGGGTAATTATTGTTCCTATTGCGGAAGTTATATTGGCGGACAACAATCTCAAGAGAAATATAATGAGTCCGAAGGTGAAGCCAGCGAATATTCAAGCCAAGAGAGAAATCCCAGCGGCATGGGCCAATCCCCATCCTCAGAAGATTACGAGCATGCCGAAGATTGGGCCAATGAATCCCAGGAACCTTCACGCTCAGAAACCCGTGGTTCATCCCGCGGTCTGCGGTCGGGTGGTCGCGGCTCGGAAAAACGAAGTGAATCGCGACATAAAGGATCGTCCCGTCATAAAAATAAACGCTAGAATTCATCAATAATTAGCTTCAAACTGAGAGATCATTTTTCTTGGTTTGAAGCTTTTGATTTTTTAAATTTGCTCCAAATCCCATCTGCAGTCCCGAAATCTTTGCATTAAAAATTTTTAATCCTTTTTTAACGTTCGTTTAACCAAGTATTTTATATATTAACGTCAGAAACTAAAGTGACTCTTGAATTTCCGTTTTATGAAAGGAGAGATAACATGAATAAATCATTGTTTGTGTTTGGAATAATTATTCTATGTGTGTCGTTAGCTTCTGCAGGTTGCGAAACCGCCAAAGGCGCTGGCAAAGATATGGAAAATACTGGGAAGAACGTACAAAAAACCATTGAACATAATGATTAATGTTATTAGATCAGTGTTTTGAGCATAGGAGGGCGACATGAAAAAATTTTTGGATATTTGGATATTGCTTGCACTGGCAACTTTTATTGGATGCAGTCCGGCTTTTTGGGGCGGGACAGCCAGCGGAGGTGCCGGAACGGTGGCCGGGTATGAAGTTCATTCCCATCAAGAAATGAAAAAGCTAGATGAAGATCTCAAAAATGGGAAGATTACTCAAAATGAGTACGATATCCGTAAAGATCAAATTAAAAGAGATTCGTTGTTTTATTGATCTGCTGATTGTGTTGAATGAGAAAAGAAAAGCGTTTTGCATGGGAATAATGCCGGAGGCTTTATGGAAATGAAGAACATACATGTTAAACTTACTCAGACGTTCTTTTTTAGTTTGTTATTCATGACGGCCGGATGCGCACACACTCATAAAACAACAACGGAAAAAATTGCTTACCCGACGGAAGTATCGGGGGAGAACCAAACGGAGACGATTCAAACCACAACGACTCCGGCTGGTGATCAACAAACTGAAACAATTCAGAATACAACAACACCTGCAGATCAAAACGAAACTTCAAAAAATGAAACCACGACCACAACAACCGAAATTAAACCCGAACACCCAGGCGTTCTGGCTGCAACAGTTCATGCGATTGGTTATATCATAGCGTTGCCATTTACTATCATTGCCGGGTTCTTACATATCATTTTCTAAATGTTTTAGGATAGAAATGGAAAAGATTTATCAGGTTAAATACAAATTAGAGAAAAGAGAGCGTGGCCATGTTAGCGTGGGCGATTGTATGCTTTATTATATCTTTTGCCGCAGGAGTACTGGGCTCTACAAAAATTATGGGCACTGCCAATAATTCCTTAGTGAAAGTATTCTTTTTTACCTTTTTGATTCTATCTGTCGTGTTTTTCCTATTGAGATTGAAACCTGTTCCGTGAGAAGGCCAATTACTCGTCGAGAGTAGGTAACGATTTTTTCCTTCGGCTGTGAGATAGTTGGACCAAAATATTCTCAGCCAAAGCCTTGCCGATTTGAGGCACAGCACTTAATTCTTCTTCGGAGGCCGTTTTGACATCGGTTAGTTTTTTAAATCCTTTCTTAAAAAGATTTCTTGCCCGTACCCGCCCGACGCCTTTAAGCTGGGCGAGTTCCAATAATTCTTCCTTAATGCCATAGCGCACGCGGTTGCGCAAATCCTCGAGAATAAAAGTCAATTTTCTAAATTCAAAAAGATCTCCAATGACCGATGCGGCATGAATCAGCCATTCGGTTGCTTCGACATGACGGTAAACGTCGCCGGGACCGACATTGAATTGGTCACAGATCACGTCTTCTTTTTCCTCATCGATCCAGCGTGATAACATCCAAGTTGTTTTGAGCGTGGCGAGATACATGTAAACGTCTTCTAAGACCGCTGTATCTTCCGGAGAAAGAATCATTTCTTCTCGGAAACTATTCGCGAATACTTCCAGTTCTTCATAATCAGTTTTGTTAACGTTTAAAATTTCGCTGTCCGGACAGCAGGTTATTAAATGCAAAAGCCCAATTGAAGAAAAAGATTTTCCCTCATGCGCCTTTTTTAATCCGTCGCGCAGAATAATGGCGGAGACAGGATCAACATAAAGACGGCTCGTCACTTGTCCGAAGGTCGTTGCGAAATACCGGAACCCGCTTTTTTCAATAAAACCTTCGCGGCTCAGAAAATCAAAAATCTGTCCAAGCATTTCAATAAGATTGCTCGTCTTTCTTTGGTGCGCTAAAAATGTATGGGAAATAAAATCGAACATGCCGTTAATATCATGCACATAACCCGCCGCGATTGAAGCGAGGACATGCATGCGCAGCGCCTCTTCGCCATCCAGTTTGGATAAAACAGGTTCTGGATCCGCGTGAATGTAGCGTTCAAAAAGAGTATGTGCTTCCGACGGAGTTTTAGCAATCAAAACCGCTTCACCGTGATCATCATACTGGGGCCGGCCGGCACGGCCGGCGCATTGTTTGTATTCCGAGGCGGGAATGTAAGCCGCGCCCAAACCGCTTTCAAATCTTTTATAGTCGCGAATAATCGCGCGGCGGGCCGGGAGGTTGACGCCCGCGGCTAAAGTTGGCGTCGAACAAATCGCTTTAATTAAATTTTTTTTAAAATTATCTTCAATAAGTTTACGTTGCGTTGGTTTAAGCCCCGCGTGATGAAAGGCCGCGCCGCAGCTGACAACATCAGCGAGTTTGCGGCAAATTTTTGTAGCATCGGCTGAAGAGCCCGCGATTTTTTTAGCGACGAGCGCTAATTCTTTGCGTTCTTCTGGTGTTAAGATGAGCGAAACGCTTTCCGAAATCTGCCGGCTCGCCGCTTGCGCTGATCGACGGGAATTTACAAAAACCAAAACCTGTCCTTGCCCACGCAGCGTATCCAACGTCAATTTACTTAAATCATCAACAGCGTCTTCGCGAATCATGCGCGTCGCTTCGTTATCAAACATAATTTGATCGTTAAAAAAAACACCTTCCTTTAAAGGAATCGGCCGCCAGCGGCTTTGGACCAGTTCGGCGTTTAACCAGTTGGCCATTTCGCGGGCGTTTTGAACGGTTGCGCTTAAGGCTAGAAACTGAACGTTTGGATTTAGCTGTTTGATGCGGGCCGTTAAGATTTCCATCGTCGGCCCGCGCGAGCCGTCATTGATAAAATGAATTTCATCGAGAATAACGACGCTCAACGTATCAATCAACCATTTCGCCCGTGAACGCAGTAACGAATCAACTTTCTCGGCGGTCGCGATGAGAATTTGATAGCGGTTTAAAAATTTATTGGGGCTGTCCAGATCACCGGTCGCGATGCCGACGTTAATGCCGAGATCGGTATACTTGTTTTGAAAGTCTTCATATTTTTCACTCGCCAAGGCTTTCAAAGGCGCTATGTAAAGACACCGGCCGCCGTTAAAGAGGATGGATTTCAGCATACATAATTCCGCCATCAACGTTTTGCCGGCCGCCGTCGGGACTGACATCAAGACATTTTTTCCGTCGAGCAACCCTTTCTGAATGCATTCGGCCTGCGGCGGATAGAGATCACGAATACCAGAGCGCGTTAAGATATTAATCACTTCAGAGGAAAAATTATATTGGGTCAACACTGATGCGAGTTTCATGGGATTTTCTTTCAGATAGATAGGATAGAAATTTGACTTGTTGATTCTTTTTTAACATAAAAGGATAGTGATGTCAATTTAGCGTCGGATTTTTTCATATCATTCTAGACGGAATACACTCATTCGTGCTGTTTAAACTTTGAATTGATAAAGACGGTAAATCGGCTTTTTATGTTGACCCGGTTATGGGTGATCTTTATAATCTAAACGATTTTTACGAAAAAGGTTTTCATTAAACTTTATATCTAGCAATCTTAATTTAGATGCGCTTAGTCATTCAACGAGTCAAAGAAGCCAGTGTTACAGTCGAGAAACGCATTGTGGGCGCAATCGGTCAGGGTTTGCTGATCTTTATCGGCGTCGCCAAAGAAGATACTGAAGAAGATGCGGTTTACCTCGTTGATAAAGTCACGCAGCTTCGGATATTTGAAGACAGTGCCGGTAAAATGAATTTGTCTGCTTCTGAAACCGGCGCTGAAATTTTGGTTGTGTCCCAATTTACATTGCTCAGCGATTGCCGCAAAGGCCGGCGGCCTTCTTTTGACGCCGCGGCAGATCCTAAAAAAGGTGAAGAGCTCTACGAATTTTTCGTGAAAAAATTAAAAGAAAAGAATTTTAAAGTCGCGACCGGCCAATTCCGGGCGATGATGGATGTGATGCTCGTGAATGACGGGCCGGTGACATTCGTCGTTGATAGTAAATGAGTTTTATTATGAAAATTATAGACTCCCACGCCCACTTAGATCACCTCGACGATATTGAGAACGCTTTGCAAAGAGCTTGGGATGCCGGTGTTGAACAGATTGTGGCGGTTGGGGTGGATTTAAAAGCTAACAAAAAAATTTTGGAACTTCAAAAATCGTTTACTCAGCCGCGCATTAATGTTGCGCTCGGCATTCATCCCGGTAATATCAACGCGGATGAGATTGATATGACTCTGCAATTTATCCGTGAACACATCCACCAGGCGGTGGCCGTTGGTGAAACGGGTTTGGATTATTGGTATAAGTGGGTTAGAAAAGATGAGGCCAAGAAAGAACAGCAGCGTCAGGTTTTTAATGAGCAGCTTACAATTGCCGTTGACTTCAACCGGCCAATTGTTATCCATAGCCGCGGCGCGTGGCGCGATTGTTTGGAAATGACGCAAAAAAATAATGTCACGAAAGCTCTTTTTCATTGGTATTCCGGCCCGGTTGATATTTTAAAGGAAATTTTAAATGCGGGCTATTATGTGTCAACCTCGCCGAGTATTGGTTACAGTCCGCAGTCTCGTGAAGCGATGCAGCACGCGCCACTCGAGCGGATTTTAATTGAAACAGATTGTCCAGTTTTTTATCAAACCGACAGCGAAGGGGGCGGCTTTAAAGCCGAGCCCAAAGATGTCTGGCGCACGTTGAAATCGTTAGCCGCGTTAAAAAATTTGCCCGAAGAAGAAGTTCTAAAGGCCGTAAATCAAAACGCTCAACATTTTTTTACCCTATGAAAAAATATTTTTTAATAGGCGGTGTGATTGCTTTTGTCTTTATCGCGGTTGTGGGCGGTTGCTTTTTTTATCTTCAACAGAAGCCGTTTGTGGTTGAAAGCGCTTTGCCGTCGGGCGCAGCCGGTTATTTTAAAATTTTTCACCTTAAAGAAGATTGGCCGCAGATCCAAGCCAGCCAGTTTGTTCAAATTTTAAAAACCGTGGATATTCCTCAGCTGCTAGAAAAAAATAATGTCCCTCCTCAGCAGATTGAAGCTTACCGACGGCTAATTCAGTATCTATCTAATCCCAAAATCAGTTCGATTATCATGCAAGTTCTGGGGAAAGAAGCGGGGCTCGCTTTTTACCCCATTCAAACCGAAGCATCGAACTCCGTTAATCCAGCTAATTCGCTTATCTTTTTTACGCGGTTGTCACCTCAAATTCAAATTTTGGAAATGATTTCGGGCGCGTTAAATCAGTTCAATACGGAGTTTAAAACCATAACACTTGATTATCATGGGCAAAAAATTACGTTGATTGAAATTCCTAATCAAAAGTTACGCATCGGTTATGTCCGGATTAAAGATGTGCTGATCGGTGGTATCGAAGATGCCGCGGCCAAACGCGCCATCGATGTCTCGATGAAGGTGAAGCCGGCATTATTGTCTGATAAAAATTTCACCGATAGCAGTTCTTCTTTTTTAAAAAAATCACTTTTGGAAGCTTATTTGGATATCAATGCCTTATTGAATAGCTTTGAGGCGTTCAATGACATTCTGAATCAAAATAAGCAAGCTGGACGAGTTATTGAAAGATTGGAAGGTTTCAGCACCTTTGCCGGCTCGCTAACCTTAGCAAATAATCATACCCTTACCCAAAAATGGGTGTTTATGTATGATCCCAAAAAGTTGAAACCCTATCTTCAACAGATGTACACTTGCGCTCCCGCCGAGAACAAAACAATGAAATTTGTCCCTAAAGACGTCCTCGCTTATCAATGGAACAACTGCTATAACTTCAAAGATCTATGGATGAATGTCAAAGAAGAAATCATCAACCAATCCAGCCGTAATTCCAGCGCGAGCGATGATGACGATGAAGAAAATAAGAAGGCCAAGGCTCAGAAATTTTTTAGCAAAACACAAAAATATCTGAACGTAGATTTTGAAAATGAACTTCTGCCGGCGCTCGGCGATGAAATCGGCGGATATTTGATGGATGCCGATACAAGCGGCGGCATTCCGTTTCCCAAAATGGTTTTCTTTTTGAAGATTAAAGACCGCAATGTGTTTGATCGTCTTTTATCGTCGATGACGAAGCATCCCATGTTCATGCTGCAAAAAGAAAATTACCAGGGCGTTGAATTGCAATACACGATGATGCATCTGGGGGCGCTTCAGCCGGGATATTGTTTCTTGGATGATTATTTTTTGGCGGGAACAGATATGAAAACCCTTAAAAACGCTTTAGACGCGCGACAAAATTCTTCTGTATCCATCTTGGCCAATCCAAATTTTCAGACCGTTAATACCGGACTAACGGTGAAGAATAACGCGGTCTTTTATATCAAAATGGATGAAACAGCCGAACGCGCCCGTACAATAATTCAATGGGCCGTCAACCAGAAATTAACCAGACACGCCCAGGATGAAGCCTTCAAAGCAGGGATTGTTAAGCGTTTAGCTGTTTCTAAACAAAAATTAATCGACGATGATAAAGCTTTGAATGATTCAAAGGCAAAATTAAAATCAGTTAACGAGGAGTTGAGCAATCTTAAAATGCAGGGCGGCGACGTCGCCGAGACTTTGAAAAAGATAGATCATCTGGAAAATGATATTGCTTTAAAAGAAAAAACGATCGGCAATGAAAAGGATGACCAAGCTGATTTTGAAGAGACTATAAAAAATTTCCATGAAGACAAGATCGATCCAGAGCTGATTAATTTCAATATGACTTACGGATTAAACCCATTGATTGAAATCTTGAAAAGTTTTGATACGATTGGCTCGCAAACAACGTTCGCTGACCAAAGAATAGAAACGACTTCCTATAGCCATATGCGCTAAGTTGGCGGCGGGTTGGATTGAAATTTAAAATTTAGGTTTATAGGCAAGCAACAATATATTATAGTGACTCGTATGGAAAAATTTTTCAAACCTCTTTAGTTACTTTTATGGACAGTTACATTTTAGGCATTTCTGCTTTTTATCATGACAGCGCCGCGTGCCTTATTAAAAATGGTGAGATTGTCGCCGCCGCGCAAGAGGAACGTTTTACGCGCATCAAACACGATCAGGCGTTCCCGACAAATGCGGTCAACTATTGTCTTAAGGAAGCCGGCATAACGAGCCAGGATTTACAGTACGTCGCTTTTTACGACAAACCTTTTTTAAAATTTGAAAGATTGCTCTTAACCTATTTTCAGTTTGCACCGCTGGGTTTAAAATCGTTTTTAAAAGCGTTTCCGGTTTGGTTAAAAGAGAAACTCTACCTTAAAGATTTGATTGCCAGCGAATTGAACTATCGAGGAAAAATATTTTTCCCCGAACATCATGAATCCCATGGCGCCTCGGCATTTTATCCATCGCCTTTCAAACAAGCCGCCATTCTGACTATGGATGGCGTCGGAGAATGGACGACAACCAGCTTTGGCTTGGGGCAAGATAATAAAGTTAAATTGCTTGCCGAAATCCGGTTTCCACATTCATTGGGGCTTTTATATTCGGCTTTCACTTATTACTCCGGTTTCCGGGTGAACTCTGGTGAGTATAAATTGATGGGATTGGCGCCTTACGGTGAACCTAAATATGTTGATCTCATCAAACAAAATTTAATCGATATCAAAGACGACGGCTCTTTTAAATTAAACATGAAGTATTTTAATTATTGCGTCGGATTGACAATGACTAATCAGTATTTCGACGAATTGTTCGGCGCGCCGCCGCGCCAACCTGAATCACCTTTAACCCAACATTACATGGACATCGCCCGGTCCATTCAGGAAGTTACCGAAGACATTATGCTGAAGATGGCAAACCATGTTCACGCGGTGACCGGGCAGGAAAATTTATGTCTCGCCGGAGGTGTGGCGCTTAATTGTGTCGGCAATGGACGATTGTGGAAAGAAAGTAAATTCAAGAATGTCTGGGTCCAACCGGCGGCTGGTGACGCGGGAGGGGCACTGGGCGCGGCGCTTTTCGCGTGGCATCAAATTTTGAACAATAAACGCTCCGTTGACAATCGATGTGACTTACAAAAAGGTTCTTATCTCGGGCCTGATTATGAAGAAGAAATTGAAGCGTTCATTAAAGAACATAACACGGTGTACGAAAAATTTTCAGCCCAAACGCTTCCCAAGAAAATCGCGGAGTTGATCGCCACACAAAAGGTCGTCGGATTATTTCAAGGCCGGATGGAATTTGGACCCCGGGCGTTAGGCGCGCGCAGCATTATTGGAGACGCGCGGTCATCCGAGATGCAATCGGTTATGAATTTGAAAATTAAATTTAGAGAATCCTTCCGCCCGTTTGCGCCGAGCGTTCTGCGCGAAAAAGTCGATGAGTATTTTAATTTTAATGCCGAGAGCCCTTATATGTTAATGGTCGCCAAAGTTCAAACCGATAAAACACTGCCTCACTCAGGCAATAACGGCCATCAGGGAATTGAGAAACTTAAAATCAAACGTTCGGTTATTCCCGCGGTGACTCACGTTGATTATTCGGCCCGTTTGCATACCGTCGACGCTGCGACCAATCCGCTCTTTTATCAAATCATCAAAGAGTTTTATCAGATGACGGGTTGTCCGGTCATTATCAACACCTCGTTTAATGTCCGGGGCGAACCGATTGTATGTACACCGCACGACGCTTACCGGTGTTTTATGTGCACGAATATCGATTATCTGGCCGTGGGTTCATATCTTTTTGAGAAAGCCAAACAGCCTGATCAAGATAAATATTCTTTAGAACAAATTTCCAGGGTAATGGATTAAAATAGTGACGCCGACGAAAAAAAAATTAATGGTTTTTGGTTATGGGTTAAGTGTGATTTTTACATTTGCGGCCGTGCGGTTATGGATCAAACATGGGTTTAGCCCGGTCAAATTGATTTTGTTGGCCTTGGCTTTGATAAGTTTTGTCGTTACGTTCATTAACTACAAATGGTTGACACCAGTCTATGAAAAATGGATGAAGGTCGCGTCTTTTATTGGCGATGTTGTGGCGCGGGTAATTTTGACGGCGATTTTTTATGCGGTGTTCGGGACAACAGGTCTTGTTTTAAGAATTCTCCGTCGGGATTTGTTGGATATTCAAATTGATAAAAGCAAAAAGTCTTATTGGATTGAACGAAAGTCACAGGAGCGGGGGCAAGAGGATTATTTTCAGCAGTTTTAATTTTTGCTTCGTATTAGCAGATAGCTGCAAGCCAGAACTAGATGGCTGTGAAGCATGAGACCTGAAGCGTGAAGCCTTTAGCTTGAAAAGGAGACCTATGTCAAAACTATCAATATTCAAAGAACTCTGGGCTTTCTTAAGAATTCGCAAGCGTTATTGGCTGGCGCCGATTATGATTTTGCTTATTATCTTAAGTGTGCTTATTGTTATGGCCCAAAGTTCAGCGCTTGCCCCGTTTATCTACACTCTATTTTAACCTTCCCAACCCCCGGGGTTGGGGAGGTAAAGGTCTCGATGTCTAACATCCGCTACAAAAAAGGCTGGAACACGCTTAAAAAAATTAACAGCACCGCTGGTGAACGTATTCTAAGGATGCTTGAGGACATTTCACCGGAGATGGCGCGTCTCGTCATTGAATTCCCTTATGGTGATATTTATTCACGGCCGCATTTAGACATTAAGACCCGCGAACTCGTCACGATCGCCTCGCTCACGACGTTAGGCTTTGCGCAAAAAGAATTAACCGCCCATATCCACAACGCTTTTAACGCCGGCGCAAGCAAAGTCGAAATCATTGAAGTCATTATGCAGATGTCCGTCTACGCCGGATTCCCCGCTTCTTTAAACGCCTTGTTTGTGGCCAAAGAAGTTTTTTCAACAATGGATTCAAACAAAAAGGAAAATAAAAAGAAAAGGAAGCATTCGGCTTGAAGTTTAAATTGTCGACGCCAAAATTTTTTTCAAACCCAAAGCAGTTAATAAAATTGTTTATCGTGATCGCTATGCTGACTTCCTTAAGCGGTTGTGCGCTCATTCAACTGCCGTTTCAAGTCGCTGGAGAAGCCCTTAAATTAATTCAAAAAATGCCCATGCCGCCGCCGGGTGTTTTTTAATCGAGAGCAAACTTATGGAATCAAAAAAAATTGGCCGTAAAAAATCCGGAGGATTGTTAAAATATCTGATTTTTTTGGGGCTTGTTACTTGGGGCGCTTTGTTTGGTTATCAGCAATTCACCAAGTCTGAACGTGAGAACAAGACCTTAAAGGAAATCATTGCCCGCTTAACCGCCGAGACCCGCATTGCCGAAGCCATGGTCACTGATGTGACGTACGATCCGCTTTTAGCTAAAAACAAAACCACAATTAAATTTTTGGAATATGACAGCCAGGGAAAACCAATGCCGCCTAAATATTTTGCATTTTTTGGAAATATTATTCAATTTCAGGCGCTGGTCGTGCGGTTTGATGATATTTATGTCGAGCATAGCGATGCCTTGCGCGGTAAAAGTGTTTTTCTTTTTTTAAAAGCCTTTTTCTTAGATGGCGCAAACACGCAGCAATACGAAATCACCAAAATCAACGAAATTCCAAACGGATATTTAGTCGAAGGCTCAGCAAACGAATTTGAACTGAATTTCTGGAAAAAGTTTTGGAAAATTGTACTTAATTCTAAATTTGCTAAATCAGAAGGGATCAAGAACGCTCAAATCGAAGCGCCGGGCACGAAGTTTGTTCCCGGGATGATTTATACATTGAAAATTGAACATGACGGCGGAATCCGGATTGATATTGCGCCGATTCCCGAAATTCTTCGAGGAGAAAAAATAACTGAGCAGACGAGTGACGGTTTAAGTTCTAAAGCACAGGTGCCAAGTCTTCAATAAAGTTTAGAATTTGGCGCGCGTGATTGTTGAAGTTTAAATACTCAAGTATCAAGGAGGAAGCAAATGAGTACTGTGGCGAAAGTCGCCCTCAAAAAAGACATTCCACCGGGGAAATGCTTGGGCGTAACCATTGGTCATAATAAACAAATTGCGGTTTTTAATATTGGCGGAAAATATTACGCCATTGATGATGCCTGCACGCACGCGAGCGGGCCGTTGTCTGAAGGAGAATGTAATGCCAATATTGTGACTTGTCCCTGGCACGGCGCGACCTTTGATATCACGACGGGCAAAGCGACAGGCGCGCCGGCGTTTGAGGATCTGCGGACGTATGAAGTGAAGGTGGAGGGGGAAGAGATTAAGGTTGTAATTCCGTAAATCGCGTTGGACGTTTATCGGTTTCGTAGCTCGTATCGGTTTTCGTTGGCGGGAACGTCTTATGACGTAACCGACTAACACTTGACGATACCAGCTGCGAAACCGCATAACGTTTGACTATCAACAATGGGAGCAAAATAATGGAACTTCAAAAGCTGGTCACAAACTTAATGGTCGAAGACGTCAACAAGACGGTTACTTTTTATGAAGATGTTTTAGATTATATTCTGGTCATGAATGTGCCGGAAGACGGCGCTTGGGATTGGGCGCTTCTGAAACGCGACGGGATTGAAATTATGTTTCAGTCTAAAAAAAGCATGCAAAAAGAATTTCCGCCGCTGCGCGGGAAAGAAATTGGTTCAACGATCAGTTTATATGTGTCCGTCGATGATGTGAAAGAATACTACAAACTACTCAAAGATAAAGTAAAGATCGTCAAGGAACTGCATCCGACTGAATACGGCACGGAAGAGTTTTCATTCAACGATTGTAATGGATATATTTTAGTTTACGCGCAAAGGGTTCGCTAGGGTGGACCCGGTTATTTTGATTGGCGTCGGGGAAATGGGAGGCGTTTTCGCCCGGGGATTTTTAAAAGCCGGTTACCCCGTTGTCCCTGTCACGCGTCAAATGGATTTTACGTCGGTCGCTCAGACTTATCCTAAAGTTCAAGCGGTTACTATCGCTGTTGCGGAAAAAGATTTACATTCTGTTTTAGAAAAAATTCCACCTGTTTGGAAAAACGCGCTTTTTCTTTTGCAAAATGAACTGCTGCCCAAGGACTGGCAGCAGCATCAGATCAAAAATCCTACCGTTATTTCTGTTTGGTTTGAAAAGAAATCCGGGCAAGATGTCAAGATTGTGATTCCCTCGCCGATCTTTGGTCCTAAAGCTTCGCTCATCCACGCGTCGTTAGAAGCGCTTAAGATCCCAAGTTTTATTTTGAAATCTGAACACGATTTAACTTTTGAACTTGTTTTGAAAAATTTGTATATCCTCACGATCAACATTGCCGGGCTTAAAACCGGTGGAACGGTTGAAGAGCTGTGGCGCAATCATCAAGATTTCGCCCGGGCGGTTGCGTCGGATGTTTTGGATATTCAGCAAACGCTCATCGACGGAAAATTGGACCGTGAACGATTGATCGAAGGCATGCTTAAAGCCTTTGCTGGCGATTGGCAGCACAAATGTTTGGGCCGAACGGCTCAAGCGCGCCTTGAGCGAGCCATTCAACAGGCCGATCAAAAGTCTCTTGCTGTTAAAACTCTTCGCAAAATTTACAATGAAAAATAAAATTATTGCCCAAATCTTAGAAAATATGGGCCAGCTTTTGGAAATCAAAGGCGAAAATATTTTTAAGATCAAAGCTTATTACAAGGCCGCGGACAATATTGCTAGTATGGCGGAAGATATTGAAGTGTTGTGTCAGGAAAACCGGTTGCGCGAAATCCCTGGCGTCGGGCAGGCGATTGAAGAGAAGATTAAAGAGTTTCTCGATTGCGGACACATGCATGCTTACGACGATTTGGTCAAAGAAATTCCCGAGGGACTTTTGGAGATGGTGTATGTTCCATCGATCGGTCCGAAGAAAGCCAAACTTTTTTACGATACGCTTCAAGTCAAGAATATCGACGAGCTTGTTCAATCCATAGAGGCCGGACGGCTTAAAGGGATTCGCAGTATTAAAGAGAAGACCGTCAAGAACATTTTAAAAGGGATAAAGCTCGTCAAAGAAGGCCAGTCGCGGATGGATATTGGAACGGCGAGTGAAATTGCCGATGAATTTGTCAGTACGCTTAAAAAAATGCCGGAGGTCAAACAAATCGCCGTTGCCGGAAGTTTGCGCCGGATGCGCGAAACGATCCGTGATATCGATATTCTCGTCGATTCTTCCAATCCTCAAAAAATTATGGAAACGTTTGTGAATTTACCGTCGGTGCGGTCCATCAACGCGCAAGGCGAAACAAAATCGTCGGTCATGACCAAAGACCGCGTTCAAGTCGATTTGCGGGTCGTTGATCCGAAGTCATTCGGCGCTGCGCTGCTTTATTTTACCGGTTCTAAGAATTTCAATATCAAGCTGCGCCAAATCGCGATTAAAAAAGAAATGAAGGTGAGCGAATACGGCATTTTTTCGGTGAAAGGTGATAAGGAAAAATTTCTCGGTGGAAAAACCGAAGAAGAGACGTTAAAGATTTTAGGCCTGCCATATATTCCACCGGAATTAAGAGAAGATATTGGTGAGGCAGAACTGTTTAGCGGCAAAATTTTCCCCAAATTAATTGAGCTTAAAGATATTAAAGGCGACATTCATGTGCATTCAACCTGGTCCGACGGGCATAACACGATCGCCGAGATGGTTGAGGCGGCCAAGGCCCAAGGTTATGAATATCTGGCGATCAGCGATCATTCGGCCCGTCTTAAAATTGCGGGCGGAGTTTCGATTGAGAACTTAAAGCTTAAGAAAAAAGAGATTGATGCGCTTAACGCGAAGCTTAAAAATTTCCGCGTTTTGTTTGGCACGGAAGTTGAGATAGACTTGGATGGCAATTTAGATTACAATGAATCCGTTTTAAGCGAATTTGATATTGTCGTGGCTTCAGTCCACAGCGGGTTTGAGCAATCTTGTGAAAAACTGACGCAGCGTTTGATTAAAGTGTGTCAAAACAAACATGTCGATGTGATCGGCCATCCGACGGGCCGGCATATCGGCAAACGTGAACCCTGTGAAATTGATTTTAAAGAACTTTGTAAAGTCGCCGTGGATACAAACACTTACCTTGAAATCAACGCCTTTCCTAATCGTTTAGACTTAGATTCCGCCAACGTTTATTTCACCCGAAATTGTGGTGTTAAATTTTCGATCAATACTGATGCGCATTCAGTTGATCATTTGCCGTTTATGAAATTCGGCGTTGGTGTTGCCCGTCGGGGATGGTTAGAGGCGAAGGATGTATTGAATACACTGTCGGTTGCACAGTTACTTAAAAGTATTAAACGATAAAGCTATTTGCTGTCGTTTCTCAGTGGTTCTCTTAGCTCGAAGGAAAGGATAGAGATTAAAATGAAAAAAATCGTAATGGCGATAACGCTATTGATTTTAACAAACAGTCTCTGCTTCGCCGAATCTTCAATAACACCCGCAGTACAATCCGTTTCTCAAACTAACGCACTCTCAAAAAGAATCATGCATCCAGCCCCGACAATCGTAGACCCTCAAACAGGAACACGCTACAAAGCGCCTTTTTTACAAGGACTGTTTTCTTCAATCGACGATAAACAATTAGTTATAATGGAATTGTCCAATAAAAATCCGGTCACTTTTGTGTTGAAAGACAGTGTGCCTGTTTACAATGTGGATGGACAACAAATTTCTTTGCAGCAGCTGAAGAACGGCGAAAAGTTAAAAGTTCACTATCAGAAAGATGGTATGGTCGCTCTTATGGTTCAGTCAGTTTATTAAATGTAAGGAATCTCCCCGAATTATTAAAATTTAGGAAATTAATTTAAAGATAAACGACGAATTACGAGCTGTGAATTTTAAAATAACCAACAAACAAGCCCTTTCCTCTGACATTAAACGTCTTGATGTCATTGCCGAATCCATTGCCCAGCGCGTTCAGCAGGGACAATATGTTATTGTTCGTCCGACCAAATCCTGGCAGCGCATCCCTTTAACTGTTGTTGAAAGCGATCCTCAGCGCGGTACGATTTCCCTTATTTTTCAAGAAACAGATCAGGCAACCAAACAATTGGGCAGTTTGCAAATTAATGACGAGATTCTCAATATTTTAGGACCATTGGGCCGGCCTGCGGTGATTCAAAAGGTTGGCGTTGTGGTTTGTTTGGCGACGGGAATTGGGACGACTCAAATCCTTCCGATTTGCCGGGCGCATCGTAAAGTTGGAAATAAAGTGATCGGTATTATAGGTGCAAAAACCCGCCGCGCTCTTATGCTGGAAGCCCAAATGCGTTTGACGTGTAATGAAGTTTTGGTGGCAACAAACGACGGGTCTTATATGAAACGCGGATTGGCGACGGACGTTTTGCGTGAGCTTCTTAAAAAAGAAAAATTGAATTTGGTTTATGCGGTCGGTTCGGTCGATATGATGCAGGCAGTCGCTGCCATGACGCGGGAAAAAAATATTCCGACACGGGTTAATTTAAACCCGATTATTCTCGACGGCACCGGCCAATGCGGTGCGTGCCGGGTTGTGGTGAATAATCAAACGGTTTTGGCCTGTGTGGACGGGCCGGAGTTTGAAGCGCATCAAGTTGATTTTGAATATTTAAAAATCCGTATGAACGCTTTTGAAATTAAAAAAGACGCTGATGGTGAGGAGATCGAATGCTTCAACCGAAAGTCAATACGCAAGCCCCGGACAGAAGAAACCGGAATTTTGCCGAAGTTTCTCTCGGGTATTCGAAAAAACAGGCTCTAGATGAAGCCCGGCGGTGTCCGCAGTGCGCTAATCCGACGTGCATGCAGGGATGTCCGTTAGGGATTAATATTCCGGGATTCATCCGGCACATCCGTGAGAATGAACCAAGCCAGGCGTTGGCGAGAATCAAAGAAGCCAATATGCTGGCGGCCGTCTGCGGACGATTGTGTCCGGCACCGTGTGAGCAGGCGTGTGTTTTTTATGAAGACGGCGCGCCGATTGGCATTCGGGCATTGGAACGATACGCGGCGGATTACGGACAATTCCGTCCGTCGAAACTGGCTAAATCGTCGGGAAAAAAGGTCGCTATCATTGGTTCGGGCCCTTGCGGGTTGACGGCCGCGATCAGGTTGACGCAGCTGGGATATGCGGTCACAATCTTTGAAGGATTAACCGAGCCCGGCGGAATTTTACGTTATGGCGTTCCGGATTTTCGATTGCCGCAAAAGGTTTTGAATGAAGAATTGAATGCGGTTCAAGCCATGGGCGTTACGATTGAATCTAATGTCTTTATTGGGCAGACAATTGGCCTGAAAGATTTATTTAAATTTGGTTTTGAAGCGATTTTTTTGGCGTTGGGCGCAGGCGCGCCTAAATTTTTAGAAATTCCGGGAACAAACTTGGGCGGTGTGTCTTACGCGGATGAATTCTTAATGCGGTTTAATCTTTTTAAAGCGGATTTAAATAAAGTTGGGCAATCATTGCACGTAGGATATCAGGTTGTGGTTATTGGCAGCGGTCACGCGGCATTGGATTGCGCGCGGAGTTTGCTTCGCTTGGGCCGGGACGTGACGCTGATTTTACGACGGACAGAAGATGACATGCACACGCTGCCTCGGGAAAGAGATTACGCTAAAGAAGAAGGACTTAAAATCGAGCCGATGACTAAACCTTTAAAGATCTTAGGGAATGAAAATAATTTTGTAAACGGCGTTCAATGTATCCGTATGGATTTCGCGGACAGCGCCGGAGAAGGGAAATGGGAATTGACACCGGTGCCGGGCTCGGAGTTTACAATTGAAGCCGATAGTGTCATCATTGCCATTGGTCATCAACCAAATTCTCAAATCATAAAACGCACACCTGATTTAAAGGTCCTGGCCGACGGCACGATTGCGGTTAATGAAGATGGGATGACATCGATCGCCGGGGTTTTTTCCGGCGGGAATATTATTTCCGGGGCAGATTCCATTGTCCGGGCGATGGCGGATGGAAAAAAAATTGCTTTAGCCATTGACTCGTATCTTAAAGGTAGAGTATAAAGGAGAAGTTATTCTTATAAAACACGGGTATCTTGGGCTGTTGAATGACGAGGTCGCGGCTTAAGTCGACCCAGATTTTAAAATTATCTAAAAGAAGGAGAGGATTGTATGATTAAAAGGAATTGGGCAATTGCGTTAACGGGCGTTGTTTTATTGTCTTGGACGGCATTGGGACATACTGAGGATGCCAAACCGGCAGCCCCAGCCGCGCCGGCTGCTGCTGTCAGCGATGAAAAAGCCAAAGATATCCGCCGGTTGATCGAATTGACGGGCGGCGCCAATATCGGCGAGGATATGCTTAAACAAATGTCGGAAGGTTTTAAACAAACAAATCCTAACGTTCCGCAAGCCTTCTGGGATGATATTAAGAAAAATACCGATTTTGATGGTCTTACTAAAGCAGTCATTCCAGCATATGACAAAAATTTATCCGGTGATGAGATTAAAGAGATGATCAAGTTTTATGAATCACCTACCGGCAAAAAAATGATTCAAGTGATGCCGCAAATTATGCAGGAATCTTATCCGATTGTTATGCAGTGGAGCAATGATTTGGCCGAAAAGGTTCAAAAGAAATTGGAAGAAAAAGGCTATTTGAAACCGCCGGCACCTCCAGCAGCGCCAGCCACACCGGCGACGCCTGCGGCGAAATAGGTTGATAGTTTATTTGAAATCAAAAGCGGCTAGTGGAAGCGGATTAAATTCCGCCATCCGCTAGTCGCTTTTATTTTATAGTCTCTTGAATCGTTTAGGAATGTTCTCGATAGATTAGTCCAGGAGAAAAAATGGCCAAACAAAAATTATTGACACTTTTATTTTTATCTTTTACCTCAGTCTGTTTAGCTGATACGATCGAATTAAAATCGGGCAAAGTTGTCAACGTTCAAAATCTTCAAAAAACTGATAAAAATGTTACGGCTGAAGTGGGTGGCGTCAAGATTACCTATTGGTTTGATGAGATTGAGAAAATTAATGGAGAAAAAGTTGTTGCTGCTTCCTCTGGCTCAATCAGCAAGCTAACTCAGGATCAAAGTGCTAATCCGTATGAAGAAGCTATCAAATATTTAGTCGAACCATCGAATTTTTATGATGTTGTTAACGAATCAATAAAAAATTTCAAGGCCGATTCGCCAGGACTTCAATCTATCCTGAAAGACAATCAAAAAGCACTTGATCTATTCCGTCGAGCCGCTTTGCAAACGAGTGATGGGTATCTTTTAATTAAGAAATCAGAATTAATGGATATAAAATTGACCACGCATCGGCATTTCAAAGCAGGCGCTCTTTTTAAATTATGTTTGCTGGAGGGGGCGGTTTTAAACAGTAAAGGAAGTAAATCGGAAGTGGAAAATGACTATTTGGCGGCTATAAGATTTCTTAAACATCTTTCGGAACAAAAAGTCGGCGGAAAAATGGTTGTCGTCATGCGGGGAATATGGGTGAATCAGTTATATCCGCAGATTAACACCATTCTTACTAGCGAACTTTTAAGTAAAGACTTTTATCAAAAACTATTGCAAGAATTGCTAGCTATTCAAAATGGGCCACAGCGCTTTAAGGCTACTTTGGAACAGGAACGTGATTTTGCTTGGGCTCACGGCCAATCCATTCGGGCTGATGTGGATAAAACAAAATATCCTGAGGATTTTCTGACGCAGGCCGATGCTATCGTGAAGGCTCATTTGGATGAAATTACCCAAGCAGAAATAGAAGCTGTATTAAAAAATAAGCCGGAAATTCTTGGAGACAAATCTAAGGAGTTAAGGGAAAGTTGGGAAAAAGATCTCAAGGCTTTGAACGTGCCATTAGATCCGCCTCAAGTTGACTTTTCTTCTGATGAGGAATTTAAAAAAGCTTGTGTGGCCTGGTTGAATGCCCGGACAGAATTATCGACGCCTAAATTTTTTGCTGAGTTTTGGTCTCATGCTATGCATTCAACAGCATCTTTCGATTTTTCCCTTAAACACAAGGGTTATTCTGATATGGCATGGGCGGAATTCAATAATTTTATTCTAGCGACGGCGATTCGTTTATTTCAGATTGATAATGGAAAGTTGCCAGATAGTCTGGAGGCGTTAGGACCGAAATATCTTGAAAAGATTCCGGTCGATCCATTTAATAATGAGGCGCCGTTGAAATACGTCAAAAAAGAAAATGGTTTTTTTATCTATAGTCTCGGGGCCGATAAAGCGAATCAGCAGGGGAATGTGATTTGTTCGTTAGAAGAGCCAAAATACGATCCGAAACAAGCCTGTGATATTGTCCTTGAGATTCAAGTGAATCATTCTCAAGCAGAAAATAAAAAGTGATTTTCTGATTTTAATTGGAAGAGATGAACAAGCGTCTTGCCATTAAAGAAATTCTAAAGAAAAAGAAAACCCAAGAGAAGATCGTGATGTTAACCGCTTACGATTATCCGCTGGCGTGTTTAATTGATCAGGTTGATGTTGATATCATTCTCGTCGGAGATTCATTGGCGAACGTTGTTTTGGGATTATCTTCGACGCGGGAAGTGAGTATGGAAGAAATGATCCATCATACTAAGGCCGTTAATCGGGCTGTCACGAAATCGTTTTTAGTTGGTGACATGCCATATGATTCTTATCAGACGCAGCCTAATCAAGCGGTTAAAAACGCGAGACGGTTTATTAAAGAAGGCGGGTGTCAGGCCGTTAAACTAGAATGGTTTGATCGCTGTTTGGAGGTCACACAAAAAATTGTGAAGGCCGGGATTCCTGTTATGGGACATTTAGGTTTAACGCCACAAACCGCCGATAATCTTGGTGGATTTAAAGTGCAGGGCAAAGACGCCGAATCTGCCCGGCGAATGATTCAAAATGCCAAGGCTTTGGAAAAGGCTGGATGTTTTAGTATCGTTCTAGAATGTGTCCCGGATAAAATCGCGCAGATGATTACTGAAGAATTAAAAATCCCGACGATCGGTATCGGCGCCGGCGTTCATTGTGATGGGCAGGTTTTGGTGACGTATGATATTTTGGGATTATCGTTTCATTATCATCCGAAGTTTGTGAAACAGTATACGGATTTAAAAACGCCGATTTTAAAAGCGGTTGAACGGTATAAAAAAGATGTAAGAGCGGGGCGTTTTCCGTCGAAGAAATATAGTTTTGGAATGAAGCGGGAAGAGTGGATGAAGTTGAAAGGGATTAAAAAGTAGACGCGGGCGGCCCCGGCGATTTTACGGTCCGGGGCCGCCCGTCGCAAAACGGAGGTGATCGTCCTTGGAAGATCAACAGTCAAATCAACCGCCCAAACCCAAATGGTATTTCCGCAAATCCTCTTTAATCGTCAGCTTTCTTGTGACCGGCCCATTCATGCTGCCTTTAATCTGGATGCATCCCAAAATGTCCCAATCAGCCAAAATTATTTGGACGCTGATTGTGATCGGCCTGACTTTATTTCTTGGTTTCTTTTTCGTGAAAGTGCTGGAATCGATGTTAGCTCAGCTCAAATCTTACGAATCCATGCTCCAAGGCGGTTTGTAACCAATTTTAAGAAAAATTTTCCGAAAAATCAAAATATCAAAGCCTTTTTAAAACCGACGACAAAAGAAGACTAACTTCTTGCTTTTTAAAATTCTTTTCGGTAAAATATGCCCCTCATGCAAGAAAATTCAACATCTCCCACACAACCGCCTTCCAAACCCGTCGAAGGACGGATGGAAAAAATCGTCTCGCTGTGCAAGCGACGAGGATTTATCTTTCAATCTTCCGAAATTTACGGCGGTTTAGGCAGCGCCTGGGACTACGGTCCTCTGGGCGTTGAGCTTAAACGCAATATCAAAAATGCCTGGTGGAAAGCCGTTGTCCATAGCCGCGATGATATGGTCGGATTAGACACAAGCATTCTTATGCATCCAAAAGTCTGGGAAGCCTCCGGACACGCTAAAAATTTTAAAGACACATGGGTTGACTGTAAAAAATGTGGAAAAAGATTTCGAATTGACCAGATTGGGGAAACTTGTCCTAATTGCGGTGGCCGTGAATTTACAGAAAGTCGAGATTTTAACTTGATGTTAAAAACCGCGTTAGGACCCGTCGAAGATGAAGGAAGTATCACTTTTCTTCGTCCTGAAACGGCTCAGGGAATATTTGTTAACTTTCCTAATGTGTTAGATTCAACTCGTAAACGCCTGCCTTTTGGTATTGCGCAAATTGGAAAATCCTTTCGTAATGAAATCACTCCCGGCAATTTTGTTTTCCGCACCCGCGAATTCGAACAAATGGAAATTGAATTTTTTTGCCGTCCCGAAGAAGCGTCCGCTTGGCATGAACGTTGGATCCAAGAACGCTTTCAGTGGTATCTCGCGTTGGGTATGACAAAAGAAAATTTACGTTTACGTCCGCACGGACAAGACGAATTGGCGCATTACGCGGCCGCCTGCACTGATATCGAATATCAATTTCCTTTCGGCTGGTCGGAGTTAGAAGGCATCGCCAACCGCACCGATTTCGATCTTAAACAACATGCAAAATTTTCTGGAAAAGATCTCCAATATAAAGATAATGTGACACAGGAAAAGTTTTATCCGTTCATCATTGAACCTTCGGGCGGATGTGACCGCGCCGCGTTAGCATTTTTGGCGGATGCGTATCATGAAGAAGATGTGCAAGGCGAAACCCGCCTTGTCTTGCGGTTTGGAAAAGAATTAGCCCCGACGAAAGTCGCGGTCTTGCCGCTTCTTAAAAAGAATAATGATATCGTCACTCTCGCAAAAAATATTAAAAATGATTTGATCAAAGATTTTGTTACCGTTTATGATGATACAGCCGCGATCGGAAAACTTTACCGTCGGCAAGATGAGGTCGGAACATTTTTCTGCGTGACGGCGGATGTCCAGTCGCTCGAGGACAAACAGGTCACGGTGCGGGATCGGGATACAATGAAACAAGAACGGATTCCCGTTGAAGGACTTAAAAGATACCTTTTGCAGAAACTAAATTAACGTGAATTTGATTTTAATCGAACTAACATGAGAGGGGAGTTGTAAAGATGTCTAAGAAGCATGTCTATTTTTATGGTGCCGGTAAAGCGGAAGCCAAGGGTGAGGAATTAAGTAAAAATGTTTTAGGCGGAAAAGGCATCGGCCTTATGGAAATGACGTCAATCGGCATTCCCGTGCCCGCAGGTTTTACAATCACGATTCAAACGTGCGAAGAATATTATAAACTCGGGCGCAAACTTCCGTCGAGTTTGGAAAAAGAAGTTAGGGAAGCAGTTTTGAAATTAGAAAAAGCTACTGGCAAGAAACTTGGCGATCAAAAAGATCCACTGCTTGTCTCCGTCCGTTCCGGCGCGGCGCGTTCGATGCCTGGCATGCTTGAGACCATTTTGAATCTTGGTTTAAATGACAAAAGCGTCGAAGGCCTCGCGCAAAAAACCGGCAACGCGCGTTTTGCCTACGATGCTTACCGCCGTTTTATTCAAATGTTTTCCTCAACCGCCATGGGTTTATCCAAACAACCGATGGAAGACATGCTTCATGAAATGAAACACGAGATCGGCGTTAAAACCGATCCGGAGATCCCCGCCGCAAAACTCAAAGAATTATGCGAACAATTCAAAGCCTTCTATAAAATGAACAAAGGCGAAGATTTTCCTCAAGATCCTTGGAAGCAATTGTGGGGCGCTATTATGGCGGTTTTTAACAGCTGGGAAGCCGAAAAGGCGCAGACTTACCGCCGCGTCGAGAAAATCACTGACCTCAAAGGAACCGCGGTCAACGTTGTGCAAATGGTTTTTGGTAACAAAGGTGATAAGAGTGGAACTGGCGTTTGTTTTACGCGTGATCCGAACACCGGCGAGAATACTTTCTACGGCGATTATTTAGTTAATGCACAAGGCGAAGACGTCGTCGCTGGTATCCGCACGCCGCTTAAACTTTCAACACTCAATCAGCAAATGCCCAAAGTCTACGATCAGCTTTGCGCGGTGCGGGCGATTTTGGAATCTTATTATAAGGAAATGCAGGACCTTGAATTTACCGTCGAGGATGAAAAACTTTACATGCTTCAGTGCCGGACGGGCAAACGTTCGCCGGCGGCAGCTTTTCAAATCGCTTTAGACCAAGCCACCAAACCGCTTTTAACCAAAGCTCAAGCGAGCGATCTTGTCAAAAAAGGTTACCTGCCTAAAAAATACGCCGAGCTTGCGGTTAAACCAGTCATTACCAAAAAACAAGCAGTTAATCGTATCAACTCCGACGATATTGAACGTCTTTTTTATCCAGTCATCGATACAACCCAAACCTCCGTCGATCAATTAAAGAAAATCCGTTTGGCCGGCGGCATCAACGCCGTCCCGGGTTCGGCTGCCGGAAAAGTCGTCTTTACCGCGGCTGAAGCTGAAAAGCTCGGCGGGAAAGGTGAGGCCGTTATTCTTGTCCGCAAAGAAACCAGCCCCGAAGATGTCGGTGGTATGCATGCGGCTAAAGGAATTTTGACCGCGACCGGCGGTAAAACAAGTCACGCGGCCGTCGTTGCCCGCGGCTGGGGGAAATGCTGTATCGTTGGGTGCGAAGCGTTGAATATTAATTACGACGCGAAACAGATGACAATTAATAGCAAAGTAATTAAACAAGGCGAATTTATCACGCTCGACGGTTCAAGCGGCGAAATTTATTCAGGAAATCTTCCTTTAAAAGCACCGGAACTTCCCGAAGCTTACTACACCATTTTAAAATGGGCGGATTCATTTAGAACGATTAATGTCCGAACGAATGCTGATACGCCTTATGACGCGGCCAACGCAATTAAGATGGGCGCTGAAGGCATCGGGTTGTGCCGGACGGAACATATGTTTTTTGACACGGAAGAACGCCGTCTCGCGATTCAAGAAATGATCGTCGCTGAAACGCTGGAAGCACGTCAGGTGGCGCTCGCGAAATTGCTTCCATTTCAAACGAATGATTTCTACGGAATTTTTAAAGCGATGAACGGATTTCCGGTCACGATCCGTTTAATCGATCCGCCGCTTCATGAATTCACCCCGAAAGATGCGGCCGGCATTGAAAAGTTAAGTAAAATTACAGGACTCTCGCCGGAAAAAATCAAGCACCGCTGCGAGCAGTTGCATGAATCTAACCCAATGCTCGGCCATCGTGGTTGCCGTCTTTGTATTACGTATCCGGAAATTTTGGATATGCAAATAACCGCGATCATTCAAGCCGCGATTAAATGCCGCAAAGAAGGTATCAAGGTTTTGCCGGAAATTATGCATCCCTTAACGATCGATAAAAAAGAACTTAGAATTCTTGAGCAGCAGACCCGCATTGTCGCTGATCGATTAATTAAACAAGCCGGCATTAAGCTGCCATATCTCGTCGGAACTATGATTGAAATTCCGCGCGCGGCGCTTTTGGCGGATCAGCTGGCGGAAGTTGCAGAATTTTTTAGTTTCGGAACAAACGATTTAACGCAGATGACACTTGGACTTTCCCGCGATGATGCCGGACGTTTCTTGCCTACTTATGTCGCGACGGAAAAAGACGGCGGGAAAGGGATTTTCCGTGAAGATCCATTTCAAAGTTTGGACCAAGACGGCGTCGGGATGCTTGTTAAATTCGGAATTGAACGCGGACGATCCGCACGCAAAGAATTAAAAGTTGGTATCTGCGGTGAGCACGGCGGGGAAGCGGAAAGTGTTAAGTTCTGCCACCGGGCCAGGATGAATTATGTCAGCTGTTCGCCGTACCGCGTGCCGATCGCCCGTCTAGCGGCAGCGCAAGCGGCTTTGAATTCAACTTCGACGGACAAAAAGAAATCCGCTGGGAAAGTCAGCAAAGGAAAAAAGAAATCATAGTGCGGTGAGGATTTAAATTTGGTGACCTTATGATGGCCGTTATGTGGTTGCTCTCAGTTTTATTGTTGGGCTTTTTGTTAAGGTCGTTGTTAGTTGATGAAAAATTGATTGAAGTCCTCCGCAAGATTATGTCTTTCCTTTTTACAACAGCGGTTTCATTTACGATATTCCTTTTTTTAAGTTTTCGAAACAGCAATCTTTTTAATGTTTTAGTCGAACGATTCAAGCTGCCGCCGATTTTTTTCACGGCCATTGGATTATTGGCTTTCATTAGTTTCGGACTATGTTTGAGTTTAGGCATTGCGATTTCAGGTAAGACGCAAAAGGATGGCAAATAGCAAATTTCAATAACAGATCAATTTTCAAGTCGAGAATCTATAATCTTGATTTGAAATTAAAGCTTTATTGACTTTTGTGAATACACAAGGAAGAAACAAAAGTCAATACTGGTTTATCCTTGAAAAAAATAGTAGAAACCAGTACTGGCCTCCTTAAGAAACTTATAGAAAGGCCATGTATTAGGCCTTTTCCCTTGGATGATAAGAATAAAAATTTTTTTTGGAAAGGAAAAGGCCAATAAATATGTTTGGCCTTTCGATTTCACTTTAGCCCAAGCTAAAGCTGAATGAAGGCGAAACGGTTTAGATTTTGACATTTGGTATTTGTCATTAAAAGGACTCAATTATGATTGATCCCATCAAAGCCTATTTAAAAGATGTGCGGCCGATTCCGCTGTTGACGGCGGAAAAAGAAATCGAGCTGGCGCGCCGTATTCAAAAAGGCGACAAGATAGCGCGCGAAACGATGATCAAGTCGAATTTGCGCCTGGTCATTAGTATTGCGAAACGCTACAGCAATCTCGGCGTGCCTTTAAGTGATCTTATTGAAGAAGGTAATATCGGACTTATGAAAGCCGTTGAAAAATTTGACCCTGAGAGGGGTTTTCGGTTTTCCACTTATGCGGCTTGGTGGATCAAGCAAGGTATTTCGCGGGCGATTATCGATCAAGGTAAAATGATCCGCGTCCCGGTTTATATGAACGAGGAGATTTTAAGATACAAAAAGATCAGCGAAGCGTTGTCTCATAAATTAAAACGGAAAGCGACCATGACTGAAGTCGCGAAGAAAATGCAGATTTCCGTCGATAAAGTAAAGGATTTGGAGCAATGCATTGCCAAGATGTCAAGTTTGGATGCGCCGATCGGTGAAGACGGCGATGGTCAAGTCAAAGATATCATCGAAGATGCCACGATTGTCAGTGCCGATGAAGAACTGGAAACTTTTTTTAACAAAGAGCGCACCATGGGCATTTTGGAACTGCTTAGTGAACGCGAACGTAAAATTCTCGATATGCGTTACGGCTTAACTGACGGTAATACACACACATTGGCCGAGATTGCTGAAAAAATGGGTGTTTCGCGCGAACGCATCCGCCAAGTTGAAGCCGCCACCTTAAAAAAAATCCGCCGTCTGCTTAAAAAGAAAGAAAAAAATTCAGCCGAAAATGAAAATTAGGAATCGAAAATCTACCTTTGTTCTCATTATTCCGCGGTTCGAAGACATCTACAATGCATTTTACGCTGGAGAAATTCTTAAAGGCGTAGGACTCGCCGCCAGCCGGCTCAAAATTGATATTCTCGTCCACATCACTGACCGCGCGGACCATCGCGGCTGGGTGGATTCAAGTCTTTTAGATATTTCCTTCGTGCAAGGAATAATTTTTGCAGACATTGACAACGATGTTAGCGTAGTCAAAAAAGTAATCCGCGCCGGAATGCCCTGCTTGGTTTTAAACAATATGTTGACCGAGCCGATTAATTGCATTGCGATTGATAATAAAAAAGCGGCTGTTGATGTGATGGAATATTTATCAGATTTGGGCCATCAGCGTATTGCGACCGTTGCTGGGGAACTCTCAACCCAGGCGGGTTGTCTTCGTCTGGATGGTTATCGGGATGCTGTTGAAAAATTTGCGCTTAAAAAAGCCAGCCACTATATTACTCAAGGTGATTTTTTGCGTTCAGCCGCTAAAAAAGCCGCGGAAAAATTATTTAGTCTGCCCGACCGCCCGACGGCAATCTTTGCCGCCTCGGATGTTATGGCGCTTGAAGTCATGGCCACGGCCAAATCTGAGGGGATCAGGATTCCAGAAGACGTATCGGTTATCGGTTTCGATGATAATCCCTTGGCCCATAATAATCCGATTGGATTAACCACCGTCCAGCAACCTTTGGTTGAAATGGGACGTTTAGGCGTTGAAAATTTATATCAAATCACGCAAGGTAAAGCCAAATTACCAGTGAAGATTTTATTGAAAACGCAGCTTATAAAACGCCAATCCGTGGCGAAAGCGGTCGGTACATAAAATACGAGAGGCGACCTTTGTTCGTTTCATTCATCGTTTTAATCTGCGAAAGGCGGTTCGAAAATGGTTCCTGAAAAAATGTTGTCGGTTCCATCAAAAAATTCCATTAAAAAATCAGAATTAAAAAATTATATCCGCGACATTAAAGATTTTCCCAAAGAAGGGATTATTTTTAAGGATCTTTCAACGCTTTTGCGGGACAAAGCTGCTTTTAAAAAATCCGTTGATCTCTTGACCAAACAGTATAAAAAAGAAAAGATTGATTTTGTCATCGGAGTGGAAGCTCGCGGATTTATTTATGGATCAGCATTAGCTTACAAATTGGGAGCGGGATTCATTCCAGTCCGTAAAAAAGGGAAGCTTCCATATAAAACCAAAAGTGTGACCTACCAGTTGGAATATGGCACAGACACTCTGGAAATTCACGAAGACGCTATTGTCCCCAGCAGCCGTGTCTTAGTTGTTGATGACCTTTTAGCCACCGGAGGTACCATTAAGGCCGTCACTGATCTTTTAAAGACTCAAAATGCCGAAATCGTTGGATTGGCCTTTTTAGTTGAACTGCGTTTCTTAAACGGTAAAAATAAGTTAAAAGATTTTCCTATATACTCCATCATTAAGTATTAATCGAGTAAATCAAAAGTATCAATGGCCTTCTTCACGCGGAGCTTAAAGTATGGGTGGGACGCCAAATCTATTGTCGGCCAAGTTCTGTTAGCAATATATGTCCAAGCCTCACGCGTTTATCCTCAATTCCAATTCCTCAGTTTTAATTATCATCGCGGTTTTGACCGTTGTTTTTTTCGTTTTTAGCCCTTCCCTTAGCAATGATTTCGTCAACTGGGATGATGATGTTCATCTCCTGCATGAAAGAAGTGTTCTCGTTTTAACGAATGACGAAAAGTCCCTGAGATTTTCGGATATTTTTCTGGAAGCAATCAACCGCACTTACATTCCGATTACAATACTTTCATTTGCCGTCGAGTACAAATTTCTTGGATTTAACCCGTTTGTTTATCATTTAGATAATCTTTTGCTGCATTTGGGTGTTGTTGGCCTGATTTTTTGGTTTGCCCGGTTGTGCGGTCTGTCAGCGGTTGCTGCTGGAATGGCTGCTTTAATTTTTGGCATTCATCCGATGCATGTAGAGTCGGTTGCGTGGGTGACCGAACGCAAAGATGTGCTTTACAGTTTTTTTTACATGCTGGGGCTTTGTTGTTATGCGATTTATATCAAAAGAAATTTACAGGCGAGATTTCTTATTTTAACCGTTGTCTTCGGGTTGTTAAGTTTGCTGTCTAAACCCATGGCGCTTAGTTTTCCGTTGGTCCTTTTGATGTGTGACTGGTTTTTCCGTCGACCGTTGCACAGAAGAATGATTATGGAGAAATTATTTCTGTCGGTTATTTTGATGCCGATTGTTTGGATGACGTATTTTTGGCATGTGAGGATTCCATTACATAAAATTTCGCAGGCGATTTTGGTATGGTTGTGGTGTTTTACATTTTATCTGCGGAAATTTTTTTTTCCGGATTATTTCACTGTCTTTTACCGGTTGCCGAAACCGATTTCAATTTTAAATCCAGCCTATTTGATCGCAGTTGGGATTTTTATTTTAACCATTAGTGTAGTTTGGCGGTTTAAAAACAACCGCTGGGTTTGCTGGGCTTTTGCTTTTTGTTATGCATCGATATTTTTTCTGCTGCGATTTGATAGCTCGGCGGATCTTAATGTGGTTGCAGACCGCTTTATGTATTTACCGAGTCTGAGCTTTTGTATGCTTTTGGGTGTCGTTTATGACGGCTCGCGGGGGTTTTTAAAAGGAAATTCTTTTTGGTATAGCGGTTTGGAAGTAATTGTTTTAGCAATATTAATTTTTCTAGGAATGAAGACTTATCAACAATGCGGTGTATGGCACAACGGCATCGCGCTTTTTGAGAACCAAAGAAAACATGAACCGAAGTATATCTCCAGCGCGTTTGTTCAAAGTAAATTGGGTGAAGCCTACTCGCTGACCGATGATTTTCAGCAAGATTTGAATCTTTATTTGCTTTGTAAAAAAAATCATTGTCAAAATGAACCCAATTATGCCACGATGAACCGGGTGATCGGTTTTTACGACCGGGCGCTTCTTCTGCGGCCGGATGTCAGCTGGCCTTACTATAAATTAGGGGAGCTTTATAAACAAAGAGAAGAGTGGGATCAGGCCATTCCTTACTTTATCCGGGCTATTGAAATTAAAAAGGAAATGTTGCAGGCTTATTTTTATTTAGGTGAAGTCTACGCTAAGACCGGACAAATGGAGAAGGTCCCAGGTCTTTATCAAAAAGCGATGCAAATTTATCCCAACGATCCATTATGGCGGGAAGAAATCTATAAGGCTTATCAAATTTTGATGCGCGATAACCACACCGATGCGGCTTTTTATCAGGAAGCCGTTAACAAATTGAAAATTAAAGCCAAAGATGAAAAATAAAAATATTTCAAAAGCACCCCACCAAGTGGTTCGGTTTACCCGGCAGGATTGGACAATCCTTATCGGAATTCTCATATTCATGTTTGCCATTTATTGCCCGTCGCTGCGTAATAGCTTTGTAAATTGGGATGATGGCGCGCACCTTTTGGATAATCAGTCGTTAAGAAGTCTGGACAGTGAACATATAAGCGAAATATTCCATCAAAAAGTTAATAATATCTATATTCCACTAACCACACTTTCGTTTGCCTTAGAATATAAATTTTTTGGTTATAATCCGTTTATTTATCATTTAGACAATGTCTTGTTACATTTGGTTGTTGTCGTCATGGTCTTCTTTCTGGCCAGAGGCTGGGGATTGTCAGCCATTGGCGCAGGAATCGGCGCATTTATTTTTGGCATTCACCCTATGCATGTGGAATCCGTAGCTTGGGTCACCGAGCGAAAAGATGTTCTTTATGCAGTCTTTTATGTACTAAGTCTTTGGTTTTACACGCAATATCTTAGGAAGCTGGAAAGACAATGGTATTTTTTGAGTTTGGCAACGGGTATCTTCAGTATATTGGCTAAACCAATGGCGCTTAGTTTGCCTTTAATCTTGCTTTTGTGCGATTGGTTTAAAGGGCGGAAATTTGAAAAGAAAATTTGGATTGAAAAAATTCCGTTTTTTGTCATTTTGGCAGGTTTGGCCTGGTTGACTTTCAGTGAAGAACATTCCCGAATGGCTGGTAACAATATTCTGGAAGGAATTTTGATGTTTTTATGGACCGGTACGTTTTATTTAAAGCAATTTATCTTTCCGGGAATTCTCTTGCCCATTTATCCTGTGCCGAAACCGATTACTATTTTGCAAATGGACTATGCGCTAAGCTTGGCCGTTTTTCTTTTGCTTTTAGGCGTTGTGTTTCGTTATCGTCGGCAAAAATGGGTTATTTTTGCATTTGGATTTTATTTATTTTCGATATTCTTTTTATTCCGGTTCGATCCCACAATTGGAGTTCATATTGTGGCCGACCGTTTTATGTATTTACCCAGTTTGGGATTTTGTTTGTTAATTGGGTTAGGCGGGCAGTGGTTGGCAGAACAGCTCAATGCGAAAAGCAGAAAAGTAGAAAAAGGGATTATATTGGCGGGTCTTTTAGTTATAGCAGGCTGTGTTTCGCTCCGTACGCTATGGCAGACCAAGATTTGGATGAATAGCGTATTTTTATGGAATTACCAATTGTTGTTTACCCCGCAAGAACCAATCGCTTTAAACAATCTGGCCAACGCCTATCGAGATCAGCCGCAATACAAGAAAATTGAAGAAAAATACCGGACCATTTTGAAACTCAAAGAAGAAGGTGTCCCAGCCAGCTCCATAAACAACAGCGCTTTTGTAATAAATAAAATGAACTTTATAATCGGACTCTACGAACAATCTATTAAATCGGATTCAGGCTATGTTGATGCCTATTACAATTTGGGCAAGTTTTACCAAGATATGAATCAAAATGATAAGGCCCTTAATCTTTATCAGAAAGCAGTGGAGATTAATCCATATTATAAAGACGCGTACTTTAATCAAGGACATTTGTTTGCGCAAGCTCAGCAACCGCAAAAGGCTTTAGACGCCTATGCCGCCGTGCTTCAAACCAACCGTAAAGACTCAGATAATTATATTAATGTGATTAAAGGAGTATCTGAAGCGATTCAAGCCGATCCTGATCATGCTGACATCTATAAAAAAGCGAGGGAAGATTATCTTATTGATTTTAGGAATTTGGTTAATTCCCGCAAAGAAAGTGAAGTGCTTTATTTTAACTTAGGTTATGTCTACCAAAATATTCATGATTACCAAGCCGCCAAAGCCGCATATGAGCTGGCCTTGGATGTTAATCCGAATTTCATGAATGCCCTTTTTAATCTCGCCGACGTCTATGATCAGATTGGCGACAGTCAGCAAGCTGTTAATTTATATGAAAAAGTATTAAATTTACAAAAGAATAACACCCAAGCTTACATTAATTTAGGCATTATTTATGGGCGCTTAAAAAATTATGACAAAGCGGTTGAATGCTACACGTCGGCTATTCGAGTTAATCCCAAGGAAGCCAACGCTTATTTTAATCTAGGTTTTGTGTATGAAATTACTGGTAAAATTCAATTAGCGTTGGAAAATTATGAAAATGCGATCAAAACTAACCCTAAGCACGCGGAGGCCTATTACAATTTAGGCAATGTTTATGCGAGTATTAAGGATAATGCCAAAGCTTTAGATGCTTACCGCAAGACCATTGCTTTAAACCCAAATCATCTAAATGCTTTAGTTAATCTTTCTATCGTGTCTTTTCAAGAGAAAGATTATGCGTCTGCGATCAAATATGGTGATGAGGCCAGGCTTTTAGGATATGACGCTCCTAAGGAATATCTAAGGGAACTGGATAAATACCGTGCCCAAGAGCCCAACTCAGCCGCTCAGATTCAAAAAAAATAAAGAGGAATATTCCTTAAATATCTGTCAGGATTATTCCTAACAATGATTCAATGCCCCTGTAGCTCAGTTATGGATAGAGCGCGGCTCTCCTAAGGCCGGCGTCGGACGTTCGAATCGTCTCAGGGGCACATTAAGCACACCTTCTTTTAAAAATGAGTCAAACCAGCCAATAATAAAACTAAAATGGGACAAGTATCACAGGAATCGGTCTCCTGGCTTTCTTTTAATTTTAATTTAGAGTGGTATCTAGCTTTTAATAAAGATTTTATGAGAATTGATAGGACTGTTCAGAATAATAAAGTTTAGATAATGGATTAGAATTTTTTTTGTTTTTATTGAGAACAGATTTGCTTTGCAAGATAAAATTATCGCAAAGAATTCCATCTTTTGATCGTTTCCTCCCCGAGAAAGATTTCCTATTCCTAAGAAGCTTCAATCGTTAAAAAAAACCTAAAAAAAAGTTGACACTACTATAAGCGTGTGTAAGAATAGCCGCAATCTTGAACCCAGAGATGATTTCAATTTGACTAAGAGAGGAGGGATGCGACCTATTCAGTCGGAAATCATCAATGACCTGGTATAACTTGCAATAGATAATTCTTAGGTATCAAAGCCTAGATAACGATAAAGTATTCCTTTAAGTAATTAAAGGGAGGAGAAAATAATGAAAAAAGTTTTATTAGCAACGATTGCTGCGGTGACCCTAGTCGCCATGCCAGCATTTGCTGCCGTGCAGAATATCAAGGTGGGAGGCGACATTAATTCCACTTTCCTGCACAGAGCTAACTTTGACTTAGGTCATAATGGAGCAGGTGATGAGGTCCAAAACCTCTTCTTAACCCAAACATCCTTAAAAGTTGATGCAGATCTCAGCGACAATGTGGAAGCTGTCGTTGGTCTCATCAATGAAAGGGCTTGGGGTGCAGGTGCCGATTCAAGCGGTACAAATAATAACGACAGCATTAATCTCTATTTGGCATATGCCAAATTAAGAGAGATGTTGTATTCACCATTAACATTGGTGGTTGGCCGTCAGACCTTCGCTTATGGTAACGGCTTCGTCTTTGATGCCACTGGTCCAAACAACTCGGCAACTGGCGCTTTATCAACAATCGCCAGTGACTTAACCAGACGTTCATCATTGGATGCTGTTCGCGCTATCTTGGATTATAAACCATTAACCATCGAAGCGTTTTGGGGTAAAGTGGATTCGAAGACCCTAACTTTGGTTAACGATATCAACGGTAGGAATGATGATATTGATGTTTTTGGTACGAACATCAATTATAAGCTTGGTGATGAAATGAACACCGAGTTAGAAACATACCTGTTCGCCAAGATCGACCATTCCACTGGTAATGGTTCTGTTGGTGCTAAAGGTGACAAAGCAGATCAGATCTACACACCTGGTTTGCGTGCCAGCACTAATCCTATCAAAGGGTTGAACGTGCAGGGTGAAGTTGCTTGGCAAGGTGGTTATAAAGTTACAACCACAGCAACAGCTCGTAACAATGAAAGAAGACAGGCTATGGGTGCTGAGGCGATTGTGAATTATGAGATTCCGGTCGAAGCAACCAAAAAATGGGATCCGGTTGTCACAGGTGTTTACACCTATGTTTCCGGCGATAAAAATTCAAGCGACGCTTATTATGCTAATGAAGCTTCTCGGAACATATGGACCGCTTGGGATCCTATGTTTGAAAATCAGGGTGGTGGCACCATCTATAACACCCTTTTTAACTTGAGCAATGCACACATCATCACCGCTTCAGGTCAAGTTAAACCGATTGAAGACGTCGTTGCTAAAGTTACGTGGACAGGAATGTGGTTAGCTGATAAAATTCAATCTTTCAGCAGCACTCCTGCAACCACGACAATAACGTTGAATTCGCCAGATGGTACAGGAAGAACTGTGAACGTCAAACGTAATGAAAGACAGATTGGTAATGAATTCGATGCCAATCTTACTTATAATTATACTGAAGACGTTCAATTGGGCGCTTCGTTCGGATTGTTTTTGCCGGGCGATCTGTTTACTTCAACTAATGAAAAAAACGCGACCCAAGCTTTACTCAATGTTGATGTTGCATTCTAATTGAATAAAACATTGATGAGTGTTTAATAAAAACTCCCTGTCATCGAAAGATGACAGGGAGTTTTTATTTTAGTCCTTTCTTTAAATTTCTAAAATTCTTTCTTCATCAAACTTCACTCAATTATCTCTCGTCGATAAAAAGCCAGGAAATAATTTAAAAAAAATAATATTATAGTTTGAATTTAAAATTTATTTGCTATTATAAACATACGTTGAAAGCAAATTATTTACTTCTCTAAAATTCTAACCTCCTTTTAAATCTTATTTTCTATGACGCGTGATGAAATTTATGATCATTTAGCAAAAGTTTATTTAGGGAAGAGAGATAAATTTGAGCAAAAGAAAAAATGGCAATTAAATGCCTGGTTGGTGATTAACATTGTTATTACGGTTATTATTCTAACCAGCGCTTTTTATGGCTTTACTGCATTTTTAACCCGCCGCAACAACTTCGCCCGACATAATGTTCTTTTTGCCCTTAGCAACACGCCAATCAGAATCGACTACAACTTAAATGAACCATTTCCTCAAGTAAAAAGTTTTAGTCTTACTATTCCCAAGCTTGACGCTTCTAAATATGGCAAATTGACATTTTCAGTGAGGGGCATGGAAGAGGGCTTCCCAGGTGTTATGAAAGTCGTTGTTAAAAACAGTCGAAATGAAATCGCGTCTTTCTATGTAAAGAATGTTCGTCTTAAATGGCAAGAAATTGTGATTCCCTTCGAGGAGTTTTCACAAATCTCAGATTGGACCACCGTGAATGAAGTGTCGTTTGTTTTAGAAGCTTGGAACGCTGAAAAGAAAAAAGGGATTGTCGTTATTGATAACATTTCTTTTTCTAGTGGTCAGACCTAGACCAATAATTTTTGAAAGGAAGGCATAAATGAGAGTTATTGCGATAGCAAACCAAAAAGGAGGTTGCGGTAAAACAACCACAGCAATCAACCTGGCCTGTACTTTGGCCATCAACGGCAAAAAGACTCTCCTCATTGACTTGGATCCCCAAGCTCATGCGTCTTTAGGTTTGAATATTAATTCTCCGAACAGCATTTACAATGTTATTTCAAAATTGACGCCGCGTAAATTGAAGCTGGATGATATTATCACGACGGTGGAAGAAAAATTTGACTTGGTCCCATCCAATATATTGGTTGGAACATTGGAACAGGAACTGGCCGATGAAATTGGACGTGAACTTAAATTGACGGACATTATTAACACTCAGAAAGGAAAATACGATTACATTTTAATTGACTGTCCGCCCAGTCTTGGATTTTTAACTGTGAACGCAATCCGCGCCAGCCACGAGGTTGTTATTCCCGTCGAAACCAGCCGTTTTTCGCTGCAAGGCGTCGACCATCTTTTAGATATCGTCAATCTTATTAAAGACCGTTTGAATCATCCGGTTGATTGCCACGTTTTGATCACCATGTTTGATTCACGTTTACGCCATTCCTTTTCCATGCTTTCAAAAATTAGAGAAAGATTTTCGGGAATGCTGTTTGACACCATTGTTCATGTTAATGTCAAACTCAAGGAATCTGCTGTGATGGGGCAAACCGTTGTTCACTTTGATAAATATTGCCGGGGAGCTAAAGATTATTTTACGCTCGCACGGGAAATCATTAGTTTCGAAAAAGGACAACCCACTCCAGCTGCAGGCGTTTCCAAAAAAGAAACGATTAAGCCGACTCCCGCCACTGCAACACCTTCCTTTTCAGAAAAAATGGAAAATTTAATCAAAGAAGAAGTGTCCGATGTCATGCAGACCACTTTCTGGATCGTTTCACCTCAGGCCCAATCGGTTTATGTTACCGGGAGTTTTAATGATTGGGCTTTGGATGAAACCTGCCGTATGAAACAATCCAACGGCCGTTGGGAAGTCAATCTTCCGCTTAAACCAGGTTTATATAAATATCAATTTATTGTCGACGGAAAATGGCAGGAAGATCCTATCAACACCCAGCAAGAGCGTAATTCTTTTGGCGATGTTAATTCTTTGATTGAGGTCAAGGGCTGATGACCAAGCCCGATCTTTCCAATGATAAAACCGTATTGGAAGGAAAGATTTACGCGGTCTTAGCTTATCTTGGTATTCTCTGCATAATCCCTTTAGTTTTGAAAAAAGATAATGAATTTGTTTTGTTTCATAGCAAACAAGGGCTTGTCATTTTTATCGCGGAAGTGGCAGTTTTTATTTTAGGTATTGTTTTTGACTGGGTCTACCGGCCGGCCATGTTTGTTCTGGGCGTTATTTCTTTTTATGGCATTGTGCAGGCATTGCAAGGGCAGTATGTCAAATTGCCAATCATATCCGATATTGCCAACCGTATTAGTCTTTAATGATGTGGAAAAAGGTTATTTCCCTCGTCAAAAATTTTTTTAAACCCTCGGCAACAGCCCGAAAATCTAAAAAAAGAGCTCCTCCTCGTCAACAGAAATCTCGCAAAAGCCCCCGTAAAAAGTTAAAAATAACGCATACACAAAAAAATGCGCGTCCTATTAAGACCATATTTAAGAAAATTCCCACCGCTAAAGCTAATAAAACAGCATTAAAACAAACGTCCCAAACCACAACTCAAAAAGCTTCAGCCTCGCCGGAAGCGGTTAAAGTCTTTATTGGCCCAGTGACCCACTTTTTTGACCGGATTCAAGTCGCGGTCATTGATATCACAGGGACAGCGATCAAAGTGGGCGACCAAATTTTGATTAAGGGAAAGGCGGGAAGCTTTTCTCAGAAGGTCGTTTCGCTTCAGGTTGAAAGTAAAGATGTGGCGAGTGCCGCTAAGGGCGTCTTGGTTGGTTTAAAATTAAATAAACCAGCACGGGTTGGTGATCAGGTCTTTAAGTTAAAGTAGATGATTTTTTAGATTGTTGCCTTCGAGGGGATATGTTATATTTGAAATGCCTTCATTAACTCCAATCAAACTATGAAAAACAACCGATTCCTTAAAGCTCAAAGTGTCATTGAATATTTACTTTTCATAAGCGCCGTCATTTTAGTGCTGCTTGGCTTTTTGGCTCCGAATGGCCCTTTTCACAAAAGTATTGAAGGTGTTATGAATCAATCAGTAAATCAAATTGAAGACATGGGCAATAATTATAATTTTGACAAGGCGCTGCAAAATTTTAAAGGCTATTAAAACCTAAATGACACCTAACGAAAAAAGTTTAATACGCCGTTATTTACTTTGGTGTTATAAAACTACCAAAGAAGAGCTTGATCGGATTGACCGCAAATTTACCCAGTTAAAAGTAGATCAGTTTGTTCTGACCGAACTCACCAAAATTGGCATACACCTTCCTGTAGAATTTAGAAAACTTTTTGAAGAAAAGGTAGACGCTTTTTGCCGTTATATGGGTGAGAAAGAAAATAGCGCCTTAGGCGCCAAATTTTCTGATCCCAAAAAACGGACTCTTCAGATTGACTACGTTTATTTAACGCACCGGCTTTCAGCGGTTGAAAAAGCCATTGTAAAATTCTTAAGTAGTACGGAATTAAAAAAGATCAAAGGGCTTTACGAAGAGGAGATGTCTCGACGGATTTTGGCGGAAAGGGAACATCGTTAAAGATTTTTTTCAACAAAAGAATTAATAGTGCCGAATTTTATCTTGTAAACTTTCCATCTGAAGACGACGTTGTAGTTCAATGTCTTGAATTGATTTTTGCTGGCGTTCGCGGATTTGTTGAGGGGTTAAAGAAGAGCTGTTGCGCTCATTTTGATCATCCTGAATGTTTTCATTGTAGGTATCCATCTGCGTTTTCTGCTCATCTTTAATTTTTTGAGTGATTTGATCTTGCTGGCGGATGAGTTTGCTGCTTTTTATTGGAGAAGGACTTGGCTTCATGCCTAAGAATTTGCTAAAGCCTTGCCTCGCGCCTAAAAAAAGGATTATACAAAAGGCGACAGCGGCAATAAATAATAGATTAATAGAAAAGTTTTTCATGGGGAATTTTAAGGTGAATTATTTTAAGTATAGCGGCAAATAATATCTCCAGCAACTTAAATTCAAGTAATATGAGCGGGAAAAAATTAAAATCAGTTTTGGGGAAAAACGGCGCTGGGCGGCCCTGCCTGGCAATTGACCCAGCAAGGCAGGGCCGCCCGCGTCTTTTCGCCACAATATTAATCTTGATCTCTTTTATCCCACCAACACAAGCTGAAACACCAGCCCGAACCCATAAACTGGAAATCTACTCCGACGGAAGATTATTTAAATCGATTGAAGAATATAAACGTTATGAGTTAGAAGCGTGGGATAATAACAACAAGGAAAAATCAGCTTTCAAAACGTCCACTAAAACAACTGGCACTTTAAAGGCAACCGACGATCCTGTTCCCACTCAGCCGCTTCCCAAAAAACTTTCCTATAAAGAATTAAAAGCCATGGCCGATGAACCGATCAGCCTTGCGGAGATGCAAAAAAGTGCCAATGAAATCTTTCGAAAGAAAAAAGACATTGTTCCTTTTATCTTAAATCCCGCCAAAGTCAAAACCATTACTTTGCCGCCGCCCACTTCAGCCAGCCTTAAGGCTTCGGACCAACCTGATGACAATAGCCATATTGACCCCTCCTCAAAAAACCTCAAAGATAATCACTCCTAATGCCCAACCATTCACATCGACTTGACAGTTTCGTTTTGTCTGTGTTTGTCATTCTCATGACGCTGCATCCGTATTTTCTTAAAGCTACACTTAATTTATTTGAACTGGGATTATATTTGCCTGGCATCCAAGCTCTCTTGAATGGCCAAATTCCTTACCGAGATTTTTTTCATCTGCGCGGTCCTTTTGAATTATATTTCCCGGCGGGATTAATGGCCCTTTTGGGAAAAGAAATATGGGTATTAGAAACCTATTTTTATGTCGGGACGGTTTTAACCCTGATTGTTTGTGTGCTTTTAGGCGCTCAACTTTATCGGACCCGCTGGGCTTTGTATCTTATGGTGCCTATTCTAGTTGCCCGAACGTTTCCGCGGGTTGTTTTCACGTTCTGGGGAGGGATGCGCTATGGGTTAGGTGTGATGGCTATTTTGTTCGCGATCCGGTTTTTTAAGACTGAAAAAAAGATTTGGATATTTGCCGCGGGTCTTGTATCGGCCTTCGCCATTTTAACCAGTGTTGAGATTGGCTTGGCCGCCGTCGGCAGTATTTTAACAACCTTTGTTATTGCGTTAGCGCTGAATTTTATTGAAACTCTTAAAACTAATTATCAAAAACTGAATACCACAAAATTTACGGTTCCTTTACTCTCGTCGAAAAAGCAAGTAGGTCCTCAGGATATTTCAAGATCATTTACCATCTGTTTCGGCAGACTGGTTGTGACGACGACCATTATCAATAAAGCAAAGACCACTTTAGAACGCCGAAACCTTTTTAAAAGCTGCGGTTATTATTTTTTGGGTTTCTTAAGTCTGATTGTTCCTTACGTCATTTATCTTATTTCTATGAAAGCTTTCCAGCCTTGCTTGGAATCGATGTTCGCGGTTTTTCCCGTCGTGTTCGATATCTACGGCACCAATGAAATGACCAAAGGTCCATGGCATACGTTTCTGCTTATGTTTCAACCATGGGCAAGCAATTTTAAATTTATGTCACCGACGTACCTGTATCTGTTTATTTTTGCTTATTTAATTTTTCGTTTTCAAAAGAACCGTGGCATTACGCCTCAAGAAAAAAGTATTACCTGCTTAGGGATTTATGGGTTGATTTTATACCTGTCGGCCTTTCGCAATATTCAGGCGTCTCAATTTGAGATGGCCTTGCAGCCTGAAAAGGTGTTGTTGTTTTTTCTTTTTGAAGACGTTTATCTTTACTTAAAAACGAAGGGAGAAGAATTCCGGGAGAGGTTCTCTATAAAAAATAATAAGGCGGTTTTAGCCAGAATGTTTTTGATTGCTCTTATTATTATTTCACTGGGATTTTCTATTCAGCGGTTTATTCGTATGATGCAAAAAGATCAGAAAAATTTAAAACTTTTTGAAGCTGAGCATCCTTCAACGCTCAGTCAAGAAAGGCTAAAATTTTTGACACTGCCATTATCACAGGCGCAAGAATTTGAAGCCGTGACCCGGTTTATCCAAACGCACACGCAGCCACATGAACCGGTTTTTATGTTTCCCGAGTTGGGCGTGTACAGCTTTGTCGTCGATCGTCCGTTCGTCGGACGTTTTCCTATGGTCACGTCATCCTGGCTTAACCCACAATGGCATGAAGAATTGCTGGACGCTTTAAAGACCGAGAAGCCCCATTATGCTGTTTTATCCAAAACTCTGCCCGATTATTTCCAAACCATTCATTTCCATCAGCCCCAAAATCGGGTTTATTATGAAACGGTACGGAATTTTATTTTAAAAAACTATCATATCGTTCAGAAAACCAGCGATTCTTATATCTACGAACTTAACCATTCTGTTTCGCCGTAAAAATTTTTATCTGCTTTCCTAAGAAATATTCTTCCACAAAAATTTTTCGAATCAGAAAGGTCTTTTTATTCTCTTCCTAAGGAGAATAATCTCTTGCCAATTTATCCCAATAATTATATACTTCCACTTTAGTTTTTCGAGGAGCTCATGCCTTTAGCAGCAAAGTTTAAACCTGTCTGCTTCAAATACATTCCAATAAGCTCGTGACAAAACGAAGGGTTGACGACACGAAAACCAAATAGTATAATCGCTTTCGTCAAAAACGAAAATAAAAGAAGAAAATAGACAAGGAGGAAAGAGAAATTGGTGTTAGTTAAGGAAAAGAAAACTGAAATCATCGACAATTTTAAAGTTCACTCAAAAGACACGGGTTCTCCAACCGTTCAAATCGCACTCCTAACAGAAAAAATCAACTATCTAACCGAACATTTTAAGTCCCACCACAAGGATTTCCATTCTCGTCGTGGATTATTAGTTATGATCGGTAAAAGACGACGTCTGTTAGCCTACCTCAAAAAAGCAGATCCCAAAAAATACGAAGAGACTTTAAATAAGCTGAATTTGCGTAAGTAATACAAGGAGAACCCAATGACTATAGGGCGTGTTGAAATTCCCTTCGGGGCCCAGAATTTAATTATTGAAAGTGGAAAATTTGCGAAACAAGCGAATGGCGCTGTGACCGTTACCTACGGGGGAAACGTGGTGCTTGTTACTGCCTGTATGGCGCCCAAACCCAAAGAAGGGACAGACTTCTTCCCTTTAATGGTTGAATATCAAGAAAAAACTTATGCCGCCGGCCGCATCCCTGGCGGTTTTTTTAAGCGTGAAGGCCGTCCCACCGAAAAAGAAATTTTATCCGCAAGAATTATTGATCGCCCCATCCGGCCGCTTTTTCCATCCGGATTCTTAAATGATGTCCAAATCGTCGCCTCGGTTTTAAGCAGCGACGGAGAATTTGATCCAGACATTTTATCCCTCATTGGCGCTTCTGCCGCTTTAACCATTTCAGACATTCCTTTCGAAGGCCCAGTCGGCGCAGTGCGTGTCAGCATGGTCGACAATCAATTGGTCATTAATCCCAGCTATGCTCAGCGTGAAAACAGTCCGATGGATATGGTGATTGTCGGGTTGGAAGATGGCGTTGTTATGATTGAAGGGGAAGCACTCGAGATTGAAGAAACCAAAGTCCTCGACGCTATTAAATTTGCCTTTCAGCAGCTGCAGAGCGTGCGCAAGATTCAATTAGAATTAGCCAAAACCGCCGGCAAAAAGAAGACGGATGTTCCTTTGTATACAGTTCCTAAAGAACTCGTCGAAGAAATCCGTAAAATCGCCTTTGCGCGATTAACCGAAATTTATAAAATTGCCCAAAAAGAAGACCGCGAAGAAGCCTTGCGGACATTATTAGATGAATTAACCGCCGACATGACGAAGTTTGAAGCCTATAAAGTAGGTAACCGGGCGGTCAACGGCGCTGATATCCGGATGATTTTAGATCAACTCGAATACGACGAAGTGCGCCGCATGGTGTTCGAAGAAAAGCGCCGCACCGACGGCCGTGGCGCTAAAGATATTCGCGTTATCAGCTGCGAAGTAAACGTCCTTCCGCGCACACACGGTTCAAGTTTATTCACGCGAGGACAAACCCAAAGTTTGTCAGTCGCAACCTTAGGCACCCGCGCCGATGAACAAATGATTGAAGCGTTAGAAGGCAAGTCGTATAAAACCTTCATGCTTCATTATAATTTTCCTTCATTTAGCGTCGGAGAAACGAAACCAATGCGCGGGCCGGGCCGCCGCGAAATCGGCCACGGCGCTTTGGCTGAAAAAGCGATCAAAGCGGTTTTACCTCCCAAAGAAGAATTCCCTTATACAGTTAGAGTTGTTTCAGAGATTTTGGAATCCAATGGATCTTCCAGTATGGCGACAGTCTGCGCCGGAACGTTATGCTTGATGGATGCCGGCGTTCCGATTAAAAGTCCGGTCGCTGGAATTTCAATCGGTTTAATCACCGGCGAGAAAGAATCGGTTTTGATCACCGATATCATGGGATTGGAAGATCATTTCGGCGATATGGATTTTAAAATTGCCGGAAGCCGCAAAGGGATTACCGCGATTCAACTAGACCTTAAGATTAAAGGGATCAGCCTTGATCTTTTAACCCGTGGTGTGACGCAGGCGAAAGAAGCCCGTTTTATCATCTTGGATAAAATGCATGCCGCGATCAGCCAGCCGCGCGCTGAACTTTCCACATACGCGCCGCGGATCATAACGCTTCATATCGATCAGGAAAAAATCGGCGAAGTGATCGGTCCCGGCGGAAAAACGATCCGCAAACTCATTGAAGACACCGGCGTCACCTCAATTGACATCGAAGATGATGGAACAGTCCTCGTGGCCTCAATGAGCAAAGAATCGGCGGATAAAGCGGTCAGTTTTATTAGCGGCATGACCGAAGCGCCGGAAATCGGTAAAGTTTATCAAGGCAAAGTCAAACGCGTCATGAACTTCGGCGCCTTTGTTGAATTTCTCCCCGGTAAAGAAGGTCTCGTTCACGTTTCTGAATTTTCCAAAGAGTTTGTCAAAGATATCAACGCAGTCGTTAAAATCGGTGATGAATTTAAAGTAAAGCTTATCGAAATTGATGCGATGAAGCGCATCAATTTAAGTAAAAAGCAAGCCGAATGAAACGTCATCAAATCATTGATGAAATAACCGCGATCATCGTCTTGTCGGGGGCAATGACCTTATTGCTCAGTTTAATTTCATTTGCCCCCCAAGACCTCTCTTGGTACACATCTCATCCGAATATTCCTCCTAAAAATTTGATCGGCCTCGTCGGGGCTTATGTGGCCGGCAGTTTGCTGTTCGTCTTTGGTTACAGCTCATTTCTGGTTGTTTTATTTCTGATTTTTTTCAGCTGGAATAAATTCTTTTCGCGTGAAGTTCATTTGAATTTCCCGAAATCGGTTTCGTTTTGTGTTTTATTTACTGTTGTCAGCGCGTTGTTCAGTATGACGGGTTCACAGATCGTTAGTTTACGTTTTGATCGGGGTGGTTTGGTCGGGCTGGTGTTCGCGGATTTTCTCGTCAAATATTTATACTGGGTCGGCGCGTACATTGTTTTGTTTATCCTTGGCGTGCTGTCGCTGATTTTGATCGGCGAATTTTTGGTGTCACCGATTGTCGTGAAAATGGTTGAGAATTTTAAAGAATTTTTGATCGGTTTCCGTCGGAAGAAATTTGAACACAAAGACCGGCCTTTAGCCATTAAGAAGAAGCCGGCGCTGGCAGGCGCCGCGGGAACGCCAACCAAAATGGCGGATTTGGTTAAAGATGAACTTTCCAAAGAAGAGAGAATCCGCAAGCTTATTAAAAAATCTTCCACGCCGGCAGAGGATGAAGAAGAGCCCGATGTAAAGCCTATTAAAAAAGAAACTCCGGTTTCCGCGGGCGGGACTGAGATTAAAAAACCAGCTCCAGCTGTGCCTCAACCGGCCAATGCCGCTCCTTCACAACCTCAAATTCGTATCACTCAACCTGAAAAACAAGAAGACGCTGGCGCGTCAGCTAAACCTGAAAAACCTCAGCGCGTCGGAGAATATCACATTCCGCCTTTAAATCTTTTGGATGACGCCCCGACGGTTTCTTCAAAGAAAATGGAAGAAGATTTAGTCAGCGGCGCGCATATTTTGGAATCAACGATGGCGGATTTCGGTGTGAGTGTCCGTGTGGCGGACATCGAGCATGGACCGGTGATTACCCGTTATGAATTGGAACCAGCGCCCGGCGTTAAGGTCCAAAAAATTACCGCGCTCACCGATGATATCGCGCTCGCGATGCGTGCTCAGACGGTCCGTATTGTGGCGCCTATTCCCGGAAAAAACCGCGTCGGAATTGAAGTTCCGAATGGTGCTTCGAGTGCGGTTTTTCTTAAAGATGTTTTGACGCAAGGAAAGTTCCGTCAGTCGGGTTCAAAGTTGATGCTCGCGTTAGGTAAAGATATTTCCGGCAAATCCATCATTGCGGATCTTTCAGAAATGCCGCATTTATTGATCGCCGGGACAACCGGCGCCGGAAAGACTGTGTGCGTGAATGCGATTATTATGTCCATGCTTTTTAACGCCTCGCCGGATGAAGTTAAATTTCTCATGGTTGATCCGAAAATGGTTGAGCTGACCCAATACAACGCGCTGCCGCACGCGTTATGCCCGGCGGTCACTGACGCTAAAAAAGTTTCGGCGGCGCTTAATTGGGTCGTCGGAGAGATGGAATCACGTTATTCTCAATTGGCCAAGGCACAGACCCGTAACATAAAGGCTTATCACGCCAAAGGGCACAAGATGCCTTACATTGTTATCATTATCGACGAGCTGGCGGATTTGATGCAGGTGTCCGCGAAAACGATTGAAAGCGCGATCACGCGATTGGCGCAGTTGTCGCGGGCCGTTGGAATTCATTTGATACTCGCCACCCAACGGCCCTCGGTCGATGTTATTACCGGGGTCATTAAGGCGAATTTTCCGGCGAGGATTTCTTTTAAGGTGGCGTCCAAAGTTGATTCGCGTACTGTTTTAGATATGAACGGCGCAGAGAATTTGCTCGGTAAAGGCGATCTTTTATTTATGAAGCCCGGTGATCCGAAACCGACCCGCGGCCAATGCAGTTTTGTTTCCGACAACGAAATTCAAAAAGTCATCGATTTTATTAAAACTCAGCAAGACCCGGAATACGATGACCGGATTTTAAATCAACAAACAACCAGCACCGCCGGTGTTGAGGGTGAGAAAGATGAACTTTACGATGAGGCCGTTCGGCTCGTGATTGAAACCAACCAGGCGTCGGTTTCGATTTTACAGAGACGGATGCGTTTAGGCTATACACGCGCCGCGCGTTTAATCGATCTTATGGAACAAAATGGAATCGTCGGTCCGTATTGCGGCAGTAAACCGCGCGATATTTTGGTCGACCGCGAAGAATGGCTTATCAAGAATATGGGGAAGAAAGAAGATGGAAACGTTCAATGAAGCCCTGCATGAAGCCGGGGTCCAATTAAAGAAAGCTCGTCTCGAACGCGGCATTTCGCTGCAGATGGTGCATGAAGCGACCAAAATTCCAATCGACTCCCTGAAAGGTCTCGAAGAAGGGTACACAACCCGAACGCTGTCGCCTTTTTATCAAAAAGGTTTCTTAAAAATTTACGCGAAGTATTTGGAAGTCGACATAAGAGAAATGATCAAGGATGTTTCCGTCGCGCCGCCGGTCCAGAGTGTTGAAGAACCGCCTTCTCCGTCGCCATCGATGCCATCTTTCCAAAAACCGTCTTTACCAGATTTTGGTGAAATAAAAGAAAGAATAAAGGAAGTTTTTCCGCCGGAACGGCTGGCATTTATTGGGAAGTTTCTAGGTCTTTGTTTGATTCTTTTTATGATTTTTAGAATGGGCGGATGTCTTATTCATAAAATGTCGAATAAACCCAAACATCTTGCCGACACAAAAGTCGTTCCCCGGGAAAAAACTAAAACCAAAAAAGAAAAACCTGTTCATGAACGAGAAGCCGCTTCCGCCGTGAGCAAACCCACGCCCCCGCCGGTTGCGGTGGCCGAAATAAAACCGCCCGAACCCACCGCTCCTTTTGCCGTCACCGAAGTTGCACCAGTCGAATCTAAGCCTTCAACCGAACTTCCACCCGTTGAAAATATCGTTCCCACCGCTGTCCCTGTCGTTCAACAAGAATCCGAGCAGACGCCGCAAAAAAATGTTATCCTTTCCATCCGAGCCCCAAAAAATATCTGGCTTCTGGTTAAAGTCGACGGAAAAATTGTTTTTCAAGGAACGTTTAAAAAAGGCGTCACTAAAACCTGGTCAGGTGATCAAGAAATCGAACTCTCCGGCAAAAATGTCAACTTACTTGAATTTGAAGTTAACGGCAAAATGATCGGCACCCTGGGCCGTGAAGGTCACCGGGCCAAGACGGTCGTTGTTACGAAAGACGGATTGTCAGTTCAGAAATAATCAATTGAAGAATGTTCTTAGCTCATGGCTGATGGCTCATAAGAGATTAAACCAAATTTTTATATGAGCTATGAGCCAAGAACTATGAGCCTTTAAGAAACTCCAATGAAACCAACCTCAATCAAAACAACCAAAGATTTTCTCACGAACCGTTTGTCTCAAGAAGACAAAGTTTCCAAAGTCGGCGTCATTAACTTGGGCTGCGCGCGGAATTTGGTTGATTCGCAGATGATTTTGGGGCGTTTGAAAAAGAATGGCCATCGCATTGTTGATGTGGACAAAGCGGAGATCGCAATTGTTAATACGTGTTCGTTTATTGAAGATGCCCGTCGGGAATCGGTGGACACGATCTTGGAATTGATTGAACTTAAAAAACAGGGGAAGCTCAAGAAAGTCATTGTGGCCGGCTGTTTGGCTCAGCGTTATGGGCAGGAGCTCGCCAAGGAATTAAAAGAAGTAGATGCGTTTGTTGGCACGCCCACATTACCTAAAGACACGATGCCGGCGCAATATTCTTTAACGCCTAAACATCTGGCTTACATTAAAATTTGTGAAAGCTGTTTTAATCAATGCAGTTTCTGCGCGATTCCGCATATCAAAGGAAAATTTTCATCACGCACAATTGAGTCGGTTGTGGCCGAGGTTAAAGCTCTTGATCGTCGGGGCGTTAAAGAAATTAATATTATCGGCCAAGATATCACCGCCTACGGCATGGATATTTACCGTACCAAAAGTTTGGCCAAGCTATTAAAAGAAATTGTGATGAACGTTTCGAATGTCCGCTGGATCCGGCTTTTGTATGCGTTTCCGGCGCACATGACAGATGAGCTGATTGAAACGATCGCCAATGAAAAAAAGATTTGTAATTATATCGACATGCCGTTACAGCATATCAGCGACCACATTTTAACTGACATGCACCGCAGTATTTCGAAACAAGGAACGCTTGATTTGATTCGAAAGATCCGTACGCAGATTCCGGAGGCAAGTTTGCGGACCACTTTTATCGTCGGGTTTCCTGGTGAAACAGATGAGAACTTCAATGAACTTTTAAGTTTTGTCGAAGACTCAAAGTTTGAACGCGCCGGTGTTTTTGTGTATTCAAGGGAAGAAGGGACCGCAGCTTATGATTTTAAAAACCAAGTCCCAGAACGCGTCAAGAAAGAACGGCTGAACCGCTTGATGCAAACTCAAAAAGAAATTTCGCAATCGATTCAGCAGAAATTTTTGGGCCGTCAGTTAAATGTCCTTATTGAAGAAAAAGAAGGGACTGACGCCAATGTCTACTTGGGCCGAAGTGAATTTGACGCACCTGAAGTCGACGGGCTGGTGTATGTTCACTCAACAAAGCCGCTTCAGCCCGGTGATTTCGTTCAGGTTGAGATCACGGATACGTATGAATATGATCTGGCTGGGAAATTGTTGGACTTTGCTTAAAAAGCCAGGACTCTCGTCCTAAGAATATGTTTCTTTCGGTAATGGTGACGATGCCGGTTTCGTTAAAAGGTTAGGGCAAAGTGTTAAAAAATATTTAACAAAAGATTTTCATTCATAAACTTTACCATCACCTAAAACCGAAACAGGCCTCCTAACCCTAACCCAAAGGTAAATCCATTGAACACGCCGAATAAACTCACATTAAGCCGCATCATTCTCACCTTTGTCTTCATTTATTTCATAAGCCAAGACGGTTTTATCCCGATGGTTATTGCAACCGCCGTTTTTGCACTCGCTTGCTTGACGGATTTTTGGGATGGCTATTTGGCGCGCAAATATAATCTTATTAGTGATTTTGGGAAACTCATGGACCCGATCGCGGATAAATTTCTTATCCTTGCGGCGTTTCTTTCGTTTGTGCGGATGAATATCGTCGAGATTTGGATGGTTTTGATCATTCTGGGACGGGAGATTGTGGTCACGGGATTGCGGATCTTTGCCATGACACAAGGGATGGTTTTGGCCGCTGAAAGCGCAGGAAAACATAAGACCGTGTCGCAGATGGTCGCGATTTTTGCGATTTTAGGTTTTTTAGTTTTTAAAGAATCAATTTTAAAATTCTCAGGCTGGTCGGATAATGTGCAAGCCTGGTGGCGGGCGGGGATTGATATTTTAATGCTGATTACCGTCGCGCTGACGCTTATTTCAGGTCTTTCTTATTTTTGGAAAAATCGAAAACTGATTCATGTTTAATTACTTTATCCGCTGCGTATCGACTTTTTTCTTCGTGGGTTATCTTCCTAAGGCGCCGGGAAGTATCGCGAGCATTTGCGGGGTTTTACTGGCGGTCGCGTTGTATGATCAAATGGCCGTTTATTTAATTGTTCTAAGCGTTGTTACACTTTTGGGGTTTTTATTTTCCGGTAAGATGGAAGGGATTGTTCATGAAAAAGATCCGTCGTGTGTTGTCATTGATGAAGTCGCCGGTGTTATGATCGCTTTTTTTATGCTGCCTTTAAGCTGGCCGGTTATTTGGACAGGATTTTTTTTGTTCCGGGCGTTTGATATGTTTAAGATTTATCCGGCGAATGTTTTGGAAAAGTTTCCCGGAAGCCGCGGAATTATGTTTGATGATATTGCCGCCGGGATTTATACGAATATTGTGATGCAGGTTGCGATTCAGTTGGCGGGGAATAGATTCTAATAAAAACGCCGGGCGGTCCTTCGTCGTAAAAACACAGGGGCCGCCCGGCGTTTTTATTTCGCCAGCGCAAACCTCCGTAATACCTCATAAACCGCCCCGCTCGAAGTCAACGTACTTTTAAAAAGAATAATTTCATTGACACTTTGAGAAATAGGAAGAAAAGAGGTTTTCATTCTTAAAGCCTTTATCAGTGCCAAGCGATTGATCGACGACTTTTCCCGCCCTAATGTCAAATGCGCTGTAAAATCCCTTTTTTCTTTTGAAAACCCAGTCGCACTTAAAGCCTCTTCCAATCGCCTAACAATTTCCTGAATTTGTGTTGCTCCGGTTCCAACACCAATCCAGACAATCCTCGGCGATTCAATTTTAGGAAAAGCGCCGAGCTCACTTAGCTCAAATGAAAACGCTTTAACACCCTGTAGAGATGTTTCAATCGTATTCCCAACGTCATTCAGGCGGTTTTCATGAACATCGCCTAGAAATTTTAATGTCAGATGAATGTTGTGCGGCTGAACCCATCGAACATCAGCGTCGGATTTTTTTAGGTCTGTTTGAAGGCGGGCGAGAAGGTTTTTGATGGTTTCGTTTAGTTCAATGGCGATGAAGCTTCGAATGGAAGGACTCATAAAGAAAGTTTTAACAATAATTCGAGGGCTTTGTTTGTAGCTTGAGTTTTAATGGCGAGACGGCTTCCTTTAAATATAAATTTGAAACACATTGTTGCCTTACCTAAACTTGCCGCGATAAACGTTAATCCAACCGGTTTGATTTTTGTTCCGCCCGTCGGGCCGGCAATTCCAGTGATACTAAGGCCGATATCGGCTTTAAAAATCCGGCGGACAGATTGTGCCATGTGTTTGGCGATTTCTTGGCTTACAGCCCCGTGATCGGCGATCAAGGACTTGGGGACCTTGAGGATTTTGGTTTTGGCTTCATTACTATACGCAATAATGCCGGCCTTAAAAAATTTCGAGCTGCCGGAAATATTCGTAAGCCGGTGAGAAAGTAAACCCCCGCTGCAAGATTCAGCCAACGCTAACGTTTTCCGCAATTGAATTAACCGCACGGCCAGTTTTTGCTCAGGTTTCATAAAATGTATTATGCCAAAAAGGAAAATCAAATTCATCAACATTCTGGAATATAAAATCAGGATTCCAAGATTCTTACTTGTAGCGCCAGATCATTAAGGTTATAATGCCCCGTATTTTCTTGGAGGATTAATCGCAGAACTTTTGCGTTTGGATGTGAACGAACTGAGAACCAGCTCTGCCTTCATCAATATTAGAAAAGGCGAACAGGTTCTCTGTGAGAGAACAGCCAAACGCGAAAGTTCTGAACCACTTTAAAAGGATTTCTTATGACCAGACAAGTAATCAGCTTTCATTACACATTAAAAGACACCGACGGTAAACTTTTGGATAGTTCTGAAGAAAACCAGCCGTTGGCTTTTTTGCAGGGATCCGGACATATTATCCCTGGCCTAGAAGAAGTTTTGATCGCTATGAAGCCCGGCGAAAAACGTGAAGTGAAAGTTCCCTATCAAAAAGCTTACGGTGCTTATGACCAAACACTAGTCTATAACGTAACCCGCAGTAATTTTCCGAATCAGGATAAAATTAATATTGGCGATATGTTTCAAGTGGGAGAAGGCGACCAATACCAAATCGTAACGGTCGTTGATGTCTCAGCCCAGGACATTGTCGTTGATGCGAATCACCCGCTTGCCGGCAAAGACCTCGTCTTTAATGTTGAAATCGCCGAAATGCGTCCAGCAACAACAGAGGAACTATCCCACGGTCACGCCCACGGGCCGCATGGGCATGAACATTAAGTTAAGTAGCGTAAGAAGTAGAGAGGTAAGAAATAAAGAAGTAGAGATTAATTCAAAAAAATTTCTGCTTCTTTGCTTCTCTAATTCTTGCTTCTATTCGTAGTCTTCATTCAAGCCATGCCATCCCAATTTCTCAACATCATGAAAGACCTGATCGCCCAAGCCGGCGCGATCGCTCTGCGAAACATTTCCGACAGCCAGCCTTCCTTAAAACCGGACCAATCCGTTTTGACCAAAACCGATAAAGAAATTTCCGCCTTAATTCGAAATGGCCTGGCAGATTTTCTGATCCAGCCGAATCATATTCTTATTGATGAAGAAGATGAGAAACGGGGCGAATACCTTAATTCAGACATTTTGAAGTCGGCGGATTACCTTTGGGCGATTGATCCGATCGACGGGACAAGGCTGTATGCCAACCGGATGCCGCATTTTGGGATTTCTATCGGGCTTTTTAAAGGACTGCGGCCTTGGCTTGGTATGGTTTATTTTCCATATTTAGCTGAATTGTTTTACTGCGACGGAGAAAAATCGTTTTTTGTTCAAAACGCTTTTACGGCGGATGAAATAAAAACCCAAATAAAACCAGTCGAGAAAACAATCACGAGCCAATCTATATTTTTATGTAACGACAATTTTTCCCAGCATTTACAATGGGATTATAAAGACTGCCATTTGATGATGCAGTCATGCGCGGTTGTAGATTTTTGCTGGCCGGCGATCGGCCGTAGCTGTGGGTGCATTACCAAATCTTGTTTATGGGATTTTGCTGGTTCGTTGCCAATTGCTCTTTCAGCAGGGCTTGAGCTCCGCGCCTTGGCTACGGGGAAAAAATTAGATCATATCGATATCGAAGTTTTTCTCAAAGATAAAAGTCCGTGGAAGTTAAAAGAATATTTCATCCTGTCCACCGAAAAGAATTTTATGGTGCTTAAACAAAAAATCAAAATACGAAAGAATGCTCTGTGCGAATGAGAGGACTGCGGGTTTTATGCTTAATTTTAGTCGCGGCGCTGGGGTGGTCGCAAGCGAACGTCTCAGCGCGTGTCGATCATGGAGAAGTTAAGGGCGTGATTGTTTCAATGGACTTTGTTGATCCAATCGAAGAAGAATATATCATCGGTTATTATACGATTAGAGATTCCCAGGGAAAACAATGGCGTTTTGAAATCAATCGTGACACCCATATTCACGATAAGCTTTTACGGACCGCCCATGCCGTTTATTTTCGTAAGGGCCAAAAAGTCAAAGTTGTTTACAATCTCCGTTCAGATAGACGCTTGGAAGCTAAAGATATATATGAACTACTGGCTTTTGCATTTCAAAAGTTTAGTCCTAGGCCTTTTCTCCCTGAGAATGATAGAACAACCTTATCTTTGGGATAGAAAAGGCCAGTAAGGTGATTTGTTCCAGACGGGGAATTGAGGAATCGTACTTGACAATATCTAAGCTTTTCCGTAATATTGACACAGCTTTCGGGATGCCTTGAACCATTTTGTTCAGGGCAAGCCCTTGACCTTTAACAAGGTTGGAGGGTGGGTGTAATTCCCAGCTGGTAGTAATTCGCAAGCGCAACTTGCGATAAGCCTACGAGCGCTTCAGAGTTAAATGCTCTGAAGGCAGTCTTTGACCGGACGCGTGGTTAGCCTCATCGTGACTACGTTGCAGATCAAGTGAAAATCTTGAGCCAATAGTTCCGTCGCTGACGGAGACTTCTATTATCGGAAGTCAGAGAACAGAGATCAGATTCTGAGTTCTGAAATTATTCGTAATAGAAGAGACAGCCTAGATGGGAGAAAGCAACCGTTATAGAAGAAGTCTGAAGCTGATTTATATTTAATATCCGGCCCGAAGACTATCTTTTGCATTCTATTTCGATCTTAGGTTATTTTTAAGTTTGAAATACATGCACTCCCAAAATTTTAATCCCGAGAGAGATCTTCGGGATTTTTTTTTCTGCTTCGCCATTGGAAATGGGTCGATGGTATGGCTACGCAGCAATTTTTTTGAGCAGAATTTTTTAAAGAAGAATAACATTATGCCTTTGAAGGAGGGGAAGTCGCATATGTTTAACACGATTCCGGAAGTTTTAGAAGATCTTAAAGCCGGTAAAATGGTTATTGTGATGGACGATGAAGGCCGGGAAAATGAAGGCGATATTCTCGTTGCGGCTCAGTTTGTCCGTCCTGAAGATATAAACTTTATGGCCCGCGAGGCGCGTGGACTGATTTGTGTCCCGATGGAAGAAGAACGGCTTAATCAGCTGGATCTTCATCCCATGAAAGATGAATTAAACCAGAAACATCAAAAATGTAACACCGGCTGGGCGATTTCCGTCGATGCCGCCAAAGGAGTCACGACCGGCATTTCTGCCTACGACCGGGCCCGCACCGTTGAAGTCTTAATCGACCCCAAAGCCAAACCTCATGATTTAGTCACTCCAGGGCATCTCTTTCCGTTACGCGCCCGCCGAGGCGGTGTTTTGGTGCGCGCCGGACACACCGAAGCGTCGGTTGATTTAATGAAAATCGCCGGCCTTTATCCTGCCGCCGTCATTTGTGAAATCATGAACGAAGACGGCACCATGGCCCGCACTGATGATCTCATTCAATTCTCTAAAAAATATAAACTTAAAATTTGTACAATCGACAGCCTGATTGAATACCGCCGCACTTACGAAAAGCTCGTTGAGCGCTGTGTTGAAACTGTTTTACCGACGGAGTACGGCACTTTTAAATTATTAGGCTATGAATCCAAAGTCGATGGCGTATGTCACGTCGCTTTGGTATTAGGAAAAGTCGACGGAACAGTTCCAGAACTCGTGCGCGTACAATCCGAATGTTTGACCGGCGATGTATTTGGTTCCAAACGCTGTGATTGTAACGCGCAACTGCACGCGGCTTTTAAAACGATTCAGGAAAACCGTTCCGGGATTCTACTGTATATGCGTCAGGAAGGCCGTGGGATTGGATTGCTTAATAAATTTAAGGCGTATTCTTTACAGGATAAAGGTATGGACACGGTCCAGGCGAATGAAGCGTTGGGGTTTTCCGCCGATTTACGTGATTACGGCATTGGCGCGCAGATCCTGGTTGATTTAGGTGTCCGGCAAATCCGCCTTTTAACCAATAATCCGCGCAAGATCGTCGGGCTCGAAGGCTATGGGTTAACCGTTGTTGAACGCGTCGCGCTTAAGATTCCGCACAATGCGACGAATCAGAATTATTTGAAAACTAAGAAAGATAAGTTGGGACATCTTTTGTAAGTTGTTAAGTTACGTAGGACGCGGGACGTCCCACATCCTACGTTAAAGGAAAAATGGTTAAAGTCATTAAAGGAGAACTTAAATCTTCCGGACAAAAATTCGCGGTTGTTGTTTCAGAATTTAATGATTTTATAACCAAGAGATTGTTAGACGGTTGTTTAATTGAGTTACGGAAGCTTGGTGTCAAAGATAATCAAATCACGGTCATTTGGGTTCCTGGTTCTTTTGAAATCCCGTCGGTGGCGCTGAAGCTGGCTAAAAAAAAGAGTGTCGATGCGGTCATTTGTTTGGGGGCTGTGATTCAGGGAGAAACCTTGCATTATGATCTGGTCGCTCACGGGGCAGCGCAGGGGATTATGCAGGTGTCGGTCATGACGGGAAAACCTATTATTTTTGAAATTTTGGCGACTGACACCGTTGAAAAAGCTTATCAGCGCGCCGGACGCAAAGGGCCGAACAAAGGCGTAAGCGCAGCGCGGTGCGCGGTGGCGATGGTGAATGTGTTGAGGCGGATTTAGGTCCGTAAGCGCGGGCTTGGCCCACGCTATTTAAATCGCCGGGGCCAAGCCCGGCGTAACTCCAGATTAAGCGGAAAGTAGATTCCAACGGAATATTCACGATCATCTGTGTGTAATCCGCGATGATCCGCGTTAACAATAGTTACAGTCTGACTAAATAAAATATGCGAAAACGCAGCACCGCCCGCGATTGGGCTTTAAAAATTTTATATCAAATCGACGTTTCCTCGCGTCCCATTGACCGCAGTATCGAAAATTTTTGGGAAAACGAAGAAACCAAAGATGAAGAAGTCTTTGAATTCTGCAAACGTCTAGTCAGCGGTGTTCATCAGCATCTTCCCGCCATTGATGAAAAAATTTCTCAATACGCCACCAACTGGCAGCTCAAACGCATGGCGATTATTGACCGCAATATTTTGCGTCTAGGCGTTTATGAATTAAAATTTACCCTCGACATTCCACCCAAAGTCACCATTAACGAAGCCGTTGAACTCGCCAAGAAATACGGCGATTTGGAATCAAGCAAATTCGTTAACGGCATTTTAGACACCATTCATAAAAACGAGCCTTTGCCTGAAGGTAAAAAGTTGTGAACCGTTCGGCTGATTTGCATATTCATACGCATTTTTCCGATGGGACTTTTACGCCTGAACAAGTTGTTGAAAAATCTCTTAAAGCCGGCTTGTCGTGTATCAGTATTACCGACCATGATACTGTAGACGGCGTTATTCCAACCCAAAAAGCCGCCGAAGCCTCCGGCCTTGAGGTCATTACCGGCATTGAATTATCTTCGGAATCAGGTGGTAAAGATATCCATGTCCTTGGTTATTTTGTTGATTGTCACAATGAAGCTTTTGTGAAAGCGCTCCATTTTATGCAGGAAGCACGAGTTGTCCGTATCGAACGGATGATCGGAAAGTTAAAAGAATTCGGCATTACCAATATTTCTTTGGATGAAGTCTGCGCGTTGACGCAGTCAAAATCCGTCGGGCGGCCGCATCTGGCCATGACGCTGGTTAAAAAAGGATGGGTCGGTTCGTTACGCGAAGCCTTCGACCGTTATCTCGGTGAAAACGCGCCGGCCTACGTCGAAAAATATATCCAAACACCTCACGAAGTGATCGCACTTATCCGTAAAGCCGGCGGTGTCGCCGTCCTCGCGCATCCGATGCTTAACAACCGCGATGAAATGATTCCGAGTTTAGTCCAAGAAGGACTACAGGGACTTGAAACATATTACCCGAACATCAGTTCTAACATCGTCAGTTATTATGAAGGTATCGCCCACAAACATAATTTGATTCGAACCGGCGGTTCGGATGCGCATGGAGACACCAAAGACAATACTTTTATCGGTAAAGTTAAGATCCCTTATGAGACCGTCGAGCAGATGCGGAAATTGGCGGGGAATGCGCTATGAGCTTATCTGATTTAGATTATATGAAGCTCGCCCGGGATTTAGCACAGCGCGGCCGTGGACAAACCTCACCCAATCCAATCGTCGGCGCGCTTTTGGTTAAAGGTGCAAAAATTATCGCCGAAGGCTGGCACGCTTACCTTGGCGGTGACCACGCCGAAATCATGGCGATTAAAAAAGCTGGCCCCAAAGCGAAAGGCGCCAAACTTTATGTGACGCTCGAACCCTGCGCGCATTTCGGCCGCACGCCGCCGTGCGTTGATAAAATTATTGAAAGCGGTATCACCGAAGTCATCATCGGCATGAAAGATCCAAACCCGCTTAACAGCGGTCAAACCTTTCAGAAATTAAAAGACGCGCGGATCAAAGTTAAAGTTGGATTTCTAGAAGATGAGCTTTTAAGGATGAATGAAGCCTTTATGAAATACATAACCAAACGCGTGCCGTTTGTCGTCGCAAAATGCGCGCAGACACTGGATGGAAAAATCGCCGCGCAAAACGGACAGTCACAATGGATCACGTCTCAAAGCTCACGCGATTTGGCCCATCTTTTGCGGCGGGATTTTGATGGGATTGTCGTCGGAATTAACACCGTCCTTAAGGATAATCCGTTTTTAAACGCCGTTGGGCGGCGCCGGCCGATTAAAAAAATCATTCTTGATGCGAAATTAAAAACGCCAGTGAATGCTAATGTATTTAAGGAAACCGCTGATGGTGATGTTATCGTTGTAACTGGCCGAAAAGCATCCAAACCTAAAATAAAAGCGCTTGAAAGAAAAGGCGCCCGCGTCTTAGAAGCTCCGATGATTAAGAATAATTTGGATTGGCCGTGGCTTTTAGAAGAATTGACCAAGCAGGAAATCGCGAGCCTCCTTATTGAAGGTGGAGGACAGACGACTGGACGGGCTTTAAAGGCCGGATGTGTTGATAAACTTTTGATTTTCGTCGCGCCAAAAATCATGGGGGATGAAAACGCGATCGACGCTATTTCAGGGTTTAAAATCAATCACATAGATGAAACGGTTAAATTAGACAACTTAACGGTCCAAAAGATTAACGAAGATATTTTGATTGAAGGCTATGTTCACCGGGATCATTGAAGCGCAGGGAAAAGTCCAAAGCGTAAAACAATTGGCGAATCTTTTGCAATTGACCGTTCGCTGCGGCGCTATTTTCAAGGGAACAAAAAAAGGAGATAGCATTGCGGTCAACGGTATTTGTTTGACGGCAACGCAGTTAGTACGGCCGGATCGATTTATTTTTGAAGCGATGCAGGAAACGATTTTGAAAACGACGCTAAAAGATTTAGCTAAAGGCTCGATGGTGAATTTTGAGCGCGCGTTGAAAGCAAACAGCCGGTTCGGCGGTCATTTTGTCTCCGGGCATGTGGATGGTGTTGGTGTCATAAAGAATATTTTTAAGCGGCCGAATTTTGTTGAATTTCGGATAAATTGCGATAAACAGTTGAAGCGTTTTTTAGTGCCCAAAGGTTCAATAACTTTAGATGGTGTCAGCCTAACGGTCGGCACTGTGACGGCGTCCTGGTTTTCAGTTTATTTAATTCCGTTTACGCTTAAAGTCACAACGCTCGGTTTAAAGAAAATTAATGACGCGGTGAATATTGAGACGGATATTTTGGCGAAGTATGTTTTGGGGCGGCGTTAAAACTTCTATGAACGCGAATGGTCGCGGATTGCACGCGGATATTCGCGAATTAACCGACGATAAATGACCGCGGGCCCAGGCCTGTCGGCGCTGCGTGGTTGCCAGGCCTGGGCCCGGCGCTTTTTGTTTTCATTCTAGAACGTATCGCATAAATAGCCGAAGACAGCGGGTCCTGTCACGGCAAACCGCTTGTGGGCCCCTCCGCCCAGTGTGGATCCTCCCACAATCGGCTCGCCGTGCCACCCGCTGCCCGCTCAATGCCATTTAGGAGATGACTTCTAGTAATAAGAACTCATTATTGCTTTTTTCCACAACCTTGTATACGATATAGCCGCACTCAAAAATAGTAAAGGTAACGATGCCCGTTTCGTTGATGGGTTAGGTTTTTGGTCTCAACGTTACCTTCAAACGCTAAACGATACCGGCATCTTAACTTTAACCGACAGTATTTAATCATCTAAATAAAATTTCTTTATGGAAGATCCACGTGTCGTCATCACAGGCGCTGGCATTTTAGCGAGCAACGGTAAAGGCCGCGAAGAATTTTGGCAGGCTTTAAAAGATGGTAAAGTCGGTTACAAACCGATTGTGACCTTCGATCCTGAACAATTCGCGACAAAAATCGCCGGTGAAATCAGCGACTTCGACGCCCGCGTTTACATGGGCGAAAAACGGCTGAGGCTTTTAGACCGGAGTATCAAACTCATCGTTTCCGCCGCCAAACTCTGTATCGATGATACCGGATTCAAAATTGACGACACAAATACCGAAGAATGCGGTGTCTCCGTCGGCTGCACGCTCGGCAGTTTGCGCAGCATTGTTGAGTTTGACGAAATCACGCTGCGCGAAGGCCCGCGCTACGTCAATCCCGCACTTTTCCCCAACACGGTCATCAATTCCCCTGCCAGCCAGATTTCCATCTGGCATTACATCAAAGGTTTTAACACAACGATATCGACCGGCTTCACCGCAAGTCTGGATGCGATGAGTTATGCTTATGATTTCATCAAAGACGGCCGGTATAAATTTATCCTCGCCGGCGGGGTTGAAGAGTTGTGCATCCAAACATTTTTTGGATTTTATAATCTGCAGTTTATGTCCGGATCAAAGCCCGGCGAAACATTTATCAATTGTCCTTTTGATAAAAGACGTAACGGCGTGACCTTTGGCGAAGGCGCGGCGCTTGTTGCAATGGAAGATTATGACCAGGCTAAAGCCCGCGGCGCGCGGATTCTCGCCGAGGTTGTGGGCTTCGGCACTTGCTTTGATCCTTTCCGCATCCATAAATATAATCCACGCGCAACCGGCATCAAACAAGCGATGCGTTTTGCGTTAGAAGATGCGGGGCTTGAGCCTAAAGACATCGACTATATTGCGGCCAACGCGAATTCAACAATTACCGCCGACCGCGTTGAGACGCTCGCGATTAAAGAAGTGTTTGGTGAACATGCCCACAAAATTCCAGTCAGCGCCGTTAAATCGATGACCGGCGAGTGTTACAGCGTCTCCGGCGCGTTCGAAACGCTCGCCGCCCTGGGCGCAATCAACTGGGATTTCCTTCCTCCAACGGTGAATTACAAAGAACCTGATCCGGATTGCGATTTGGATTACGTGCCTAACCAATCGCGCCCCGCCAAAGTCAAAAATGTTTTGGTCGTAACCATGGCGCCCAGCGGCCAAAACACCTGCATGGTTTTAAGGAAATATGAACCATGAGCGAATCTTTCAACGAGACTGAAAAATTTTTAAAAGATAGAGTCGCGCTTGTCACCGGCGGTAGCCGCGGTATCGGACGCGCGATTGTACTTATGCTCGCGAAATCCGGCGCTCGGGTCGCGTTTAGTTATCAAAAAAATCAGAACGCTGCGCAGGCATTAGAAGAGGAAGTCAAAAAGCTCGGCGGCGACGTCAAAGCCGCGCAGGTTGACATGAAAGATTTCAACCAAGTCAAAGCCTGGGTCGAGCAAACGCGCGAACATTTCGGCCGGCTCGATATTCTCATCAACAACGCCGGCATTATTATCGACAAGGCCTTAATGATGATGACGCCCGAAGATTGGCAGACAGTTGTTGATACCAATTTAACGGGATTTTATAACGCCTCGCGCGCAGTTATCGTCACTTTGATGAAACAAAAAAGCGGCGCGATTGTTAATATCTCCTCGGTCAGCGGCGTCATCGGCCTCGCCCGTCAGACAAATTACTCAGCGACAAAAGGCGGCATTAACGCGTTTACAAAAGCGCTGGCCAAAGAAGTCGCGGCCTTCAATATCCGCGTCAACGCGGTCGCCCCTGGTTTTATTGAAACCGATATCCTTTCCGGATTTAAAGACGAACAAAAAAAGAAAATCGCCGAAACCATTCCGCTGGGCCGCATCGGTTCCGTCGAAGATGTGGCCAACTGCGTTAAATTTTTGCTGAGCGATTCAGCTCAATATATCACCGGCCAGATTATTTGTGTAGATGGCGGGATGACAATGCGTTAAATTTTTTAAATTTTTCTTGTTTCAAAATATTTGAAGATCATAATGAAACCATGATTAAACGCGTTAAAGAAACATCAATCAACGAATTAATTAAACCATTTCCTGGGCGGTGGGTTGCTCTATCCGCTGACGACACCCATGTTGTCAGTGTACGCAAAAGTTTTCAGGCGGTGTTAAATGATGCACACAGAAAAGGCGAGTCCTGTCCACATATAGTTAAATCTCCCGACGCTTCAACAGCTGCCATTATCTTTTGAGCTACAGCACTGTTCCATATCAAAGAATTCAAATACCTGCGCAAGGTGATATTCCTTCCAAAACTATTTACGTTCCTGTTTTGAAAACCACACTGTTTTATAAAAATAAGGAACGATTATTCTATATCGATTCCCTTGTTGATTCCGGGGCCGATTTTTGCGTATTTCCAGTTAATACGGGAAAGGCTATTGGACTAAATATTCAAGAAGGGAAAAATCTGTCCACCTTCGGGATAGGCGGTAAAGAAACATTATATTTTCATCAGGTGAAAGTGGAAATCATCATTAAAGATGAACCTTGGATTTTTGAATGTCGGGCTGGATTCTCTACCAAGTTAAACAGCAAAGGTATTGGATTCTTAGGCAGAGATGGCTTTTTTGATCTCTTTAAGGAAGTGACGTTTAATCAGAGTGTCAAAATGTTTCGCCTAATGGAGTTTTAGGAAGACAATAAACTTCGAGAAAGGATTGATGATTAATTGAAAGCAGCGGATAGTGTGTAGAGCGCTGTTAATAATAATTTGAACGCAAATAAACGCGAATTGCACACAAATATTCGCGAATATTCGTGTGTAATTCGTGAGAATTCGCGTTAAGCAATTTTAAACAGTCTTAACTGACCGCTAATCGCTATCTGCTGAAATTCTAACATCTGACCTCTGTTTTCCGTTTTCTTAGTTCAGAGGACGGATGTCAGAAATCAAAGGATTATGAGCTTTTAATCAAGTTTCCGTCCCAAAGTTCTTTGAGAAAAATATTCCAAGGCAGGATTTTGATTCCGTGAGAGGTGCGACGTGGTTCTTTCTCAAGTGAGACGATGCAAGGATGTTTGATGGGGCCGTCTTCTAGAAGCGCTCGCATAGGACGTAAATCCCCTTCATGGACCCGAGAAGAGGCCTTAGCTTCAATGGCAAGTTCTTTATCTCCGACGATAAAATCAACTTCATAACCGGTACTGGAACGCCAGTAACTTAGCGGTAGATCAAAAGCACGGTAAGCTTGATAGGCGCACAGTTCCATAAAAATAAAATGTTCGAAGGATTTACCGAATTCCGGACTGCCAATCTTGGGTTGTCGATGGGCTAAATAATTGGCGACACCGACATCAAAAAGATAAAATTTTTCGGTGAGAATCATCCGTCGATTCGATGACTTTTTCCAGGAAGACAGCCGGCGTCCAAGATAAGTGTCTTCCAAGATACTGATGTAATTGCGGACAACGTTATGGGAAATGCCAGCTTCTCGGGCGATGTTGACATAATTGATGAGTTCACTTGAGGTGATGGCGGCAATGCGTAGAAATTCACTGAAAGCTGGAATATTTTGAGTCAGCGCTTCGGCGGCGATTTCTTCTTTTAAATAATCCCCAACGTAGGCGCGTAGATCTTCCAAGGGCGCTGAAGAAAGAAAGTGAGGCGGCAAAAGACCGGATGTCATGACCTGTTCCAAATCGAAACCGGAAACTTCACTCCAAGAGAGAGGGCACATTGTTCTTTTCCAGGCTCGTCCGCCCAAGAGGTTGGAATGTCCGTGGCGGAGTTTGCGGGCGCTCGATCCGGTTAAAAGAAAAGAAAGCGCTCCGTTTTCAATGAGCCAATGAACTTCATCGAGAAGTGCCGGAACTTTTTGGATTTCATCGATGACGATAAGTCCCTTTTGATCTTGATATCGTTCCCTTAAAAGAGAAGGCCGGGAGGAATATTCCGCAAAAACATCAGTTTTAAGAAGATCAATGAGAGGAGCAGCTGGAAGATGATGTTTGATCCAATAGCTTTTGCCTGTTTTCCGTGGTCCCCAAAGGAAAGCAGATTTCCCTTTGGGAAGGTTCAGGTTGAATTGTCGTCTTTGGATAATTTTCATTGTGGTATAAATTTATCCGGATATTTTATGCTTGTCAAGTAAATTGTCTAAAGGTAACGGCTAGCGTAGAGCAGATAGTGTTTAGTATTTTTAACTAATGAGAACTGTTGAATAACAACATTTGAACCGAATAAACGCAAATTGCACACAAATATTCGTGTGTAATTCGTGAGAATTCGCGTTAATTATCAATTTTTAACAGTCTTCACTAACCGCTGACTGCTAATCGCCAGCTATCTGCTGAAATTCTGACATCTGTTCTCCGTTTTTTGAGTTTAGAGAACGATCTCAAAGAATCTAATTTTAATAGATGATAAAAATACCAAGATTTCCCCCAACTTTTCTGCTTACTCTGCTGTTGATCGGTAGCGTTTTGATTCTATCCAACAAAGAATCTCGCGCAGCGCTGGCGATTGATTCTTTGTTGACTCAATGGATGTATTGGCCTGAGGAATTAATCTTATCGAAAGGAAATGGTCTGCGATTTTATAATGATCAAAGTTTTCCATTTCCCTGGTTAAATCAGAAAGCACTTCCATATCCGGCCCAAGGGGAAACCAATGTGAAATTGGAGAACCTGCCCAAGGCACAGACACCGCAATCGCCTGTCATAACGATCGGCCATTTAGAAGAACGATTCAACCGATTTCAAATCAAGATGGGCAATTCCGTTCCCGAGGGAGGCATTTCAAAAGCGGAATTCAAAAAGTCCAGGCCGCAAGTGACGCTTTCTAGATGGAGCGGCGCATCAGGTTTCAGCGTTATTTATCCAAAGGTTCATGGCCGAGGCCAAAGGGTTGGAGACTCAGAGATCGTCGAGTGGAAGGGAGACAAAGAAGATGTTCGCGCTTATCCGCTCAAAGCGGATGCTCAAATGGAAGACGGTGGGATTGAGATGGAAATCATTTTGAAAGAAAAACCGCGGATAAACAAATTTGATTTTGTAATCAAAGGCGCCCGGCATTTAAATTTTCTTTACCAGCCCGCCTTAAATAAAGAGATTCCGTCCTCACTTAAACTAGGCACCGACCATTGCACAGAGACGCAATGTTTTGACAAAAAAGGACGCGTCATGAATACCCGTCCCGAAAATGTGGTCGGCTCTTATGCCGTTTATCACAAGAAAAAAAGAGACCATGAGATCGGAAAGACCAATTACGCGACGGGAAAATTGTTTCATATTTACCGACCCAAAGCGATTGACCGAAACGGCCGCGAAACCTGGGCGACACTGGCGTATGCCAAAGGGATTTTGAGCGTGGACGTTCCGCAGGATTTTCTAGACAACGCCGATTACCCAGTCCGCATTGATCCGACGTATGGATATACAACGAATGGATCATCTGAAGATAATACTGATGATTGGGAATTAGCGTATAATGCGGGTTCGTTTGGCGGGACGACAGGCTCAACGATCTCCAGTGGAAGCTGGCGGGGAAGAAATGGAAATGGAGCTCGTACAGCGACCGTTTATCTTGGTTTATACAGTAACGGATCCGGAGTGCCGGTGACAAAACGTGATGAAGTCAGCGCTTCTTTGAGTTTAACAACCACCGTAACGACCTTTACAATTAATGTCTCCGGATCATACTCCATGACAAATGGAACCACCTACTGGCTGGCCGATTCCTGCACTGATGGTCAATCACCTATTGATTGTGTCGGTTGGAAAAATGAATACGATTCCAATGCCGCTTATGACACATCTGCTCATGAGGCAACTGGTTCTCTTCCTAATTCCTGGACGGAAGATGCTGCGAAAACCTGGAATGTTAGTTTTTATATTAACTATACAAGTGGTACGCATAATCATTTGATCCAAGGAGGCAGCCTTATTCGAGGGGGATCAGTGCTTAATTAATAAAGGCAGCGGATAGCGCATAGCGGATAGTGTTTTATAAATTCCATTAACCGCTGACCGCTATCCACTAGACATGATAGATGGAAAAAATCTAAAACATTCGTTAACTTTTCTGTGTCGCTGATCATCGTTGTGACGAGCCAGGGAACCGATTAAGAATTTTATTTAAGAGCGAAGGCCTGAAATATCTTTTGATTTTACTCATAATATTGAGTAAAATTACTCAACGCGCTGAGATAATTATGGGAGAATTCTATGAAAAGATATAAACGTCCCATCGCTGAGGCTATCAAACAACGGCTGAAAGAAAAAAGACGTTTCATTCAAGCGATTATCGGTCCTCGGCAGGTGGGAAAGACGACGGCGATTCAGCAGGTTGTCGGAGAATTAAATATCCCGTATCATTATGCCGCTGCCGATTTACCCGCACCTCCGGACACGGGGTGGATTTCCCGACAATGGGAAGCAGCCAGATTAAAGCTTGAAAACAAGACGCCGGTCATTTTGATCCTCGATGAGATTCAGAAAATATCCCATTGGTCAACGGAAGTCAAGCGGCTATGGGATGAAGACACGCGTTTGTCCCGGCCGCTTCTGGTCGTTCTTCTCGGATCATCGTCTTTGCTGATCAAAAAAGGTTTAGAGGAAAGTTTAGCCGGGCGTTTTGAGGTCATTCGTTTTCCCCATTGGTCTTGGGAAGAATGCCGGGATGCCTTTCATTGGTCAATCGATCAGTATATTTATTTTGGTGGATATCCCGGCGCCGCTTCTTTAATCGATGAGGAAGAACGCTGGGGGCAATACATCCGAGATTCTCTTATCGAGACAGCGATTTCAAAAGATATCTTGCTTTTGACCAGCGTTGAGAAACCAGCTTTATTGCGGCAGTTGTTTGTTCTTGCCTGTACGTATGGAGGGCAGATCCTTTCTTATCAAAAAATCCTAGGACAGCTGCATGATGCCGGGAACACAACAACCCTCGCCCATTATCAGAGACTTCTCGAATCTGCATTTTTGATTTGCGGAATTTCTAAATGGTCAGGCAATAAAGTCCGGCAGCGCGCATCGATTCCCAAATGGCTGCCGTTAAATACGGGTTTGATGACGGCACTGGCCAATCGCAGTTTCAGTGAATGGAGAAATGATTTCGAATCGTGGGGACGTTTAGTAGAGGTAGCGGTGGGAGCGCATTTGGTGAACAACGGCTTAGCGGCCGGAGTAGAAGTCTATTATTGGCGTGAAGGCAATGATGAGATCGATTTTATTATGCGTAAAGGAAACAAGATCGTTGCCATTGAAGTCAAAAGTGGAAAACGTAAAGCTTTATCCGGTTTATCTCTTTTTTTCAAAGAATATCCTAAATCCAAGACGCTGGTTGTGGGAACATCCGAAATGCCGTTAAAGCAATTTTTCGAAACGCCTATTCTTAAGTGGATCAGTTAGGTAGCGGAAAGTACATAGCGGATAGGTGTTTAGTATTTATAAAATTTCACTACCCGCTACCCGCTATACGCTGAAAGGAACTTTATGGAACTTGACATTCGTGAAATTAAAAAAATTATTCCTCACCGTTTCCCGTTTTTGCTGATCGACAAAGTGCTTGAGATCGTGCCGCGGGAAAAACTGGTTGCGATTAAAAACGTTTCGATCAATGAGCAGTTTTTCGTTGGGCATTTTCCCGGAGAGAAGATCATGCCGGGCGTTTTGATTATTGAAGCCATGGCCCAGGCAGGCTGCGTCTTTTTTTACTACAGTAAAAATATGCACGGCAAAACTTTGACCTACTATTTGGCCCGAGTCGAAGCCAAATTCCACGCGCCGGTTGTCCCGGGCGATCAATTAAGAATTGAAGTCACTTCAATCAAGATGCTGCCTAAGGCCGGATTTTTAAGAATCAAAACGCTCGTTGCCGATAAACTCGTGGCTGAAGCTGATATTGGATTTAGTATTAAAGAAACAGAATAAATTTTCCCGCCGCCGACACGTTAGCCTTACAGAAATAGAATCCATGGTTGACGAACGAAAATCAGAATGATAAACTAACCCTTCATTTATTGTTAACTTTCCATTTTAAAAAATTATTAACACGACATTCGGGGAGTAGCGCAGTTGGCTAGCGCGCAACGTTCGGGACGTTGAGGTCGAGGGTTCAAATCCCTCCTCCCCGACCATAAACCATTCGCGAGTCATGCAACGAAGGAAAGCGATGAAGAATGACTCGCTCAGGTTTATGGCAGGCCCGAAGTAAACGACACTAGGGTTTATGAGTCCTGTACCGGAGCGAAGCGACTGGTACAGGATAGAGTTGCTTTCAGCTATGTATTACGTCTACATCCTCCCCAGCCAAAAAGATCTATTACTATACACAGGCTTCACAGAAGACATTGATCAAAGAATGAAACGGCATAATGATGGCGAAGTTCCATCTACGAAATTTAGAAGACCATTAAAGCTGATTTTTTATGAAGCTTATTTACTCAAAAGCGACGCAATTAGAAGAGAGCAGTATTTCAAGACAACTAAAGGCAAAGTCGCTTTGAGAATGATGTTGAAAGATTATTTTTCCTCCAACACTTAATAATTGCATCCACATAACATATAATTTCCGATGTCTCCTATCACCCACGCCCACATATTCTACTCCGGCGCTGTTCAAGGCGTCGGGTTTCGGTATACAACACAGCGCTACGCGCGGGAGTTGAAACTCGTCGGATGGGTTAGGAATTTAGCCGACGGCCAGGTTGAGATTGAAGTGGAAGGGGCCAAAGAGGACATTCAATCTCTGCAGGTCAATTTAAAAAAACGTTATGAAGGTTATATTCGGGATGAGAAAATTGACTGGGTGCCTTCGCTGGGGGTTTTTCGGGATTTTGAGATTGTAACTTAGGTTAACGCGAATTTTCGCGAATTGCACACGAATTTTCGCGAATATTCGTGTGCAATTTGCGAAAATTCGCGTTCTGAATGTTTCTAATGATAGACAAATCCAAAGCCAAAAAAGAAATCGAACGTTTATCGCGTGCAATTGAAGAACATAACAGGCGTTACTACATCCTCAATCAGCCAACGATCGCGGATCAAGAATATGATGAGCTTTTAAAAAAGTTAATTGCGCTTGAAGAACTTTATCCGAAATTAAAAACGCCCAATTCCCCGACGCAAAGAGTCGGCGCGAAAGCTGAGCAAGCTGGACTGCCTGTTCATCATAAAGTCAAAATGTATTCGCTGGATAACAGCTATTCGTTTGAGGAACTCGGCGAATGGCATAAACGGGTTTTAAAAGGACTGCCGGGCGAATCCGTCGAATTCGTGGTTGAACTTAAAATCGACGGTGTCTCGGCGGCGCTCACTTATAAAGAAGGCATTTTTGTTTTGGGCGCGACAAGAGGCGACGGGCTGACGGGTGAAGATATCACGCCGAATTTGCGTACGATTCATTCTGTTCCGCTGGCGTTAAAATCTTCTAAAGGAGAACAGATTCCTGGTCTGTTGGAGGTCCGCGGCGAAATTTACATGGACCACAAAGATTTTGAAAAACTAAATCTTCAAAAAAAAGAAAATAATCAGGAACTGTTTGCCAATCCGCGTAACGCGACGAGCGGTTCGGTTAAACTGCTTGATTCCCGTCTGACCGCTGAGCGTAATTTAAAATGTTTCATTCATTCCTTTGGTGTTTTACAAGGCGGCAAACACTATCCGACGCACTGGGATTTTTTAACCTCCGCCCGGGCGCTTGGTCTCGTCGTCAATCCGCATAACCGTTTATGTAAAACCTTTGCTCAAGTCTTGAAATACTGCGAAGAGTTTCAAAATAAACGCAACACTATTCCTTATGATATTGACGGCGTTGTCATTAAAGTCAATTTCCTCGATCAACAAAACCGCTTGAGCGCTACCTTAAAAAGTCCGCGTTGGGCGGTTGCTTATAAATTTCCAGCCCAGCAAGCCACAACAACCGTCCGCGACATTGTGATTCAAGTCGGCCGCACCGGTGTTTTGACGCCGAGCGCGTATCTTGAACCGGTTCAATGCGCTGGCGTCACGATTTCGCGCGCGACCTTGCACAATTTTAACGAAGTAAAACGTCTAGGCATTAAAAAAGGCGACCGCGTTTTGCTCGAGCGCGCCGGCGATGTTATCCCCAAAATTATTAAAGTCGTTGAACATTCCAAAGAAAAGAACGCCGAGCTCAAAATTCCGGAACGCTGTCCGGAGTGCGGCGGCAAGATAACCAAAATTAAAGAAGAAGATGTGGCGTACCGATGTATCAATCCGTCGTGCCCGAAACAATTGGAACGCGGGCTGGCGCATTTTGCCTCGCGCGGGGCCATGGATATTGAAGGGATGGGTGAAGTTGTCGTCGTCCAGTTATTGAACAAAAAGTTTGTTCATGATTTTGCCGACATCTATTTTTTAACAAAAGAAAATTTGCTTGAACTGGAATTGTTTGCCGACAAACGCGCGGAAAATTTATTAGCGGCGATTCGAAAAAGTAAAACCCAGCCGCTGTCGCGTTTTTTATACGGCTTAGGCATTGCGAATATAGGACAAAAAGCGGCTTACCTTTTGGCCCAGCGGTTTCTTAAAATCGACGCGCTCCTGAAAGCTAAAAAGGAAGATTTAGAATCGATTTACGAAATTGGCGGTGTCATGGCGGAATCGGTTGTGAAATTCTTTAGCCAGCCGGCGACGCGACAGCTCATTGAGAAATTTAAAAAAGCCGGGCTTGTTTTAAAAGAAGAAACTGTTGCGACGGCTTCTGGAAAATTCGGCGGCAAAAAATTTGTATTTACCGGCGAGCTCGATGAGTTATCGCGTGAAGAAGCCGCCGCCATGGTTAAAAAAATGGGCGGCGATGTTTTAGACAGCGTTTCTAAAAAAACCGATTACATTGTGGTGGGCCAAAATCCGGGCTCCAAGTATAACAAGGCCGTTAATCTGGGGCTTAAAATTCTCAATGAAAAAGAATTCAAGGAGATGATCCATGGCTAAACGGAAAATGGTTGGATTAATCATGATTTGGCTCGCGGTTGTTTTAGTCTTAAACGGCTGTGAACCGTTACGTAAAAAATTTATCCGTCAAAAAAAGAAAGACCAGGATGGCACCAACGCGTTTATTCCAATCTTAGAGCCGGTTGATTACCAAGAAAAAACATACACTGCCGCCGAGCTTTATAAAAGACATTACTCCCTCTATCAGGGCTTGGTGCAGGATTTTATTGCGGCGATGGAAGAGAGAAATGAGAATAAGAAAAAAGAATTATACAATCTAGATCAAGCGATTGGACAACTACAGGCGATGGAAAAATTGCTCGTCCCGGAAAAGCAAACACAACTCCAGTCACTTGTCACGCGCTTTGAAGCGATTCGTGAAGACGTCGATTCGCCTTCCGGCTTCGCCAAACGCTTGACGATTAAAACCGACGCCGAATCGTTAGGGCGGGAATTTCGTGAGAATTATAAATTCCCAAAAGTCCAAAATAGTTTCACCACCGTGACCGTGGCGGAAGATCAACCTCAATGAAAGAATTTATTGAAGAATTTATTAATCATTTGTCAGTTGAGCGTGGCTTAGCGCGGAACACGCTCGTCGCTTACCGGCATGACTTAACGAAATATACTGATTTTTTGGACAGTAAGAAAATCGGCGTCGTCGATCAGGTCAACCGCCACCATGTCACCGAGTACATGTATGACCAAAAAAATAAAAATTTGTCCACCAATTCCATTTGCCGTAATCTGGCGGCGATCAAAATGTTCCACCGTTTTCTCGTCAAAGAACGCCTGGCCAAAGAGGATCCAACAACTTTGGTTGAAACGCCTAAAATGTGGAAGCGCATTCCGGATGTTTTGTCGTCTGGTGAAATTGAATCTATGATTAAAGCAACTGCTGGTCATTCGCGTGAGGCATTGCGTGATCAAGCGATCGTCGAGCTTTTGTATGCGAGCGGGATGCGGGTTTCTGAACTTGTTGATTTGAAAATGGAAAATGTGAATCTGGAGAGCGGCTATATCCGCTGTATCGGAAAGGGAAGTAAAGAGCGGCTGATTCCCATTGGAAAAAAATCGCGGGAAGCTATTAAGGCTTATATTGAAAAAATCCGGCGCAAAATTAAAAAAGCGGAACTGCCGCCCAATTTATTTTTAAGTCGTCTAGGCAAACGGATAAGCCGGCAGAGTATTTGGAAAATTATTAAACGCTACGGCGCGAAAGCCCAGATTAAAAAACGGATCAAGCCGCATACGATCCGGCATTCGTTCGCCACGCATCTTTTGGAACACGGCGCGGATTTACGTTCTGTCCAGGAGATGCTTGGGCATTCGGATATTTCAACAACGCAAATTTATACGCACGTCGACAGAGAACGGTTGCGGACCATTCACAAAGAGTTTCATCCGCGGCCATAAATCGCTGACTTATGAAAAATTTATTAGCGTCGTTAGATAAAGATTTAGAGAAGATCTTAAGAGAAATCGGCTGGCTGGCTGATAAGCGCTCAACGGCGGCTTATGTCGTCGGCGGGTTTGTGCGCGATCTTTTGTTAAATAAAACTCAGCACATAAATATAAATTCGTCGACAGCGGGTGACGCGGTGAGGAGAGAGTGGGAGGATCCACACCAGGCGGATGGGCCCACGAACGGATCACCGCGGCAGAACCCGCTGGTTCGTAATGTTCCTGATAAAAGTTTGCAAAAGAATCTGGATGTGGATATTGTCGTTGAAGAAGATGCGTTGGGTTTTGCGGAAGATTTTGCGCAAAGAAAACAAGTGATAATGACGCGTTATCCTCAATTTAAGACGGCAACGGTGATATTGAAAAGCGGGCGGCGCATCGACTTTGCGACGGCCCGCAAGGAAACGTATCCGCACAGCGGGGCATTGCCGGTTGTGGCGTTTGGTTCCATCAAGAATGATTTATTCCGTCGGGATTTTACAATTAACGCGATGGCGATTAAAATTAATAGAAAGACGTTTGGCGAGCTGGTTGATTTGTATAATGGTTTTCAAGATCTTAAGGAAAAAAAAGTTCGCGTTCTGCATGAAAAGAGTTTTATTGATGATCCGACGAGAATCCTGCGCGCTGTTCGTTTCGAACAGCGTTTGGATTTTAAAATTGAACCCAAGACTTTGGGCCTATTCAGGCGTGCGCTTAAGAAAAAAGTGATTTTGCATTTAAAGCCGCCGCGTTATTTTGAAGAGTTTCGTAAAATCTTTGATGAGCCAAAACCAAGTAAGTCGATTAAGCGTTTAAACAATTTAAAGGCGTTTAATTTTTTTTGGAATATTCCTTCCTCCAAAGCACTTTTAGCTGTTAAACAGATGGAAAAGATAGAAGTTCTTTTTCAGAAATCAATAAATAGTCCCGAGAGCATAAACCGTTGGCTCGTTTATTTCATGGCGCTTGCTGAGAAAATACCGTTGTCGGATTTGACTCGTTTGCTGAAGAGTTTTCATTCTCGGACGACGGATTCTGCAAAAGTCCTAACCGTCGCTGTTTTGCCGTCAATCCATGAATTTCTAAACAAAAAAAAGAGGCGGCCGTATGAAGTTTACGCTGAGCTACATCCATTAAGCACCGAGGCGATTGTTTTTTTTGCCGCGACTACTGTAAGCGCAACAACAAAAAAATATATCAAAGATTATTTTGAACGTTATCAATCGGCCGCATTAGAAATTAACGGACATGATCTAAAACTAATCGGCATTGAATCCGGAAAATATACAGGCGAAATTTTAAAACAAGTTCTTTATCAAAAATTAGACGGGCTCCTTCATGGAAAACAAGATGAATTGAAAGCCGCTTCTCAACAATGGCAGGTCATAAAAAGAAAAGAGGTTGGTCATGGGAAGAATTGAAAAGGTAAATCAAAGTATAAAACGGGAAATCGGCAATATTGTTTTGATGGAAATGAAAGATCCCCGTCTAGAATTTGTGACAATCACGCACGTGGAAGTGTCGAAAGATTTGCAGCATTCGAAAGTTTATTTCAGTGTTCTTGGAACAAACGTCCAGGTCAAAAAAGCTCAGGAAGCGTTGGACAACGCCCGCGGGTTTATCCGGAAATTAATCGGTGAACGCATCCGCATGCGCTACACGCCGGAGTTTCAGTTTATTTTTGATAAATCGATTGAGTATGGCGCGCGTATCGAAACAACGCTGGAGGAAATTAACAATGAACTTCGCAAAAATACTAAAAACAATTAAGGTCCACAAGAAATTTGTCGTTACAACCCACATCAGTCCTGATGCAGATGCGATTTCTTCCCAGCTGGCAATGGCGATTTTCTTAAAAAAGCTGGGGAAAAAAGTTCACGTCATTAATGCTGAGGCGTTGCCGCCGCGTTTTAAGTTTATGCCGAAAAGCGCATGGATCAAACCTGTCTCCAGGAAAATGAAACTGGATTACGAGGTCATGATTGTTGTTGACTGCGCTGATTTGGGGAGAATTGATAAGGTTAAAGAATTGGTTTATGACAAGAATTTAATCATCAACATCGATCATCATTTAACGAATGATCATTTTGGACATATTAATTATGTTGATGCGAAAGCGTCGTCAACGGCGGAAGTGCTGTATGATTTTTTGAAACAGGCTAAAGTTTCTTTAACGAAAGACATGGCGATGCTGCTTTATTTAGGCATTATGACGGACACTGGTTCTTTTCGATACGACAGCACGACGCGCCATTCGCATGCAATTGTCGCCGAGCTTATGCGGTTTGATTTTTCAGTGAGCAGTTTTTACCGTCAGCTTTATGAGCAGGTTCCGCTGCGTGATGTTGAAATGCTGGTTAAGATCCTTCCTGATTTTGAAGCTTTCCATAACGCCCGGGTGCTGTGTGTAACCATGACCAAAAAAAAGTTGGATCAATTTTCTCCGGAATTTGATGTGCGCGACAAAATTTTTTCATTCTTAAGAGCGATTAAAGGCGTCGAGGCCATTATCATTTTGACTGAATGCGAGCCGAATTTGACGCGGGCGAATTTTCGGGCGCAGGGCAATCGCGTCAATGTCGCTGAGCTGGCGGCCCACTTTAAAGGCGGCGGCCACCGCAAAGCGAGCGGCTGTATCATTGAAGCCGGCCTCACCGGGGCCAAGCAAAAAATATTAACCCAATTAGAAAAGATATTATGACCGACGGAATTATTGTTATTAACAAACAAGCGGGAATGACATCGCATGATGTTGTCAGTTTTATTCGCCGCAAACTTAATATGCGCCGCGTAGGACATGCCGGAACACTCGATCCGATGGCGACGGGTGTTTTGATTATTTTATTGGGGAGAACTACAAAATTATTCCAGCGTTTCGTTGGCTTTGACAAAGCATACCGCGCGACGTTGCAATTAGGGTTGACGACGACAACAGCGGATATCCAAGGCAAAACAATTCGTGAAGCGCCGTTTGAGAAGATCACCTCAAATCAATTGGAAGAAATTTTTGGAAATTTTGTCGGAGATATTCAACAAATTCCACCGATGGTTTCCGCGATTAAGGTGAAAGGGCAAAAACTTTATCAGTTAGCCCGTCGGGGAATTGAAGTGGAAAGACCGGCGCGGTCAATTCGTATAGATGTTTTTAAATTGCTTCAATTTTCTTCACCTTATGCTGAGTTTTATGTGGAATGTTCCAAAGGTACGTATATTCGCCAACTCGCTCAAGACGTCGGCGAAGTTTTAGGATGCGGGGCGTGTATTTCGCAGATTGAACGTATAAAAGTGGGCCCTTTTCGGATTGAAGGGGCTGTGACATTAGAGGCATTTAATGAAAATCATATACGATCTTGGCAAGACGGCATTTAATTTTAAAAAAGTTTTTTTGGCAATCGGTGTTTTTGATGGTGTGCACCGCGGCCATCAGGTTTTAATTAAAAACGTTGTCGAGAAAGCCAGGAAGGTTAAAGGGACTAGTGTTGTGATGACTTTTCATCCGCATCCCGTGCAGGTTCTTCATCCTGAGATCGAATGCCCTTTGTTAACATCGATTGAATCGCGATTAAAATGTATTGAAGCATTGGGCGTCGATGTTTGTATCCTTATTCGTTTTACAAAAAAATTTTCTCAATTGGTACCCGAAGCATTTATCAAAAAGTATTTGGTTAATAAAATTAAGCCTAAGGAAGTTTTTGTCGGCGGGGATTTTCGTTTTGGACAGGACCGCCAGGGGAATGTGCATCTTTTTCAGGAAGAGGCCGAACGTTATGGTTTTAAAGTTCACCCAATATCGGCGGTTAAGGGTGACAAGCGTATTATTAGCAGCACGCGTATCCGCCGATTAATTTCTGGCGGACAACTTTATCATGCCATGTGTTTATTAGGCCGGCATGTGGCCGTTAGTGGATGCGTTGTGCATGGAGAGAAAAGAGGTAAGTTGTTAGGATTTCCGACGGCAAATATTAAATTAGAAAGCGGTGTGTTGCCTCCGGCGGGCGTTTATATTGTTAGTGTGTTTTGGAAAGATAAACACTGGCCGGCGATGGCCAATATCGGCTGGCGTCCGTCGTTTAATTCGCCTGGCGGTCCGCCGACTTTAGAAGTTTATATTTTAGATTTCAAACAAAATATCTATAACGAATATGTTGCTGTTGAATTTTTTAAAAAAATACGTAACGAAAAAAAATTTTCCTCACCACCGCAATTAATCTCTCAATTGAAAAGCGATGAGAAGCAAACTCGTCGCTATTTTCAAAATCACTCCACCATTTAAAAGCCTTTTTCACAGTGAATTTATTTTCATATTAAATTTTTATTTAATAGTGATCGTGCCGCGCGTTTTTTTGCTCTGAAAATTCCTACCATATTTAGTTCCTAATCTGTTCATTTGCCCAATTCATTGTGTTTTGAGTCTTTATCCTCAAATTAACCGATTTAAATGTTGACAAACCCTGTGTGGTTTTCTATACTCACCACCAAGTGGAGAGAAATGGAGTAAAGTGGTTTGCTAATTTAAACAATCCTACCTGTGTTTTACGTAAATTTTCGAAGGAAAATATATGTTTTACGGTGAATATAACCACAGCATCGATCGCAAAGGACGACTTATTCTGCCGTCGCGGTTTCGAGAAGTGGCGAAGGAAAATACAATTGAAAAGTTTTTTGTGACGCGTGGACTCGATAAATGCATTTTTATGTTTACCGAAGAAGAATGGCGCACGCAGGAACAAAAATTTAAGAATATGTCCTTCACCAAACAAGAAGCACGCAATTTTAACCGGTTGTTTTTCTCGGGCGCGGTTGAAGTGATTCCAGACCGCCAAGGACGTTTTTTAATCCCGCAGTATTTAAAAGATTTTGCCAACATTAAAAGAGATACGGTTGTCATCGGCGTTTCCAATCGAATCGAAATCTGGGACATGCAAATGTGGAAACAGTTTTATGAAACTTCCAGCGGCGCCTTTGAAAAAACCGCAGAAAACGTTTTAAACATTTGAAGCATAAGGAACAGAACGATGAAAGATCTATCTTTACAAGAGGTTTTAGAAACCATGCATAATTCATCCTCCCACATTCCAGTTATGTCCCAAGAAGTTTTAGAGTATTTAAATTTGAAGCCCGGCGCTGTCGTTGTTGATGGCACCGTTGGTCTCGGCGGGCATTCCGTTAAGATCATTGAAAAAATAGGCGAGCAGGGACGCTTAATTGGCATTGACCGCGATGAAGCTTCCTTGGGGATTGCCGAACAGAAGCTTCAATCCTTCGGCCGTAGCTATCAATTAGTTCATGACGATTTTCGTAATGTCGATCGAATTCTACAGCGGCTTAATATTCATGAAGTCGACGCTATGCTTTTTGACCTGGGCATTTCAAGTTATCAGCTCGATAATGCTGAAAGGGGTTTTAGCATTAAGCTCGACGGACCGCTGGATATGCGCATGGATCAAAAAACTTTTATCTCCGCCTATGATCTGGTGAATTCTCTTTCAGAGAAAGAAATTTCTTCCATCTTAAAGAATTTTGGCCAGGAAAGATGGCACCACCGGATTGCTCACAATCTTATTCTTCAACGCTCAAAAGCCCCTATTGAATCGACCCGTGATCTTTCCGAAGCTATTTTGAAAGCCATTCCTTACCGTTATCAAGACAACCGTATTCATCCGGCGACCCGTACATTTCAAGCCATCCGCATCGCGGTCAATCGCGAATTGGAAGCGCTCGACATCCTTCTTAGTAAAAGTGTCAATTTTTTAAAAACCGGCGGACGCATTTGCGTGATTTCATTTCATTCCTTAGAAGACCGAATCGTCAAAGAGAAATTTCGCATTTGGAACAAAGACGGCAAAGTCAAATTGATTGTCAAAAAACCTTTACGTCCCAGTGAACAAGAAACGTTGAATAACCCGCGCGCCAGAAGCGCACGTCTGCGGGTCGCGGAAAGGACCTCATGACTTTAATGCGATTTATGAAAACGACGATGGTTTTGACGGTGCTGGCTTTGATTTATATCAATTTGCAAATGCAGATTTTTGATTTGGCTTACCAGGGAAAGAAAAAAGATAAAGAAGTCCGCCGTTTGCTTGATGAGAATGGTAATATTATGTATGGAATTTTGACGCTTAAGTCCGCTAATAATCTCGGTGATAAACTTCTGTCCGAGAATTCAGAAATGCAGTTTGTCGACAGCAATGACATTATCAAATTGCAGACCAGGCCTTTAAGGGCCCAACGTAAAAATTTGGCGCCTAAAAAGGCCGAGAAAAAACAAAACGTTCTCATTAGTCTTTTTTCACTAAAATCTCAAGCCGAAGCCAAACCCGCAGATTAATTTTAATAGATAAGTTTTATTGAATTTCTAATTCTTTTGAATCCTTAATAAAGCTTAAATTTATTTTGGGGTTGTCTTTTTCAGCAAATATTCCTCTGGGTTTTTGACTGAACTTCGCTTGAATTTACAGCAAAGAAGAATCGAAAATTGCAAATCCACAAAAACACCTCCCGATTCAATACGGTTTTCATTTTCTTAATCATCTGCCTGGGCATTTTTGCGGTCCGGCTCATTTTGATTCAAGTCTTCCGTTCTTCCTACCTCAATAACATTGCCCAGAAACAACATAATTTTTATATCGCACTTGAACCCAAGCGCGGTACCATCTATGATCGGAATATGCATCCTTTGGCCGTAAACGTTGCGGTCTATTCTCTATATGCTAAATCCAAAGCGATGACCGAGCGCAGCAAGGAAGCGGCGGTAAAATATTTGCCGGAATTATTAAATGTCAGCCCGGATGTTATCCAGGAAAAATTGAGCCGGCCGAAATATTTCGTCTGGCTCGCGCGCAAGCTTCCGACGGATATTGTTGATAAAATCAAAGCGCTCAAAATCAATGGACTGGATTTTATCAAGGAAAGCAAACGGTATTATCCCAATAAGTTTTTAGCGGCGCATTTAATCGGGTTTGCGGGGATTGATAATAGCGGCTTAGACGGACTTGAATTGGTTTTTGACAAATATTTAAAAGGCGAATATGGTTGGTCTCAAATTCTTCGTGATGCGAAACAACGCGAGCTTTTAATTGAAAAGAAATTTGTGCCGCCGCGTGATGGGTTTAATGTTGTTTTAACGATCGATGAAACGATTCAATATATTGCCGAGCGGGCGTTGCAAAGAGGTTTTGAAAAGAATAATTCCGTCGGGGCAAGCGTTATTGTCATGGATCCGCACACCGGCGAAATTTTAGCGTATGCAAACCGGCCGACATATGATCTGAGCCATCCGGCCGGCAGTCTTCCGGAACAACGCGTCAATCGTGCGATTGTTTACACGTACGAGCCTGGATCGGTTTTTAAAATTGTGACTGCCTCGGCGGCTTTGGAAGAAAATGTCGCCAAAGAAGACGATAAGTTTTTTTGCGAGAACGGAAAATATAAAGTCGGTAACCATATCTTGCGCGATCATACACCGCACGGCATGTTAACGTTTAAAGGTGTTTTTGAAGAATCGAGCAACATCGGTGTTTGCAAAATTGCCCAGCTTTTGGGGCCGCAAAAGATTTATGAATATATTAAACGTTATCGTTTTGGTATTCCGACGGGAATTCATATGCCTGGCGAAGCACCTGGCAATATTAAGCCGCCTTCGCAATGGTCCAAGACTTCAATCGGCGCTGTTCCCATGGGACAGGAAGTCACCGTGACCGCCATGCAGCTTATTGGGGCCATGTCGTCGATTGCAAACGGCGGCGTTTATATGCAGCCTTTTGTGGTAAAATCCATCCGTGACGATCAGGACCAGGTGATTAAAGATTTTGAACCGAAAGCTTTAAGCACCGTGATCCCGCCGGACATTGCTAAACGCGTCACGGATGTTTTAATTGGTGTCGTTGAAAACGGAACCGGCAAACGAGCGAAGATTGAAGGAATCAAAGTCGCCGGCAAAACTGGAACAGCGCAAAAAGTCACTAACGGCACCTATTCTCATAACAAATTCGTCGCGACTTTTTATGGCTTCGCTCCGGCCGATGATCCGAAGCTCGCGATTATCGTTACTTATGATGAACCGCATCCTGATTATTACGGCGGGACAGTCGCGGCGCCTATATTTCAGGAAGTCATGGAAAATTCATTAAAATATTTTGCCGCTAAATAAAAATGCAGCTTAAAGACCTTTTAAAAGATGTTGCTCCGACGGCGATTCCCCTTAAATGGGCGAAGGCTGATATCACCGGCATTTCCTGCGATTCGCGGACCGTTAAACCGCAGAATATTTTTGTGGCTTTAAAAGGTCATGATCAAAACGGTGACAAATTCGCCGCTGATGCGATTGGCCGCGGGGCCGCGGTCATCGTTGCGGCGGACGATTTTAATGATTCCTCTGATTTGTCTTCTCAAGTATTTCTTCTCAAAGTGAAAGACCCGCAAAGTTTTCTTAAAAAAATTCTTAAACGTTTTTATGGCGATTTAACGGCGCAGGTTAAAGTCATGGGTGTCACGGGCACCAACGGCAAGACAACGATTACTTATCTTTTGGAAAATATTTTAAGGGCGGATGGAAAATCATCCGGTGTGATCGGCACAATTAACCACCGTATCGGCAACAGAATTCTCGATTCAAAGAATACAACGCCGGGGATTGTTGAAAATCAAATTTATCTATCGATGCTCGCGCAAGAAAAGATTCCGTACTGTGTTATGGAAGTTTCGTCTCACGGGCTGGAACAGGGACGCGTGGATTTAATTGATTTTACGACGGGGATTTTTACTAATCTGACAGGCGATCATCTTGATTATCATAAAACCATGGACAATTATTTTTTGGCGAAGTCGATTCTTTTTAAAGGACTTCATCAAAACGCTTTTGCCGTGATTAATGTTGATGACGCTTACGGCCGACGGCTGACCACAATGACGAAGGCGAAGGTCGTGAGCTATGGTTTGACCTCAAAAGCCGATGTTTACGCAACCGATATCAATCTTCAATTGCACCGAACTTCTTTTGTTCTGAATGCACCTGCGGGAAAAAGAAAAATAGAAACAACTCTAATCGGCCAACACAATATTTATAATATCCTGGCGGCTGCGGCTAGCTGTTTAACTCAAGACATTAGTTTATCGACGATAAAAAAGGGAGTTGAGTTGTTAAAAGCAGTTCCCGGTCGTTTGGAACAAGTGACGTGCGGTCAGGACTTCTCCGTTTTTGTCGATTACGCACACACGCACGATGCTTTAGAAAATGTTTTGCAGAGTTTAAAAAAAGTGAGTCGGGCTAAAATTATTGTTGTCTTTGGTTGCGGCGGCAACCGTGACAAAACCAAACGCCCGAAAATGGGAACGGTCGCTGATCGTCTGGCGGATTGGACGATTGTCACGTCGGATAATCCGCGCAATGAAGATCCGTCCTTAATCGTTAATGAAATTGTTGAGGGATTTACTAAAGGAAATTATGAAGTTGTTTTAGACCGAGAAACAGCAATTCATAAAGCGTTATCTTTAGCCGGGCGTAATGAGGTTGTTTTAATTGCCGGCAAAGGGCATGAGGCTTATCAGATTTTTAAAAACGAAACCATTCACTTTGATGACCGGGAAGTCGTCAAAAATTATTTCGCGTCAAAAGTTTTAAGTCATTAATTATGTTCACTCTTGAAGAAATCCTGCGCGCCACCGAGGGCCGTTTAATAAACGGGTCCCAAAACCTCCATCAAATTTCTGGTGTCTCGACGGACACGCGGACAGTTCAGTCGAACAATCTGTTCATTGCCATTAAAGGTGAAAATTTTGACGGCCATCATTTCGTTGGACAGGCTTTCGAAAAAGGCGCATCCGCGTGTATCGTTTCTCAGAAAAAAGTTAGTGTTAAAACATCAGCTTCGATTATTTGGGTTGCTGACACTGTTAAAGCGCTGGGGCAGCTGGCGCATTTGTATCGTCAGCGGTTTTCGATTCCGGTTGTGGCTTTAACGGGAAGCGCTGGTAAAACGACGACGAAAGAAATGATCGCCGCTGTTTTATCCAGCCGGTATAACGTTTTAAAAAATATTGGGACCGAAAACAATCATATCGGCGTGCCGATGACGCTTTTTAAATTGGATAATAAACATGACGTTGCAGTCTTGGAATTAGGGACGAATCAGTTCGGGGATATCCGGTGGTTAACTCAAATTGTTTCGCCGACGGTAAGTTTGATCACTAATATTGGTGAATCTCACCTGCAAGGCCTTAAAAATCCTGCTGGAGTTTTCAAAGAAAAATATGACATCATTAAATATATGCAGCCCGGGGGCGCGGTTATTCTGAACGGCGATGATCGCTATCTCACCAAAATTATCAAACAATTAAAAAATAATCAACTGGTGACCTTTGGTGTTGAAAACAAAACTGATTACCAGGCGCAGAACGTTCAGATTTTTAATAACGAGCGCGTCATGTTTAAATTGTTTGATCATGAACGTCAGAGTCAATTGTTTGAATTGGATGCTCCGGTTTTTCACGGCGTTTACAGCGCGCTGGCGGCGATTTCCGTCGGAAAGTTGCTTAAGATTCCATTAAAGGAAATGCGCGATAAGATCCGGGATTTTCATTTCCCCAAAGGACGCCAGATCATTAACCGGATTAATAAGTATTGGATTATTGATGATACTTATAATGCCAATCCGATTTCAGTCAAAAGCGCCTTAAATACTTTAGGCCGGCTGGAGATTAGCGGACGAAAAATTATGGTTTGCGGCGATATGCTTGAATTGGGAACACAGGCGAGAGCATTGCATGCGGCGGTCGGTCGTTACGCAGCCCAGTCAGATCTCGATGCGCTTTTTACACTAGGCGCTTTTTCAAATTTGATGGGCCAAGCAGCGCAAAAACTTAAGAAAAATTTGGTGACTTATCACGGCAGGTCAATTGAGGACGTGACCAAACGGCTTAAAGAATATTGCCGGGCGGGTGATTTGATTTTGGTCAAGGGCTCACGGGGGATGAAGATGGAGCGGGCGGTTGATTTTTTGCGGGAAGAATTTGCGAAGAGGGCGGATTAAAATAACGCCGGGCGCCCCTGAGTAAAAATCATCGCCGAGGGGGCGCCCGCGTCACCCGCTTTCGCCGAATAGCATTTGAAATGAATTGTAGAATTTTCTAAACGAGGAAGACATGTTTTATTTCTTAAGCCAGTTTAGCGATGTATTTTTTGGGTTCAATATTTTTCGTTACATCACTTTCCGTTCCGGTATGGCAGCGGTCACGACTTTTTTGTTGTGCATTATTTTTGGACCGATTTTTATTCATAAACTGCGCGAACGCAAGATTAAAGAAATCACCAAGCGCGACGATTGTCCGGATTTAGACCGTTTTGCCAATTCGAAACAAGGGACGCCCACGATGGGCGGACTTTTTATCGTCGGAAGTATTGTGCTCTCAGTCCTTTTATGGGCGGATTTAACCAATCCTTTTATTCTGGTCACGTTGTTGACTTGTATTTGCCTGGCTATTTTAGGCGGGGTTGATGATTACATTAAGTTGACTAAAAAAGGGCACAGAGGTCTTAAGGCCCGTACCAAACTTTATTGGGAAATAATTTTGGGACTTTTAATTGGTACTTTGATTTACCTTTATCCTGGTACCTCAACACAATTGGATGTCCCGTTCTTTAAAAACATTATTCTTGATATCGGTGCGTATTATGTGCCATTTGTTGCGTTAATCATCGTTGGAACTTCCAATGCAGTTAATTTGACCGATGGGTTGGATGGCTTGGCGATTGGCTGTACTCTCATTGTGACACTGGCCTTGGCGGTTTTAAGTTACATCACGGGACATCTTTTCTTTAGCGAATACCTTTTTATTCCGCATGTGCCGGCCGCCGGAGAATTAACGATTTTTTGTTCAGCGTTAATCGGCGCGTCATTGGGATTTTTGTGGTTTAACGCTTATCCGGCGAATGTTTTTATGGGAGACGTGGGATCGCTTTCTCTCGGCGGAACGCTCGGTGTTATTGCGGTTTTAATTAAGAAAGAATTGTTGTTAATCCTTTTAGGCGGCGTTTTTGTTTGGGAAGCACTATCGGTTATCTTGCAAGTCGCTTCATTTAAAACAACGGGAAAACGCATTTTTAAAATGTCGCCGTTTCATCATCATTTGCAGATGTCAGGGTGGAGTGAGTCGAAAATTATCATTCGTTTTTGGATTGTAGGAATTATTCTTGCCCTGTTAACTTTAACGACACTTAAGATAAGATAATGGATTTAGCTAACAAAAAAGTAACGATTATCGGCGCGCGGCGCAGTGGTGTTGCCGTTGCCAACCTCGTCACGCAGTTAAAAGGCATTCCCAAAATTTCAGACAGTAATCCGCGCGAAGCCAGTCAAAATGACTTACAAAAATTAAATTCACCGAACATTCAGACAGAATGGAACGGGCACACCCAAAGTTTTATCGAAGATTCTGATTGCGTTGTCCTAAGTCCCGGCGTTCCCATTAACGCCGCGCCCGTGCAATGGGCCAGGCTCAAAAAAATTCCAGTCTTAGGTGAAGTGGAACTGGCCTGGCGGTTTTGCCCTAAACCCGTCGTCGCAGTGACCGGCAGCAACGGCAAAACAACCGTTGTTAATTTAATCACCCAGATTCTTCAAAAGGCCGGTAAAAAAGTTTGTTTATGCGGTAACGTTGGCACGCCTTTTTCAGAAGATGTTTTGAATCTTCATGATAAAGATTTTGTTGTCCTTGAAATCAGTTCCTTCCAACTTGAATCAATCGAAACTTTCCGTCCGCACATCGCTGTTTTGCTTAACTTCAGTCAAAATCATTTGGACCGTCATAAAGACCTGCAGGAATATTTCGACGCCAAAGCGCGGATCTTTATGAATCAAAAGCCAAGCGATTACGCGGTTTTAAATTTCCAAAATGATTTTATCCGGAATTTAGCGCCTAAGCTTAAAGCCCAAGTTGTTTATTTTAATTCTCCTGAAGTGCTATCAAAAAATTTGGCTGCTAATCCAAATCATCTCGCGGCGCTTGCCGTCGGTCAATTCCTGGGTGTTTCTGAAGAAACCTGCCGCCGGGTTTTTGCAGAATTTAAAGGCGTTGAACATCGTCTGGAATTGGTGCGCTCGATTAACGGCATTGACTTCGTCAACGATTCCAAAGCCACAACCGCGGAGGCGGCGCGCTGGGCGTTACAAAATTTTTCCAGACCGATTGTGATGATCTGCGGCGGGCGGGACAAAAATATCGACTTTGCGGTCTTGCGAGATTTAGTCGGCACCAAAGTCAAAACGATGATTGCGATTGGTGAAGCGCGCATGAAATTAAGAAAGGCCTTTGCCGATGTTGTTGCTTTCAAAGAATGCCAAACGCTTGAAGAAGCCATTAAAACCGCCCAGCAATGCGCATCGACGGGAGAAAGCGTTGTGTTAAGTCCCATGTGCACGAGTTTTGATATGTTTGCTAATTTTGAAGAACGTGGTCGGGTCTTTAAGGAAATTGTGAATAAATTATAAAAAGGATTTGAAAAGAGTTTGAAAACCTTATTAAACGCGAATTAACGCGAATTACACACGAATGGCCGCGAATCAACTTAGGAGTATTCGCGAGATTCGTGTGTAATTCGTGAAAATTCGCGTTTAATAAGATTTTAATAACACTCTTAATTCTAAAATTTAAGATATGAACACCACCATGAAACAACTCCGCACCTCAATCGCCATGATCGCTATTGTCTTGATCTCGATCGGCTTGATTATGATTTATTCTTCCAGCGGTGTTTTTGCTTTACAATCGCTCGGTTCTAAGATGGACGTGATTAATTATTATTTGCTTGGCTTGGCTGGGATTCTTTTAGTCGGCGGGTTTTATGTGTTTTTCAAATTCAAAGATGTACGTTGGTTTGTGTGGCTGTTGTTTTTCTTTAGTTACATTTCCTGGCAAGTGGTTCAAATGGGCCAGAGCGCCTATTTTTTAAAGCGCCACTGGCTTTTTTTGTTTTTGGGATTATTGGCGCTTTTAGCAACAATGAAATACGATTACCGCGAACTGCGCAAGTGGGCGAAGCCCATGCTCGCGGTCGCGGTTGTTTTGTTGGTTTTGGTTTTGGTGATCGGCAAAGAAAGTAACGGCGCCCGCCGGTGGTTTATGCTGGGTCCAATTAATTTCCAGCCGTCGGAATTCGCCAAGATTGTTATGTTGATTTATGTTTCTGATTTTCTCGCGAGAAAGCAGGGGAAGATCAAAGATTTTAAAGAAGGGTTCTTGCCGCTCATGATGGTCATGGGTGTTGTGTGCCTTTTAATTGTGAAGCAGCCGGATTTGGGAAATTCCGTTTCTATTGCCGTTATCGTTTTTATCTTGATGTTTGTCGCCGGAGCGCGGCTGGGGCATCTGGGATTGATCGCTTTGATGGCGGTTCCTCTTTTGTACATTTTAATTGTTAAATTTCCATACCGGTTGGCGCGTATCATGGCGTTTTTGGATCCATGGGAAGATAGTTTGGGAATTGGTTTTCAATTGACTCAATCACAGATTGCATTGGGATCGGGCGGAATATTTGGAGTTGGTTTGGGAAAAAGCGTTCAAAAACTTTATTATCTGCCGGCGGCGCATACGGATTTTATTCTTTCGATTATCGGCGAAGAATTGGGATTATTAGGAACATTGACCGTCATTGGGCTTTTTATATTTTTGATTGTTCAAGGGGCACGAGTAGCGCGGCGCACGACGGATCCGTTTGGTTATTTTTTAAGTACCGGCATTGTTGCGATGCTCGGACTGCAGGCCGTTGTTAATATTGGCGTCAGTATTGGGGCGCTACCTACCAAAGGTCTGCCGTTGCCGTTTGTGAGTTACGGCGGTTCGGCGCTGATCTTTACGATGATTGCCATCGGCCTTTTGTTTAATATTTCCCGCCGAGAGGACACATGAACATTGTCTTAGCTACGGGCGGAACGGGCGGGCATATTTTCCCGGCGCTTAAAGTCGCGTACTTTTTAAAAGAGAAGGGACATTCCATTTTAATTGTGGGCGCTTTGTCTAAGGCCGAAGGGATTTTAAAACAAAACGGTTTTGCCTATGTCGTTTTATCAGTCCGAGGATTTTCACGAAATGCACCGTTGACTTTTTTGGAATCAATTTTTTTAATGATAAAAGCGGTGGGTGATTCGTTAAAGACCTTGCGTGAATTTAAAGCCAATGTTGTTTGTGGATTCGGCGGCTATGGTTCGTTTCCGGTTGTCACAGCGGCCATGATGTCACGTTGTCCGGTCATGATTCATGAACAAAATGTGGTTCCCGGAAAAGCAAACAAGCTTTTGGCCAAGTTTGTTAAGAAAATTGCCATAACGTTTGAAGCCAGTGCTTCTTGTTTCAGATCGGGACAAAGTGTTTTAACGGGCTGTCCTTGTCACGCGAAGTCCAATTCTTTATCCCGAACGCAAATTTTAAAAAATTTTGGATTGGATGAAAATAAATTAACGATTCTGATCTTCGGCGGCAGTCAAGGCAGTCGACGGATAAACCAAGAATTCATAAAAGCCGCCGACCTTCTTAAAGGCCATCTCGATTTTCAAGTGATTCATGCGTCAGGTAAGAATGATTACATGTATTTAAAAGAACAATACGAGACCAACCGAATCAGCGTGCGGCTGGTTGAATTTTTAGAAGATATGGGAAGCGCTTATCAGGCCTCAGACGTCGTTGTCTGCCGCGCTGGCGCATTAAGTATTATGGAAATTGCGCAATTTAAAATTCCGGCTGTTCTGATTCCATATCCTTATGCCGGCGGACATCAAAAAGACAACGCCATGGTTTTAACGCGCGCCGGATTGGCGCAGATGATTGAAGAAAAAGATTTAAGCGCTAAGATCCTTAAAGAAAAGATCGTCGAGCAAATCACGCAGCGTTTGAGTCAAGAAGAGATGGAACGACGCAGCCGAAAAATTTTTAAGATAGATGCCGATCAACGTATTGCTCAGGAAATTCTTGCATGTTCAGGCAAAACATAAGGCTGATATTTTTAGTTATATCTTTGGCATCGAATTTTCCGACGTTGTCTGCCTTCGCCAGCGAGAAAGATGAGAAGTGGCAGGAGCTGCGTTCCGCCCACTTTCAGATTTTTTATCAAAATGCACCTTACGATTTCGTTCAGGAAGTTTTGAAAGAGGCCGAACGTGATTACGAGGATATCGCGAATAATTTGGGGTACACGCGGTATGTGGGCTGGAGCTTTGACCGCCGCGCTAAGATTTATATTTATGATGACCAAACACATTACGTGAACAAACAGAATATTTCCTGGTCTCACGGTGTCGCCTATACTCAAGAAAAGATTATTCGAACTTTTCCGACGGCATACGGATTTTTTGATTCAACCCTGCCGCATGAACTCGGGCACATTATTTTCCGGGAATTTATTGGTTACAGCGCGCGCGTTCCAGCTTGGATGGATGAAGGGGTTGCAATGTATCAAGAAAAGGCCAAGCGGTTTGGGGTCAATAAAATCGTTAAAAAGGCCATGGAGGATAATCAATTTATTCCTTTAAAAGAATTGAGTCATGCCGTTTTAAACGAAACCACCGACAAAAAAATTATCGACTTATTTTATGCCGAGTCGGCGAGCATTGTTTATTATATGATTACCGAATTGGGAGAATTTCGATTTGTGAATTTTTGCCGTCAAATGCAGGAAGGCAATGGATTCGATGAAGCCCTTCACCGGGCGTACGCAAATTTTAGAGACCTAAATGATTTAAATCAAGCGTGGGTCAATTACCTGTCATCACAATGAATCAACAACAGCATCATTATCATTTCATTGGTGTCGGCGGCGTGGGTATGGGCACGCTCGCTATGATCATGCTGGCCAAGGGACATAAGGTGAGCGGTTCAGACCTTAAAGAAAGTGCCTTTTGCCGCCAGCTGCGTGAAAAAGGCGCGGACATTCATATCGGTCACGACGCCGCCCATATCGACAATCCGGATTTTGTTATCTATTCCTCGGCGGTCAAAAAAGACAATCCGGAAAAGCGTGCGGCCAAGGCCCAGAAAATTCCCGTCAAAAAACGCGCCGAACTTTTAGCTGAATTAGTCAATGAACAAATCAGCGTCACAATCGCCGGCGCCCACGGCAAAACTACGACGACCTCGATGATCGGCCATTGCCTGCTTAAAGCCGGATTTGATCCGACGATCATGGTCGGCGGAATCATTAGGAATGATAATTATCACGCCAATCTAGGTTCCGGCAAATTTTTTGTAACGGAAGTTGATGAAAGCGACGGCTCATTTTTATTTTTTAAACCGTATTATTCCGTCATTACTAATATTGATTTTGAACACGTCGATTATTATCATACCTGGCACAATATTATGGAAGCCTACGGCAGGTTTATCCGCCAGACACAGCCCGACGGATGCGTGATTGCTTTTGGTGAAGATGAGCGGCTGGCGAAATTACTTCAGGAAACAAAAATTAATTTCATGACGTACGGCCGCGATGAGAAGTTTGATATCTACGCGAAGAACCCGGTCTTTAACGGATACCGTTCGGCTTTTGAGTGTGTGGTCAACGGCAAGACGTTAGGGACAATTGAACTTAATGTGCCCGGTGAACACAACATGTTAAACGCCTTAGCGTGCATAGCCGTGGGATTAAATTTTAAGATTGATTTTGGCGTCATCGCTGAGAGTCTGCTTAAATTTAACGGTGTCGAACGGCGGTTCCAGCTGAAGGCCGAGGCCAACGGCATTACGGTGATTGATGATTACGGTCATCACCCGACGGAGATTACCGCCACGTTAAAAGCGGCGAGGTTGTTTAAAAAAAGCCGGCTCGTCACGGTTTTTCAGCCGCACCGTTATTCGCGGACGAAACTTTTAATGGATGAATTTGTACAAAGTCTAAGTTTAAGTGATTATTTAATTCTGACCGATATTTACGCGGCGAGTGAACGGCCGATTAAAGGAGTGAACAGTGAAGTCCTTTATGATCAGCTGAAGAAAATAACAACCAGGCCGGTTGTTTATTTAAAAAAGGAAGAAATTTTAAAGCATTTAACAAAAATGGCGCGGCCCGGCGACATGGTTGTCTTTTTAGGCGCCGGTGACATTACTACAATCGGCCAAAAATTTGCACAGCATTTAACAGATTCGGTTATGACAAAAACATTAATCGCGCATCAGCCATAAACGGAAAGGTAGAATATATCTTATAAATAGTCGAAGCAGCGGGTCCTGTCACGGCAAACCGCTTGTGGCCCCTCCGCCCGGCGTGGATCCTCCCCCAATCGGCTCGCCGTGCCACCCGTTGCCCGCTCAATACCATTTATGAGATGACTTCTAGATAAATTCTAAACAACCATGCCCCAGACATCGAAATTAGAAGAGAAGGTAACAACAATCTCCGTCGGAAAGAAGAAAATCTCAGCCGCTCAGCTCGGCCGCATCGGCGTTTTGATGGGTGGATATTCTTCCGAAAGAGAAATTTCACTTAAGTCAGGCAACGCGATTATCAAAGCTTTGAAAGAAGCCGGCTGTGATGTTCATCCCATTGATATTACGTGCCGACGAGAAAATGAGATTGCTAATTTAATCAAAGAAGCAAAGATCGATGTCGCTTTTATCGCATTGCATGGATGTTTAGGCGAGGACGGGACAATCCAAACTATTTTAGAAAATCTGTCGATCCCTTATTCCGGTTCAGGCGTTAAAGCGAGCCAGCTTGCGATTAATAAAATTACAACCCAGGCGATTTTAAAACAAAAGGGAATTCCTATCGCCGAGAATCTTATTCTGCGCAATACTGATGAGATTGGCCCTAATCAGATTTTAGAAAAACTTAAATTGCCTGTGGTTGTTAAGCCGGCTTGCGAAGGATCGAGTATCGGCGTCACGGTTGTGTTTGAAAAAGAGAATTTAGCGCTTGCTCTGCAGAATGCTTTTCGTTATGGTAAAGAAGTTTTGATTGAGCGGTATATTAAGGGAAGAGAGTTTACGGTCGGGATTTTTGATGGAAAGGCCTTGCCGATCGTTGAAGTTGTTCCCAAGAACCAAGTTTTTGATTTTAGTGCTAAATACACGTTGGGCATGACCAAATATATTGTGCCGGCGCAAATCGCGGCGGCGGTCGCCCAAAACATGCAGACAATTGGTCTTCAAGCCCACCAAGCGCTGGGATGCCGGCATTTTTCGCGGATTGATATGATGCTTGAAGATGAAACCAAACCATATGTTCTTGAAGTAAACACCATTCCAGGTTTTACTGCAACCAGTCTTTTGCCGAAAGCCGCTCAGGCCGTCGGCATTGATTTTACGCAATTATGTTTACAAATGATCCGGTTAGCTTATGGGCAAAAAGAATAAAAATTCAGCGGTCTTTTCAATCGCGCGGGATATTTTAGTCGGCTGTTTGGTTTTTTGTTTAGTCTGGCTGATATGTTTGGGAATTGCGCAAGGCATTCGAAATTCGCCCCGCTTTAAAATCAAAGAAATTTCATACGACCCAGCGATCAGTTTTATGCGTTCATCGCGTTTGAATATGCTTAAGGGTAAAAGTATTTTTACCGTCAATCTCAAGGCCTTTGAGCAATATCTGCAAGAACAATATCCAGAGATTTCTCAAATCCGTCTCGTGCGGCGCTTTCCAGACCAGATTTTTGTCCTGGCCCGCCGGCGCCAGCCTTTGGCGGAATTAAGAACCAAAAGCAAAGATGTTGTTGTCGACAGCGATGGGGTTGCGATTTCATTTACACCCATTAACGTTAAAGAGCCACTGCCTATCGTTGGCGGATTGGCGGACAATTTGCCGTTCGCTTTGGGCTCGTCGGTTAAGAGCCAGGATGTCCAAATTGCATTAAAGATCATTAAAAATTTTGAAGCCAATAAATATCTGGCGCCTTACCGTATTATTAAAATGGATATTACGAATCTTTCTCAGATTGAATTTTATATGACTGATAGTTTCCGTGTGATTGTGGATCAAAGTAATATCGATGAACAGATGCGCATGCTTAGTTTTATGCTGGCGCAGGCGAAATTGAAAATGGATGAAGTGAGTTATCTGGATCTTCGATTTAAAGAACCAATCATTAGTAAAAAACAAAATAGCTAAGGCATTGCAATAGATGGGGCGTAAGGTATGTTGAGGAGGATGATAGGGGAGAAGATTTTTTGCGGGCTGGACTTTGGGTCGCAGAAAATTAAAACAAGTTTGCTTCGGGTTAAAAAAAATGATGAGCTTGAACTCTTGGGCGTTTTTGAAACGCCGCTTAAAGGTTTTAAAAATACAAGTGTCAATGACGCCGGGGATGTCGCCGAATCCGTTGCGGTTGCGATCAATGGACTGGTGCAGAACACAGGTTTTAAAATTAAGGAAGTCCAGTTAGGGATTGGCGGAGATCTTATTGAAAGCCGCCGCACTAACGCTATTATTCCGTTGTTGGAGCGCGGCAATAAGGTGATTACACCGCATGATCTAAAAGCCGTCAATCAACAAGCCGCTTCTTTAGGGATTAAACCCGACGAAGAAATCCTGCACGACATTCCGCAGCATTACAAAGTCGATGAAGCCAATATCACTTTAAATCCTACAGGCACCTATGGCCGAAAATTGGAGGCTGATCTGCTTTTACTGCTCGCCAACACGATGGTCCTTAACCCAATTATTAAAGCGGTTAATCAGGCAGGCTTTGAGGTCTCGCAAACTTTGTTTTCAACTTTTGCCGCTGCCACCGCCACATTGACCGATGCTATGAAAATCGACGGATGCGCACTCATCGACATTGGCTGTGACGTGACGCATATTTTGATTTTTAAAGACGCGCTTTTGCGTTTTCATGAGAAAATTCCTTTAGGCGGGCATCACATCACGCGCAGCATTGCGCAGCATCTTAATTTACCTTTTGATTTGGCCGAGGATATTAAGCGTTCTTATGGTGCGGCGATCGATGTCGAAGGAGAGAAAGACGAAGAAATTTTAGTTAAAAAAGATTCTGGTTATCTGCCTATCAAGCGAGAAGTTATTTATGAAGCGATCGAACCTGAGATCAGTAAACTCGTCGCTAGAATTGAAAACGCTATCAAAGGACCATTTTATACTCAACTGACCGGCGGTGTTACAATTGTCGGCGGTGGTTCGCTTTTGCCAGGTCTTTTGGAACGTATTGAAAAAAGTGTTTCACTGACGGTTATTATGGGCAAAAATCAGCTCGTAACTACACGGTTAAATAACGCGGCGTTATTTTCTGGTTCAATTGGTCTCGCCCAATTAGGACTAACCAAAATTATCCCTTATTCTGTTCCAACTCAACCCACCACGCATTGGCTTGCCGATGTTTCGAACAAACTTAAAGAAATCTATCAAGAATATTTTTAAAATTCGACTTAGTGTTAAGAAAAGTTTAAAATTGCGGTTTTTGGAATGATTGCGTAGCTCGAATCGTTAAGCGTTCTTTTATAGTCGAGCTGATTGGGATTTTGAGCTTATGAAGAAGGATGGTTTTTGCGTTTGCTTAAATTGAAATTGATTTCTTTAAGCAATGTACGGAATCGCATGATGCTATTGAACATAAACAGCATCCAAAATGAATTTAAAAGCATCAAAAAGACAATGATTAAAATGCTGTAGGATTGGTTTAAAAGAAGGCGTTCAATGGTTGAGGAAGGATTGATATCGTGGTTAATATCAATAACTTTCAAAATATTAATAAAGAGTCCAAAGAAAATGACAACCAAAATGACTTCAAAGAAAAAAATATAAAAATGCCGCATCATCCATTTAGCCGCGATGTTGTCCCAGTAGCGAACCTTAGCCATGAAATCATTCATTCCCATATGCAATCCTCCTTTGGCTGAACATTGTATGGCATTTTGTAGAATACGCAAGAGCTTCCTTGCTATTTTAAGTTCGGTTGTTATAATAGCCGCGGATTTTTTTTGAATGAAAATTTTGGAGTAATTTGCGCCAGTAGCTCAATTGGATAGAGCACTAGCCTTCGGAGCTAGGTGTTGGGGGTTCAAGTCCCTCCTGGCGCGTTCTGCTTCGCTCCAATATTTTCATGTTGGAGCTTCGCAGAAACAGGTTCAGGTTATACTACACTTAGAGTTAGCTTTTGCCATAACGATTTCTTCGAAGCAAAAATTTTCAACTAAATCTTCTTTACAGAATTAATTCATTTCTATATTATTGGAACATCTTAAAAGTTTTTTTAAATTTATTGCGACAGCAATTGAAGTTTAAATATAGATAATGATCCTCCAAGACACTTTGAAACAAACCCCTCTCCACCAAGAACACCTCCGTCTTAATGCCAAGATGGTTCCTTTCGGCGGTTGGTTAATGCCGTTGCAGTATGAAGGAATTCTCGCCGAACATGACGCGACCCGTCGGGCTGTTACTGTTTTTGATACGTCACACATGGGTGAATTTTTGATTAAAGGCGATTGCAAGACAAGCGGTTTAGATGCGATCGTTTCATCCGCGATCAGTGATATGCCGATTAAAAGCTGCCGCTATGGCATGGCTTTGAATCCTAAAGGCGGGGTCATTGATGATCTCATCGTTTATCGGATCGCTCAAGAGGAATGGATGATCGTTGTTAACGCCGGGACGATGGAAAAAGATGCTGAACATTTCCGCACGCATTTAAATAAGTCCGCTTTATTTGAAAATATTTCAGATAAAACCGGCAAGCTTGATATCCAAGGCCCGCTTTCTTTAGAATTATTGAAACCGATCATTCCTAATTTAGAAAAATTAACTTATTACAACTTTGATTACTTTCAAGTGCTCGGTGAGCGGGTGATTGTGAGCCGGACTGGTTATACCGGTGAGCTTGGGTTTGAAATTTATTTTCCTTGGAACAAAATGTTGCAACTCTGGCAAAAAATTTTAAACCATCCTAAAATAAAACCCGCGGGATTAGGCGCGCGTGATGTTTTGCGGTTGGAAATGGGATACAGTTTGTACGGGCATGAATTGGAGGAAACGATTTCGCCGCTGGAAGCGGGGTTAAGTAAATTTGTGGATTTGGATAAAGAGTTTATTGGAAAAGAAGCGATTGTTGAGCAGAAAAAACGAGGGGCGGTCCGTCGGCTCGTTGCTTTTATGGCCGAAAGCCGACGGACCGCCCGCAGTCATCACCGTATTTACACGCCGTCGCTTGAAGAAATCGGTGTCGTCACCAGCGGCAGTTTTTCACCGAGCGTTACCCGCGGCATAGGTTTGGGTTTTATTGCCGGACCTTACGGGCAAAAAGGTGAGAAGATTATTGTCGGCGATGACAAAATTAAAATTGAAGCACAGATCACACAAAAACCTTTCTATAAAACCGGATCACTCAAAAATTAAGGAGCGGAAATGGAGGTCATTGAGCATTATTTTTACACGAAGGAACATGAATGGATCAATATCGACGACAAAACAGCAACAATCGGTATCACCGAATATGCTCAATCCGCGTTAGGCGATATCACGTTCGTCGAACTGCCCGAAGTGGATGGCGAAGTCGAACAGTTCGAACAGTTCGCTTCCGTTGAATCAGTCAAAGCTGCCAGTGATATCTTTGCCCCGATGTCGGGCCGCGTCGTCGAAGTTAATGAAGACCTCGAAGAAGATCCTGGACTGGTCAACCGATCTTGTTATCAAAAAGGCTGGATCGCCAAAATCGAGTTAAGCGATTTGGATGAGCGTGGCAATCTTATGACAGCTGAGGAATACAACAAGTTTTTGGAAGGACTCGACGGTTGAACCCTTATATCGCGAACACACCGGATGAAGTCCAGGTGATGCTTCAGACAATTGGCATTAAGTCGCTTGACGATCTTTTCAGTGATATCAAACCACATCACCGGCCGCAATCTTTTAATCTCCCCAAAGGTAAATCCGAATTAGAAGTTACAGAACATTTAACCCGCCTCGCGGGCAAAAATGCCCATCATCTCACCTTATTCGTCGGCGGAGGTTACTACGATCATTATATTCCCGCCGCCGTTAACAGCCTTATCTCCCGCGGCGAATTTTATACCGCCTACACACCTTACCAGCCCGAATGTTCTCAAGGAACACTGCAAGCTCTTTATGAATTTCAAAGCAGTGTCTGCACCTTAACGGGGATGGACGTGGCCAACGCTTCTTTATACGACGGAGGAACAGCGCTTTTTGAAGCGTTAATGATGGCCATTCGCCTGACCGACCGTAAGAAAATTATTATGGATGGCAGCGTGAGTCCGATTTACCGGACAATTATTAAAACGTATACGAGTAATTTAGATATTGAATTTGCCGAAACGCCCGTCGCGCATGGCCAATCCGACCGTCAGCAAATCAAAAAACTTTTAGATGATAAAACCGCAGCGATCATTCTTCAAAATCCAAATTTTTTCGGCGCGATTGATGATCACAGCGATCTGGTTGAAGAAGCCCACCGCCGAGGCGCATTGATCATTGAAAGTGTTTATCCGATTTCTCTGGGCATTTTAAAAACGCCAGGAGAGATGGGTGTTGATATTGTGACGGGCGAAGGACAAAGTCTTGGACTACCTTTAAATTTCGGCGGGCCGTATTTGGGATTTATGGCAACGCGTAAAGAATTTATCCGCAAAATGCCCGGGCGTATCGTAGGTCAAACAGTCGACGCCCAAGGCCGGCGCGCGTTTGTTAATACACTCCAAGCCCGTGAACAGCATATCCGTCGAGAAAAAGCCACGTCTAACATTTGCACCAATGTTTCTTTATGCGCGCTGCAAGCAACGGTCTACATGGCGCTTTTGGGCCGGCAGGGTTTAACAGAATTGGCGCAGCTGAATTTGGACAAAGCCGAATTCGCCCGTCAGACACTTTCGAATATTAAAGGTGTTGAAGTCAAACGCAGTGCGCCGACCTTTAATGAATTCACCGTTTGTTTACCGAAGGACGCGGCTGAAGTTGTCGGCGGGATGATTGAAAAAGGATTTGCCGCTGGATTTCCGGCGGGACGGTATTTTAAAGGCATGGAAAATTATCTGATCATCGCGGTCACCGAAAAAAGAACCAAAGAAGAAATTGTGAAATTCGCCCAAAGTTTAGAGACGGTCTTATGGAATTAATTTTTGAGAAAAGTGTAAGCGGCCGGCGCGGGATGCATTTTCCGGAATCCGACGTTCCTGTCAAAGGAACCATTCCTAAAGAATATCAGCGCTTGAAAAATTCCGAACTTCCAGAGGTGAGTGAATTAGATGTCGTGCGTCATTACACACGGCTTTCGCAGTTGAATTTTTCCGTCGATACCCATTTTTATCCGCTGGGTTCTTGCACCATGAAATATAATCCGAAGTTTACCGAAGCGATTGCGCGGCTGGCTGGGTTTGCGAATTTGCATCCGCTTTTGCCGCAGTTGCGTTCCGGCGGTATTTTAACGCAAGGAGCGCTACAAGTTCTTTATGAAATGGACCGCTGGCTTTCTGAAATTACCGGCATGGATCATTTCACGATGCAACCTTTAGCCGGCGCGCACGGCGAATTGACAGGCGTTATGATTATCGCCGCCTATCATAAAGCCAAAGGGAATAAGAAAAAATTTATTATTGTTCCGGATTCTGCGCATGGAACGAATCCAGCAACAGCGGCGATTGCCGGATACGACATTATTTCAATTCCAACAAATAAAAACGGCGTCTGGGATTTAAATGTTTTGAAAAATAAATTAACGCCTGACGTCGCGGGTGTGATGCTGACCTGTCCGGACACGCTAGGCATTTTTAACTCTGATATCGATAAGATCACAAAGATGGTCCATGATATCGACGGGCTTATGTATTATGACGGCGCTAACTTAAACGCGATTTTAGGCCGGTGCCGGCCGGGTGATATTGGTTTTGATGTCATGCATATCAATACGCACAAGACTTTAACCACACCTCACGGCGGCGGTGGCCCGGGAGCTGGCCCTGTCGGTGTTAAAGAAAAGCTCGCCAAATATTTACCCATTTCCCGTGTCATTAAACGCCACGACGGAACTTTTGCGTTGGATTACAATTATCCGGAATCAATCGGTTATATCGCGTCGTTGTACGGAAATTTCGCGCTTTTGTTGCGGGCGTATGCGTATCTTCTGCTTTTAGGAAAAGAAGGGTTGATTGAAACAAGTAATCACGCGGTTTTAAATGCAAATTATATTATGGAACGTTTGAAAGCGTATTATCAGCTTCCCTTTGAAAGACGCTGTATGCATGAATGCGTGTTTTCCGCCGCCAAACAGGCGGAGCGCGGTGTCCATGCGATCGATATCGCCAAATTTTTGATCGATCAGAACGTTCACCCGCCGACCGTTTATTTTCCTTTGGTTGTCAAAGAAGCCATCATGATTGAACCGACGGAAACGGAGTCCAAAGAAACCCTCGATAAATTCATTGATTTAATGATCACTGCCGATAAACTTTCCTCAGAAAACCCCGACGCATTTAAAGATTTTCCTAAAACAATGCCGATTTCGCGGCCGGATGAAGTGAAAGCGGCCCGCGATCTTGATACGAATTTTTTCTCACCGAAAAAAAGTTAATCATTCTTGAATGGGCTTTTGTTATGTTATTTAAAGATGTTTCTCTGCCATCGCCGGAAGAAAATATTCTTTTTGATGAAGTTTTACTGCATCTGGTCGAAGCTGGGCACAGCGGTGAAGTTTTGAGATTTTGGGAATCATCAAGAAGATTTATTGTTTTAGGACGGATATCTAAACTTGAAGAGGATGTTAATCTTTTGGCAGCCAAAAAAGAAAACGTTCCAGTGTATCGTCGTTTTTCCGGCGGGGGAACAGTGGTGCAAGGTCCCGGATGTCTTAATTTTTCTTTGATCCTTGCAAAGGACCGCGATCCTGCTTTGCTGGACTTGGGTAAATCATACCGCTATATATTAGAGAAAGTAATTGAGGTGTTAAAAACTCTGGATGTCGCGGCGGTTTTTAGGCCGATTTCTGATTTGGCATTGATTGACAGTGATAAAAAATTTTCGGGCAATGCCCAGCACCGCGGCCGTCATTATATCTTGCACCACGGGACGATTCTTTACGATTTTAATATGGATGACATTAAGAAATTTCTTTTAATGCCTCGGCGGGTTCCTGAATACCGGAGAGGAAGATCGCATGAAGATTTTGTGATCAATTGTCCGGTCAAACCAGGTTTGCTTAAAAAGACGTTTCAAGAAAAGTTTATTATATCTGAAACATTTCAACAGCTAAGTTCCCTCGAGGAGAAAACGCTGAAAGAATTTTTAAAGACTAAGCCGACTCTGGTCACAGATCATAAATAAAGTTTAAAAAATGTCGGTCTTTTATTGACAGCCTAACTGGTAACATTATAATAACGGCAGTCAAAACTTAATTTCAAAGCCAACTCACTCCAACAATAAAATTGAGAGAACAGTTATGAAAAAAATTATTTTAAATGGTTTTATCATTGCTGTGATGGGCGGGATTTATGCTCATCTGTGTTTTGCTGATTTAAATGAACCCGTTGTCTCAACATCTTCCACTTCTTCAGAATCTGTGGCCAATACGACTACTGAAGAAACAAATGCTACCACAAGCCAAGAACCATCTGAATCTCCGTCGAAAAATATTGATAATAACACCCCGGCCCTTGAAGCGCCTGCGCCTGATAAAAAAGATTCAGTTCAAGCACCTCCTCCCGAACCTGTAAAAACGCAGCCCGCGGCAACTCAAGCGCCCGTCGAAAGTCAGGTCCATAAAGCTTTGCGTACCGGCGGCGCGTTGCCACTGCATAATAAAGAAGAAGAAGGGTTTGATGCGAATGGCGACCGGAAGCTGGATTCAAGCGAAATTAAAACTTTTTTGACTCACGTGGCTAGTGTTGTTAGGTCGTCGGGAAGTTATCCGGTTCATTCTGATATTACTTACGAATTTGACCGCAATCATGATGGTGTAATTACCGCTAATGAGCTTCCGGAGCTAGAATCGTATGCCCGTTAAGTTTTATATGGCAGCAATAATTTAAAATTTAAAAAATAGTAAGGAGGGTTGTATGAAAAAAGAAATTTTTGTGATGGGGTGGATTATGTTATTAACTTTTGCGTTTGTTGAAACGAGTTCCGCACAGCTGATTAACTGGCACCGACGTAATAAAACCAAACAAACCGTTCAGGCAACGTCTAATATTGTTCCGGATAGACAAACTAGACACAAGGCGTCAACGACAACTCAATCAACAACCTCAGCCTGGAACTCAAATACTTCAACAAATTCAAATACCGCTTCTAATTCAGCTTGGAACACAACGCGCTCTACGTCAGTTACCGATTCTGCTAAAACAACGGCCCAAAAAATAGAAACCAAAGAAGCGAAGGCAACAAGCTCATCCGCTGAAACCAGGTGGGGTTCAAATACAAACAGCAGTAAATGGTAAGCGGTTAGAATATTTAAAATTTCTGTAAATGAATTCCCGCAGTCGCGTAAGTGGCTCGCGGGAATTTTTTTAGATGGAAGTTTGGCGGATGACGGGGGCGCTTGAGCTGTTTCGCCGGGCGTAAAAGTTCGGGCGAAACAGCTCAAGCGCCCGGCGTGCATTTTTTATCCTTTTGTATGCAATTAAAATTGCTGTGTTATAATGCCCCTACTATGTATTTAGTCACAGTTAAATTGCCGTCACGATTGGCCGCGGGTTTTCTTGCGATAATGCTCTTTACGTTTTGTATATCCGCCGCCTCAGCGACGGAAAAATTGTCCGCCAAGTCTATGAAATCTCCCCGCGACCAAGATTACAAACCTTTCCTTCAGTTTTTCGACAAAGTGTACAAGACCATGGAAGAAAATTATTATCTTCCGGTTGATGCGCGGATTTACAGTCAATTCATTCAGCGATTTAAAAAACGGCTTTATACAGAGTTAAGAAAAGAAGGCCAGTCTGACAATTATGTGAAATGGCGGGGCGCCGCCTACATGATTCAGGACCTTAAATCCAAAGAAGATATCTTTTCTGAATTCATCCCGCCTAAATTCGCCGAAAAATTTGAGAAAAAAGTCCTCGGTAAAAAAGTCGATCTCGGCATCGAAGGCAAACTCTTGCCGATTGGTTATGTTGTTACAATGATTGAACCCCGCTCAGATGCTTATGTTCAGGGTTTAAGGGTTAAGGACATAATTTTAGCCATTGATGGCCGGCCCAGTAAATCTTTGAAAGAAGACCAAGTTCAAGACTTATTAAATCCTTTGGTCGATTCTAAAGTCAGGCTGGATTATTTGACTTTCGGTGACAATCATCCGAAAAAAATTGAGGTCGTCAGCCAAGAATACTTTAAACAAACCGTTTTTATGGTCCCGGTTAGAGTTCCCGGCATTTATTGCCTGCAAATCCGCAGCTTTAATCAAAAAACATCTGATGATATGCTGCGTTATCTCGTCTGGATCCAAAAACAAGAAAATTCTGGGCTGATTTTGGATTTGCGCGGCAATCCCGGCGGCCCGCCTTTAGCGGCACGCGAAATCTCCGCTTTCTTTTTACCGCCGAAGGAAGAATTCGCTTATTTTCAAAGAAAAGGAGAAGTCCAATCTCCGTTAGATGTTCCTTTTATTCCAGAACGCTTTCGTTATCATGGCCCGCTTGTCATTCTCGTCAATAAAGAAAGCGGGAGCGCCTCCGAACTTTTTTCGGGCGTCCTGCAAAAACGCGGCCGGGCGATTTTGATGGGAGCGAACACCGCCGGTCAGGTGATGTTAAAAAGCATGTTTAATTTTGACGACCAATCCATGCTTTTACTCGTAACCGCCCGCGGTCATTTTCCGGATGGAAGTGTCTTTAGTTTCGGCGGATTGATTCCGGATCGAAGAGAAGAAGATAAAAATGTTGATCTCGTGAACGCCGCCGCTCTTTACCTTGCCTCCGAAAAAGAAAATTTACAGAAAGCCCAAGCTCAAGTCCAATGACCTTAACCACCGCCCTCCTTCAAATTTTCCTATTTCAAATCATTGTCATCGGTATTATCGTTTTCATTCTGGGTTTTTTACTCAACCATTCTTTAATGGAATCCGCCGTGCACCGTTTTGAAGTCATGTTTGCCTCAGAATTTGATCCGCAGTTACCGGAAGTGGTTGTTGTTGTGGCCAACCAGTGTCCTTCTAAGATGCTGGAACGCATTGAACGTTCCGCCGCAAAAAAACGCGGCCAACCCGTTAAGGTCACTATCCGTCGAGAACCGCGTATTAAAGGTGGCATGATTATTCTGTTGAATCAGAAACTTATTGATTTTAGTTTGCTTAAAAAGTTACAGGAAAGTGGGTTTGTGAAGAATTAAAAATTCAAGGGTGTTACGTGGGAAGTGTTAGGTGTTACCAACACCAACGAATTTTCTGGCACTGACACTTGGCTAGTTAAGATGAACTCCAATCAATCTAATATAGTAGTTCAAGCTGATGTGATGCCGTCTTCAAATTCTGCGAAACCCGTGACCCACAAAATTCTCGTCATAGTTCCCGCTTACAACGAAAGCGGCAACATTCAAAAGACCATTGAAGAATTAAAAAATTCACCGCTGCCAATTACGATTTTGGTTATTAATGATGGTTCTAATGATCAAACAGCTGAAGAAGCCTATCGCGCTGGAGCGTTTGTTGTGTCTTTGCCTTTTAATTTGGGAATAGGGGGCGCGGTTCAAACTGGATTTCAATTTGCCGTCGATAAAGGGTTTACGCTCGCCGTTCAAGTGGATGGCGATGGTCAGCATGATATTCGTTATTTGAGTCAATTGATTGATCCCGTCATCCGTGGTCAAGCGGATATGACAATCGGCAGCCGGTTTTTGCCGCCGTATTTAGGTTATCAATCGTCGTTTGTGCGGCGGATTGGTATTCATTTTTTTGCTTGGCTGATTAGTTTCTTGACGAGATATAAAGTCACGGATCCGACTTCAGGTTTCCGCGCTTTTAATGGAAAGATAATTAAAGCCTTCGCGCAATATTATCCGCATGACTTTCCAGAACCCGAAGCAATTATGGTGGCGCGGTCTTTGCGCGCGCGCGTTCAGGAAATGCCGGTTGAAATGCGCAAGCGCCAGCACGGGCACAGTTCTATCCGCTATCTGCGCACACTTTATTACATGGTCAAAGTGACCTTCGCGATTTTACTTCACATGATTAAAAAAGAAAGAACTTCCCTGAATGCCGATTAAAGTCTTGGCGCTCATTATTACGCTAGGCATGCTCTTGACGGTTGTTGAATTAATCCGTCGAGAAAAGCTGACTTTTAAGTACGCGTTTGCCTGGCTTCTTATTGGTGTTGCAGGATTGTTTTTTGTGATTTTTCATGAAGTGCTTTTTAAAATGTCGCGCTACTTCGGTTTTGAAGTGCCGAGTAATTTTATTTTTTTCGTTTTGTTGGCGTTTTTTGTTTTTTTGAGTTTATTTTTGACCATATTTTTATGCCAGCAAAATAACCGCAACGACATGATGGCGCAAAAAATCGGCCGACTGGAATTTGAACTACAGAGATTAACCAAACATCTAAAAAATTTTAACGATGACAGTTCTAAATAAAACAATTCAAACACCTCAGTCCGGGGACTGGGATCATTTTTGGAAAAAAGATTCAACTGAAGCGTTTACTCAAATCAGCTGGTCCAAAAAAAGGATTATGAAAATTTTAAAACCGTATGCCGTGTCCGGAAAAAAAGCGCTTGATGCCGGATGCGGCAGCGGTTTTTTTTCGCGTTATTTTTGTGACGCGGGCATGACAACGGTTTCGCTCGATTATTCCCAAGGCGCGCTTGATATCGCCAAGCGTTTGACCTCCGGGCGAACCGAAATTCTAAAGCATGATCTATTGTCGGCGAATTTGTCAGCGGTCAATAAAAAATTCGATCTCATTTTTACCGACGGACTTTTAGAACATTTTCCCTTTGAAGACCAAGCAAACATTTTAAAAAATTTATCCGGAGTGTTATCATCTGATGGAGTTATCGTGACTGTTGTTCCTAATCGGTGGTCGCCTTGGGAATTGATTCGGCCTTTTTTTATGCCAGGGATTGAAGAGACGCCGTTTATTCTCAAAGATCTTATTCATTTGCACAAGCACGCCGGATTTGACGTGATTGCCCAGGGCGGAATTAATACGCTGCCCTTGGCTTTTTCGCCGGACCAAATTGTCGGTTCGACTTTTGGAATGCTGCTCTACACAATTTGTCGAAAGCATGGATAATCCGTCTGTCAGCGTTGTTGTCGCCGTTTTTAACGGTGCCAAAACAATTGCCCAAACGTTAAAAGCGATTTCAAATCAAAATTATTCCCACCCTTATGAGGTTATTGTCGTCGATGATGGATCAACTGACGCAACGGCGACCATTCTCAAACAGTTTCCTCAAGTCAAATATTTTTATCAATCCAATCAAGGCCCAGCCGTGGCGCGCAATCAAGGGGCGTCTTTGGCCGCTGGCGCATTTATTTTTTTTACGGACTCCGATTGTGTCCCGCAGTCTGATTGGATTGCCAAAGGCGCGGCACATTTTAAGGATCCAACTGTCGCGGTTGTCGCAGGAAGCTATGGCATTGCCAATCCTGAATTCATTTTAGCGCGTGTTATTCACGACGAGATTATTTTCCGCCACCGTGAACTTATGCCAGTCTATCCAAAAGTTTTCGGCAGTTATAATTTCGGTGTGCGGAAAAAAATTTTTAAAGAAGTGGGAGGGTTTGATACGACTTACCGTTATCCCAGTGGCGAGGATAATGATCTTAGTTACAAAATTATTAAGGCCGGGCATAAGATTTATTTTGAAAAAGAGTCCCGCGTCGAACATTTTCATACAACGCGTCTCATGAAATATCTTAAAGAACAGTGGAGACATGGTTTTTGGCGGATAAAAATGTACGTGGACCATCCGCAGATGAGTTTGGGCGATGATTATACTTTCTGGAAAGACATTCTTGAGATTCCTTTAGCTTTACTATTTAGTTTATGTCTGTTGGTGTCGCTCATTTTAAAGTCAAAAATAATTTTTGGGTTGACTCTCATACCACTCATTATTTTATTTCTAATTGAATTCTATTACGCGTTAAAAATAACAAAGGAAATTAAAGAAATTATTTATTTAAGTCAAGTTATGAGCTTGCGCGCATGCGCGCGAAGTGCTGGTTTCTCCTCGGGGATTTTAAATCTTTTGTTTCCTAAAAAAAGTTGTAAAAAAAAACGAATAAATCATTGCAAGCAAAAGGCTTTATGATAGGATAATCACACTGTTCAATAAAAAAGCGTATTGTCCGACGATAAAAGCGGATTTTTAAGTAGAAACAAATCTCATCTTTTGATAATTCTTCTGTGGAAGTATGCAGCAGCGTCGATCTTTTCGAGTAATGAACGTATAAACCTGTAAGTATGTTCGTGAAGCATACACGTTAATATGGCCCCAGAGAGCGCAGAAGATTCCAAAAAAATACTCCCCGCGTCCGCAGCCAGCGGCGACCCTAAAGATGCTTCTCAATCTGATGTCGCCCGTCAAATGGCGGAAGCAGTCCGCGGTAAAAGCGTGACGCCAAACATGCCTTCTTTTCTGCAATCAGTTTTTTCTGAGCAAGTCTCCTCATCAACTAATCCTTCATTTAAGTTTGGACTTAAAGAACTCAACCAATTACTGATCTTGGCGGTGGCTGCCGTTGTTCTCATTTTTTTGGTTGAATTTTTTAATGGTTTCAATTTAGTCAACCACGGCACCGAATTAGATATTGAATCAGGACCACGCGGTAAAGTGAATGCAAACCTTGTTCCTCCGGTGAGACAGCTGTCGTATTATTTGAGTTTGATTGATGCCCGCAATATTTTTCAGCCGTTTGAACGCAAGATCAATGAGCAGGGCATCGTCCCAGCGGTTTCGCAAAAAGTTAATAATCCCGCTCAAAATTTAAAATTAGTCGGCATTTCCTGGTTAAGTACGCCGGAATCGGCGGCTGTCATGGTTGAGGATAAAGAAAGTAATATTACTTACTTTGCGCATCAAGGCGAAAAGATAAAAAATTGGACCGTCCAAACTATTTATACGGATCGAGCGGTTTTAACGAACCAAGATGAGGAGATCACCATAAAATATGAAATCGATCAAAAATAAAACCCGCAGGGTATTTTTGTTCATGATTGGTTTGTTTATTCTTTTGGGGCCGCCCCCGACGAGAGTAAAAGCCGAAGCCCCTGTCGATGAAGCCAAATATATCGAGATTAACGAACCGCAGGAACCTTTGGATAAGCGTCTGCAGCGCAAGATTACACTGGATATCAGGGACATGAATATTGTCGATGTGATTAAGTTTCTTGCGACCAAAGGTGAATTTAACGTGGTCACCAGCAGCAAGGTGGAAGGGCGCGTTACCCTGCTTTTGAAAAGTGTCGCTATCAAAGATGCTTTAGACATTGCGGTCATTTCGAATCATTTAGCTTATAAAATTTTGCCCGGTGACATTGTGCAGGTGATGAATGCTAGTGAATACGAAGCAACCTATGGCCGCATCTTTGGCGATAAAACTGAAGTCAGGATTTTGCAGTTGAATTATGCGAAGCCAGCCAACATTTTGGCGGCTCTGGATAATATTAAGAGTTCTATTGGCAAGATTATTATTGATGAAGATACCGGCTCGCTTGTTTTAATTGATACGCCGGAAGCTTTGGCCAAGATGCAGGATGCCTTGAAAACTTTGGAAACACCTTTGAATACCTATATATTTACTATGGAATATGCCAAGGCTGAGGTCGTTGGTGAAAAATTGCGTTCGCGCATCGATGCGAGCGGGGTTGGCTCTATTATGGCCGATGAACGCAGTAATCAGTTGATTGTGCGCGCTTTGCCTAGTCGTCTGGAAGAAATTAAAACGATGATCAAGGGTTTTGATGCTCCGACGAAAGAAGTGATGATTGAGGCCCGCATTTTACAAGTGACTTTTAAGCCGACTTTTGATTTAGGGATTGATTGGAATTTGGATTTTAAGGATAGTCCTGACCCGCAGCTGCGCAAAATTAGTTTTCAAAATCTTTATTTGAATAATCCAAAGTTATCAACGTCGGATAATTTAGGTAATGCTTTTGGTAAAATTGGTATCGGTCAAGTCAATGCTGATCACTTTTCGGTGGCGGCTCGGGCTTTGAAGCAGGTAAGCGATACAAAAATTCTTTCCAATCCTCAAATCATGGTCACTAATAATGAGGAAGCAAGGATTCATATTGGTGACACGATTCCTTATATTATCTCAACAACCTCAGGTACGGGTGACAATGCTATTACTAGTGAAGATGTGCGTTTCGTTGATGTTGGGTTGAAGCTGGCCGTTACGCCTATTATTAATGATGATGGTGTGGTTATTATGCGCTTAAAACCAGAGATCTCTACGGTCGTAGATAAAATCCAATCCAAAGGCGGCGGCATTCCACAAACAAATAAAACTGAAGTTGAAACAACCGTCATGGTCAAAGACGGCATGACTATTATTATGGGTGGTCTTAAGAAAGATGATAAGGTTCATACCAAAAAAGGTCTGCCTTACCTTATGGATGTGCCTTGGGTTGGAAAATTTTTCAGCCGTGTGAGTGATAATATTGCCAGCACGGAAATTGTTATTTTTATAACACCGCATGTCGTCACGTCTAAAGATGATTACAATTCACTAAAGGGATCAGTTAAACCTTTTAAAGATTATAAAGAAGCGAGTGTTGAACCAAAATAATAGATAACCTGAGGTGCTCTTTTACATCCGAAGGTTCACAGAAGCTTAATTCAAGAAAAAGGAGAAAGGGTATGTTTAAAAAATCCTCACGATATTCAAAAATGCCAATCGTCCCAATTCTGGGATGGTTAGGGTTTTGCGGCTTGTTTTTCGCCGCCGGCTTAGGTCATGCCGCTGAGACATCTCAAGGGGCGGTCCAAAACCAGGTTGATCTCGACCAGGCCGTTATGGATGAAGGCATGTCGGGAGGATTGGATGTCTCTTTTAAAGAACAGCAAATCATCAGAATTAATCAAAGTCTGAAGAATGCTGTTGAAGAAAATGAACAGCTGATGAAGGAAAATCAAAAAATGGCTTCTGACTTAAAGCAGTTAAACGGTCAGAAAGCGGTCGACGCGAACCGTCTAACAACGGCCTTATCCGAAAAAGAAGACTTGGGTCGAAAACTGGAAGATATCGCCAGAACTAAAGATGATCAAGACGCGCAAATCAAAAAACTTCAAGCAGCCGTAGACCAAAAAGATGCTGAATGGCAGGCAAAATATAAGAAATTGGAAGAGCAATTAACTTTGGAAGAGAAATGGCACAAAGAAATGGAAGCGATGAAAGCCCCGGCGGAAGCAGCCACCACAATCGATGTCAATAATCCTGAAGAAGTTCAAGGCGTTGTTTCTAAAGTTTCAGAGTTAAATAATGAAAATGATCGTCTGAAAAAAGATTCCGCGAAAGTTCATTACAACATGGGGAATGTTTTTTTCCAGCAAGGCGATTATCAAAAGGCCGCATGGGAATATTCGCAAGCCGTTGAGATTATGCCCTTCGATGCTGCCAGTCACTATAATCTCGCTTTTGTCAGCGGTGAATATTTAAGTGATCAAAAAACAGCGCTCAAACATTATCAGCAGTATTTATATTTGAATCCCAGTGCCGACGATGCCGCTTTTGTAAAAGATAAAATTAACAAAGCCAGAATGGAATTAAAATCCAGCATTGACTCTCCTTTGGACAAGGCTGAGGATAAAGAGCAGTTGAAGAACGCGAAATACGATTATTAATCGGGATCTTTTTATTAATTGAACGTGTTCGTGAATTATTCGTAAGTTTGAAATGGTTTGGCATGCGCGAAACAAAAAACAAAAAATTATTCGGCATTTTATTTTTCGTGTTTAACGCTTTTTTGACAGTAGTTGTTTTACCGGCGAGGGCAAATAATTTGGTCATTTCGAATGTCTCTTTGCAGGATCGCGATTCTTCGGCAGATACAGCGATTGTTCAATTTGATTTGAGCTGGGATAATTCCTGGCGAACTCCTACCAATCATGACGCTGTTTGGGTTGTATTAAAAGTTACAATCAACAGCGGCACGCCTGTCCATGGAAACATGAAAAATGCTGGAACTGATCCCGCTGGAACTTCTCCTGGAACCAGCGCCAGTAACGATTTAGAAATTTATGTTCCTTCCGACAAAGTTGGGGCTTTTATTCGACGGAAATCAACGGGCTCGGGGACAGTCTCAACGCATAACGTTCGTCTGAAGCTTGATTATGCAGCTGCTGGCGCTGCTGACACGGACACCATCTCGGTTAAAGTGATTGGCATAGAAATGGTTTATATTCCCACGTCACCATTTTACGCGGGTGATACTTCTTCGACAGGAAGTCTTAAACAAGGATCCGGCGACACAGATCCCTGGTATATATCAAGTGAAGGTGCTATCAATGTGAATCAATTGGTTTCGGATGGATATTATTATGTTTCCGGAAGTAATGCTGGTGAATCCTCGACGGGTGCGGAATTTACAATCCCTGCGGCTTTCCCTAAAGGTTATGCCGCTTTTTATTGTATGAAATATCCGATTACTGAAGGTCAGTGGGTTGACTTCATTAATAATATCGGCAGCAGTGCTCAAACGAACCGCGATATTACGAGTAACACAAACGGTGGCAAAAATTCCGACAGCGTTGTCAAGCGCAATAGTATTTCTCAAGCTGCTGGTGTCGCGAGTACATCTCGCAGTGACCGGCCGGTAAGTTATATCAGTTGGATGGATTTATCGGCGTATTTAGATTGGGTCGGACTTCGACCTATGACAGAACTTGAGTATGAAAAAATTTGCCGTGGTCCTTTGAGCGCGGTCTCCGGTGAGTATGCGTGGGGGAGCACTAATCTTACGGCGGCCGTAACAATTTCAGGAAGCGCCGAGTTGGGATTAGAAACGGTTTTAACAAACAGTGCCAATGCCAATTATAATTCGACAACGTTTAGCCGCGGCGATGACTTTTTAGGAAGTGAATATGTTTTCGGACCGTTACGCGCGGGCATTTTTGCAACAGCCAGCAGCACCAGGGAAGCGGCCGGGGCCAGTTATTATGGAGTTATGCAAATGTCAGGCGATTTGTGGGAACGGGTGGTTACGATTGGTAACTCGACGGGAATTGCGTACACCGGCGGGCATGGGGATGGAACCGTGGATGTCGTGGCCTCTTATGAAGGTAATGCTAATACCTCAGGTTGGGTCTCGGGCGATGGTACAGCGTCTCATGGTGTTACGGGCGCGACTGGCGCCGGTGAAAAAGGCGGGGCCTGGGATTCTGCAAATACAGCTTTAAGAATTTCTGATCGCAGCAAGGCCGCTAATACGGATACGGCAAGAGCTAATAATTATGGCGGCCGCGGTGTTAGGACTTACGACGGTTCATAGCGGTAGATTTTTAGGCGTTTTTATAAATTATTTTTGAGTTTTTGAAGATTCTGTGGCATCTGTCACTCATCAGGCAGTCAGAATATCTTCAAAAAATAACCAGTCCAGTTGATCCCTGGAATGACCGAAAACATAACGGAACGTAGAGCGAATTTTGTCCGCAGAGGGGTAGAGTGTACTCTTATATTAGTACTCCTCTTGAGCGGTTCTTTCTTTTCCTCAGTTTATGCCCAATACACTGGCGGGGGATACGATGGTTCTTCCTCTGCCAGTTCTTCATCCGGCCAAGCAGGGGCTGGAGATCCTTCCTATTTAAGTTTTACCGGAACTGTTCCCGACGCTTATCCCAATACTGTTTTTAGTCCCCAACCTGTCCTTACTTTAAAAGACATTAACGGCAACACTGTTAATAATAGCAGCGCCACGGTTACGCTTTCCATTAGTAACGATTCTGGTGGAAGCAGTACGCTCGGTGGTACAACTAGTATGACTATGACGAGTGGGGTGGCGGACTTTTCTGGCAAGGGACTAAAGATTAACAAGCCCGGATTGCTTTACACTCTGAAGGCTTCAACGACCATCAGTTCAGTAACGTATACAGGGACTTCAAACAGTTTCAGAATTGTTCCTTTAACTGTTCAGTCAAAGGTGACCTATGGGGCCAGCGGTGATGAAATTGATTTAGTGGCTTGGCTTGAAGCGGATGGCCGCATTGTTGATTTGGGTGGGACTGAAACTTGTACCGTGGCCATTTATAAATCTAATGGGACGACGTTAGACACGGGTTGCGGCGGAAACTGTAGCGCCTTATCGCTCACTGTCGATGCCTCCGCTGATTGGTTTAAGAGTAATAATGGTTGGATTCCTTCCAGCCGTAATGAATCCTACATTGGTGTTGTCACGATCACCTATAACACGCTTACCTTTACGGGAACTGTTACGTATTCTCTTCAAGATGCTCAACTCGCCACAATCCGCGGTAAAACCGATACTATTAATTGGACCAACGTCACTGACATTAAATCTTCAACCGATACGATCAATTGGTTAAACATCAGCGACATCAAAGCCGCGACTGACACAATCAACTGGGCAGATGTTGATGTTTTAAAATCCAATGTGTCCAGTATTAAAAATGTCACGGATAGTATGGCTAATGTTAATTGGGATGATATCGAATCCGTTAGTAAGGCCGGAATTAATTGGTATGACATTGATATTTTGAGCGATGCTGGCATTAACTGGACAGATCTTTTTAGTTTATCGACGTCGGGAATAAATTGGCTGGATATTGATGTGATGAGTGATGCCGGTGTTAATTGGGCCGATGTTGATATCTTAAGCGACGCGGGTGTCAATTGGGCAGACCTTGATATTTTGAGTGATGCAGGCGTCAACTGGAGTGATCTCGATATTTTAAGCGATGCCAACATTAACTGGGACAATTTGCAATTTTTAAGTACCGCTGGTGTTAATTGGTATGACATTGCCTATATGAGTGGGGCGGGTGTCAACTGGGATTCAACTATTAATTGGGATGATTTGGCCACACTTTCTAACGCGGGTGTCAACTGGGGTGACTTAACGGTTATGTCGGTTGCCGGACTTAACTGGAATGATATGGCCGTGATGACTTTAAGTGGGATCAACTGGACGGATGTCGACATTCTCAGTACTGATGGCATTAACTGGACGGACTTGGACACTTTAAGTGATGCGGGAATTAATTGGACTGATTTTAATACGTTGGGAACGGCGGGAATCAATTGGGCGGATCTAGATATCATGACTGACGCAGGCGTTAATTGGTTGGATGTGGATACACTAACCACGGCGGGGATCAACTGGTCAGACATGAATGTGATGTCAACAATTGGTGTCAACTGGACAAATATCAATGATATGACAGCTTCAGGCATCAATTGGTCAGACGTTGATATCCTCAGCGATGCTGGTATTAATTGGAATGATGTCGGCGCTTTGACAACGTCTGGTGTCAATTGGAGTGATTTGGATATTTTAAGCGATGCTGGAATTAATTGGAGCGATTTAGATATTTTAAGCGATGCTGGAATTAATTGGCTTGATATCGACGTTTTAAGTGACGCAGGCGTCAATTGGGCTGATTTAGATATCCTTTCGGATGCCGGGATTAACTGGACGGACATGAATGTCTTAAGTAATGCAGGCGTGAATTGGGCGGATCTCGATGTTTTATCCGACGCTGGAATCAATTGGGCTGACTTAGATATTTTAAGTGATGCGGGTGTGAACTGGAGCGATATTGGTGCTTTATCGACGACAGGAATTAACTGGACCGACATTAATGTTATCGCAACAAGCGGCGTTAACTGGGCCGATGTTGGCGCTTTAACGACCGCTGGCATTAACTGGACGGACATGGATATTTTAAGTGATGCGGGCGTGAATTGGGCGGACTTGGATATTCTTTCTGATGCCGGAGTTAATTGGGCCGATATTAATACGCTAAGCAATGCTGGTGTCAACTGGGTGGATCTCGATATCTTAAGTGATGCCGGAATTAATTGGAATGATTTCACTGTTTTAAGTAACGCAGGCGTGAATTGGGCAGACTTGGATATTCTTTCTGATGCGGGAATTAATTGGGCTGATATTGATATCTTGAGTGACGCGGGCGTGAACTGGCTCGACATTGATGTGATGAGCGACACCGGTGTTAACTGGAATGATTTATCGGTGCTAACTACGACGGGCGTCAATTGGTCAAGTCTTAATGATTTGACAACATCCGGAATCAACTGGATGGATATTGATGTCATTAGCGCAACGGGTGTTAATTGGGCTGATATCGGTGCTTTGTCAACTTCTGGAATCAATTGGTCAGATCTCGATGTATTGAGTGACGCAGGTGTGAATTGGGCGGACATGGATGTTTTAAGCGATGCCGGCATTAACTGGGCGGACTTGGATATTTTGAGTGATGCAGGTGTGAATTGGGCGGACTTGGATATCCTTTCCGACGCTGGTATTAATTGGTTGGATATGGATATTTTAAGTGATGCAGGTGTAAATTGGACGGATCTGACGGTGTTGAGCAGTTCCAGTATTAATTGGAGTGATTTGACCGTCATGTCCAATGTCGGCGTTAACTGGACGAACATCAACGAAATGACCGTTGCCGGCATCAATTGGGCGGATGTTGATATATTAAGTGATTCAGGTGTGAACTGGGCGGACCTAACGGTATTTAGCACCGTTGGACTGAATTGGTCAGATATTAATGTAATGAGCAGCGCTGGCGTGAATTGGTCTGATTTGGATATTTTGTCTGACGCGGGAATCAACTGGGTTGATATCGATATCTTAAGTGATGCGGGCGTGAACTGGGCGGATTTAGATATTCTTTCTGACGCTGGTATCAATTGGAATGATATTAATGTCTTAAGTAATACGGGTGTCAACTGGGCGGATTTAGATATTCTTTCTGACGCTGGCATTAATTGGGCTGATCTTGATATTTTAAGCGATGCGGGTGTCAATTGGTCTGATTTGACGGTTTTGAGTACGACCGGCGTCAACTGGAATGATTTAACGGTTTTATCAGCGACGGGCGTTAATTGGTCGAACATCGATGAGATGAGCACATCCGGAATCAACTGGACAGATGTCGGCGTTTTAAGTGCTTCGGGTGTTAATTGGAATGATTTCGGGGCGTTATCAACGGCGGGAATTAATTGGTCGGATGTCGATATTTTAAGTGACGCCGGTGTGAATTGGGCGGACTTGGACATTCTAAGCGATGCTGGAATTAATTGGGCTGATCTGGATATCTTAAGTGATGCCGGGATCAATTGGACGGATCTGGATATTATTTCCGACGCTGGAATCAACTGGAGTGACCTGGATATTTTAAGCGATGCCGGAATCAACTGGGCTGATTGGTCTTCTCTTAGCACAACTGGAATCAACTGGAGTGATTTAGGTGTTTTATCAAATATCGGTGTCAATTGGAGCAACATTAATGAAATGACGACAGCAGGTCTAAACTGGGCTGACGTTGATATCTTAAGTGATGCTGGAGTGAATTGGAATGATTTGAGCGCCTTAAGTGTCACGGGTATTAATTGGAGTGATATTGGAACTTTAACGACAACGGGAATTAACTGGTATGACATGACGATTTTAAGCAACGCTGGAATTAATTGGAATGACTTGACTGTTTTAACAAATACCGGTGTGAATTGGGCGGACTTGGACATCCTAAGCGATGCCGGAATTAATTGGTCAGATTTAGATATTCTTTCAGACGCTGGAATCAACTGGGTGGATATTGATATTTTAAGTGATGCGGGTGTGAATTGGGCGGATCTGGATATTTTAAGCGATGTGGGGATTAATTGGCTGGATGTTAATGTTTTAAGTAACGCGGGCGTGAATTGGGCGGATTTGGATGCGATGAGTGACGCCGGATTAAATTGGAATGATCTGACGGTGTTAAGCACGACCGGTGTTAACTGGACAAGTATCAGTGACATGACAACCGGTGGCTTAAACTGGTCAGATCTTAATGTTTTAAGCAACACGGGAATTAACTGGAATGATTTTGGTGTGATCAGCACAACCGGAATTAATTGGGCTGATTTGGATATCTTAAGCGATGCCGGCATCAACTGGCTGGATATTGACGTTCTCTCAGACGCAGGGATCAACTGGACCGATATCGACGTGATGAGCGATAGCGGTGTCAACTGGGCGAATTTAAATGACATGTCTGGTGCCGGCATCAATTGGTTGGATATCGATATTTTATCCGACGCAGGAGTGAATTGGATTGATTTGACTGTTTTAACGACGACAGGAATTAATTGGTCGGATATGAATGTCTTAAGTAATATCGGAACGAATTGGAGTGACTTAGCCTCGCTTTCAAACGCAGGTCTTAATTGGTCGGATATTGATGTTTTAAGTCAGACGGGTGTGAATTGGGCGGATCTTGATATTTTAAGTGATGCCGGCATTAATTGGACGGACTTGGATATTTTGAGTGACGCCGGCATTAACTGGTCGGATTTGGATATCATGAGTGATACGGGTTTGAATTGGTCTGATATAGGCGTCATTTCAACCACCGGAATTAATTGGAACAATATCAGTGAGCTTTCAACCGTCGGCATTAATTGGTCGGATGTTGATATCTTAAGTGATGCGGGTGTTAATTGGAATGATTTCGCCGCTTTATCGACGACGGGAATCAATTGGAATGATGTCGGTGTTTTATCGACGGCCGGACTCAACTGGGCGGATCTCGATGTTTTGAGTGACGCGGGCATCAACTGGAGTGATTTAACAGTTTTAAGCACAACCGGTGTGAACTGGGCTGACCTTGATATTTTAAGTGATGCCGGAATTAACTGGGCTGATCTCGATATCTTAAGCGACGCCGGCGTCAACTGGGCGGATATGGATGTGTTGTCAGATGCAGGAATCAACTGGCTTGATATTGATATCTTAAGCGACGCGGGCGTCAACTGGGCGGATCTGGATATTCTTTCCGACGCTGGATTGAATTGGAATGATATCACGGTGCTGACAACAAGTGGTGTGAATTGGACGAACATTAATGATATGACCACTTCCGGGATTAACTGGTCGGACATTAATATTTTAACTAACGTTGGTGTCAACTGGAATGATTTAGGGTCGTTGTCGACAACGGGTGTCAATTGGAGTGATCTTAGTGTCTTCACGGCGGCCGGCGTCAACTGGGCTGATTTGGATATCATGAGTGATGCCGGAATTAACTGGTCTGATATTAATACCTTGACTAACGCCGGCGTGAATTGGGCGGACATTGATGTTTTGAGTGACGCTGGCATTAATTGGAATGACGTTAATATTTTAAGTAACGCCGGTGTGAATTGGGCGGACTTGGATGTTTTGTCCGACGCTGGCATTAATTGGCTTGATATCGACATCTTAAGTGACGCCGGCGTGAATTGGGCGGATCTGGATATTTTAAGCGACACTGGCGTCAATTGGAACGATCTCGATGTGATTAGCACGAGCGGTGTTAATTGGTCGAATCTAAATGAAATGACAACCAGCGGAATTAATTGGAACGATGTTAGTGTTTTAAGCGCGACCGGCATCAACTGGAATGATCTTGGCGCTTTAACGACGACAGGAATCAATTGGACTGATGTAGGTGTTTTAAGTACCACCGGTGTGAACTGGGCTGATCTGGATATTTTAAGTGATGCTGGTGTGAACTGGGCTGATATCGATGTCCTAAGCGATGCTGGAATCAATTGGATCGATATGGACATTCTTTCCGACGCTGGCATCAACTGGTCGGATTTAGATATTTTGAGTGATGCCGGCATCAACTGGAATGACATTACGGTTTTAAGTACTGCCGGAGTGAATTGGGCGGATCTGGATATTTTGAGTGATTCTGGTGTTAATTGGAATGATCTGTCGGTTTTAACCAACAACGGCGTGAATTGGTCTAACTTAAATGATCTAACCAGCTCCGGTATTAACTGGATCGATTTAAGCGTTTTAAATCAATCGGGTGTCAACTGGGAAGATTTAGGCGCGCTTACCTCGTCGGGAATTAATTGGACAGATATCAATGTCTTAAGTACGACTGGTGTCAATTGGGCTGATCTTGATATTTTGAGCGACGCTGGAATTAACTGGGGTGACATCAATATTCTAAGCAACGCTGGTGTCAATTGGACTGATCTAGATACTTTATCTGACGCTGGTATCAACTGGCTGGATATCGATATTATGAGCGACGCCGGTGTTAATTGGCTTGATATTGATATCTTAAGTGATGCTGGTGTCAACTGGAATGACATTACTGTGCTTTCAACTATTGGTGTCAACTGGAGTAATATTAATGAGATGACAACGTCGGGAATTAATTGGTCGGACATTAATATCTTGAGTAATGTCGGCGTGAATTGGTCGGATCTGGATATTCTCTCCGATTCTGGTGTTAATTGGTCGGATCTTGATATCTTGACGGATGCTGGCATTAACTGGATAGATATCGATATCATGAGCGATGCCGGTGTCAATTGGTCTGATTTGAATATCATGAGTAGTATTGGTGTGAATTGGTCTGATTTAAACGCAATGAGTATGATTGGGATTAATTGGTCGAGCTTGAATGATTTGTCCAATACAGGAATCAACTGGTCAGATGTCGACGTGATGAGCGATGCCGGCGTGAATTGGAACGACATGGGGACTTTAACGACCACGGGTATTAATTGGAATGACATGTCGGTTCTTGCTAATGCGGGCGTGAATTGGGCCGACTTAGATATTCTTTCTGACGCGGGAATCAACTGGACCGATTTGGATATTGTAAGTGACGCAGGCATCAACTGGTTGGATATTGATATTTTGAGCGACGCTGGCGTGAATTGGGCGGATATCGATGTTCTTTCAGATGCGGGTGTAAATTGGAGCGACATCAATGTGCTTTCCACAATCGGTGTTAATTGGACGAACATCAATGAGATGACCACCTCAGGCATTAATTGGACCGATATTGAAACGATATCTAACAACGGCGTGAACTGGGCTGATCTGACCGTATTATCCACGACGGGAGTCAATTGGAATGATGTCGGAGTTTTAACTACTGTCGGCGTGAACTGGAGTGATTTAGACATCCTTTCCGATGCGGGTATCAATTGGAACGATTTGACGGTGTTATCCGGCGCCGGAATTAACTGGTTAGATATCGATATTATGAGTGACGCGGGCGTCAATTGGGGAGACATTGATATTATGAGTGATGCCGGTGTCAATTGGAACGACATCAATGTTCTATCTACGATTGGCGTTAATTGGTCAAACCTAAATGAAATGACAACCAGCGGAATCAATTGGGCAGACATTGATATCTTAAGTGATACAGGTGTGAACTGGAATGATCTCGCTGTTCTGGCTACGACGGGTATTAACTGGAATGATGTTGGAATTTTAACCAGTGCTGGTGTTAATTGGGCTGACTTAGATATCTTAAGTGATGCTGGAATTAACTGGTCGGATATTGATATTCTGAGCGACACAGGTGTCAATTGGAATGATATTGGGGTTTTGAGCGCAGCCGGTGTTAACTGGACCGACATCGATATTTTAAGTGATGCCGGTGTGAATTGGGCGGACCTGGATGTTCTAAGTGATGCCGGAATTAATTGGTCAG